>NZ_PEBJ01000010.1 GCF_002802915.1 Bifidobacterium felsineum
CAGGGCGTGATGAAGCGGGTCAAGGCGAAGGGCGCGACCGTGATCGTGTACGAGCCGACCCTGGAGGACGGCGGCACGTTCTTCGGCAGCCCGGTGGTCAACGACCTGGAGGAGTTCAAGCGGCGCAGTGACGCGATCCTCGCGAACCGGTACGACCCCTGCCTCGACGACGTGCAAACCAAGGTCTACACCCGAGACCTCTACAAACGAGACTAAGGAATACAATGCATTCTACAATAATATTAGGAACCTATAATGGTGAAAAATATTTACCTGAATTTTTGACTTCACTTGAAAATCAAACTAATCAGGATTTTGATATATTAGTATCAGACGATTTATCAAAAGACAATACGTTAAACATTCTTAAAAGCAGTATCTTCTTTCGTACCAGCCGCATGAAAATTATTAGTAATAATTCGAATCACGGTGCCGCAGGAAATTTTATTAATGCTATAAACTATTCACCTGAATCAGAATACTATTTCTTTGCTGATCAAGATGATTATTGGCACAAAGACAAAATATCAATATTGTCATTATTATTATCAAACAAGGATAACAATATTCCACAATTAGTATTTTCTGACTTAGAAGTAGTGGATAAAGAATTAAATAATATATCAAAGTCATACTTTTCTTACACAAAGTTTAATCCAAGCAATAAAAACTTATCATTCCCACGTCTATTAATTGAGAATCGTGTTCCAGGTTGCGCAATGGGCTTCAACAAGAAACTCTTTATGCTGATGAGAGGAAACATAAATCCTCAAAAAATAGTGATGCACGATTACATTGCCCTACAGATTGCTGCTTTTTTCGGAGAAATTCATCATCTAAATCAATCTCTAATAAAATATCGCCAACATGAAACAAACACTATTGGAGCCCCTCAATATTCTTTGAGTTACTTCGTAAAAAGAATTAAAAGATTTTATTTAAAATACGGTGTTCATATCTATAAACATAGGCACAACCAAATGATATTAAAGGAGAATCAAGCATCCGTTTTGATTAAACTCCCAAACGCATCAACACGTAGAGAATATGAAGTAGTTAAACAATTTGCATCACTCGAATTAGAAAATAAACTAAGAAGAATATTATTTTTGATAAAAGAAAAAGTATATTACGACAAAACTATAGAAACAATTCAAGGATTCTTGACAATATAGGAACGAAAATGGAATACCCTAAAGTTAGTATAATAATTCCTACCTATAATCGCGAAAGCACACTAAAACGATCAATTAATAGTATTCTAAATCAGACTTACAAGTCATTCGAATTAATTATTGTGGATGATGGCTCAACCGATAAAACAAAGGAAGTAGTTAACTCCTTCAATGATGGACGGATTATTTACCTATATCAACAAAATAAAGGTGCTTGCGCAGCACGTAATTATGGTATATCAATTGCGCGCGGAAAATATATAGCATTTCAAGATAGCGATGATGAATGGCTTCCCAACAAGCTCGAAATGCAGTTGAGTACAATACGCAGGACAAAATCTGATTTTGATATATGCAGAATGCAGACAGTAGAAAATAAAGAAATAGTACCCTCGGACACTGCAATAAACGCGGGGTTGAACGCGCAATATATAATAGGTGCTAATTTCATGAGCACACAAATGCTGCTAATACGCAAAGATGTAATATTGGCGGAAAAGTTTGACCCATCTTTGCCTAGATTCCAAGACTGGGATTTAGCGATGCGATTATATCCAAAATACAAATCTTCTTTTACTCCTTTTGTTCTAGTCAAACGTTATTTGATGTCCGATAGTATTACATATAACAATAATAAAGCCGTTCAAGCTTATTCAATTCTTGAGAAGAAATATAGCAATATATATACCAAAAATCCTGATAGGTATAGCATATATTTATACAATAAAGTCAAAGCTTGCGGCAAATCTTTATCAAGAGAAGAAAAGCTTTCTATCTATAAAACCAGCTTTAAATATAAAGCAAGATTTAAAACACTAGTTCGCATCATTCAGACTTTTTTTGGAAAAGAATAAGATGTACATTTATATAGCAAATATATTGTTGTCAACAATTTTTTTCAAATTATCTGATTACTTTAGGTCTAGAATCTGTTTAACAATTGCCGTTTTACTTCCTGTATCAGTAGCAGGGCTACGAGATACATGGATTGGAACAGATATCGCGGTCTACGCTGCCGACACATATTCACATGCCGCTTCATCCTCCTCATTTTTCGCGTTGTTGAGTCAATTTAGCAACCAACCCCCAGGATTCCTCTTACTGACTTGGATAGTATCTCGTTTAGGGCAAAACCTTTTTTGGGTTTATCTAGCAACATTACAGCTAATCTGCATCATTCCTATTTACATCACACTTAAATATCTCGTCGGAAAATATACTTGGCTCGGAATGTGCGCCTATCTTATATTAATTTTCCCATCATCATTAAACATGATGAAGCAATGCATTGCCGTATGCATTGTTTTTTCATCTTTAATCTTTATAAAAAAACGTAATTTTAAATTATTTTTACTAACGATACTGCTTGCATTCACAATGCATCAAACCGCAATACTCTTTATAGTAATATATCCATTATATCTCTATATAGGATCTCAAAAAATCGACAAAGTGATTAAATATCTAAGCCTTGGAGCACTTACCTTTATATTTATTTTTTCACTTATAATTTATTATCGCGAATTTATTACCATCCTCGCGGATACACGAGACACCTATACTTATATAGCAGATAGGATGAATTCTAATACCTTCAATCAGACCAATCTATTGATACTTCTATACATGATAATTTTACATCTTTTCTTCATACGCGAAGGTAACTATAAAAAAAATAATATTACAGGCTTATTCTTTACCGCCGAATATCTTTCAATACTTGGATGGTGCGCAGAATTTCTTTCATTAATTGCCGCCGGTCTTTCTAGAATTGGTTTATATGGGCAAATATTCAATTGTCTTTATCTAGTATTGCTCGCGAAGATTCTCCCTAAGAGAACTGCAATCATTTTGCAGAGCATTTATGTCATTTTAGCTCTATATACATCTTTCCATCTTATAATTAATGGACAGAACCAAATTTATCCTTACTCATCAAGGCTTTTAGGCATCTAATTTCTTCTATTAAAAATGAGTACTCGTATTCGTTCTTTGAAGTTTAATGCGGTGATGAACATGATTCTC
>NZ_PEBJ01000011.1 GCF_002802915.1 Bifidobacterium felsineum
ATCGCCGACTGACGGAAATTATCCGAGTTGGACTTCATCGTCAGCCGGTACACGCCGATGGTCACCGGCCTCTCGCCCGCGGCCTTGTACTCGTTGTTGTCCGAATACCCATAGGCGCCGGTCTTCCTGAGCACCTGGTCCGCGATGAAATCCTTGCGCGTGGCGTTCGACTCCACGATCGCGCGGATCAGGTCCTCCGGCACGTCCGCGTAGTTCGCCAGCAGCTGCTTCGTGTCCTTCGGCAGGCAGTACCCGCCGTAGCCGAACGACGGGTTGTTGTAATGGGTGCCGATACGCGGGTCCAGGCACACGCCGTCGATGATCTCACGCGTGTCCAGCCCCTTCGACTCCGCGTACGTGTCCAGCTCGTTGAAATAGGAGACGCGCAACGCCAGGTACGTGTTCGCGAACAGCTTCACCGCCTCGGCCTCGGTGAACCCCATGAACAGGGTCCTGATGTCCTTCTCCAAGGCGCCCTCCTGCAACAGGGCCGCGAACGTGTGCGCCGCCTCCACCAGGCGCGGGTCCCCCGGGTCCGTGCCCACCACGATGCGCGACGGGTACAGGTTGTCGTACAACGCCTTCGACTCGCGCAGGAACTCCGGGCTGAAGATGATGTTCCGGCTTCCGGTCCTCTCGCGGATCGCCTTCGTGTAGCCCACCGGGATCGTGGACTTGATCACCATGATCGCGTCCGGGTTCACCCTCATCACCAGGTCGATGACCGCCTCCACCGCGCTCGTGTCGAAGAAGTTCCGCTCGCTGTCGTAGTTCGTCGGCGTCGCGATGATCACCAGATCCGCGTCCGCGTACGCCTTCTCCCCGTCCAGCGTCGCCGTCAGATCCAGCGTCTTCTCGGCGAAGTACCTCTCGATGTACTCGTCCTGGATCGGCGACCTGCGCGCGTTGATCAGATCCACCTTCCGCGGCACCACATCCACCGCCGTCACATGATGATGCTGCGACAACAGGGTCGCCAGACTCAACCCCACATACCCCGTACCGGCAACCGCAACACGCAAATCAGCAAAACCACGCATACAAACCCCCTAAAAACAAAACAAATT
>NZ_PEBJ01000012.1 GCF_002802915.1 Bifidobacterium felsineum
AAGCAATTTGATTGTTTTATACGAGTGTGGAGAGGGCGCGCATGACGATGTCAACATCCTTGTTCTCAAGTTCGCGTATCACATGGAGATACGTGTCTTGAGTGGTGTTCATGCTTGCGTGGCCGAGTCTTTTAGACACGCTCGCTATCGAGACACCGGCAAACAACAACAATGAGGCATGGGTATGTCTCAATCCATGAATGGAAATCACAGGCACGTTGACTTTCGCACAATGCCTGGCCAGTACGCCATTTGCAGTTGAGTTGTAAACCTTCCCGTTTACAAAGATCGGCGCGTCTTCAGGCAAGTCTTTCAACAATGCGGAGAGCTGCATGATAAGTTGCCAATCAAGTTGCACCTTGCGTACTGATGATGCGTTCTTGGTAGGCACGAATCCGCCACCATTTTTGTAATCCCATGTTTTATCTACCGAAAGCGTCTGATGAACAAAGTCAAAATCGCTGGGAGTCAGACCGAGTGCTTCGGAAAAACGGAGTCCAGTTTTGGCAATAAGCAAAATTAGCCAATCCCAACTTGGTGATGTACCTAGCGAAAGATCGGCGAGCATTGCATGTAATTCAAACTGGTTGAGATATTTCGTCTTCTTTTGTTTTGGCTGTCTGCCTTTGATAACCACTTTGCGCGTGGGGTCTCGTTGTATGAGTCCTTCATCAACGGCATCTAGAATCGCTCCTTTAAGTTGATGATGGAAATCCATTGTGGTCTGACGTTCATGATGTTCCGCATAGCCATTGATGAGTTGCTGATAGTTCACTCTGTTGAACTCACAAAGTTTGAGGTCTGGTGCAAGCTTCCTCAACCATGCTTGGGTGAGCTTGTATTTTTTCATGGTGACTTCACGGATTGCGCCTTCTTTATAGACGTCAACCCATTGTTCGTAGTAATCGCAGAATAAAGTCTCTGTATCGGTGATGGCCATATGAGGTCTTCTTTCCTTCATTGGAATTCTGCTTACGCTGATGCAGGATGCATAATCAGAAAACCAAGTAGAGAAGACGCTC
>NZ_PEBJ01000013.1 GCF_002802915.1 Bifidobacterium felsineum
GCTTGGGAACAGCGTAAGTTGGGTGAACTCGCCGATATCGTTGGGGGTGGTACGCCAGATACAAATAATGCTGATTATTGGGATGGTGATATTGATTGGTATTCGCCAGCTGAGTTAGGCGACCAAATATACGCTGATGGAAGCGTGCGTCGAATAACAGAAGCTGGTTTTAGCAACTGCTCCGCGAGAATGCTGCCAGCGGGCCAAACAATTCTTTTTACAAGCCGCGCAGGCATCGGAAACACAGCAATACTGCGTCATGCTGCATGCACGAATCAGGGGTTCCAATCTCTTGTTATTGGCATGCACGCAGATGTCTATTTTGTTTACTCAATGAGCAATCGAATCAAGAAATGGGCTGAGGAAAAAGCCTCGGGTTCAACTTTTCTTGAGATTTCAGGTAAGCAGCTTGCCTCGATGCCAATATCGATGCCATCGCTTATTGAGCAGCAGGCCATCGGCAGTTTCTTCTCCCGTCTCGATTCCCTCATCACCCTTCATCAGCGT
>NZ_PEBJ01000014.1 GCF_002802915.1 Bifidobacterium felsineum
GGCTGGTATCGGGAGAAGGGGCTTTCCCCGAAGTCGTATTACCTGGTGGTGGGCCGGTTCGTGCCGGAGAACAACTATGAGACGATGATCCGCGAGTTCATGGCCAGCGGGTCGAAGCGTGATTTCGCGCTGGTCACGAACGTGTCCGACAAGTTCCTGGAGGAGTTGAAGCGGCGCACCGGTTTCGATAAAGACCCGCGCGTCAGGTTCGTGGGCACGGTCTACGACCGTGAGCTGCTGATGAAGATCCGTGAGAACGCGTACGCGTATTTCCACGGGCATGAGGTGGGCGGCACGAACCCGAGCCTGTTGGAGGCGTTGGCGTCCACGGATCTGAACCTGTTGCTGGACGTGGGCTTCAACCGGGAGGTCGCCGAGGACGGCGCCCTGTACTG
>NZ_PEBJ01000015.1 GCF_002802915.1 Bifidobacterium felsineum
TTCTTGACGAGCAGGTCGTGGTATTTCTCCCGGGAGTTCCTGGCGTAGTAGGAGAGTCTGGGGAGCATGACGTTGACCACGGAGTTGATGGCCATGACGAGCATGGTCTTGATCTTGGCGACGAGCTGGTAGATGCCGACGACGTGGTTGGTGGAGAGGAATCCGAGGAGTACCATGTCGGCCTGCGCGTACATGCCGGAGGAGACGCTGGAGACGAGGAACGAGGCCATGGGCTTGAAATGCCTCCTGATGTTCAGCTGGTTCAGCGGCACGAATCTGATGAATGCGCGCAGTCGGAGCATGTTGAGGATGTTGGCCCCGTATCCGGTGAATACGACGATCATGCCGT
>NZ_PEBJ01000016.1 GCF_002802915.1 Bifidobacterium felsineum
TGTTCGCCTCCGCCGGCATCGCCTGCGCCGCACTCTGCGCCGACGCCATCATCGACATCCTCGGCGGCAGCCAATACGGGACCGCCGCCCTGCCCCTCCTGTGCATCCTGCCAGCACTCCTGTTCGTCTCACTGAACACCGTCCTGTCCCAATACCTCATCTCCTCCGGGCACGAGAGGCAATACGCCATCGTCAACTTCACGGGCCTCGTCTCCTCGATCCTCTACTGCCTCATCCTCATACCACCCCTCGGCGCCACGGGAGCCGCCATCAGCTGCAGCCTCTGCGAACTCACCGCGCTGCTCATCCGCTGCTGGTACGCACGCGACTTCATCACAACCATCCGC
>NZ_PEBJ01000017.1 GCF_002802915.1 Bifidobacterium felsineum
CATCGTCTCCTACTTCTCACTGGCCGCGCTCCTGGGCATCTCCACATACGGGGTACGCGCCTGCGCCCAGGTCAGGGACGACCCGGAGGAGCTCTCCCGCACCGTCGAGGAACTCCTCGTCATCCTCGCCGCCTCCACCACCCTGACCTTCGCCGCATACATGATCGCACTCGAACTCGTGCCACGACTGGCCGGCGACAAGCCCCTCTTCCTCATCTTCGGAACCGCCCTGTGGCTCGCGTCCTTCGGCGTG
>NZ_PEBJ01000018.1 GCF_002802915.1 Bifidobacterium felsineum
GCATCTAATTTCTTCTATTAAAAATGAGTACTCGTATTCGTTCTTTGAAGTTTAATGCGGTGATGAACATGATTCTCATGTCGTCGTCGTTCATCTTCCCGCTGGTCACGGTGCCCTACGTGTCCCGCGTCCTCAGCCCGTCGGGCATGGGCGCGGTGGCCTTCGCCCAGAGCATCGTCTCCTACTTCTCACTGGCCGCGCTCCTGGGCATCTCCAC
>NZ_PEBJ01000019.1 GCF_002802915.1 Bifidobacterium felsineum
TTCGTGGAGCTAGGGGGATTCGAACCCCCGACCCTCTCCATGCCATGGAGATGCGCTACCAGCTGCGCTATAGCCCCAAATGGGTGATTCATGACTCATGAATCTTGAGAAATCATCAACACTGGCCGTTGATGACCTCTTCGTGGAGCTAGGGGGATTCGAACCCCCGACCCTCTCCATGCCATGGAGATGCGCTACCAGCTGCGCTATAGCCCC
>NZ_PEBJ01000001.1 GCF_002802915.1 Bifidobacterium felsineum
CAGATGATGGACTGGCAATCATTGACTATAAAGAAGTAGTACAAACACGCTCTTGAGTTCTCAAACCACCACCACACACAAACCAATCCGAACTCTTTATTTCCTTTAGGAGGAGAAGTCCGAACCGCTCAGCGGCAGCGAATGAATAACTTACACGAACCTGCCCACCTGCGCAAATCGCATATTTCAAAACAGGCCAAAATCCTTGAAAAGACAGGCTTCGCTCGGCGTGTCGAAAATGCCGTTTTCAACCCTGCTGACTTCAATATATCGCCAAAATCAACCGCAAATTGCCTGAAATTTGTTTCGTATCGGCGTGTTTCCCGTAAATTCATTCGCATTCACTTACCCGCCACTCATAAGAACTACAAAAACAGCCGAATTCCCAAGCCACCATCGATGGGCAGCGATGGTCACTTGCGGGGATTCGGCTGTTGATTGTTAGCGATGCGACGAGTCGGGAGCAAGGAGGAGAAAGAAGCTCCCGGCAACGACCGCTCGCCACAATTTGGCAATTACTCTATTGTGTCTATTCGGCAGCGCTCATCCCCACAGCACTCTTGCGCTTACGCCGCTTCGGCTTGCGATACAGTTCCGGACGCTTCTTCTCATCGCGAGCACGCAGCACCATGCGGGTAATCAGCAATGCAACAATCAGTGCGATGGCCACATCTATGGCAATCAGCGCTTTCTTCCAAGGGCTCATCGTGATTCGCAATGTGGAGCCAGGCGTAATGCCGTTCATCGCATTCGAATTGGCAGTCATGTAGGCAATATTGTGGATGGCGTTACGCATTACCGTGCGCGCGGTTGCACTGTCGTAATCCGAAGCGTAGTAGCCAGGCGCCTGAATCATATACATGTCGGTTCCGGCACGAATAATCATGTCACGCTCAGTCTTCGACTTTGACATAAACAAATCAGTGACCACAGCACCATGGAAGTTCCATTCGCCGCGTAGCACGTTGGTGAGCAGTCCGCGATGGGCGAAGCCCATAACGCCTCCGATGAAGTTCTGCGCAGACATCATGGCTGTGGCAGAGCGAACGGTCTTGGTCTGCATCTTGCCATGGGAGTCCAAATACTTCTCCGTGCTACGCGCCTCCTGAGTCGCAATCTGGAATGGCTTCAAGTAGAGTTCGCGTACCGCCTGCTCGTTGGCCCATGTCGCCAAGCCCTCGGAACGATAGCTTTCCTGATCATTCAACGCGAAGTGCTTGAGGTAGCTGAACACACCCTTATCACCAATGCCTCCAATGGCAGCGGCTGCAAGTTTGCCGGCAAGCAGGCCATCTTCCGAGTAGTACTCGTACACACGGCCGGAGAACGGGGAACGATGAGTGTTCACGGCAGGCGCATACCATCCGTTGAGTCCGGCCTGCAGCGCCTCTTCGCCAAGACATTCGCCCACTTGACGCAGCAGATCCACATTCCAAGTCGCAGCCATCACATTCGCACCAGCCCAAGAGGAAGCGCCATCAATGCTCCAGCCCATCGCACCGTCCTTGTCAACGGTGGAAGGCTTGCCGATCGACAGCACATCTTTGGTCTGGTAGGCGGCCATGTACAGGAGTGACTGGATATCGCTCTTGTCGCCTGCCCAATCAATCTGGTCAAGCAATTGATCCCACTTCGGGTCATTGTACGCCAAGCCTCGAAGATCAATCAGAGACAAGCCGTTATCGGCATTGGATGTCGGCTGTTCGGCCGCGTAAACCTCGCTGCCTTCCACATTGCCAAGCTTGGAATCGGTCTGAGGGTCGTAGCTGTTCCACCACTCAAATTCATCCAGAGCAACTTGTGGCGCTTCGCCCTTACGCTCCTTGGGAGCGGTCGGGAAGGTGCCGACCCAGTCGGAACGGCTGAGTTGAGTGACCGACGCATCGTCCATGTAAGTGTTCATGGTTGCAAATTCATTGCTGGCAGCCACATATTTGCCGGATTCCGGTTCGTCCGTAATCGTACCGTCGTCCTGCATCACCGACTGCGCCTTTTTGTCGGCTGTGGTCGGATTATCGTCCGTGAACCATTGGGTCTTATCAACGGTCACGGTACGGGAGTCGATGACATCATGTGAATTGTTTTTCAGCTCGATAGCATAGTTGCCGGCTTCCAGCACATACGCACCGGTCGTGCCGTTATCGTTGGCATGATGGTAATCATATGATGCCATGTCATCCACGTGGAATCTCAGCTTCAATGTCGCGGATTCACCAGGCTGCAATTCGTCAGTCTTGTCGAAAGCTCCCAGCACGGTGGCGGACTTTTCAACCTTGTTGACGCGGTCATAATCAGTGTACGGCGCAGTGTAGTAGAGCTGCACCACATCCTTACCGGCATTCTGGCCGGTATTGGTGACTGTCACCTGAGCCTCGATATCACCATTCTGTTCCTTCACCGAATCCAGCCTCTGCTCAAACGTGGTGTAGCTCAGGCCGTAGCCGAACGGGTATGCCACAGAGCCTGCAGTGGCCACGCCGCCTTTGCCGTCAAGCTCGCCATACATGAACTGCGGGTCTTCCACATCGGCGGTTTCGTAATAGCGATAACCGACGTAGACGCCTTCCTCATATTCCACGTATGGACGATCAATCGTGCCGAAACCAGCACCGGGAATGACGTCGCCCAGCAGCTGATTGTCCTCGAATTTAGCATTGGTGTAACGGTAATCACCAAAATTGGCATAGGTCGGATCCTTGGTGAAATCCGTTGCATAAATGTCGGTCAAACGTCCGGATGGATTTACTGCACCACTCAGAATCTTGCCGAGGGACGCAAAACCGCGGGAGCCGGCAGTTCCCATCCACACGATGGCATCCGCCTCAAGATCGCCGCTCATCAACGGCGAGACCTCCATCGGATTGGCTGCGTTCAGCACTACCACTACTTTGCCGCAATGTTCTTTGGCGGCGCGGATGGTGTTCTTTTCGTTGGTGGTTAACGCCAGGTAGTGAGGAGTGCCATCATCGTACGCATAGGTGCGCTTATCGATACCTTCGGAGCCGTTGCGACGGATGAACACAATGCCCGTGGTTCCATCCGTGTCGGTAATGCTCTGATAAATCGATGGATCATATTCGTAAATACGAGCGGATTCACCCTTATCCATAATCGCCTGTAAAGAGTTTTTATCGGCATCGAGTGCGGGGGTGCCTTCTGCGGCATCCGGAGCTGTTGCTTCAGCATTCTTCATGGCTTTGGCGGCAGTCGCATTGATCTTAAAGTGAGCAGCTAGCCCTTGTTTGATGGTCACCATGTCTTTGTCCGTAGTGGCTGCAGCACCGGTTCCTGAATAGACCGGATTCAGGTACCCGTAGCCGAACGGTGTTATCGTGCTTTTCTCGGCAAGCGGCAGCACGCCATTGTTCTTGAGCAACACAATGCCTTCATCAGCCACCTGTTCGGAGACCTTATCGCTCGCTGCTTTTGCCTCAGCGAGAGAGCCTGTTTCTTTGGCGTTATAAGTCGCGTCCCATGAATCAGTGCCTTCGGCCCTGTTCACTTGGAGGGTTCCGCCGCCCAGGTAACTGTCAAGCACACTGGAAAACATGTTGCCTGCAACCGAGAGCGCAACTGCAATCACCGTCAGCAAGGTAACGATGGGAATCCATATTCTACGAAATGTTCGATTGCTCATCTTGAGCTTCGCGGGCTTTTGCGAGGCCATCTTCTTTCTCCTGTCTATGCTGGGAGAATCCCGCTGCGTAGCTTCAATGCTGCACAGCTTTCCCAATTTGATTCGACATCACCAACGGTATGAGAAAGCGAACGACGGCACGTTGCAGACCTCATGAGAGGTCATTTATATCGCATGGAATGCATAGCTGAATCTTCATGAACACCGAACTATGAATCATACAGAGGAATTACCGCGGAAAGCGAGAACACCCCATCTTTGCCGGTAATTCTCAATTCACCCTGGTACTTGTGCACCTGATAGGCAATAGACCGAGTGCCGAAACCATGAAAACGCGTATCGCTTTTAGTGGTAACCGGCAATCCGTTGCGTAAGGTCAGCGCGCCGATGTAGTAGTTGTGCTCTTCGCAAATTAATAGTTGTCCAACCGTTTTGACGGTTAAGCTCACCGCGCGCTTCCCGGGATCATCGCATTTCAGAGCGCTTTCAATCGCATTGTCCAATATATTGCCGAATAACGCATATAGATCAGACGAATCCATGAAATCCAGGGCTTTGCCATCCACCATGCAGGTCAGCGTGATGTTGTTAGCTGAGCAATACAAGCTTTTTTCTGTGAGCAGCACATCCATCGCCTCATTGCCGGTATGGAATATGGAATCATATACGCGAATGGATTCCTCAACTTGGCGAATGGAGTCTTCCGACGGGCGGTGAGACGCATTCCTATACAGTGAAGCGACATTTTTACGGATGTCATGACATTTGATGTTGATAAGTTCGATGTTCTCTTTGGCGAGTTCGTAATGCTTTTCTTGCAACCGATTAATCTGACGCATGACTTGTAAATCGTTTTGCAGCCGATCATTCGACGAAGCAAATGTCAGAATCATCAGTCCCAGAACCGTGCAAATTGCATCATAGATAAAACATACAAGCTGTGCAGGCTGAGGCAGCGCGATGACAAAGAGCAGATTAAATACAATCACCAACACCAGGAGTGCAATTCCGCCGATCACCCACGCAGCAGCATACCTTACTTTGTCATCGTCAATATCAAAATGACGGGCTACGCACAGCCATATCATGCTGTATATCACCGCATAACCGGTTACATACATCAGGTAATACAATGGCGTGAAATAAAAATCAGTGCCTCCATGACCGCTGATAATCATCACCATCCTCATCACATCGTATGCAATGTGCTGTGTGGCATAACCAGCCGAAACGATGACCAATGCTTCGAGCCATGATGCTCGCGTAATGAACCGCAGCACCACAACAATCACAACCACGTGAATGAGGTAATACAGCATACTTGCCGTGTAATCGAACGTAGTATTCCCAGCTAAGCGTTGAGGCATATTCGTTAACGAGATACAAGAAGCAAGAATGATTATTGGCAGCACAGCAAGACGCCACCGTTCTCGCCATTCGCAATGTCGAGTAAATAACAATGTAGCGATGAGCAGTTCAATCATGAACATGCCAAACCGCATATCAAAATGAATCATCACTCAGCCTCCGTAATAGGCTGCGAGCGCCTGCATAAGGGGCTTGCGTTTGGAGCGGGAGACGGGCAGGGGTTGGCCATCTACCACCACACTGTCGTTGGTAACGGCCTTGACCCATTCGAGATTGACGAGGCAGTATCGGCTGGCGGCGGCGAAGTGCACGGGCTCCAGCAGCGCGGCGGCTTCTTTGAGGCTGGACCAGACCTTATAGGCGATGTGCTCGGTGTGGTAGATGACTTCGTGACCGAGCACTTCTACATAGCGCACGTCATGTGAGGAGAGGAACTGGGTGCCGGTGCCCACGGTCAGTGGAATCGTGACACCTTGCCGCTTGGCTACGAGGTCTTCCACTTTGCGCATTTTGAGCGCGAAGCTGAAGTATTCGAGTGGTTTGACGAGGTATCCGATGGCGTCCACGTCGTAGCCGACGGCCGCGTACTGAGCCATTTTGGTGGTGAAGACGAGCACCACGTGGCTGTCGATTTCACGCAAGCGATGTGCGGTTTCCAGGCCATCGATGCCAGGCATTTCCACGTCAAGGAACATGGCATCGAACTCGGCTCGGTAGTCGTCCAGAAAGGATTCACCATCGGCAAAACGGGTGATGGTGTAGGCAGGCGCAGATTCGCGCGCTACGGTGCTCTCGGCACCCTGCGCAGCGCCATCTTCGGCATCTATACGCTCGGCGTAGTACCGTTCGATCATTTCAGTGGTGCGCACGGCATCGGTATCGTCATCATCGACGATGGCAATGCGAATCATCCTCGTCTCCCTTCGCTTGCCTGCCACGGTAGCGCATTTCAGTCTGTTTTTAAGAACCGGGGACACACAATAGGAGCTATACCGCTCCGATGTCACCGATACCACCACAGCCGAACCCCACATATGTGAGAAGTGGTTCGCTCTTGTGCAAGAGCGAACCACTTCAGTATTCAGTGCAAATGGATGCTATGCGAGCTGTGTCGGCTGCTTTTTCTTATGAGAGAGCTTTGTTGCGAGCCAGCCCTTCGGTCGGCCTGCGGCACGCCAGCGAAGAGTCGCCTTACGACGACGCCACAGGTAAAGCGCAAACAGTCCAGCCACCAGCACGTCGATGATCACGAACACCGTGGTGACAGTGCCGTTCCAATTGGTACGCATTCTGCTGGCTCCATCACTGTTCGCCACCATGTAGAGCACATTATGAGTAGCACGGCGCAATGCCTGACGACCAGCTGCAGTACCAGTGGTGTCCTTGGTCATGAACATGTCTTGGACGAAGTTCAGATTGATGTCATTGCCGGCGCGCAGGCTACGGTTTACGTCACTAGTAGACGTAGCTATCGTGCAGTCGGTGATTACTGCACCTCTGAAGCCCCACTCATCGCGCAACACTGTGGTCAGCAGCGCGCTGCTTTCCGCGGCCGGCGTGGTGCCGAGACGGTTGTAGGAGCTCATCAAACCAGTTGCCTTGCCTTCCTTCACAGTGATTTCGAAAGGCCGCAGGTACAGTTCGCGCATTGCCTGCTCGTTGGCCCAGGTCACCAGACCGCCGTCGCCACGATGGGTCTCCTGATCGTTCAGCGCGAAATGCTTGGTGTAGCAATATACACCACTGCTTCTGATGCCACGGACCTCAGCAGCCACAATCTTTCCGGTCAGCAGCCCATCTTCAGATACATATTCGTAGTTACGTCCGCCGAATGGGCTCCGGTGCAGATTGGCACCTGGCGCATACAAACCATCAACGCCATACGCCTTGGCCTCATTAGCGAGCAGCTTACCTACACGTTCGGCAAGTTCGGTATTCCAGGTATAGCCCAACACACTCTGGCCAGTGAGCTGAGTGCCTTGCACGCCGCTGAGAATGTTATTGAGACCATTGGGACCGTCACTATCCAAATTCGCAGGCTTGCCGACGGAATTGACACTGGCCGTAAGCCATCCGGCATTGCCGACGAGCACCTTCATTTCGGAAAGCGTGACCTGGTCAAGCAGATCGCTCCACTTCGGGTCGTCATAATCCAATCCCTTCACATCAGCCAAGGTCAGGCCGTTATGGGCACCCGTAGTGATGTCCTTCGTTTCCGAATTATCAAGCGGCTCAGGATTCGTCAATGCCGAAATTTGCTTGGCCGTGGCCTTCTTGGTTGATGCAGCACGTTCGGTGGGCATCGTGCCCTTCCAGTTCGCACGAGAAACGTAGGTGAGATCATCGCCAAAGCTGACATCGTCGAACTGGTTGGTGGCGGCAACGTCATCGGACGGACGGGCTCCCTCTCCATCATCGTTGTAGATGATGTCATGATCGAGAGTCAATGTCTTCGATCCGACGACCGTATGCGAATCGGTCTGCAAATTGATGTGATAGTCACCTGCGTCAAGAACATAGGCACCACCCTTGGCCTTGACCCCGGTGTAGTCGTAGCTGGCGATGTCTTCCCAGCCAAACTTAATGGTGAGGGTCTGCGACTCCCCCGGCGCCAGGTTATCGGTCTTGGCAAAGCCAGCTAATTCCACCGAACTCTTCTCTATGCCGCCCGGTGTGTACGGAGCACCAACATAGATTTCAGCCACCTGCTTACCCGCAACCTTACCGGTGTTCTTCACCGTTACGGTTGCGGTAATGGTCTTGCCATTGGTCTTCACCGAATCAAGGTTTTCATCGAACGTGGTATATGACAATCCATAGCCGAATGGGTATTGCACCACTGAGTCGTAGTCAATAAAGCCATCAGCAGCAGCGGTTTCGTAATAGCGGTACCCCACATAGATGCCTTCTGCATATTCCACGTAGTGGTAAGGATCCTTGCCGGATAGTGCATCACCAGTACCAGCAAACAATGCTGTGTTGGTGTAGTTCACATTGCTGTAGTTATATTCGCCAAAGTTGTAGTACGAAGGCGCGCTTTCCACCTCATAGGGGAACGTGTCAACCGTCTTGCCCGATGGGTTGACCTTACCAGTGAGCACATTGCCGATGGCATTCGTGCCAGTGGCACCAGTGACTCCCACCCATAGAGCAGCGTCAATTGCCGGATCATCCACAAAACCAAGTTCCATGGCATTGGGGCTGTTGAGCACCACGACCACTGTGCCGAAGTTGCTCTTCACCATATTCAACAGGTCTTCCTCATTCGGCGTCAGCTCAAGATAGCTGCGCCCAGCTTCGGAGCCGGAGTATTCCGCCATGTCGAGCGGCAGATCAAAGCCTTCGCCGCCCTTACGTGTCAATACCACAAGAGCAGTGTCGGAGTAATCACGAGCTTCATCGATAATCTGCTGGTTGTACTCGGACTGCGGAAGTTCATATAGGTTCCAATCGGTACCGACCACACCCATGTTCTTAGCGTCAAGAGCGTTGTCATCATAGAACTTCTTCAGTTCACTATTGGGCTTGAGCCCTGCGTTTTCCAAACCCTGGTAAATGGATACATTATTCTTCTCGTTGCCAGCTCCGGAACCGGTACCTCCATAAGAGAAGTTATTGCCTGCGGTCGAGCCGAATACATTGACTGCGGTAACGCCATTCAATGGCAGTGCATTGTTCTTGTTATCGAGCAGAATAATGCCTTCTGATTCGACTTCCTCCGTGATATCTGCCGTGGCCTGGCTAGCCTTTTTCACCGTCTGGGAAGTGGAATCCACCTTGTTAGTGACTAGCGACAGCAAGCTCGCGTGCGGCACCAGCACCGTATATACCGCGATGCTCAGAACTGCAACAAGCGCCACGATTGCATATGCCAACACAAGCACAGGCCGATTGGGTCTGCGCGGCACACGGGTCGATGCCTTGCCCTTCATGATTGCTCCTCCTTGATTCTTAACCTTTGCGCGGCATGTTGCCTGAATCAATACCGTTATCGATTCGGACCACGGCTTTGTGGACCTGCCCTGTCCACGTTGGCCGTTGGAGAAGTGCCCGTTTCGCTCCGTTGGGTTGCTATGCTGACACATCCTCGATGCCGATAACTTTAGAATCGCAGATTCGCCCTTGCCATGAGCGCCACTCAACCTATCCTGTCATTTCGCGTGCATAATCTGCTAGCACACACCGCCCAAATCACACACCCGGAATACGTAAATGGCGGTTTTCCGTACGTGAATGGCACCCTTACCTCAGGAAACGTACGCCTGTAGTCCGTCAGCGTACGTTTGGTGAGGTTAGGGTGCATAAGTGGGCGGCTAGGATGGGGAGCATGAGCGATTTGAACGCGTTGAATCTGGAACCAGGCGAAGTGGTAGGCGGCTACACGTTGATAGACCGTCTGGGCTCAGGTGCCATGGGCTCAGTGTGGCGCGTGCGCGATGACGGTGGCCAAACGTATGCGATGAAAATCCTGCGAGATTCGCTCGCCGATGATTCCGCCGCCGGCAACGGCAGCGGCAACGCGAGCGCAGCCAGCAATCCAGCACTCCGCGATCCGAATCTCAAGGAAGACGTGACCCCTCGCGAGCGTCTGCGTCGCGAAGCCATGGCATTGAAGAAGGTCAATCATCCAGGCGTCTGCGGCATTGTGGATATGGAGCTCGATGATTCGCTGGCATTCATCGTCACCGAGCTAATAGAAGGCAAGAATCTTAAGGATGATGTGGCCATCAATGGCCGATATATTGGCGACGACCTCGAACGCTTGGCCCGCAAGCTCATTGAGGCCACGAAAGCCGTGCATGCGGCCGGTATTATCCACCGCGATATCAAGCCCACGAATGTGATGGTGTCGGCTACTGGTCCGGTGCTGGTGGATTTCGGCATCGCGATGGGCGAAGGGGAAAGCCATGTGACGCGTACCGGCCTGGTGATGGGTACGCCCGGCTTTATCGCCCCGGAGATCATCGATGGTGCTGAAGCCGACGATATGACCGATTGGTGGTCGGTGGCTTCGGTGCTGGCTTTTGCGGCTACCGGAGCTCCGGTGTTCGGCACCAAACCGATGATGGCGGTGCTGGAGCGCGCGGCAGCCGGCAATGCGAATCTCACCGGATTGCCTGCCGGTACGTTGGCCGCATTTCGTTCGGCGTTGAACCCTGATCGTTCTCAACGCTGCACGCCGGATGAACTGTTGCATGCGATTGCGTTGGATGCTTTGAATCCGATGGCCTGGCAGGGCGCTCCGGCTGGACCCTTTGGTGCCGGTGCCATTGCGGGGGCGCCGACTGCAATTGTGGCCGCACCCACTGAAGCGACCGAGGTGATGCCCCCTTTTGGTGCCGACGCTGAAGGCAACGGCACTTCAACCGCCGGCATGGCTACTGGCGCTGCCGAGCCCGACGAAAGCAACCCACGCACGCTGTGGCGCGCCGCCGACGCTATCCGCACCCGCACATTGCAGGCTGAGGATGCGCCCACGGTTGCCTCAAGCATCAATACCGACGCGGCAACCGCCGTATTCCCGCATGTGGATGATCCCATTCAGCCCACACGCGTGATGCCGGACAACGCATCCGCCACGGCCCCTGAGCGCACCACCATGCTTCCTGCGGAACCGACCACCCCGCTAACGCCGCCAGTTCCCCCGGAACCACCTGCCCCCTCATTCCCGCCCGCGGTCCCATCCTTCCTATCTCCGGTGCCATACACTGCACCAGATGCGCAGGTCACAACGGTCCAGCCGCCCATAAACCCAGCCGTGCGCCCTGCCGTGCAGCGCATGATCGACCAGACCGCTCAGGCGGCGCCTACGGAGGCCTTGGTGCAGAATCCAGCTGCACCCAACCCCGCCGATGTGCGTCGTGGCGCATACCTGCAACGCGGCACGCTGCCGCTGGCGCTCTTGGCCATACCGTTGGCTTTGCTTGCCGCCAGTTTCCCACTGCTCGCCATTGCAGCCGCGGCCATACTGCTGTGGCTGGTGCTGACCTTGGCGTACAACACGGAGTCGCAGCTCGAGCGCGAAGGCAGGCGCGGTGGCGAGCGCAAAGGCTCCGATACCTTGATTCGCGCGGCTTCGCTCCCCTGGCACATGGTCAAGGGACTACTGCTGTCGCTGCCTCGCCTGGTGCTGCTCATTATCATCGATATCGCCGGCACGGCGGCGGCCGCAATAGCACTGTCCTTGCCGATCGAGGCACCGATCATCTGGAATTTCACAGCCGACTGGACGGTTCCTGTACCACTGTTGATTGATGTGCCCTACTCCCCCTCAGGCTTGACACTCGGCGGATTCATGGCCGTCGGCTGGCTGGTGACCGTGTTCGGACCTCAAGCCATGATGATGCGTTTGGGCGCCGGCGCATTGCGTGGATTAGCGCCCCGGCAACCAGGTATCGCAACCGGGCTCGGCGCGTTCGGACAGTCTACGCAACCGGTCGCCGCGCCAGTTCGTGGGCGTCGCGGCACTGTGATGTTCACCATATGGCTGATTGTCACGCTGGCTCTCGCCGCTGTACCGCTGACCGGCATATCGATCAGCTGGATTCCGTTGGTATGACTGGGCCGACAGGCTATGATCGACAGTCCGCACTGTTCCGAGCAGCATGGTCGCCGTGCATGCGGCAATCGCCGGTGGACCCTGGCTTTCACATGGAATTCACCTCAAATAAGCTCTAAGCACACTCCTGCTCAACACTGGTCATTATTATTAGGCCCAGCATCCGCAAGTTCATGTTGAGGGGATTGTTATGGTTGATTCCAAGCGTCAGGCCAAGCGCGCCACTCGCGCCGAGCGCCGCGCCGCAGAGGAAGCCGCACTGCAGGCTCAGGCAGCACAGGCGGCCAAGGAACGTAAGCAGCAGACCATTATCGGCATCATCGTGGTGGCTATTGTGGTGGCACTGGTGGCGGTGATCGGCGTGGTCATCTACCGCAACGTCACCAAAGACAGCGTGAGCGCGGACGCGGCATACAGCAAGATGCAGTCTGTGAAGACCCAGCCCGCCAAGGCCGACGACAAGGGCGGATTCCTGCTCTCCAAGGATGGCTATGGCAAGAAGACGGCGGATGTGCCGACTGTCGGCATCTACATGGAACCGCTGTGCCCGGGCTGCGCTTCGGTGAACCGCCAGCTCGACCCCACGTTGGTCAAGATGATGAATGCCGGCCAGCTGAATCTAGAACTGCACTTCCTGAACTTCCAGGACAACAAGAGTTCCGACAACTACTCCAACCGCGCATTCAACGGTGCCATCTACATCGCCGAGCATGACAGCGATCCGAACCATCTGATGAACTACCTGTCCAACATCTACGCCGATGGTTTCCAGCCGGGCGAGCTTTCGAACTATGTGTCCGTGAAGAACAGCCAGCTCGAGGAACAGGCCGTGAAGGCAGGTGTGAGCGAGGATGTGGCCAAGGCCGCATTCAGCGGTAAGAACGAGTACGTGGAGTGGCTGTCCGCATCCAACGATTACACGATCAGCCGCCCGGAGCTCTTCTCGTCGTCCGGATCGTTCTCCTCCCCGACCCTGACCATCAACAACAATTACTGGAGCCTCAACAACATCACTTTGGCGAACACCACGATGGTGGACGGCTTCCTGAAGGCCGTTGGCCTGAAATCCGACCAGGTGGGTGTGGAAGGCAAGCTGCCCTCCATCGGCGCGGATAAGAAGCCGATCGACATCACCGCCTGATTGGCCCGATATCAATGAGTGAGCCCCTTCATTCAGCATCCGCTGATTGGAGGGGCTCACTCATACCCTATGCGGGATGCAGCTTGAAGCATGTGTGCTACCTGTTTCGAACCGCTTCGACACAAGTACCACGCATTCCGCAACTGCTGGTATGCTAGTCATTTGTTCAAAACGTTTCATGAACAATGTTGTGTTTTGAATATGCCTCTTTAGCTCAGATGGCCAGAGCGGCCGCCTTGTAAGCGGCAGGTCGTCGGTTCGATCCCGACAAGAGGCTCGTTGCGCGAGAAAAAAGCGTATCATGGTAATGGGGATGCGCGGATGCTCCCGCGCATAGCAAGTCTTACTTTGAGTAAGTTCTCCAGGAGCCTTCCCCCAACTTATGGCTTCCTGGAATGAGGGCGGAGCGTCCCCCAACCAGCTCCGCGCCTTCCAGGGGGCGGGACATCCCCTTCTCTCCCGCCCCCTTTTCTTTTACCTTCAAGCTTTTGGAACGAAAGCGGCGAGGGAATGTTGTGTGCACCGAAACCGTAGGCTTGGCCGAACGGCCTTGAGTGCATCACGGCACATATATCATTCCTTCGCCGTGCATCACTCAACAAGCATCCGGGCAGGTATGGTAACGGTGGCCTGCGAACGTGCCAGGCGAACCAGACCAGCCGTTACGATGGTGGGCGGTAACTATTCGCAAATCAGGAAGAGATGGACATGGCACGGCGTTGGACCCCGCAGCGGTTTGTTACACTGCGTCGCATCCGCGTAATTGCTTGCGTTGTGGCGCTCACGGTGGCGATGGTGGGGTCGTTTGCCTTCACCGCGCGCAAATCGGTGGCCCTGAGCGTCAACGGCAAAACCACGCAGGTCACCACCTACGCCATGACCACAACACGTCTGCTGCAGGAGCAGGGCATCGACGTCAAGTCCCACGACATTGTGACCACGTCGTCCGGCGACCGTCTTGCCGACCACGCCGTAGTCACCGTACGCTCCGCGTATCAAACCACCATCAATATCGACGGCACCGAGGTCCCGTTCTGGACCGTGGCCACCAGCGCCGACCAGCTGCTGGGCTTCTTCGAGGAGAACAACGCCCAGGCCAAAAAGATCACGGTGGATATCAATAACGTATACAACCAGCTCACCGGCGGACTGGTCATCAATCAGGACGGTCCGGTGACGGTCATCGCCGATGGCAAAACTTCCGAGGCTCCCAACGGCAAGCTGCCGGCCGCCTCCATCCTCGATTCCAAGGGCATCGTGCTGGGTAGGGAAGACCGCGTCAGTGTGGAGAAAGATGGCGATCAGACCATTCTGCGCGTTAAGCGAGTCACCCATGGCGAGGAAACCCGCACTGTTCCGATCCCGTTCGATACCCAAACCATCATCGATCCGAATCTCGACGAGGGGCAGACCGAAGTTCGCCAGCAGGGTGAGAACGGCGAGAAAACCCAGGTGTATAGCGTCACCTATGTGGATGGCGTGGCCGAATCGGAAACGCTGAAATCCGAAACCATCACCAAGATGGCTATCGACCAGATCATCGCCGTGGGACCGGCCAAGCCGAAAACCGACGAGAATTCCAGCAGTTCCAACGATTCTTCTTCTGGTTCCGGCAATTCCGGTAGCTCTGATGGCTCCAAGGATTCGGATACCAATGCGGATGCCGGATCGAATGATTCCAGCAAGAACGATTCCTCGTCCAACGGTAATGCCAACAACAATTCCGGAAGCAATTCCAGCAATTCCAACAGCGGCAATAATTCGGATTCCAGCAACAACAACGGCAATAATTCCGGGAATAACAGCTCGAATAGCAACAACGGCTCGAATAACTCCGGTAATGGTTCCAATAATTCGGGAAGCAATTCCAATAACAACAGCAGCAATAACAGCGGCTCGACCAATACCACGCCGTCCGGTCGCCTCTGGCATCCGACCGTGGCCCAAGCGCAATCCTATGCAGCCGGTGCCGCGGCGCAGCGTGGATGGACCGGAGCCGATTGGGATGCACTAGTGAAGCTTTGGAACCGAGAATCCGGCTGGAAGTGGTACGCCGAGAACAGTTCTTCCGGCGCCTATGGCATTCCGCAGGCGCTGCCGGCCAGCAAAATGGCGGTATTTGGAGATAATTACCGCGATGACGGCGCCGTGCAGATTGATTGGGGCCTGTGGTATATCGCGCAACGCTACGGCAGCCCGTCCGCGGCATGGCAACATTCCGAAGAAATCGGCTGGTACTGAGAACCGGCACTCAAGACTGCACAGACTGCAAGGAACGATTCTATGACCGACATCACCAACACCACAGCTGGCCATCTGCTAGGAGCAGCGGATATCCGTCGCATCGCCGATGAAGCCGGCGTAAGCCCAACCAAGAAGTTCGGGCAGAATTTCGTTATCGATCCAGGTACTGTACGCCGCATTGTGCGCGAAGCCGGCGTCACAGGCAATGATCATGTGATGGAAGTCGGCCCTGGCTTGGGTTCGTTGACGTTGGCGATTCTGGAAACCGGCGCCGCAATGACCGCGGTAGAAATCGACCCTCCGCTGGCCGAGCGTCTGCCCAGCACCGTTGCGGAATTCATGCCTGAAGCCGTAGACCGCTTGAACGTGGTCAATCGCGATGCATTGACCGTGACCTCTGACAATGTGCCGGATTTCAACGGCGATGATTCTTTCACGCTGGTGGCTAATTTGCCGTACAATGTGGCGACTCCGATTCTGCTCACCTTGTTGGAGCGTTTCGATAACCTCGGCTCATTTCTGGTCATGGTGCAAAAGGAGGTTGCCGACCGGCTTGCGGCCAAACCAGGCTCAAAGATTTATGGCACTCCGAGTGTGAAACTCGCATGGTACGGCACGGCCGAACGCGTGGGCACAATCGGCCGTAACGTGTTCTGGCCGGCACCAAATGTGGATTCCGCGCTGGTCAAATTCACCCGATTCGCCGCTGACGACCCCGCCAACCCGGCAGTGGGCGAACATGCCCCGCAACGCGCGCTGGTATTCCAGCTCATCGATGCCGCATTCGGTCAGCGCCGTAAGACGCTGCATGCGGCATTGAAGCGTCTCGTCTCAGCGCAAGCCTTCGAAGCAGCCGGCATCGATCCGACCCGCCGTGGCGAAACGCTGACGATTACCGAGTTCGCCGCCTTGGCCGCCGCGGTACAGCGTCAGAACATCCAGTCCGAAGAGGCGGAATAATGGTTGCCGCGATGCAGACGATGCAAACAACCCCACGGGTGGAGGATTTCTATACCCAGCATCTCGAACAGACGCGATCATTGACCGTTCGCGTGGATTGCCCGGCGAAAACCAATCTCACACTCGAGGTAGGCCCCACGCATGAGGAATGGGGTGGCCGCCATGCCTTGGATACGATCTATTGCGCGGTCGGCGTATATGACACGGTAACCGCCACGGCGAAGGCCCCCGGTAGCGGATTCTCTCTGGATCTTGAAGGTACACATCTGGGTGATCTGGCCTCTTCGAGCAGTGATATGCGCCGCAATCATGCGGTGCTGGCATTGTTCGCCATGGCGCAGGCCGCCAATCGCGAACCGGATGTGGCTCTTACCATCACCAAACGCATTCCCGTGGGTGCCGGCTTGGGCGGAGGGTCCGCTGACGCCGCCGCCGCGATTCTGGCCATCGACCGACTGTGGGAGCTCAATTGGCCGATTGAACGACTGAGTGAAATCGCAGCCACCTTGGGCGCCGATATGCCGTTTTGTCTGACCGGCGGACTGGCTCATGGCACTGGTTTCGGCGAACAAATCGAGGATATCGAAGCCGGCAGCGACCGTGCGCATGATCTCGAAGCGCAAGGATTCACCGGCGAAGTACTGGTAGGCGCATATCACGCGCAATTAAGCACTCCGGAGGTGTATCACACCTTTGATGTGGTCGGTGCCGGAGAAGGGGACCATAATCATCTGCAGGCTGCGGCAATCAGTTTGCACCCGCGCAGTGGCAGGGCCATCGAGGCGGCGCTCAAGGCCGGAGCGCGGCATGCATTCGTCTCTGGGTCAGGACCCTCGGTGGTTGCTTTTGTGCCGGATCATGCAACCGCCCAGAGAATTATCGATGCTTGGATGCAACAGGATGCAGCCGACCGCATCATCCGCGCCAAGGCGCCGGCCACACCAATAATCGGCGTCACCCAGTGACGCTAATGTAGCAACAAGCCTCTTATGAGTGAAGGAAGTTAAAACGATGCCGCAACAGATTGACGAACGTCAGGCCCGCAAACGTTATGTGCGTCGCCGCCAAACCGTCGTATTTTCCATCAGTGGCGTGGTGCTGGCAGTCGCACTGGTCATCTCCCTGCTGTTCAACTTCCATGTGGGAGGTTTGGGTCTGGTGTCCACTCCGCTGGCCGAACCGAACTTCGGCAACCCGGCACCGTGCGCGGTGAAAGGCGAGGACGGCAAGGCCAAGTATGTGACGAACGCGACCATTGGCGTTCGCGTGCTGAATGGCACTTCCCATTCCCAGTTCGCCGCAGCTGTAAGCAGCGCATTGGGCGTGCGTGGATTCGACATGCAGGAAACCGGCAACTTCTCCTCCACCAATGTGGAGCGCACGACGATTTATTTCGGTAAGAACGCTATCAATCAGGCGTATACGGTAGCCGGCAACTTCACTGATGCAACGATGATCATGACCGCGCGCGAGGATCAGCTGGTCGATGTGGTGCTCGGTGCTACCTTCAATGATTTGAAGGATGAGAAGCAGTCTCCTCAGGAAGGCAAGGAAATCACCAGTATCGAAGGCTGCCAGGCTGCCGATAAAATGACCAACCTTCCGGCCGATACCAAGCACAACGCGTATCCGGCACAGTGATCATCCAATCGTACGAATAAGAAAGAGGCAGCCACCAGGCTGCCTCTTTCTTATTACCTGACCGTATTATCGGATCGTCCTGCGGCCGATGGATCTTCCCTCAGGCATATGCCCGCTTTTCTTCTCTCCTGCCGCCATTGCTGCGCAATGGCACCTCCCTCATCAGAGGGAGGCAATGCAGCGGGCTCCCTCTGATGGGATCGAACCGTGAAGCGTACCGTCCAGTGGACGGTAGGTGAGGTGTTTGACGACAGTCAAGCCAGCAAATCACAGGCAACGTGGCGGCATACATCGATAACGGAAAGCATAGATGATTGTCAGTCTTGGGTCCCTCTGACGAGGGGGCTGTCGCGTTGCCGACGCGGTAGACGCATTGTGTCTACCTTGGCTCCCTCTGATGAGGGAGCTGTCAGCCGTGAGGCTGACTGAGGGAGAGAAGAAGAGCAGGCTTCAGCCTGCGGAAGAATCTATCGGCCGCAGGACGATTCCACAGCCCGTCACCATATGCTGAAAAATATGAAGGATTACAACCGTAGTAATACCGACATAGCGAAGAAGCTACGTAAGAACATGACTCCTTGGGAACGCAAGCTTTGGTATACGTTCCTGAGAACGTACCCCATACGATTCCAACGACAAAAACCTATTGGGAACCGAATCGTTGACTTCTACTGCGCAAAAGCGGATTTGGCAGTGGAACTCGACGGAGGAGGCCATTTCACACCTCAACAAAGCGCCAAAGACCAGCAACGTACAACTGAGCTCATGGAGCAAAGAGTAGCCATTCTTCGATTCACCAATTACGAAGTGGACACGATGTTCCAGGAAGTATGCGAACGCATTGATGATGTAGCGAAACAGCGGGTAGCAGCGATTGCCGCTGTTTAGCGGCATCGGCCGATGGCCGATAGATTCTCCTCGCAGGCGTATGCCTGCTCGTCTTCTCTCCCTCAGTCAGCCTCACGGCTGACAGCTCCCTCATCAGAGGGAGCCGAGGCTAACGCCCATCTATGTTTCCGTTATCGATGCATGCTGCCACGTTCGCTGGCTTGACTGTCGTCAAACACCTCACCTACGTGCCGTCCAACAATCTACACGTAGACGAAAATAGCTCCCTCTGATGAGGGAGCTGTCAGCGATAGCTGACTGAGGGAGAGAAGGTGAGCAGGCTTTAGCCTGCGGGAGAATCTATCGGCTGCCAAGCCGATTCCGTTACCTTATCTGCTGCGGCAGCACCTTGTTTTATTGCTGGATTTCGGCGTACCAGCGTTTGAGTTCGGTCACGGCCACGTCGTGTTCGACTGGGCCGTTATCAAGACGGTACTCGAGCATGTGCTTGTAGGCGCGGCCAATCATCGGGCCGGGCTCAAGACCAAGCAAAGCCATAATCTCGTTGCCATCCAGGTCGGGGCGAATCGCGTCGAAGTCTTCCTTCTTCTTCAATTCGCGCACGCGCTCTTCCATCTCATCCATCGCATGCGCGAAAATCGCGGCCTTACGCTTGTTCTGCGTAGTGGCGTCGGCACGGGTCAAGCGGTTCAGACGCTCATATAGATGGCCGGAATCCTTGACATAGCGGCGCACCGCGGAGTCGGTCCATGGCTCATCCACATAGCCATGGAAACGCAAGTGCAGGTTGACCAGTTCGGAGACGTCTTCCACCAGATGATGGTCGAAACGCAGCGCCTTCAAACGCTTGCGAGTCATCTTGGCTCCTACGGCGTCATGATGGTGGAAGCTCACCTTGCCACCCGGCTCGAATCTACGGGTCTTCGGTTTGCCGATGTCATGCATCACCGCAGCCAAGCGCAATGTCAGATCCGGAGCCGGCACCGGGCCGTCCGGGCCGGTTTCCAACGCAATCGCACGCTCCAATACCATCATCGTGTGCTCGAATACATCCTTATGACGGTGGTGTTCGTCAATCTGCAGCTGCAAAGCCGGAATCTCAGGGAACACGATGTCCGCCAAGCCGGAATCCACCAGTGCCTCAAGGCCTGCGCGAGGCCGGTCGGAAAGCAGCAGTTTGGTCAGCTCGTCACGCACGCGTTCGGCGGAGACGATCTCAATGCGATCGCGCATCGAAGTAATCGCTTCGGCGGCATCAGGAGCAATGCTGAAGCCCAATTGCGCGACGAATCGCACCGCACGCATCATGCGCAGCGGATCGTCATCGAACGACTGTCGCGGGTCAACCGGCGTACGCAAAATGCCTTTGGCCAAATCATTCGCGCCACCGAATGGATCCACGAATTCCAAATCCGGCACGCGCAGCGCCATGGCATTCACCGTGAAATCACGACGGGAAAGATCACCTTCGAGCGTGTCGCCATAATTGACTTCAGGCTTACGCGAATCAGGATCGTAGGTATCCGAGCGATAGGTGGTGACCTCCACCTTGACTTCAGTGCCATCGGCACGCCGGCGCATGGCACCCAGTGTGCCGAATTTACGGCCCATATCCCAAAAACCGTCATGCCCCCAACGGCGCAGGATCGGTTCGAACTGCTCAGGTCTGGCGGACGAGCAGAAGTCAAGATCATGACTGCGCCTATGGAGCAGTAGGTCCCTGACCGGACCGCCTACCAGCGCCAGCTCATAGCCCTGTTCCTTGAACAGTCGGCCAAGTTCGATCGCCTCGGGCCACACTTCGAAATCCAATGGGCACCTTCCCCTATGTGGACGTTTTTCTGCCCTCCTAGCATACCGTTACCCCACCTGCACACGGGATTGAGTAAGGTGGAAAGCATGATTACGCCCGCTGACCTTGCCCACATGCTTGGGCAAACACCCAATGCCGCGGGCAACCATACCCAAGACCAGCTACTGTATACCTCGCAAACTCCGCGGAATTCCGCCGATTTGGAGGTTTCGGTAACTGCCACGGCCGGCGAAACCGTTACGCCCAGCAGACCGGATAATAAGGCGTCAAGCAACAAGGCACCTCAATCAAACGAACCGCTTGCCCCGGCAGTGCCCACGCCGGCCACCGTATTCGGCATGAAGGCTACGGTGACCATCGCCACGCCGAACGAAACCATTCAAGGGCAGACCGATGGCATCGCAGCCGAGGCCGGCACGGAAACCATGACCAACATCGCCACTCCAGCCACGGTGTTCGGCAAGGCCGTGAAGGCAACGCCATCCACAGTCGCCGCTCAAACCACTCATCCTGGAGATGGTTCAGTATCCGGACCAACCCGTCCGATTCATGAACCGGATGAAAAAACCGCTAGGGCAAACGGGCGCCCGACCGCTGGAACCCAAGTAAACGCAGCAAATTCGAACAGCACAGCGAACACAAACGGAGTCCAGCAGCATCACGCAGCTCCTCCAATCATGTCCGCCGCCGCGGCAATGCGCGCCATCGCCGCCGTCACCATGCGTGTGGAGACTCGTCCGGAGCTGGGTTCGGAGACCTCAGAAAGCACCACGGCACCTTCGCCGACACGCATTGCCTCAACCGGCCCAACCCCGGCCATAATGCCGCAACGGCGCACTTCCGAGGGCCCAACCACGTTCGCGTCGCTGGATGCGCAGGAACTGCCGGTGGTACGTGAGTATTCGGCCGGAGGCCTTATTTTCGACGATCAGAATCGCGTGGCCATCATCGCCCGCCATTCTCGCTCCGGACATCTCGAGTGGTGCCTGCCCAAGGGGCATATCGAAAAAGGCGAAACCCCACAGCAGACCGCCGTGCGCGAAGTACATGAGGAAACCGGCATCCTGGGCGAGGTCATCGACTCCATCGCCACCATCGATTACTGGTTCACCGGCACCACGCAACGCGTGCATAAGCTGGTGCATCATTTCGCATTGCGGCAGACCGGTGGCGAACTCACGGTGGAGGGCGACCCGGATCACGAGGCCGAGGACGCCATCTGGGTGCGTTTTGATGATTTGGATGATGTACTGAGCTACCCGAACGAACGTAAGATCGCATGGTTGTACGCCAGAAAGAAGAACAGGCAGGCAAACGAGTGAACCTACCCGCAATCACACACCGCCCGCATCATGGCGGGCGTTTTGCACATGCCATCGCCGCCATAATTGCGGCCAGTGCGATGATATTCGCGCCGGTCGCTTGGGCCGATGATTCCAATTCCGCCAATGACTCAGGTTCGACGCAAACCCAACAGGCGAAAAGTTCGCAATCTAACAGCGGCAAGTCCGCCGAGACGCTGACCATCGCGCAAAGCACACCCATCGTCACCGCATCCTCCGGCTTCCACCTACAGGTGATCGTGACGAACAACAGTGATGCCGACACGCCTGCCGGCACGCTTATGGCGGCGACCAATGCATTGTTCACATTCGCGTCCCGGTCCGATATGCAGTCCTGGGCCGAGAACGGTACGAATATCCCCACACCGAATCCGTTGGGTTCGGTGGATGTTCCAGCCATCACGGCCGGTAACAGCACAACCGTCACACTTGACGTGACCGCCGACCAGCAGGCGCTTGCCGCAATACGCAACTGGGGCCCTAAACCATTGACTATCGCCTATGTTGCAGGCAATACACGGTCCGTCATGCACAGCTTCCTGACCCGTTCTTCCGATGGGCTCAGCACCGCACAAACCCCTGCCATGAACCTGACCGTGGCCATGCCTCTGACTTCCGGAGACTGGCAGACCAACGAGACGGCAATCACCAACCTCATCGAGGAAACCGATTCGGCCGGCTCGTCATCGCAGGCATCCGGCAAGGCACAGGAATCCACGCAATCAAACGGCAACACGAATACCGAAAACGAAGAAAACGAAAACAACGAACCTTTGCTGCTGAGCGCCGAAGGCATCGCCCAGACCAAGGCGCTGGAACAGACCGTGGCCAAGCATCCACGGCTGCAAATCGTTGCCGATCCGCTCTACCTGCAGGAATCCGGCAGCAAGCCGACGGTGGCTGGCATCATGCAGCCAGCCGATTTCGATATCACCTCGTATGCCGCAATCAACAATGCCTCGGCATATACCAATGCCGGAGTCACTGATGCACAGTGGACAGCCGAAAACGCTCGGACCATCTATACAGCGGCCAATAAGACCACTGAAACACCGAGCGCATATGCATGGCAAGGCTCTGCGGATTGGACCATTGACGCGCTGACCAAAGCCCGCGCACAGGGCTATTCCACAGTCATCGCTAGCGCCTCATTCGATAACGAACAAACCGATACCGTGCACACCGGCACCTATGTGGTCAACACCACCGCCGGTGATGTGACGGTGCTCAAGGAACAGTCTGAATTAGGCACATTGGCACATGGACGGGCCACCAGCAAGGAGGCCACCGCCGAAACCAGCGATGCCGGCAGACTGGCTCGTTTGATGGCGCAAAGCGCCTTTTATCAGATGGAGCAGCCGTACACCACGCGTAACCTGCTCGTGACATTCACACGCGCCAACTCCTCCGCCTGGATCGATCAGGTGATGAGCGCTCTCGAGCAGGCATCCTGGCTGAACCTCACGGATTTAAGCACCATGGCGAACACCGACCCCTATCATGTGAGCGACTCGGTGAATCAAAGCGCTGATACACCTGATACTTCCGCCACACAGACGATGTTGAATCAGCTGACCGCCAGTCGCCAAGGCGTTCTGCGGCTTGCCAATTCGATTCTTAAGGATCACGGCACCGAGTCCAAGCAATGGCTTGCCAACCTGCTCACCGTCCATGACGGCATGGCATTGCGCGCGCTCACCGGCGCCGGCCCATCCGACAGCCACCAGCGTATGGCCCAGGCCGCGCAGAGCATGTCCGATACATTGCTGGGCAGTGTGAGCATCACGCCGTCCGAACCGGTTTCCGTGTTCAGTGAATCCGCCAAAATGCCAATCACGGTCAGCAATAAATTGCCCTATGCCGTAAGCGTTAAGGTCAACTCGATTACCAACTCGATGCAGATCGTCACCTCGCGCACCAATGATGTGGTAATCCCTGCCCATAGTGAAGCACAGGTGGCTTTTACCATTCGCGTCTCTACTTCGGGTTCCGCCATTGCTCATGTGTCATTGGCGGATCGCCAGAGCGTGGCGTTCGGCAATACGCAGGACACGACCATTACCAGTGTGCTGCGTATCAGCGACGCCAGCGGTTTCATCATCATCGGCTTCGCTGTGCTCTTGGGACTTGTGGGACTATGGCGCCAATTCAACCGTAAGAAGGATCCGGACGAATGAGTTCTACCGTAGGCCGTAATTCCCTGATCATGGCTTCCGGCACTGCGGCCTCCCGTGTGACCGGTCAGATTCGAACAATTCTGCTGGCTGCCGCTATGGGCACCACAGGTCTTGCCGCAAACGCCTACCAGGCTGGTTCGATGATTCCCCAGGCCATTTTCACGCTGGTGACCGGCGGCATTTTCAACGCTGTGTTGGTGCCGCAGATCGTGCGCACGCTCAAGGAAGAAGATGCCCAGGAACGATTGAATCGACTGATTACGCTGGCCATCGTGATTCTGCTGTCGGTCACGGTTCTGATGGGTGCCGCCTCTCCCCTGCTCACGCGTCTGTACGTTGGCGGTAATGACTCTCAGATGATCGCGCTGACTACCGCATTCACGCTCTGGTGCATGCCACAGATCTTTTTCTATGGACTGTATACGGTACTTGGGCAGATTCTTGCAGCCAAAGATCATTTCACCGCATATGCGTGGAGTTCCACCGGTGCCAATATCATCAGCTGCGCGGGCTTCACCGTCTTCATTCTGTTGTTCGGCAAAGCCAACGAGCAGCCGCTTGATTTTTGGACAGGTGGAAAAATCGCGCTCACTGCCGGCACGTGGACACTGGGAGTGGCATTCCAAGCGCTGGTGCTGTTTATTCCTCTGATGCGTCTCGGATTCAAATACCGCCCGCAGTTCGGATTGACCGGCTTCGGATTGAAAGCCATGGGACCAGTGGCGTTGGGCTCACTGGGTGTGGTTGTCGTCACCGAAATCGCCGGCATTATTCAGACCCGTATCGCCACGCTGGCTCCGATTCGCGCACATGAGATGGTTGGCGCCAGCCTGTTTGATATTGCCGGCAACGCCACCTATCAGAACGCATATACGCTGTTCATTCTGCCGTACTCGTTGATTGCGGTGTCCGTATCCACCGCCATGTTCCCTAAGATCTCCCGATCCATCGCCGAACAGGATTTAGACGAGGCTCGCAATGATCTCATTGGCGCGATGAAAAACGTCACTTTGCTGGTCATGTTCTTCGCCGTAGCCATGATCGTCTACCCTGAGCCAATCATCCGCGCCCTGCTTCCATCGGTTTCCATGAACGAAACGATGCTTATTTCGTACGCATTGATCATATTGTCGATCGGTCTGCCGATAGTATCCGTCAATTTGCTCATCCAGCGCACGTTCTATGCGTTCGAAGACGGTTGGCATCCGTTCCTGTGCAATGTCATTAACTCAGGATGCATGATCATTGTCATGGTGGTCGGTTTGGTTGTGCTTCCGCCACAGTATTGGGTGCTGTCCAATGCTGTGGCTGTTCCGATCGGGTCGGCATTGGCAATTCCCTTGACCTTGCTCATGCTGCGTACAACATTCCATGGATATATTGGATTGAAAACCTACGGCGTGATGGGGCTGAAGACACTGGCGGCAGCAGGTATCGCGGGCATGGTTGTCTGGCTGCTGAAAAATCCGATTGTAAGCCTGTTCAATGCCGATATTCAGCCGGCCAAGCATATGGATGGCAGCTTCTTCCATATGCCAACCCCAGATGCTCCGGCAGTAAATCCCGGCGGGGGCCATATGCCTTGGCTGGCGGCATTGGGCATCTGCATCGTACTGACCATCGTTCTGGGCGTAGTATATGTGGCCGCTCTCTGGCTGCTTCGCACCGAAGAATTAAAGGATCTCGCATCTCCTCTACTCGCGCGATGGGGAGCAAGCCGCACATCTGCTATTCCCCATGCCGAAGATGATGGTTCACCTAGTGAAACACCGCAGGAAATCACTCCTGAGAAGGACTTCTCTCAGGCTATCCCCACAGATAGAATGTCAAAGACAATTCCAAGTAACAACCGTATGGAGTCGGACACACCTATGAAACCGCAACTGGGCGATACCATTCTCAATCGATACACACTGGTGTCATTGTTGCGCGAAGAACCCGGCATCGAAGTGTGGAAGGCCAATGATCGAATTCTGGCCAAAGACTGCCAGCTGTATTTGGTCTCCAACCAAGAGCAACTGACCACGATTAATGAGATCGCTGGAACGATTACCGCTACGCGCCCCGAACATTTCGTCCCGGTGCTGAAATACCGCAGGCAGGACGATGTGCTGCTGGTCATTACGCCTGTTGACAGCGGCAAGTCATTGACCGAATACCTGGCCGGTAAGGCCACATCTCCTCTGAGCTACAATGCGATGCGCTCAATCATCGGCGAATTGGCGGAAGCAGTTCGTCCGATGCTGTTCGGCGTCACCAGCCGTATTGTGCTCAACACCGATACGGTTCGCGTCACCAATAAGGGCATCGAGATCACAGATGCCCCGTTCTCCCCGTTGCTTGCCGATACATCCGGCACCACTGTTGATGATGACGGATCGGAGCGCCATGCTGTGCGCCAGCTTGCCGCTCTGCTGTATGCCATGCTCTTGCGTGAACGCAGCCACAAGAACACGACGTTCAGCCTTGCTGCACTGCCGCAGGACACTCCGGGTGAATTCCAAGTCATCTGCAAGCGTGGGCTTGAACTGTTCGATGATGATGACCTCACATTGCCTATGGCCTCTCTGGCCGAACTGGATGCTCTTCTAGGCGATTGGAAGCCTTTGCAGGAGCTTGATGAGACTGATATCGCATTGCCGATCACCGCGGGCGAATGCTCCATTGTTCGCGCGCAGTTCGGCGATATCAACACCAATGCTGAATTCGCCACCGTCCCTGATTCCCTGATTACCAGCAAGCAACTACCTGAGTTGGCTATTACACAGGCCGGACCGGTAGTTGACAAACCTGGTCAGGATGGCACCGATGATCCGGGCCGTCACCTGTTCGACTTCAAATTCTCCGATGCTTGGAATGCTGAAAATCTTTCCGGCGATGACACTGCTGACTGGTTCAATGATTTGAACGCTGGTGTCGCAGGCACATTTACCGGCAATTCCCATCCGACTATGCCAATTGCCGATCCCGCCGGCGAAACTACAAGTCGAATTCCGGTATACGATGCCGGCGGACGTGAAATCCAGCCCGGTGAGGAGTCTTTGCGCGCCTTGGAGGAAGAGCAGGCTCGTATTGCGGAAGTGGCAGCAGTACCGCCGAGCTATGATCCGAAGAATCCACCGGTCAAGGGTGGCTCCGAAGACGATCACCTGCCCAACGAAAACCTGTTCGGCAGTTTCACCACCAAGGTGGTGGCACTTATCGTAGCCCTTGTGGTGGTGGTCGCCGCTGGTTTCTGGGCCTGGAGCGCATTCCAGAAGAGCGGCGTCGATCCCGCGGATGCAACCGATACGACCCAATCCGCCAATGGCGAATGGCCGGATGTGAACATGAACGAGGTACCGTTCGGCGATCAGAATCCGTCCAGCGCTGATTCCTCAAACTCGTCTGACACATCGGCGAATTCATCTGATTCTTCCAATGCTGCGCAATCTGGCAATTCCAACGACGCTTCGTCTTCATCTTCGTCGGATGCGAACAAATCGGATTCGTCTTCATCCTCCAGCACTGAGAAGTCTCAGAAAAAGCCCACTGTAAAGAAGGTTGTGGAGGATCGTTCAGTTAAGTCCGTGCCAAAGCCGCATGTGACCAATACCACGGCTTATACGATTTCCAACGCAAACTTCGTATCCAACCCCGGCGGTCAGTCTGGCTACGGATACACGCTGCATCTTGATCAGCCACACGATGTGTCTCGCATGATCATCTCCATCCGCAGCTCGGGCGGCAAGGGTTATATCCGTGCCAACACCACCGGTAACCCATCCGAAGGTGAGGAGATGGCGTCCTTCACCTTTGCTGAGGGCGGCACTACTGAAGTGAAGTTCAGCAAGTCCGTCACCACGCAGGACCTGATGCTCTGGGTGCCGATGGGTAGCCTGCCTCAAAACCAGCTCTACATCGTTAAAGTAGAAGTCTTCTGACCTCTGCCAATACATCGAAGTTATTGCCCTCCCATCGCGGAGGGCAATTGTTATTGGGCTGGCTTCTTGTGAGAGGAAACCAAGCACACTATTGTCGCACTATTGCTTTGGGCCGAAATGCAGGGAGGCTGACGTCTCTCACCCGTATGATGAAGAATCTAAGATACATAACGACTTGATAATCATGTTAGGGAGAGACTATGGCACACAACGTAATCATTATCGGATCTGGCCCAGCCGGCTATACTGCGGCTATTTACCTGGGCCGCGCAGGCCTTGACCCGGTGATGGTCACCGGTGCGCTTACTCCAGGCGGGCAGTTGGTGAACACGACCGAGGTGGAGAATTTCCCCGGTTTCCCCGACGGCATCATGGGCCCGGAGCTCATGGATAACATGCGCGCGCAGGCCAAGCGATTCGGCACCGAATTCATTGCTGATGATGTGACCGCCATTGAATCAGCAGGTTCGGATGATGCACCGCTGTATCGTTTGGCATTGTCCGATGGCGAGACGCTGGAAACCCGCGCGGTCATCATCACCACCGGATCCAACTTCCGTAAGCTTGGTGTGCCGGGCGAAGTGGAGCTCTCCGGCCACGGTGTCTCCTATTGCGCCACTTGCGATGGCTTCTTCTTCCGCGATAAACCGATCGTGGTGGTGGGCGGTGGCGATTCCGCATTCGAGGAGGCTCTGTTCCTCACCCGTTTCGGCTCTTCGGTCACCCTGATTCATCGCCGCGATGAGTTCCGTGCTTCCCAGATCATGGTTGATCGAGCCAAGGAGAATCCGAAGCTGACATTGCTGACCAACACCGTGGTCACTGAAATTCATGGCACGGAAACCGCACCTGCCGCGCCCGCCGCTCCTGCGCTGAACCTTGGCGGCTTGGCTTTGAAGCCGAAGCCACAGGTGAACGTGAGCAGCGTATCACTTAAAAACACCGTGACTGGGGAGACCAGCGAGCTGGAAACCGCTGCGGTATTCGTGGCAATTGGTCACACACCAGCCACCGATTTTGCCGCCTCTGTGGCCTCTCGCGATGAGGATGGGTACATTATCGTGGATGGCGCCAGCACGCGCACCAGCACCCCGGGAATCTTCGCTGCGGGCGACTGCGTGGATTGCGTCTACCGTCAAGCCATCAGTGCCGCCGGCATGGGCTGCCGCGCCGCCCTTGATGCGCAGGAGTACCTGAGCGAGTAACGCAATACCGCAATACTCCAGCGTGCGCTTGCCGATCGAATCCTCACGTGGTGCACGGTAGATGAGGAATGCCTTGCCAGCGGCATTGAGATAATTGGCAATGGTCTCAGCTGATACTTTGCGCTGCTCGCTTTTCATGTATGCAGCGATATTGGCGGCGGTAATCAGATGCCCTTCCTCGCCGATAACATACCGGATGACCCGTTCCAAGGCATCACTATCGCGGATGCCTGCATGGCGAACCACATCCTTGAACAGGATCGTGGAGAACAGGTCATCGAGGTAGCTCAACGAAGCGGCTTCATCGAATGCCAGATCGGTTTGGAAAGGGAAACCACCCTGATTCACATACTTGCGGAACGGCGTGCGCCCACCAGCACTTTGATGATGTTCTTGCCGATGAATGGCCGAATCTGATTCATATAAAGGGTCGCTCAATCATGGCAAGCTCCTTTCTGGAGCGATAAAAAAATCAGTTATACCCGATTCTCAAGCTCCGCTATCTGCCCATATGCGGGAACCCGAGATGCACCCATTACAAATGGCTGTATCGCGTGCCCTCTATACCACCGACGCAAACATCCTGACGAATGAATTCGAATGATGCCTTGATTGTTGAATTGGAATAATTCAGATTCAACAATCAAGGCATCATTCGAATTTACGAGACTAACCCGATGCTAATAATTCCATCGTCATTCAGACAAGGGTGGCAACCCAGAGGAATACTGCTGCGACGACGAACAGAATGCCAAATGCTTTCAGTCCGACCTTCAGCCATTTTCCGAAACTGATGCCTGCTACGGACAGGCCGGCGAGAAGCACGCCACCGGTCGGATTGATGATATTCATCAGACCGTTGCCGAACTGGTTGCTCAGTACGATGACATCGCGATTGATGTTCACCAGATCGGCAAGCGGGCCCATGACCGGCATAGTCAAGGCGGCGGAGCCGGAAGAGGACGGCACGAACAGGGTGATGAATGCTTGGACGGCCAGCAGAATCGTGGTGAAGAGGGCCTTGGGGAGACCGCCGAGGAGTCCCGCCAGGCCGTTGAGAATGGTGTCGATAATCATGCCGTTCTGCAGGATGACGAGAATGCTGTTGGCCAATCCGATGATTACCGCGGCATATACGAAGTCGGCGCAACCGGAGACAAACGCCTCGCAGATATCGTTGACGCTGAATCGGGCGATAATGCCGATAATGAGACCCATCGCCAGGAACAATGCACCGATTTCGGTCATGTACCAGCCTTGGGTAACGATACCGTACACCATCACGGCCAGACCGAGAATGAACACGGTGATAATGGCCTTGTCCTTGCCGGTGAAGTGTTCCTTGCCGGCGTCTTCGATAGTGTTCTCACCATTCTTGCCGAACAGCTTGGCTCGCAGCACCAGATCGGAATCATAGACGACGGAGGATTCGGGGTTCTTGCGCACCTTGAATGCGTAACGCATGGTGAAGGCAATGGCGATAATCGTGAACACGGCCCAGTAGATGAGTCGGAGCCATAGCAGCGGGTTGCCGTGCACATCGCCGATGCCTTGGGCGATCAGCACGTTGAACGGATTGATGGTGGATCCGATGTAGCCAACCTGGCTGGCGAGGAAAAGCGTAAGAATGGCGGTCATGGAATCGAATCCCATAGACAGCATGAATGTGATGAAGATGATGAACAGAGGAATCAGTTCCTCGCTCATGCCGTAGGTAGAGCCGCCAAGGCTGACGAGGATCATCATCAGAGGAATCACCAGGATGCCTTTGGTGCCGAGGAAATCGGCCAATGCGCGCAAACCGCGGTCGATGGCTCCGGTTTTCAGGATGATTCCGAATGCTCCACCGAGGATAAGCACGAAGGCGATTACTTCCACGGCGGCGATGATGCCGTTGCCGGGAGCTTCAAGAATCGATCCTAATCCTTGACGGTAATCGGTGCCGTCTTCGGCTATTTTGGCGATTTGATGATATGTGCCTGGCACCACGACAGTGCGTTCACTGCCATCTACCGTCACTGTTTTAGTGTCGTACTGCCCGCTGGGCACGATCCAGGTCAGAACGGCGCAGATGATGATCAGGAAGAACAGCAGCGCATAGCTATGGGGGAATCCGATTTTCTTAATACGGTCGAGGAGTTTCATGGTTTGCCTCTTTGCAAATAATTGGATGAATCATATGGAATGAGAGAACGGTTATGCCTGGTATGCGGATCGTCCGTCAATATAGGTTTCCAGCACCTTGGCTTCTCGCAATTCATCATCGCTGGCGCTGATGAGGTCGCGATCGAAGATTACGAATGTAGCGATGGATCCACGTCGGAGCACGCGTCCTTCACCACTGCCAGGCAGGAAGGCACCTGACGGTTTGCCCTGAAGCGTCTCGGAAGGTTCACTGCTGCCGCCTCTGGTCCATGAATGAAGCAATGCGTTCTGGCTCATTGCGTATTCGGGGAACCATCGTTCCGTTCCGCTGTCGAATCGACGGCGGCTCGCGCGTAGCAACGATTCAGGCACGCTGGCCACAAATAGGGGACAATCCGTGCCGCTGGTAATTGCCACATTATTGTCGGTCAGATGGGTGTAATGGAAAAACGCTTGCCCATCTTCTCCGGTGATGGTGGTGGGCATGTACGCATCGGTCAATGATGGGTTCAGTCCAAGAATTTGCGGGTAGATCTCCGCTGTGATTCCTGCCTGAGCCATGACTTGCGCAGCATGGTCGGTAACCATTTCCATATCGCTGATGGAATGACGTACCTGAGGGTTCATGTGCCGTGCGAGTAGTTCGGCGGAACGTTCGATGGCTTTATCGCCTTCGGCAGTCAGGCAGCAGGAGATGCCGTGCTCGGACAGATATGCCACTTCGGCCTCGATTGCGTCATAGTCGATATGTGCCGGCTTGGCACCATTCGCATATGTCCCACGAATATCACCAGTACCGTCCGCGACAACGCCATCCACCATGATTTTCACGCCGCCGAATCGTGTACGCGGGCCGAAGGAACGGTACCGGTACCGTGGGATCACTGTTGTATCAAGTCGATGTGCCACCGGTTCGATGGTCATCGTCACGTCAAGTTGCTTGTCTCGAATCGGCAGGTGGACGTCGCAATCGTCGAACACGATGTCCTTGCATGAGACGACGCCGCGGGAAAGCAGCAATTGTTCGAATTGCCGCCATGAGGAGCGAACCAGTTCGCTGTCATGGCACATTTCCCGAATCAGGCGGACACGGGTTTCCGCAGAAAGTTGCGTCTCCGTAAACCCGTATCGTTCCACAGCGGCATTGTTCATCCAGTAGCGGCTACGTGCATCATCGATAGCGGTAATGGGAACGGTGGCAGACACCGCGTCCAAAAGCTCTCGTTCCGGATCAGCGCCCCAAGCCTCACGATTCCAACCGTGCGCGTATACAGGATGATGAGGATTAGCCTCAAGTCTGGCTGCTATGACATCCACCGCTTCATCGGCATTCTTCGCCTTCGACAGATCAATGCCGGCGTTGGCGGCCATCCATCCGGAGAAGAACACATGGTTATCATGCAGACCAGGCATGATCAAATGATCGTCATGCTGAATCAGCTTTGTATGTGAATCATCAATCGGACCATAATCCCATCCATGCTCCACACGGGCAATGAATGGACCGCGGAATTCGATGAAGCCCTGAAATGGATCCGCTCCCGTCCCGTCAAAGATATGACGAGACCTAATGATTGTTTTCATGGGATTTCCTTTGAGGAAAAAGCCGTGGAAGAAGCATACTCAACCTGCTGTTAGCTCGGTTGCCGTGTCGCCTTATTCGGCACAAGGCATGGCTTGCGCTAGGCCTTGCGTGATATATCGCGAAAACCGACAGTAGCGTCCCTGATTAGAGGGTGAAGGTATACAACTCCCCTAGATAAAACTGGTGACCAACATGTACAGGTCGGTCATCCTGATCGCAAATCAGTGTTCTGATTTCGAAGAAAGGCGTGCCCACAACCACATTCATGCGCTTTGCGAGTTCGGCATCAGCCAGTGCCATGCTGAGCGTCGTGGTCTTGGGATTAATGGGCCGGATGCCATGCTCTTCGGAGAGCAGTCGGTATAGTGAACCACTTAAATCCGCGTGTTCGAGAAAAGCGAATCGTTGAGCTGGGAAATAATTGTTCTCCAGCATGATCGGAATGTCATCGCCTTTGCGCACCCGCTGTATGTACAGCACGTCATCGCCTGCAGCGAGATCGAGCTTATCGGCAAGATTCGCGTCGGCTGGAATGATTGTTCGTTCCAGCACTTCGCTTGATGCATGGTATCCAGCACGTTCCAGGCTTTCGGTGAAGCCCATCACATATTCGATCTTTCGATCGATGACGTGACGGCGCACGAAAGTACCCTTGCCTTGTTTCTTGATCAGATAGCCTTCGTCCACCAATTCCTTGATGGCTTTGCGGACGGTGATACGTGATACGCCGTAACGGTCTCCCAGTTCCGGTTCTGCGGGGATGCGTTCGCCTGACGCGTATTTGCCGGAAGCTATGTCGGAAAGCAGTGATGCTTTAAGCTGTGCGTACATGGGTATGCGTGCGTCATCTTGCAGCATCATGGTGCTCCTTTCCTTCAAACTCCTTTGTGGCTTAATCGTATACCGAATTTCGTCCAGCCTGTTGCCGGCTAGCCGTTAGTCAATGGGCGTTCCAAAGCCGAACGACCCATCGAGCTGTACGGCTTGGGCGGCAAACTGCTGACCGGCCACCAGGCTTTCCTCGACATCCTTTCCTTCAAGAACATGCGCGAGCAGGAATGCGGTGAGGAATGAGTCGCCTGCAGCCATGGTGTCCACTGCTTCGACCACGTGTGGCTCAAGCTCATGGAATGATTCGCCATCGTAGACCACGGTAGATTGGGAGCCTCGTGTTGCGACCAGCAGCTTGTTGGGCTCGCGGTACAGACTGCGTAGCAGGACCTTGACCTGATTCACGGGCATGCCGCTCAATGAGAAGAAACCGTACTGCACATATTGAAGGGCGGCGTCGATGGTGCTGGTTTCGAACTCGTCGGAGAAATCATAGGAAATCGGAATGCCCATGGTGGAGATCTCGGGCAGTAGATGGTCTGCATTGCCCCAGATGCCCATGTGGATTAGAGAGAATCCGCTGATGTAGGCCAAATCATCCGCATCCGCTTCAACGGGCTCGATGCCGGCAATGCCGCCTTCGTTGCTTCCGATGAATACGCGGTCGCCGTCTACGATGTTCACCTTGGCGCAGCCGTTCTCGCCATGCTTTATCTGGCAGTGGCTGCGATCAATGCCCAAGGCATCGATGCTGCGCTGTACGTGTGCGGCGTTGGCGTCATCGCCGAATACGCCCATGAAGGCGGCGTCATACCCAAGTTTCTTGGCGAATGCGGCGAAGTTCAGCGCATTGCCTCCCGGGTACATGACGTTAAGGTTGACGTACTGGTCAACGACCTGGTCGCCAAGGCCCAATACCTTGCTGTTGCTCATCGTTGGATCCTCTCAGTACTCGACCTTGCCCATGTATCGGCGGACGTCGAGATCATGGTTGTGGACCACGGACAGGGCGTAACGGTACTTGCTCAGTACGCTGTAGAACAGGATTGGGTTGAAGTATTCGCTGACCGCATCGTCGATGAGGTCGAGTCCGAGTTCCTTGGCGTCGACGATTTCGACTTTCTTCGCGTACTTGTCGAGGAAGGTGAGCACGCGGTCATCGAGTTCCCGGGTGCGGCCAAGGCCTCGGGCCACGATGAACGGGGTGTCTTCATCGGTGACTTCGAATGGGCCGTGGAAGAATTCGCCGGAGTGGATCGGAGCGGCGTCCAGCCACTGCATCTCCATGAGCGAGCAAATGGAGAATCCATAGGCATGGCCATATGACGCGCCCGAGGCGAGCACGTAGAACATGGTCTCGTTCTTGTACTTGTCGGCAAATTCCTTGGTGCGGGGCTCCACCTGCTTCTCGGCGTTGGCCACCACGGTGTCAATGATGTCCATACCCTTACGGAAGGCTTCAATATGGGCGTACCCTTCAAGCTTGTCCACCAGATTGATGGTCAGGTCAAGCATGATGGCCATCGGGTTGTTATGCACGCGGGTTTCATCGCCCCACTCATAGACGAAGGAGTAATCGGACTCATCGAGCAGCTTGGCCTCCTTGTTGTAGGTCAGGCCGACCGTCTGAGCCCCGGCTTTTCGAGCCAGTGCGGCGGCTGCCACGGTCTCCGGCGTATTGCCGCTGTGGGAGCACAGGATGACCACTGACGTGGCGCCCAGACGCTTTGGCGCGGCATGCACAAATTCATTGGCGGTGTACCAGCCGCTGGTAATGCCGACGGACTCGGTGCGCACAAAGAAATCGGATACATACATGTCAACCAGCGAGCCACCGCAGGCGACGTAGTAGATTTCGCTCACCTTGCCGCCATTGCGTTCGATGATCTGCTCAACTGTAGGGACGACGTTCATGGATAACCTCCTTGTTAACTCGCATGACGTTTCATAACGTCATGTTTATTAATATAACGTTATATGACGTTTTATACAAGGCGGCGTGTCTTTCATGCCTTTACAGAATGCCGTAATTACCAAGAAATACATTGAGCTGTTCGTAAACCGCTCTTAACACGTTTTATTAGACCTCTTTACATACGGCTCTTATCCTTTGGGACAAAGGTTCGCCTCTCAAAGCCCAAACCTTGGATTCGAGTTTCTTCTCCATCTGGAGCCGAATCCACGGGTGATGAGTATCGCAATAGACAATATTCATTGACTAAAGGGGCCATCATGTCCATATCCGTCAGCACAGGTGTACCTACCTCGCATGCCCACCAATCCAGCAAGGAATTCGGACTGGAAATCATCGAACCTCAGCAACGCACCGTTTCCAACTGGGACTCGTTCGCTACTTGGGTTGCCGCAAACGCCAATAACGGAACCTGGTACATCGGCGGCGTCATTGCCGTTTGCGGCTTCGCCGGCGCAATATCTCGACTGGCTATCTCCTCGATTCTCGCGTACATCTTCCTGATGCTCATCGGCTACATGGGCTACAAGGTGGGAGCGACCACCATGGGATGCGCGCGTGCGGCTTTCGGGGTTCGAGGCAGCTATGTTCCATCCATAGTCAATATGGTTCAGTACGTCGGCTGGACAGCGGTGAATACATTCATCGCCGCCACCTCCGTAAGCTTTCTACTCGCCGAATTATTCGACTGGCCCGTATACGGGCAGCCAGGAGGCCTAAAAGGACTTATCGTCGGCATTGTGGTGATGAGCGTTCTCCACATCATCAGCGTCTCCACCGGTGCCCGGTCAGTGCAGCTGATTGAAAGAATCGGCATCGTTCTCGTTGCGTTCTTCGCCATCTGGGAAACCATCGTGGTATTCCAACATGTCTCTTTCACCCAGATTATGCAGTGGAAGCCCGCCGCTACCCTATCCGTTCCCTCAGGAAGCATCATCGACTCCCTGGCGGCATTCAACATGGGATGGGTCACCTGCGCCGCGGATTTCACTCGATTCAGTAAGCACAGGAGCGGATCGACCGCAGTACCATTTATCGGCGCTTTGCTCGGTGTATTCTGGTTCGCTTTTGTCGGCTTGACCGCCACTATTAGCATCGCCGTGACCACCGGCGTATACGATGCCAATAATTCCGACCCCAGCACCATCGCCAGCAAACTTGGACTTGGATCCATCGCACTTATCGTCGTGATCCTTACGAGCATGACAGCGAACGCCGTAAACCTTATGGCCGCAGGATCGTCGCTCACCAACATCGTCACCAAGCTCCGTCTGACGCCATCGCTATGGATCGTAACCATCGCCGCCACCCTAATGACGTTCATCCCCGTCATCATGATCATTGACTTCTACCTGAGGCACCAGGCCACATACCACGCTTCCGAACTCACCGCACGAAACGGATCATTCTGGTACCGCAACGGAGTGAACTGGATCGCCATTGGCTGCTGGGCTTTCGGCATCGCGCTGTTCCTGCTCTTGCAACAGATTCCGCTTCTTACCGAAACGGTAGGAGTGACCTTCATCAATATGGCAGTGGTTGGCGTCGTGTATTGGCTGCTCATGCGCATCATCCCCACTTCCCAGCGGTAAATAACTCTCGCGTTTATCCAACATCAATTACGGAAAACAGAAACATCATGCTTATCACCTCAGTACATGTGAATAACTCAGACACTCTCCAAGATGTACGAATCACTGACGGAGTGTTCTCGGAAATCGGAACCTCGCTGACCACCCACCATGAAGAGCAAGTCATCAACGGCAACGGAAAACTTCTGCTACCGCCATTCGTGGATCCTCACATCCATCTTGATTCCACCCAAACCGCCGGGCAGGTGGAATGGAACGAATCCGGAACCTTGTTCGACGGCATACGCATCTGGGCGGAAAGGAAAAAGACGCTTACCGTCGACGACGTAAAAGAACGCGCCAAAGCCACCATACGCAGACAAGTGCAGCACGGCGTGCAGCTCATCCGCACACACGCCGACGTGACCGACACCTCATTCACCGCACTGCATGCACTACTTGAATTACGAGACGAAATGAAAGACGTTGTGGATATACAAGTAGTCGCTTTCCCCCAAGACGGCATTCTCTCATTCCCACACGGAAAAGAAATCATGGAGGAAGCCGCCAAGGAGGGCGTGGATGTAATCGGAGGCATTCCCCATTTCGAATTCACACGTCAATATGGGGTCGAATCCGTACACTTCATCTTCAAGCTCGCCGAAAAATACGACAGGCTCATCGATGCCCATTGCGACGAAATCGACGACCCCGCCTCACGCAACCTTGAAGTGATGGCCACATTAGCGTTGGAAACAGGTATGGCTGATCGCGTCACGGCAAGTCACACCACGGCCATGGGCTCATACAACGACGCCTACGCGTACAAACTCATGCGACTACTGAATATGTCCGGCATCAACATCATCAGCAATCCTCTAGTCAACGTGCATCTCGGCGGACGTTTCGATTCCTATCCGAAGCGCAGAGCCGTGACAAGAATCCGGCAGCTACTCAACAATGGTGTCAACGTCGCCTTGGGTGAAGACGCCGTTCGTGACCCATGGAATCCACTTGGCGATGGCAATATGCTGGATGTGGACATGATGGCCGTATATATCGAACACATGATGGGCTACTCGGAAATCCAGAATTCCTTCAAACTCATTACCGAAAACGGTGCACGCGCCATGCATATGACCGACCGGTACGGAATCGAAATTGGCAAGCCAGGCAACTGCATCATGCTAGACGCACCTGATTTTTATCAGGCACTAAATACGCATGCCACCGTGCTGTACAACATCCGCAAAGGTGCAATATTATGCAGCAACAAACCAGGAAGTGCAACAATTTCAGAATCCTTGTTGTAGTAATTGACCAGGTACTCAGTACAGTCAAACCCAAGGAAACCAATCAGTAGTGTTGCCTCTTCCCATAAGGAAGTTAACAACAGCAGATATTGAAAAACCGGCTGGAAGAGTTATGTAAAACTCCCCAGCCGGTTTTGTATCAGCGTTAGATCAGCACCGCTGAATCACACCCACTTGGATTCAGAATCACCATTGCCTGACTGGTTCGGGACCAGGAGCTTAAGGATGCGGTCCATGTCTTCTGGAGAGGAGAAGACAATTTCGATACGGCCATGCTTTTGTGTGCCCTTAATGGACACCTTGGTATCGAAATGGTTTTCCAGGCTCTGCTGCACGGCGGAACCGACCCACGGATTGGTCTTGGACTTCTTCGGCTTCTTCGGCTGCTCCCCCGAGGCGATCTTCATCGCCACGATCTCCTCCGTGCTGCGCACGGACAGACCCTCGGAGATAATACGGGAAGCAAGCTTATCCATTTCCTCCGGGTCGCTCAGGCCTAGCAGAGCACGGGCGTGGCCGGAAGACAGCACGCCAGCGGCGACCTTCTTCTGCACCGCAGCAGGCAAGTTCAGCAGTCGCAACATGTTGGCAATCTGAGGGCGAGACTTGGAAACCGACTTAGAGAGCTGCGCCTGAGTCAGACCGAATTCATCAATCATCTGCTGATAGGCTGCCGCCTCTTCAAGCGGGTTCAAGGCGACGCGATGCAGGTTTTCCAGCAACGCATCACGGAGCATGTCATCGTCGGCCGTGGTTTTGACGATGGCCGGAATGGTTTTCAGACCAGCCAGCTGAGACGCCCGCCAACGGCGTTCACCCATAATCAGCTCATACGGGCTATCCAAGTGGCCCGCGAACAGATTGGCGGACGATTCCTGAGTCTGCTGCTCATCCTTCTTGGCCTTCGCTTCGGCAATCTGCCCAACCGGACGCTTGCGCACCACAATCGGCTGCAAAACACCGACTTCCTTGATGGAAGCAGACAGCTCGTTGAGCTCGTCCTCATCGAAAATGGTACGAGGCTGATGTGCGTTCGGACCAATGTCGCTGAGCTTCAGCTCCGCCAAATAACCACCCTGCACCGGCTTCAGCTCAGGTTTCTCTTCACTCTTGCCGTTCTTGCTTTTATCGGTAGCAGCGGTCTTTGTAGACTTCGATGTTTCACGTGAAACATTCTTCGGAAGATCGGAAACCGGCAATTGTGGCTGAGGCGAATCCGAACCGAAGAACAAATCACTCGGGTGAGCGATATCATCCAAAGCAGGCATGGCTGCGCGCTTGGCCATGTTCTTCTTCACATTGGTCGAGGCCTTACCCGGTGTCGCCACTGAGGTTGCCGCTGAAGCCAGCACCTTGGATGCGGACTTGGTCTCAGCGACCTTTTTTGCATTCTCTGGAGACTTCACTTGCTTCTCGACAGTCTCCTCCCCCGGCAAATCAGGAAATAGTGCGCCGAGGCCTTTGCCCAGTCGTGATTTCGATGACATTATTTCCTCCTCGCATCAAGAGCGTCGAGTACATGCTGAGAGCGCTTAGCGATTTCCAGTGCAGCTTCACCGTAAGCAATGGCACCCAAACCACGTGGATCATATGCGATGACCGACTGAGAGAAGCTTGGCGCTTCCGAAATTTTCACGGAACGTGGAATCGTGGTATCCAGCACGATGTTTGGGTAATGACCCTTGACTTCGTTGAACACTTCCCTACTGAGCAGAGTACGGCGGTCAAACATAGTGACCAACATCGTGGAGACCAGCAATACCGGGTTGAAGTGATCCTGTACCAAGCCAATCGTGTTAATCAACTGACCCAAGCCTTCCAATGCATAGTATTCGGCCTGAATTGGAATCAGCATTTCCGTCACCGCACACATCGCATTGATAACCAGCAAGCCCAGGCTTGGCGGGCAGTCAATAAAGACGTAGTCGTAATGCTTTTCGGACTGTCGCAAGTACTTTTCCAGTGCCTCTTTGAGCAGCGTATTGCGATTCGGCATATCGGCAACTTCGAGTTCGGCACCGCTCAAATCGATGGAAGCAGGCACTACATCGAGTGTCGGGAAGTCCGGGCAGACAGAGATCACATCTTCGATGGACGAACGTCCTTCAAGCACGTCATAAGTGGAGGGATCGCCGGAAGCGTGCGGCACACCCAATGCAGTGGAGGCGTTGCCCTGCGGGTCCATATCGATGACCAGAACCTGAGCACCATATTTTGCCATTGCGGCGGCAAGGTTCACCGTAGAGGTGGTCTTACCGACGCCGCCCTTCTGATTGGCGATGGCAATCAGACGCGTGCGCTTGGGCTTGGGGAATTTGGCTTTTTGCAGGGCATCATATCGGGAACTCTCATCGGCCATCTGATTGCCGAGACTGGACCCTTGCCCATCAAAAATACGATGAAGGGTTTCGGAAGCCGATTCAATCGTCTCCTCTTGATGATCCTTCTTGGCCATCGATCCTCCTTGCACTGATAATATTTCAAGTCTTGCTATTCACGTGGACAGATTATCGAGTTATCCACCGTTTTTGCAATCCGTGTGGATAACTGTGGATAACTTAATGCCAAATCACGATTTTTTGGTGTTTTTTACTCGCTCAAATCTTTGATTTTCCAACGGTTTTGAGGTTTTATCACCGTTCAGCCAGAAAACTGTGGATAACTCATCTGCCATGTGGAAAATGTGGATAAGTCCAACTCAGCCGTTATCGCTTATCCACAATCACGACATGTGTGGATTCCAAATCCGGACCGACCGGAGCTTCTACCACTCGAGCATTGCGACCACCAAATCGAGAAATCTGATCGGCGGCTTTATCCAACTCGGTTTGAGCAGAGCGACCTTTCAACGCAATCAACTGGCCAGAAGGCTTCAGTAACGGAAGTGTCCAACCTGACAGTTTGGTCATTGGAGCGACGGCACGGCAGGTCACTACGGCAAACGGATGAGTCTTACGCTTACGTACTTGTGCAATGACTTCATCTGAACGACCGCGAACCAGTTTGACATTTTTCAGATCCATAAGATCAATGCATTCGGTCAACCAATCGATTCGACGCTCCATCGGCTCGATCAGCGTGAACTGATGATCAGGTAAACAAGCAGCCGCCACCAGACCGGGGAATCCACCACCGCTGCCAACATCAGCCACCGTCTTAAAGCGGGCATCTTCCGTTGCCTCGCGCACGTAGGGCACAATGGCAGCGGAGTTGAGAATGTGACGCTCCCAAATTATGTCCACATCGCGCGGACCAATCAGGCCGCGGGGTTCGCCTTCATCTTCCAGTTTCTTATGGAAGAGCTCGAGTTGCGGCGATGCATCGCCAAGCACTTCAGCCAGAATTGGAGACCCCTCCAACTTGTCTGCCATGACCACTCCCCTTCTGTGTTTCACGTGAAACACCGCACATGCAATGAGGCGTCGCGGGAACGACGCCTCACCGGTTAAGTTTGATCGATGCTATAGTTCAGAAGCCGAATCACTCCTCGTCGAAATCTTCGACTTCGTCGGATTCTTCGCTCTTGTTCTTCAGGTACACCGTGACGTGGCGATGAGGCTCTTCACCATGGGAACGAGACTTCAAGCCCTCCTCACGGACTACATCGTGCACAACTTTGCGCTCGAAGGAATTCATCGGCTTCAAGTCATACGGCTCGCCGGATTCCTTTACAGCATCAACGGCATCAAGAGCGATGTCGCGCAGGTGCTGACGCTTACGCTTGAGGAAGCCGTCCACATCGACAATCAAGTGAGAGCGTTCGCCGGTCTTCTGCTGCACGGCCAGACGGGTCAGCTGCTGCAGCGCATCGACCACCTCGCCATTGCGGCCAATCAGATGCTTGATGTCGGTGTCATCATCCGCAACAATCTGAACGGTCGGACGGTTGTTGCGAATCCCCATTTCAATATCACCCTCATAATCGGCGATATCAAGCAGACCCTCGAGATAATCGGCGGCGATATCAGCCTCTTCGTTGAGCTGATCGATCGACTTCTCGTCATCCTGTGCCATACGGTACTCCTTCTACCAGGTTCTGAGTTTCAAGTCTAGGCCCTGTTCCCAAGAAACAAGGTCCGAAGTGTCGAATGTGCTCCATGTTTCACGTGAAACATGGAGCACATTCAAATCACGGGTTTACTTACTTGCGCTTACGCTTACGCTGAGGCTGGACTCGCTGATAGCCCTTATTGTCCTTATGCTCAGCGGCCTCCTTGGCTTTCTGCAGTTCCTCTTCTTCCAAGGATGGCAGACCGGCCTTTTCGCGGCGTGCGTTCTCGCGGCGATGATCGCGCTTCTCCTTATCCTCGGCTGCCGGGGACCCCGGGGTCGGGAAGTAAGTCACCTGCCAGAAGGTGCGCAGCAGGTTGCAGACGTTGTTGGTCAACCAGTAGACCAGCACGGCGAACGGCATGGTGGCACCGGAGAAGATGTACATGATTGGGAAGATCCACAGCATCATCTTCTGCATGGACTCGGCCTGCTTGTTCATCGAGGCAGCGGCCATATTGCGTTTCATGCTGAAGTACTGCACGAACCACAGGCAGAAGCACATCAAAGCGACGAAGATGCCGATGACAATCTTGCCGGCGAAAGCGGCGGAGGTGAAGTTGTCGGTGACGCTGACGATGCCGAACACATCGGTCTTTACGAACTGCTGGGCGGTCGCCACATCGAAAGCGCCAAGCGGTTCCTTACGCACACCGTTGGCGATGTATGGAATGGCGGACAGCGTATAGAACATGGCCATGAACACAGGGCCTTGAATCAGCATAGGCAGGCAGGATCCGGCCGGGTTGGCGTTGTTGTCCTGATAGAGCTTCATCATCTCACGGCTCTGGGCTTCCTTGGAAGCCTGATCCGTCTTGCCTTTGTACTTGTTCTGGATGCGCTGCATCTTCGGGGCAAGCGCCTGCATCTTACGCATCGACTTGATCTGCTTGTAGAACAGTGGGAAGATGCAGATCTGCACCACCAGCACCAGGCAGATGATGGCGAGAACCCATGAGACGCCGATTTCGTTCATGCCGAGCAGCACGAAGAAATCGTGCACAAGCTTCAGAATCCAAGTCTGAAGCCACTCGACAGGGGTCAGGAGCTTATAGAAGAATCCCCAGAATCCACTATCGAGAAGGAACTGGTTTTGGTTGATCATCGATGGGCCTCTCCTTGGGTCGTGGCCAATGGTGTCAGTCGAGGTTCCTCATGAGCCTTCGACCAAGAAAATCTATAAAAAATCGAGTATTGCTGCGGCACGTCGTCTATTCCCCCACGACTCCACGGCCTGCAGCGGAGCAATCGCAATACGGCGAGCACTCCCCCCTTGAAAGCGCCATACCGATCGAGAGCTTCAATGGCGTAATTCGAGCATGACGGATAATACTTGCAACAAGGCGGTGTGTTCGCGGAAATGTGGCGCTGGTACCAGCGCACACCGCGAATCATCACCGCCTTGATGGAAGTAGACATGTCACTTCGCCTTATGTGCCACAGCGGCAAAGCACTTTGCGATCTGCTGATCCAAAGATTCAAACGAGGCTGAAGCCGCACTCGGCTTGGCGCGCAACACGATATCGCAATGTTCCGGGAGTTGGTGCTCATGCATCCTGGCCAGGACTCGGAACCTGCGTTTCACTGTGTTACGGGTAACCGCCTTACCCACGGATTTGGATACGGCCAAACCCAGGCGACGATGATTCGCCTGGTCGTCATGCTGTTCGTCGAGCACCAGATAATGCACGACGATATCTCTGCCACCGACTTTGCGCCGACGTTTCAATACGCCGACAAAATCGCGATGGCTTTTTAGCCGTTCCACCTCTTACTTATGCCTGTGGCGCTGATCGCTCGGATCAGGCGGACAGGCTCTTGCGGCCCTTGGCGCGACGGCGGTTGATCACCGCGCGGCCGGAACGGGTGCGCATGCGCAGGCGGAAGCCGTGCTTCATGTGACGACGACGGTTGTTCGGCTGGAACGTCCTCTTCATATCAATGCTCCTAGGTCTATTTGGCAACGCTTCGCGCTGCCCTCACGTGAGTCAAGCTATACCAAAGTACTCTCAACCCTGGTCACAAGTCAAAATGAATCATGAGTTTTCACATTTCGACACGGTCGCCACAACACGCCGAAAACCCTAGAAGTGGCGTAATATCAACCGTTTCGCCGGCAAAGTTATCCACAAATTACATTCATGTTATTCACAATCAAGCATTTCCAACACGCAACACGGTGGATAACTTCCGTGGATAGTAGTAAACATTACCTATTGTTATCCATGTACGTTCGAGCAAGAAGAGGGGTCTGTATGGCTGGTTCATCTGCCGACCCCGCGGTCGAGGCAGCCCGCATCTGGTCGGATGCTCTCACCATGCTCAAACACAGCAGCGTGCTGTCCCCCAGGGAAAAGGGATGGCTCGAAGGCGTGGTGCCTGAAGCCGTATTCGGCTCGACCATCGTATTATGCGTGGATTCCAATGATACGTTGCAGGCCATTCAGGGCAATCTCAACGAACAATTGCTGCATACATTGCAAACCGTAACCGGACTCACGATGTTCCCGGCATTCAAGGTTGCGCCAAAGAGCAGCAAATCCGCGAATACGCCTGCCCCGAAGCAGGTGAAGTCGCCATACCAAATGGAATCGGCTCCCACTGTCGAGCAGTTCGGCCGAGATTCCTACACCGGCAAGCATGCCGAACCGGTTGCCAAGCCGGAACCGAAGTACCAGGCGCAACCGGCGAACGAGCCGCAGTATCCGGTGGGCGGTCAGAAGATGAACCGCGATCCGGAGACGCATCTCAATAAGAACTTTACGTTTGATTCCTTTGTGCCCGGTGATTCCAACCGTTTCGCCCGCACCGTGGCGTTGGCGGTGGCCGAGGGATCGGGACAGGATTTCAATCCGTTGTGTATTTACGGCGGATCGGGTTTGGGTAAGACCCATCTGCTTAACGCCATCGGTAATTACGCCTTGGTCAAGGATCCGAGCCTGAAGGTTCGGTATGTGACGAGTGAGGAATTCACCAACGAATTCATCGACGCGTTGCAGAATCCGAACCAAAGCCAAGGTCAGATCGCGGCATTCAACCGACGCTACCGTCAGGTCGATGTGCTGCTCATTGACGATATCCAGTTCCTTGGCGGCAAGGAAGCGACGTTGGATCAGTTCTTCCATACGTTCAATTCCCTGCACCAGGCGAACAAGCGCATCGTCATCGCATCCGATGTGGCGCCGAAGAACTTGAAGGGCTTCGAGGCTCGACTGATCTCCCGCTTCGAATCCGGCCTGACCGTAGATGTCAAGCCGCCGGATCTGGAGACCCGCATCGCCATTTTGCGCATGATCGCCTCGATCAATGGCTCCAAGATTCCGAATGATGTTCTGGATTTGATCGCCGAGCGGTTCACGGAGAATATCCGCGAACTCGAAGGTGCTCTCACGCGTGTTACCGCAGTGGCGTCGCTGAGCAATCAGCCGGTCACGCGAGCCTTGGCCGAGCAGACGCTGCAGGATTTCTTCACCACCGATGTGGAGATCAAACCCACCGACATCATCGGGCAGGTGGCCAAGTACTTCCATCTGACCTTTGATGATTTGGTCGGCCGCTCCCGCACCAAGAATGTGGCTTTGGCCCGTCAGATCGCCATGTATCTGGCGCGTGAAATGACGAGCATGAGCCTGTTGGACATCGGCGAGGTGTTCGGCGGCCGTGATCACACCACGGTGATGCACGCCTACACCCGTGTCAGTGATGAAATGCAGCAGAAGCAGGAGATCTATAACTACGTTATGGAACTCACGGTGCGTCTAAAGCAGAACAGCGACAAGTAACTGCTGTTCATCGCTATATTCCACGGCCGAGAGAATCCGTTTCACAGACCGTTTTCAGCACTTTTTGGCTCTACCGTATCCAAAAGCCTGTTTTTCGTCGCTCAAACGCATTGAGCCAGCTGCGGGAAAAGCCTTACTTTCCAGACCACGAACCGCTCGTGGCATCAATCCTTCATCAAGCGTCGAACCCACGCTGCAGGCCTCGAAAACGCGTATTCAGGAGAATCCTTCTGACAGACCGTTTTCGACACTTTTCTTTTGCCTGGTTCAAAAACCTTCAAAAACGGTCTCCAGAATCGATTCTCCTCGACGAAAAACCCGTGCAACACGCCGTGCGGACACGGAAAAAGCATCAAAGTTATCCACATAGTTATTCACAAATGTGGGTAAAGTCTGCGGATAACTCGTGGATTACCCACTCTTTTTCGGTGGAAAACTCGTGTATAAATCGTTTCGCGATGTGGAAAACATCAATCGAGCGAAAAGGCGGTGGATAACTCGCCTACTTATCCACCGAATATACAGAAGTTATCCACATGTGATGTCTATAGGGCAGCCGTTGCGGCAGTAGAGCTTTCCCCACTTATCCACACTATCCACCGCGCTTATTATGTCGATTACTTGCTTGAACCTTAAGAAAGCATCATCAACGTAACAACTGCCGCAGCATTAGACGAAAAGACTTCGCCGGCCAACAGCTAGAATGTTCTTCAGCAAATTCAGACGAAGGGAAACCCATATGAAAGTCGAAATCGATACCGCAGCCTTGGCTGATGCCGTAGCCTGGACATCTCGCGTCATCGACGCTCGACCCTCCAATCCGATTTTGGCGGGAGTCCGACTGGAAGCCATTGACGGCACACTCCAATTCTCCGCCTTCAACTACGAGATTTCCGCTCGCCACCACATCGAAGCCGGCGTGGACGAACCGGGTTCCGTGCTGGTACTCGGCAAGCTTCTGGCTGATATCACCAAGTCTCTGCGCTCCGAGAAAACCTATCTCGCTACCACCGACTCCACGCTGACCATCACCGCAGGCAAGTCCACGTTCACCCTGCAGCTCATGCCCGACACCGAGTATCCGGATTTGCCCACCGTGCCTCCGGCACTGGGCCAGGTCGATGCTCCGACTTTCGTCCAGGCGGTGAATCAGGCTTCCGTGGCGGTCTCCCGCGAAGAGAACCGCCCGGTGCTGACCGGTGTTCGCATGCAATTCCAGGGCGACAAGGTGGTCATGACCTCCACCGATCGCTTCCGTCTGGCTCGCGCCACCTTCACATGGACCCCGCAGAACGCCGACGTCGACACCACCACCCTGGTGCGCGGTTCCCTGCTCAAGGATGTGGCCCGTTCCCTGGACGAGCACCAGAACATTCGCCTCGACTTCGATGCCGAAAACCCGACGTTGCTGGGCTTCGAAAACGCCGGTCGCGTCTCCACCTCGCAACTGATTGATGGCGAATTCCCGGCGGTCGATCGTCTGTTCGCCGACGAATATCCGATTCAGGCCGTGGTGAACAAGCAGGATCTGCTCGATGCCATCAGCCGTGTGGCGCTGGTCGCCGAGCGCAACGCTCCGATTCGCATGTCGTTCACTGGTCAGGAGGTGGCGCTTTCCGCCGGTTCCGCCGATGAGGCCCAGGCCAACGAAACCCTGGACATCGACATGGATGGTGATGATATCACCGTGGCCTTCAACCCGTCCTACCTGAAGGAAGGTCTTTCCGCCATCGCCGAACCGTTTGTGCGCATCAAGATGACCACCCCGGTCAAGCCGGTTGAATTCAACGGCCAGCAGGAAGCCGACTCCGACGAGTCGATGGATTACCGTTACCTGCTCGTGCCGATGCGTTTCAACAGCTGAGGCAATCGACCACATACCAAGAAGAAATCGTTCATATTCTGATGTACGTTTCTCGTCTCGCACTCGACCACTACCGCTCATGGAGCCAGGTAGTGGTCGATTTCGTACCGGGTGTCAATCTCATAGTGGGGAAAAATGGGCTGGGTAAAACCAATCTGGTCGAAGCCGTGGAAATCCTCTCCATAGGGTCCAGTCATCGTGCATCCAGCACCCTGCCATTGATCGAGCGAGGACAGTCCACCGCAACGATCCGTGCGAACGTGGTGGGCGCGAATGCGTCGGATGCGTCAGGTGCATCGGACGATGGCGAGCAGGTCACCACGTACGAGGCATCGCTCCATGCGCGTGGCGCCAACCGTGCCCGCATCAACTCGGGATCGTCGCTGTATCTGCGAGACATCATCGGTCAGGTACCTTCCGTCGCGTTCACACCTGAGGATCAGCGTTTGATCTCCGGCGACCCGGCGTCGCGCAGAAGCATGCTCAATCAGGCCGGGGCGCTGTTGGAACCCGGGTATCTTGCGTCGTTGCAGCAGTTCACCCGCATCGGCAAACAGCGCGCCACCCTGCTGAAGCAGCTCAACGCCAATCAAAGCGCCGGCCAGCCGGTGGACGCGGTCCTGAGCGGACTGGAAATCTGGACCGGGCAGTTCATCGAAGCCGGCATCGCGCTTACCCGTATGCGCCAACGCATTGTCAGTGCCTTGTCCGGACCATTCGCCGCCATTTACCGCGATCTTGCCGGAGAGAGCGAGGAAGTCGCACTGAAATATATGCCCTCCTTCGATGAGGTGATGTTCTATGACGAGCCTCATCAGGCCATCAGCGAGCATTTCCAACGCATCTATCCGGGCGAGGTGGCGCGTGGCGTCAATCTGATCGGCCCGCAGCGTGATGATCTGAGCCTCGAACTCTTCGATGTGCCGGCCAGGGAATTCGCGTCGAACGGCGAAATGTGGACGATGGCATTGGCCCTGAAGATGGCATTGTTCCAAGTGGTTCGCGAGAAGCTGGGCATTCGCCCGATCGTGATTCTCGATGATGTGTTCGCCCAGCTGGACGACAGTCGCCGCACGCAGATCTTGGAGTTCGCCAAGGCGCAGGATCAGGTGCTGATCACCGTGGCCTCGCAAGGCGACGTGCCGGCCGAGGCGATGGAGGGTGACGGTACGGCCGATGCCGTGCATATCATCGATGTGGCGGCGCTCAAAGAGGCTGCTGATGCCTATCAGGAGTCGATTGCACAGTCACTAGCGGCTCTGCAGGCTGCACGGCAACAGGAGCAGGAATGAAGCCGCCGATTGCCTTCAGCCTGCATTTTGACCAGACCAAGCTGGCCGCCGAGGTATTCGAGCGGATCTCCCGCCGCGGCGCACTCTTGAAGGACCATCGCCGCCGCAGCGAGGAGGCCATCGAGAACTTCGGCAAACCCGGGCGCGACCCCGCCGAGCTCGGCAATGTGATGTCCACTATCGCCGGCAATGGCATCTGGAGCACGAATCTGAAGCTGGCGCAATTGAGAACCCACTGGGATCAGGTGGTGGGTGCCGGCATTGCCGCGCATACGGCGGTGGCGGACTTTACCGATGGCGTGCTGACGATTCGTGCGGAATCGACGATTTGGGCCACGCAGCTGACCTACCTGATTCCGCAGCTGACCGAAACCATCCGCGGCAATCTCAAGGGACTGACCATCAACGAAATACGCGTGACCGGACCGGCTGTGGGATATTCGCGCAAATGGGCCAGACGGAAGTAGCGGAAAGCAATAAAAGCCTCGCTATGGCGCTCGTCGTGCTGAACGAGTAAAATCACATGCAGTATGGTCAAAAGGCTAGAAGAGCCCTTTACGGGCGTCTTAAGCCATATCGCCCCTGCAAAAGACGAGAATTGCAAGGCTGACCTGGTAGTTACGGAAGGAAGCCTGTTGGCAGACGAAACCAGCAAAGAGGAGCAGCTGAAGGCGGCTGCGGAGCATATCAATAATGCGGAACTCACTGAAGGCGAACTCGACGAATCCATGGCCCCCGAACATTACGAGGCCTCTGATCTGAGGGTATTGGAAGGCCTGGAGGCCGTGCGTATCCGCCCGGGTATGTACATCGGTTCCACCGGTCCGCGTGGCCTGCACCATCTGGTCTACGAGATCGTCGACAACTCGGTCGATGAGGCATTGGCCGGATACGCCAGCCACATCGAAGTCACCATCCTGCCGGACAACGGCATTCGCGTGGTGGATGATGGCCGAGGCATCCCGGTTGACGAAGTGCCCGGTGAAGGCGTCTCCGGCGTCGAGACCGTGATGACCAAGCTGCACGCCGGCGGCAAGTTCGGTGGCGGCGGTTACGCCGTTTCCGGTGGCCTGCACGGCGTGGGCATCTCCGTGGTGAACGCGCTCTCCACCCGCGTGGACATCGAAGTGCGCCGCCAGGGCTTCCATTGGACCCAGACCTACATCGACCAGCATCCCACCGCTCCGCTGAAGCAAGGCGAGCCGATGGCCGAAGGCGAGTCCACCGGTACGTCCGTGACCTTCTGGGCCGATCCGAAGATCTTCGAGACCACGGTCTACGACTTCGAAACCCTGCGCTCCCGCTTCCAGCAGATGGCCTTCCTCAACAAGGGCCTGAAGATCAGCCTGACCGACCTGCGCGAAACCGATCAGGCCGGCGACGAAGTGACCGGTGACAATGTGCCGGACGCCGGTGAAACCCACCAGACCGTCACCTACCAGTACATGAACGGCATCAAGGATTACGTGGACTACCTGGTCAAGGTGCGCAAGGCCAACCCGGTGGAGGAAGAGGTCATCAGCTTCGAAGCCGAGGATCTGAAGCTTGGCATCTCCGCCGAACTGGCCATGCAGTGGACCACCGCCTACTCCGAAGCCGTGCACACCTTCGCCAACACGATTTCCACCACCGAAGGCGGCACCCACGAGGAAGGCTTCCGTGCGGCCCTGACTTCGCTGGTCAACCGTTACGCACGCGAGAAGAGCATCCTCAAGGACAAGGACGAGAACCTCTCCGGCGACGACGTGCGCGAAGGCCTGACCGCCGTGATCTCCGTCAAGCTCACCAACCCGCAGTTCGAAGGGCAGACCAAGACCAAGCTTGGCAACTCCGAGGCCAAGACCTTCGTGCAGCGTGTGATGACCGACAAGCTCGGCGACTGGTTCGATTCCCACCCGGCCGAGGCCAAGAACATCATCCAGAAGGCCATCGAGGCCTCCCGTGCACGCCTGGCCGCCAAGAAGGCCCGCGAGAACACGCGCCGCAAGTCCATCTTCGAGTCCGCCGGCATGCCGGACAAGCTCAAGGACTGCCAGTCCTCGAATCCGGAGGAGTGCGAGCTGTTCATCGTGGAGGGTGATTCCGCAGGCGGCTCCGCCATCCAGGGCCGCAACCCGATCACTCAGGCCATCCTGCCGCTTCGAGGAAAGATTCTGAACACCGAACGCGCCAGCCTGGACCGCATGATGAAGTCCGACACCATCGAATCGCTGATCACCGCGGTCGGTGGCGGTTACGGTGAGGACTTCGACCTGTCCAAGGTCCGCTACCACAAGGTCATCATCATGGCCGATGCTGATGTGGACGGTGCCCACATCGCCACCCTGAACCTGACCCTGTTCTTCCGCTACATGCGCCCGATGATTACCGCCGGCTATGTCTACGTGGCCATGCCGCCGCTGTACCGCATCAAATGGACCAAGGGCCCGCACGATTTCGTCTACACCGACGCCGAGCGCAATCGCGTGCTGTCGGAAGGCAAGGCCAAGGGCCGCCAGCTGCCCAAGGGCGAAGGCATCCAGCGTTACAAGGGTCTGGGTGAGATGAGCTATCAGGAGCTGTGGGAGACCACGATGGACCCCGAACATCGCATCCTGAAGCAGGTGCATATCGAAGACGCCGCAGCCGCCGATGAGACCTTCTCCATGCTGATGGGCGACGAAGTGGAACCTCGCCGACTCTTCATCCAACGCAATGCCAAGAACGTCCGCTGGATTGACGCCTGATAACTAAAGGAAAAACGAAGTGGCAGACGAAACGAATAACAACGAAGCGAACGAAAACGACGAGCAGTTCACGCCGGACGGTTCGATGGAGCCGTTGAGCCCGCAGGAAGCGGACACCACCGATTACGGTCTGATGACCGGTGAGCGCATCCAGCGCAAGGATCTGCAGCAGGAGATGCGCGAATCCTATCTGGCCTACGCGCTTTCGGTGATCGTGGAGCGTGCACTGCCGGATGTGCGCGACGGCATGAAGCCGGTGCATCGCCGTGTGGTGTATGCGATGTACGACGGCGGCTACCGCCCCGATCGCGGCTACAGCAAGTGCGCCCGTGTGGTCGGCGAGGTCATGGGTAAGTATCACCCGCACGGCGACTACGCCATCTACGACACCCTCGTGCGTATGGCCCAGCCTTGGTCGATGCGTTACCTGCTGGTCGATGGCCAGGGTAACTTCGGCTCCCCCGGCGACGATCCGGCTGCAGCCATGCGTTACACCGAATGCCGTATGGCGCCGCTCGCCATGGAAATGGTGCGCGACATCGACAAGGACACCGTCGATTTCGTGCCGAACTACGATGGCAAGACCCAGGAGCCGACCGTACTGCCGGCCCGCTTCCCGAACCTCTTGGTCAACGGTTCCGCTGGCATCGCCGTCGGTATGGCCACCAACATCCCGCCGCACAACATGCGCGAGGTGGCCGAAGGCGTGCACTGGGCTCTGGAGCACCCGGATGCTAGCCGCGAGGAACTGCTGGACAACCTGATTCGCATCATCAAGGGACCGGACTTCCCCACCGGAGCCACGATCCTGGGCCATAAGGGCATCGAGCAGGCCTACCGTACCGGTCGCGGCCTGATCACAATGCGCGCTGTGGTCAACACCGAGGAAATCAACGGCCGCATGTGCCTGGTGGTCACCGAGCTGCCATATCAGGTCAATCCGGACCGTCTCGTGGCATCCATCCGTGAAGCCGTGCGCGACGGCAAGATTCAGGGCATCGCCGACATGCGCGATGAGACCTCCGGCCGCACCGGCCAGCGCCTCGTGCTCGTGCTGAAGCGCGACGCCGTGCCGAAGGTGGTGCTGAACAACCTGTACAAGCACTCCCAGCTGCAGCAGACCTTCGGCGCCAACATGCTGGCACTGGTCGATGGCGTGCCGCGCACGCTGTCTTTGGACGCATTCATCCGCCACTGGGTGGATCACCAGCTCGATGTGATCGCACGCCGTACCGCCTACCTGAAGCGCGAGGCCGAGGAACGCGACCATATCCTGCAGGGCTATCTCAAGGCCCTCGACATGCTCGACGAAGTCATCGCCCTGATTCGAGCTTCCGAGGACACCGATGCCGCACGCACCGGCTTGATGCAGCTGCTTGACATCGATCAGGTGCAGGCCGACGCCATTCTGGCCATGCAGCTGCGCACGCTGACCCGCATGAACCGCGACAAGATCGTGGCCGAGCACGAGGAGCTGCTGCGTAAGATCGCCGACTACATCGACATCCTGGCCCGTCCGGAACGCCAGCGTAAGATCATCGGCGACGAGCTCGACGAAATCGTCGCCAAGTACGGCGACGAACGTCGTACCAAGATCCTGCCGTTCTCCGGCGAGATGAACGTCGAAGACCTGATCGCCGAGGAGAACGTGGTGGTCACTGTGACCCACTCCGGTTTCATCAAGCGTACCAAGGCCGACGAATACCGTGCCCAGCACCGCGGCGGCAAGGGTATCAAGGGCACCAAGCTGCGCGAGGACGACGTGGTCGATCACTTCTTCCTGACCTCCACGCACAACTGGCTGCTGTTCTTCACCAACAAGGGCCGCGTGTACCGCATCAAGGCCTACGAGCTGCCGGAAGGCTCCCGCGACTCCAAGGGCCAGCATGTGGCCAACCTGCTGCAGTTCGCGCCGGACGAGCAGATTCAGGCCGTACTGTCCATCCCGAACTACGACGTGGCCAAGTACCTAGTGCTCGCCACCCGCTCCGGCAAGGTCAAGAAGACCCCGCTGGCGGAATACGACTCCCCGCGTCAGGGTGGTTTGATCGCCGTGCGCCTGATGGCCGATGAGAATGGCGAGAACGCCGACGAACTAATCGGTGCCGCACTATGCAACGCCGAAGACGACATCATCCTGGTTTCCAAGCTCGGCATGAGCCTGAAGTTCCAGGCCGATGACGATCAGCTGCGTCCGATGGGCCGCCAGACCGCCGGTGTGCAGGGCATGAAGTTCCGCGACGGCGACGAGCTTCTGGCCATGGACGTGGTGCCCGCAGACTCCGACAAGGACCTGTTCGTGGTCACCAACGAGGGCTTCGCCAAGCGCACCGCTATTTCGGAATACCGACTGCAGGGCCGCAACGGCCTCGGCGTCAAGGCCGTGCAGCTGGTGGAAGGCCGTGGCTCCCTGGTGGGTGCTCTGGTGGTCTCCGAAGACGACCAGGTGATGGCCATCATGAAGTCCGGCAAGGTGATCCGCTCCAACGTGAACGAAGTCAACCGCACCGGACGCACCACGCAGGGCGTGACCTTCGCCAAGCCGGATAGGGGCGACGAGATCCTTTCCATCGCACGCAACGAGGAGAAGGACGAACCCGAGGAAGAGTCCGGCGACGCCGCACAGTCCGATAGCGCTGTACAGGCCGGTGAAGCCACGGAAACTTCGCAATCCGGTGAGAATGTGAACAACACGGACGAGGCCTGAGCAGAGTCCGGAAAAGCTGGTAGCCTCAACTAACAGCAGAGGCTACCAATAGCCTGTTTAAGGAGAAACGATGAGCGAGAATCTCGAAGGCAACGAGCCGGTTATGCAGCCCGTAGCCGTAACCCCAGCGAACGAACCCTCCGAGCCGCTGATTGGCTCCCACCAGCCGGGTGCTCCCCGTGTGGCCCGTTCCGTGTCCAGCGATCCGGAGGAATCCGCTTTGCCGAACGGCAGCACTCCGACTACCACGCGCCCGAACGTGCGCCGCACCCCGCGTGCCCGCCGCATGAGCCTGTCCCTGACCCGTGTTGACGCTTGGTCTGTGGCCAAGGTGACGTTCATGCTCTCCATCGCCGGTGCCATCATCCAGATTGTGGCCGCCGCCATCGTGTGGCTGCTGCTGGATGCCGTTGGCGTGTTCAACCAGCTTACTCAGATCGTGTCCGCCACTGGTCTGAACGCCGACTTCGATTTGAAGAACGTGCTGTCCCTGACCACCGTGGTCTCCGGCATGACCATCTTCTCCATTGTGGAAGTGGTGCTCTTCACCCTGCTGGCCACCATCATCGCGCTGATTTACAACGTGGTCAGCTCCCTGGTCGGCGGCGTGCACCTGACCCTAGGCGACGACTGATCGCTGATACAAGCTACAGAAAAAGCGGCCTACCAAGGCCGCTTTTTCTGTTATCGGAATCGGCCTGCAGCCGATGCTGTATTTTCCGCAGGCTAAAGCTTGCTTGTCTTCTCTCCCTCAGTCAGCTTCGCTGACAGCTCCCTCATCAGAGGGAGCCGAGGCTATTGCCTCCCTCTGATGAGGGAGGTGGCACCGCGTAGCGATGACGGAGGGAGAGACATTGAGCAGGCTTATAGCCTGCGGAAGGATCTATCGGCCAAAGGCCGATTCCTAGGCGGATTCGCGTTGGGCGATGTGGAAGTCGGCGATGATGCGCTGGCGTTCGCGATCGGATTCGTCATCAATGCGCTCGATGAGCATGTCCACGGCCTTCTGCGCCACCATCGGGATATCCACGGCCACCGTAGTCAGTGATGGCGTCATAATGGCTCCCATTTCGATGCCATCGAAGCCCATCACCGCAATATCGTCGGGCACATTGAGGCCAATGTCCCTTAGTCCTCGAATCACGCCGAACGCAGTGGTATCGGTCATGCAGAACAGGGCATCGCAGGAGCGCACCACGTCTACGTTTGCAGCAATGGCTTTGCGCGCATCCGTATCATTCCACGGTGCGTCAACCATTGGCACATCCGCCCAGTCCACGCCAAGCTGCTCAAAAGCGTTACGGCAACCCCTTAAACGACGGTGACGGGTGTCATTGGAATCGGACATCTCATGATTGTCAGCGCTTTCGTTCACGCCGCCAACGATGCCGATGTGACGTTTTCCGGTACTCCATAAGTATTCAATGGCGGCCTGTGCTCCAGCTTCGCTCGGTGTCAAAATCGTATCGATATCCTGCTGTGGTCGGTCATCATCCAGCAGCACGGTCGGTCGGTGATTCGACAGTTGCTCGATTTCCGATGCGGAAAGTCGGCTGGAGCTGAAGATCAGACCGTCACAGAATTGATTGGATACGCGCTCGATGATGGAGCGTTCGTTCTCGGCGTTGATGCGAGTCTCCTGCACCACCGTTTGATAACCGCGCTTTTCCGCCGCTTGGGAAATCAGCGAGGCGAGCTGGGATGGATAGGGGCGGTCGAGCTCAAAGATGGCGAGGCCAATGGTGCTGAAATTGCGCCCGTGGCGGCTTGTGGAGACGCGTAGGCTGCGGGCGGACAGGCTGGTGGTATTGAGCCGGTAATGCAACTTATCGGCCGCCTCGCGGACGCGTTGTGCCGTTTCCGGGGCAACATTGGTGTTGCCGCGCAGCACGTTGGAAACCGTCATTGCGGAGACGCCAGCTTCGCGCCCAACATCTTTCATGGTGACCATAGCAAACCCCTTTACTGTTCACCAATATACAAAACAGGGTGGTTTATCGTTAATTCACGCCGGCAGTTGGAAGACGGTGAAGGAGTACGGTTCGGCCTGCCAGTCCCCCAAGTCCGCGGCCGTAACCTCTACCGTTCGCGGCTGCATGGGAGCCGGTTCGAATGGCTGGCCCGCATCCCATGCTCCCGCCAGTACCGTGGCAGCACCGCGGCTCTCGCCAGTTAGCACTGGCTCTTCGAAATCCAAGGCGATCCGCTGTGGCTGATCGGTGGCATTCACCACGCGAACCACCAGCTCGCCAGTCTCCTTATTGCGTCCGGAGGTAGCCACGAATCGAGTCTGCTGGCTGCTGTCCTGATAGTCATGAATCAGCTGATCATTGAGCTTAACCCGCACATGGCTGCCTTGGTCGGACACATCAAAGGTCACATGGTAATCGAGATTCGATTCCACACCGCCTTCATAGGCTGGTACAGCTTCGTCCTGAAGGCCATCGCCCACGCGCTTCAGGATGTAGTACTTATTGCCCCAGTCGCCGAATGCCCAGCGGAAGTAATCGGAGCCGGTTATCGCGCCGAAATCAATGGTCAGACCATCTTCACCATCGGTGCGGCGAACGGTGAAATCAATGCGATAGTCATCAGCCGGCACATGCAAACCGGTATCCAGCGCAGTGCCTGCTCCGGTGAGCGTCAATGCAGGCGATGTGGTGACTTGTTCGGTGCCATCATCGCTGTGCGTAGTGATTTGGATGTCGCTGAACACAAAAGTGCCTTGATCCACACTGGAGAAGCGCAGTCCGGTCCAATCGCGGGGTTCGGGCGTGAACTGCGGCGCATTGGCTACCGTGGTGCCTAATACATGAGTCATTGCGGTGTTCGCATACATCTGCTGCACCCAATAGTTCAGCGTGGGCATGACTTGCTCGTTATCGAAATAGATCAGGTCAGGAGTCCACTGCGTATGCGCAAGACGTCCGAACAGTGGGGCATAGGAGGCCATACAGACAGTATCGCCGTTGCGTTCGATGGCACTCATGATCGCAGCCTCGGCAAGCGCGCTGATATGCATATTCGACCAGGAGCCGTATTCGCCGATATAGGTGGCGGGGCCTTGCGGGTCGCGGCCGTCGTAATGGTCGAGATGCGAGAACCACCATTGCGGGGACTTATAGGCGTGCTCGTCAATCATGTCAAGATGCTTTTCGCGGGCGAATGCCCAGCCGGCGTCATAGTTCTCGCCATTGGGCACCGGACCAACCGTACCGATGACGGCGATGTTCGGATACTTGCGCTTAACGGCATCGTGAATCATCGTGAACCGTTCGCGGAATGCTTCATTGATTACGTCCTCATTGCCAAGACCCAGATATTCAAGTCCAAATGGTTCGGGATGACCAGCGGCGGCTCGTTTCGCGCCCCAGACGGAGGTCACTGGTCCGTTGGCGTATTCGATGAGATCCAATGTTTCCTGCACCAGCTCATCCATATCCTCCATCGGTACGGTGGTCACTCCCCCGGCGGTGTTCTGGCAGGAGACGCCCACTGGCAGCACCGGCAAGGGCTTGGCGCCAATGGCTTCGCACAACAGGAAATACTCGTGGAAACCAATGTTGAAGGACTGATGGTAGCCCCAGTAGCCGTATTGATGCTGGCGGTGCTCCACGGGCCCGATAGTGCGCTTCCAGCGGTACATATTGTCCACTTCCACGCCATGGGTGATGCAGCCGCCGGGGAAGCGCATGAAGCGCGGATGAAGATCGCGCAATGATTGTACGAGGTCCTCGCGGAATATGTGAGGAGTGCCGTCGGCGGCACAGGGCTTCAGCGACACCCAATCGATATGAACGCTGGATTCCTCGTCGGCGTGCTCGGCGTTGCTGGTGCCAAGTGCGGTGATCGAGAGCTTCAATGCCCCCTGAGCGGTAGTCACAGGGCAGTCGAAGATGAACTGGATGCGGGGCCAGCCGTCGTGTGCGGGCACGGCGACCGCGGCATGGCAGACAACGGCAGCGTTCGATTCGTCGATCAGCTCGGCCGCAACTTGCACATCGGTACCGTTCGCGCGGACCCAAGCCGAGCATTGGTATCGTTCGCCGGCGTGCAACGGTATGCCATCGAATCCGCGATTGGTGAGCGTCGTGATGCCGCCGGTCAGGCGAATGGCTAGATAGTGCGGGTTTTCCGTGGCCGCCGGCTCGTCAGTGCGTATGGATACGTCGCGGTAGCCATTGCCGATGTGGCCGAGCGTCCAGCCGAACAGGTGACTCCAGCGGGGGTTATCGGTGCGGTTGTATTCAAACGCGCCGTTCTGCACGAGCTCGGCATTGAGACCACCATCCACCGCATAGTTGATGTCTTCGAGGAAGATGCCCCACAGGTCGCGGCTGATGGGTTTGCCGTGCTGCTTGTTGTGCACTGATATGGTGACAGGCTGCTGTGCCGTGATATCCGCCATGGATACTCCTTCATAACAATTCGATAACGCTGACGTCGCCGATTTTGACAATCAATATTATCGATAATACCATGACGTGTATCGATAAAGTTATCGATAAATTAAAAACATCGATACATACTGTGGTGGGTACAGAAGCCTACTGTGGCACCCGTCGAAGGAGACATTATGAGGAAGATCATAAAGGCCGTGGGCAGCTACATCACCTCCGATGGTGGCGACGGCTCCATCGCCTCCCTGCTGACCGGCGCTTGGATGCCGGTCAACCTCGAGAACGGTGCCGCCGCAGGCGCCGTCAAGGAGTAATCGCTCCTGTCTCTACTTTCCTTCCTTGAGGGTGCTGCGATTACCTCGATCGCAGCACCTTTTTGCTGTATGTGATGGCGATGAATTACCTATGCCGACTGCCGAATCACAATCTCGGTGGGTAGCAACTTGACGGTATGAGGATCCACCGTCTCCCCATGCAGCATATGAAGCAAGAGTTGTGACATCACGCGACCGTGCAGCCACGAATCTTGCCGCACTGTGGTGAGCTTCGGGTCCATCATCGTGGCGATGGGCGAATCATCGAAACCGGTGACCGCGATATCCTCAGGGACCCGGTAGCCGAATCGATGGAGCTGATTGATCACACCAAGGGCGATATTATCGTTGGCGCATACGATGCCATCGAGATCATGCAGTATCGGCTGGAATTCCGCGGCTGCCATCTCGCCACTGCCGATTTCCCAGTCGTCGGCGTAATACACGCGTCTGTCATCGAAATGCTCGCCCAAAGCCTGTTTGAAACCATGCAGTCGCTTGCTGGACGAGGGGGAATAGCCGGGCCCACACACATAGGCCAGCTTGGTTTTACCTTGGTCGAGCAGATAGCGAGTGATATCGCGCTGGCCATCGATATTGGCGAAATCCACTGTTGGGTAGGAAACCGCGGTACTGCGATCATTGGCTTCGGACAATACCACCGGGCGATGCGCGGTGCGGAAAATATTAATCAGCGAATCGTCCTCGCTCAAGGAGAACAGCAGGTAGCCATCGGCGAAGTCACTTTGCACCAGCTGTGCGATGCGCTGCGTGGAATCCTCGGAATTGGCAATCAGCGTGACCATCTGATAGCCAGCTTCGCCCAGAATCTGATTGGCTTCCGCCATGGCGGCTGCACTACTTGCCTGCAGGAGGGTGTCGATGGATTCAACCTGCACGATGAACGCGACGGTTAAAGTGCGTTGCTGGGCGAGCGAGCGGGCCGCCTTGTTCGGTGTGTAGTGCGACGCTTCTATGGCCTTGGCGATGCGGTGTGCGGCATCTGCGGAAACATGCTCGTTGCCGTTGAGGTATCTGGATACGGTGCCGTACGATACGCCGGCCAGACGGGCCACGTCTCGGATGGTCACCTTGCTGTTCGCCGCCGTCATATCAACCTCCAATACTGTGCGCTGCGTGGCAGCAAATGACTACGTCATGACTGTACGTAATCGGTTGCTGAGCGGCGCGCGTCACCTCTATGTGACGGTTACAAATAGTCTATAGTAGTTTCCTGAAACAGCTTGCGTAGTGTGTTGGTGCATGTTCCTTGCAGGCTTGCACTGCGTAGTGCATACGAAAGAAAGAAGAATTCATGACCAGTTCAATGACGACGGCCCACCAGTTCGATCCGGCATGGCTCGACGATCCACTGGTATTCGAAGTGAATCGAATTGATGCTCATTCCAGCCACCGTTTCTACGATCACACTCCAGCTGCCGGCGAATCGATGGATCTGCGCCAAAGCTTGGATGGCGAATGGGTGGTGGCTCTCGCCGACTTGGCTGATTACGGTACCGAGGCATTGGCTGCCGCCGAATTTGCGGCCCCCGGTTTCGATGATTCCGCGTATGAAACCATCGAAGTGCCGTCCTGCTTGGAAGTCAAGGGATTCCTGCCGCACAAGTATGTGAATCAGCAGTACCCATGGTCCGGTCATGAGGCTCCCGAGGCGCCGGGCATCCCCGAGCATAATCATGTGGCGTTCTACCGTCGTACGTTCATGCCGGAATACAAAGTGGCGGCTGCGGCAGCTGTGAACGCGAAGGCGATTGCGGCCGGAGAGGATCCTGTGCGTCCTATTACCGTGACTTTTGAAGGCGCCTCTACCGCTATCGCCGTGTGGCTCAACGGTACTTTTATTGGCTATTCCGAGGATTCCTACACGCCGAGCGAATTCGATGTGACTGCCGCATTGCAGCCGGGCGAGAACGTGCTCGCCGTGGCCTGTTTCCAGTACACATCCGCCAGCTGGCTTGAGGATCAGGACTTCTGGCGCATGCACGGCCTGTTCCGCTCAGTTGAGCTCACTGCTCAGCCGGCGGTCCACATTCAGGATCTGCGCGTCATCGCTGATTACGATGTCGCGGCTGGCGAGGGCAATCTGAACGTTGACCTTTTCGTGCGCAATATCGCTGGGGCGAATGGCGTTGAGGCTGTGCTGACGGACGCCTCCGGTACGGAAGTGTGGCGGAAGACCATCGATGACGTGCCCGCTGTCGAGAACTTTGATGGCTCCCCCATTGCTCTGAGCTGGGAAGCGAACGTCGGGTCCGTCAGCCCGTGGAGTGCGGAAGAGCCGACCCTGTACACCCTGACTGTCACTGTGCTGGATGCGGACGGCCGCGTAATTGAGGTTGTACCGCAACGCATTGGTTTCCGTCATTTCGCCATCGAAGACGGACTGATGAAGATCAACGGCAAGCGTGTGGTGTTCAAGGGCGTGAACCGCCACGAATTCGATGCGCGCACCGGCCGCACGGTCTCCGAAGCCGTGATGCTGCAGGATATTCGCGAATTCAAACGCCTGAACATCAACGCCGTGCGCACCTGCCACTACCCGAACCAGACCCGCTGGTACGAGCTGTGCGACGAATACGGCATCTACATGATCGACGAAACGAATCTCGAGACCCACGGCACGTGGACCTATGCGGACGGTACTTTCCATCCGGAGACCGCCGTGCCGGGCAGCCGTGACGAATGGCGTGCGGCTTGCGTGGACCGTCTCAACAGCATGATGCGCCGCGACTGGAACCATCCAAGCGTGGTGATTTGGTCGCTGGGCAACGAGTCGTTCGGCGGCGACGTGTTCCGTACGATGCGCGACTTCGTGCACACCAACGATCCGATGCGTCCGGTGCACTACGAGAGCGTCTACAACGAGCCCGAGTACAGCGATGTGACCGACATCATGAGCCGCATGTACGCCAAGCCTGACGAAATCAAGGACCTGTACCTGTTCGGCGACGATCAGAAGCCTTACATCTCCTGCGAATACTCGCATTCAATGGGCAACTCCACCGGCGGCCTGCACCTGTACACCGCACTCGAGCAGTACCCGAAGTACCAGGGCGGATTCATCTGGGATTACGTGGATCAGGCCCTGTTCCAGACCCTCGGCGACGGTACCGAGCGCCTCGCCTACGGCGGTGATTTCGACGATCGCCCGACCGACTACGAATTCAGCGGCAACGGCATCGTGTTCGCCGACCGTACCCCCACGCCTAAGGCGCAGGAAGTCAAACAGCTGTACGCCAACGTGCGCCTGACTCCGGATGAATCCGGCGTGACCATCGTCAACGACAACCTGTTCATCTCCACCGCCGACTATGTGTTCACCGCGCGCGTGCTGGTGAACGGTGTTGAGCGTTGGCATGCGGATTATCGCTTCGATGTGCCGGCAGGAGACACCCAGCGCCTGCCGATCGCTTTCCCGCGCGTCACCGATCTGGTGCCGCTGAGCGGTCATGCGGAAGTAGTGTACGCAGTCGATCAGCGACTGGCTGCGGCCACTGACTGGGCACCGGCTGGCTATGAGCTGACGTTCGGGCAGTATGTGGCGAGCGTGGACTTTGGCGATAGTGAGGTTGACGTGGCTGAGGCTTCTACTGAGGATGCTGATGCTTCGCTGGCTGTGGTTGCCGAAGATCCGTTCAACGCCGGCATCCACAATGATGCCGCTGAGGCATTGCTTTCCAAGACCGCAGGCGGATTGGTGTCCTTCAAGCGTGATGGTCGCGAGATGGTGATTCGCCGACCTTCGCTGACCACCTTCCGTGCTCTGGTGGATAACGATCGCGGCAACCAGTCCGGTTTCAATCGTGCGCAATGGTTCGCAGCCGGCCGCTATGCGCGCGTGACCGGCACCGTCATCGAGCAGAATGTCGACGGTCTGACCGGCACGTACACCTATGAGCTGGCCGATGAGGCACATACGCCGGTTACTGTGCGTTATGAGATTGATGCTGCTTTGCGCATCCATTTGACCGCCGAATTCCCTGGCGAAGCGGATGCTGCCACCTTGCCGGCGTTCGGTCTCGAATGGACACTGCCGGCCGAATATGATCACCTGCGCTTCTACGGTCTGGGACCTGAAGAGACGTATCGCGATCGTCTGCATGGCGGCAAGCTGGGCATCTTCTCTCGTACGGCCTCTGAAGACTTCGCGCCGTATCTGGTACCGCAGGAAACCGGCAACCATGAGGGTGTGCGCTGGGCTGAAATCACCGATGCCGAGGGACATGGCATGCGCGTTTCGGCGGCTGGTGCCGATGCTCAACCGTTCGCGGTGAGCCTCTTGCCGTACAGCTCGCTGATGCTGGAGGATGCGTTGCATCCGGACGAATTGCCGCCCGTGCGCCACACGTTCCTGCGCCTGTTGGCGGCCCAGATGGGTGTCGGCGGCGACGATACCTGGGGCGCTCCGGTGCACCCGGAATTCCAGCTGCCCGCCGATAAGCCGCTGAAGCTCGATGTGACGTTGGAACTGATGTGATGTTGTGCTTTCCCCGAATCCTGGGCGTGGCGCTTCAGTAAGCGTCCAGAATTCGGGGAAATGCTCCTATCACTCTGAATTTCGGACGCTCAGCGTCAATCAGTGTCCAATATTCAGGGAGACAGCCTTAATAACCCAAATTCTGGATGCTGACCCATTCTCAGTGTCCAATATTCGGGGAGATTAGGTTGTTCTCCCGAATTTTGGACGCTGAGGGTGGTTTTAGAACCAGGTAATAACAAAGTGGGGTGGCAATCTCCGTAAAGAGATCACCACCCCAATGGGCGGGAGCGTTGCGGTGCCCCACCTCGGTTTTTTAACGGTTACACGTCACAGAATGCCCTGGGCGACCATGGCGTTGGCCACCTTGACGAAGCCTGCGATGTTGGCGCCAACCATCAGGTCGCCTTCCTCGCCGTATTCCTTGGCGGCGGCCAGGGACTCGGCAACGATGGATTCCATGATGGACTTCAGCTTGGCATCGGTCTCCTCGAAGGTCCAAGACAGACGGTAGCTGTTCTGGCTCATCTCCAGGCCGGAGACTGCCACACCACCGGCGTTGGCGGCCTTAGCCGGGCCATAGAGCAGGCCGTTCTTCTGGTAGACGGCGATGGCTTCCGGAGTGGACGGCATGTTCGCGCCCTCACACACCACCTTGCAGCCATTCTTGACCAGAGCTTCGGCGGAAGCCTCGTCGATCTCGTTCTGAGTGGCGCACGGCAGGGCGATATCACACGGCACAGTCCACACGCCAGAGCAACCCTCGTGGTATTCGGCACCCGGCACGCGCTCGGCGTACTCCTTGATGCGGCCGCGGTGACCCAGCTTGATGTCCTTGACGATGTCCAGCTTGATGCCATCCGGATCGTAGACGTAGCCGTTGGAATCGGAAGCGGTCACAACCTTGGCACCCAGTTCCTGGGCCTTCTCGGTGGCGAAGATGGCCACGTTACCGGAGCCGGAGATCACCACGGTCTTGCCTTCGAAGGAATCGTTCTTGAGCACGCGCAGGGCTTCCGCGGTGTAGTAGCACAGGCCGTAACCGGTGGCCTCGGTGCGGGCGAGGGAGCCGCCGAATTCCAAGCCCTTGCCAGTCAGCACGCCGGAATACTCGTCGCGGATGCGCTTGTACTGACCGAACAGGTAGCCGATCTCACGGGCACCAACGTTGATATCACCGGCCGGGACATCGGTGAACTGGCCGATGTGGCGGCTCAGCTCGGTCATGAAGGCCTGGCAGAAGCGCATGACCTCGGCGTCGGACTTGCCTTTCGGATCGAAGTCAGAACCGCCCTTGCCGCCGCCCATCGGCAGCGTGGTCAGGCTGTTCTTCAGAATCTGTTCGAAGCCGAGGAACTTGATGACGCCCTCGTTCACGGTCGGGTGGAAGCGCAGGCCGCCCTTGTACGGGCCGATCGCGGAGTTGAACTGCACGCGGTAGCCGCGGTTGACCTGCACCTTGCCGGCGTCATCAACCCAGGCCACGCGGAACTTCACCACGCGCTCAGGCTCGACGAGGCGCTCCAGCACGCCGTTGGCCTCGTATTCAGGATGCTTGGCGATAACAGGCTGCAGGGTGTCCAGCACCTCGTAGACGGCCTGCAGGAATTCGGGCTGATCGCCATCGCGCTTCTGCACCTGATCGTAGACGCGCTTGACGTACTCGTTAGTGAGCATAGTGAAACTCCCCTTTGGGTTGGACTATCAAATAAGACGCTTCCGATTGTAGGCGTGAACTCTGGAAACACTCAAGAGGTGCCTGCGAGATTCCTCACTAGGTGGACACTGCGATAACAATGCGCTGACACTTCACGGGTGAGACGCCATACCATAGAGTTAGAGCTTCTGCATAGGGTTTGTGGCACGAAGGGGACGCACTATGCCATTGCAATTGGTCCGGCAAGACATCACAAAGATGCAGGTGGATGCCGTCGTGAATGCCGCGAATACCCGACTGCTTATGGGCGGTGGCGTGTGTGGCGCTATTTTCCGTGCCGCTGGTGCGAGCCGACTGCAGGAGGCGTGCGACCGACTCTCGCCCATTCATACTGGAGACGCAGTGGCTACGCCGGGATTCGATTTGCCTGCGCAGTACGTGATTCATACGGCCGGTCCGGTTTGGCAAGGTGGAGATCACGGCGAGGAACGATTGCTGCGTGCTTGCTATAGCAATTCGTTGCAACTGGCATCCGATTTGGGCTGCGCGAGCATTGCATTCCCGCTGATCTCCAGCGGTATCTTTGGTTATCCCAAAGCGGAGGCCTTACATGTGGCCATTGACGAGATCCGTGGTTTTCTGGAACAATCAGCCGATGACTTCGATGTATATCTGTGCGTATTCGACCGCGCTACTTTCGATGCCGTCACGGCACTTGACCGTCAAATCCAGTCATACATCGATGATCACTATGTAGCCAAGCACAAAGGTCAGCCCAGCTCCCGCGCACAGGAAATGCGGGAACTGGGGTACTCCAGTGTATCCGCTGAACAGGAATACTCTGCAGAGGAATGGAGTGCCCAGTCACCGCGTGAGATGTCCGCGTCCGCACCAGTCGCTCACCAAGCCTCTGCCACACCTGCGTCATCAAGGTCAGAATCCTTGAGCTACCTCGATGATGAGATTCTCGCTGATTTGGATGAGCCTTTCGACGTGATTCTGATGCAAATCATCGACGCTAAAGGCTACTCCGATGTGGAGGTATATAAGCGGGCGAATATCAGTCGGAAACTGTTCTCGAAAATCCGCTGCGGCAACGGCTATATGCCGAGCAAGAAAACCGTGCTTGCGCTGGCGATTGCCCTACGACTCAACATTGATGAGACGGAAGACCTACTGGCTTGTGCCGGATATGCGTTCTCGCACAGTATGAAGTTCGACGTCATCGTGGAGTTCTTCATTACTCACGGTATTTTCGACGTGTTTACGATCAATGAATCGCTGTTCCGGTACGATCAACCTCTGCTCGGACAGTAATCGTTCTTCGGTTTGGACTGTAGTGAGCAATGTCGCTTGCGAAGCGACCAATGCGAGTTTCAGTGATGCGATGCTAATCCCATCTTCGGCACAAACAGCGCCGAGATGAAGGAAAGGATGCATCATGACGACGAACAACACCAATGCTGACCGTACGGAACTCGTGTTCATTGTGGACCGCAGTGGGTCGATGTCCGGCCTTGAATCCGATACAATCGGCGGATTCAACAGCATGCTTGCCAAGCAGCGCGTGATTCCTGGCGATTGCTCGGTGACGACTGTGCTCTTTGACCATCACATCGAAACCTTGCATGACCATATCGATTTGCGCGCCGTCAGGGATCTCACACAGGATGACTATTGGGCTCGCGGCAGCACTGCACTGCTTGACGCTATCGGTTCAACCATTGATCGTGTGGTTTCCCGCCAACGTCATACTGCAGCGCCCTATCGCGCAAGTCGTGTGCTGTTCGTGATTATCACCGATGGATATGAGAACGCGAGCCGACGGTATTCATTGAGGAAGGTGCGCAAGATGATTGCTCATGAACGTGAGCAATACCATTGGGAGTTCGTGTTCCTTGGCGCCAATATTGATGCGGTACAGACTGCTGACGATTTTGGCATTGATCCGATGTATGCAGCTAACTTCCATGCGGATGGGCAAGGTGTGGAAGCTTCGTTTGTGGCTGTATCGTGCGCAGCAACTGCCGTGCGTGGTGGGGCTCGTGACTTTGAGCAGGAAGCTGCGACTGCGCTTAGCGAGGTTCGTAAGGATTACAGCTCTCGCAGGCGTTGATAGTGATGCGGTGTGGGATGCAACTGCAAAATGGGCGAAAATGCACGGGTGTCCCACTCGCCGTTATTCGCTCTTTTTTCAAATTGGCGGAATTCTGCCAATTATGGTTATCGCTGTGTGGGACGGTACTGCAAATTGCTTAATTATGCAGTGGTGTCCCGCAACTCAGTGGGACGCAACTGCAAATCAAATGAAAATGCGCCAGCGTCCCACAAACGAGACGTTGGCGCATGTGTTATGTAGCGTTTATGTGATTATGCAGTGGTTGCGCGGCGCGGGCGACGCCGGGCGACGGCAGTCGTGAGGTAATCACGCGGCGCGGGCGATGGCCTGCTCGAAGTCCTTGGTGCCCTTGAAGACTTCCTGCATCCACGGGTTAATGCCCTGCTTCTTGGCACGGATGAGGATGTAGCCCAGTGCCAGCACATTGGCCACCAACGCGATCAGCGAGACCACGAGGTTCACGTTCGGGTTGTTCACGGACTGGGTGGAGAACACGGAGTAATCCTGGAACATCGGGAACACCTGGGCGAACATGCACCAGATGGCCAGCGTGAAGGCGCGGTTCTGAATCCAGCCGCCCTTGTTCCAGAAGAAGTTCGCCACGGTCGGAGCGAGCAGCAGCGCGAGGCCGCAGTACCAGGAGTGGGTGGGCAGGCAGTTGTAGGTGTAGCAGAAGTTCCACAGATCGTAGGCCACGATAAACACCCAGGTCATGTCTGGCCAGAGCATGTCGTCCTTCTTCTTGGAGGCGTAGATGCCGAACCAGCCGGTCATGCAGAAGATGTTGAGAATGCCGGCCAGACCGTTGAACACGTTGTGCCAGCCGCCGTACAAGGTCACGCCTTCGGTGGAGATCCAGGTGCCGCCCCAGCCGCGGATGGCGGATTCAAAGTCGGAGACCACGGCGATCAGGATGTTGATGGCCACGATGACGAACGGGAAGCACTTGAACCAGTGCGACTTGCCGATGGAACCCCACTTGTATTTCAACGCCATGAAGCCGATGCAGCCGATGGTGGCCGCGTACAGCTTGGCGTAATGGAACCACGACGTCATGTGCACGTAGGTGGGGTTGTTGAGGGCCCACTCGGCACCCATGGCGGCGGCCGCGTAGATGGTGATGAAGTAGACGGTCAGGATTGCGGGTATGACCAGGAACGCCACCACACCGCCGGTTTTGGTGCGTCGGGCGAGCTCGTTCGCGCCGATAAGGCAGCAGAATACGAGAATCCATCCGATCCATTGATAGACGGCATTGTCGCCGTAGACCTGAAACAGCATAACGGTCCTTTCCTCATGTGCTGTGTGTTGCGCTCGTCATCCCTCGTTGGATGCCGGGCCGGGCTTATTGGCGCTTGGCTCGAGGTGCTGTGCTCTGCAATCGCTGCGGAACACACATTGTTGACGAAGCGTCAATTTCTCTCGCAGCATATTGTAAACCCTCTTTTGACGCTGTGTCAAAAGAGGGTGTTTGTCGGGAAATCACTGTCCGCACAACGCTTGGATGATCATATGCGAGTAAGCCTCACGTCCCAATCCCTCACCGATGGTCAGATGCACGCCGTCATCATAGAAGTACTCGCTATGCCCTTCGCTCAGCCCATACCAATCCATGATGCCCACATTCTTATGGCGTGCAGCCACAGCGCGCATGGCCGCATTCACACCCTCGGCATCCGTCGTAGGATTGCGAATCGTAATGAAATACAAGGCCTTGCCCTTCACCGCGGTCACCGCATCTTCGAACGACTGCTCGGGATTCGGCCCTGCGTTATTGGTGCCCAATGCCACAATTACCACGCGTTTATCGTCGCCGGCAGCCAGATGCTGCTGGTAGGTAGACGGGAAGGCAGCTAGACGGCGGCCGATTTCATTGTCCTGAATCGCGTTCGGCATGGTGTTCACCAGCACACGCTGTGCGCCCATCTCCACGGAATCACTGATAATCAGTGGGTCAGCGCTGCACACACCCGTGGATGCGTCGTACGTCCAACCGGAAGTATCCAAATTATTCGGCACCTTTTCCGCGACCGGTACCAATTTGTTGGCATTCTGGGTCTGTTGGTCGGCCTGTTGCGCTGACTTATCCGCTGGCTTGGGCGCCGACTGGGTCTGTGCCGGCATTGCTTCGACTTTGGCAGCGGCCGGACGCAGCTGCGCGGAGCGAGCCTGCGCAATCGCACCCCAATCAAGCGGCAGCACGCACAGCAGCACAGTGCCGACCGCGCACAGCACAATAATGATTCGACGGCAGATTTGCAGCGTATGCAGAGCAATAGTGCGTACGACATGCTTCTCTTGAACATCCAAGCGAATTGTGTGCTCAATCAATTGATAGAACACTTCGGTGGTGATCCACAGTGCGATGATTTGCACAATCCATTCCCACCACGCCAGTTTGGTAGTGCGTGTGGCCGGATTCATCATCTCCAGCATCGGATAATGCACTAGGTACAGCGAGAACGAACGTGAGCCGATGTACTTGAGTGGGCGGGCGGAGAGTGCTTGGCCCACCATATTGCCCGGCACGATGGCTGCCGCCAGCAGTAGTGCGGTGAGCAATGCCACAATCAGGTAGCCGCCTCGGTAGAGCACAATCCAGCTTGATTTGACGGCAGCAAAGGCCACGATCAGCAGCACTAAAGGTACCAGTGCCAATGCGTCGCCGAAGTCGAGATGGTAAGGCTGTTTTCTGGAATAGGTTGGATTGCTGCTTTCCGATGATCGCTGCTTGCCTGTGATGAGCATCGCCAGGAGCGCGCCGGCCAGCAGCTCTGCGGCACGCGTATCCAAACCATAGTATGAACGGCTGCCCGTGGCGTTCGGGTCGAAGAGGAGCGCCATAGCGAGTGTGGAGACCAACGTCAGCGCAGCGACGATGCTGAGCCGTGCTTTGCGTTGCAGTTTGGCGCGGCGGAAGGCGGGCAACACCAATGGCCACAATATGTAGAACTGCATCAGGACGCCGAGGAACCACAGGTGCGTCAGCGGTGAGGGCAGGCCGGCGGCGGCAAAGTAAGACACGTGGCGGAAAATGTTCACCCAATTACTGACGAAGAACAATGATGGCAGTGCGTCGGCCTGGGCTTTGGGCAGAAGGCTCGGCGAGGTGAGATATGCGGCTAGGGCGGTGATGGCGATGATGACGACCGTGGGCGGAACGAGGCGCTTCAGTCGCTTGGCGAGGTACGTGCCATAAGAGATGCTGCCGGTGCGGTTGAGCTCGCCGGTGATGCTGCGGGTGATAAGGAACCCGCTGATGACAAAGAAGATGGTGACGCCGAGGAATCCGCCTCGCAGCAGCGAGGGGCGGGTGTGGTAGGCGACCACGCCTAGAATCGCCAGCGCGCGCAGACCGTCGATGGCGGTGAAGTGGGTGCTGACGGAATGATGCTGCGATGATGATGCGATGCGCGTCGGGCGGAAATCCGTCATCGATGAACCACTTTTCTGCAAACTGCCTGCTCTCTTCGGAGGACCATTCTATGCCGCAGCTGGGATAGCGAAGTGTGCCATGTAGGCGAGTAACGTCGTGTAACGCTTGTTGATGGCAGAACGCAAAAACCCTTGGAATCGGCTTGATTCCAAGGGTTTGAATTGTGGAGCTAGCCGGGTTCGAACCGGCGACCCTCTGCTTGCAAAGCAGATGCGCTACCAGCTGCGCTATAGCCCCATGTTGCATTGTTGAAAAAAAGAGCGGCACGCTGGCCGCTTCATTTTTCCGTGGGCCCGGGAGGACTTGAACCTCCGACCTCATCCTTATCAGGGATGCGCTCTAACCAGCTGAGCTACGGGCCCGATCCGCACGCTTCAAAAGCGCACAAGTGATTACAATACCACTGAACGCGTGAGTGTCAACGATGATATGCTCTTCGGCGTGTCGCGGGAATTGGTGTTTGTAAAAGAGGGCTGTGCGCTTTGGCTACAAGCGCGATAGTGACATCTGCAAAATAGGTATTAATTCGCCGCGAATTACAATGTCGCCGCCGATTTGGCATCTTCGGATGATGGTGCGTGGATGCAGAACCGAAGTGGTGTCTCGGGTAAGTTGCTGCTGGGCGGCGCTGATAAACGTGTCATTGACTATGTCGGATGGGCCGTACACGCAAATGTCGTCAATATCGAGCATGGCAACCGGCATTGATAATGCCGCAGCTAGATCTCGTCCGGCTTGGGCGATGATGCGTTCACAGTCGGACGGATGCCCTTGCATGCGTGCTCGCAATACAGGCGTGCCGATAATTGCATCTAAGCAACCGTGCCGGCCGCAGGAGCATTGCGGCCCGTCCTGTCTGGCCGGGATGTGGCCTATTTCGCCCACTGCATAGTTGCTGCCGGCCACGCGCATATCATTGATCAGCAATGCTGATCCAACTCCTCGCGCGAGTTGTATGAACAGCAGATTAGGGCCGCCTTGCCCGAAGCATCGCTCGGCCATCAGCGCGCTTGCGGCATCGTTGTTGACGGTCGTGGGGATTCCGAATTTCTGTTCGATGGGTTCGCGCAAGTCGGTATTGTGCCATTGCGAATAGGTGTATGACAGCACATTGCTCTCGTTTTTCACCACGCCAGGGGCGGCGATGCCGATGCCGACGGGATGCTGGCCTGAACGTAGAAGTTGTGCGATGAGGTCGTCTACATCGCTTACCGTGAATTGATCGGATGCGCCGAGTGTGATTTCGGCTCGTGTAATGGTTTGTCCGAAGAGATTCAGTATCGCGCCCTGGATGAGATGCGGCTGAGACAGGTCGATGCTCAGGAGCCGAAGTCGCTCCGGGTTGGTCCCGAGCAATGTACCGCGTTTTCCTGGCCCCTTACCGCTGCTCGGTTGAGGGCCGACTTCACGGATGAATCCTTTGGATATCAGTGTTGCGGCCGCTTCTGAGACCACCACGCGAGATAGTCCGGTGGCTCTTGCGATGTCCGCTCTGGAGAGCTGGCGGTCGGGGAACAGCGTGCTGAATACCAATGATGCGTTGTTGCGGCGCATGTCGATGGGCCGAATGGTGCTATTGATGCCGTTTGTTGCGGTATGTGGCGTGATGATGGGGAAGAACGGTGCGGCCGAAGGCGATTCGGTGTTTGTAACCGCATTTCGGTCCGACATGATATCTCCTCTGATTCCAACTGTTGTATTCGACTATATCCGGTTCGCCGCGCATCGAATGGATGGTGTTGTGATTGCGGGGGCAATCGTTGTTGATGCCGGCTGCTGCGGCATGTACCTATAGTTCTATTTGTTAGCTCAACTGCTTTATTACAAATGTATGAAGCATATGCGCAATCGATAATGTATTTGTAATCTTGAAATAACAAAGCAAACTTACTCTCCGTTTCAATGTCAAAACTTGTTAGCTTGGCTAACAATTATGGCGAACTGGTGCAAGCCGGTGAAAGGGAGGAACAATGAAAACAACACGACGCACTGCCTTTGTGGCGGCAATTACTGCATTGGTTGTCTCGCTCGCGGGGTGCTCTATGGGCAAACCGCAAGCCTCCGCTAGTGCATCCGACAGCAAGACGCTCACCGTCTGGTCCATGAACGGTGATTTGAGCCCTGAAGTGCTCAACGAGATCAATGCACGATTCACCAAAGAAACCGGTGCGAAAGTCAAGCTCGAAATGCATGACTGGGATGGCATCACCACTAAGGTGACCACCGCACTGACCACCAGCACCCCGCCTGACGTGATCGATGTCGGCAATACGCAGGTTTCCGGTTATGCGGCGAACGGAGGTCTTCTGGACCTCACCTCGCATAAAAGCGATCTTGAACAAGGTCAGACCTGGGTGAAGGGTTTGGAAGACAGTGCCACCTACGATGGCAAGCTGTATGGTGTCCCTGGCCTGCTGGCGCCTTTTGCTGTGCTGTACAACAAGAAGATCTGGGCGGATGCCGGCATCACCACTGTGCCGACAACATATGACGAGCTTGAGAAGGACCTTGATGCCATTAAGGCCAAGCATGCGGATGATTCCAGCTTCTCCGCGTTCTACCTGTGCGGCCAGGACTGGTATTCCGCGTTGCAGTGGATTTGGAACGATGGCGGCAATATCGCCAAGCAGAGTGGCAGCAAATGGTCCGGTTCATTGGAATCTGAGGATTCGGTAACTGGCGTCTCCGATTGGAAGGCCTTCCAAAACAAGTACTCTGCGCCGGCCTCTCGTACGCTTGCCACCGATTCTCCGGATCAGACGCAGATTTTCGCGGACGGTAAAGCGGCCACCATCATTGCACCAAGCTCTTCCATCGGCACTGCAGTGAATCTGAAATCTCAAGTCACCAAGGATGATATCGGCTCGTTCGCCATCCCCGGCAAGGACGGCAAGCCGCAGCCCACTTTCACTAGCGGCTCCGATTGGGTGATTCCTGCTAAGTCCGCCAAGAGCGATCTGGCCATCAAGTGGGTGAAGATTGCCGCAAGCCCTGATATTCAGGAAAACTATGTGTTCCCGAAGCAATTCCTTAACCCGAACACCGTTGAGGGCAATGAGCATATCATGAAGAGCTCTGCGATGACGGATTCGCTTAAGGGATATGTTGATTCGGCTAAAGCCGCGGTATCTACGCCGATGGCTGCAGGCTGGCTGAAGGTCGAAGGCAATAAAGTGATGGAAACCTACTTCTCATCTGTGGCTTCCGGCACATCCACTCCGCAACAGGCCGGCGAGAAAACCGATGCTCAGCTCAATGATTTGTTGAATCAATGATTGCAATGCGATCAAGGTGATGGAATAGCCATGAGTGAAGTAACACGTTCAGTGAAGATCAGTCGTCGACGCAACGGTCATCCGGTCGTGCGTGAAGAGCATAAGCTGGGGTATTCAACGAAAACCGCGATGCTCTTGCTTACCCCTTCAGGGTTGATTCTGGGCGCGCTGGTAGTAGTGCCGCTCATCTTCCTCGTGTTCACGTCATTCACGGATTTCAACCAGCGAACCCTGTTCACCGGGGAGTTCAACGTCGTTGGGCTGAGCACTTACGCTGCTGTGCTTGCAGATTCGGAATTCTGGTGGTCGGTCGTACGCACGGTGCTGCTGATGGCAGCGTGCGTGGCCGGCACCGTCCTGCTGGGCATGGCGGTCGCCCAGTTCATGACCAAGCTGGGGAAAGTCACGCAATACATTGTGACGGTGACGATGATATTGGCCTGGGCCATGCCGGAAGTCGCTTCGGCTGAAGTCTGGAATTGGCTGTTCCAGCCGGGTTATGGCGTGATCAATTGGCTACTGACGCAATTGCATGTGTTCGGTGACGTGACCAATGTGTCATGGGCCAATGATGCGCGACTGGCCTACATCTGCATCTGGTTGCTCGTGGTTTGGCAGGCCATACCATTCGTGGCGGTCACCATGTTCGCCGCCATACAGCAGGTCGATCCCTCCTGTATCGAAGCGGCGAAAATCGATGGGGCAGGACCCGTTCGCCTGTATTGGATGATCACTATTCCACTGGTCAAGCCGACCTTGCTTTTGGTCACCGTGCTCTCGATTATCTGGGATTTCAACATTTTCAATCAGATATGGCTGGTTTCCAAAGGCGGCCCGGACAACGCCACCGCCAATCTTGGGGTGTTCACCTACAAGAAAGCATTTGTGGGGTTTGACATCGGCAATGGTGCGGCGATTTCGGTGATCACCACGCTGATGTTGCTTGCTTTGACTGCGGTGTATATCCGCAGTCTGTTGAAGAGCGGGGAGGATTTGGTATGAACTCGCATAAGCCGATACGCCATGCGGTAATGACGGTATTGGGGCTGCTGTTTGCCGCAGCGTATTTCTTCCCGTTCTATTGGATGGTCAACTCAGCGCTCAAGCCGCGCAGCGAGATTATGACCTCTACCCCGCTGTTCTGGCCGAAGCACATCACAATGCAGAATTTCGTGGTGGCCATAACGCAAACGAATTTCATGATTAATCTGAAAAACAGTTTGATCGTGGTGTTCAGCGCCGTGGTGTTCTCAGTGATATTCGCATTCTTCGCCTGCTATGCCCTCACGCGCTTCTGTTTTCGCGGGCGTGCCGCTTTCATGGTCGGCATTTTGGTGATTCAGATGCTTCCTGGTACGGCAATGCTCATACCGCAGTTCCTGGTATTCAATCAGCTCGGGTTGTTGAACACGTATCTGGGATTGATACTGGCATACGTGTCTGCAGTATTGCCATTCTCCATATGGAACCTACGCAACTTCTTCCTCAATATTCCCATTGAAGTGGAAGAGGCAGCCATGATCGACGGTGCGAACACATGGCAGATCCTGTGGCACATCACATTCCCTCTGCTTGTTCCCGGCCTGGTATCGACTTCGATTTTCGCGTTCATCTCCGCTTGGAATGACTACTTGACCGCATACACTTTCATGAAGGACCAAAGCATGTACACTCTGCCGGTGTGGCTGGCGTCGTTCACCACGCCTCGTGGAGTCGATTACGGCAGCCAGATGGCAGCGGCGACGCTGTTCTCGCTTCCGGTGGTGATTGTGTTCCTGCTAGTGCAGCGGAAAGTGACCGAAGGTGCGGCACTGGGCGCGGTGAAAGGCTGACTGAGCAGTCAGGGGCGTTTGATGCCTGAATGGCTTCAGAGAACGATGAAGTGAGGAGCGTCATGCAGTATTGCATTGAGGGGCAAACGAAGGATTTCGAGCTGATTCCCGAGCCTCGCACGGTGGAAATAAACCCAGATTCAGTGGTTGTGCTGCCATATGCAGGCCGGATTGTGGAAAACGCAGGCGAGTGGGATGTGGCCGATGTGTGGGCCAATCAAGTCGCTGATGATATCGAAGCAGCCACCGGTCTGCGATGGGATATCGCGAAAGGCGACCGATGGCAGTCGTTCATTACGCTGTCCATCGCTTCTACTGATGATCTGGGACGGGATGAATATCGCCTGACGATCGCCCAAGAGGGCATCACCGTTGTTGGCGGTGACGCCGCCGGCCTGCGCGATGGCATCCAAACGCTGCGCCAGATTATCCGCCAATGCGCACCGTCGCTACCCGAGATCGACATAAAAGACAAGCCCGCGTACCAAACCCGTGGCTACTATCTTGACGCCACGCGTGGCCGTGTGCCGACGCTCGATTGGCTGAAGCGTTGGGCCGACAAGCTGTGCCTCTACAAATACAATCAGCTGCAGCTCTATGTAGAGCACACGTTTGCATTCGACGACATGAGCGAAACCTGGCGCGGCACCAGTCCGCTCAAGCCGGCCGACATCATCGCGTTCGATGAATACTGCGCGGCACGTGGCATTGAACTGGTGCCATCAGTCTCCACATTCGGCCACCTGTACATGGCATTGCGCACGCGTGAGCTGCGTCACCTGGGCGAATTTCCCGAACAAGCCGACCGCCCATACAGCCTGATCGAGCGTATGGAGCATCACACGCTGAACATCACCGAGACGGACGCGTTCGCGCTCTCCTGCACGCTTATCGATGATTATCTTCAGCTGTTCCGCAGTCGTAAATTCAATATCTGCGGCGATGAGACATTCGATCTCGGCAAAGGTCGCTCCAAGCCGGAAGCTGATAAACGCGGGGTCGCCACCATGTATGCCGACTACGTGTCGCGACTGTGTGGCCACCTGTCCGAACAAGGCCGCGAGCCGCTGTTCTGGGGCGATATCGCCGTGGAAATGCCGGAGATTCTCGCGCGATTGCCGAAGGATGTGATGCTGCTGAACTGGCTCTATGCGCCGGACATTACCGACGAGAAGGTGCGGCTTGTGGCCGAGTCCGGTGCCACGCAATACGTGTGCCCGGCCGTGTGGTGCTGGAATACATTGCTGCCGCGACTGGACTGGGCTTGGGAGAACATCTCGCGTCTGGCTCAGTACGGCAGGCACTATGGAGCTGCGGGATTCTTGGTTACTGATTGGGGTGACTATGGGCACGTCAACGATCCTCGTATGACGGTTCCCGGCATGATTTATGGCGCGCAGTGCGCATGGGATTCGCAATGGGCTGATGGATCGGGCGATGATGCGCATGTTGAGCTCGACCGCCGCATCTCGATTGCGGAATATGGCGATAGCACCGGCGAATTCGTCGCCGTGCTGCGTGACGCAAGCCATCAAGTGGCGTTTGGCTGGGACAATATCGTCCGATACCTGGAACTTGACTATGGCGATGGTTTGCTGAACGCTGATGTGCGTGATTCGATTTGGACCGACGAACATGATAGTGCTGACGGCGTCGACTATGCCGATTTGATTCATGCCAGTACAACGCTGCGCGAGGCGCGTATGAATCTGCTCACTTGGCTGAAGTCCGACATACTGCGCTGGTCTGAGGCCAACACGGCATTGCGCGCAGATGTTGCCCGGCTTGGTGCGATTACGGCCCAAGCGGCGATTTATGATTCAGGAGCCACACGCGGCGGACTATTGCAGCCGATGTTGGTCGCGGCAGAAGGGCAGCGCCTGTTCAATGAACTGGGTGTGTGCCTGGCGTTGCGCGACGGAGTCATCGCCGAAGATGAAATCACTGGCGAGGTATTGCCAGACAGATTCCCTCAGCAGGTTGCCCGCGGTCTTGAACAATGGTTTGAAACCTATGCGGCAGTATGGCGTACGGTCAGTGCTGAATCAGAGCTGAGGCGCATTGCCAATGTGATCTGGCATTATGCCGATCTGCTGCGTAGCTAAGTGATAGCTGCGGCTGAATAATTTCGGAAGGAACGAAACCAACGGTGAGCGAAATGCACGGTGATGATGCTGACGGCACTGAATTGACAGTGATGCAGGTGGCCAAGCGTATCGGTATGGCCGAACCGGTTATCGATGTATTACGTCAGATTCAGGAGTCAGGCGAAACCCTGGCGCCGGAAGGCAATGCAGCTGTGCGTGGTCTGACTGATCCATCGCAGCGGGTTGCCTCGTGGCGTGCCCTTAAATCCACGCTTGGTGATGATCAGGATGGGTTCCGCATGCTGTATTGGATGCTCTATGCCGCCGGACGGTACACGTTCCCAACATATGCGCGGATGGGCATACCGGCCACGGTTTTCGATGACACGATGGGCTGCTTCTCGCGGTTCGTTGACGAGCATCAAGTGAGCTACGGAAAGTACGGATTCGACCGTGATTTCTGGACATACCGCGAGCTCAGTGCGCGTCTGTTTCGGTTGGGAACACTGGAATTCGAGCTGGCCTACGAAGCCGATGACGTGCCGGCAATTGCAGGTATGCCGCGCATCATCAATATTCATATTCCATCCAACGCATCGCTCGACCCCGAACATTGCGATGCGTCTATCGCTTCGTCGCGGGACTTTCTCGCCTCATTCTTCCCGAATTGGGCAGGCTTGCCATACTGGTGCGAATCATGGCTGCTCTCCCCCGCGTTGAATCAACTGTTGCCTGAGCGCTCGCATATTCTGGCTTTCCAGCATCGGTTTGATATTTGTGAGACTAATCCGGATGCGGATGATTGGCGTGAATGGGTGTTCCAGCGGAATAATGCGCCGATTGCCGAGTTGCCTGAGCGCACATCATTGCAGCGGAATATGAAACGATTCCTGCTGGCCGGTGGCAAAGTCGGCATTGGAATCGGCCGTCTGCGCTGACTGCTTGCGCTGACTGTCGGTTCCGTGCGTGACAATGGCGCACATGCCGTATCGTCCATCATCTCGCTCCCGCTCCTCAGTCAGCACCAGCAGCAGCCTTATTGTTGATGGATTGTCGATTACGGTGGTGCGCAAACCCATCAAGAATATGTATCTGCGCATCAAGCCGCCGAACGGGGACGTGGTGGTGTCGGCGCCGAAGCGCATGAGCGAGCGAACCATTGTTGATTTTGTGCGTGGGCGCAGGGCTTGGATTGATGGCAATGTGCGCAAAATGCAGCATGCGCGGCAGCGGTCATTGGTGTCGGAGCCGGAGCATACTGGATTCGTCTGGACTGATGGTTTGCGCAAGAAGGCTGCAGCCAATATCAATGCGCAGCTGCCGGGGCTGTTGGCCCAGTGGGGGCCGGTGATTGGCCGAACTCCCACGCACATCACATTGCGATTGATGACCACGCGCTGGGGGTCGTGTACGCCGAAAACCGGGCGGATTCGACTGAATCTGCAATTGGGGCTCATGGAGCCGCGGTTCCTTGAATACGTGCTGGTGCACGAAATGACCCACTTATGGGAGCGTGGCCATGGAGTGGGCTTCCAGCGGCGCATCGGCTCCTATCTGCCGAACTGGCGCGAATTGCGCCGTGATCTCAATCGTCGTGTGGTGCTGTAGCTACTGCACGCTGTCGCCGGCAATATGGCTGATGGCCTGATCGGATTCGTCGACGATTTGCCTCATGGTGGCTTCGGCTGCCGCGCCATCACCCTTGCGAATCAGCGCGGCGACTTCGGTGTGCCAGCCGAGTGCCGTCTGATCGGCCACCTTAGGCATCAATTCATGCTGCGTGCGGCCGGTCAGCGTGGAGGCGATCACGTCGCCGAGCGCCGCGAACATCAGGTTTCCGGAAGCCTCCAATAATGTGCGATGGAAGAGAATATCGGCTTCCAGATACTCAGCTTCGTCGGCATGATCGGAATGCGCCACCATCTCAATGGCCGCGCGGGTCAGCGTGGCCCAATGCTCTGCGGTGGCGTGCGAGGCGGACAGCCGTGCGGCCACGGGTTCCACGGCGGCGCGCAGCTGCGAGAGCTCATGCAGTGCGGAAATGCGATGCGGACCGCGCAGTCGCCACTGGATTACCTGCGGATCCAGAATATTCCACTGCTCGATTGGGTTTGCAGTGGCTCCGGCCTTGCGTTTGACGCTGACCAATCCCATCGATTCCAATACGCGCGTGACTTCGCGCGTCACCGTGCGCGAAGGTGCGGCGTCGCCATCCATATTCGGCTCGGGCAGTCGTTCTCCTGTGGCTACTTCGCCGCTCACTACGGCCATGCCCCACTCGTCGAGGAGCCGGTCATGCAGGGAAAGCTCGGTGGTGCTGCCGGTGTCGTGGGCGGTGGTAGCACCGGGTGTCGCAGTAATCGGAGAAGTCGCAGAAGTCATAAGACAAGTATCGCACGTTCGGTTGGTTATGGCATACATATTCGACACACCGGTGCGCAAAAGTATTGCGTATTCCATAATCGGCCGTTATACTAGATAACAACATACGAAATGTATGCGGTGACAATGAAACGTCATTCAAATACAATTACTCAAAGAAGAGATGGATTATGAATACGCTTGTTTTGGCTGAAGCCGCGAACGCAGCAGTCCAGCTCAACAGCACCCAGCTCGGCATCAGCGTGGTGGCCAGCATCGTCGTGCTGATTTTGCTGGTTACCGTCGCGAAGCTGCACCCGTTCGTCTCCCTGCTGATCTCCTCCCTCGTGGTCGGCATCGGCTCCGGCTACGGCCCGGTGGCCACCGTGGAAAGCTTCTCCACCACCTTCGGCTCCACGATGGCGTCCGTGGGCATCCTTGTCGGCCTCGGCGCCATGCTCGGCCGCGTGCTGATGGACACCGGCGCCGCCGACAGCATCGTCGATACGCTGCTCGCCAAGACCTCCACCAAGATGATTCCGTGGACCATGGCCCTGATCGGCGCCCTAATCGGCCTGCCGATGTTCTTCGAAGTCGGCCTCGTGGTGCTCGTGCCGGTGATTATCCTCATCACCCGCCGCTCCAAGCTGCCGCTGATGCGCGTCGCCATTCCTACGCTCGCCGGCCTGTCCGTGATGCACGCCTGCATGCCGCCTCAGCCCGGCCCGCTCGCCGCATTGAGCTGCTTCAAGAACGGTTCCGTGGGCATCACGATGATGTTCGGCCTGCCCATCGCCGTAATCACCGCAGCGCTCGTCGGACCGCTGTTCTCCAAGTTCGCCGCCAAGTGGGTGCCGGTCGGCGCTCCCGAGAACTTCGACACCGGCAAGGGCCGTGTGGATGCCGACGGCAACCCAATCACCACCAAGCCGCCGTTTGCCCTGTCCGTGCTGTGCATTCTGGTGCCGGCCATCCTGATGCTCGGCAACGCCATCTTCGAAATCGTGGCCCCTGACCAAGCCGGCTCCAAGGCCGTCTACGCCCAGGTCCTCGCCTTCTTCGGCAAGCCCGCCATCGCACTGGCCACCGCCGTGATCTTCGCGATGATCGTGCTCGGCCGCACCACCCACATGTCCTGGAAGACCGTCAACGACTCCCTGAAGGCTGCACTGCCGCCCATCGCAGGCATCCTGCTCATCGTCGGCGCTGGCGGTGGCTACAAGGGCGTGCTGGTGGACACCGGCATCGGCGACATCATCGGCAAGTTCGTTGAAAGCTCCGCCATCTCCATCTTCCTGCTCGCCTGGCTTATCGCCGCCTTCGTGCGCGTCGCCACCGGTTCCGCCACCGTGGCCATCATCACCACCGCCGGTATCCTCGGCCCGGTCGTTGACCAGATGGGCGTCACCGCTCCGGCCATCGCACTGCTGGTCATCGCCATCGGCGCAGGTTCTGTATTCCTCTCCCATGTCAACGATGCCGGCTTCTGGCTCATCAAGGAATACTTCGGCCTGGAGGTTGGTGAAACCTTCAAGACCTGGACCGTACTCGAATGCCTGCTCTCCGTCGTGGTGCTCGCCCTCGTGATGATCTGCAGCATCTTCGTGCCGCTGGTCTAGCAGCCATCATCAATCATTCGTAATCCTCTCCCCTACTTAGTCGAAAAGAGACTCTTATGACCATCGCAACCGAGGCACATGCCGACATCATCACTGCAAACACTATCCCAGCCGACTACTTCGCCAACACCAAGCCGATCATCGTGCTGATGGGCGTCTGCGGTTGCGGCAAAAGCACCGTGGCCGCACACCTGACCGAACGCTACGGACTGAAGTACGCGGAAGCCGACGACTTCCATCCGCAGGCCAACATCGACAAGATGGCCGCCGGCATCCCACTTACCGACGAGGACCGCTGGCCTTGGCTCGACACTTTGGCCTCTTGGATTGACGAGCGCATCGCTGCCGGCGAAGCAGCCGTGGTGACCTGCTCCGCACTGAAGAAGGTCTACCGCGACAAGCTGCGCCGCCCGGGCGTCGTATTCGTCTACATGCAGGGCACCTTCGACGAGGTAATGGAGCGCCTCTCCCACCGCGAAGGCCACTTCATGAAGCCGAGCATGCTGCAAAGCCAGTTCGACATCCTCGAAGAGCCGGGTAGCGATGAAGTGCACGTCAACGTGCACATCGGCCTGGCCGACCCCGATCAGGAGGCCATGGCCGTGGCCGGAGCCCTGAACCTGTAACGAATCGACAACGCTGTACGAAACGCGAAAGAAGGCAATTGCAATGCAGATGGGAATGATCGGCCTCGGCCGTATGGGTGGCAACATGGTCAAGCGCCTGCGCGAAGACGGCCATGAGATCGTCGGCTTCGACATGAACCCGGAATCCGCGCGTGATGTGGACTCTTTGGAAGCTCTGGTGGCCGCGCTCGATGCCCCGCGCGTGGTGTGGGTGATGGTGCCGGCCGGCAAACCCACCGATTCCACCGTGGAACAACTGGGCAAGCTGCTCGAGCCGGGCGACATCGTGGTCGATGGCGGCAACTCCAAGTACACCGAAGATCGCGAGCATGCGGCCGCTTTGGCTGAAAAGGGCATTGGATTCCTGGACTGCGGTGTCTCCGGCGGCGTCTGGGGTGCCGAACGCGGCTACGCGCTGATGATCGGCGGTTCCGACAAGGATTACGAGACTGTGCTGCCGATTTTCGAAAGCCTCAAGCCGGAAGGTGAGTACGGTTTGGTACATGCCGGCCCGGTGGGCGGTGGCCACTTTGCCAAGATGGTGCACAATGGCATCGAATACGGCATGATGCAGGCCTTCGGTGAAGGCTTCGCCACGATGCTGCGCAGCGAATACGTCACCAACCCGGCCGAAACCATGACCTCGTGGCGCACTGGTTCCGTTGTGGCCAGCTGGCTGCTCGATCTGCTCGACAACGCCACCAAGGAGGATCCGGAGCTGAAGAGCGTGCCGGCTGTGGCCAACGAGTCCGGTGAAGCCAAGTGGATGGTCGAGGCGGCCCTCGAGCTCGGCGTTCCGGTGCCCACCACTGCCGCGGCCCTGTGGCAGCGCCAGACTTCTCGCGGCGGTGCCGACGACATTCTGCGCGTCGTGACCGCACTGCGTGCCCAGTTCGGTGGCCATGTGACCAAGGTGGACGAAATCGCTACGCACTGAGTGGTTGCGTGTGATTGCGCGGTTGCACAGCATCGCTGGCATCCTCAACGATGAGGATACATAAGTTGTGGCTCCCCTCTTCGGAAGGGAGCCACAACTTTTGTGTCCCGGTAGATGATTTTCGCGTTTTTGCGATTACCGTGGCAGAATCTCGCGCTCGATGAGTGATGATTCACATATCCATAAATCAAGAATCGGCTTTATTCCACGGTTTTGATACGGGGCAGGGAGAAAAGGGAATGAATGGATTTGTCCCGGTTCATGGAAAACAATCAGAATTGCTTACCGAGACATAATAATTTGTCCCGGTAGCCATACCAATCGATTGATGTGACTACCGGGACAAGCTTTAGGATCACTAAGACCACAAATAATGGGTTTTAGCCCTACTTAAGTTCCATGTCTTAGCTCACGCCAGGTGAGAGCGCATGAACCACTGGAATTTCTCGAGCTGCTGGACGTGATCCTGAATGATGTTGGAGCTGACGAAGTCCAGCTCATCCAGCTCGGCCACAGCCTTACGATCTTCGGCGATGAAGGCATCGTAGTATTCAATCAGTGCCTTGAGATATTCCTCGGTGCCGGCACGACCTTCCACATCGAACGACTTCCAGGTACGATTGCGCACAATCGCATCCGGGCGACCGTCCGGAGTGCCACCCAGCGTGGCGATGCGCTCGGCGGTCTCATCGGCCTGAGCCAGCACGGATTCGACTTCCGGATCGAGCATCTCGTGCACGGCGATGAAGTTCGGGCCGGTCACGTTCCAGTGTGTGTGCTTCAGCACCAGAGCAGCCTCCTGCTCTTGGCTCAAACGGTTCTGCAAGATCGCAATGGCCTTCTCACTGGTCGCTTCATCGAGACCCGGCACCACAAATGCAAGTGTCATGATGCTCCTTCCTTTCATGTTTGGGGACAGTCATTCCAGTCTAGATTGTTTGCCTCCGCCACAAGCCCGGAGCAGACGTGTGAATAATCACTGTGCTTCAGACGACTTGCGCACTTCGATGGTTTCGATGCGACGACCATCGACCTCGGTGACCACCATGTCATAGCCGTCATCCGAATGAAGCACATCGCCCACGGCACCCATCTTGCCGGTGTGGGCCAGGAAGTAGCCGGCCACCGTCTCGTATGGGCCATCCTCCAGTTCGATGCCGGTCAGATCGGCGAAATCCTCGATGGTCATGCTGGCCTCAATCGTGGCCACGCCATTCACAAAGACCGTGCGAGGCTTGCGCTCGCCGCCCTTTTCGGTCGGCAGATCATACTCGTCGCGAATATCACCCACGAGTTCCTCAGTCATATCCTCCAGCGTCACGATGCCATCCGTGCCGCCGTACTCATCGATGACCACAGCCAGATGGATACCGCGCTTGCGCAACAGTTCTAGGCTTGGCAGCAGCTTGGAGGTGCCAGGCAGCGAGATGCCTTCGCGCACCACATCGCGCACGGTTTTGGCATTCGGGTCGCGCACATCGAGTAGGTCGCGCACGTGCACAAAGCCAATCACATCATCGAAATCCTTGCCGGTCACCGGGTAGCGGGAATACGGCTGATCGCGCACGAATGCGGCAGCCTCGTCAATCGGCTGATCGCCTTCGATGAACACCACGTCGGCGCGCGGGCGCATCACCTCGGCCACAATCGTTTCGGAAGCGTCAAACACATCGTCCAAGATCGTGCGCTCATCCTTGGAAAGATTCGTATTGGAGCTCACGAGTACGCGCAGCTCATCATCGGACACCTCAGACTCGGTCTGCTGCGGATCAAATCCAAGCAAGCGCACGATGCCGTTCGTGTTCTTGCCAATCAGCCAAATAATCGGGCGGCAGATTGTGGCGAATGCATCAATCGCAGGCACCACAGCGCGGGCGATTTGCTCCGTACGCTGCATGGCGATGCGCTTCGGCACCATTTCCGAAATCACGATGGAGCAGTAGGAAATAATCAAGGTGAGCACAATGTTCACCAAGCCGCCGGCGATACCGACCGGTACGCCCCAGCCCTCTACAACCGGAATCAGATACGGGGCGATAGAGGAGGCGCCAAACGAGGCCGACAGGAAGCCGGAGAGCGTCACGCCGATTTGCACAGTGGACAGGAAGGTGTTCGGGTCGCGCGCGATTTTGGCGACTTTGGCGCCACGCGCATCCTCCTGCTCCATCTGCTCGATCTGCGAGCCTCGCAGCGAGACCAGCGCCAGCTCCGTGCCGGAGAACACCGAACCGATGACGAGGAAGACGAAAATCAGGAAGACATTCAAACCAACAGACATGCCACCAACTCTAGGGGAGTGGGGAGTCAATTACCTCAGAAGCTCAGCACTTCGACGCGACCGGTGTCGAGCTGGTAGCGGGCGCCAACAATCATGAGCTGTTCGGATGCCAGCGCCTGCTGAATCACTTCGGAGCGCTCCACCAGAGCCTCGATGGTATGCGCCACATGCACACGCTCGATGTCGTCGAGGCAATCCAGCTCGGCCTCGCGCGCCTGCCATACGGAAATGCCGGCCTGACGCAACACAATGGAATCCGCCTGGGCGATGCGCTCATCCAAGTCATCCATGATGTTTTCGGCTTCGATGGAATCCTGGCTTTCCTCGGCTTCGGCGGTCACCGTGCGCACGAGTTCGTTGAATTCGCGCTCGGCGACCTCCAGTGCGCCGCAGCGGCCGTGGCCCAGCACGCACAAGAGGCTCACATGCAGTTTCTTGACCGCGTATTCCAGCGATGCAATTACCGCATCATCGATCATCTGACCGGCAGTACGCACGGTGAACAGGTCGCCCAGACCCTGATCGAAGATGATTTCCGGAGGCACGCGCGAATCAGAGCAGGAGAGCACGGCCGCGTCCGGCTTCTGGCCATCGGTGAGCATATGGCGGGTTTCCTTATCCTGCCAAGGGTGCTCGGCCTTGCCTTCGGCGAAACGCTTGTTGCCTTGGAGCATACGGCTCCACGTGGCATTCGCGGTGGATTCGTGCAATTCGCTGGGTAGGGGAGAGGCGAATTCCGCGGCCGGCTCCGGTGTCTGCTGCGCTGCCTCAACGTTCTGTTCGATGTTCTCTTCGTTGTCAAAGTCCGACTGTGTCATGAAACCTCCATAATCGGCTTGTTGCTAGTTCCTCATAGTAGCTGGAGAGGTGGTACCGGCTGATTTTTTCGCGATTTGACTTAAGTTCGTGAAAATGTGCCGCTGATGAGTTCTCAGTGGCTTATTTTTTCGAGATGAGGCAAGGTTTCGTGAAAAGACGCCGCTGAGACTAACTCAGTGGCTTATTTTCACGAAGTTCCCCTGTATTACGAAAAAATAAGCCACTGGTGAATCGTCAGTGGCTCTTTTTCACGAAGTATGGCTTTTCTCCGAAAAAATAAACCGCTGGAATCGACAACGCTGTGGTGCTATTCCAGTAACACCTCAGCGATATGGCTGTGATAAGGCTCATAGGGAACACAGAGACGTTATTGGAGCTGCCACGTTACGATGGAAAACGGTAATGCAACAGGATTCCTGAAAGGACCGATGATGACTCTGCTGCAGCATGAACTGACCGATTTCAAAGTGCAAGCTTTCCAGAACAACGAATTCCATGAAGTGACCAAGGAAGACGTGCTGGGCCACTGGTCCGTGTTCTTCTTCTACCCGGCTGACTTCACCTTCGTGTGCCCGACTGAGCTCGAGGACCTCGCCAACAAGTACGAGGAGTTCAAGAAGATCGGTTGCGAGATCTACTCCGTTTCCTGCGACACCCACTTCGTGCACAAGGCCTGGCATGACGCCAGCGAGAAGATCGCCAAGATCCAGTACCCGATGCTGGCCGATCCGACCGCCCTGCTGGCCCGCGACCTCGACACCTACAACGAGGCTGACGGCATGGCCGAGCGTGGCGACTTCATTATCAACCCTGAGGGCAAGGTCGTGGCTTACGAAGTCACCAGCTCCAACGTCGGCCGTAACGCCGATGAGCTGCTGCGCCGCGTGCAGGCCTCCCAGTTCGTCTACGAGCACGGCGATCAGGTCTGCCCCGCCAACTGGACCCCAGGCGAAGAGACCATCGAGCCCAGCCTCGACCTCGTCGGCCAGCTGTGACGAAGAGCCCAGTGGGCTCTTCGTAGCAGCGAGCAGCGATAGCGTCGCGAGCGTCGCAGTAATAAAAACGGGCTCCCGTAGGGAGCCTCTTTGTTTATTTGTGAAAGAAAGAGTCAAATATGCCTCAAAACAATCTCTATGACGTTGTGGTCATCGGCGGGGGACCGGCAGGCTTGACCGCTGGCCTATACCTCGCCCGCGCTCGCTACCGTGTGTTGATCCTCGAAAAGGATGATTTCGGCGGGCAGATCACCATCACCAATGAAGTGGTGAATTATCCGGGTGTCGGCCGCACCACCGGCCGCGCGCTCACCCAAACCATGCGCCAGCAGGCCAAGGATTTCGGTGCCGAGTTCCTTTCCGCCGAGGCCACTGGGCTTGACGTTGAGGGCGATATCAAAACCGTGCACACCTCGCGCGGCGACCTCAAGACCTTCGGCATTTTGATCGCCACTGGTGCATCTCCACGCAAGCTCGGCTTCGAAGGCGAACGTGAATACGCCGGTCGTGGTGTGGCCTACTGTGCCACCTGCGACGGTGAATTCTTCACCGGTAAGGAAGTGCTCGTGGTCGGCGGCGGTTTCGCTGCGGCAGAGGAGTCCGTGTTCCTCACCAAGTACGCCTCCAAAGTTACCGTGCTCGTGCGCGAGCCCGACTTCACCTGTGATGCCTCTGTCGCCGCTGAAGCCAAGAACAATCCGAAGATTGACGTGCGTTACAACGTTGAGCTCAAGGGTGTCACTGCTGGCCAAGGCGGCTTGCGCGAAGCCACGATTCTGAACCGTGAGACCGGCGAAACCGAGACCTGGAAGCCGGCCGACAACGGTACGTTCGGTGTCTTCGTGTTCGCTGGCTACGTGCCCGCCACCGACCTCGTGCGTGGTGTGGTCGAGCTTGATGATCATGGCTATGTAGTCACCCACGACTATCTGGAGACGTCGGTGCCCGGTGTGTATGCCGCCGGCGATTTGCGCGTCAAGAACCTGCGTCAGGTGGTCACCGCCACCGCCGACGGTGCCATCGCAGCCGTGGAACTGGAGCGCTACGCCAAGCAGCTGAGCGAGAAAACCGGCCTCGTGCCGCCGCGCCCGACCACGTCCGCCTACGAACAGGCCGAAGCCACGGCCGCTGCCAAGACCGCAGCCGCAGGCACGACTCCTTCCCCCGCACCGGCCAAGCGCAGCGCCGATGCTGCGGCCGCCGCCGCGCAGACCGCCAAGAAGCCTGGCGAGCTGTTCTCCGCAGCCATCAAGCAGCAGCTCAGCGTGGTGTTCGGCCGCATGACCCGCCCGGTGACGTTGGCTCTTGAGCTCGACAACACTCCGCTTTCCACGGAATTGCAAGGATTCATCGGTGAGATGGTTGCCTTGTCCGGTGGCAAGCTGAATTCGGTGGCCGTCGGTGCCGATGGGCTGATTACTGCAATTAATGGTGATTCTGCACCTACAAGTTTGGTGGTAGGGGAGCCGCTTGAGGTTTCGCTGCCGAGCGATGACTCTGCGCTGACTACTTATGGTTCGCTTGATGACTCCGGTCGTGCTGAATTTGATGTGGCCGCAGATTTGCCGCTGGCCCGTCCGGCTGTGCGCATCTGCACAGCGAGCGAGGATGGCAAGCTCACCTTCACCGGTCTTGCATTCCATGGTGTGCCGTCCGGCCACGAGTTCAACTCGTTCGTGTTGGGTCTCTACAATGCGGCCGGCCCGGGACAGCCGCTTGATGATGATTTGCGCGAACGCATCGCAGCTATCAGCAGCCCGCTTGACGTGATGATTCTGGTCTCCTTGACCTGCACGATGTGCCCGGAGACTGTGCTCGCTTCGCAGCGTATCGCCTCGCTCAACCCGAACGTGCGCGCCGAAGCCTACGATGTCTCGCATTTCCCCGAGCTCAAGGACCAGTACGGTGCGATGAGCGTGCCCTGCATCGTGATCAACAAGTTCGACGGCAGCCAGACCGTCGAATTCGGCAAGAAGAGCATCCCGCAAATGCTCGATCTGCTGGGTGCATAGGCATAAGTCCCAAGTCAAACAGCGCAACAAAAGGGCGGTGTATTCACACGAATACACCGCCCTTTATGCTGGTGAGGCGTTACTACCATCCGACTGCATCAGACAGCAGCTACTCCAATCACTTCACGCCGGACATCATGAAGCTGGAGATGAACTGCCGCTGGAAGATGAAGAACGCGATCAGCAGCGGAGCGATTACCAGCATGGTTGCGGCGGAAAGCTGACCCCACTGCGCACTGCTTTCGGTGGTTTTCGCGAACAGTGACATGCCGAGCGAAAGCGGGCGGTTTTCCGGCGAATTCGTCACCACCAGAGGCCACAGGAAGTTGCTCCACTGGTGGCTGGCGGAAACCAGCGCGAACGCCACATAGGTCGGCCGGGCCAGCGGCACATAGAAGTGCCAGATCACCTGCAGGGTGTTGCACCCATCCAGTCGCGCGGCCTCCTCAATCTCAATCGGCACACCTTGGAACGTCTGGCGCAGCAGGAAGACGCCGAATGCGGAGAGGAAGTACGGGATCATAATGCCCAGCAGCGTATCGACCAGGCCGAAATCCGCTACGGTCTGATAGTTCGGGAAGATCAGCACCTCGTTCGGAATCATGATCTGCAGCAGGTAGAGCACGAACAGGAAGTTCTTGAACGGGAACCTGAGGCGCGCAAAGGCATAGGCGGCCAGCGTGGAGGTGATGATCTGCGCGATCAGCACGCCCACGGCGATCAGAATCGTATTGAGATAGTAACGGGGGAATGGCGCGGTGGCCCATGCCGACTGGTAGTTGGCCAGCGAGAAGCCGTCGCCGCCGTCAGGGCGCAGCGAGCGCCACACCACCCAGATCAGCGGCACGGTCCATATGAATGCGAACAGCCAGGTGCCTGCGGTTTTGGCCACGCGCTGCACGTGATTTTCAGTCTGCATAATCGGCCTTCCTTTCGGTGGCGGCCATCTGCACGCCGAAGATGATGAGCAGAATGACCAGCAGCACTGCGGTGACTGCGGATGCCTTGCTGCCGTCCACGAACTGGAACGAGACTTGGTAGATGTAGTACAGCAACGATGCACTGGAGTTGTTCGGTCCGCCCTGGGTCATCACGATGAGGTGATCGATCAGATGGAATGCGTCTGCGGTGGACATGATGAGGCAGAACATGGTGGTGGGCATCAGCAGCGGGAAGGTCATGTAACGGAACATCTTCCAGCCATGCGCACCATCCAGTGCCGCCGCCTCGAACACGTCCTGCGGCAAATTCTTCAAAGCGGCCAGATAGAAGACCATGTAGAAGCTGGCGTCTTTCCACACCAGCATCACGATGATCGCGGCCTTCACTGTGCCGCTGTTGCTTAAGGGGCTTTGGTCCATCAGATGGGCCGCCGACAATGCCTGGCTGATCACGCCATCCGTGGAATACAGGTACAGCCAGATGTTGGCCACGGCCACCAGCGGGAGGATCACCGGGTAGAAGAACAGACCTCGTACCAGCGAGTTGCCGATGAATGTGCGATTGACCATCATGGCCATCACCAAGGCCAGCGCCACGCTGAACGGCACGATGAACACGACGTAGATCAGCGAGTTGTCCAGGACGGTCCAAAACACCTGATCGGACTGCAGTCCCTGGTAATTGCCGAGCCCGACGAATTCCGGCTCAGGCAGCGCCAGGTCGGTTTTGTATAGGCTCTTATCCAAGGTGCGGCCGATGGGGAAGATGGTGAACACCGCGAGGAACAGGAACGATGGCAGCAGCAGCGCGGCGGCGGTAAGCGCCTGCCTGATTTCACTGCGGCGGCGAATAGGTGTTGATTGCTTCACGATTGATGCCTTCCATGCACATGCCGATTGCGAACGACCGCCCGCATGGCACGGACGGTCGTTCGCAATACACACTGGCGATGGCTTACTTGTTGAACGGGGCAAGGGCCTGATCGGCCTTGGCCTGAGCGTCCTTCAACGCCTGCTCCGGGGTCTTCTCACCGGTGACGGCGGCCTGCACGGCATCATTTAGCGCCTGCATGACCTGGCCGTTGTTGTGGGTGGAGAGCTCCTTGTCCGCGTACTTCAGCTGATCGCGAGCCACGGCGGCCTGCGGGAAGCCGGCGATGTAATCCTTCATCAGCTTGGTGTCGTATGCGCTCTTGGACGGTGCGACGTAGCCGGTGTCGATGCTCCACTTGGCGGCGCGCTCAGGGGTGGTCATCCAACGGATGAAGTCCCACGCGGCCTTCTTGTGTGATTCAGAAATGCCCTTGAACAGGTAGAAGTTGCCGCCGCCTGTCGGGGTGGCGAAGCGCTTGTTGCCCGGCAGGAAGGCCACGCCGAAGTCGAACTTGGCGTTCTTCTTGATGTTGGTCAGGTTGCCGGTGGTCTGGTAGAGCATTGCGGTCTTGCCGTTGATGAAGTCGTTCGGTGAGGTCTTCCAATCGATGGTGCCGGTCGGCATGACCTTGTCCTTCTGGGACAGCTCGGTCATGAACTTCAGTGCATCGATGTCTTCGGATGTATCGAAGTACGCCTTCTTGCCGTCGTTGCTCATGATGTTCTTGCCTTCGCCGCTTGCCTGCATGGCCAGCGCTTGGAAGATCCAGTAGGTGCTCACGGTGGAGGGCAGCTCGACGCCCCACTGCTTGCCGTCGATGGTGAGCTTCTTGGCGTATTCGCGCAGCTCATCCCAGCTGGTCGGCGGCTTGTTCGGATCCAGACCGGCCTGCTTGAACAGGTCCTTGTTGTAGTACATCACCACGGTGCTGCGCTGGAATGGAATGGACCAAGTCTGGCCATCGGCCTGGGAGTTCTTCAGGTATGCCGGGTAGAAGTCATCCAGGTACTTCTGGCCGTCGGAATCGGCCTTGATCAGGTCGTCGAGCGGCTGGATGGCGCCCATATCGCGGTAGATGAACAGCTCGGAAGACAGGGAGACGGCGATATCTGGCAGCTTCTTGGCCTGCACGGCGGCCTGCACCTTGGTGCGGGTCTCGTCGTAATCACCGGTGTATACCGGCTTGATGGTGACGTTCGGATGTTCCTTGGTGTACTGTGCGGCCAGTCCTTCGATGGTCTGGGTGATGGCGCCGCCCACGTTAACCGGGTAGTACCAGGTGAGCTCCACCTTGCCGTCGTCGCCCGCGGTGGTGCTGCTCTGTGCGGAGCCGCAGCCGGAGGCGAGCGTCAGTAGGGCGGTTACCGCCGCGACGGCAGCGGTAAGCGTGCGTTTCTTCATGATGAGTCCCCTTCTATTCGCAATGAAGCTGCCTATATAGGTTGTGGATTGTGATTACAAATGATGCAGATGTATAGGCAACTTGTCTGGTGGGAAGTAAGCATTGCATTCATCCCCCAGCCGGCAACTGGTTTAACAGTCCAGAGTGAATCTTGGGGAGGTGGTTGGGAACGCTAACAAGTCCCCAATATGAACAGTTGGTGGACTGTGCCCTAGCTCACAGTCGGTTGTGATGCCAGGCTGCGCATTCGTTGCAATGATGAAAGTACGGTTGCGCTGGCCTCGCATTGGCGTTATGACAGGCGGTCGGAAACCAGCGAAGACTTTAGAAGGCGGGCACTATGAGCGAATCCATACGGCACGATGCGGCAGATCAGCAGGAACGAGACGATCGGGATGATGCACTGATCATTCACTTGAGCGATACGCATATATCCGCGGCCGGCACAAACCCAGCCCGTCCGAATCCCCAATATGATTCCCGCGCGGCCTTTGATGCGGACTGCGCGCGTATCGCCCAATCAGGATTGCGCCCGAATCTCATCGCGGTCAGCGGCGATATCTGTGACGCCGAGGTGGGCGAGCGTGCGTGCGTGCGAGGCGTACCGCTATGTGCGCGATCACACGGAGGCGCTCGCCGCACAGCTGGGATGCCCGGTGGTGTATGCGATGGGCAATCATGACGATCGCGCAGCCTTCCGCGATGTGCTGCTGGCCTCGGTGGCCGCCCAGGCCGAACGCGATTCTCGGGTACGTTTCGCGCTGCGCTCCAATGTACTGAACGATCCGGTGGATTATGTGCTGACTGTGCCCGCTGGCAACGATGCCGGGACCTTGCGCGTGATTGTGCTGGACACCAGCATCCCGGACATCGCCGATGACCAAGGTACGGTGCTTGGCGAACAGCTGGCTTGGCTGGATGCGTTGCTGGCAGAACCGGTGGAGGCTGGTGGCGACGAGGCCGGTGCCGGTGCTGATGCGGCAGTCAGCACGGTTCTGGTGATGCATCACCCGCCAGTGGCACCGTGGCAGGACCGTGCCAGGCTATGGCACATGCACCCGGACGATGCCGCATGGCTGACACCGGTGGTGCGCGGCCGGGTGCGTGCGATATTGTGCGGCCATGTGCATCTGGCCTCCTTCGCCACGTTTGCCGGGGTGCCGGTGTCTATTGCCGGCGCGCATTCGCGCAATCAGGATCCGCTTCACGCGCGCGATCTGACCTACTCGTGGGCGGCCAATTATGGATGCAACCTGGTGCTGTTGCGCGGGACCGCCGCCGACGCTGACCAGGTGCTGATTACTCCGGCGTTGCTTGCCCCCGTTTCCAGCGCTGACTAGTCGCAATGCCATGCAAAAGGCTGCCCGGCTCAAAAGAGAGCCGGGCAGCCTTGACATTTACCAAGCTAGGATCGGAATGAGTAATCTACGCTAATGCGGCATCACCTCGCTTCCTCAGGTGTAGCTTCGCTGCGCGGGGCTGGAATGCGAGCATCACCGCGAACTTCGGTGATTGCCACGCACTTGCCTTCGACGGACGTGAACGTGATCTTGATACGAGATGTGCGCACCATATCGAAGGAGTAGGTGGTTTCATCACCGTTCGAGCTCATCGAGGAGCCGGGCTTATCTCCAACCGTGGCGTATACCCAAGCGGCATCGTTGGTCTGCTCAACCGGGTTGGAGGATACCTTCAACCCATGCACTGGCTGCCAGGAACCGTCGGCGGCCAGATAGTCCACCTCCACGGATTCGGGCAGTGCGACATTCTCACCATCCAAGCAGTAGTAGATGGTAAAGGAGTTGAGCATGAACGGTTCCTCCTCGCCATAGCCGAAGCGGTACTCCAGCCAAGCGGTGTTGGACGGGTCGCCGAACGTGGACCAGCGGTTCTTCAGGTTGTAGCCGACGCGTGGTGTGTAGGACACAATGCCGTCCATCAGCAGCGAAGCGTCCTCTTGAGCCTTCGGATCCGGGTTCGTGTAGGAAGCGCGCACCTGCGGATACACGTCGTTGCGGTAGGAGAACAGGTCGCGGTTCTGCACGTAGTCATCGGTTACGCGCACATGAGCCACAGCCTTCTGTTCCAAGCCATCGACATCGCCCAGTACGGTGAATTCACCGGCATTGCGGTAGAGCGAGGCCTCAGGCTTGGCCCACGTCACCGCACGTTGTTCCTTGGCGCCATCGGACCAGTGGACGGTCACCTCGGGAGCGGTTTCGCCTATGAGTGGCTCGATGCCGGTAATGGTGTCCAGTGCCACGGACTGTACCTCAAGCACTTCAACAACCTGCACCTTGACGGTCACATCCAGATCGAAGCGCGTCACCTTGCCGGTAACGCTCACTTCGCCAGCGTGATCGTAGGCGGCAGGCGGCACGGCTTCCCATGCGACCGGCAGCGGTGCGGCTACACCGTGGTCGAAGTTCACGGTAACTGCGGAAGGCAACTCAGGTACCGTGCCTACCACCGTGCGCACGGCAGAAACCTGAACATCGGTCGGCTGCTTCGGCTGGGCGCCTTCGGTAACGGTTACGATGACCGGCGTGCTGGTCTTGGCCACTCCACCGTATGTGACGGTGGCGGTGATGTTCGCGGTACCGGACAAGCGACCGGTGACGATGCCACTGCCGTCCACACTGGCCACGGATTCGTCGTTGGAGGCAAACGTGATTGCAGCTTCACTGCCTTCGTCCAGATTGATGGCGGCACCGGTCTCATCGGTGGCAGACACCGCAAGATCAATGGTTTCATCCTCGGCCAACGTGAAGGTCGGCGGCACCAAGGTGACTTCGGCAACCGGTGCCGGCGGTACATCCAGGTCAAGCGCGTACGCGGCATGCTGCTCGCCATCCTCGGAGGTGACGCGAATCACGTAAGAACCGTACGGGTAGTTGAGTGGCGGCACTACGTATGCCACAGCATTGTCGGCGGCCTCCACGCTGATTGTCGGAGCGCTGGCAGTGTAGGCGCGGTGCAGCACAGCACGATGCTGATCGTCGAACTCGATTGGCTTGCCATCCACCAGAACCTGAATCAAATCAGTGGTGTCATGAGCAGCAGTTTCGCTATCGGTTAGGCGCACGCTTGCGGTGGTCGGCAGCTCGTAGCCTTCGACAGTACCGTTCAGCACCACAGTGCCAGTCTGACTCCAGTCGGCCTTGTTGGCATTCCAAGCCACCGGAGCGTCAACGGCACTGTCATCATCAAAGATGACCAATGCCTTGGTAGGCAGCGCAGGTGCATTGCCAGCCGGCGCAGCTAGAGAAACCGGGCGAGCGGCAACCGGGTGCGTCACAGTCACCGTTGCGGCAACTGGCAGACCAGCAGCCTTGCCGGTGATGGTGAACGATTGTGCACCTGACCTGGCTGCAGCAGCCTGCAGGTCGCTGGCCAAGGAGACATCCTGCCATGCAACGATAGCCTCGGCAGTGGTGTTGTCAGCCTTGAGCACGGTGACAGTCTGCGGCAGTACAGGGGTTTCTCCGGCGCGCACGCGCACGGCTACATTGCGGGTCTCGAGCACATCGGCGTCGGCTGGCAGGGATTCAGTGACGAATATGTTCACGGTGTCAGCCTTCAATCCCTTGGCGGTGGCGGTTACGCGGATTGGCTTGCCGGAGCCGTCGGAGGCCACAATGGCGAGCACCTTGCCGCTGTATGCGCTGTGCACGGGGGATTGCAGCGGTTCGGTGTTGGCCTGATAGCCGTTGTCGGTGCCGAGCAGGCGGCCATGTTCCACGTGGAACGTCAGCTCGTTGTTCGCACGCGGCACAATCACACCGGCATCGTCGATTACATCGGCTTCGATGAAGCTCAGATCGTTCCCATCGCCATCGATGACATGACGGTCCGGAATGAGCTTGATGCCAGCCGGAGCACCTGCGGTAGTAATCGAGTCACGGGCTACCACGTGACCAGCCTTGTCGTAAGCCACTACCTCAACCGTGCCCGGCTCGAACGGCACCTCCCATTGCAGGGTGAGCTGCTTGGACTCGTTGCCGTCCTTCTGGTAGCGGTATTCGAACGGCTTGTCCGCGTACTTGTTGCTCAAGTGGAAGCTGGCCTGGTGGGACTCGAACTCGCGCTTGCCTAGGGACTTGCCGTTGAGGAACAGTTCGGCGGAAGCGGCGTTGGTGTAGGCCCACACAGCCACGGATTCGCCCTGATCCCAGTTCCAGTGCGGCAGCAGGTGCACGACAGGGGCATCATCCGGGTCGGTCCACAACGCCTTGTACAGCCACCACGGATTCTTCGGGAAGCCGGCTGTATCGACCATGCCGTAGTAAGAGCGCAGAGGAGCCAGCACAGTGCCGTCGGATTCCGGCATATCCGGCTTGTTCCAGTAGAAGTTGGAGATGTACGGAGCAGGCTCGCCGATGTAGTCGAAGCCGGTCCAGGCGAATTCGCCGACGTTGAACTCAAGATTCACCAGACGATCGAACGCGATATCCAGCGGGTAGCCACGGTTGGTGGTCACGTTGTAGTCGGAGATCTCGTAGGTGTCTCCCTTCCATGGCTGGCGCCCCTTGGCGAACGGGTAGTCGCGGCCGCGCAGCTGCCATTCGTCGGTGAGGATCGTCGGGTGCACGTAGAAACCGCGGCATGGTGTGCAGTTGCCGGATTCGGAGTTCAGAATCACATCGTTCGGATGCTTCTCATGCACCTGCTCCATTTGGTCGCGGTTGATGTAGGAGTAGCCGCGCACGTCCATCTGCTCGTGAATCTTGTTGCCGATGCCGTCGATGCCCTTGGACAGGTACGAGGCATCGTTCACGGAGTTCGGGCGGGTTGGATCCAGCAGATGGCAGCGTCGGGTCAGGTCGGCGGCGATCGGAATCTCATGCTCCTGCCAGGCCACCTCGTTGCCCATACCCCACATGAATACTGCCGGCTCGTTGCGGTCGCGCAGAATCATCGCGGCGAGATCTTCCGGATAATCCTGGGCGAAGTAATTGGAGTAATCGTTGCGGTTCTTCGGTGCGGTCCACATGTCGGTGAGCTCTTCGAGCAGCAGGAAGCCCATGCGGCTGCACTCCTCGGCCCACACCTTGGAACATGGGTTGTGCGAGGTGCGGATGGCGTTCACGCCGGCATCTTTGAGGATTTCGAGCTGTCGGACTACGGCGCGGCGGTAGGTGGCGGCGCCCAGGGAACCGAGGTCGTGATGCATGCACATACCCAAGGCTCGCATGTTCACACCGTTAAGAAACAGGCCCCTCTTCGGGTCCAGGATGATCCATCGCAGGCCAAACTTGGTTTCAGTGGTGTCTGCAGCATTGCTGCTGGTGTCGAGCACCGTGGTGCGCAGGGTGTACTGATATGGGTCGGCGGTGCTCCACAGGTGCGGATTGAGGACCGAGAGCGTGGTGGAGAAGCGGTTTGGCGCTTCCGCGGCATCGTAAGCGCTGGCGGCTTCGGTGGTGTCCGGGGTGTTCGCGGGTACGATGACATTGTCATCGCCTACGGCGACGACATTGCCGTTCGCGTCCAGGATTTCCTGGCGCAGGGTGACGGTTGCATTGGTGTCGGTACCATTGGCCACGGTGGTGGAGACGATCACAGTGGCATGATCATCCTTGGTGTCTTCCTCAAGTGTCGGGGTGGTGATCTGGGTGCCGAAGCGGGCCACATGCACCGGGTCGGCCACGGTCAAGGTCACGCCGCGGTAGAGGCCGGCGCCGGCGTACCAGCGGGAGCTTGGCTCCTCGTTGTTGGTGCGCACGGTGAGCACGTTGACCTCTCCGGGCTTGATTGTGCTGGTCAGGTCAACAGCGAAGTTCGTGTAGCCGTAGTGATGTTCGGCTACCTTTTCGCCGTTGAGCCAGATTTCGGCGCGGTCCATGGCGCCGTCGAAGTCCAGGGTGACATACTTGCCGGCAAGTTCGGTCGGAGCAGTGAACGTCTTGCGGTACCAGCCTTCGCCCACTTTGAGGTAGCCGACGGTGGCGCGGGCGTTGCGGGAGAACTTGCCTTCCACGCCGTAATCATGAGGCAGGGTGACTTCGCGCCATGCGGAATCGTCGTAGTTGGCTCGCTCGGCACCGTTCGGAGTACCGCGGAAGAACCGCCAGCCCGAGTTGAAGTTGTTGGAGCGTCCGGTGAGTACCTCTTCGGCTGCCGGGCGGTTATTTGTCGTCATCGTAAGACCTCCATGCCTTTGGATGATGTGGGTGGATGATTACTTGCTCCTGCATCGGGGCGAATCAATCGAAACGTGGGACTCTGGCTTCTTTATGTTGAGGGAGCCAGGGGAGTTCGTCTTTGACGAGACACATCATAACATCTCAACGATAAGATTGCTAACAAACCAAGGTTTTCATGGTGTTCAAAACGCCGTATATGGCGCATAAATCTTAACGATGATAGAGTTCTAAGCCAGAACAAGCGAGCGGCGTGTCGCGACGATGCAGACATGCCGGCCAATAACCTTAAGAAATCTGATACACCGAAGGCACGATGCCGTGCTCGGCATTTCAGAAAGGAGAGCGACGATGCCACGAACGAACAGCGGCGGGAACCGTGTCAATCGAGCCAATCCGGCTTCTGAAGCAGTGGATGCCGCCCTGCCGTGGAAGGCCAAGCTCGGTTACGCCACATTCTCGCTGTCGTATGTGATGCAGACGATGATCGTGACCTGGCAGATGTTCTATTTCACCACGTTCCTCAACGTATCGATGGCCATTACCGCGGTGCTCATCGCCACCGGCAAGATCGTGGCCTCGGTGATCGGGCCGGTGTGGGGCTACATTTCCGATCGCATGTACCACAATGCGCTCGGCCGGCGCTTCGGTCGCCGCCGATCGATTCTGATTTTCGCCATTCCGGCGAACTTTATCTTCTATCTGCTGCTGTGGATTCCGAATCTGCCGATAGCTGTCTACTTCTTTGCCAATCTGTTGTATTGGGCGTTCTTCGCCGGTATTACCACGGTGCAGTACGGCCTACCAAGTGAAATGACCGAGAACCCAAGCCAACGCGCGCAACTTGTCGGCGTCAACCAGATTGCCGGTGCCATCGGCGGCACCTTCCTCTCAGTGCTCAACGTGTACCTGTTCACCATCTGGGGCAAGGACAACTGGGAATCGTATTTCAACATGGCGTTGCTGTACGGCATCGTCGGCACTGCGGTGTTGATGCTGGGCTTCCTGTCGATTCAGGAGCGCCCATTCGATGAATCCACGAACGTATCCACCGCTGACGGGACTGCCGGCAACGATAGTGAGATGCGCATCAGTGTAGGCAAACGACTGGTTTCGGTGGTGTGGAACTTCCTTTCAGTGTTAAAAGTCAAGGAATTCCGCAACTATCTCGGCCTGTACCTTTCCGAGGAGATGTTCCGCACAGTGCGCGGCACGTTGAATACCTACTTCGTGATTTTTGTGCTGCTGCTTGATCCGCAGACCGTCTCGCTTGCCACCGGCGTCAATCTGCTGTTCGGCATCGCGTGCGTCGGCTTCTTCATCTGGATTACCGCGAAAATCGGCGGCCCGCGCGCCTACCGACTGGGCGGTATCGAAGTGATTTTCGTATTCCTGGCCATGTTTGTGCTGGCTATGACCGCCAGCCATATCCCAGTCGGCACGCGCGCCGTGCTCTACATCGGCCTTGGCTTGTTCATGAACTTCGGCATCACCGGCGTGGTGAATGCCACCCAGTACACGTATACGTTCATCCCGGATGTGGATGAGATCATCACTTCGAAACGCCGAGAAGGGCAGTATGCCGCCATTAATTCGACTATCGACGACATCTTCTCCTCTGCGGAGACGATTGTGATTGGCCTGGTGCTGGAGGCGACAGGATTCGTGGAAGGCGCGCAATCGCAGCCGCCGCAGACGGTGTTTGCGTTGGCGTGCTTGTTCTCGTTCGTGCCGATTGTGATTTGCATTGTCGGCATTGTCTTTACATACCGATTGAAGCTCAACCGCAAGAATCATGAGCTGTTGCTTGATGAGATCGATCGTCTGCGCTCTGGCGGCTCAATGGAGGCGGTAACGCCGGAGACGCGCGCGCTGGTCGAAAGCCTGACTGGCATGCCCTATGAGCAATGTTGGGGCCATAACAACGTGATCAATGTAACGCATAAAGACTGAGCGCTGAGTACTGTGCATGTGCGCATTTTCATCTAGCTCCCCTTCGCCGAGGGGAGCTTTTTTATTGTGCTGTTGACGTATTTACTGGTACGTCGCCAGCTGCGACACGCCATAATCGCAAAATAATCTCATCGATAAGATTTGTGATATGGTTTGTTTTGCAAACATCAAGCAATGAAATCGAGCTTCAAAATCTCAACGATAAGGTTCTGAAGTAGATGAGCCGGGAACGGACGGTGAAGTCCCCCGGGAAGCAGCTCCGTATCAATGGCCCTGCGCCGTGCCCCATCGCGTCGATTTCTATTGGAGAATAGGAGAAAATCCAATGTCCAACTCGGCATCGCCTGCAGTGGGCCGCAAACTGTCGTGGGTGACGAAGCTCACCTATGCCCTGCTGCCTCTGTCATTCACCATGACCACGATGGTCATGACCTGGCAGATGATCTACTACACCCAGCCGCTCGCCATCTCCATCGGTATCGTCACCACGATGCTCGCGGTTGGCAAAGCCATCGGTGGTTTCATCACCCCGATTTGGGGCTACATCTCCGACCGTATGTACTCCACCGCCTTCGGCCGCAAGGTCGGCCGTCGTAAGGGCACGCTGCTCATCGCCGCTCCGCTGAACCTCATTTTCTACGTGCTGCTGTGGGTTCCGGGTATGCCGGTGTGGTACTACCTGCTCGTCAACATCATTTACTACGGCGTGTACCCGGGCATCAACACCGTGGTCTACTCCCTGCCCTCCGAGATGACCGATGATTCCAAGGATCGTGCCCAGCTCGTGGCCGTCCAGCAGATCGGCGGCGGCGTCGGCGGTTTCGCACTGTCCATGTTCAATGCCTACCTGTTCAAGATCTGGGGCGCCGACAGCTGGGAGCCGTACTTCAAGATCGCCATGATCTACGCCGTGCTCGGTACCGTCCTGCTGGTAATTGGCGCTTTGTGCATCAAGGAGCGTCCGTACGACGAGACCACCGATATCTCCTCCGCCGATAAGGGTTCCGACGAGAAGGTCGGTTTCTTCGGCCGTCTGGTCTCCGTGTTCTGGAACTTCCTCTCGGTGCTGCGCATCAAGACCTTCCGCAACTACCTGGGCATCTACCTCTCCCAGATGACCTTCCGTACCGTCCGTGGCCAGATCAACGCCTACTTCATCATGTTCGTACTGCTGCTGACCCCGGCCGAGGTCTCCCTGTCCACTGGTTTCAGCTTCCTGTTCGGCATGGTCTGCGTGGTCATCTGGGCCACTCTGATCACCAAGCTCGGAGGCATGCGCGCCTACCGCCTCGGCTCCTGGTTCACCATCGTTCTGTTCGTCGGCATCTTTATCCTGGGTCTGACCCACGGTTCCATGCCGAAGGCCACTGTCACCTTGGTCTTCACCATTCTGATCACCCTGTTCACCCTTGGTAACTCCGGTATCGTGAACGCTCAGACCTACGTGCAGTCCTTCGTGCCGGACGTTGATGAGCTCGTTACCGGTAAGCGTCGTGAAGGCCAGTACGCCGGCATCCAGTCCACGCTCGAGGTCATCGTCAACACCGTGGTCACCATCCTTGTGGGTGTGATCCTGCAGGCCGTCGGCTTCCAGTCCGGTGCCGACGTCAAGACCCAGTCCCCGCTCGTGGTCAACGTGCTGCTCTACATGTACTGCGGCACTGTGGTTGTGCTCGCCCTCGTCGGCATTCTGCTGACCTACCGCATGCACCTGAACGAGAAGACCCACGACATCCTCGTAGGCGAGTCCGCACGCCTGCGCAACGGCGGTTCGATGGACGACGTTACCGAAGAGACCCGCAAGGTTGTCGAGGATCTCGCCGGTATGCCGTACGAGAAGTGCTGGGGCCACAACAACGTGATCAACGTCTCCAACAAGGCCTGATCCGCTCACTACACTCTTCAGCAATTCTTTCCAATAGCCAACCTCGGAACTTCTCCGAAATTGCTGAACACCCGCGCCACAGGGATGGTTTACTGCAAATACGCCTCCCTTCTCCAGCCCTGTGGCGCAATTCAATCCTTCTTACTTTTTCCTTTCCAAGCCTGTGCGCCTCCTCGATAGAGAGGGGGCACACGCATTTCGGGGGCTGTCGCTACTCTGATAGCTATCTCAACGATGAAGAGATATCAGATTAACCATCATCAGGAGCTGTGTGGCCATGGTTACGTTAAAAGATGTAGGTGAGTTAGCTGGCGTGACTGCCACCACTGCCTCGGCAGCCTTGCGCGGCAAGGATTACGTGAAGCCGGAGACTATGCAGCGCGTCAAAGATGCAGCCCGCAGACTTGGCTATAAAACGAACCTTTCCGGACGGTCTCTGCGTTCAGGCCGAAGCGACACCATCACCTTCCTCACCTCGGGCATTGAAGGTGACTACTTCTCGAATCTCGCCATGTGTGTGGCTGAGGCGGTGCATGAGCGCGGATCTCATATGTTGATTGAGCTCTCCCGCTACCTCACCGACGATAACGACCTCTCGTACAGCTTCTCGGACGGCATCATCGCTATCAATGCGCCACGTGCCGTTGATATTCTTCGCCATCACCCAGCGGTATTGCTGGAGAACTATGACACCAACCTGCAGATTGACACGGTGAATGCTCCGAGTGATGCGGGCTCCCGCGTGGCTGTTCGCCATCTGATCGAGCGTGGTTGCAAGCGCATCGGCATCGTCGGCGATAACCGCGATCCCAGTCGGGCCATTATCCCGGGCTCCCGAGATATGCGTATGCGTGCCGCGGCCGATGAAATCGCCAAAGCTGGGCTGAAATTCGACGTCAAGAAGGACTTCATCAAGTGTGCATGGTCGATTGACGGTGGTATCGAAGCCGGTCGGGCCATTGCCAAAGGGCGCACCAAATACGATGGCCTGTATTGCCTGAACGATGGCATCGCCATCGGCGTGCTCCGCGGCTTGGCCGACGGTGGCGTGCATGTGCCGGATGATGTATTGGTGATCGGTTTCGATGGTCTGAGCCAGGGCGCCTACACCGTGCCGACGCTCACCACCGTCGCTACCGATTTCAAAGGCATGGCAAACTCTGCTTTGACGCTGTTGATGCGCCGCATCGAGCATCCGGATGAGGAATTCTTCCCCCAGACGGTGAGCGTGGGCTACAAGCTCATCGAACGCGAATCCACAAGTCGGTGATGTTGGCCTGGGCTCATGCGGCTTACAGGCTGGTTCCGGAAGAATTCATGCGGATATAGGCCGCGTGCTCGCGTAAGTATTGGCGCAGATAGGGGATAGCAAAATCCACCTTTCCATAACCCATGTCTTTAATGACCTGCGCATCGATGAGCCTGGTGCGGTAGATGTTCGCGTATGCTACATCCTTGCCCATGCGTTCTGCCACGGTGGAGGTTGAAGACGGCCCATCATCCTGGGCCATCGCAAGCAGATATGTTTTGTCGATGGGGGATAGGCCATCAAGTTCCGGGCCATGCACGGCGTCGCCGAGTCTGCTGAGCGCATTGGCGATGCCCTGTTCGGTATCTTGCTCGGTTACGGTGATGGCATCCGGTTTCTTGCTGTCGATGTTTCTGCTTCGGCGATAGGCGATGCGCCAAATATGGTATCCGACCAGCTGAATCATGAACGGATACCCTTCTGTAGCCTTGGCTGCCATGTCCAATGCTTTTCCCTCAATGGCTATGCCGGAGTCCTCGAAGGTGTCTTCGAAGGCATCTCGGACATCCTGCAGAGGAATATCGCCCAGCTGCTCCGCCTGGGCTCGTCGTAAGAACGTGAGCACCTCATCATTGAGCCATTTGGAGGCAATGGAGGGCAGCCCGGCGAATACGAAGGCGATATTGCGTTCTTCGCGAATCAAATGCTGTACGGCTGTAGCGATGGCGACCATATCGGATCGGTCCGCCGCCTGAGCTTCGTCGATAGTCACCAACAGGCCGGCGTTCTTGCGCTCCAACGCATCGAGTCGTTGGCCCATTGCGGCTCGCAGCGTCAATGGCATTTGTTTTGATGACACGCTAGCTTCACCGAGGCTGATTCCTCCAAGTCCGGCGATGGAGACCGAAGGTTTAAGAGATAGATTTACTGAAGGCTTGTCTGGCGCGAGGCGGTTCAGAAGCCGCTGAGCCAGCCCTTCTGAAGCGGTTTCGTCAATGACCTCCCATTTTCGAGCTTTAGCAATGCGCCCAAATTCGGTCAAAATAACGGTTTTACCCACTCCTCGTGCGCCGGTGACACGCATGAGGCGGCCGGGCGCGCCGGGGCCGTCATCGAGCCCTTCCTCAAAGTCGTCAATGATGGCATCGCGGCCGATGAGCAGTGGAGGCATGCGGCCGGCAGTCGGTTTGAATGGATTGCTCTGTCGCATTGAAGTCATTGTGGCCTCGATTCCCCGTGCCTAAATATAAAGATTATAAAAGAATATAAAATATTATAAAAGAATATAAAAGAATATAAAAATGAGGAAAGCCCCGCTCGGTTGAGCGAGACTTCCTCATTAGAAAAAGGAACCACCGCTGAGCCGCGGTGGTGCTGTGCTGCGGGGTTTTTGCATGCGCAAAGTTACTATGCAAAAACCCCGCTACGTTTTGGCCTGGTGAAGTCCACCGGACTTCACCAACGGCGTTACGCGGCGCGAGCCGCGAACGCCGGCCAAAACGTCAGCCCGTATTCTGTAGGCCTGCGGCGACGCCGGAGACGGTGCAGAGGATGAGGTAGATGAAGCCGGCCTGTTGGCTCTGGCTGAGCTCTTCCTTATCCACCTTCTTACGCAGCGAACGCAGGGCCAGCACCTGGGTGACGGACAGCGCGTCCACGTACGGGGAGCGAATGCGGATGGCCTGGCCGAGCACGTGACGGTGCTGCAGCGGCCACTTGTCGCCAACGATGTCGAGCACCCACTTGCGGGTGAGCTCCATCTCGCCTAACACCTTCTCGTTGAGGTCCTCGCGGTCGCCCAGAGCGAGGTACATCTTGGCGATGCGCTCGTCCGTCTTGGCAAGGGACATCTCAATGTTGTCGATGAAGGTGGAGAACAGCGGCCATTCCTCGTAGGCATCGCGCAACGTCTGCAGATCGCCGAACTTCTCGCACGCGGTACCGAGACCGTACCAAGCGGCCAGGTTGATGCGAGCCTGAGCCCAGGAGAAGATCCACGGAATCGTACGCAAATCATCCAGCGACTTGGCGCCGAGGCCACGCTTAGCTGGGCGGGAACCAATCGGCAGCAGGCCAATCTCGGTCAGCGGCGTCACGGTGGAGAACCACTGAGCGAAATCGGGTGTGTGCAGCAGATCGAGGAAGCGCTCGTGAGCGGCATCATCGAGTGCGTGCGCCATGTCGGCGTACTTCTCGGTCATGTCGGTATTGCGCTTCTCCACGCTCGGAGCGGACTGCAGCAGGGTTGCCGCGGCCACGGACTCCACGTGGCGGATGGCGAGCACCGGGTTGCCGTAACGGGCGAAGATGACCTCGCCCTGCTCGGTGAGCTTGAAGCGGCACTTCACGGAACCGACCGGCTGGGCCAGCACTGCACGGTTGGCCGGGCCGCCACCACGACCAACGGCACCGCCGCGGCCATGGAACAGGGTCAGGTCGATGTTGTGCGATTCAGCCCACTTGGCGATGCGCTCCTGAGCGGAGTGCAGGGCCAGCGTTGCGGAGGTCGGGCCGGCGTCCTTCGAGGAATCGGAGTAACCGAGCATAACCTCGAGCTTGTTGCCAGTTGCCTTGAGGCGAGCCTGGACCTCGGGGATCTTGATCATTTCCTCGAGCACGTCCACCGAGTTCTGCAGATCCTCAAGCTGCTCGAACAGCGGGATCACATCGATAGTCGGCACGTCTTCCGGATGGGCGAAGGCCAGGCGGTTGAGCTCGTAGACATCCTTGATGTTCTGGGCGCTCTTGGTGAAGGAGATGATGTAGCGGCGTGCGGCCTTGGTGCCGTTGCGTTTCTGGATGGAGCCGAGGGCGCGGAAGGTGTCGAGCACCTCGTGGGTCATCGGCTGTAGTTCGCCGCGTTCGCCGTGCAGGCCGTGCTCGCGGATGTCCGCAAGAGCGCGGGAGTGCACCACGGAATGCTGACGGAACTCCATCTCCACCATGTGGAAGCCGAAGGTCTCGGCCTGCCAGATCAGGTCCTGCAGCGGGCCATAGGCGGAACGCTTGGCACCGGCATCGGCCAGGGACTGCTGCACGGTCTTCAGATCGGCGATGTAGTCCTCGCAGGTGTGGTACATCAGATCGGCGTCGCGCTCGATGGTGTAGTGCAGACGATCGGCAATCACCAGCATGACTGCGCGGTGCAGTTCCTTGGTGGAAATCAGGGCGGCCTTATCGGTCAGTCGCTCGCTCATTTCCTTCTGGTGGCTCCACAGGATGCGCAGCGCGGAGCTCGGCGGCGTGGTCTCGGCCTCCATCGTGAGGTTGCGGCCCACAGTGCGGGTGGCTTCCTCAAGGGCGGCGAGCACATGATCGGAGAACTTGCGAGCCACCTGACGGCTGACCTTAGCGGTCACGTTCGGGTTGCCATCGCGGTCGGAACCGATCCAGCTGCCGGGGTGGAAGAACGCCGGGCAAACCGGCGGCACCAAGCCAGCCTTGTCGCCCAAGACCCAGTCGTCGAAGCGACGGTACACCTTGGGGATGGTGTGGAACAGCGTGTTGTCGAAGATGTCGAGAATCGTGTCGGCTTCTTCAACAGGAGTCGGCTTCTTCAGTGCGATCGGAGAAGTGCGGAACAGTGCGTCGATCTCGTTGTAGAGACGACGGCAGTTCTCCTTCTTATCCGATCCGCCCAGCGTCTTGTGCTCTTCGAGCAGTTCGGAGATGCGGCGAATCTTGCCTTCCACTGCCTTACGGCGAGCCTCAGTGGGGTGGGCGGTGAAGACCGGGTGGAACTCGAGCTTGTCGAGCAGCTCCTTGGCCTTGGCCGGACCCATCTCATTGATGAGCTGGTGATAAGCGGAAGTCATTTCATTGACCGGGTCATAGGCCTGATCGTCGGTGACTTCGTTTTCGCGCTGGCGCAGCACGGAGACGCGGTAGTTCTCCTCGGAAAGGTTGGCCAGATGGAAGTAGGTGGCGAACGCGCGGGCCAGCAGCTGGGCGTCGTGCAGGTTCATCTTGTCGATAACCTCAACGGCGGCCTTCAGACCATCATGGCCGGGGTTCGGATCCTCAACGCCACCGAAGTGCTCAGCGCTGGCTTCGACCGCGTAGTTGCGCACGGTATCGAAGGTGGAGAGCATCTCGGGGTTGTATTCGCCCAGTACGTCGCGCAGGATTCGCAAGCACAAATCCATGTCGTACTTGAGGTTTTGGGGAAGATCATGCTCCTCCGGGCCCTTTCGGCCGGTCCCGGTGGTGACGATGGCAGCGTCAGCCGGAGTGATCTGTTCTTCGGATGTTGCCATATAACCTCCTTTGCCGAATATTAGGTTGCTCGGTCTATTGGTCGTCCGCGGCTCCTCCGCGGTTGTTGAGGCCAATCGTTGCGAGCCCACAGCCCATATTCAACGTGGTTGTTGTGTGGGCAATAGTGTATCGCTGGGTAATCGCCATTTACGTTACGAAGTCCATTTTCCGCTGGTTTTTTGGTCGATTGCGCGCGCTAGTAATGGAACACGTGAGTGAGAGCCAAGAGACCCATCATCAAGAGGACCACAAGGAGCATGGCGCCATCGCTGTGCAGCATTTCCACACCCATTCCATTCCGCTGGACATGGAAGACATCGAACGCGATTGGGATAAGCCCATTGCCGAGGCGGGCATCGCCGCTAAAGCCAGCGTGATTGTGCGCGTCGGCCTACTCGACCTGAGCGCCGGCACGGGTTCCTTCCGTGTGCGCGAGATGATGCACCGCATCGCCTATCCGCTCGGCGTGCACGTGCGCGCCGATGTGAATCTAACCGATATCGAAGCCGCCTGCACGGATGGTAAGGATCGCATCACCGAAGTCATCGATTTGCCAACTACCGGCGTCAACACCGAACGTATTTGGCTACTTGAGCATTTTGCCGATTGGTTCAGCGTGAACCTCGGTGAGGAATCGATGTATCACGTACAGCCTGAGGTTTCACAAGGCCTGATGCAGCACCTCGATACCAAAGATGCCTCCCAGGTCTCCGCCAATCTCTCCAAGCAGCTGCGCGAAGAGGAGAAGGAAGGCAAGGCCGAGACCGCCGGTCAGGATGCAGTATTGGACGCATTGGAGGCGGCCAGTGAGCATACGGATCCGGGTGATCCGCGCGCTCATCAGCTGCATGTGCATGAAACCGATTGGTCCCAGTCGGCCATGACCCAGTCTCTGGCGGCCCGTGCGGCTGATGAGCGGGCGCGTCAGGTGGCGCAGTCCGCCGAACAGTCGGAATTTGAGCGCAGCCAGGCAGGTCAGCCGGCACCGGACGCGATGGAATCGGACTTCCCGGATGCCGAGCCGGCCCGGCCCGCGCAGTCGCAGCCGCAAACCAAGGAATCCGCAGCTCCGCGCAAGCACAAGTTGGCCAATCACAAGCCTCCCAAGGAGTACGCTGAGCACTTCGACCATATCGGTGCGGTGCCCAAGCCGAAGAATGCTCCTGGCATCACCGTGCGTCAGGCACATGAGCGACTTGACATGATCGAGCACCGTAAACCGCTGTACTCGCCAGCGTTCGCGGGTCTTGCCTCGGCCATCGCCTGCGCATCCTTCGTGTTCCTGCTGGGCGGCGGCCCGTATGACATGATCGGTGCATTCGTAGGCGCCGGCCTCGGCCATTGGTTGCGTCGCCGGCTATTCAAGCATCATCTGAACCAGTTCTTCGTCACCTTCGTGTGCGTGGCGGTGGCGGCGCTGGCCTGCACCGGCACGTTACGACTCATCGGTTTGTTTGATCCGATTGCCTTGCAGCACGACACCGCATACATAGGTGCGATGCTGTTCGTCATCCCCGGATTTCCGCTGATCACCAGCGGTCTTGATATGGCGAAAATCGACTTCCCCTCAGGCATTCAGAGGCTGGCGTACTTCCTGTGCATCGTGCTGATGGCCACACTCGCAGGCTGGATGGTGGCCGCACTCGTGCATTTGAACCCCACTGGATTCGAGCCGTTGGGTCTCAATGTGTGGGCAAATGGAGTACTGCGATTCGTGTTCGCGTTCCTTGGCGTGTGGGGCTTCTCGATTATGTTCAACTCCCCGCAGCGCATGTGCCTGGTGGCCGCGGTGATTGGCGCAATCACCGATACGCTGCGCTTGGAAATCGTTGATATGGGCGTGCCCGCGGAAGCCGGCGCCTTCATCGGCGCACTGCTGGCCGGTCTGCTCGCTACCGCCTGGCGTTCCTCCGTGCGCAAGGGCTGGCTGGCGCCGCACCTTGGCTATCCGCGCATCTGCTTGACCGTGCCGTCAATCGTGATCATGGTACCCGGCCTGTATATGTATCAGGCCATGTTCCATCTGGGATCATTCGATACGCAGTCCGCGTTGGATTGGGCGTTCCGCGCGTTCATGGTGATTATCTGCCTGCCGATTGGTTTGGCTATGGCCCGCGTGATTACCGATAAATCCTGGCGCTACGACATTTAAGGTATGCGGCTTTGGTGCCCCTAGGGCCACCATTTGAGACGCTGTTATGAGATTGTCCGTACTTTCAGGAAATCTCGGCGGGAGAGAAAGTACTGATAAAAGGCGGTTAGTGTGGCAAGCGATTTCTGGATTCTGTTGGCCATGGTCATCTATTTTGCGGCCATGCTGTCCATCGGATTCGTGTACTCCAAGCGATCCAACTCATCCTCCAAGGAGTACTTCGCAGGCGGCCGTGGCGTCGGTCCGTGGCTGACCGCACTTTCCGCCGAGGCGTCGGATATGTCCGGCTGGCTGCTCATGGGCCTGCCGGGCCTCGCCTACTTCACCGGTGCCGCCGACCCGATGTGGACCGCATTGGGCCTCGCCATCGGCACGTATCTGAACTGGAAAATCGTGGCCCGTCGCCTTCGCCGTTACTCGGTGGTGGCCGGCGACGCCATCACCATTCCGGACTTCTTCGCCAAGCGATTCCACGACACCAAAGGCGTGATTTCCACCATCGCGGCGATTATCATCCTGGTGTTCTTCAGCGTGTACGTCGGCAGCTGCTTCGTGACCGTGGGCAAGTTGTTCGCCACGCTCTTCGGCTTCGACTACCACCTGATGATGATTCTGGGCGCGCTCGTGGTGTTCGTCTACACCGTGGTGGGCGGCTACCTTTCCGTGGTGATGACCGACTTCATCCAAGGCCTGCTTATGTTCTTCGCACTGGCCGTGGTGTTCATCGGCACCGTGGCGAATGCCGGTGGCATTGAGAACACGGTGACGTTCCTTGAGTCCATTCCCGGCTACCTTTCCGGCACCCAGGTTGCGGCTCCAAAACTTGATCCGGAGACCGGTCGTCAGCTGATTGAAGCCGGTCGTGCGGTGTTCGGCGCGCCCAAGGAATACGGCATTATCACCATCGTCTCGATGCTGGCGTGGGGCTTGGGCTACTTCGGTATGCCGCAGGTGCTGGTGCGCTTCCTCTCGATTCGAAGCGTTGAGGAAGTGCGCAAGTCCCGTATCATCGCCACCCTGTGGTGCGTGCTTTCACTCGCCAGTGCCGTGTGCATCGGTCTGGTGGGCCGCGCGATGATGCCGACGCATCTACTCACTTCCACCGACGCCGAAACCATCTTCATCGTGCTGGCACAGACCCTGCTGCCGAGCTTCATGTGCGGCGTGGTGGTGTCCGGTATTTTCGCCGCTTCGATGAGCTCCAGCTCCTCATACATGATCATCGGCGCTTCCGCGATGGGCGAGAACATCTTCCGCGGCCTGTTCCACAAGAAGGCTTCCGATCGCCAGGTGATGATCGTGGCCCGCCTGACGCTGGTGCTCATGTTCATTTTCGGCGTGCTGGTGGCTTACGACCAGAACTCCTCGATTTTCCAGGTGGTCTCCTATGCATGGGCCGGTCTGGGCGCATCCTTCGGCCCGCTGATGCTGTGCTCGCTATATTGGCGACGCGCCAACAAGGCCGGTGCGGTGGCCGGCATGCTCTCCGGCACGGCTGCGGTACTGATCTGGCATAACGTGATGAAGCCGCTGGGCGGTATCTTCGCCATTTATGAGCTGCTGCCGGCGTTCCTGATTTCGCTGCTGCTCATCGTGGTGGTGTCACTGCTCACCGAGAAGCCCAACGAGCAGATGCTCTATGAATTCGACCACTACATGGATGACCCACTGCCCGGCACCCTGCCTTCCGGTTCCGTACTGGTCGACGAGCCGATGGAAGCCATGGAGGCCGAAGTTCGCGGCGAAAAGTGAGGCAATGAGGCGGAGTTTTCACCATCGCAGCATCATCGTGGACTTCGATGAAGATATTGAAACGTCTGCCGTCCTTCTTTTGTGTTGTATCTCTTTTGCGAGGGGTACATCTATAACGGCGCGAATGTCTATCTGCTTTGTGAGGGGTATCTGATTCCTTGCAGCCTGTGTATGAGCGTTGTAATTGCAACGCTCATACATGCGTTTTATCGGAATGAGTACCCCTGCTAAGGCAGATAGACATTTGAAGAAGCGGAAATGTACCCCTTGCAAGGCAGAAAGCTGCATGATGAGGTGCAGTTAATGCGTGTAATGCACGCGGATGCCGGCCACGAATGTCATTGTGACATGTTCCGGCATGGCGCGCATGGCTTCTGGAGTAGTGGGGGCGTACGGGTCGGTGTCAAGCAGCACCATATCCGCTGGGTCTCCGGGTTCAAGATGGTCTCGTCCGACTGCCGTTGAAGAAGCCAGTGCCACTTCGGCCGGCAAGCACTGTTCGGGTTGGAACGGCTCTCGGTCGGAGCTCTCCGTACCGAACACAGCGGCGGAAATGGCCAGCCATGGGTCAAGTGGCGCAACGGGCGCATCGGAGCCCATGCGCAGTTTCGCTCCAGCATCGTAGAGCGCGTGGAACGGATATGGGATGCCGGCAGGATTGGCCCAGAAACGGGTGATGACGTCACGATCATCCATCGCATGCTGCGGCTGAATGCTGGCCGTGAGCCCCAGCTTGGCGAATCGTGGAATATCAACCGGTTTGAGCATTTGCGCATGTTCGATGGAACCGTGGGCATGGGTGGCTTCCGCCGCATTGAGCACAATCGTGTTCGCCTCATCGCCGATGGCATGGCAGGCGATGTCGAAATCATGCTCAGTGGCCAGCCGCATATAGTCCTCGATTTGCTGCGGCGTGTAGCTCAACACGCCATAGGTCGCCGGGTCAATACCGGAATATGGGGTGGAGCAGTAGGCGGAGCGGGTGTTGAGCGAGCCGTCCGAAATAAGCTTCATAGCACCGACGCGGCCTAACCCATTACTGCCCGGCAGTGTTTTGCCGGTGTACCAACCAGCGGCAATGGCGCCCTCCACACGCTCGGGGTATACGCCAGCGTCCACGCGCAGCTTGCTGATTCCTGCGGCAAAGCGGTTAATCCATGTATCAATGTTTTCGGCCATCTCGTAGTCGCGAATGCCCACAATGCCTTTGGATGCCGCGTCTTGTTCCGCTTCACGCAACAGTCGGTCGGTCTCCTCGGCGGCACCGGGTGCTTTGTCGAATTGCGTATAGGCATCGAACCATTCGAGCTCGCCTACAAGCCCGGTGCGCTCATCCACATGCACGCCGAGGCGACGCGCGGCTGCGGAATTCACCCAACCGCAGTGCATATCCGCGCTGGAAAGCGCCACTGGTTGCTCTCCGGTCACCGCATCGATAGCGGCAAGCGTGGGCTGTTCGTCATCGGACCAGAGCGAATGACGAAATCTCATACCCACTACAAACGTATCCGGGTCAAGTGTGCCTGCTGCGCGGCGCTCATCCAAATGCGCTTTCAGCATGCTCATGGCTTCAGATGCTGAGCGTGCGCCAATCAAATCCAAGCGCCCAAGCGTTTTAGCCCATTGCGTGAAATGCGTGTGGCAGTCCCACAGGCCAGGAATAATCCAGAGTCCATCGGCGTCAATGGTTTCGCCTGCAGCCCAATCATGATATTCGCGCTGATTGTTGTCACTGTCTAATGGCGTGACCGATTCGACAATGCCGTTTCGCAAAACGATGTCAACGCGGGTCTCAGAACCGGGGATGCTGGCATTAGCAATACGCACTGAGTTACTCATAGTCGCCATCATGCCACTGATACGGAGTCAGTGCCTTACCGTGCTCATGCGATTGAGATGCACATTGACTGGCAAGAAGGAATGTTCCCCATTTCTTTGGGCACCACAAAAGTTATCCACCGAGTTATCCACATTTATCCACCAAAAAAATGAGTCGGTCGACAGGCGAGGGTGCAAGACCTTAGACTGCGATCACTCAGTGCCACACGTCACGAAGGGGTGATTGTAATGGGCAGTTCAATCGCATTGACGGAATTGACCACAGTGAAGCATCAACGTATGAAAGCATGTTTCGAAATCCAGCAGCGCAGTAGCTGGAGGCCGCCTTATGCTCTAACGACATCATTGGAGCTGCAGGCGATTGAGCTGCCTCGCTTCCCTGCGAAAAGCAAAGTGCTGAGAGACGTGACATTTGTTGCGGTTCCTCATGCTAATGCCAAATACCGCGTTCGTGGAATGAAAGCAATGGTATGGTCATTCTCTCTAGACAAGGTGGTCGTTGAAAGGCAATTTTCCTGCACGTCGCCGGTTTGCACATGGGCTATGCTCGCGTCGTATTTGGACCTGGAGGAGCTGATTGTACTCGCTGATTCAATGATGCGCCGCGACAGGCGTTTGTGCCGAGCGAGAGTTGAAGATTTCGTAGCGTATCTCGACGCTGCGGAGTCGCGAGTTCAATCAATACGTGCCAAGGGAGTCATGGCGAAGTTGTTTAAAGGCTATGAGAATTGCAGACGTGCGCTGATTTTAGCGAGAAGCGGAACGGATTCCTCGATGGAGAGCCGTACACGATTCGTTCCCTCGCGATATGGGTTGGATTGCCCACAAGTGAATTATCCAATCTTTCTTGGGAGCAGCAGAAAGCCGCTTTACCTCGATATGGCGTATCCCGAATTCAAGATTTGCATTGAATATGAGGGGGCTCATCATGCGGGGCAATGGCTCAATGATGTTAGAAGAAGACAGGCTATCGAAGATGCAGGATGGATTTACATCCAAGTGACCAAATTGGATATCGGTGACGAACGCGCCGAAGAAGCGCTTGCACTACGAATTACCAAGCACATACAGGAGGTTACCGGCAAACAAGTGGCATTGACCCGACGCAAAACCATTCTTCAGATGTGCGATAGTCGTGGAAAGCGGCGTCGGCCTCTGTATGAAAAATTGAGATTCAAGCCGTTGATGCCGGCAACTCAATTGGGGGATGAAAGCCTGTATGGATAGACAGTCGCGCACATATGCATTGCAAAAGCGCAGGGTGAAGAAATATCTGCTTTGTGTGGGGTACTTTTGTGCTTCTGCAAATGCCTATCTGCCTTGCGAGGGGTATCGATTGCTCGAAAACTTGTGTATGAATGGCGCAATGACGGCGCTCATATATGCGATTTGGAGGAATGAGCACCCCTCACAAGGCAGATAGATATCTGCAACATTGCTCATGTACCCCTCGCAGAGCAGATAGGTGTTCCAGCGACGTGGATTGGTCCCTTATAACACAAATAGGCGTATGAAAAAGGGCTTGTGCTGCTCCCGGATGGGAACAACGCAAGCCCTGAAGAAGATTCAGCGGGTATGGCTCAGTACTTCATGCCCATGGCCTCGCGCACCTGGTCGAGGGTTTCCTCGGCGATGGCGTTGGCGCGCTTGTTGCCGTCGTGCAGAATGTCGCGGATGGAATCCATGTCCTTGGCGAGCTCGGCGCGGCGCTCGCGGTGAGGGGCCAGGAACTCGTTGACGGACTTGATCACGTACTGCTTCAGCGCGCCGGCGCCGGCATCGCCGATCTCCTCGGCGATTTCCTTCGGGTCGCGGCCGGTCACGAGTCCTGCGGTGGTCAGCAGGGCGGAAACCTGCGGACGGGCGATCGGGCCGAAGGTGATGCGACGCTCGGAATCGGTAGGGCTCTTCTTGATGAGCTTGGCGGTTTCCTCAGCGGTGGCGCCTAGCATGATGGAGTTGCCATAGGACTTACTCATCTTGCGGCCGTCCAGACCCGGGATCTCAGGCGCGTCAGACAGGATGGCGGCCGGCTCCGGGAACACCGGGTTCTTCTTGGCGTAACGCTCGTTGAAGCGGCGGGCGATGGTGCGGGTGATTTCCACGTGCGGCAGGTTGTCCTTGCCGATCGGCACCACGTTGGCCTTGCAGAAGAGGATGTCGCATGCCTGATGCACCGGGTAGGTGAGCAGCAGGCCGGTCAGTGCGTGGCCGGAAGCCTCCATCTCGGACTTCACAGTCGGGTTGCGGTGCAGCTCGGCCTCGGTGACCAGGGAAAGGAACGGCAGCAGCAGCTGGTTCTCGGCCGGCACGGCGGAGTGGGTGAACATCATCGTCTTGTTCGGGTCGATGCCGGCGGCCATGTAGTCGAGCACGAGGTTCAGCACATTGTCCTGGATGTGCTCGGTGGTGTCGCGGTCGGTGATTACCTGATAATCGGCGATGATGATGTTCGTGTTCACGCCACGCTCCTGCATGGCGACGCGCTCACGGATGGAGCCGAAGTAATGGCCCAGGTGCAGGCGTCCGGTCGGGCGGTCGCCGGTCAGCATGGTGAAGGACGAGGGGTTGGACTCAAGCTTGGCAAGCGTCTCGTCGGAACGCTTCTTCGCTGCGAGGAAGCTTGCGCTCATCTCGTTGCCTGCCGCTGTCAGTTTCTGCTCGTCGGTCATGCCGGATTCCTTTGAAATAGCCTTAAAATAAACGCTTTTATGGTAAAAGTGTGAGCCGACAACGAACATGCACATATTAGGTGGTACTCTCTTAAGTTGATGAATCGAACAGCACAGTAATTTCAGGGGGTCAGATGGGCCGCGGACGTCAGAAAGCAAAACAGCAGAAAATTGCCCGTAAGCTGAAGTATCTGACCACCGACACTGATTACGATGAGCTGGCCAAGGAACTGAGCGAGCAAGAGCCGGGAACCGGGTCCGTGGACCCGTTTGCCGACGTCGAAGATCAATATGTGGACACTGATGCGAAATCCGCTGATTCCACATCGGCTCCTGTTGCGGATGATGATCTTGACGAGTACGCCAAGTGGGCTGCCGAGGCTGCGGCCAAGGCGACCAGCGGTGAATTCCCGAAGACTTCAGCCAAGCCGGCAGCTCCGCATAAGCCAATTCCGATGCCGAAGCCTCGCCCGATTCCGAGCGCGCTCAAGCCCAAGCAGTGATTGGTGGCAAATACCATACTTCAAGGCACCTGTTTCGCGGCAGGTGCCTTTTTCATTGTGACGGACTGCTGTGGGTAGTTGACGGCTGGGTGGGGAGGTGTGCATCTCGACCGTAAGCTTGGCCGAACGGCCTTGAGTGTGTCGAGATGCATACCTCCCCACCCAGCCATGCCGTAGTGCCATATATCAGCTAGCGCGTCAGCGGCAGCAAATCACTTAAATCGTCACGTTCGCCGACCGCGCTGATGTGGCCGGCGTCCTTCTCCTGTGCCCAGCTGGTGATGCCGCAGGCGAGCCGCAGCCACACATCCGGGTCGAGTTCGATGACGTCCGGCGGCGTCAGATTATGCGGGTCCGACTCCGGCCCGTCCAAAATTTTGACCGCGCCCCACGGTGCCACGCGCACTTCCACGCCGGGCCCTGGTGCCCGCCGCTCCAGCAGGAACAGCGAGTAGCGCACGGCCATGGCCCACGTGCCGCGCGGCAATGCGGGATGAACGGCGACTGCCGCCGTTGGGTCTATATTGCCCGATGATTGCAATGGTGCCGATGCTTCGTGAGCCGCTTCGCGCCATTGCTCAAAGGCGATTCGCCCACGATCCACATCTTTTTCCAGTATGACTGCCATGCCCTCCATCATGGCACGGGAACGGCGAAATTGCCGTGCTTGGGCAGGCTTTCAACAGGAAACTACGTTGCCCGCCACGCCGTCTACCAAGGGAGCCAAGTGGCCGCCGTTCCACATCTATTCAGACAATGATTGCTCCATGAAAACGATGACATATGAGTGTGGAGGCGTATGATGATGCCTTGTGATAGCCTCGATATGAGAACGTATGCATCCCTCGATGTCGATGACGTTACAAAGAGTTCATGCTTACGTTTATGCCGCGCTACCAAGCGCGCGGCATAATAATCTCGGGCACTTATCCCGGAAGGAAAGTCAGAATGACCGAAATTACCGCACCAAAATCTCCCGTCACCGCGGACCAGTTCGCTGACGAGATTCGTGAACAACTCAAGTACGCTCAAAACGTCACTGCCGAGCAGGCAACCGCTGCTGATGTGTATGTCGCCGCTTCCAAGGCCGTGCGCAACCATCTGGCCGATGCTTGGTTCAAGACCCAGGCCGACACCGTCAACGGCAACACCAAGGCTGTCGGCTACCTCTCCGCTGAGTTCCTGATGGGCAAGCAGCTGGAGAACGCCCTGCTCAACGCCGGCTTGACCGAGCAGTTCGACAAGGCTGTTGAAGCCTTGGGCTTCCAGCCGAAGGACATCATCGACGCCGAGTACGAGCCGGGCCTTGGCAACGGTGGTCTGGGCCGCCTCGCCGCCTGCTTCATCGACTCCCTCGCCTCCCTGGGCGTGCCGGCCTTCGGCTACGGCATCCAGTACAAGTACGGCATCTTCAAGCAGACCTTCGACGAGAACGGCAAGCAGGTCGAAACCCCTGATTACTGGCTGAACAACGAAGAGCCGTGGGGCCACATCGACTACAACCGTGACCAGAAGGTCTCCTTCGGCGGCGAAGTCGTTGAGGAGAACGGCAAGAAGGTGTGGAAGCCGGCTTGGTCCGTGCGCGCCGTCCCAGTGGACTACCTGGTTCCGGGCTATGCTTCCGGCCGCGTGAATACCCTGCGCCTGTGGACCGCCAAGAGCTACGACGAGTTCGATCTGCTCGCCTTCAACCGCTCCGAATACATGGACGCCGTCAAGCCGCAGGTCAAGGCCGAGAACATCTCCAAGATTCTCTACCCGGAGGATTCCACCAAGGTCGGCAAGGAGCTGCGCCTCGAGCAGCAGTACTTCTTCGTCTCTGCCTCCCTGCATGACGCCATCCGCGTCTTCTACCCGGGTCAGGACAAGCCGGATCTGACCACCTTCCCGGACAAGATTACCTTCCAGCTCAACGACACCCATCCGGTGATCGGCATCCCGGAGCTCATGCGCATCCTCATCGATGAGTACGGCTACGACTGGGATACCGCCTGGACCGTGACCCAGAAGACCTTCAACTACACATGCCACACGCTGCTGCCGGAAGCCCTCGAGGTTTGGCCGGCAAGCCTGATCGGCGAACTGCTGCCGCGTCACCTTGAGATCATCAAGAAGATCAACGAGCAGTTCGAGGACGAGCTCAAGGGCAAGGGCATCGACGACAAGACCATCGAAGACATGCGCATCTACACCGGTGACGCAGTCCGCATGGCCTACCTCGCCACCTACGGCGGCTCTCACGTCAACGGCGTTGCCGAGCTGCACTCCCAGCTGCTCAAGGACGTCACCCTGAAGAACTTCTCTGACGCCTACCCGACCAAGTTCACCAACGTGACCAACGGCGTGACCCCTCGCCGCTTCGTCAAGCTCGCCAACCCGGGCCTGTCCGACCTCATCACCGAGGGCCTCGGCACCGACAAGTGGATCTCCGACCTTGAGCTGCTCAAGGGCCTGGTCCCGCTGGCCAAGGACGACGAGTTCGTCAAGAAGTTCGCCGCCGTCAAGGCCGCCAACAAGCACGCCTTCGTGGGCTTCGCCAAGGACCACTACGGCATCGACGTGGACGAGAACACCCTGTTCAACACCATGGTCAAGCGTCTGCACGAGTACAAGCGCCAGAGCCTGAAGATCCTGCTGGTCATCTCCCAGTACGCCGCCCTCAAGAACGGCACCCTCAACGCTGAAGAGATCCTGCCTCGCACCGTGTTCTTCGGCGCCAAGGCAGCCCCGGGCTACTACCTGGCCAAGATGACCATCGAGCTGATCAACAACGTCTCCAAGGTCATCAACAACGATCCGGACGTCAAGGGCAAGCTCGCCGTCTACATGCTCCCGAACTACAACATCGAGATGGCACAGAACCTCATCCCGGCCACCGAACTCGACGAGCAGATCTCCCAGGCCGGTAAGGAAGCCTCCGGTACCGGTAACATGAAGTTCGCTCTGAACGGCGCTCTGACCGTCGGCACCCTTGATGGCGCCAACGTCGAGATTCGTGAGAAGGTCGGTGCCGAGAACTTCTTCCTCTTCGGCATGACCGTGGACGAGGTCGAGAAGCTCTACGCCGACGGTTACGACCCGGCCAAGTACTACGAAGCCGATCCTCGCCTGAAGCAGGCCGTCGACCTCGTGGCCAACGGCACCTTCTCCAACGGTGACCGCAACGCCTACGCTCCGCTCGTGGCCGACTGGCTCACCAAGGATTGGTTCATGGCTCTCGCCGACTTCTCCTCCTACGCCGACATCCAGGCTCAGATCGAGAAGCTCTACCGCGATCCGCTCGAGTGGAACCGCAAGGCCTTGCTCAACGTGGCCAACTCCGGCTACTTCAGCTCCGATCGCTCCATCGAGGATTATTTGGAACGTATCTGGCACACTGGTCCGCTCGCCTGACGGCTCGGAACCAGTACGCCAGATACGTGCTGGTTCCTACCTCGCGGCATAGCCGCTCGGCGTCGCCTACGGGAAGCCCACCGGGCTTCCCGCTTAACGGCTCCGCACTCTGGCACACCGGCCCGCTCGCCTGATAATGGAGTGTCCTCGTCGTTGCAGAAGGCTCGACGTACCTTCGTACGCCGTCGCCTTCTGCGCCTAGAGGCCGCACGCATTATCAGTTCCAGCAAGCTCGCTCTGCTGGCCTGACGTAATCAGGACGCACCAGCAAGCTCGCTGGTTGATGGACGTAGCTGGATGCACACTCCCGCCCCTCCAGCGTCAGTTTCAGTACATACGAAAGTCCCCTGCAACCAAGTGATTGCAGGGGACTTTCGTATCTGTTGGGAAACCTAAAGAATCAGGCTTCGGCTGGTGCGGATTCGGGCTCCTCCTCATCGCCCTTATCCTCAGCCTTGTTCAGGCCCAGATCCACCGGCGAAGAGCTGTTCTCCCACGGCTCCTCCCACGGATCATAATCCGGATTCTGCTGCTTGTAGATGTACAGACCAATGACTGCAGCCAGTGCCGCACCAAACAGCAGTGCGAAGAACTTCCAACCGTTAGAAGAAGAGTTGTTCTCCATGACGGCTCCTTTCTTTGAGGGATCGTCTGGTCGGCATGCCCATTCAAGACCGACTCTGCTCCCTATTCTAGGCCGATGATTGTGTCGATTGGGTGGATTGCAGTGCCCGGGCGATTTGCCGGGCGACCCACGTTGCCTCGTTTCCGATACAGTGGTCTGCATGCATATGCCGACTAAACGTGAAATCAAATATTCGTGGGACCGCGGCGGCCCGGTGATCACATGGGCGATTATCGTCGCATGCACAGTCGTATGGCTGATCGAAGTACTGCTGGGCCTTATTTCGCCGTTGTTGCAGGGGCTGCTGATCTATCAGGGCATGATGTCGCCAATGACGATGGTGTCCCGCCCGTGGACCGCAATCACATCAATGTTCCTCCACGCGCCGAACACCATCATGCACATTCTGTTCAATATGATCGCCTTGTATTCCGTGGGGCCGGTGCTTGAGCGCATGATGGGGCATTGGCGCTTCCTTGGGTTGTACATCATTTCAGGTCTTGGAGGAGCACTGGGCCTGATGCTTTGGGGCGTATTCGCCCCGGGCGGCAAAGGCTGGCAGATGGCCGCTTATGGTGCATCCGGTGCTATTTTCGGTCTGTTCGCCGCCATATTGGTGGTGTATCGCCGCATTGGTGCCGATATTCGATCGATGATGATCTGGATGGCCATCAACTTCGCATTGCCGTTCGTTGTGGGCGGTGTGGCTTGGCAGGCGCATATCGGCGGTTTCCTGATCGGTGGTCTGTTGACCTGGCTGCTGACCAGCGGATTGCCGTTCTGGCGGCATAAAAGCCTCACATGGCGGATGCAGGTTTACGGATGGTCCGTCACTGCGATAGTGGTGGTGGCGATTCTGCTGTGCAATATCGCCAATCCATACGCCTAGCGATGATACGAACTTCCTAGGGGCTCATTTTTTCGAGAAAATCCCTGACTTCGTGAAAACACGCCACTGAATATGACTAAGTGGCGTGTTTTTCGAAATAAGACCTTATTTCGTGAAAAGCGGCCACTGAGCACCCGTCAGTGTCCTATTTTCACGAAGTTGGGGATCTTCTCGTGAAAATGCGCCACTCAGCCATACTCGGCGACTTCTTTTCACGAAAAGTGGCTTATCCGCGAAAAAATAAGCCACTCCGATGGTTATCCACAGCCTTTTCATCCCAGTGACAAAATATGGGGACCGTTTGGAGGCCAAAACGCTAGATATAGGGGTGCTCACAACCAATCCACTAAAACGAGTGGATAGTTGTGCACAATTGTGGAAAAGACGGTGGATAACTCAAGTGCAATGTGGATAACCGAGTAATCCACAATAACGGCGGTGAATAACTCATCACTTAAGGGTTGTGGATAACTCGGTACTATCCACAGCCCTCAAGGTGTATAAATGGCGCTTTTTGTCAACAATCCCTAGTTATCCACTACTTATACACCGCTGAATACCCCTTATCCACGTGTTATCCACTACTTATCCACAAGGTTTTCCACATTCGGTGGAAAACTACAGAAATGTAATTCATCCACATTGTGTGCATAAGCATGTGGATAACTAGTGGATAAGTGGTGGATAGCTGTGGGTAAGTCGGTGCTGGCCCACATGGATGTGCATAAGCGCTGGATCAATCAATTGTTGCCTAGAATAAAAAGAAATAAAAAAACCGACCCCTTCTCAAGGAGTCGGTCTTCAATACAACGATTAGGCGGTGCAGCCACCTGTTGACGTGGAACTCAGCGCCATCCCATTGTCATCAGGAATCCGATCATGATCAGCGCGAAGCCGATTGCCAGGTTCCAAGCACCGATGTTCGGAATCGGCCAAGCGCCGGACGGGGAGAGGTAGTACACCACGCACCAAATCAGACCAATGATCATGAACGCGCAGAACACCGGCACGAACCAACGCGGGTTGGACTTGGTGCCCTTAATGGTCTCCTCAACGCGCTTGGTGTTCTCTGCCTGGCGGTTCATCATGCGCTGCATCTGCGGGGTCAGCGAAGCCTTATCGGCAGTAGCGTTGAGCACGGCCTGCACCTTGTCCATATCAACGCCGTAAGTCTCATCTTCGTCGGCAGCGGCGTTGGTGTCGGTGTCAGTGCTCTCCGTGGCCTTGGCATCTGCGGATGCGGTCTCCTTCTGCCAGTCCTTCTGGTCCTTCGAGTCGTTTTCGTGCAGCTCTTCGTCAGCCATCAGCGTATTCTCCATTCAATAGGCTAAAAGTCATAATAGTGGCTAGACTCGAAACCAGTGGACAAACCGTGTAAAAAGACGGGATTTTTATGGCCAAGCATCAAGGAAAACACAGTGTGCGCCGCTCCATGCTCAGCGGAGTGGCCGCGTTTGTGCTGATTGCGTTGACCGGATTCCTGTTGAGCACCAATGTGCGCGTCAACCGCACCACCACCGTCAACAACGACACCGCAGACTTGGTCGAGCATAGTGTGGCGGAAGTCTCCCAGCTGCAAACCGACGTCAATGATCTGCAAAAACAGGTCAACAATCTTACCGATGCCATCAACGCGACCGGCTCCAATTCCAATACCTCAGAGAACTCCAGTGAGTCCAACGGCACCGATACCTCCAGCGACGCCACCGATGGCGGCGACTCCAGCCTGATGTTGCCCGCGCTCTCCGGCGAAGGAATCACAGTAACACTGGATGATTCTCCGCTGTGGGAGAACGCGGTGAACGACAACGGCACCACCGCCAATATCAATGATTATGTGATCCACCAGCAGGATGTGGAGTCCGTGGTGAACGCATTGTGGGCAGGTGGCGCGGAAGCCATGAAGATCATGGACCAGCGCGTGCTGTTCAACTCGGCGGTCATCTGCTCGGGCAATGTGCTGTCCATCCACGGTAAGAAATACGCGCCGCCGTTCACCATCTCCGCTATCGGCGACCCGGTTGCGATGCGTAAGGCGTTGAACGATTCGAAGGCCATTACCATTCTGAAACAGTACGTCAGTGCATTCGGCATCGGATACAAAGTAGAGAACAAGGATGACCTGCAGTTTGAAGCCACCACCGCGTTGCTGCAGCAGTTCAAATACGCCACAGTCGATACGTCGAAGACCAAGGATGAAGAGTAGAGGCAAGACGTCATGAGGCATGGTACACATAGCAATCGTGCAGTGCGAGTGCAGACTCCTCAGTCTCGCCGCGGCCCACTATGGCAGGCGCTGGGTATTGTAGCGGAGATTTTGCTCACGGCAGCCGCAGTATGCGCGCTGTACATCGTCTGGCAGATGTGGTGGACCGGTGTGGAGGCCGAGCAGGTCCAGAATGAAACCACTAAATCCGTGAACTGGTCCGACCCGGCGGCCAATGGCGGCGATGTGAAGATTGCCAAAGCCCAGGAGGGCGAACCGCCAGTGCAGCCGGAGAATCCGAAGTACGGCGACCTGATTGCCCAAGTGTACATCCCGCGTTTCGGCAGCCAATGGCACCGCAATTTGGTGGAAGGCACCACGCTCGAGCAGATTAACCGCCATGGTCTGGGCCATTATCAGAGTTCGCAAATGCCTGGTCAGATCGGTAACTTTGCGCTCGCAGGCCACCGCAATGGCTATGGTCAGCCGCTTGGTGATGTGGACAAGCTCCAGGAAGGCGACCCAATTATCGTGCGTACGCAGGATTACTGGTACGTCTACCATTACACACGCTATGAGATCGTGCTGCCCACTGATATCTGGGTAATTGCCCCCAACCCTGAAAACTCCAGCGTGAATCCCACCAAGCGTATGATCACGATGACCACATGCGAGCCGAAATACACTACGCCAACCCATCGTTGGATCAGCTACGGCGAGCTCTCCTACTGGGCCAAAGTGTCCGATGGCGTGCCGAAGGAACTGGCCACCACCGATTCGTCCGGCGCGGTGAAGTTCGCCATCTCCGAAACACCATCCATCGCCTCCAAAATCGGCTCGTTGGACAAGGTCGTGTACCTGGCGCTGGTGACTTGGCTGATTCTATTCATTGCCGCCGCCGTGGCCTGGCGCTGGCCGGTGCTGCGCGCCATTCGCTCAGGCGAACGTCGCCGTCCGGATGCCAGCATTTATGGCCTGCTGGTCAGACTGCAGCCCGGTGTGATGCCGATTCGATGGTTGCTGCTGATTCTGCTGCTGTTTGCAGCCTCTGCCGCACTGTTCCAGTGGACATTCCCCTGGGCGGCCAGCAACATCCCGTTCCTGCGCCAGATGTCGAACTTCGTGGCCGTTCCGGAGTAAAACCGGCGCTGCTGAAGTAGTATGGCATGCAAGTCGACTTCAAGGAGAGCAGCATGACCGATTCCGCACACATTCTGGTGGTGGATAACTACGATTCGTTCGTCTACACGATTGTGGGCTATCTGAAAACGCTTGGTGCCACAGTGGACGTGGTACGCAATGATGCCGTCGATCCTGCAGCCGAAGGCGTGCTCGATGGCTATGACGGCGTGCTGATTTCCCCCGGCCCGGGAGCTCCGGCCGACTCCGGCGCCAGCGAGGATATGATTCGCCTGTGCGCGGCCAAGAATGTGCCGATGTTTGGTGTGTGCCTGGGCCTGCAGGCGCTCGCTGAGGTATATGGCTGCACAGTGGATCATGCGCCAACGATTATGCACGGCAAAACCAGCCTGGTGGAACACGTCGATGACGAGATTTTCGAGGGCGTGGCCAATCCGATGACCGCCACCCGCTACCATTCGCTGGCGGTTGAGCCGGATTCCGTGCCGGACACGTTGGTGGTGACCGCGTGGACGCAGGGTGACCATATCGTGCAGGGCATCAAGGTGAAGGACAAGCCGATGTACGCGGTGCAGTTCCATCCGGAATCTGTGATGACCCAGGACGGCTACCGTCTGCTGGCCAACTGGCTGAAGGTCTGCGGCCAGGATAATGCCGTGGCCAAGTCCGCCGGACTGCAGCCCAAGGTGACGAAGTAGCGGCGAGCAATAATGAAGAAAGGCATCAGCATTGCAGCTGATGCCTTTCTGGTTTCTACTGTTAGCTTGCTTTGCTCAGCAGCTCCCTCATCAGAGGGAGCCCAAAATATGAGTCTCCTTGAGCGTCGCTATTTCTCATCAGCGCCGCCTGTGGTGCCACCAGTAGTGTTGCCGTTATTGGTATTACTGCCAGTCGTCGTGGTTGCCTTGGTGGTGATGGTCACTGTGGAGCCCTTATCCACCTGTGTGCCGGCGCCCGGGTTGATGCTGACCACTACGGCGGTGCTGTCGGTCGGGCCGCTGGCGGCCGCCACTAGTCCGACAGCCTCTAGCTGCAGCTTGGCTGTGGCATAGTCGGTGCCGGCGCTGATAGTTGGCACGGTGACCTTCTCCTTACCGGTGGAGACCCAGATGGTAATCGTGCTTCCCTGCTCAATCGATGTGCCGGCCGCCGGATTGGTTCGGCTAATGGAACCGGCCTCCACGGTATCCGAAGCCTCGGTTTCCACTACGAAGTTGAACTGGCTGCTGTATTGCGAAATCACGGCATCCTTGGTCTGACCGACCAGATTCGGCATCGTGGTCATGCCAGAAGACACATAGATGGTGATCGTCGAGCCTTTGGCGGTAGGCGCGCCGGCCGCGGGATCGGTACGCGTCACCTTGTCCTTCTCGATGTCGGCGCTATCCTCCGTCTTGACCGTGGAACTCACTTTGAAACCGGCGCTTTCAAGCTCGGTGCGAGCCTCCTCTTGGCTCATATTCTTCACATCCGGCACGGACACGGATTGCGGTCCTGCGGAGAACCAGACGGTCACCTTGGAGCCCTTGGCCACTTTGGACCCGGCCTCCGGCGTGATCTTGGTGCAAGTGCCTGCCGCCTCGGTGGAATCCGTATCCTGCTTCTCCACCATCTCAAGACCCAAAGCCTTGAGCTTGGCCTCCAGACCATCCTTCGAGGTGGTGGCGGTGCAAGCGGGCACGGTCACCATTTCCACGGAGTTCTTCTTGGCCGTGTTCATGCCGAAAGCCACCGCTGCAACAATGGCGATACCGACAATAACGCCAATAATCGCGCCGATGATAATCTGCTTCTTCTTTTTGGCCTTTGCGGCGGCTGCACGCTGCTCGGCGCGCGTTTTCAATGCGTTTTGCGCAGCGCCATTCGCAGGTGGAACCTGTTCGAACTGGCCGGTCACCGGGTTAAACGCCTGCGTAGCCTGGGTCATCGGCGCGGTCGGCTGTTCGCGCTCGGCTTCTTTGCGGGCTTTCACGTTAGACAGGTCGGTGAGCGGGTTGAACGCGGCTGCCACCGGCACGCCACCGTTCATGTAGGTCAGAATATCGTTCTTGAATTCCGCCGCGGTGGCGTAACGGTTCTGGCGATCCTTCGCCATGGCCTTGGCCACGATGGAATCCCACATCTTAGGCAGTCCCGGCACCACGGCGCTTGGCGGAGTCGCCACCTCAGACACATGCTGGTAGGCGATGGCAACGGCGGAGTCGCCAGTGAACGGCGGCCGTCCGGTGAGCATCTCATAGAGCACGCAGCCTGCGGAATACAGGTCGGAGCGCATATCCACGGTCTCGCCGCGAGCCTGCTCGGGGGAGAGATATTGCGCGGTGCCCACCACGCCCTGGGATTGGGTCATCGTCGCGGCGGAATCATCCAAGGCGCGGGCGATGCCGAAGTCCATGACCTTGACCACGCCCTGCTCGGAAATCATGATGTTGCCGGGCTTGATATCGCGGTGGATAATGCCCATGCGATGCGAATAGTCCAGAGCGCTCAGCACGCCGAGCATCACCTGCTCGCAGTCGCGCTGGCTCAGTGCGCCGTTCACCTTGATGATGTCGCGCAGGGTCTGGCCCTTGACGTATTCCATCACGATGTAAGGCAGACGTTCGGTATCGCCGGCGTCCGTGGTGATGGTCTCTTCGCCCGAATCGTAGATGTTGACGATGTTCGGGTTGTTCATCTGCGCCACGGAACGTGCCTCACGGCGGAATCGGGCGAGGAAGATCTCGTCATTGGCCAGTTCCGCACGCATGATCTTGACGGCCACGGTACGGCCCAAACGGGTGTCGAGGGCCACACGGACCTCGGCCATGCCGCCGCGTCCGATGAGCTGGCCCAGCTGATAACGGCCACCGGCCAGTGCGTTAGGCATGTTGCTCATTGCTTATTCCCTCCCAATCTTGAGGCAGGAGTATCCAACACGATGCGTGGCGTGCTCATCACCCTGCGCAAGGGTCGCACGCTGGAAGTCACCATGGTCTGATCGGCCATCTCGGTTTGCTGGTCGAGTAGACGCCGTTCGATGCGGGCCAAGGTGCGGGATACCACCAGGGCATCCTTCGGACGGTCCAGCGGATCCTTGGCCAGCATGGACATCACGAATTCACGAAGCTGCACATCCACCGTATCCGGCAGCGGCGGCACGGGATTATTCACATGCGCGGCCGCGATATCCACCGGAGTGGCTCCGGTGAACGGGCGGTGGCCGGACAATCCTTCATAGGCCACCACGCCCAGGGAGTAGATATCGGACTGTGGTGTGGCCTGCTTGCCCTGAGCCTGCTCGGGGGAGATGTATTGCGCGGTACCCACCACCATGCCGTCCTGGGTGATCTGACCCTGACCGGTGGAGTAGCTCACACCGAAATCAGTGATTTTCACTTCGCCGGTATCCGACACCATGATGTTGGCCGGCTTCACGTCGCGGTGGATAACACCATGCGAATGGGCAATGAACAGGCCGCGCGCTGTCTGAATCAGAATCGGCAGCAGTTCAATCGGATCCATGGCGCCTTTTTCGTGGAACAGGTCGGCCAGTGACTTGGATGGCACGTATTCCATTATCAGGAAGCCGATGCCGTCGTGCTCATAGTATTCGAACAGGGCGGCGATGTTCGGGTGTGCGAGATTGGCGGAATTATGCGCTTCTGCACGCAGACGGCGCAGCTTGGCCTCGGCGTTCGTGGCATCGGAACGCAATGCCTTGATGGCCACCGGGCGGCCGAGCTGAATATCATAGCCCTTCCACACTTCGCCCATACCGCCTTGCGCCAAGCGAGCATCGAGGCGGTAGCGGCGGTGAATGAGCTGTCCTTCAATCAGTTTCATTGCTGCAGAGCCTCCTGAATAATCGCACGCATAATCGGGCCAGCGGCGAGCGAACCGAGCAGATCAGTATTGTGTACCATTACCGCCACTGCGATCTGCGGATTGTCCGCAGGCGCAAATCCGATGATCCAGCCGTCGATGCTGGTGTTATCGACGCCGATTTGAGCGGTACCGGTTTTGGCGGCGATTTTGATGCCGTTAATCGCCAGTGAGGGATTGGCTTCGGTGATTACGCTTTCCATGGCGGTGGTGAGCTTATCCGCGGTGTCTTTGCTGAACACCTTGGCCATGGTCTGCGGTGTGGTCTGATTGATCACCGACAAATCCGAAGCACGCACGCGGTCCACGATCGTAGGGCGCATCAGCTTACCGTCATTGGCAATAGCTTGGGCCACCATGGCCATCTGGAGCGGCGTGGCCTTCGTGTCACCCTGACCGATGGAGGCCAACGCAAGACGGTCAGGAGTGGTTCCTGACGGGAAGGTGGAAGCGGTGGCCGTCATCGGCGTACCGGTGGAATTGGTGCCGTCGATGGTAATAGTGCTGCCAAAACCGAGCTTGGTGGCCATTTCGCTGACCTTGTCCTCGCCCAATGCCACACCGAGCTGTGCGAATGCGGTATTTGACGAATATGCCACGGCGTTTTGCAGTGTGATTTTGCCGTCGGTGCCGTTGGCCTGCGGTGCCGCGTTCGGCAACTGCGTGGTAGTGCCAGGCAAAGTATAGGTGGTGCCTGCGGGAATTTGCGTATCGAGCTGATAGTCGCCGGTTTCCAGTGCGGTGGATGCCACGATGGTTTTGAACGTGGACCCTGGTGGGTAGAGCTGCGAGGTGGCGCGGTTGATCAGCGGGCTGTTTTCGCCGGCGGCAAGATCGTTGTAGGCCTTGGCTGCAGCGGTGGCATCGTGGGTGGCCAGCTGGTTCGGGTCATAGCTGGGCGTACTCACCATGGCCAGAATGCGGCCGGTCTTGGCTTCCAGAACCACGGCTGCGCCATCGCGCGAACTGAGTTGGTCGTAGGCGACCTGCTGCAGTTTCGGATCGATGGAGGTTTCAATGGAAGCGCCTTGGTTCGTGCTGCCGGTCAGCATGGCTTTGGCGCGCTGCCAAATCAGGGAATCGGCTTCGCCGTTGAGCAGCATGCTGCGGGAGGCTTCCAAGCCGCGGTCGGCGGTCTGGTTGATGGAGAAGAAACCGGTGATGGGGGCATACAGCGGGCCGTTGGAATACGTGCGCTGATACTTGAACGCATCGTTCACCGGCTCGGATTGCGCCATCACTGTGCCATCCGAAGCCAGAATCGCACCGCGGTATGCACCGAGCTGATGGTACAGCGAGCGGGCGTTGCGCGAGTCATTGTTCAGCGAATTGGCTCGTACGGCCATAATGATCGACGAAGACAGACCGAGTACCACGAACAGGCATACGACGGCGGTGAACAGCTGACGCAGATACTTATTCATGCGCGTGCACCTCCATGTCGTGGACCGTGATGGGCGGATTGGGAATCAGTGGAATAGCCGGATGCGGATACCGGTGGAATCGGTGGAACATCGGGCATCTGAGGCATCGGCGGAGTGGGAGGCATGGCTGCGGCATGCGCTGCGTGAGCCGCGTGCTCGGCATGTGCGACCTCGGAGGGCACGGCGAACTGGCCGTATTGCATGGGCGGCATGGTGCCGGTGGGCGCGGTGTATTCGTCGAAGTCACGCGTGTTGGGGGCGGTTTCCGGAGCGCGGCGTGTGGTGTCCACGATCTCGCCATCCGAATCGTCAAGCCCATATCGGTTGGACTCGGCTGAAGCTGTGCGCGGGCGGGCGATTGGCTCCGTGGCCCGGGCGCGTTCCTCAAGTTCCTTATCGCGCAGTACAGCCAATGCCTCGTACTGGAATTCCTTGGACGTGAGTTCAGGTTCAGGCTGGTTGGCCGCGTCGGAGATGACGATGAGCAAAGCCGCAAGAATGTAATTGGCGATGAGACTCGAACCGCCTGCCGCCATGTACGGCAAAGTCAAACCGGTCAGCGGAATCACCAACGTCACGCCGCCGACCACGGTGAACACCTGGAATGCCATCGTGAACACCAGTCCGGAGGCCAGGAGCTTGCCGAAACCATCCTTGATTTTCATAGCCGCGATGAAGCCGGAGGCGATGATGATCAAGTACAGCATGAGAATGCCCAGCACTCCGGTCAAGCCTAGTTCCTCGCCCAAAGCGGTGTAAATGAAATCGGAATTGGCGAATGTGGTCAACGCCGGGTGGCCTTGGCCCAAACCAGTGCCGACCATACCGCCCGAAGCCATGCCGAAGATACCGGTGACCAGCTGCCAGGAGCCGCCGACCTTCATGTTGTACTGCTCGTTGCTGAACGGGTGCAGCCAGGCATCCACACGCTGGCCCACATGGCTGAAGACGCTGGCGGCCATCACCGCACCGGCGGCGAAGGCGATCAGACCAATCACAATCCAGCTTTTACGGCCGGTCGCCGCATACAGCATCGCCACGAACATGGCGAAGAACATCAGGGAAGTACCCAGATCATGCTGCATGACAAGCACGCCCATCGAGGCGATCCACACCACGATAATCGGGCCCAGATCCTTGATGCGCGGCAGTTGCAGGCCAAGAATCCTCTTGCCGCCTACAGCCAGCTGATCGCGATGATCGAACAGGTACGCGGCGAAGAAGAACGCGAGGAACAGTTTGGCGAATTCGCCCGGCTGGAATGAGCCAAGACCGGGAATCTTCACCCAGATGCGCGCTCCGTTGACCTCCTGGCCGAGCACCGGCAGCATCGGGGAGAGCAGCAATACCAGGCCCACCACCATCGATACATAGGAGAATCGGCGCAATACGCGGTAATCCTTCAGGAACACGATGATCAGTGCGGAAAGCACCAGGGCGATGCACAGCCACATGAGCTGGCGTTTGGCCACTGTGGTGTCAAGGCTCTGATCGATGCGCGCGATCATCGTAACGCCGATGGCCGTGAGCAATAGTACGCATGGCACAATCACTTGGCTGGCGTACGGCTGGAAGCGCACGATTAAGCTCCATAGCACCAGAAACAGTACAGTGGCGATGCCGAATATCATCAGATAGTCCGCTGGCAGCGCATTGGTGGTGCGCTCGAACATCTGAACAATGGCGATTGCGCTGATGGCCATAGCGACAAGCAATAGGCCAATCTGGCGTAAGCGGGTGACGATCATTGATTGCCCCCTGTGGCGGCGTCATTCGCCGCACCGATGTTCGGCTGATCGGAGCTGTTGGAGCTCGAGGAATTATCGGAGGAATTGGACGAGGAATCGTTTGAGGAATCAGACGATCCGGATTGCTTCTTGGCCGCGTCCTCCTGCTGCTTCAGGAATTTGTTCATTTCAGTGCGAATGATGCCCACATGGGATTGCGCCTCTTCCAACGAATCCACGGCAATGCCCTGGTTGATTTGGTCACGCCAGGTTTGCGGCAGCTCGGAAAGCGAAATCGTGGTGCTGCTCACCTCGTGGGAGAGCTCCATGCCGAAGATATTGGTGGGCACGCCTTGGTAGATCGCAACCTTTCCGTTGCTGTTGCCCACGTAATAGCGGGTCTGGCTCCACAAATATGTGCCGCCGCCCACGCCGAACAGTGCGGCGAGCACGATGATGACGGTGAAGATCAATGCCACACGAATCCTGCGCTTCTTGACATGCGTGGCCTTGGTCTGCTGCGCCTGCTCCTTGCGGATGGCCTGCGCCACCACCGGATCGTTGGGGTCGGCGGAAATACGGCCATCAGGACGCTGCACCACCGGGATTTCGCCGGTATCGGGGTTTGCGCGCTCACCGGTTTCCTCGCGCACCGCGGACGGTTGCGCCACACGTGCACCGGACGGCTCGGCCGTGCCTTGAGCGGGAGCGTTGTCGTGAGCGCTGGCCGGCTGCATCAATGCGGCCGCGCGCTGGGCCGGGGAATTATCCACACGCAATGCCGGCGCGGTGGCCACGGGTTCATTGACGATATCGGCGATCGTCTCCAAGCTATTGCCTGCGGCACCGCCGATCAGCGGCGTCTGATGCGGCAGGTCGAAGGCATCGGCATCCAACGCCAGCGTGGCGTCGGCGATCACGGCCGTCACATTATCGGTGCTGCCGGCACGCAGGGCCATTTGCACCAAGGTTTGCGCGCATTCGCCTTGATCGGAGAGCGTGGTCATCGTCTCTTCGATCGTCGAGTCCTCGAGCACACCGCACAGGCCGTCGGAGCACAGCAGCCAACGGTCTGCCGGATGGGCTCGGCGAATGGAGATGTCCGGGTGCGGATCGATGTCGAAATCACCGAGCACACGCATCACCACGTTGCGCTGCGGGTGGTTCTTCGCCTCAGCAGGCGTGATGCGGCCGGTATCGATTAGATGCTGTACGTAGCTGTGATCATTGGTGATGCGGCTCAGATGACCGTCGCGCAGCAGGTAGGCGCGCGAATCACCGATGTGGGCGATGACCCAGTAGCCGGCGACCAAGGCCACGGCAGTCACCGTGGTGCCCATGCCGGCAAGCTTGCGTTCGCGCTTGGCCTTGCCCACGATGGCGTCATGCGCGGCCATCACGGAGGTCTCCATCATCTTGGAGATCACCTGCACGTCGCCGCCGGTATCGTCCTGTTCGATATGGGCGAGCGAGCGGATGGCAATGGTGGAAGCCGTATCGCCGCCCGCATGACCGCCCATACCATCGCAAATGGCGATCAGATGCTCGCCGGCGAAGGAGGAATCCTGATTATTCGCACGGACCGTGCCCACGTCGGACACAGTGGTGGAATATAAGAACAGCGGTTGTGAAGCGGCGGAATTAGGCATGCGGCTACCTCAGTTCGAAGGTTGTGGCACCGATGCGCACGGGAATACGAGCAGGCAGAATCGTCGGACGATTGATGCGCTGCTGGTTAACCACAGTGCCGTTGGTGGAGTGCAGATCCTCAATGGCCCACTGGCCAGAGGCGGCATCCAAATAGACACGGGCATGGTGGGAGGAGACGAATTCATCGTCAAGCACCACGGTATTCGAGGCGGCACGGCCCAAGGTGATTTCAGACTCGGCAAGCGGCACGGAGCTACCGGCCAACGGGCCATCGATAATCACCAACAACGTAGGCTGCTGAGTATGGCGACCTGGAGCGGGCGCTGCGGAACTGCGGGCGGCCGGCACCTGGGGTGCCTCGGACTTCACCTTGTGCGCCTCACGCTCGCGGCGACGGCGAGAACGAGAAGGGCGCGGGCTGAACGTTTCGATGTCCTGACGCAGCGAACGAACCGCCAGCCAAATGAAGACCCACAGTAGGGCTAGAAAACCATACTTCAGTAGGGCGAAAGTCAATTCGGTCATGGCAACGACCTTTGAGCGGGCGCTCGGGGCTACTCCTGCGCCTGAGCGGAAGCCCAGAACAGGATACGCGTGCGACCGATGGTGATGGTGTTGCCATCGAGCAGCGTGGCGGCGGGCACCTGATGGCCCTCCACATACGTGCCGTTGGTGGAACCAAGGTCGCGTGCGATCACACCGTTCGGCGTGATGTCGATCTCAAGATGCTTACGGGAGATGCCCGGATCATCAATCACGATGTCGCAGCCGGAGCCGCGGCCGATTACGGTCTTTTCCTTGGTGAGCAGGTACTGGTTGCCGTTGACCTCGAGCACCGGGCTGTCTTCAGCCTGCGCGTCGGTGGTGACGGGCACGGCGTTGCCCTGCACGGATTCGGAAGTGAGGTTGAAGTTGCCCTTGGTCAGGTTCAGATCCTCTTCGAAGATCACCACCACAGGGCCAACGAATGCGTAATGCTGGCTCTTGGCGTATTCGGTGAGGTTATCGGCAAGCTCATTGGCCAAGGTCTCGCTGCCCCATGCCTCGATACGGTCGAAGTCCGGGGTGCTGAGCTTGAAACGGTATTCATTCGGGGCCACCGTGCGGTCGCGGCCCACCGGCATGGCTTCCGCGTCAATCTCGCGCTCAAGGGCGCTGGAGAGATCAACAGGCTGCAGATCTTTGGAGCCGAACTTGGCGAACACTCCGTTGACTGCACCCTCCACGCTTTTTTCAAAACGGTCGAGAACGCTCATAGTCCTCCCTTTCTAATCGTCACCTATCCTACGCGGCCGTGGGAATATGGTGCAAAAATACAGCCATTTCAGGCATGATGAGTGCAGAATTTACAAAAATTCGGGGTTGATTTAGGGCGCGTATGGGCGCGGCGCACCACTTCGCGCCATCTGATGCTGTGCGATATGCCACATGAAATTGGGTGAGGTGCCACTCGGATTGCGCGGCGTGGCATGGGTGCATGACTTGGTTGGCGCGTAAGTTGTAAGGCATGAGTGGAACGACTGATATCAATGAAGCAATCAAGGATTTTCCTCGTCGCAAGGCCCGCACCCTGCGCTTCACGAGCGGTGCGCCACGCTCGGCCAAAGTTATAGGAGACGGTTCATCTGCGCTGTTCCTGCGCTCCGATGGGCCGGAGGATCTGGTGACGGCACTCTGGTTGAGCTGGTTCGACGCCGCCGGCGAGCATCATGAGACCAAACTCGCCGATCCGCGCGAACTGCTGGGTGCTGATGCGGACAGCGAGAACGTGCCTGCCGAGGAGCGCGCCCGCCGCGAACGCGCGCGCGAAGGCGGCACCGGCATCGTGAGCTATTCGGTGGATGATGCCGGCGATCGTGTGGTCTTCACGATCAACGGCCGCCTGTACTTGACTGAAATCAACTGGCAGGATGCCGTTGAATCGGTGAGCGCTGCCGAAGGGGCTGAGGAAGGCTCCGAAGAAGGCGCAGCCGTCGAAGCCGCGATTGAGATCCCTATGGCCCGCACCCGCGAGCTGGCCGGCGCATGGCTGGATGAAGATCCCTCCACGTATTCGCCGGTGCTGAATCCGCGTATCGCACCGGATGGCGAGCACGTGCTTTACACCACCGGCGCCTATCTGATGCTGGTCGATATCGGTGATTGGGATGACGCTTCTACCGACCGCATCACCGCCATCTACGGCGTTAGTGTTGAAGACGAGGACGGCAAGCCGGCCGAGAACACATGGAAGATCGGCTTGGCCGAATTCGTGGCTGGCGAGGAAATGAATAGGTATGACGGCTTCTGGTGGTCGCCGGATTCCCGCCATGTATTGTTCGAATCCTTCGATACCGCGGATGAGCCGACTTGGTACATCAGCGACCCGGCGGATCCCGAACATGCCGCAGTCGGCCGCCGTTACCCGCGTGCGCTGACCCAGAACGCCGACGTGTATCTGACCGTGATCACCCTGGCTTTTGACGAAAACGACCGGTATGCCGGCATCACCGCCAACGCCGATGTGGACTGGGACCGTGAAGCCTACGAATACGTGGCCGCCGTGAACTGGGCGGAAGGCCACGACCCGCTGGTGCTGGTGCAGAACCGCCGTCAAACCGCCGATCAGGTGCTCGAAGTCGCTGTGGCCGCCGCCGAGGAGCCGGAATCATTGGAGGAGCCTGTTGCCGCGGCCTGGGCTCAGCTGACCGTCGCCGATGCCATCGATTCCGGCGATGTCGCTGACTTGGCAGATGAAGGTGATGCTCCGCAGCTTGGTGCGACGCGCGTCCTTGAAGAGCACACGAACGATCAGTGGATTGACTTGGTGCCTGGCACCCCCGCCTATACGCCGAGTGGCCATCTGGTGTGCTCGCTGAACGATATGGAGGCGGATACGAACCGCCTGACCGTGGACGGCCGCCCGTTCACGCCTGCCGGCTGGAATGTGCGCGAAGTACTCAGCGTGGATGATTCCGAAGTGATGGCCGTGGTGCAGCGTGAGCCTGATTTGGCTCCTGAAGTGCCGGCTGCCTGGGCCGGGCGCGGAGATGAGCACGATGCACGCAGCTTCGATGTGGTGCTTTTCGATTACAACGGCACTTATGGTGATGATTCCGGTTGCGCAGCGGTCCCGGTCACGACTCGTCCCGGTGTGTGGACGGCGTCTGCGGGCAAGTGCGGCATGGTGATCACCGGCCGTGACCTGGAGCACGCCAAGGTGGAGATGACGCATGTGGTGGCATCCGGCCAAGTGACCGATGCGGTTGCCGATGCCGTATTGCATGGCAAGTTGCCGCAATCGCACGGCGGCATCGCCACCATCGCCAACTATGCGGACGAACCCGGTTTCACGCCGAACGTGCACTTCACGTGCCTTGGCGAACACCGCCTCTACACCGCAATCATCGCGCCGAGCGCGGAGAGCCCGTATGCGAATGCCGCCAATCTGCCTGTGCTGATGAAGCCTTATGGTGGCCCTGGCTTCCAGCAGGTTGTGGATGCGCAGTCCTTCTATTGGGAAGGCCAGTGGTGGGCCGACCAGGGCTTCCTGGTGGTCACGGCGGACGGTCGCGGAACCACCGGCCGTGGCCCGGTATGGGATCGCGCGATCTTCGAGGATATGAAGGATGTGACGCTTGCCGATCAGATCGAGGCCGTAAACGCGCTGCCCGAGGCGATTGCCGAGTTCAACGAAGCCGGTGAAGCTGCTGCCGGTATCCCCGCTCCCGACCTCGACAAGGTGTGCATGATCGGCTGGTCCTATGGCGGATTCCTTTCCGCACTCGCCGTACTTGACGCGCCGAATGTGTTCAAGGCCGCCTGCGCCGGCGCTCCGCCCACCGACTGGACGCTCTACGATACCCACTACACCGAGCGATACCTCGGCCTCGACCCAGAGGTATATCGCCGCAACGGCATCATTCAGGATGCGCCGAAGCTGGAACGTCCGCTGATGCTCATCCACGGTTTTGCCGACGACAATGTCACCATCGCACACAGCCTGCGGCTCTCGCAGGCGCTGATGGCTGCCGGTCGCCCGCATACCTTCCTGCCGCTGACGGGCATCACACACATGACCAACGACGAAACCGTGGCTGAGAACCTGCTCATACTCCAGCGCGATTTCCTCAAGGATGCCCTGACCTAAAGCGGAAGGTTTTAAGATAGGGGCATGCAGCTGACGATGATCGACGAAAACAAATACGCCGAAACCATGCGCAACACCGTGTTGCCGGCACTCGAACAGTGCCGCGATGAAGGCTGGTTCGACCCCTCCGCCGCCGAGCGGGCGGCCGGCCTTGAACCGTTTTCCGGACTTATGGACACGGGCGGCCGATCCGGTCAGCTGCATTACCTGTGCTACGACGCCGGCAAGTTCGACGCCATCCGCGAGGAGGGCGCCACCGCCACATTCCGCGGTGCCATCGTGATCAGCCACGGCTTTACCGAGTTCGCCGAAAAATACGACGAACTCGTCTGGTACTTCCTGCTCGCCGGCTACTCAGTGTGCGTACTGGAGCATCGCGGCCACGGCAAGTCCGCGCGCGACGTCGAAAACCCCTGCATGGTGTGGATTGATGATTGGCGGCGCTATGTGGCAGATTTGGCTGCGTTCGCCCAGACCATCGGTCAGCAGTACGCAGCCGGCATGCCGTTGAATCTGTTCTGCCATTCGATGGGCGGCGGCATCGGTGCCGCGGTGCTCGAACAGTATCCGACCCTGTTCGATAAGGCCGTGCTTTCCGCGCCGATGATCGCTCCTGCCACCGGCATGCCGTTGAACGTGGCCCGAGTTCTCGTGGGTGCTTTGTGCGGTCTGGGCTTTGGCAAGAAGCGTGTGTTTGGCCAAAGTGATTTCACCCCCGAGTTTTCGATGAAGGGCAATGAAGGCGCATCCGAGGCACGCGAACGTTGGTATTTCAAACTGCGCTGCGAAAACCCGGAATACCAGACCTATTGCGCGGCATTCGAATGGGTGCGTCAGGCGTTGAAGCTCAACCATGCGATCCTGAAGCCATCCGCCTGCTCGGAAGTGGAGACGCCGGTTCTGCTCTTCCAATCCGGCCACGATATCTGGGTGCTGAACAAGCCGCAGAATAAGTTCATCCAACTGGTCAAAGACGGTGGCGGCGAAGCGACATTGGTACGATTCCCCGAGTCGCGCCATGAGATCTTCTCGATGCCGAACAGCACCTATAAGCCGTATCTGGAGAAGATTCTGAGCTTCTACGACGACCCGATGATCGCCAGCGCTTCCTATTAACTACGTAGCTGAGTGTAGTTCTTCATTTAGAGTTCATTTTTCTGTCACCTTGAGGTATAGCCCTCTTTATAAGGCGGGAGAAGAATGGAATTATGGGCATTGTCTCTTCTCTTCGTCGCCGCGCCGCAGCGGTTGCGGCAGTAGTATGCGCCGGCGCGCTTGCACTAGCCGGTTGCTCGTCCAATCTTTTGGGTGGAAATTCAGATGACGGTTCGGATGTCGCTAACGCCAACGTCCAAACGTTCAAGCCCTCAGGCGGCAAGGGAGCGACTGCCACGCTCAATATTGCTTCCGGCTCCGAGAACAAGGAAGTGGCCGCCGCCATCCAGAAGGCTGCCGATCAATCCAACGTGGCCATCACCATGCACTACATGGGTTCGCTGGACATCATGAACGCGCTCAAGAACGGTGGCGAGAATTATGACGCCGTCTGGCCGGCCTCCTCCATGTGGATTTCGATGGGCGACACCAAGCACATCGTCAAGGACGCCACCAGCACATCCACCACGCCTATCGTGTTCGGCATCGCCAAATCCAAAGCGATTAGCCTCGGCTGGGCGGATGACTCAGGAAAGACCAAGCCGGTCTCCACTGCGGACATTCTCTCTGCAGTCAGCAATGGTGATCTCAAATTCTCGATGACTTCCGCCACCCAATCGAACTCAGGCGCCTCCGCTTATCTGGCCTTTATGACCGCGCTGCGCGGCGGCGACCAGCCTTTAAGCGACCAGGATTTGAGCGACGCCACGCTCAAGGATTCCGTGGCCAAACTGCTCTCCGGTGTGGACCGCTCCTCCGGTTCCTCGGACTGGCTCAAAGATATGGTGGTGGCCAATCCCGACCGTTTCGATTCGATGGTCAACTATGAATCCTTGGTGATTCAGGCCGACAAGGCTCTGACCAAGAATGGCCATGACCCGCTCGTGGCCGTCTATCCATCCGACGGCATCGCGGTCTCCGATTCGCCGCTCGGCTATGTGGACCGTGGCCAGAAGCTCAAGGATGCGTTCGATTCCTTCGCCAAGGCGTTGAGCTCCAGGGATTCCAAGCTTGAATTCGAACGCGCGGGCCGCCGCACCGGACTCGGCGGCGCACTCGCTTACTCCTCCGATTCCCAAGTGCAGCAGTCTTTCCGCGCCGAATGGGGCATCAATACCGACGCCTCCGCGCTCAAGACCATTCCGCTGCCTACCGCATCCGTGATCAACAGCGCGCTCAACGTCTACCAGACCGCACTACGCAAGCCCAGCTGGACCGTATGGGTGGTCGATTACTCCGGTTCCATGTCCGGTGAAGGCAAGGATGGCGTGGTCAAGGGTCTCAACGCCGCACTCAATCAGGCCCAGGCCAAGGCCGCCTACATCGAGCCCGCGGACGGCGATGTGAACATTCTCATCCCATTCGAATCCGAGGCGCATAATCCGATTAAGGCTGAAGGCACCGACACCGCTAAATTACTGAATGATGCACAGGCCACCGAAGCAAGTGGCGGCACCAATATTTATCGCGGACTTGAAGAAGCGCTGCAGCAGCTGCCGGATGAGGCGGACTCCACTGAATACACCACGGCCATCGTGTTGATGACCGACGGCCGCTCGGTAACCGATGATCAGAAAGCGTTCGAAGCTGATTACAAATACAACGGCCGCGACGTGCCGGTCTTCTCCATCATGTTCGGCGACGCCGACCCCAGCCAGCTGAAGTCGCTCGCCACCTTAACCAACGCCAAGGTATTCGATGGCCGCTCCGGTGATCTCGCCTCCGTGTTCCGCCAGGTCAAGGGGTTCAACTGATGCTCCAAGTAATCTGTGGATTCATAGCCGGGCTAGCGCTCGCCGGTTTCGGTTTCTGGCTGGCCGGCGGCGGCGTGGTTGGTGCCGGTGTGGCCGTGGTGCTGGCAGGCCTCGGCTATGTGGCCGTATCCACACTGACCGAGCCGGAACGGCGAATCGGCAAAATGCTGGCCTCCGCGCTGCCGAACGGTCAGAAGGCCGCGGATGCCATCGATGGCGCGAATACGCGTCTGCATTCGATTTCGGCTCTGACATCCCAGGTACGCGATCCAGCTGTGCGCTCGGAAGCCAACGACTTCATCGTGGCCACACGCGATTTGGTGAACTACGTGACCCGCGACACCTCCGCCTACCAGACATTGCGCCACTACATCACCGTGTACGGCGAGCAGACCGAACAGCTGCTGCGCTCCTATGTGGACGTGGAAAGCTCGGGCGCGCGCGATCAGATCGCCAAAGCGCGCACGGAAACCATTGAGGCGCTGCAGGTGCTCGAACAGACCGCGGCTGGCGAGCTCAGCCGCGCAGTCAGTGCCAAAACCTTGGGTATCGCAGCTGATTCCGATGCGATTCAGCGCTTGGCGCGCATGGATGGGTATGATGCCGCGACGCAATCATCGGCACAATCTCAGCGGTCGGCGCAACAGTCAGTACGGCATAGTGCGCAGCCTCAGCTGACGAATCAGCGGGAGCAATCGGATCAATTGGAACAGTTTGACCGACTGAGCTGGGCGAATGTGAACCAGCCAGAACCGGAACCAGTGCGGTCCAAGCCGGCCCAAAAACCGGCAGAAGGGCGGCAGGAGCAGGAATGAAACTATCGAAATCGAAAATCATCGGACTTATTGCTCTACTGGCGGTAGTGGCAGTAATCTGCGGCACTTTGGTCTGGCGTCAAGCCCAGCCGAAGCCCGCCGCCCCCGTGGAGCAAGTCAGCGTGAACGGCTATTTGGGCGGCGAGAAAATCGGGTTGTTCGACGATGCGAAGTTCAAGGCGCTCGCCGCTGAGCAGGGCCTCAATATCGACTACCGCAAGGCCGGGTCGCTGGCCATGATGGACGCCGACACCAAGGGCATGGATTACCTGTTCCCCTCTTCCAGGGCGGCCGTGGAATATGGCAAGGCCAAGGGCGTGAAGGCCACGCAGAGCGACATTGTCTTCAACTCGCCGATTGTGCTGTATACGCATAAGACGGTGGCCGAAGGGCTGGTGTCCAGCGGGCTGATCACCAAGGATGATTCCGGCGCGTACCACATGGACATGGCCAAAGCCGTGGATGCGATGGTCAACAATAAGACTTGGACGGATGTGGGGTACGCCAACGGTTACGGACAGTTCCGCATCGACTCCACTGACCCGGTGCAATCCAACTCGGGCAACGAATACGCGGCGCTGATTGCCACCGTGATGAACGGCGGACAGCCGGCCACCACGGATTCCGTGGCGCGCGACGGCGAGAAAATCAAGGCGATTTTCGCCAAATCAGGCTGGATGGAAACCTCGTCGGAAGACGCCTTCAACCAGTTCTTGACGCTCGGCGTGGGCTCGAAGCCGATGATGGTGGGCTACGAGTCACAGCTGCTGGACTTGGCTGTGAACCAGCCGGATGCGTTTAAGCAGATCAAGGATGACGTGGTGGTCGTCTACCCCACACCGACCGTGTGGAGCACACACACCTTGATGGCGCTGGATGACAAGGGCTCCAAGCTGTTGAGTGTGCTGAAGAGCCAGAAAGTGCAGAAGCTGGCATGGGAGCGTCACGGCTTCCGCGCAGCCAACTTCGCCGGCACCGATTCCATTAAGCGTTTCGGCGTGCCCGGCACCCTTGAGCAGGTTCCAGCTGTTTCCGAACTGCCCAACAATGACGCCATGCAACAGCTCATCAACACCCTGAAAGGCGTCGACTTACAACAGTAATTCTTTCTTCTCTCTGGCTCCTCCTGGTGGGGGAGCTGTCAGTAGCAGCTGACTAAAGGGGAGCAGTCACAGACTTGAGTCGTTACGAAAGGAATCCAAATGACCACACAAATCACCCTCGCAGATTTAGCCAAGGGCAACACCGCCGCTGTCACCAGCCCCGCGCTGAGCACTGGTGCTTCGAATGGGGCATTGGTGCCCACTGCCGCCGAGGCACAGGCCGCCGCCGCACTGACCCCGGACCAGCAGATTGCCAAACTGCCCGAAGCCGACCAGCAGCAGATCGCACAAATCGCCGGCGGCATCGACTTCACACGCGAAGGCATCGAATCCTCCTACGGCAAGGACGCCCAGCGCGCCACTTCCACATTCGCGGACGAAATCCTCTCCGAAACTCGCTCCAAAGACACAGGCGAGGCCGGCGAACTGCTCAATACCATGCTCGTGACCATCGATGAGGCCGAGCTCGGCGGATTCCGCAAGATTCCGATTTTGGGACAGGTGGCCGTCTCCATCGATAAACTGCGCCGCCGCTACCAGAAGGTCGATTCGCAGATCGATGAGATTATCGTCAAGCTTGAGGCCGCACAGTCGCGCCTGGTGGCGGACATTTCGATGTACGACACGATGTACACGCAGAATGCGCAGCAGTACCGCGAGCTGAAGATCACCGTGCTGGCCGGCAAGAAGGCGCTCGCCGACTTCCGTGCCACCCAGCTGCCGGCTCTGGAAGCCGAAGCACAGAAGAGCGGCGACCCGATGCAGGCGCAGCTCTTGAAGGACTTCAAGTCCAAGCTGGACCGCTTCGAGAAGCGCCTCGACGACCTTGACCGCATCTCTGTGGTGACCTTGCAGACCGCGCCGCAGATTAAGATCATCCAGAACGCCGACCAGACCATCGTGGACAAGATTGACACCACCATCTCCACCACAATCCCGGTGTGGAAGAGCCAGATGGTGATCGCACTGGGTCTGTCCAACCAGCGCAAGGCCCTGGATCTGCAAAACAAGGCCGATGACGTGACCAACAAGCTGCTGCAGAAGAACGCGGCCGCCCTGCACAAGGGTGCGGTGGACGCCGAGAAGGCCAACCAGCGTTCCGTGGTGGAAATCGACACGTTGGAGAAAATCAACTCCGAGCTCATCGCCACCCTGAAGGAGACCGTGCAGATTCAGAAGGAAGGCAAGGCCAACCGCGAGGCCGCGCAAGTCAAGATGCGCCAGATTGAGTCCGACCTGAAGAACGCGCTGATCGAAAACGCTCAGCAGATGTGAGTTTGCGTGGTTTCCGAGGTTAGCGCCCATATATTCCGCGTAGTTTAGCTGACTGTAGGATTTTGAACGTTGACTGTAGGGAAATGAGCACTGACTGTAGGAATTTCAACGAAATACGTTCAAAATCCTACAGTCAGTGTTCAAAATCCTACAGTCAGTGTTGAAATTCCTACAGTCAAGTGCGCACACTGTTTGCAGCTCGTAATCTCGGCTCTGCGTGATTTCACTGTGGGTAAAACTCCGGAATGATTGCCGCCCACGGGAATTGGGCGAAGTGAAGGTCAAAGGTTGAGAGCCCGAGAGGGTTCCGGAGCCTGCAACGATAACCGCTGTCGGTCCTGCATGGGGCTGGCGGTTGGTAGCCAAACAGGTTCTCTCCTAGTTGAGGAGTACCGATTATGGCAATGTTTCCGGCTTTGATGAATGACACGATGTTCTCTGATCTGTTCGACGATCCGTTCTTTGAGGGTTGGCGCAACATGGACAACCAGGTGGCTGCGGCCATGCCGGCGAACATGATGAACACGGATGTGCGTGAGACCGCCAACGGCTACGATGTCGACATCGACATGCCTGGCTTCAAGAAGGACGATATCAAGCTCGAACTCAACAACGGCTATCTGACCGTGTCCGCATCTCGCAGCAGCGAGCATGAGGATAAGGCTCCTGAGTCCGCAAACGGCGAGAACGCTCATACTTCCGATCAGAAGTGCGCTTGCGCTTCCGATGAGGGTCGTTGGCTGCGTCGTGAACGCTACATGGGCTCTTGCTCTCGTAGCTTCTACGTCGGCGACGATGTGAAGGAATCCGACATTCACGCCAGCTACAACAACGGCACGCTGTGCATCCAAGTTCCGAAGATGCAAGCTCAGCCGCAAGTCGAGTCCAAGCACCAGATTGCGATTGAGGGCTGACGCGTTAAGCGGACAGTCCAGTGGACTGTGCGTAGCGTCAGCCTGAGCGAGGCGGTAGCCGAGCGAAGGTTGGATTGAGTCTTCGCGAAGCGAAGTCCGTTCTTGCAGGGCTGACGCGTTAAGCGGACAGTCCAATCGAACTTCGTTCTGAAGCTCAGCTGTGAAGCATATGACCCGGCGGCATTGTCCGCCGAGCCAGCCTCCGAACGAGGAGGCAATCGACTGGGTTGTTAAGAACCGGAGTTCCTATGCAGCTGATGTTCCCTGCGCTGCTCGTTCTACGTTTTCTACGCTGACTAGTTAACGGGCGGCGGGAAACATAGCCAAGAAAATGCCGAGTGAGGCAATACCTCGCCCGGCATTTTTGTTCGTATGTTTGCGTGATTGCGAGCCCACGCGAACTTACGAACGGCAAGGATGCCTACCCAATGATGACCCGCGTACTCGTTGCACCATCCTTTCCGCAGAGCCGCTAATTGTACGTGTTGTACGTGTCCAGAAGGTAGAGTGGCCGAGGAATACACGGGGATAGAAGGGGTTTGTCGTGGCGGAGAATAAGCTGGCTGGCGGTCATGTGGTCTCCTCGGGTGCTACCGTCGTAGGACTGATGGCGATTGTGCTGTGGAGCTTCATGGCCGGCACGGTGCGTATCGTCTCCGAGGGCTTCGGCGCCACGCTCGGCTCCGCGTTGATTTACACGTTCGGCGGCATTCTGCTGCTGATTTTCCGCCGTCCTGCACCACTTAAGCAATTTCCGCGCAAATACCTGATTGGCGGCGGCCTGCTGTTCGTATTCTACGAATCCTCGATTTCGCTGTCGTTGGGTTTGGCGTCCACCGACACCTCATCCGTTGAGGTGAGTTTGGTCAACTATTTGTGGCCCACGATGATGGTGCTGCTCGCGGCCGGCGTCTCGCATCGCAAGCATGCAGTACTCAAGGTACTGCCGGGTGCGATTGTGGCGACGGCCGGTGTAGTGCTGGCGGTCGGCGGCAATTCCGGGCTTGACTGGCACGCCGCAGCTGCGCACATCGCAGAAAATCCACTGCCGTATGTGCTGGCGTTCCTGGGCGCTTTCGCATGGTCGATTTATGCGGTGTTCACTCCGGCATGGTCCAAAGGCGTGGATGGCACATCCGTGTTCTTCCCGTGTGTGGCCGTGGCGTTGTGGATTATCCACTTCGCGTCCGGTCAGGGTATGCCGGCACAGATGCCAAGCTTCAAGTCGTGGCTGTTCGTGGCGATTACCGCAGTGGTGATTGCAGGCGGCTATGCCTGCTGGGGTTACGGCATTCTGCACGGTTCAATGGAACGCTTGGCCATCGCATCCTACGCCACGCCGGTGCTCTCCACCGGTGCCAGCGCCGCGTTGCTCGGCCTGGCCTTGTCCGTGCCGTTCTGGTTGGGCGCGCTGCTCGTTGCCGCCGGTTCCGTGCTGAACTACTTGGTCAGCGCGCGCAAATAAACGGTCGGTTATTTCCCACGGCGCTCGCTAGGCCGGCGCAGCGGATCAAGCAGCGTATCCGGGTTGGAGATGCCGAGCATGCTGCGCCCGCCCGTCGATTCCGGGTGCTTGGCGATGATCGCCAGCGAAATCGCGCCCGGAACCATAATGATCACCGCAATCGCAGCCAATCCCCAGCTCACAAAGAAGCCAATCCCCAGCGCAATAAGCACTACGGCAACCGCCGTGACCGCAATGGTCAGTTGTGCCTGCTTCGGCCCGGAAACCTTCAACCAAGTTGCTTTCTTGCGCTGCTGATTTTGAGTTGCCTTAGTCATACTGCTTAGCATATGCCCCAGTATGGGGTGATTAGAGGTAGTAGCGCGTGTAATTTGTGGTATCTGCCTTGCAAGGGGTACTTTCGGCCGTCTGAGATCATCTATCTGCTTTGCGAGGGGTACCTCGTCCGCAAAAGTTCGAGTATGAATGGTGGTATATCGCGCTAGATACTTGCACTTTTGCGGACGAGGTACCCCTCGCAAAGCAGATAGATATTTGCAAGATTATGAATGTACCCCTCGCAAGCGAGATAGATGTTTGGGGAATCAGGGAATCAGTTCTTCATGAACGAGATTCCCCTGATGCACTTCTGAACAAAAGCCTGAAGAAACCTTGAGAACTCCCGATAAATTCCATGAAATATGGCCATATTCCATGAATTGCGCGTTACTGTTACGCGCGGTTTGCGTGAATGCGAGGGGAGGGTCGCATGACTAATTCGCATGTGCTGAGAACGCTCATGGATATCTCTCTAGTTCGAGGTCCATTACCGTGGACGATATGGACACTAACCGCGATTGTGTCGGTGGCCCTGCTGGTGATGATGGTCATGACTTTGTTGCGCCCTCATGGACGTGACACGGTTGCTCCCTTGACGAGTGCCAGTGCCAGCGGCGATAGCCGTCAAAATTGGCCCGGCAGCGGGGTTCAGGGATCTGCGCATATGCCCGCGTTGCCAGTGGCGGTCGTGGCGGCTGTGGGCACGGGAATCGTCGGCTTGGTAGTCGCATGGTTGATTTCCGATGTGATTATGGTGTTTGGCGTCTCTTTTGGCTGGGCAGTGATTTTCACCATTGCCGCCGGATTCGCCGGCATGGGATTCGCTATTGCTGCTACTGTGCGCACGCACCACGTACAACGTGTGTTGGCTGCCTTGTTGATTCCGCTGGCGTTGCTGTCCTCTGCACTGCACGTGGACGGCATTTATGGCGAATACCAGACCGTGGGCAGTCTCGTGGGCTATTCGCCATACGAGTCAATCAACGATGTGACGCTGCATAAGCCCACAATGACCGTTGCGCAGTGGCGCAAGGCCGCTGCAGCCGGAACACTGCCAGCTGACGTGCCAACGCATGGCAAAGTGCTGACCGTTGATATTCCCAATACCAAATCGCAGTTCGCAGCCCGACGGACCATGGTATACCTGCCACCTGCCGCACTGGCCAAGCGCACGCCTTCGCTGCCGGGTATGGAGCTTTTGGCTGGGCAGCCGGGCAGTCCGGGGCGACTGATGGCGGCCGGCGGCATCGCCGCGATGATGGATTCGTATGCCGCATCTCATCATGGTCTGGCTCCGGTTGTTGTGGTGCCGGATCAGAACGGTGCCGACGCGCATAACAGCCTGTGCGCGGACACCACGCAGGGTAAAGCCGAGACCTATCTGACACAGGATGTGGTCGACTGGGCCAAGCAGCACTTACCGGTCGCCAAAGATGCCGCTATGTGGGCGATTGGCGGCTTCTCGCAAGGTGGCACCTGCACCACCCAGCTGGCACCGCGCCATCCTGAACTGTATGGCGCCATGCTGCCGGTGGATGGCGAGCTGAAGCCGACCAGCGGGTCCGTCGAGAATATGGTGCGCACGTATTTCGGTGGCAATCGTGCGGCGTATGACGCACAGGTGCCGGTGAACGCCATCGCGGCCACTGGATCGTCGAGCCAGGCGCTGTTCGCGGGAGCCGGCGAGCAGGATACCGAAGCGATCAAGAACATGGACACCATCGCTGATGCCGCGTACAAAGCCGGCATGGAAGTCACCACGGTGATGATTCACGGCACTGGGCACGACTGGCACGCCGTGCAGGCTGTCTGGCGGCCCGGTCTCGCTTGGTTTGGCCAACGTACCGGTCTCGGCGATATGACGAAAGCGGTAAAGGATTACCCGCAAGTGGATGTGCAGCGGCAGGAGGCGCAACAATGAGCGAAGAACAGCGCACGCAGGAACCGCGCGTTCGGCATGAAGGCCAACGCAGGACGGGCAAGACCGCCAGTGCGGCAAATGATTGGCGTAATGTCGCCAACGATGCGCGCCAGTGGGTTCGCCAACATCAGTTTGCGGTAGCGTGCACTGCAGCATTGGTACTGGTGAATCTGCTGGTATGGCTGATTGCTGCGCTCGCGGGGGTGCCCTTCCCCTTGCATATGCTCGCTACCAGCATGGCCGAATTCAATCTCAGTAAACTACTTGTCACGCTGTTTCTCGCGCGAGGTGTGCTGCAGCTGGCGATTGACGCCGCGTTGTGGCTGGTCATGTTGTCGATTGCACAAGCGCGGCTGGGCGCTCGACGCTCGGTACTGATGGCGATTGCTTGTGCTGCGGCCGGCACAGTGCTGGGACTTGGGCTGTGTTGGGTGATCGGCTGGGTGTTCCAGGATGCTCGCTTCGTCGATCGCATCAGCTTCACGTTGAGTCCTTTGGTGTTGCCAATCGGTGCGTTGATGGCAGCCAGCGCCGTATGCAGCCACTTGTGGCGTCGTCGTATTCGGCTTATCGGCTACGCGGCGATTCTTGTGGCGTTGCTCTACAGTGGCAACCCCGGTGACTATTGCATTCTGGCCGCCGCGCTTATCGGCCACGCGGCAGGATACTGGCTGGCGCGCGCACATGCGTTCGGTTTTAGCACAGCTGAGCTTGCTGATCCCGTGGAGACAGGCTGGCACTGGCTGCACAGCACCTCATTTGAGGCGCGTCGTATGTTTGCAGCCATTGATGCAGTGCTGGCGCTGGGTCCGGTCGTGGCCATCACGTCCCATAACCATGCCGGCCCACTCAGCACCATCGGACTGCTGATGAGCCCGGTGTCAGTGGACGAGCGCACCTTGGATCATTGCTTGGCCGGCGCTGCCCATACCGGGTGTTTCCTGCAGTTTGATTTGCTGCGCGCATCCATGCCGGGTGCTGTATTGCGCTCGTTGCTGCCTACGGTTGTCGCTTTGCTGCTGGCATGGGGTCTGTATCGTGGGCGTCGTTTTGCCGCCTTGCTCACCATCGCCATCAATATATTTACCGCCGGTGTGGCGGTGGCTTACTATCTCATCACGCCGCTGAGCATTACGCATGATGGTTGGGATGTGCTGATTGAACATGGAGCGCTTGCCGCGTGCGTGGCGAACACGTTGCCATCGTTGCTGTTTGCGTTCACCCTTCTGGTGTCGCTCCGGTACTTCCCGATTCGTGTTGGGTGGCGTCGGCTCATCGGCGGCGTTGGAGCGGTGATTGTTGCGCTGCTGGCTTGCGCGGGCGCCTATCTGCTGTATGGATTGGTGCGTCCTGAGGAGTTCTCGCCACGTGCCACGGCATCGGCGTTGATGGCTGAACTGCCCGGGCGCTTCCTGCCGATTGGATTCCTGAGCCATATGCGGCTCTCGTTTGTGCCGCGCACGCCGTTCGCTTCGCTGGTCTATCAGGGTGTGGGTCTGGTGTTCTGGATTGTGGTCCTGGCCGTGGTGCTGCATTGGCTGGGCGATGTAACTGCCGTAGATGAGCGCGCTCGTGCTCGCGCGGGACGGCTGGTTGAGGCCGGCGGCGAATCGATGAGCTTTATGACCACGTGGGAAGGCAACGACTATTGGATGTCGCCCACGGGCCGTTCCGCGGTGGCGTATCGTGTGCTCAATGGCATTGCGCTGACCTGCACCGGGCCTTTTGGCGACCCGGCCGAATGGATGGATGATCTTGCCGGGTTCTCCCGGTACTGTTTTGATCGGTCGCTTTCGCCGGTGTTTTACAGCGTGCATCGTGAGCAGCGCGATCGGCTGGTGGCGGGCGGCTGGCAATCCGTCGAGGTCGGCAGTGAGATGGTGGTCGATCCGCGCGGATGGAAGACCACCGGCAAGAAATGGCAGGACGTGCGCACGGCCATCAATAAGGCCAAGCGCAGCGGGATTGTTGATGTGCAGTCCACCTTCCTTGATGCGCCCCTCGGTGTGCGCGAACAGATCGAGGACATTTCCGAGGAGTGGGCGCAAGGCAAGGCGCTGCCGGAGATGAAGTTCACGTTGGGTGGCGTCGAGGAATTGCGCGATCCGCGCGTCCGGCTGCTGTATGCTGTGGACGTGGATGGTCGCGTGCTCGCTGTCACCAGTTGGCTGCCTACGTGGCGCGATGGCCGGATCATCGGCTGGACGTTGGACTTCATGCGGCATCGTCCAGACAGTCCGAACGGCATCATGGAGTTCCTGATTGCTCGCATGGCCGAGCGCCTGCGCGATGCCGGCGAGGCTGATCCCGATCAGGCTGTGGAGTTCATGAGCCTCTCCGCCGCACCGCTGGCGGGCATGAATCCGGAGCGGGACAATGCGGGCGTTGCGGGCGCTACGGTTGGTGGCGATGCTGGTGCTGATGTGCAGGCCGGCCCCGAGACTGAAGGCGTTCAGATGCTGCAGCATGCGCTGCAGATTGTGGCCGATTGGATGGAGCCGGCATACGGATTCCATTCGCTGTTCAACTTCAAGCGCAAGTTCCAGCCCGCTGAGGCGCCCGTCTATGTGTGCTATCCGGATCCGGCAGCCTTGCCGCAGATTGGCCTTGCCGTGATGCGCGCTTATGTGCCGTCCGTTACGCCGGCCGAGGTGGCGGGCATGCTCAAGACGCTGCGAGCATAGCGGCAGTAGGCAAACCATGGGCGATTCAAGCGGCGGTTGTTGGAAGAGGAGTACCGTGAGGCATATGAGTGAGAACGTGAATGCTTCGAATAACGTGGACGTGGCCGCAGGTGCGGCCGCAGTGGCCGGCGTCGACGCTGGTTCGACTGCCACCGCACAGCCTGACACGCAGACCGCCTACTTTGCCGGCGGCTGCTTCTGGGGCTTGGAACGATACTTCCAGAACGTCGATGGCGTAGTGGATACCACGGTCGGTTACGCGCAGTCCACGGTGGAATCACCCAGTTATGAGCAGGTGTGCTCGGGCGAAACCGATGCTGCCGAGACGGTCAAAGTGGTGTTCGACCCGGCTCAGGTGAGCCTGCGCACGTTGTCGCTGCTGTTCTTGGAGGTGATTGATCCGTTCTCCGTGAACCAGCAGGGCGAGGATCGCGGCCGGCAGTATCGCACGGGCATGTTCTATACGGATGATGCGCAGAAGTCCGTGTATGTAGCGGCGCTGGAGCAGCTGGTGGATCGTCAGCCGCAGCGCCCGGCCGTGCTGGTCGAGCCGTTGCGTAACTTCTATCCTGCCGAGGCCCATCATCAGGATTACCTGATCAATAATCCCGGCGGCTACTGCCATGTGCCGATTGCCGCGATCGCAAACGTGAAGCGCCGGCAGAAGTACGTGGAGCGCATCTGGGATCTGACGTTGGAGCAGTTCGCGGTGACGCAGCTGGCCGCAACCGAGCGCCCATTCGTCAACGAGTATGACGAGGAATTCGAGCCCGGCATCTACGTGGACATCGTCAGTGGCGAGCCGCTGTTCTCTTCGCGCGACAAGTTCGATTCCGGCTGCGGCTGGCCGGCATTCTCTCGCCCGCTGAAGGGGTCGCTGCTCACCGAGCATGAGGACCATCGCATCCCCGGCCGCGACCGCATCGAAGTGCGCACTGCCGAAACCCAGATTCATCTTGGCCATGTGTTTGAGGACGGTCCCGCCGACCGCGGCGGTCTGCGCTACTGCATGAACTCGGCGGCCTTGCGTTTCGTGCCGCGCTCGCAAATGGAGGCCCAAGGCTACGCCGCTTGGATTCCCGCCGTAGATGGTGATGGTGATTAATCAGAAATTTTCGTGAATGGTCGGAGTTGTGCGCTGAGCGCTGGAACGTCTTGGTGAACTGTGTTGTATAGAGACACGGGGTCTACTTCGTCATAATCGTGAACGATTATATTGCGCAATGCGCGTAAATCATTCCATGGCAAATCTGGCATGGCGTTGCGGCACTCCTCAGATAGCTTTCGTGCGCACTCTTGCGCCTGAGTCATCTCCATGGCGACTGAATTAAACAATATGCGATGGGCTTCCAGCTCATCTGCAGAATTGACGTGTTGCAAATCCTCGACGGCGTGATCAAGGTGTTCTACGAGTCGGATAAGGATGATCTTGTCGCGGAATGATTGGTCTGAGTGATTATGCTCGCTTACCATCATGCTACCTTGATCAGGTCTGGAGTGATGTGGTCAAGGAAGAGTTTGCTGGCCCGACTGCGCTGTGCATTGCGAAGCAGCGCGGGATAGGACATGAGCGATATCTTGCGCCCAAGCATCGATTCCAAATCGTCGGTAAGGTTTTGCAATGTTAGTGCTGTGTATGAGACGTCGGGCTTAAATCGATATAGCAGGTCCACGTCTGAATCGGGTAGTGCTTCTCCTCTTGCCACGGATCCGAATACATACATTTCCTCAATACCATACCGTTCAACGAGCTTGGCCATGATGAGTTTAAGCGTAGTGATTTCTAGAGTGCTGCTAGATGATGCGCCTTCTGGTCGATCTTCATGATTAGATGTGGAAGATGTGCTGGGGCGTAGAGAACCGAGTGCGCGCTCATAGCGTTGCAAGAAATCCTGCGTCGGATTGCCTTCGCGCTCCGCGCGCGAAAGCGCTGATTGGGTGGTGCCCATTTCTTTCGCGGCTTCGCTCTGGCTGATATGTGAACGCATGCGTTCCTCGCGCAATTCAGCAATTGTCTTCATGCACTCAATATAGCATATATGCTATATATGGTCGCTTTGGAGAGCTTTTCTGCCTCATTTTCGCGCAAAATGAGGCAGAAAACTAGCTGATGATGCAGAAAATGATGCATAAAGTGTATAGCGGGCATCCATGCGAGAGGCGTAACTAACAGCGCATGGCTCACCCAATCAAATGCCGGTACAGCTCTGGATCCAACGGCCTCGCCAATCGCAAGGTTGACAGCGTAACCTTGACCGATTTCTCTCCCGAAGCATCCGGTTTCGTGGTAAGCGTGGGATGCTCAACAGCCGCCACTCGACCCACGTAGTAATACTTGGTGTCCTTGGACTCGGCCTTGCGCATCACGAACAGTGGAATGAAATGCGTATCTTGCCAATCTGGACCTTCGCCATCGCGTGCCCAGCGGAATTCGCGCGACTGCGGACTGCGCCCATTCTTGCTGTAGTACTTCATCTCCTGCGGGCTAAGGAATTCATCTTCATATTGGCTGGCCGCATACTTCACGAAAATCGGCATCGTGCCGCTTTCCTCGTCGAGCAGATAGCCGCCCACATTTTGTGGAGTATTCTCCTTCTTCCAGCCGCACAAACGCATGACATCAGCCAAGGAATACTTATGTTCATACAGGAACGCGCGATCAAACGAGCGCTGCTTCTCTACAGACTCCTGGAACATGTCAGAGCAGTTCATTAGGCCCACACGTAAGGTGTCGGTAAAGAAGATACGGAAGGTGCGATTCTCCTTGAGCAAAGCAACGAACTGCTCGCTCAATCGATAACTTGGATTGTCGGATTCACTGTCAATAGCTTCCACCAAAGGCAGACCACCAAAGCGCTTGCGATTCGATTCGGTGAAATACGAGTAATCAAGCACGCTGATTGCGGAATCAAACTGCGTGCTAGAGAGATCGGCTTGCGGATACTGTTCGCGGATTGCTGCCATCAATGATTCGCGTGTGATAGCTTCTGCCGGCTTCCAATCCGCAGCGGCATCAGCTCCAAGACTCTCCCGTGCGAAACCGCACAGCTGAGCGAGGATCACCAATTCATGAGGCCGCAATCCTGGCAGTAGCAGCTCGGTGGCCATCTTCAGAATCGCATCTTCTACTTCAGATACAGGCTCCAATTGCTCGATGAAATTGGATTCGGGATGTTTGCTGGAGCTTAGGCTGCGCTCGCGAGAACGAACAAAGTCAAGGTAATTGTTCTCGAAGCCATGGTGAACGGTAGCGAGGAGTCGTGCCTATAAATGTCTTCCAACATGGGGATTCGTCCGAGCTCATACCGCACTTGACGATACTGCTCAGAGAGTCGCTTCATATCGGACCAATCGGCAGTATCAAGCGACTTCAGCACATGCTCCTTGGCAATAGGGTCGAAACTGATAGAAGACAATCCAATCGACTGACGCTGCAAGTTTTTGCGCGCGCGATCACGGTCGCCGGTATTGCCATACAAGGCCACCGGAATCAAGTAATTGTTGTTGTAGTTACCGATGAAGTCGATGACTACAACACTGTCTTTATGCGGGAATTTGCGCAGGCCACGGCCTAGCTGTTGCGTGAAGATAATGCTCGATTCCGTGCTGCGCAACATAACAATTTGGTTCACCGCAGGGATATCAATACCCTCGTTGAACATGTCGACGGTAAATAGGTAATCCAGCTTGCCATCTGATAGCTGCCTGATATATGCCTCGCGCTGCTCCTGTGAAATTGCGCGCCCGTTGGCATCTTTACTGGTGACTGCTGCAGTCCGATATGGCCGCTCGGCTTGTTGATTCATCTGTTGATTGAACAGTCGGGAAAGCTCATGTGCTTCTTCCTGGCGACTGCAGAATACCAAACCGGTGACCGGCAGATTGAACTGCCCGTATTCCTGCAATTTATCGATGATGTATCGCACGCGCTTCTCGGTAGCGAGCTGGGATATCTCGTACTTGAGTTGGGCGTTATCTGATTCAGAAGCGCCGGATGCGACATCAATACGATGTGCAGCCTGATCTGGGTCGTCGTCAGAACCAAGATACTCAGCTACGCCGTAGTAATGGAACGGGCACAGCATGTTCTCGTCTAGTGCCTTTTGCAAACGAATTTCGTAGGCGATGTTGTGGCCGAAGAGCTCGAAAATGTTGATGCCATCGGTGCGTTCTGGGGTAGCGGTCATGCCGAGCATGAAGTCGGCATCCTTGAAATGCTCCATCACGGTTTGATAGCCCGCGGCGCCAGCGTGATGCACTTCGTCGATAAGGATGTAGTCGAACTCATTGGAAGCGAATTGCTTCAGTACTTCCGGCTGACGCATGGTCTGCACGGTGGCGAACACGTACTTGCGGTCCGATTGCTTACTAGTGCCTGAGTAGAGACCAAGTTCGGATTCATCGCATCCCAGTACGCGCTGGTACGATTCCATTGCCTTGGTGAGAATCTGCTGCTGTTGCGCAATGTACAGCATGCGTTGGGGCTTGTATTCACGAACATCGAACGCGGACAGATAGGTCTTGCCGGTGCCGGTGGCAGAGATGATGATCGCGCGGTGTTCGCCTTGGTCGCGCAGTTTCTTGAGGTTGCGCAGCGCCTCTTGTTGCATGCTGTTGGGTTTGATTGTTCTGCCGTTGAGTGATTTGAGGATTTCTTGGCGAGGCGGAGCATACCGTTTGAAATCCTCTTCGTACTGGCGAATCCAGTCTTCGGTAAGTGGCGTTGAATCTGCCACCTGCGAGTCGAGTTCTTGGCGGACCTGATCCACGAGGTTGCCTTCGGCCAGCGATGAGACTTTAAGATTCCACTCGCGTTGACGGCTTAGCGCGAACGATGTGAGATTCGAACTGCCAACGTACAGGTTGTAGTAGGGACGACCGTCTTTCATGTGACGGGCGAACACATAGCCTTTAGGGTGGAACGGTTGGCCCTGCGCAGATGAGGATTGATCGTCGCTATCGCTTTCGTTCCAGATGCGTACGTCGACTCCGGTGGTTTGCTTCAAATGCAGCAGCTGCCAGAATGCTTTGGGATCGTTGAAATGATTCTTGGTGGAGGTGATTAAACGGCTCGGGGCTCCTGCGCTTTGATTCCGATGATGCGTTCGGAACGCCTCGAACAGGCTCAGAATAGCTTCTGAAGACACGAAGGCCACGGATACGTCAAAACTGTCACTATCGCTGATTTCCTCATTGAGCGCGTCGTACATGGTGAGGCCCGGCCTGTTGGCAATCAGCGTCGGCGCATATTCGCCGAGATTGTCGCGCTGTGGCTGAATCAGACCCGAGATGACATCTTCGAGCATGGACTGCGGGGCTGCGCTGATATCAAGGGCTGAGGTATCGTCGTTCTCGGCGTTGGTGGCCTGCATGCTTTGCGGGGCGCTAGTTGCCATTACGTCAGTCATGATGGTGCTGCTTTCGGATGTTCTGAACTATGTACTGAATGTGACTGGAGTCGGACTTGCAGTGTTTGGTCGGCTACTTATGCATTGGTTTGCTTCGTGGCAAAAGATCGTGCTGCAATCAGTCTGACTGCTGCTCTATCAACGGGAGCCCAATCCAACTGAGGCATGGCAGAAGGTGCAAGCCATCGAATTGCAGTATGTTCAGTCAAACGGGGAGAGCCGTTGTGCAGATGACAGATGAATGTGGTGAGTCGGACAGTGCCGAAGTCGTAGGCATATTCGCTCGTGCATACTTCGTCGGCGACTTCGATGTCGCACAGTAATTCTTCTTCGATTTCGCGGTGAAGCGCCTGCCGTGGCGTCTCATGGGGTTCGATTTTGCCGCCGGGGAATTCCCAATAACCCGCAAGTGATTTGCCGGTCCCACGTTGCGCGCACAACACCGTGCCATCTTTGACGATTGCAGCCCCAACAACGTTGATGATTTTGCGTTCCGAATCCATGCAGCCAGGATACAACGGGTGACATTCGAATCCGTTGTAGATCGATCGTGGATCTCACCGATAGAACGCATTTGGCAACTGTTGTTCTGATCATGATTGGCCTCAATGAAAGATATGGCTTTCAGCGCACGCCTATTTAGTAAAAAGGGGGAATCATGTACATGCATATTGGAGCATGCATCACATTAGTTATGCCGGGTGGTGAGCATGTTCGCTGGTTGTGCAAGGCGGTGGAGGCGGAAACAGAAGATGGAACCAGTATCAATTCGCGGGATGATCTTATACAACTGCTTCGTGAGAATACACCGCAAGTAAAGTCCATTGCATTCGTGCCTGAGGGTTTGATTCCGCTACTTCGGGCAGCACTTCGAGGGGATGATGCAGCTGCGGATGAGTATGCGGGTTTGACCGAGGATATGTAAGGGTCTTTTCTTGTCCCGATAGAGCGAAAAGTACGTTCTGGCGGTATCGTGGCAGATTTCTGTGCCACGGAACTGCATTTCAAGGCATTTTGCAGTTGCGTGGCAATTTTTCTGGTGTGCGCGGTGAGAAGCGCGAAATTCCTTACTGGGAGAATGGCGGAATTCCAAGGATTTCTAAAATTGGGCGATGCTCGCTACGCGTGTTCGCGCGGAGAACTGTGCCACGGAACTGCAAAATGCACTGAAATGCGGTTCCGTGCCACAAATCATTGTCCCGGTAGCGAGCTGAAACGTTGCATCGCACAATCGGGACAATCGGACAGCGAAAAAACGCTCCCAATTCGTGAATCGCCACCTTACCTGCGACATGCAGGTCCTTTCGGCTGACTGCTCGCCGGTTTGAACGCGTTTGCCTATAGGATTGCAGTAATGGGCCATCGATTTGGCCTGTGTGATCGCTTCGCACCAGCGAACAAAAGCCAAAGGAGGCCCACCATGATTCTCGTCACCACCACGCCGTCCGTCGACGGCTACGTCATCACCAACTATCAAGGCATTGTGTTCGGCGAAGTGGTCGCCGGCGTGAACATGTTCCGGGACATCGGCGCCAGTTTGCGCAACGTGTTCGGCGGCCGCAGCCAGGGCTACGAAGAGGAACTGACGAACGCGCGCAATGAAGCTATCGCCGAGATGCAGCAGCGTGCCGAGGCGATGGGCGCGCATGCGGTGGTCGGCGTCGACATCGATTACGAAGTGCTCGGTGCGGACGGCTCCATGCTCATGGTCACTGCTTCCGGCACTGCCGTGCAGCTCGCGCGCAAGGGCTGAAATCCGCTGGGCCAGGCAAAATAATCGCGCGTATCGGGCAATCAATCCCAGCCAAGAACTGTGGGACTGTGTACTAGCATGGTAGTACACAGTCCCACAGTATCGCTGAGTTTTACTACTGTACTAGTAAAAGTTCGGATTGCTCTCGGTGTTATCACCGCCAACAATCTGCTCATACAGTTTGCCCAGCCGTTCCTCGCGCATGGACTTCGCGAGCTCACACTCCCACACCACAATCACGCGCCATCCAGCCGCTGCCAACTCGGCATGCTGGGCAGCGTCGCGCGCACGATTGCGCAGTAGCTTTGCCGTCCAGAATTCCACGTTCGACTTCGGCATCGAATGCTTCGTGCATCCCTCATGCATGTGCCAGAAGCAGCCGTTGACGAACACCATTGTGCGATATTTCGGCAGCACCACATCCGGGTGACCGGGGTAGCGCTTGTCGTTCTTACGGAATCGCAGGCCGCGACGGAACAAGTAGCTGCGCACTAGCACTTCAATCGATGTGTCCTTGCCGCGAATATGCGACATCGTGTACGACCGAGTGCCGCGCGCATACTTCTCAGGTTTGGCAGATTTGCGAGGTTTCCGCGTACGGTTGCTGTTGGCGGCACTCATCGCATCTCCCTCCCCGCGCTTTGATGGCTTTCCCACCATACTGATCCGTCCCGCCTACAGCAACAATGCCGGTGGAATAGTCAACCTTGGTGCGAATTCATGCAGTATTTACTGCCGCCGCGCGATTGCCAAAGTATGAGCCACCATAATTAGATTATGAGTGCAGATACAGGTGCGAGCACAGGCAACGGAGCTTGGTTTGAGGGCAGGGCAAGTGCTGCGCGCGACGCATGGAATCGCGTGCGGCCGGCGAGCGGGATTGCGTCGATGCTGTTGTTCTTTGCCTGTTGGGTGATTATGGTCGCGGTCTCTTGGGTGATTCCGTATACGCATGCGTTTTTCGCTGACTTCGAAAACCATAAATTCGAGGCGGCGATAGTGGCTGTCGTGACGTTCGTACTTTCGCGCGTAGTGGCGAATCTGATTGTGCTGTGGCATCGCGGGCATATGCCGGATGATCTGCTCGGAGTGGAGACGGTACTGTTCGATCAGCTGGGGTATGAGCTTGTTGGCGGCGATGACCACAGCAATCCCAATGACGACAGTATGATGCCGACTTATGTTGCCTTTTCGGTGAAAACACTGCTGTTTCGCCCGGTGGCATGGGACCGCAGGATTGATGTGCTCGCCTATCCCGCAGGCAGTGAGGTCGGGGAGCGCGGCAAGGCTGAGGAGATCACGCTGCTGATTTCCGGCGATCGGGTGTGCTTGGAGGGCAAGGCGGCAGGGGAGCGGTTGAACCCGCGGCCCAAATACAAGGAAAATGGTGAGTATTTGCTGGTGGAGGACGAACCGAGCGCGTCGCAGTCCGCGATGTAGGGGGCGTTCAAGACCAGAAAATCGCGGTGATTGCTGCGATGTTTTGATTGCTATAGCGCGCTGACGCCGCCGTCAACGTGGATGGTTTCGGCGTTCATGAATCCGTTGCGCATCAGGAAGAGGTAGGTGTCCGCCACTTCGCCGATGGTGCCGAGGCGCTTGAGCGGGTTGGCTGCAGCCATCTGCTCGGTTTGTGCTTCGAGCTGCTCCGGCGTCATGCTGCGCCACAGCCCAGTCGGCGTCCACCATGGCGCCACTGCATTTACTCGTACGCGAGGTGCCGATTCGATGGCAAGGCCTTGCACCAGTGTTTCAAGGGCCTGATTGCCCAGTACTGCGCCTGAAGCATTGTATGGGCGGCCGCCGGCGCCGGCGGTTAGCGTCAGTGAGCCACCGGCTGAAATATGTGGTAGTACAACGCGCGCAATGCGCAACGCGGTAAGGTACTTACCGTCCACGGCTGCGCGGATGGCATCGTCCGTGTTGTCGAGGAATCCTCCGCCCATCGCGCCGCCCATCATGGAGACGACGTGATCGAATGGCGCGATGGCTTCGACGAATTTTGTGAGCTGCTGCGGGTCCGTCGCATCTAGGGCGACGACTTCTGCGCGTGCGTTGACGCTGGCGTTATTGCTCGCCGTCGCAACGATTGCTTCCAATACAGACTTTGTGGATTCGATATGCTCGGGTGAGCGACCGATTGCGGTCACGTCGGCTCCTTCACTGAGAGCCTTCTTCGCGATTTCCAGCCCAAATCCCGAAGTCCCGCCAATGATGAGTACGCGTTTGCCGCTAAGCGCTGCCATAATCCGTCCGTCCTTTCGCGTTGCCGTCGCAAACTCGGCAGAGTGCAGGGTGGCGCAGATTGGCAACAGTCCAGCATCATGATAAAGCAAAAGGCCGGAACCTTTCGGCCCCAGCTAGTTCGACTGCTGGGCTCGGGTGTATTTTCGCTGTCGACTTTGCTGTTTGCCGATGGAAACGATATCGCCGTTTTGGCTTAGTCGACGAATCATTCGACGGATGGTTTCTACGGATTTTCCTGTTCTTTTGGCGAGCTCACGAGTGGTGATGGCGCCGTTTTCGGGAATGAGCTCCAGAAGATCCTTATCTTCCATGACTATCGGCTGAGAGACAGCTATATCCTCGCCATTCCCGAGGCGTTGGTCGTTTTCGTCTGCGATAGCGAAGGTATCTTTCCCGACTGATATGAGCAGCCCATCACTAACGAGTTTGTTTGCCACTGCGCGGATGTCATCGGAATCGTACCCGAGTTGTTGACGGATTTCTGGTACGCTAACCAGATTATTTTCCTTGGCAACGAGGAGAATGGCATCCTCTTGACGGGATAGTTCCCGTCCTGCGTGTTCGTGAAGCCAACGGCGATTCGAGGAAATCTCTATTCCGCTGCGCCATAACGTTACCTTGAATTGGTCTGGATTAGCTTCAAAATCAGGTCGGGAGAGGGCCCTTGCTTCCATCTCACGAATCATGAACATAATTCCGGTCCCCTGGCCCTCTACTGTGACATTACTGCTACCGGAGAGAGGCGCCGCCTGCATGAGTTGGATAAGCGCAGTGTTTCTGCACTTGGACTCACCATCGCCGATATTCAACAGTGTTTTTCCGCCCCATAGTCCTCCAGGACTAGTGACTGTCACTCGGTCTGGGAATACGTCAACGCTTACAGGTTGGCCTTGGAAATATGGATGGTATTCTCTATGAATTACCGCATTGGCGATGGCTTCGCGCAGCACCTCGCGTGGAATTTCCAGTTCATCTCTGCGGCCTGTTCCTTCCACAATGGAATATGTCCGCAGGTTTCTAGCCACGGCGTTTACTGCATCGTTCACCATCTCAGCCATTGGCCCATCGCATTCGGCTCTATCTAGGAATCGTGGCATGCCAGGTTGGGCTTTTTGAACACCAGGATGAACTGCTACATCGATGATGAGCCGAGGGAAGAACTGTTGAGGGTACTTGCCTGCGACCAGTATGCCTGTCATACGCACTGCTTCTTGCTTATTGGTGATGTTGAGACGAGACAGGCGTTCCTGATTGTTCGAAGTTCCGCGTAATGCCTTCGAATCTTTGCGGCGAGCGAGGATATTTTTGATGATGTTGTCGTCCAGATCAGTCAGATCAGCATCTTTAACGAGTTCCAAATCAGCGGTGCTCGGCCGTAATGCGTTTTGGTATTCATAGATTTCCGCCGCGGATAGTCGAATGTCCTTGTCGTCTACCCTTTTGTAGCTACCTCCTTCTACACCTTTGGCGGTTACGTAACAAGGTTTCTTATCTGCTGAATTCTCATGTATGCGGATCGCCAAAAACTGCTTACCATCCAGACTGGTTCGTTCCAAGCTGTATTCAGGAGGCAGGCTTAATTTAGCTCCAGTTGCGCCGCCATCGCCTATTCCCTCTATAAATTGGTCGCGGACTTTGTTCACATTGAATTCGGGAACCACGGAGAAACTGTTTGTTTCATCGATGCCGAGTAATAACGTTCCGCCAGATGTGTTGGCGAACGCGCTCACACTGTCCCACACATCGGAACTAATACGGCTTCGGCATGCTTTAGCTTCGTAATCTGCATCATCGGTTTTCTGCTTGCGCAGCCGCTGGATGGCATTTTCCAGAGATTCGTCGAGGATGCTCATTGTTATAGCTTTCTTATGTGTGTGACTGTGTGGTGACTGTGTGTGACTGTGTGTGACTGTGTGTGACTGTGTGGTTCGTTAATCCGTTAAGGAAACATGAAAAACGTCACACTTTTGTCTGCTTTACTCTTCCGTTTTCTCCGCAGTGGTTTGGTGATCAGGAAGTAAATGAGATAGCAAATCTCCATATGCGAGTATTTGCTGATGTAACATTTTCTCCGTTTCTTCGATGATTTGCAGCTGATGCTTAAGCAACGCCTGTTGCTGAGCTGATATCGTATTCATTAGAATTTGGAAATCATCGTTCTCTGATTTCGGAGCTGTGCCCCAGTGTTTTGTTGGCGTTGCCGGTCTTTTGTCCTGTGTCATTTTGGCATATGCCTCTATCTGCTCTTTGGAGAAATAGAGAAGACCTTTGTTTTTGCGCCCGTGCAGTTCACCTCTTTCCTGCAATCTTCTCACCGCGCGAGGTGCGATACCCAATATTTCTGCTACTTGCGCTGTCGTCAGTTCGCTACTTGCCATGATGTTTACGGTACCTTTTGTGTGGGACAGGGGCGGGCGGGTCGTGACCATGACCGGGCAGGGTGGGCAAGCTGCCGACTGTTTAATGGAATTTTATGAATCTGTGACCAGGGAACAGCCATTTTGCATGCTTTATGCTATGGGTTGTTCTGAGGTGCTGGTCGGCAGGCGGGGTCGTGACACGACCGGGCGCTTGGGTAAGCTCTCTGTTGTGGGAATACATGTGAACAATATCGTTATTGCTAACCCTGACATAATTGTTGCCTTGCGCTGGCGGGCTGTAGAGAACCGAAAGTGGTGCCACCGGCTATTAATTAATTCTGGTAGAAGTGCGTTAATAGCCGGTAGTCCAGGAGTTCTTCGTATGTGCCTTATTTTGCCGATGGGATAGTGCTATCGGGCAGTTTCCCCTTAGGCTGCTGGAACGTTTTATAGTTGAGCGGAACAAAACCGGGTTGCATCAAGTTATCTGGATGCCTGTCTGAAGTGTCACCTCGTTCTGAGAGGTCGATTTTGGTCTGGCTATTTAATGAGGTGATCGTCATCCTGCGTATCGTCGGGTTGATGATCGCCCTTTGGCTGAGGCATATAAAATTGTTGTTTCAGCCAGTGGTCGAAGTGATAGATGTTGTCAGGACTAATCACATAGTCGCCGTAAAGAAGATCTATCAAATCAGTGTCTCCGCAGACGTCTCCGAACCATTCCTCCCATTCGCCGTCGTGGTAGTCTCCATGCGCGAATGGGGGATATACGTCTGGCAGCGAATCAGCTTCCTGCAGAATAAGGTAGAAAGTCAGCTCTTCGATTACGCTATGCAAGCGTGTATAACCGCGTGTAAAGCGTGTGCGAAGGGCATTGACGGTTTGACGCAGAGCATAGACGAATTCGTAGTCGTACCTTGTGAGAAATTGTTCCGGCAGCAGATCGGCAGTCCAGGAGCAATCTAATTGTCCCAGGTGTGAACCTCGCGGAAGTTTTCCCAATTCGGCGAGGTCTTCGCTGATCTGATCAAACTGAATGTCGCTGCCATATGCAAATGCGATTGCGGCATCCCGCCCAAATGTTTCTGCGAGATACGCAGACCAAGCGTCATGTGATTCGTCGATGGTGATTCCGTCATCGTTGAACGAAGGTGAATCCCCAATGGATGATTTGAGTCGTATATCTGACTGCACGGTGTCCGGCAGCGTTTTCCAGCGCAAGGCTCGGCAGACGCCGCGTACTTTGTCTTGGCGCATAGATTCCCCGTTCTCGTATTTGCCCCAAGTTTTCGCGCCCACCTGAGCCTTTGCTGCTGCTTCCTCTATGGTCATTCCTAGTTCAAGGCGGCGTGTTTGAATCAATGTGCCGAGGGTGTCGTTACTTTTCCGGATTCGTGGGGGCATCGTTGTCTCCTTCTGGCATGTTGTTGATTGCTATGCATTTTATAGGTATACGGTATGTATAGGTAATTATATAGAGTGTGTTTGAGCAATACAAATTGTTTTCCGGAGAATTATGCTTTCCCTGATGGGGTATAAGAGGTCATCGATGGTGTCTTGATGACATGTCGTCGTTTCCTTGATATTTGGCCTATAACCCCAAATATCAATAACTCGGAATAAAGCAAAAGGGCCGGAACCTTTCGGTTCCAGCCCTTTATTTGCTGGTGCGAGTGGGGGGAGTTGAACCCCCACGAGCATACACTCACTGCCACCTGAAGACAGCGCGTCTACCATTCCGCCACACTCGCAGACAATCGGCTAATTTACACCCGCAGGCGCAATTGCACAATCATCGGCGTGTCGCGTAGTGCTTGGGGCTGACCTAGCCTGCCTCGTTCATTCGCTCGTGGGGGAGTTGAACCCCCACGAGCAGTTAGCGATATCCGATTCAGGTTTTGCTCGCGAGAGCAGCACTAGGCGTGTATGCCTACCGTCGCAGTTCTGACTTCCGTCTCCGGCTCACAGGCCTGGCTTGCGCTCGCCGTTGCCGTAGAAGTGAGCCAGCGCTTCGTCACGGAACTCTTCGAAGTAGCCGCCGTCGATCGACGCGCGGATATCATCAAGCAGTTTCACGAAGAAGTGCTCGTTGTGAATCGTGGCCAGCGTGAAGCCGTTGAATTCGCGGGCGCGCAGCAGATGATCCACATAAGCGCGCGAATAATGCTGGCAGGTGTAGCAGGTGCAGCCTTCCTCCAGCGGGCCGAAATCGAACTTATGCTGGGCGCGCTTGATGTTGTAGCGTCCGTTGCGCGTGAAAATCGCGCCGTTACGGGCGCAGCGGGCGGGGGCCACGCAGTCGAACGTGTCGCCGCCGTTCTCCACGCACGCGAAAATATCGTCCACGGAGGCGATGCCCAGCACATGGCGCGGGCGGTTCTCCGGCATCGCGTCGCAGATCCAGGCGCACGTGTCGCCGATGATGCGCTTCTCAATCGCGCCGCCGATGCCCACGCCATCAAAATCAAGCGAGGCGATTTGCTCGGCCGCGTGACGACGCAGATCCTCATAATTCGCGCCCTGCACCACGCCATACAGTGCCTGATACGGCTTGCCAAGGCGCTCGGCGGTCAGGCGCTCATGCTCGGCGACGCAGCGCTTGGCCCAGCGGAACGTGCGCTCCACCGAATCCTCCTGGTAAGAGCGGGTGTTCATCAGCGTGGTGAGCTCGTCGAATGCGAACATGATATCCGCGCCCAGCTTGTGCTGAATGCCCATTGAAATCTCGGCGGAGAAGCGGTGCGAATCGCCGTTGAGCGGAGACTTGAACGTCACGCCGTCCTCATCCACCCAGGCCATGCGCTCCTTGCCCTTGGCGATGATGTCGTCCGACTTCATGCCGGTCACGTCCATGGCCAGCGTCTTCTTGAAGCCGACGCCCAGAGACATCACCTGGAAGCCGCCGGAATCAGTGAAGGTCGGGCCATCCCAGTTCATGAAGCGGGCCAGGCCGCCTGCTGCGTCCAGCACGTCTTCGCCGGGGCGTTCGAACAGGTGAAATGCGTTGGCGAGCAGGCATTGCGCGCCGAGATCCTTCATCTGCTCAGGCAGCACGGCCTTCATGGCCGCCTGCGTGCCAACCGGTACGAACGCCGGGGTCTTGATATCGCCGTGGGGCGTGTGGATGATGCCGGTACGGCCGTAGCGTGCACCGTCGCGGCCGAGACCGTTCGCCGTGGACGAAAGTCGGGTGATGGTTTCAAAGCTGAATGCGCTGCGGTCGCCGGGCTGGCCGGGCTGAGCGCCACGTGGATATTCAAGAAGGCTCGTCATGGTTTCACTTTAGGCAAAAGGGCGGGAAAACGCGAAGAAATCGTGGGTGCTGCGTCTGCGGATGGCTGGGGCGTGTTCATGTCGATGCGATAGTCGGGTATCTCGGTTGTAAGGGGTACATTGTGGCACTGCCAAACATCTATCTGCGTTATGAGGGGTGCTTGCATCAGTATCAAGGCCCCATAAATGGCGTAATGGCGGAGCGAAATGATGATTTGCAGGGGTGGAGGTACCCCTCGTAAAGCAGGTAGGCTTCTGCAATGGGCGGAATGTACCCCTGCTAACCGAGATATGGGCGATATCCATACGACTCTGCGCAGATTACGCATAGACTTTCAACTAACATTCAGAAAACCTCCAGATTGAATGCCTTTACTACAGAGGTAGAGCACGAGAGGCGCAGGCCAGCCGGTGAAAACGGTAAGGGCGCTGCGCCAAGAGACGTAATAGACATCATCAAAGGAGCAGCAATGGCTGACGAATTCAACCCGCAGGGCGTCGACCAGACCCCGCAGGAGTCGCAGACTGATTCGCAAAACAACACGCAATCCACTCAATCGCAACCGGCCGCCAATGAGCCGGCTTCCACTGGTACCGGACTGGATGCAACCCAGCCGATTGCCAGCCCGGACGTCACTGCGACTGCACCGCAGAGCGCGGTGACCGAGCCGATTCCGGATTATGCGTCCGCTAAGGGCGAGAGCACAGTGGTTTCCTCTGCGCCTTCTGCCGGTACGGGCGATGGCGCAGGTGCCCCGGCTTCTGATTCATCCTCCACCACCCCGCTGTACCGCCCGGCCCCTGAGTTCGGCGCATACGGCCCGGTTCCGACCCCCAACCAGTCCGGTCAGCAACCTGCCCAGGGCGCTCAGCCCACCCAGCCGCTGCCATTCGGCCAGCAGCCTGGCCAGCCGGGCAACCGCAACCCGTACTTCACCAATAACCCGGCACCGTCCAACGGCAACCCGTTTGCCCCGCAGGGCGCTCCGCAGAACGGTCAAGGCTCCAACAACGGCTCACACGGATTCTTTGGCTTCGGCGCTCGCAACAATGCGAACAACGCCAATGCCGCAGGCAATCCGGGCACTCCGAACGGTACGGTTCCGGGCGCGCCGCAGCCCGGTTTCCCGCAAACGGGCGCAGCCGCCAAGGCCCCGAGCAAAGTTGCAGCCAGCGTCATCTCCGCTGTGATTGCCGCCGTTGTGGCCGCCGCCCTGTGCCTCGGCCTCGGCTATGCCGCCATCACCTACGGCTGGGTGACCGTGCCGACCTCCAGCTCCCTGGCCAACGTGAGCTCCAACAAGTCCGGCTCGGGTTCCGCCACCGCTAAGACCGGTGAAGCCCCCGATTGGCAGACCGTCGCCAGCGACGTTTCCGGCTCCGTGGTCTCCATCCAGACCCAGCTGAGCAACGGCACGGCCAAGGGCTCCGGTGCCATCATCAGCACCGAGGGCTACATCGTGACCAACAACCACGTGATCTCCGGCGCCCAGCAGATTCAAGTGACGCTCGCCAACGGCACCATGTACACCGCCCAGCTCGTCGGTACTGACACCACCACCGATATCGCCGTCATCAAGCTCGACAACCCGCCGAGCGACCTCAAGGCCGTGGAGTTCGCTGATTCCGACAAGCTCGCCGTCGGCGAGAACGTGATGGCCATCGGCAACCCGCTCGGCTACGACGACACCGCCACCACCGGCATCGTCTCCGCCCTGAACCGCCCGGTGACCGTGACCGACGACAACAACAACGAAATCGTGACCAACGCCGTGCAGATCGATGCCGCCATCAACCCCGGCAACTCCGGCGGCCCGACCTTCAACGCGGCCGGCCAGGTGATCGGCATCAACTCCTCGATTGCCTCCACCGCAACCTCTTCTGATTCCGCCGGCTCCATCGGCATCGGCTTCGCCATCCCGTCCAACCTGGTCAAGCGTGTGGCCAACGAAATCATCAAGGACGGCTCGGCCAAGCACGTGGCCCTCGGCGTGACCATCAAGTCCGACACCGTTGAGGCAGACGGCGTGACCCGCGGCGGCGCAACGATCACCAAGCCGACCTCCGGCGGCTCCGCAGTGGTCTCCGGCGGCCCGGCCGACAAGGCAGGCCTCAAGGAAGGCGACACCATCGTGGCCTTCAACGGCAACGCGGTGAACAACAACTACTCGCTGCTCGGCTTCGTGCGCGCTTCCGCTCTGGGCGACAAGGCAACGCTGACCATCGTGCGCGACGGCAAGACCATGGATGTGGACGTGACGCTGGATCAGGAAGAGTCCTCCGTGAACGGCTCCTCCAGCTCCAACTCGAACAATTCCAACGGCAACAACCAGAACGGCAACGGCAATAGCCAGAACAACCAGAACGGCAACGGCAACAGCGACGGCGGCACCGGCGACGACGGTGGCTTCACCGATCCGTTCGGCCTCTGGTAAACCACACCACACACGTCACATGACGTTGGGCGGCCGCCGCTGAACGCCATGTCAGACAACCAAAGGACCGTGGAGGGCAATCCCCACGGTCCTTTTGCGTTGCGCGGGAACGTACGTGGGATTCACATGGGAATTCGCGTGTGCGCAATAACGCAATAAATAGCAAAGTCCTCCGCATGCGGCACCATTGCAGATGCAATCGCATTGCGATAACTGAATAATCTTTACGCCGTGTATCGGAAAGTCGCGCAGGCGCAGCTCGCATAAGCGGAAGGCCAAACAAAGCCTCATCCACATTCGCTCCAGCTGCCCGGCATAGACGCCGGTGGGTTAACAAGGCGTGACCATGTGCCGATTGATGGCTGGCCACGCGACTGCATACCCGCATACGCCTCGCGCCCGCCTCGCTGCGACAACTGACCGCAGCAATCGGCCCCGTATACGAGCGTAAGGAGCATGAGATGCACAATCTCGTCCGATTCTTCACACGACTTACCGCCGCAGCCATCCGCGTCTGCAAACTGGTGCCGATGCTGCCGATAGTCATTATCGCCGCAATCCCTCTGGTTGTACTTGGCGATTGGCGCCCGTGGGGGAGTGCGGTTACTCTTCCCATCCTTGACAATCCTGGTGTCGGCCAGTGGCTGGTCATCGTGCTGGTGCTGATTATTGTGACCGACACCGTCCGCGGTATGCTCGATGACATTCGCCACGGTCAGGTCGGCGTCGATCTGCTCGCCGTGATGGCGATGCTTTCCACCGTTGCCGTCCACGAATATTGGGCCAGTTGGGCGGTCACGTTGATGATCACGTCCGGCGAGGCCATCGAAGAATACGCGCAGAACAAGGCCGAGCACAGCCTGACCGCACTGGTCAAGGCCGCCCCGCAAACCGCGCACATCGTCACCCTGCCCGGCGTGGGTCGCGGCAAGTCCGCAGATGATTCAGCTGACGACGGCTTCCGTCGCACTGCCACGACATACAAGTTAGGCTCCTCTCTCGGAGGGGAGATGCCGGCGAGGCTGGCTGAGGGAAGCTCGTCGGCAGGCGCGACCCAAGCAGATGCTTGCGCCATCACTGGCCGCAATCCAGAAGATTGCGATTCGGCTGTAAACAAAGCGAAGAATGCTATGAGATTCTCGGCGGCCCAGCATTTCACTACGGTCCCGGTTACTCAGGTGCAGCCGGACGACGTGCTGATGGTGCTGCCCGGCGAAATCGTGCCGGTGGATGGCGAGCTGCTGTCCGGCGAGGCGACGCTGGATTTGAGCGCGATCAATGGCGAGCCGGTGCCTCGCACGGTGTTCGCGGGCGCTCGCGTGATGTCGGGCGCAATCAACGGTTCCGCAGCCCTCACTATGCGCGCGACCCAGCCGGCCGCCGAATCCCAGTACCAACGCATTCTCCAGCTGGTGGAGTCCGCCCAGGAATCCCGCCCAGCCGTAGTCAAAACCGCTGATCGATTGGCAGTGCCGTTCACTGTGCTTGCGTTGGTGATTGCCGGTGTTGCTTGGGCGGTATCTGGCATCCCGACGCGATTCGCCCAGGTGCTGGTGCTCGCCACACCCTGCCCGCTGTTGATTGCAGCGCCCGTGGCCTACATCGCCGGCACTGGCCGACTGGCTGCGGCCGGTGTGCTCATCAAAACCCAGGATGTGCTGGAAAATTTGGGCCGCGTCACACAGATTTTCTTCGACAAAACCGGTACGCTCACGGTCAAGCAGCCGCAGGTAGTGCGCGTGGAGATGCTGCCGGGCGTGGAGACGCAGCTCAATGAAGACCATGTGCTGATGATGGCCGGTGTGGTGGAAGGCTACTCGGTGCACATTCTCTCCAAAGGCATTGCGAAGGCTGGCGCGGAGGCGATGGCTCGATTGCGTGCCCGGTTTGCAGCTGGTCAGCGCGATTGCCCGGAGCCGGAGGCGAGTATGCCCGGGCATGGGCGTGACTATCCGGTAGTCAAGCGCATCGAGGAGGAGACCGGTAAGGGTGTATCCGGCGAAGTGAACGGACATACGGTGCGCGTCGGACGACTGTCGTTTGCGGCCGCGCAGGAAGATGGCTTCCTGGCGGCTGGTTCCCGCGAGGTGCGCACTCGATTCGGTATGCTGCAGCCGGATGAGATGGCGTCCTACGTGTCCGTGGACGGTCAGCTGATCGCCCGCATCGTGCTGCGCGATGTGCCGCGCGTTAACGCCAAGATTGCGCTTACCGCCCTGCACGAGCTTGGCGTATCCAAGCTCACGATGCTCACCGGAGACAAGCGCGCTTCGGCGGAAATCATCGCGCGCGAAGTCGGTATTGACGAAGTGCACGCCGAACTCTTCCCGGAAGACAAGGTCGCAGCGGTAAAGGCAGCGACCGATGGCGGATCCGATGACCGTATAAATGACGGGCGACTGGGTGGTTACGTCCCGTCCAAGGCGCGCACAGGAGCTCCTCTGTCTCGTGAATCCTCCGCGGCAAAGCCGGTCACCATGATGGTGGGCGACGGTGTGAACGACGCCCCGGTGTTGGCCGCCGCCGATCTCGGCGTCGCGATTACCGACGGCACCTCCACCGCCGCGTCGGAAAGCGCGCAGATCGTCATTATGAACGACGATATTGCCGCCGTACCGCGCGCCATTGCCATCGCACGCCGCACCAAACGCATCATGCTGCAGGCCGTGGTCGCCGGTCTCGCGCTCGCCGTCATCGGCATGATTGCCGCCGCTTTCAACCTGATTCCGGTAGTAGTCGGTGCATTCCTGCAAGAAGCCATCGACGTGGTCTCCATCCTCTGGGCCCTCACCGCCGTGCTCGATCGGGACTAGCAGGGCATTTTTTCGGGCGGCTCGAGGATTTGCGTCGTTGCGGCTGTGTCAGCGGGGTGTTTCGTCGGCTGACCAGGAATTGTGCGTTGCTGGCGGCCTGTCAGTGGGGTGTTTTCGTGGTTGGCTCGATGATTTGCCCCACTAACGGTCTGTGAGTGGTATATAACCATGATCGGTTCGAGGTCCTGCCCCGCTGAGGTGTGTTCCGGTGAAGTATTTCATTGATTTGCCTGAGGTTGTGCTTCGCTGCAAACGAGACGGCGATCCGCAAAACTGTGGGTTGGGTTGACCGCATGAGTTATCGTTTGCCATTCAGCCAATCGGTTGCAGAAGCAACGTGAATGCCCTGCGATGTATAGCTGTGCTCAACTCGGCCCACTACGTACTGTTGTGCTTTCGGAATACCAAGCGCGTCGCCAATCAGAGTCAGGTGCCGGGCGAATCGGTTGTGATAGGTCTGACCGGATTTGATCTCAATCATCAAGCGGTTGCTTGCATCGGTGAAATCAAGCAGATTTACTTCAACCTTGCTGGCGTCACGGTAGAAGAACAATTGTGGATCCCGACCGGCATTGAGATGCCACTTCATGGTCTCCGCAATAATAAGGTTCTCGAAAATATCGCCGAATTTCGGATGAGCGACCAGCGCCTCAACCGTATGGATTCCTAACAAATGGCACATCAAGCCGGTGTCGTAGAAATACAGCTTTGGCGTCTTGACGACCTGTTTGCGGGCGTTCGTGTAGAACGGCATGAGATGGAACGCGAGGTAGCTGGATTCCAGAATTGAGGTCCACGCCTTTACCGTGCGCGGACTTACGCCTAGCTCGTTGGCGATGTTGGTATAGTTCACCAATGCGCCGGAACTCAATGCACATAGTGTTAGGAATCGGCGGAAATCAGCCAAATTGCGTACGTCGAGATAGTCGGCGACGTCGCGTTCGATATAGGTGTCGATGTAATTGGAGAAGAACAGGTCGAGCGGCATGCCCGTATCGTAAATGCGAGGATAGCCGCCCTGCAGCATGAACGAATCCACGGTGAGTGCAGGATTCGCGGCACATGCTTCCTGGTATGAGAACGGCAGCAGTTTGACCAGCCCGACTCGGCCTGCCAATGATTGTTGGATTCGCTTCAACAGCAGGAAATTCTGGGAACCTGAAAGCACATACTGGCCTTGTTCGCCGCGCTCGTCGGATACGACCTGAATCATGGAAAACAGATCCGGGGCATACTGTGCCTCGTCCACGATGAGTTTGGATGGACGCTGACGGATGAATCCCACGGGGTCGTCGATTGCAGCCTTGCGAGTTTCAGGATTCTCCAGATTCACGTAGTCGTAATCCGGGAATATGGACTTAGCCATCGTGGATTTGCCGCTCTGACGTGGGCCGGTGATGGAAACAACCGGAAACCATTGCGCCAGCTTTTGCGCCTGTTTTCCCAGTATTCGCGGAATCATCACAGCCTCTTTCCCATAATCTTGCATTAGCAATTACCATAATCCTACATTAGGAATCCCCATAATCTGACATTAGCGAGGCCCATAATCGTGCAGTAGGGCGGTTGACGGGCTTACGCGCGCGGTTGGCTCGAGGTTTTGCCTCAATAAGGGGTGTTCGGCGGGGTGTTTCCGCGGGCCATGCGAGACTGTGCTCTGCTGATAGTGTCTAGACGGGGTGAAATTGCGATTGACTAGGGGATTTACCCTGTTGGCAGTATTTAAGCGGAGCCGAATCGCGGCTGGCCCGAGGATTTGCTTCGCTGAGATGTGTTCAGTGGGGTACTTCGTCGGTCTAACCGAGATTCTGCTCCTCTAGTGACTTGTCAGCGGGGTGTTTCCAGGACTGGTTCGAGGCTTTGCCTTGCTAAGAGTCTGACAGTGGAACAAACCTATGGCTGAATCGAGAATTCGCCTCGCTGGTAACCTGTGATCGGCGCGCAATCACGATTGGCTCGAGGATTTGCTCCGCTGACGGACTAGCGGATAAGCGTTTATGAACTGCACGCTCTCGTCCACCCCGCACAACATCACAGAATTCCCACCGCTTTACCCCTGTTGCCGCGGCAGGCTTTGCGATAACCTGTAACGCGTGACTGAATCTGTGAATAATGAACTGCGTATTGCTGTGATCGGCGCTGGCCCGGCCGGCGTCTACTCTTCCGACATCTTCCTGCGCCAGCTCAAGAAGCTGGGCGAGGAGCTCGGCCTCGGCACCAAGGCCCGCATCGACCTGTTCGAGAAGCTGCCGGTGCCGTTCGGCCTGGTGCGCTACGGTGTGGCTCCGGACCACCCGTCCATCAAATTCATCGCCTCCGCGCTCGAGAAGACGCTCGACAACCCGGACATCCACCTCTACTGCGACGTGGAATTCGGCAAGGATGTGACCCTTGAGGACCTGCTCGCCCGTTATGACGCCGTGCTGTTCGCCACCGGCGCTGTGAAGGACAAGCCGCTGAACCTGCCCGGTGCCGACCTCGACGGTGTCTATGGTGCTGCCAAGTTCGTCGAATGGTACGACGGCTACCCCACGGGCGCCCGCGAATGGCCGCTGACTGCCGAGAACGTGGCCGTGATCGGCGGCGGCAACGTGGCCATGGACGTGGCCCGCGAGCTGATGCGCAACGCCGACGACCTTAAGGCCAAGACCGACATTCCGGACAACGTGTACGAAGGCATCGGTCAGAACAAGGCGCGCGTGCTTCATTTGTTCATTCGCCGTGGCGTGGCCCAGGCCAAGTTCAGTGTGCAGGAGCTGCGCGAGATGGAGAAGCTGCCCGGCGTGCAGCTGATTATCAACGAAGACGACTTCGATCTGGATGATGAAACCATCGAGGTGGCCGGCAAGGACAAGCTCACCCGCCAGATGGTCGAGGAGCTGTTCGCCGTGCGCGAGATGGCCGAAGACATGGAAGATGACGGCGACGTGGACTTCGAAGGCAACCCGGCCGATCGCAAGTACTACATCCACTTCAACTCCGCCCCCACCGAAATCCTAGGCGAAGACGGCAAGGTGAAGGCCATCCGCGTGGAGCGCACCGAAACCGGCGCCGACGGCAAGATGCACCGCACCGGCGAATTCACCGACTATCCAGTCGAGGCCGTCTACCATGCCATCGGCTACAAGCCGGCCGAGGCCCCGGGCATTGCCTACGACGAGCACGGCGCCCACCTGGCCAACGCCAATGGCGACGGCCGCATCACCACCGAAGCTGAGGGCGGCGAAGTGCGCGACCGCCTGTACGCCACCGGTTGGGCCAAGCGCGGCCCGGTGGGCCTGATCGGCTCCACCAAGTCCGACGCCCTGGCCATCGTGACCAACATGCTCGAGGATCTGGCCAAGGCCGCTGAAGGTGGCCGCGTGGCGGAGGACCGCGACCCTGAATCCATCGACCGCCTGCTCGCCGAGCGCGGTGTGAAGCCGATCGACTTCGCCGGTTGGAAGAAGGTCGACGCCTTCGAGCGCGCAGAAGGCGCAAAGGAAGGCCGCGAGCACAAGAAGGTCATCGAGCCCGACCAGATGCGCGAGCTCGCCCTGGCCTGATAGGTCTCCGATAGCTTCTATTCGGCTCCTCTCTACGGAGAGGGGCCGTTTTCGTCGCTGCCCGCATTTCTCCCCGCGCATATCCAGCAATCATCCAGCTAGCATCTTTAGGCTGGGCCTCATGAATGGCAAGGTAAGGGTGCATGGTCATTTCAATGGCCTGAAGACTACGCTGTTGTTTGGCTTGATGTGGGCCATCATCATGCTGATCTGGTGGGCGACCGGTGGAAGTCGCGGCACGCTCGGCATCTATATTCTGATTGGTCTCGGCACCACCTTTGCCTCCTATTGGTTCTCAGACAAGCTCGCCATCGCCTCGATGGGCGCGCATGAAGTCAGCGAACAGCAGGCTCCGGAGATCTACGGCATTGTGCGCGAGCTCAGCGCCAAGGCCGGCAAGCCGATGCCGCGCATCTACATCGCGCCTACGATGAGCCCCAACGCCTTTGCCACAGGCCGCAACGAACGTCACGCGGCCGTCTGCTGCACCCAGGGTATTCTGCAGATCTTGAACGCCCGCGAATTGCGCGGTGTGCTGGGCCATGAACTGATGCACGTTTATAATCACGATATTCTGACCTCCGCGGTAGCTTCCGCAATGGCAACGGTGATTTCCTACCTTGGCTATTCGCTGATGTATTTTGGCGGTGGTTCGCGCGATAGTCGAGACAATAATTCCGGTGGATTGGGTTTGATTGGAGTGCTGCTGAGTGCGATTTTGGCTCCACTCGCGGCTTCTCTGATTCAGATGGCTATCTCCCGCACGCGCGAATACGATGCGGACGAAGACGGCAGCCTCTTGACCGGCGACCCGGAGGCGCTGGCTTCCGCGTTGAACAAGATTTCCTATGGTGCACAGACCACGCCGATGCGCAAGACCGCGGGCACCCAGTCGGTGAGTGCGATGATGATTGCGAACCCGTTCTCCTCAGTCGGCTTCTCGAAGCTGTTCTCCACCCACCCGCCGACCGACCAGCGCATCGCCCGCCTGATGCAGATGGCCCAGGAAATGAACGGCGGCCAGCCCCTAGCAGCGCCATATTCCGTGCACGCCTTGCGCTAGTGCGAACTTGGCTCCCCTTGTCAGGGGAGCTGGACAGCGAAGCGGGACTGAGGGGTAGTAGGAGCGAAGCCCAAAAACAGCATCGGCACAGCCGATTCCACTAAGCGTGTGCTACAGTAACTATTTGTGCGTCACTCGCAACTGGTGGTTTTCGGTTGCCCCTGAAGCACATGCGGACATAGTTCATCGGTAGAATGAAAGCTTCCCAAGCTTTAGAGGCGGGTTCGACTCCCGTTGTCCGCTCTTCTGCTTTGCGATTCTTCAATCTTTTTTTGATTATGATTCGTTCCGCATGCGGAACTGGCAGTGGAATGAAGATTTCCGGTTGGTGATATTCGTATCGCATCCTGAGTCTGTATTGTGTTGTTCTGTGTTCAAAACGGGGGTATAAATCTCAAAATAGGGGCATATAACGGGGGATTTTCTGCATTTTAGGGTGGATGAATCTTATACTCCGTCTCAGAGTCATACGGATGCCGGTTGAGGTTGAGGGCCGGGTCCGTAGTGCGAGAAGAGGCGAAGGAGATAAGTCCTATGCGTAAGAACGATAGAAAACGCGTTGGGGGGGGGTATTCTCCAAGCTAACTAATCGTGTCGTGGCTGGTTTGGTCGCAGGCGCGATGTTGTTCGTGGGGGTGCCGATTGCTTCCGCTGTGGAGGCTGCGCCGCAGTCTGATCAGTCGACTTCGCAGGCGCAAACGCAGCAGAGCCAGGATTCGCAGAGCTCGCAGAAGACTGATACGAAGGGTGATTCGGCGAAAACTGAGGCTAAGAATGACGGCAAGGATGCCGGTAGTGGTTCCTCAGCGGATACGGCGAATAAGACCGACACTCAGTCAAATCAGAGCGATAACAGCGATGATGCTTCCGCTTCCGACAGTGCCGATGCGCAGGATGATTCCACTAATGCGGAAGATCAGATTGATCCGCAGTCGTATGAGGCATTGAAGAGTCGCCGTTCAGTTCGTATTGCGTCAAGTGTGCAGCCATGTACCCCGGACGATCCATTGAAGTGGGGTGGTACGACAGTGCTGTCCACGGACGCGGGCGCTTCGATTTATGCGAAGAGGAACATGCACATGGCAGTTCCGGTTCTTGGCAACGGCAACGGCAAGGGCGACCACACACAAACGTTGATTAATGGTGACGGCCATCCGTTCGATACCGGTACTCCAGGATATTTTGTGGAGTCCGAGGGCGTCACGGTAGTTGGCGGTAATTTCTCCTTGAACAAGCCCATTGCTTTGGGCAATCCACCGATGGGCCGAGTGTCTTGGGGCGGTGGACATCCAGCGCCGAATCACGGAACCGCGTTGGCAGTCGGAGGCAATGCGAACTCGTATGGCACGGTTGTCTATCTGAGTGGTTCATACGATACGCAGCAGCAGAAGTGGCTTGGTACGTATGGGCATATTGGTTTGGCGAACTCGAATGCGGGTGGATACTCGCCTCTGACGCCTGCGATTAACCCGACTGATGACGGTAAGGTTTACCAGCGCGAAGGGACTCAGAAGGTTCTCAGTGATGTGAACGGTGTTGACTACAACAACTTCGACACTGAGATTAAGGACTTTTCCAAGACGCTGGCGGACACGAGGCCCGGCAATGGCGTGGTGTACGAGAATGTGAACTTCGCGGACGCTTCCATTGAGGCTGCGCCTGCTACTGGCACGAGTAAATGGATCAGAGGTTTGGATTCGCCTCGTTACAACGCGAATAAGGGTGATTCACGAGTTAGCAGTATCAAGTCCGGCGGTGGCACCTACCGGTATACCCAGCTGACGAACATCCGTGAAGTACATGTCACGTTCAAGGGCGATAACAACCCGAAGAACAAGCTGCAGGTGTTCACTCTGAACATGGCGGAGGTGAACCAGCAGTTCAAGAACGATAATGCAACTGGCGTCTACTACGATTTCCAGAATATTCCGGAGGGCGCATCTGTACTTGTGAACGTGACACATACCGATGATGGTTCCAACCTGACCATGAACACGGGCTGGCATTTTGGCTGGAATGGCAAAGATATTCAGAAGGTTGCCGACCAGGATGATGATTACGCCGTGGCGTCGGGTTCAATCATGTGGAACTTCGCTGACGTAACCGGTACGTTGAAGATTCGCAACGGTGATAAGTGGAAGACCTTCCCGGATAGCATGAAGAACGACGGGCTTGCCAACTATTACAAGATGTACGCGAACGGCTACGAGGACGACAACGCCAGCAGTGATGCCGGTGCTGCTCTTCCGGGCAGTGTCTTGGCTGCGAACGCGAAGTCTACCGAGACATGGGTGAGCACAAATGGTCGTCTATATGTGGGAGGCGACCTCTGGCTCTCCCAGACCTATCCGCAGAACGACTTCCGTTCGGATGGCAACCACGGTTTCGGTGTGGGCATGGCTCAGGAGCACCACAACTTCCCGTGGATTGGCAACGCGATGACCTCCTGCCCGGTCACCGGCACGGTCGAGTGGTCGAAGGTCGACAAGGATTCGACTGCGAAGGTACTTTCCGGCTCCGAGTGGAAGATCACGAGTGGGTCTGACACTGTTGCAACTGTGGTTGATAACGGCGAGAATGATGCCGATTCACGTCCGGGCTATTTGCAGGTAAGGGGTTTGTCTACAGATAAGACTTACTGGCTGACCGAAACTAAGGCCCCAGATGGCTATCAAATTAACACTACGCGTTACAGTTTTACCGTAACCGGTAACGGAATTACCACGTTGCCTGTGAACGGTGGCAAAGTGTCAAACACCGCGTATCAGGGCAAAGCGGCCTGGTACAAGGTCGACGCTACATCGAACAAAGAGCTTGCTGGCTCTGAATGGCTGCTGACATGTTCGAGTGGTGAGTGCAAGGATTTAGAGGAAAACAATAATCCGTGGAGCCGCAAGATTGTGGATAAGGTATCCGCGGACGATAACCGTAACGAGGCCCAGTGGGATTGGAGTGAGGTCCCCGGCTATATCGTGATACAGAATCTTCCCTTGAATAGTTCCTATACGTTGGAGGAGACCAAGGCTCCGGATAACTATCAGTTGAATACGAGCGTGTACACGCTAAATGTTACCGATCCGTATTCCTATGCGTATCCGACGCTTCAGGGCCAAGAAGTGCAGAGAATCCCAAACGAGAAACTCAAGGGCTCTCTTCGTTGGAAGAAGATAGAAGATAATGCGTTGAACAAGCCTTTGGCAGGGTCCGAATGGTCTTTGATTGGTCCTTGCGAATCATCTGGAGAATGCAAGCTCGGTGATAATAACCCGTCTGCTCAGGAACTGCATATCGTTGATAACGGGGATTTGGATTCAGACAATCGCAGTGGCTTTTTCAAGGTGGACAATCTGGCGTATGGCCATTACACGTTGCGCGAGACTAAGGCCCCTGACGGTTATGTGATTAATACCACGTCGTATGACAGAGAGGTAAACGCTTCCACGTCTAATAGCAATACGTTTATACCGTATTCCAATTCCGTGGGTGTGCCAATCACTTGGGAGAAGAAAGACGCTTCCAATCCTAATGGTGATCCGTTACCTGGATCCAAATGGAGTCTGACATGTACAGATATGGTGGCCGTTGGCTCCACTTCAATCTGCTTTGAAGATTTTAACGGTATCGTTCGCAACATCGCGGATAATGATGCTTCCGATTTGAATAAGACCGACGGCAAATTTGAAGTTATGCTGCCAATACCAAGTGGCAGTGCGTGGAGCATAACATATGAGCTGAAGGAGACGGAGGCTCCAGAGGGATACGAATTGTCGGATGCCATTTGGACGTTGAAAATCTCCAAGACCAATGGCGACATCACTTATAAGTGGACGAACAATAAGAACAGTGACACGCACGGGGGTTCGAGCGGAAAGCTGGACTTGTTGGTCACGGATAAGCAGAAGCCAGGAACTCTGATTTGGCAGAAGGTGGATGGTGCCGACAGCGACACCTACCATCCGTTGGATGGTTCTGAGTGGCATTTGGAGGCAGTGGATTCAGTGGAGGGTTCAGCGCCGGCGGATGCCCCGTGGTCGAAGTGTTCGTATCAGGGTGGTTGCGATGTGAACAACGACAACGGTATGAACGAGAGTACTTATCAAACGGGCACATTCCAGGTATCCAAGCTGAAGCCGGGCGACTACAAGCTCACTGAGACTAAGGCTCCGGACGGTTATGCCTTGCCGGATGACGCAGAGTATAAGGTGACGGTTTTACCCGGTCAGGAGGTGAAGGTCAACGGTTCTGGTGACGTGCCGAACTACCCGATTGTGCAGGTGGCGTGGAAGAAGACCGATGACCTGGCTAACGCGTTGGGCGGTTCCGAGTGGAAACTCGTGAACACGCGCAATCAGTATGACTCGTTGCAGGTCACGGATAACGAGACTCATGACAAGGGCGGCTCATATTCAGGTGAGGATTTGGATAAAAGATCGGGGTACTTCACTGTGCAGGTTAACCCCACGCGTATGGCCACTTTCAGTGACCCGCTCACCTATGAGCTGACGGAGACGAAGGCTCCAGACGGTTACAAGCTCGATCAAACGGTTCATACTTTGTATCTCTACTACGTTTCTACTGAAGGTGCGAACGGAAAGTGGCATTGGGCGTGGAATTACGTAGATGGCGCACAAGATGAGTCGATTTCGATTGAGAACGAGAAGAAGCCGGTGTTGTCGTTCTTGCCGCTGACGGGTGGCGTGGGGACTGCGCGCGGAATGCTTGCCATTGGCGGCGGACTGGCGCTGTTCATCGTCGTTGCTGGAGCCATCTGGCACGAATGGCGCAAGCGGAAGGAGGAGCTACTCCTGTGAGCCCAGGGCCGTCGCTTCGCTCCGGGCAGTGTCCTTGCGGGCTTCGCCTGCGATCTCTCCCTCAGTCTCGCTTCGCTCGACAGCTCCCTCATCAGAGGGAGCCAAAGCCACTCGGGATTGTTCTTGGCCCCCTCTGATGGGACATTGCCGTGAAGCAAACAGCAGAGCTGTTTGTAGGCAATGTGCGAGACGACAGTCGAGCCAACAAGAGAGGCGAACGAAGTTCGTCCTTAATTGCTGGACGAGCTGGCGGCGAAGCCGCCTGAGGGAGAGAAGCGGGCGTAGCCCGTAGGGACACAGCCGGTCGCAAGGCCGTCCGCTTCGTAACTGAATAGAAATTAAAGACTTCCCGCTGTGTGAGGTGCATTGCATGGCGGGTGTGCATAAGGCCGTTCGGCGGCGTGGTTCATTGGCGTGAGTGCGCCGCCGAACGGGTGATTGCAGTTGGTATTAACCACAACCAGCCTCCAGTCTACCGGTGTAGGAAGCCGGCCAAGGGGGCGGAGAAAGGAATGATCTCTGATGAAGGGTTCATTGTTGAAGAAGGGGTTCGCCGCCCTTGCCGCCTTCGCGGTCGGCGTGAGCGGCCTGGCCCTGGGCGTCACCACCGCCAGCGCGGCGGATGGTCTGACTGCCGCCGATTACGGTCACTCGATCACGGTGACTGGTTCGGCGAACGCGTTGAAGGAGCGTAGCTTCACGGCCATCCGTCTGGCCGGTTTCGACGAGGGCGCAAGCCTGGACGTCGCGACCGAGTCCGCGGTCGAGCAGAACGTGAAGAACGCGTTGTCGGGCACGGCCTACAACGCGTCGAAGGATGGCGATCCGATGGCGTGGGTGGCCGCCAACCTGAAGGATTCGACCTCCAGCCCGTATTCGGGCGAGCTGCGCAACTTCGTGACCGATCTGGCCCACCAGCTCCAGGGCACGGCCGGTAACACGGACGGCAAGTGGTCCGGCTACAAGGCCACGGCCAACAGCGGTGACCCGGATGAGACCGGTGAGAACGTGTACACGCTGAACAATGGCGTGACGGGTGGCATCTACCTAATCATCGACAAGGCCGCGAACGGCAAGCTGGCTTCGAACTCCATCCCGATTCTGGTGGGCACGTCCGTCAAGGACGTGACCAACGCCTCCGGCAAGGTCGAGGTGAAGAACAACGTGCCGCCGCTCGAGAAGACGGTCACGAACCAGGTGATCGGCAAGAGCGAGTACGCGAACTTCAAGGTGACCACGGCCGTGCCGAACTACGTGGGCTACCAGAAGGGCATGTACGTGTTCAAGATCATCGATTCCATCAGGAACGACACCACGAGCAATGACACCACCAAGATTCAGTTCGATGACAAGTTCGACCTGAAGGTCACGATCGACGGCGTCACGGACCCCATCCCGGCCCAGACCCCCACCACTCCGGGCTACGAGCTGACCAAGAGCGCTGCCGGCTTCACCGTCGACCTGTCCTCCTACATCGAATCCAAGGCTGGCACCAAGACCATCAACAGGGAATATGTGAACGGCGTGCCGACCCCGAATAAGACCGCGACCGTGCTGACCGCCGGCACCCCGGATCTGACCGGCAAGACCGTGACCCTGACCTACAACGCCCTGGTCACCGCCGAGATCGGCACCGATGGCGCCCAGAACGACGTGAAGCTGCAGTACTCCAACAACCCGAAGATCTACGACGAGGGTGACACTCCGACCGTCACCGAGCGCGAGGATCACGAGAAGGTGTTCAACGTGCCGCTGAAGATCAAGAAGACCGACAAGACCTCCGGCCAGCCGCTGTCCGGCGCTGTCTTCCAGATTATCGATAAGGATGGCACTAACCTTACTTCGAAGAATCTGACCGCCACCTCCGGTGCGGACGGTCTCGCATCCTTCGCTTCGCTTGGTCTCAAGCAGGATGCGAACGACAAGACGAAGTACGAGTCCACGTTCACCGTCAAGGAGGTCACGGCTCCTAAGGACCATGTGCTGCCCTCCGACCCGACGTTCAAGGTGAAGATCAGTGCTACCGTGTCCGGCACGAAGGAGAACGCCGAGCTGACGGACGTGAAGTATGAGATCGTCGCGGGCGGCGGCCTGCAGACCTTCGCTTCCGTGTTCGGCAGTGGTGTTGCCTCCATCGTGACCGTGAAGAACGCGAAGAACATCACCGAGCTGCCCCTAACCGGTGCCGCGGGCACCGCCCTGTTCACCGTGATCGGCCTGCTCCTCGCGGGCGCAGCCGCCACCGTGTTCGCCAAGAGCCGCCGCACCAGCAAGGCCCTCCAAGCCTGAACTGACCGCTGGAACCAAGCTGTATTCCAGTCCGCTTCCAGCTAGCTAATCAAGGAGGTCCGCGGATATATTTCTGCGGGCCTCCTCGCATAAATCACGCTTAGCGCTATCAATCGTTTATTGAAGTAGTAGCCATCACAACTGAACTAGTCAGCAAAGACGTTGATGAATCATTTCCGACATTGACGCGGAGAAATAGACGCTTATGAAGTATGGGAAAAGGGTGTTCCGGGACGAGGAAGTGGAATACCTCAATACGTTGCCGGCGGTGCGGCATGCTTCGCCAACGCGCATCACCTATGAGGACGCGTTCAAATTGGAGTGCCTTGCGCGCGATCGCAAAGGTGAATCGCCAACGCGTGTATTCCGCGAATACGGGCTCGCTCCCGAAGTGCTGGGGCCCAAGCGCATCGAGCGCTGCATGAGCCGTTGGCGCTCCGACCCCAGTCTGCAAGACGCTTTGAATAAAGATGGCGAGACGAATCCAATGCTCTCGGACGACAATGAAGACCGGCGAGAGCGGCTGATTCGCGAGCAAGCCATGCACATCGTCACATTGGAGAACGAAGTGCGCCGGCTGCGGGCCATCATCAAACGGGAACGGCGAGTGAAGTAGAGCATCGCTGCTGACGGGTTGCCTAGAGGTCCTATATATCTGCGTATACATCTGCGGCATGCCCGTGTCGTTTCAATATCGCGCGTATCGTGATGCGCGATGAAAGATTCCGTAGTTTCCTCACCGCGCACCAAGCGAACGCCGACCTTCGAACGCACCCCGCACGACATCCTGATTGGCGCATTGCTGGTTCTTGCGGGCGGTACATTGTGGGGCGTCAACGCCACCGTATCCAAACTGCTGATGGGCAACTACCATGCCGACCCGCTGTGGATCGCGTGTGTGCGCGAACTGGCGGCCGGCGCAATCTTCATCGCATGCTCCGCATCGTTCACACCGAAGCTGCTGATTGGCGCGCTCAAGGACCGTCGCTCCTATCTGAAACTTGTGGCGTGCTCGCTGATTTGCGTACTGTTCGTGCAGGTCGCATATCTCAAAGCCATCGATTGGACCAATTCGGGCACCGCAACCGTGCTGCAGACGCTGAACCTGCTGTTCGTGCTGGCCATCGTGTGCGTGCGCGGTCAGCGACTGCCGCGAATTAAGGAGAGCATCGGCATCGCACTGGCGTTCGCTGGCACTGTGCTCATCGCCACCGGAGGCGATTTGAGCCAACTGAGTCTGCCGCTCGCCGGACTGTTTTGGGGATTATTGGACGCGCTGTGCACTTCCATCATGTCGATTGCGCCGATTGCGATGATGGCACGGTGGGGGAACTTCACCGTCAACGGCATCATGTTCGTGATTTCCGGGCTGATTCTACTGCCGATTGTGCGGCCGTGGGCCAATGCGCCCTCATTGGACGCATTCGGGCTGGTTTTGGTGGCGTTCACGATTGTCGGCGGTACATTCGGCGCATATTGGCTGTTTTTGGCCGGAACACAGCGGTGCGGGGCGATGCGCGCCACGATGCTCGGCACCAGCGAGCCGGTCACCGCCACGATCACCGGCGTGCTGTTCGCCGGAGCGGTGTTTACTCCCACTGATTTGGCCGGATTCGCGATGATTCTGATCATGGTGTTCCTGGTGCGGTGAGGATGCGATAGCCAGTGGCTTATTTTTTCGAAAAGATAGGGAACCTCGTGAAAATGAGCCGCTGACGGTGATTCAGCGGCTCAAAATTTCGAAGAAAATGTACAGTTCGTGAAATTACGACACTGAGATGATGTGAGTGACGTCTTTTCACGAAGTGTGGGCTCATTTCGAGAATTTACGCCACTGAGAGTTCGTCAGTGGCTTCTTTTCACGAAGTCGCGGTTTATTTCAAAATTTTACCGAGATGTGACCAATCGCACAGCCATACGTAACCGAGCGGGCGACTCGGCGGGCAGGGCGCGATACATAATGAAACCATGACAATTGCAACACCGGAACGTTATGCCGAAATGCTTGACGCCGCCCGCCGTGGCGGATACGCCTACCCTGCCATCAATGTGACCAGCTCGCAGACGCTGAACGCCGCGTTGAAGGGCTTTGCCGATGCCGAGTCAGACGGCATCATTCAGATTTCCGTGGGCGGTTCGGCGTACGTGTCCGGTCAGGGCGTGAACGACCGCGTCACCGGTTCGCTGGCGCTCGCCGCATTCGCGCACGTGGTTGCGGCCAAGTACCCGAACATCACCGTGGCGCTGCACACCGACCATTGCGCCAAGCAGTACTTGGACGACTGGGTGCGCCCGCTGCTGGCCTATGAGGCGGACGAAGTGGCGCACGGCAAGGAGCCGACGTTCCAGTCGCACATGTGGGATGGCTCCACCGTGCCGCTGGGCGAGAATCTGAACATCGCCGAGGAGCTGCTGGAGAAATCCCAGGCGGCGCACACCGTGCTTGAGATTGAAATCGGTGCGGTTGGCGGCGAAGAGGATGGCCACTCCGCTGAAATCAACGAAAAGCTATACTCCACGCCGGAGGACGGTCTGGAAGTGGCCCGTCGACTCGGACTGGGGGAGCGCGGACGCTACATGGCCGCGTTCACCTTCGGCAACGTGCACGGTGCATACAAGCCCGGCGTCGTGAAGCTGCGCCCGGCACTGTTGGGTGAGATTCAGGCCCGCGTGGCTCGTGCCGTGGCGGAAGGCGAACTGCCGAGCGCTGCCGGCCAGGTGGAATTCCCGAACGGCAAACCATTCGAGCTCGTGTTCCACGGCGGCTCGGGTTCGCGCCCGGAGGAGATCGCGGAGGCGGTGAGCTACGGCGTGGTCAAGATGAACATCGACACCGATACGCAGTATGCCTTCACGCGCCCGATTGCCGACCATGTGTTCGAGAACTACGACAAGGTGTTGAAGATCGACGGCGAAGTGGGCGAGAAGAAGTTCTACGACCCGCGCTCCTGGGGTCGCAAGGCCGAAGCCGGCATGACCCAGCGCGTGATCGAGGCCTGCCAGCAGCTCGGTTCCGCCGGTAAGGCGCTGAAGTAAGCGCATCGGCGGAGCGGCCTGCTGGCTCTAGTCCCAGCCTTCCAATGTGCAGCTTTCAGTGCCGATGTCGTCAGCTCTTTTCCGGGCCATCCAAGGCTCTACAGCTTTCAGCTGTTATGGCGCAGTACTTGTTGAAATAGTCAAGATTTGAGCAGTAGGAAAGGAATGGCGGGGTTATGACATTGGAAAATAGTGACGCTGCGCAAGCGCTGGTGCAAGAAATCGTACGTCGTATTGTGCGTGATACGAGCAAAATGGCTGTTTCGTTCACGCCTGAACTCGATGTGCGCCCTGATTTGCTGGGGAATTTTATCGGAGGCGATTCATATTGGTCGCCTCAGGGCGTTCCGGTCACATCGGCGGACGGTTCCCCGTTGTACCCGTTGATGCAGATCCGCTGCACGGAGCCCAGTCTGCCAGGGTACCCCACGCGGGGGCTGCTTCAGTTCTTCATCGGCACGGACATTATGTATGGCTGTGATTTATCCGCCGACTACGATAGCGAAGCCGACAACGATAATCGGTGCGTGCGCTATATTCCTGAGGTTCCGTCCGTGCTTAGCGGTGCTGAGATTGTGCGGCTTCCGCATATCGGTGCTGATTCCGACCCTGATCTGCACACGCCATTCCGGTCGAATTTCCATGGTTGCGCGCTGCGGCCGGCGCTTATCGAAGATCCTGTGTCGCACGAATGCGACGAGTTCGAGCCGGCGTACGAAAGCATCATTGCGGAGTTTGACCCCGCTGTGATCGAGGCAACCGAGGATGCTGTGGGCGATCTTGATCAAGCGGTGATGGACCAACTCAACGCAGTGTCTCCCGGTTCGTGGTTCCAGATGGGCGGCCACCCGGTGTTCACCCAGTCCGACGTGCGCGAGGACTATGACGATGAGCTCGTGCTGCTGAAGGTGGATAGCTACGACGACGTGCTGATGTGGGGCGATTCCGGCTGCGCGAACTTCCTCATTCGCCGCGAGGATCTCGAACAGCTCGATTTCTCCCATGTGCTGTACACATGGGATTGCCTCTGAGCTCTGGTTCTCCGGCGCGGGGGCATGCGTGGCGTGAGACCGGGCCTTCCGCGAGTAGAGGCCGTAAGGTAACCTAGTCCCCGGCGGAAACGTACGTGGGAACGCGGCGGCAACGCGCGAAAACGTGCAGAATAACGCGCAAAACACGTACCAAACAACGTACAACAGTGTGCAAATCGGGGAGGCCAACATGCCTGGAATTGTTCTTATTGGTGCCCAGTGGGGCGACGAAGGTAAAGGCAAGGCAACCGATCTGATCGGCACCAAGGTCGATTACGTCGCACGTTTCAACGGCGGCAACAACGCTGGCCATAGCGTCGTGGTCGGCAACGAATCCTACGCCCTGCACCTGCTGCCCTCCGGCATCATCAACCCGCACCTGACCCCGGTGATTGGCAACGGCGTTGTGGTCGACCCGGAAGTGCTGTTCCAGGAGATTGACGGCCTCGAGGCCCGCGGCATCGACTGCTCCCACTTGAAGGTGAGTGAGGCGGCACACATCATCGCCCCATACCACCGCACGCTCGATAAGGTCACCGAGCGCTTCCTCGGCAAGCACAAGATCGGCACCACCGGCCGCGGCATCGGCCCGGCCTACGCGGACAAGATCAACCGCGTCGGCATCCGCGTCCACGACCTGTTCAACGCCAAGCACCTGCACGACAAGGTTGAGGCCAGCCTGCACCAGAAGAACCAGATGCTGGTCAAGCTCTACAACCGTCGCCCGATCGACGTGGACCAGACCACTGATGAGCTCTTGAAGCTCGGCGAACGCCTGAAGCCGTACGTGGCCAACACCGGCCTGATCTTGAACAAGGCGCTCGATGAGGGCAAGACCGTGCTGTTCGAAGGCGCACAGGCCACCATGCTCGATGTGGACCACGGCACCTACCCGTTCGTCACCTCCTCCAACCCGACCGCCGGCGGCGCCTGCACCGGCACCGGCGTGGGCCCCACCAAGATCACCCGCGTGATCGGCGTCTCCAAGGCGTACGCGACCCGCGTGGGCGAAGGCCCATTCCCCACCGAGCTGTTTGACGAGTCCGGCGAATGGCTGCGCCAACAGGGCCACGAATTCGGTGTGACCACTGGCCGCCCACGTCGCTGCGGTTGGTTCGACGCCGTCGTGAACCGTTACGCCTCCCAGGTCAACGGCTTGACCGACATCGTGCTCACCAAGCTCGACGTGCTCACCGGCCTCAAGGAAATCCCGATCTGCGTGGCCTACGACGTGGACGGCGAACGTCACGACGATATGCCGACCGATCAGGCCGCTTTCGCCGCCGCCAAGCCGATCTACGAGACCATGCCGGGCTGGGATGAAGACATCTCCGACTGCCACACGTTCGAGGAGCTGCCCGCCACCTGCCAGGATTACGTGAAGCGCCTCGAGGAGCTCAGCAACTGCCGCATCTCCGCCATCGGCACCGGCCCGCAGCGCGATCACATCATTTCCGTGCACTCGCTGATCGACTGAGCCCGTCCGCTTGGCCCTAGGCTTATTAGTTGGATATATGACTCATGTCCGATAACACAAGCGATGACGTTAACGCTGAGGTTGCGGACGCGGCTTCTACTGCTGCTTCCGCAACCCCAGCCCCAACAACTCCAGCAGCTCCAGCCCCAGTAGTCGCACCGGCTCCCACTGCCGAGCCGCAACCCAGCACGATGGAAATCTCCGCGGCCCAGGTTCGCGCACAATCCATGCCCAAGCCACAGGGCGCCGCGGCCGTAGCCAATCCGCCGAAGATTCCGCTGGCCCCAATGAAGAAAATGCAGGCCCGATTCAATCCGCTGGCCGACGGCATGGTCTACCTCGTGGTCTTCCTCGGTGGCACGCTCGGCACCGCCCTGCGCTATGGCTTGAGCTTCCTCGTGCCCGCCACCGCGCAGCCGCTGGGCTTCTGGCATTTCTTCCACCTGCCCACATTCATCGCGAACATGTGCGCATGCTTCATCTTCGCATGCCTGACCTCGTACCTTTCGCAAGCGGCCTGGATCCGCAAGCGCACACGGCAGCTGGTGTCCCGCGGCTTTGGCATGGGCATGTGCGGCGGCTTCTCCACGCTCTCCGCCCTGGCGATCGAGGAACTGACCTCCCTGCAGACCAGCCATGTACTTGGCGCGGTGTTCTATCTGCTGTTCAGCTTCGTATGCGGTCTGATTGTCGCCGCGGTCGGCGCCAAGCTCGGCTTGGTGATCACCGCTCGCAAAACCGCTCGACTTGCCGCTGAAGCACTGCAGCGTCAACAAGCACAAGGTGGATCGGGTCGCCATGTGACTGTCGGCGAAACTGTGCTGCTCAACTCGCCAAATGCAGCCGATTCGACTGCTTCGACTCAATCAGCTGATGCATCGGCGACTGCTGCGCCTGCTGCCGCGGATGTTCCGTCCGCTTTTACCGGCGGTACGCCTGTACCCGCCGAGAATCCAAACGATGCTCCAGCAACTCCAACGGCCGCTCCGCTGGCCCCAACGGCGCCCGCTGAACCATCGTTCGAACCGGCACCCATCACCGACGAAATCCCCCTCACTGGAGATCCAACTACCGGGGAGGCCCACTGATGACTTACTTGCTCGTGTGCCTATGCGGCGGCCTTGGCGCCACTGCACGTTTCGTATTGAACACGTCGATTCAGCAGACCTGGAAGCGACTGTTCCCTCTATCCACGTTCGTCATCAATGTGATCGCCACATTCTGCGCAGGTCTGGCTGCCGCCGCTTATGCCCAGCAGGTGGTGCCGGAATCCACGTATCTGCTGTTCGTGACCGGTTTCCTCGGCGGTTTCTCCACGTTCTCCACGGCGATCAACGAGATGGTTTCGCTGTTCCGCAACCGTCACTTCGGCATGGCCACGTTCTATTTGATCGCGACTATTGTGGTGCCGATCATCTGCGTGACGCTCGGCTGGCTCGTCGGCAGCACTGTGCACTGATTATCCGCTAGCCGGCCTCCACGTTATGCGCGTGTAACGAATCGCGCGCACGGTAACGCAAGAGAAACCTTGGTGCAACGGCATCCGTGGATTGCCTCTCTAGATTGAAAATCAATCCAGAGAGGACAGTTATATGACAGCCGTAACTCTATCAGTGCGGCGTCATCGACTGGGATTATTGCTTATATCCGCAATTTTCGCCCTATTGATGGCGCTATGTATCAGTCTTACTTCGCCCGGCCGCGCATTCGCAGCCGAAGCCGTTCCCACTTGCAATCCAACTGCGACCAATGGCTGCGTCAACGGCATCCTGCAGGATGCCAACAAGCAGCCGATCGCCAACGTCGAGCTCAAACTTTCCGGTAAGGAATCCGCCACCGCAACCACGGACGCACAAGGCAACTGGGCGTTCTCGGTCTCCGCGGACGGCAAATACACCGTCACCATGGACGAATCGGTGGCCAAGCAATATGGCCTCAAAGCCGCCACCGCACAGGTGGAGATAGAAAAGAACAGTTTCGACAAAGCTCGCCAAGTGGTCAGGTTCGATAAACCCGCGCCGGCCGCCGCAACATCCGGCAGCGGTGGCAGCGGCGCGAGCAGCTCAGGCAAAACCAGCACATCCGCCAACACCAACTCCGACGCCGCAACCACTACCAACGGTTCCGCAATCGGCGCCAACATCGGCAAACGCGTCTGGCAGCAGCTGTTCTCCGGCATCATCTTCGGCCTGATGCTCGGCCTGATGAGCGTGGGCATGAACCTGGTGTACGGCACCACAGGGCTGAGCTCCTTCTCCCACGGCGAGCAGGTCTCGCTTGGCGGTCTGATGGCCTACGTCGGCACCCAGGTGCTGCACTGGCCGCTAATCCCATCCGCGATTTTCGCAGTGCTCATCGGCGCGCTTACCGGCTGGATTCAGAACGAAATCATCTGGGCGCCGCTACGCCGCAAGCGCGTGGGTACCATGCAGCAGATGATCGTGACCATCGGTCTTTCCATGGCCCTGCAGTACACCTTCCAGTTCTTCTTCGGCGGCGATATCAAAGGCATCACCAAATCAGTGTCCGCCAGCTTCAATATCGGCCCGGTCACCACTGATGCACCAACGTTGATCGCGGCAACCATCGCCATCATCGTGATCGTCGGCGTGAGCCTGTTCCTATATCGCACCAGACTCGGCCGCGCCACGCGAGCTGTGTCCGACAATGCCGCGCTCGCCGCAGCATCCGGTATCAACGTGGAACAAGTCGTGCGCATCGTATGGATTCTCTCCTGCGGCATGGCGGCGCTCTCCGGCGTACTGCTGGGCATCTACCTGAACGGCATCTCCTGGAACACCGGCGCAACCTTGCTGCTACTGATGTTCGCAGCGGTTACATTGGGCGGCCTCGGTACCGCGAACGGCGCACTCGTCGGCTCCCTGATCATCGGCATCGTGGCGGATATGAGCTCGCTCATCATCCCCAATGACATGCGTTACGCCAGCGCGCTGGCAATTCTTATCATCGTCTTGCTGATTCGCCCGCAGGGTCTGTTCGGCAAGCAGCAAAGGGTGGGCTGAATCATGGATTTTCTCACTATTATTTCCGATACATTGGGCGAACTGATCGCCCCGACCACTGCGGCCTATGTGCTGGCCGCAATCGGCCTCAATATTCACTTCGGCATGACCGGTTTGATGAACATGGGTCAGGCGGGATTCATGCTGCTGGGCGCCTACGGATTCGCCGTCACCCAGTCGATGGGCGCGAACCTGTTCGCCTCGGTGTGCGCGGCCATCGCGCTCGCTGTGATTTATGCGCTGCTGCTTGGCATTCCGACCCTGAAACTCGGCCCTGATTATCTGGCTATGGTGACGCTCGCCGCCGCGGAAATCATCCGTATTATTGGCCGCTCCACAGCCATGACCAAGATTACCGGCGGCTCCGCAGGCATCTCACCGCAGGACTTCACCACCCAGTTCGAAGGCACGTCGCCGCTGCCCAATGGCGCGACAACCTTCCTGCTGTGGACGTATAACAACAACATCGCGAACTCCTGGTGGCTGCGCATCGTGGCCTGGATACTGGTGGCTGTGGCGGCACTGCTGTGCTGGCGATGGTTCCACTCCCCGTGGGGACGCGTGCTGAAAGGCATCCGCGAGGATGAGAACGCGATTCGCTCGCTCGGCAAGAACGTGACCACCTACAAGATGCAGGCGCTGATTCTCGGCGGTATTTTCGGTGCACTCGGCGGCATCATCTTCGTGCTGCCGCGCTCGGTGCAGCCGGATTCGCTGGGCCGTGCGGTGACGTTCTATACATGGACGATTCTGCTGCTCGGCGGTGCGGCCACGATTTTCGGCCCGATTCTGGGCTCCTGCCTGCTGTGGGTGCTGCTCACCTTCGTCAAGGAAGTGATGCGCGGGGCCATTCCAGACACGGTGATCTCCTCGAACCAGGTGGAATCGCTCGGTTGGGTGATCGTAGGCGTGGCCCTGATGTGCCTCGTGATATTCAGACCGCAAGGCCTCCTGGGAGATCGAAAGGAGCTGGCGTTCGATGCGTGAAATAAAGGAAGTAAAGCCTGAGGTAAAGCCGTTCCAAGATCTTGCTAAGTGGGCCACCAAAGCCCCAGAGGGCGAGAAGCTGATCTCCACCGCCTACGGCGACAAGGTCACCAAAGACCTGAAATTCGTGGACAACAAGCCCGGCGTGCACAAACCTGACCCGATTCTGGTGGCGGACCACGTGACCCGCAAATTCGGCGGTATGACCGCTGTGGACGTTGAGCATTTCGAAATCGAACGCCACGGCATCACCGCGCTGATCGGCCCGAATGGTGCCGGCAAAACCACGTTCTTCAATCTGATGACCGGTTTCGATACGCCGAACACCGGCGAATGGCGATTCGATGGGCGGGACATGGCTCACATGCAGCCGGAAAAAGTGGCGCGTATGGGCATGGTGCGCACCTTCCAGCTCACCAAAGTGATGAGCCGACTAACCGTGCTTGACAACATGCTGCTCGGCGCTCCCGTGCAGCCGGGTGAAGGCATGTTCCGCTCGTTGATCCCCGGATTGTGGAAGAAGCAGGAGCAGGAGAACGTCGAGAAAGCCGAGGCGCTGCTTGAACGTTTCCTGCTCATCAAAAAGAAGGATGATTTCGCCGGTTCGCTTTCCGGCGGCCAGCGCAAACTGCTCGAAATGGCACGGGCGCTGATGCGCGACCCGAAACTAGTGATGCTTGACGAGCCGATGGCCGGCGTCAATCCGGCGTTGAAGCAATCGCTATTAGACCACATCATGTCGCTGCGCGAGGAGGGCACCACCGTGTTGTTCGTGGAGCATGACATCAACATGGTGCGCCACATCGCCGACTGGGTCACCGTAATGGCCGAAGGCAAAATCGTGGCCGAAGGCCAGCCGAAGTCCGTGATGAACGATCCAGCGGTGATCGACGCCTACCTTGGCGCGCATGCCAACATCGACCTTGGCGATGATTCCGTCCTCGATTTGAAGGAAAGCGAGGAACACTGATGACTGACAACGAAGACACTTCAACTGTCGATACTTGCCCGCGTTCCGAAATCCACGTTGGAGAGCCGGCCGGTGAGCCATTGCTCGACGCCGTGGATCTGGTGGCCGGCTACCTGCCCGGCGTCAATATCCTGAATGGCGCTTCGCTTACCCTGCATAAAGGCGAGATTGTGGGCATTATCGGTCCGAACGGAGCTGGTAAATCCACGCTGCTGAAGTCCTTGTTTGGTCTGGTGCACATCCATTCCGGCAAGCTGATCTTCAAAGGCAACGACATCACCAATCTGCGCGCCGACAAGCTCGTCTCCCTCGGCGTGGGCTTCGTGCCACAGACCGAGAACGTGTTCCCCTCGCTCACCATCGCCGAAAACCTGCACATGGGCGCCTACCAGGCACCCAAAAAGTTCAACGAACGATTCGACTACGTCTGCTCGATCTTCCCCAAACTCGAGCAGCGCAAGGACCAGCTCGCCGGATCGCTTTCCGGTGGCGAACGGCAGATGGTGGCCATGGCCCGCGCCCTGATGATGAACCCATCCGTGCTGCTGCTTGACGAGCCTTCAGCCGGCTTGTCTCCAATGCTGCAGGACGAGACCTTCATCCGCGTGCGGCAGGTCAACAAAGCCGGTGTCTCCGTGATTATCGTCGAGCAGAATGCCCGCCGATGCTTACAGATTTGCGATCGAGGCTATGTGCTCGACCAGGGGCGCAATGCGTATTCCGGCCGCGGGCGCGATCTGCTCAACGATCCGAAGGTGATTTCCCTGTATTTGGGCAACCTCGAACAGGAGGTCGCCGAAGAAGGCCGTTGATGGCGTGTCTTCGTCGTTGCTCCTCGGTCGACGTACCTTCGTACGCCTTCCCTCGGTGCGCCTAGAAGCCACGCGCATCAACGACCTTCTTGCAGACGGCAGATGATACGTGCGTATAACGTGTTTGGTCACGCCTTCGGCTTCGGACGGGCGTCTCCGCACACATCACTTGCCTTCTTGTAGAAAGGCGTTGAGTTTTGGCTTCCTCTGATGAGGGAGCTGGCTCGCGATAGCGAGACTGAGGGAGAGATCGGCCGGGCGCAAGCATGCCCAAAATCATCTGTAAAAAATGCCTCAAAACCGCATGTTTCCAACAGTTTTCGGGCTTCATCAGCTGGTTACATGCGAACAATCTGCACGAATCAACCAGCGCATAGGCTCAAAGCCAAGATTTGAGAACGGGGAACAATCCACAACCGATTGCAAGACCCGATTGCAAGGCGCAGCTCCTGTTTTTCTCCTACTGCCAGCCTCAATCAATTGCATCAATCATTCGGCACCGCGTTTCCTTATCTCAATCGAAAAGACCACTGCCCGAAAGGGAATAGAGAGGATAGGTGGCTTTATGAATAAGAACATTAAGAAAACGTCCATGGCAATCATCGCCGCTACGGCTGCTGCGGTCATGGCGCTCGCGGGCTGCGGTTCGAGCGGCTCGGCATCTGGCGATTCCGGCGCGTCCGCCAAGAAGACCGATACCTTCGTACTCGGCGGGCTGTGGCCTGAAACCGGTTCCTTGGCATACCTGGCGCCGCCTGAGCTGGCCGCCGAAAAGCTGGCTGTTTCGGATATCAATGCGGCCGGCGGCGTGCTGGGCAAAGACATCACCACCACGGACGCCGATACATCCGACGCCGATCATGCCGATCAGAACTCCTCCGCAACCCAATCCGTAATGAGCAAGAACCCGTCGTTCGTCATCGGCCCGGCCTCCAGCGCCGTGGTCAAGAACGTGTATAAGACCATCACTTCGGCCAATGTGCCGATGCTTTCGATGGGTGCTACCAGCTCCGACTTCTCCGGCCTAAGCCCATACTTCTTCCGTACTGTGCCGCCGGACTCCGTGCAGGGCGCGGTTCTTGGCCAAGTCATCGCCCAAGATGGCGTGAAGAACCTGGCGGTCGCAGTCTTTAATGATGAATACGGCACCGGTTTGCGCGACACCATCGTCAAGACCGTTGAGGGTGCTGGTGTGAACGTGGTGTATGGCGCAGACAGCGCCTTCGACCCAACTGAGACCAACTTCTCCTCAATTGTGACCGCCATCAAGGCTTCAAACCCGGACGCCATCGCAATTGTGGCCTTCGACCAGACCAAGTCGCTGGTCAAGGAACTCGCATCCCAGGGCGTGGATACGCACAAGCTGTACTTCGTGGATGGCAACACTGCCGACTACTCCAAGGATCTTGACGCCGGTCTGCTCGAAGGCGCCAAGGGCACCATTCCGGGCGTGATGGCTTCCGACGAATTCCAGAAGAAGCTCGTCAAGGCATACGGCAAGGATATTTCCACCTTTACCTACGGCGCTGAGACCTATGACGGCATCATTCTCGCGGCCCTCGCCGCGCAGAAGGGCGGTTCCGCGGATGGCGCGACCATCCAGAAGAACATGGCCGCGGTCTCGGGTGCGAATGGTGGCACCAAGTGCAGCACCTACAAGGATTGCGTGGCCGCGCTGAAGTCCGGCAAGGAGATCACTTACAAGGGTCTGACCGGCATCGGTCCGTTCAATAAGAACAACGACCCGAGCTCCGCGAACATCGGCGTCTACGTGTTCGATGACCAGAACGTGCCGAAGTTCGATCACACCCAGGAAGGCAAGGTTCCGACCGACTGACGATGAGCATGACTCTGATTGCTGATTGTTAGGCGATTAGTAGGCTAAAAAAGTCCCGTTTGAGCGGCGGGACTTTTTTATGTTTCGGTATCGAACCGGTTCGACACGCCGGGTGGATTGGCGGTTGGGTTGCGGCGGCGATAATATCGAACCGGTTCGATACAGAAGGTGTGATCCGACGGCAGTCTGAAACGGTCAGCATTGAGCGCTTCAGAGGTTGCGAATACGTGACTCAGTGGTAGAGGGGTCGCGGCCGCCCGGTACATCGCACCCCGATACAACACAGGAGTTGCAGTGAAGAACAAAGTCCAACTCATCACTTACGCGGATCGCCTCGGCGACGGCACCATCGCCAGCATGACCGACATCCTGCGCACGCGCTTCAACGGCATTTACGACGGCGTGCACATCCTGCCATTCTTCACCCCATTCGATGGAGCGGATGCTGGCTTCGACCCGATCGACCACACCAAGGTCGACCCGCGCCTCGGCTCGTGGAACGACGTGGCCGAACTCTCCAAGACCCACAACATCATGGTGGACGCCATCGTGAATCACATGAGCTGGGAATCCGCTCAGTTCCAGGACGTACTCGCCAAGGGCGAGGAATCCGAATACTACCCGATGTTCCTCACGATGAGCTCCGTCTTCCCGAACGGCGCCACCGAGGAAGACCTGGCCGGCATCTACCGCCCGCGCCCGGGCCTGCCGTTCACCCACTACAAGTTCGCCGGCAAGACCCGCCTGGTATGGGTCAGCTTCACCCCGCAGCAGGTGGATATCGACACCGACTCCGACAAGGGCTGGGAATACCTGATGTCCATCTTCGACCAGATGGCCGCCAGTCACGTGAGCTACATCCGCCTCGATGCCGTCGGCTACGGCGCCAAGGAAGCCGGCACCAGCTGCTTCATGACCCCGAAGACCTTCAAACTCATCTCCCGTCTGCGCGAAGAGGGCATGAAGCGCGGCCTTGAAATCCTCATCGAGGTGCATTCCTACTACAAGAAGCAGGTCGAAATCGCCTCCAAGGTGGACCGCGTCTACGACTTCGCCCTGCCTCCGCTGCTCCTTCACTCCCTGTTCACCGGCCATGTCGAGCCGGTTGCGCACTGGACCGAGATCCGCCCGAACAACGCCGTCACCGTGCTCGATACGCACGACGGCATCGGCGTGATTGACATCGGCTCCGACCAGCTTGACCGTTCCTTGAAGGGCCTTGTGCCGGACGAGGATGTGGATAATCTGGTCAACACCATCCATGCCAACACCCACGGCGAATCCCAGGCCGCCACCGGCGCCGCCGCGTCGAACCTTGATCTGTATCAGGTCAATAGCACCTACTACTCCGCGCTCGGCTGCAACGACCAGCACTACATCGCCGCCCGCGCGGTGCAGTTCTTCCTGCCTGGTGTGCCGCAGGTCTACTACGTGGGCGCGCTTGCCGGCAAAAATGATATGGAACTGTTGCGCAAGACCAACAACGGCCGCGATATCAACCGTCACTACTACTCCACGGCTGAGATCGATGAGAATCTCGCCCGCCCGGTAGTGCGTGCGCTGAACGCGCTTGCCAAGTTCCGCAATGAACTGCCCGCATTCGACGGCGAATTCAGCTATGAGGTCGATGGTGATAAGTCCATCACCTTCCGTTGGACTGCCGCCGACGGTGCAACCGCTGCTGCACTCATCTTCGAGCCCGGCCGCGGCCTCGGTGCGGATAACACCGAGCCGGTCGCCAGCTTGGTCTGGACTGACTCCACCGGCGAACACCGCACCGACGATCTGCTGGGCGATCCGCCGGTGGCCAGCCTCTCCTAGTAGACGCCCTGAGTTCTTGTGCCTCTGCGCGCTTTTCGTGCGAAACGTGCGCTTAGGGTGCAAAAATGGGCTAATTTGCGCGCTTTTCGTGCGAAAAGTATTCAAAAGTGCGGGAGGATGAGAGACACACGTCTCGAACCGGTTCGACACGCCGAATCAATTAGGTCAAACGATTGACTCCGCGGTATTATCGAACCGGTTCGAAGCAGACGACATACGAGTCAACGCAGGAGTTGCCGCAAGAGGCCTCATAGGTCAGAGACACTGAAAGTCTCACCATCGGAAACCCCGCAGTTCGCACCACGGTTGCCGCCTTCCACGATCCGCATAACTACAGACGTCATCGAAGAGTCCTGTAAACCCATCAGCACAGGGAAGAGAACCATGGAAAACACCATCGAAACTGCAGCGGCGCCAAACGCACCCGCAGTCAATAGAAACGAACTCGACAGCTACGGTCGCCGCCCGTCCGTCCTGGACGTGTTCCGTCTGGGCGCCGGCTTCACCATCAGCCTTATCATCACCGGCATCGTGTGGGTGTCGCTGTCCTCCATCCTCGTGCCGCAGCTCGTGGATCAGATCGCCCCCGGCCAGCGCGAGGCCTTCATGGCCAGCATCAACTCCGTTGGCTCCGTGGTGGCACTGTTCGCCAACATCATCTTCGGTACTTTCTCCGACATCACCCGCTCCAAGTGGGGCAAGCGCACGCTGTGGATCATCAGCGGCGGCATCCTGTGCGGTGCCTGCGTGGCCGGCCTGCTCGTCACCCGCTCCCTGCCGCTCATCCTGCTGCTCTGGTGCGGCATGCAGCTGTTCTACAACTGGATGAACGCTCCGTTCGTCGCCACCCTGTCTGACCGCGTGCCGGACAAGTTCCGTGGCTCCGTCTCCTCCTTCATGGGTGCAGGCGGCGTGCTCGGCCAGACCTCAGGCTCCCTGGTCGGCTCCATGCTCATCAGCAACATCGACCTCGGCTTCGCCATCGGCGCTCTCGGCTTCGCCCTCGTCGGCATCATCGTGGTCGGCATCTGGCCGCGCGAACCCTCCAATGTGGACGAAGAGCGCGATCCGATCAGCGTGAAGATGGTGCTCAAGTCCTTCATCCCGCCGCACGGCAAGGGCTCCCGCAACTTCTACTACGCTCTGTTCGGCCGTCTGATGATGGTCGCCGGCTACCAGATGATCAACGGCTACCTGCTCTACGTGGTCAAGTACTACACCTTCTCCGACTCCGGCTACGATGCCGAACAGCTCAAGACCGCGGCCGCCGGCGTGATCGCCACCATGTCCGTGATCACCATGGTCGTCTCCCTGATCGCCGCCCTGGTCTCCGGCCCGATCTCCGATAAGCTCGGCATGCGCAAGATTCCGGTCGCTGCCGCCAGCGTGCTGTTCGCCATCGGCGCCGCAATGCCGTGGATCTTCCACAATGCATGGGGCATGTACCTGTTCGCCGCCATCGCCGGCTTCGGCTACGGCGTCTACAACGCCATCGACCAGGCTCTGAACGTCTCCATCCTGCCGAACCCGAAGGAAGCCGGTAAGGACCTCGGTGTGCTCAACATGGCCAACACCCTCTCCACCGTGCTCGGCTCCCTGCTCACCTCTGGCGTGGTGATGGCCACCGGCGGCAACTACGGTCTGGTGTTCCCGGTCTGCATCGTGGTGGTGCTCATCGCCGCCTTCCTGATCATGCAAATCAAGGGCATCAAGTAGCCCATAACCTAATCTTCTCCCGAAGAATTCCCTTAGTGATTGGCCCGTTTCGATTCCCACAAGGAACCGAGGCGGGCCGATTTTTTTATGATTGCTGTTCTAGTACCACGCCCTGCCGCGCGATATGCCGCCGGTATTGCCCCGGCGTAAAATAAACGCATGAAAAGATGAGCCGTCTGCAATGCACTGAGGTAAGTGCGTGCGGGCGGCTTTGCGTTACGTTGCATGGCGCGAGAAATCCGCGACACCGCGGAACGAGCCCAAGCAACGCCAAGCGAGAGAGCAACGAGAGAGAAGATCGAACCATGCTGGAACCATATGTGCGCCCGGGCATCGATGATCGCCCCGATTTGGATAAGGCGCTGAGCCCGGAAGACAAGGCCGCAGTAGCCCGACTGGCTATCAAAAACCGTCGCCGCCCGCCTGAGGCATCCGCCGATCAGCCTGAAGCCCAGGCCGTGCGCCTCGCGGCATCCAGCACCGCTACCGCGGTCGCCGCCGCCGCCAGCGTGGATGCCCCCGCGCCGGATATGGCCTCCGCCTACCTCGATATGCGCGACCCGATGGTGGCCGCCAACGGTGAAAAGCCGGATGCCCGCAAGGTCAGCCGCCTCAACTGGGGCTTCTTCGCCGCATCCATCCTCGTCGGCGCTCCATGGGTTGCGTTGAACACCATCGCCTTGCCCAATGCCGTGGCCCGACTGTTCCATTACGACACCACTGAGTTGCAGATCACCATCAACCCGGTGACAGGCCGCCCATTCCCCGTGGCCACCGAACTCGCCATGCCGCTGGCCGTGCTGGTGATCGTCGGCGTGGTGGCAGCGGCCCTGCTCACCCCGCTGGTCTCCGCCTTGTCCGACCGCACGCGCACCCCGTTTGGCCGCCGCACCCCGTGGATGGTGGGCGGCGGCATCCTGTGCGCGCTGTTCACCTTGGTGCTGGGGCAGGATACCAGCATCGTGGTGATGTGCTTCTTCTGGGTGCTCATGCAATTCGCCTATGCCATGCTCTCCGCGCCCCTGGCCAGCGCGATCAGCGAGCGTGTGCCGGATAAATTCCGTCCGCGCATCGAACGCTGGCATGGCATCGGTGTGATGCTCGCCCAGGCGCTCGGCGTACTGCTCGCCGCGTTCGGCGTGATGTTCGACTCCTATTCGCCGTTCATCTACACTGCGATTCTGTTCGCTATCTCCGGCATCGCGTCAGCATTGATTTTGCCGCGCGAGCCCTCCAGCACCGAACTGCCGCGTCAACGGTTCGACAGCGGCCAGGTACTTGACCAGCTGCGCCCGCCGACCGCTGCGCCTGCATTCGCCCGCGTCTTCACCGCCCGAGCCTGCATGATGACCGGCGTTGGGCTGACCAGCGTATTCCTGTGGTACCTCGTGCGCTTCTGGGTGTATGGCAAAACCGTGCAATTCACTTCCGCTCCGCTGACCATCCCCGCTGGATTCCTGATTTCCGCAATGGCTGTGGCCACGTTGATCGGCGCCGCCATCGCCTCCTGGTCCGCAGCCCCCATTTCCGAGGCTATTGAAGCGCGCGGCATCCGCACCTCCACCGTGGTGGCCGGCGCCTGCCTGACCTATGCGATCGGCCTCGCTCTGGCCTGGGGCCTCGGCGTCTGGTCCACCGGCACCGCACGCGAAAACGGCATGATCATCTTCGCGCTCATCTCCGGCTTTGCATTCGGTATTTACGATGCGCTCGGCTTGGAGCTGGTGATGGATTCACTGCCCGACCCGCGCAACGCCGGCCATGACCTTGGCGTATACGCGCTCGCGAACTCCGCTGGTCTGGCGCTCGCCGCCATCATCGGTGCCATATTGGTGAACGCGTTTGCCCACTCTTTCGGCTACTACTTGCTCTTCCCGGCAGGCATCGTGATGGTGCTGCTCGCCGGCATCGTAACGCTGATCGGTGCCGAAAAAATCGAGGAAACCAAAGAATAAGACAGCCGAATAAAACCGGTTCGAGTACACTGGTCTCCAGTGCGAAAATGCGGGGGTGTGCAGCAGATGCACGCCCCCGTTCGCGTATCGCGATGATGATGATTGTTTGAGGCGATGCGCGATATGTGACGAACGAACCGATGGAGGCGAACAATCATGGTTGGCATGCGCGACGTGGCCAAGGAAGCGGGAGTATCCGTAAGCACAGTGTCGTTGGTGGTGAACGGCACCGGCTATGTTTCCGATGACATGCGCGCCAAAGTTGAGGCGGCCATGCATGAGCTTCATTACATTCCCAATGAACTGGCGCGCAACCTCTACCGCAATCGCACCAACACCATCGGCGTAATCGTGCCGACCATCCTCCATCCGTTCTTCGCCACGCTCACCGCGCATCTGCAGCGCGAATTCGCCAAACGCGACCTCAAAACCCTACTGTGCTCCACCGCCGACGCCGCAACCGGCGAAAGCGAATACGTGAACATGCTGCAACGGCACATGATGGACGGCATCATCATGGCCGCCCACACCGAACACCAGCCTGATTACTGGACTTCCATCAACCGTCCGATTGTGGCATTCGACCGCATCCTGGGCGAAGGCGTGCCCTCGGTGCGTTCCGACCATGAGGCCGGCGGCCGAATGATCGCACGCCAACTCATCGGCTCCGGCGCGCGGCATGTGGTGCTCGTCGGCGGCCCGCGCTCGCAGTTCGCCGAAGGCACCACTTTCCCCACTGTCCGCTACCACCTGACCGTGGAGCAGATGACGGCTGAAGCCGGCATTGCCTGCGACTATGTGGAAGCCGGTTCCGTCACCGATGTCGTGGCCCACGAAGCCACTGCCGCCGCGATATTCCAGCGGTATCCCGACGTCGATGCCATCGTCGGCTCCGATGTGGTCGCTGCGATGGCGTTGCAGGAAGCTGAACGCCGCGGCATCAATGTGCCTGATGAGCTGCAGATTATTGCGTACGACGGCACTATGGCCGCCGAGTTGGCAGGTAAGCGACTGACCATGGTGCGGCAGGATTTCGCGGGCATCGCAGCGGCGCTCGCCGAGCAGATGGACCAGCAAATCGAAGCTGAGAATGGATCGGAGCGTAGTGGGCAAGCCGGCGAACCGAGCAATGCCAGCGAATCCGCACAGCCCGGGCAGGTAGTGCCGGTATCCTTCATCGCCGGCGAGACCACGCGGTAGGTTTTATTCGCCTTGTCCACAATGTGAACCCTTGCTAGATTGGCGGGCAAAGCGAACCTATCTTAACTTTCCAGTTCGGGTCATACGGACTCGCTCGATACCGAAAGGAGGCCACGCGATGACTGGATTCAATGCTTCTGCGTTTGTATCCGCACGAATTATTAGCCCGTCTTCGCTGGCGGACTAATTCGGCATGATGCTTGAAGCCCCGTCAACGAAGGCAGGGCCAATCAAGCTGACACAATCGGTAAGGCCCTGCAAGTTGCGGGGCTTTTTTGTTGCGCTCACAAGGCTTAGGCAAACCCCGCAGGACGGAAACAGCGGGCAGATAGCAAGCAGTAACAAGTAAGACAACAGAAGCAATGCAGTGTGAAACATACCGTGGAACACTGCGGAACAGTCGCCCTGACAAGTTGGGTTAGCGCAGGGTGAGAACCAACAGGAGCAATAATGACTGCAGCTCTCGAAGAGACTGGTCTGGAACAGACGGCCAGCGCAGCAAGCGCAGCGGCTGGCAAGGCCGCCGCCATGGTCCGCGATTCGGTCAAAACCGTGATCGCAGCATCGATGGTCGGCACCGCCATTGAGTTTTATGATTTCTACGCCTACGGCACCGCCGCGGCAAACTACTTCCCGCACATCTTCTTCTCCGACAAGGCCAACCCGACCGTGGCCCTGCTGATGAGCCTGCTGACTTTCGCCATCGCCTTCATCGCCCGTCCGCTCGGCTCGCTGGTGTTCGGCCACTTCGGCGATCGCATGGGCCGCAAGACCACGCTGGTCGTCTCGCTGATGACCATGGGCGTCGGCACCTTCCTGATCGGCTGCCTGCCCACTTACGAACAGGCCGGCGTCTTCGCAGTCGCTATCCTGTGCCTGCTGCGCTTCGTGCAGGGCATCGGCCTGGGCGGCGAATGGTCCGGTGCCGCTTTGGTGGCCACCGAGAACGCACCCGAAGACAAGCGCGCACTCTACGGCTCCTTCCCGGAGCTCGGCGCACCGATCGGCTTCTTCCTATCCAACGGCACCTACTTCGTGCTTGAATCCTTCAATGATCAGGACGCCATGCTCTCCTGGGGTTGGCGTGTGCCGTTCCTGCTCTCCGCAGTGCTTGTGATCATCGGTCTGGTTGTGCGCGTGCACATGGAGGAGACCCCGGTCTTCCGCATGGCTCAGGAGCAGAAGAAGGTCGTCAAGTCCCCGCTGACCGAGGTCTTCCGCAAGTCCTGGCGCCAGGTGCTGCAGGCCACCTTCCTCGTGGCTGTGACCTACACGCTGTTCTACACGCTCGCCACCTGGTCGCTCGCATGGGGCACCAAGGATACCGCGAACGGCGGTGGCAACCTGGGCTTCACCAACCAGGAGTACCTGCTCATGCTCATGATCTCCATCTGCGTGTTTGCCCTGTTCATCGTGCTCTCCTGCCTCTACGCGGATAAGCTCGGCCGCCGTCGCGTGCTCACCTTCTCCTCCTGCGCACTCGTGGTCTTCGCCCTGCTCTTCCCGTTCCTGCTGGACGGCCAGCTTGTGGGGCAGAAGAACTTCGCCGCCAACATGGCCTTCCTGTGCATTGGCTTCGCGCTGATGGGCATCGCCTTCGGCCCGATTGGCGCCTTCCTGCCTGAGCTGTTCGACGCCAACGTGCGCTACTCCGGCTCCGGCATCGGCTACAACCTGGCCGCCATCGTTGGTGCCGCCTTCGTGCCGACCATCGCCACCTGGCTGTCCCACAACTGGGGCGTGCACTCCGTGGGCCTCTACCTCGGCGTGATGGCCGTGTGCTGCCTGGTCTCCGTGCTGACCTGCAAGGAAACCAAAGACGTTGACTTCACGAAGTGACTTTTCCTTGGCCCCCTCTGATGAGGGGGCTGGCAGCGGAGCTGACTGGGAGAGAGATCATAAGCCTTTCACCCCATGGCAGCTTTCCGCACCCCCAGTGAAATCACCCAAATTTATAACTAAAAACTGGTTCGCAGCGTGAAATTTTTTGATTCCACAACGTGAACCCCTTGAGGGCTTTTCCAAATCAACAGGACTAAACCTGCATATCGGAAAAGCCCACAAGGAAAACCAAAGAAGATTTCTGCAGCGCACGAGCGCAATGCAGTAAGTAATACTCACCCCATAAATAAACAATAGATATAAAGGAGCGCCAAAATGGCAGCAACTATCTGGTACGAGAAGGACGCCGATCTGTCCGTGTTCGATGGCAAGAAGGTCGCCATCCTGGGCTACGGCTCTCAGGGCCACGCTCACGCACTGAACCTGCGTGACTCCGGTGTCGACGTGGTCGTCGGCCTGCGTCCTACCTCCAAGTCCGTGGAGTTCGCCAAGGAGCAGGGCCTGGAAGTCAAGTCCGTCCCGGAAGCCGTCGCTGAGGCTGACGTCGTCATGATCCTTCTGCCTGATCAGTACCAGGCAGCCGTCTATAAGAAGGACGTTGAGCCGAACCTGAAGCCGGGCGCTGCTCTGGCCTTCGCTCACGGCTTCAACATCCACTACGGCTACATCAAGCCGTCCGCCGATCATCCGGTCTTCATGGTTGCTCCGAAGGGCCCGGGCCACATCGTTCGTCGTGAGTACGCCGCTGGCCGTGGCGTCCCGGTTGTCGTCGCTGTTGAGCAGGACCCGGACGGCAAGACCTGGCCGCTGTGCCTGGCTTACGCCAAGGCTCTCGGCGCTCTGCGTGCAGGCGCCATCAAGACCACCTTCACCGAGGAGACCGAGACCGATCTGTTCGGCGAGCAGGACGTCCTCATGGGCGGCATCAACCACCTGTGCGACATGGGCTTCGACGTGCTGACCGAGGCTGGCTACCAGCCGGAGATCGCTTACTTCGAGGTGTTCCACGAGCTGAAGATGCTGGTCGACCTCGCTAACGAGGGTGGTCTGAACAAGGCTCGTTGGTCCTGCTCCGACACCGCTCAGTACGGCGACTACACCTCCACCGTCATCACCGAAGAGACCAAGAAGCGCATGGAATACCAGCTCAAGCGCATTCAGGACGGCTCCTTCGCCAAGGAGTTCATGGATGACCAGGCTGCTGGCGCTCCGAAGTTCAAGAAGCTGCAGGAAGAGTACTCTCACCCGCACCTCGAGACCGTCGGCCCGAAGCTGCGCGCTATGTTCTCCTGGAACAACGACGCTGCCAAGGACAAGGACGAGACCGAGTCCTTCAACGGCAAGATCGCTCGTACTCAGGTTCAGTGAGACTGAGCGGCAGTAGCCGCTGAACGTATTGCGAAAAAAGGCCGCCATCTCGTTGCACTAGATTGTGCGCGGGATGGTGGCCTTATTGATATGTTTCATTGTGCTTTTCGGGCGATTGATTTTGCGGTTGTGTCTTCTGCAGCGTGCCACGAGATTGTATTATGAGCGGTTTCGTAATCGTGTACCACATCACCGTGTCACACGATTGTATGTGCGCTGCTTTTGCGTGTTTGTGACAAGCAGAATGGCGTAATTTCGTTAGCTCTTAGAGATTGCTCATAAAGTCGCGCGGTACGATGTCGCGTTGCCGCGGTTTTTTCGATTACGTACCGCCGAATATCATCTCGACCTTCCATAAATCGTCCGCATCATAAGAAAATGTCCAAATGCGCGCAAAAGTCAATTAGTGAACTGGCTCACGTTGTGGACGGCAGCCCAGCGCGCGCCGGCTTCCCGATAGGATAGAGCTCAGTTTCCGGGTCGCGCTCACAAGGCTCCACCCGCCACGCTTGAGATAGTCCGGCAAACCGGACGCCCAAACGCGCACATCATGCGCAACCAACAACACCGTGTGCCGGCAAGAATGACGGTACGCAAGCTTTTTTAAAGGAGTGCTCAATGGCTGCACAAATCTGGTATGAAAACGACGGCGATCTCTCCGTGCTCGAAGGCAAGAAGGTCGCCATCATCGGTTACGGCTCTCAGGGCCACGCTCATGCGCTGAACCTGCGTGACTCCGGTGTCGACGTGGTCGTCGGCCTGCGCCCGACTTCCAAGTCCGTGGAGTTCGCCAAGGAGCAGGGTCTTGAGGTCAAGTCCGTGCCGGAGGCTGCTGCCGAGGCCGACGTCATCATGATTCTGGCTCCGGATCAGTACCAGCGCAACATCTGGAAGGACGACATCGAGCCCAACATCAAGCCGGGCGCTGCCGTCGCCTTCGCTCATGGCTTCAACATCCACTATGGCTACATCAAGCCGTCCGAGGACCATCCGGTCTTCATGGTTGCCCCGAAGGGCCCGGGCCACATCGTTCGTCGTGAGTACGCCGCTGGCCGTGGCGTGCCGGTCGTGGTGGCCGTCGAGCAGGATCCGCGCGGCGATGGCTGGGCTCTGACCCTGGCCTACGCCAAGGCTCTCGGCGCTCTGCGCGCTGGCGCCATCAAGACCACCTTCAAGGAAGAGACCGAGACCGATCTGTTCGGCGAGCAGAACGTGCTCATGGGTGGCGTGAACAAGCTCGTCGAGATGGGCTTCGAAGTCCTGACCGACGCCGGCTACCAGCCGGAGATCGCCTACTTCGAGGTCTGCCACGAGCTGAAGATGCTCGTCGACCTGATGAACGAGGGTGGTCTGAACAAGGCTCGTTGGTCCTGCTCCGACACCGCTCAGTATGGCGATTACACCAACACCGTGATCAACGAGGACTGCCGCAAGCGCATGGAATACCACCTGCAGCGCATCCAGGACGGCTCTTTCGCCAAGGAGTTCATCGACGATCAGGATGCCGGCGCCCCGCACTTCAAGGAGCTGCAGGAGAAGTACTCCAACGAGCGCATCGAGACCGTTGGCCCGAAGCTGCGCGCCATGTTCTCCTGGAACAAGGACGGCGTCAAGGACGCCGATGAGGCCAACTCCTTCACCGGCAAGATCGCTCGCGCCCAGGTTCAGTGAGCTTAGTTGATTAGAGCATGATATAAAGGCCGCCGCCCGGATTCGTTCGGACGGCGGCCTTGATGCATTATTGACTTGGCAGTAGCGCGGATTACTCGATAATCCAGGCGGAGGTATCGGTCGGGAGCTTGCCGTCGGCGGTGAGCGGGCCGGAGGCGAGCACTACCTCGCCTGCGGGCAGAGCCAGCGGAGTGGCGCCGAAGTTGGTCACGGAAGTGAACGTGCGGCCTTCGGTTGCGGTGCGCGTGTACGCCACTGCGTCATCGCCCATGTCAACCTGAGCGGCAGTCGTATCGCGCGTGGCGGTCAGCTGATGCTGGCGAATCTCAAGGGCCGTGCGGTACAGGGTGTACATCGAATCCGGATCGGCCTGCTCGACGTCGGCGCAGTAATCCTTGAACCACAACGGCTGCGGCAGATGCGGGTCTGCGGCCGGGGTCCTGCCGTCGGACCAGACGGCGGGGGAGAAGCCGAACGACGCTCCCGTGCCGAACTGACCGGCTGCGCACAGCGGCACATGATTTTCACCGGTGCCATCGTCGGCCGGAATCGGCAGGCTGAAATCAGCAAGCTTCGGCTCATCGGAAGCAGTCCACGGCAACGGCACGCGGCAGCCATCGCGGCCCTTATCCATCGTGGCCTGATTGGTGTGGAACGCGGTCGGATCCTCCAAATGATCCCACGGAATATCGGCAACCTCGAACAGGCCGAGCTCCTCGCCCTGGTACACATAGGCGGCACCGGGCAAGCCGAGCTCCATCAGGGCGGCGGCGCGGGCGCGGCGGGTGCCCAGTTCGCGATCTTCGGGGTATGTGGTGCCGTTGCGAAGCAGCCAGTCGTGCGGCAGCTGGTGGTATGGTGCGCCCTTGACCTGCGGCAGGCCGTAGCGGGATGGGCTGCGCGGCACATCGTGGTTGTTCATCACCCACGTGGTGGTGGAGCCATTGGTTTCGGCGGCGGCCTTGAGACCAGAAGCGATAGCCTCGCGGAACTCGTCGGCGAACCAGTTGGCCTCGGCGAAATCGAAGTTGAAGGACTGGCCCAGCTCGTCCATCGAAGCGTACAGGTGCTGGTGCTCGGGAACCACCCAGGCCTCGGCCACGGCGAAGCGCGGCGGATTGTATTCGTTGAACACCTGGCGCCATTCGCGGTAGATGTCGTGCACTTCACGGCGGTCGAACAGCGGGTGGGAGAAGTCGTGGCAGAGCACGCCGACTACGTTGTATTCGCGGCCGAGTTCCTCGAGTGGCTTGGATTCGAGATCCTTGGCCAGACCGTGGGCCACGTCGATGCGGAAACCGTCGGTGCCATGGTCGGACCAGAAGCGCAGCGTCTTCTTGAACTCCTCGTGGATGTCCGGGTTCTTCCAGTTCACATCAGGCTGGGCCTTGTCGAACAGGTGCAGGTACCACTGGCCGTCCGCCACACGGGCCCAGGCCGAGCCGCCGAAGAAGGATTGCCAATCGTTCGGCGGCAGCTCGCCGTTCTTACCACGGCCTTCGCGGAAGATATAACGGTTGCGCGCGGGGGAACCAGGCTCGCTGGCCAGTGCCTCCTGGAAGAAGACGTGCTTGTCTGAGGTGTGATTCGGCACGATGTCGACGATGACCTTGATGCCGGCGGCGTGCGCGGCCTTGACCATCGCGTCGAAGTCTGCCATGGTGCCGAGGCGAGGGTCGACGTTGCGGTAATCGATCACATCGTAGCCGCCGTCGGCAAGGTCGGACGGATAGAACGGAGACAGCCAGATGGCATCCACGCCGAGATGCTGGAGATAGTCCATCTTTTCGGTGACGCCGGCGATGTCGCCGAGACCGTCGCCGTTGACGTCCTTGAAGCTGCGCGGATAGATCTGGTAGACGACTGCCTGCTTCCACCAGTCGTCATTGAGGTTGTTGGCGGTCATGTGGGCTCCTTTTGCGTGGTGTGCGATAGAGGCTGCGTTTGATTATGGCTGGATAAGTGCGAACGTGCTTCGTTGCTTATGTCATGACAACGATATCATGCAAATGTGAAAAAGAGAAATAAAGTATTATTAAGCGTTGCGTGGCAACGTAGTCAGAATGTTGTTGAATAGCTAAGGTTACGCGCGTGGTGGCGCGGTGGTCTCGCGCAGCATCAGCGGCGCATCCGGCTGCTGGAACGCGGGCTCGATTGGCTTACCGGCAATGGCGTCCAACGCCATCTGGCCTGCCGCGGCACCCATGGCGAATGGATCCTGATGCAGCGTGGTCAAGCCCACGGCCTGCGCCAGATCCAAATCGTCGAAGCCCACGATGGAAACATCCTGCGGCACTTGGCGACCGTATTGGCGCAGACGGAACAGTGCCGGCAGCGCCATCTGATCGTCCTCAAAACAGAAAGCGGTCACGTCGGCCGGAGCGGTAAGTACCGCATTCAATACTGCGCTGGCTTCCATTTCGTTGCGCGGCACCTGCAAATGCGTCACCGTCACATTTGGATGTGCGGAAGCGGCGTCAAGCAGACCCTGCAGTCGCGCCTCGGCGCTGTATTTCATGCTGGTCACGATGGTTTCGCCACCCACAAAAGCGATATGGCGGTGGCCGAGGGCTATCAGATGCTCGATTGCGGAGCGCGTGGCGGCGCGGTCGTCAATGCTGACTCCTGCGTCGAATCCGTCGGTGGAGGGGATATTGATGCCGATGATCGGCACGTGCATATGCTTGAGGCGCTCGACCTCGGCAGGCTCGATGTTGAAAGAGCTGACCACCACGGCGTCCGCATTGCGGCGTACAGGCAGGTCCGCGAAGAATGCCTGGCGCTCGCCCGCGTTGCGCATAGGGTAGGGGACCGTGTCGTATCCGGCGGGGCGCAGCACCGAGTCAAGACCGGCGAAAATATTGGCATTGAACCATGTGGTGATGGTTTCGCTGGCTAGCAGCGCGATGCGGAATGACTGCCCGGATTTCAGGGCGGCTGCCGAACGGGAGATCGAGTAGTCGAGCTTTTCGGCGGCCGCCATTACCTTGTCGCGAGTTTCGGGGAGCACTAGATCGGGCTTGGCGAAGGTGCGGGACACGGTGGATACGGAAACGCCGGCTTCGCGTGCCACTGCCTGGATGCTTGCCTTGGTCATAACCGCCTCCGCTCATCTCATTGTCGATGAATCATTCGTGACAACGATATCATAGCGGCTGAAGCGGGCCTTTATGGCGGTATCTGCGTGATTGAGTGTTACTTGCGTTCGCCTCGCATCACGGCGGCAAGCGATTGCACGCGCGGCAGATTGAAGACCTCGCCGGTATGCACCACATGTTCATGCTCGTCGGCCAGCGGTACGCGCCAGTTCGAGTATTCGCTTGAGGTACCTGGCTGGTTCTGCGTGCGATGCTCGCCCACGCCATCCACCAACGCCGCCTGCAACAGCAGGGAAGGCGTATCGGTAAGCATCGCATGCATCGCCTCGACGATTTCCTGAATATGATTCGGCACATCGTCCGCCACGGACTGCTCGATGTATCCGCTGGCAACCAGGCGGTTCATCATTGCCGTGCGCTCGGCCAGCGCCGAAGCCGCAAATGATTCCACCGGCTCACTCAGCAGATGCAATTTCTCGCGCAACTGCACGTGCTCGAAGTTCAGGTAGCCGGCGGTCGGCGGCAAATCATGGGTGGTGACCGAGGCCAAGGCCTGCCGGCGGTATTCACTTGGCTCCTTATACGGGTCGCCGGCATTCGGCGAATCGTCCACGCGCGCGAACCACTCCACGTCCGTGCCGAGCACGCCATGGTCGGCGAGAATACGACGCACATATGCCGGCACGGTGCCCAGATCCTCGCCGATGACCATGCCGTTTACGCGTGTGGCCTCGATGGATAGCACGCCCAGCATCGCCTCGTGGTTGTACATCACATACGCACCATTCTTGGCGCCGAGCCCCTGTGGAATCCACCACAGACGGAAGAGCCCGAGCACATGATCGATGCGCACGGCCCCGGCATGCTCGTACATCGAATGCACCATTTCCCGGTACACCTGGTATCCTGTGGCTTCAAGCTGGCGTGGATTGAACGGCGGCTGGCCCCAATCCTGGCCCTGCTGGTTATAAAAGTCCGGCGGGCATCCCACCGTGACCGAACCGGTGGCGAAGCGCTCCGGATTGGCCCAGGCGTCCGCGCCGAGACCATGCACGCCGACGGCCATATCCTGCATAAGGCCCAAAGCCATGCCGTGATTCAGCGCCGCGTGCTGCGCCTCGTTCACCTGCTCGGCGGCGATCCATTGCAACCAGCGGTTGAACTCAAACAGGTCGTGGTGCTCGGCCACCAGCGACTGCACGGCCGGATCATCGATGCGCTTTTCAAAGAACCATCGGTTCTCTCCCCAAGGCGCGCCCCAGATTTCGAAGCACACGCACCACGTGGCGAAGGAGTCGAGATCCGGGCCGGCGGCGGCTTTGAAATGTTCGAATTCGAGCTCACGCTTGGCATTGCGGCCGGCGTCGAAGATCAGGCGCAAGGCCGGGCGCTTGGCTTCCCATGCCGCATTGATGTCCATTGGCGTGGACTCATTATTGCGAGCCGCCACGGAATCATGCAATGCGTCCACCTGTTCACGAACGTCGGCCGGCAAGGCGGTATATTCGGAAATATCCTGCGGGCGGATATAGGTTACGTTCAGGAATCGGCGGGATTCCGGCAAATACGGCGAAGGCTCGAGCGGCGGGATCGGCGCTCCGGCGTGGATCGGGTTGATCAGCATGAAATCAGCGCCGGACTTCTCGGCGGCGTCCTGCGCGAGCCGCTTCAAATCGCCGTAATCGCCAATGCCCCATGATTCGGGGGAGCGTACGGAATACATCTGCACCATCCAGCCCCACCGCTGATGTTCCACTACCGCTTTCGGCACCGGGATGCGCTCGGGCGCATTGATGATGGTTGCGGTGGCGTGACGCTCGCCAGCGTCGACGGTGAGCGTATGGTATCCCATCGGCAGGTCGGTGCTTAAGGTCAGGCTCAGCCTGCCTGAATTGAGATTGGGAATAAGGACGATTGATTCGTAGACGCTGCCGTCTTCCAAGGTGACGGTTGCGTTGACGTCGGTGTCGGCTGGACAGTTCAGTTCGATGGTGGTGGGTTTGCCGCAGGTGGTGACGATGGTCGGGTTCAGCAAACGTTTGCTGTTTTCGTCTTCAATATGTGCGATGGATTGCTCGATGGCTTCATCGCTGGAGGCATTGATATCAAGGGCCTTCAGCACGGCGACCAGTGCCGCGTCGCTGATTTCGGTATAGGTGCCAAGCTGGTCGATGAATGATGTAGCCACGCCTGCGGCCTTGGCGAGCTTGATAAGAGGTCTCGCCAGACGTGCTGGACTCTCGGTGCGCTGGTCACTGTGCGGGGATGCTGCTTCATTGCTGCATGCACCAGTCATGGTAACTCCTTGCTTCTCTGCTGCTTTGCTCTTCGTTTGCATTGCTGCTCAAGGGCCTCTCTGCGTTGAGGTACCGTCAAAATTGGCAAGACAATGGTGAAACGTGCTGATATAAAAGTAACTCAAATTGACAACGATTGCAATAATGCGGAGTTTTGGGAGGGATTGGCGCGTTTGCTTGCCGTGCGTGCCCTTTGCATCTGCTCTTCGCGCCTTTTTTGCGTGCTGCGCCTTTTTTCTTGCGGGATGTGCTGCATGGGGTGCTCAGGGGGGGCTCGCATAGCGAAAAATAGGCTGCGTCAAAACCTGAGCGCAACACGCTCAACTTTTTGTGGGGAATTTGGGAATAGAACTTGCAATCGGGAAGTTGAGTGATGTAGGCTCAAGTTTGGAAGGTCCGAGAACCTACCAAGGAATCCCCAAAGGATTCCCAAGGAACTTGGGCGATAAACGTAAGAACGAATAACAAACAAAAGGAGCACACATTATGGCACGTGCAGTTGGTATCGATCTGGGTACTACGAATTCCTGCATCGCAACGCTGGAAGGTGGCGAGCCCACCGTTATCGTCAACGCTGAGGGTGCACGCACCACGCCGTCCGTGGTGGCATTCTCCAAGTCCGGCGAAATCCTCGTCGGCGAAGTGGCCAAGCGTCAGGCCGTCACCAACGTTGACCGCACTATTTCTTCCGTGAAGCGTCACATGGGTACCGATTGGACCGTCGAGATCGACGGCAAGAAGTGGACCCCTCAGGAGATTTCCGCGCAGATTCTGATGAAGCTGAAGAGGGACGCTGAGGCTTACCTCGGCGAGCCTGTCACCGACGCCGTCATCACCTGCCCGGCATACTTCAACGATGCTCAGCGTCAGGCAACCAAGGACGCTGGCAAGATCGCAGGCCTGAACGTTCTGCGTATCATCAACGAGCCGACCGCAGCTGCTCTGGCCTACGGCCTTGAGAAGGGCAAGCAGGACGAGCGCATCCTGGTCTTCGACCTCGGCGGCGGCACCTTCGATGTCTCCCTGCTGGAGATTGGCAAGGATGACGACGGCTTCTCCACCATTCAGGTGCAGGCCACCAACGGCGATAACCACCTGGGCGGCGACGATTGGGATCAGAAGATCATCGATTGGTTGGTCTCCGAAGTCAAGAACAAGTACGGCGTTGACTTGAGCAAGGACAAGATTGCTCTGCAGCGTCTGAAGGAAGCCGCTGAGCAGGCGAAGAAGGAGCTCTCCTCCTCCACCTCCACCAGCATTTCCATGCAGTACCTGGCCATGACCCCTGACGGTACCCCGGTGCACCTGGATGAGACCCTGACCCGTGCTCACTTCGAGGAAATGACCTCCGACCTGCTCGGTCGCTGCCGCACTCCGTTCAACAACGTGCTGCATGACGCCGGCATCTCCGTGTCCGACATCGACCACGTGGTGCTGGTCGGTGGCTCCACCCGTATGCCTGCCGTCAAGGAGCTCGTCAAGGAGCTCACCGGTGGTAAGGAAGCCAACCAGTCCGTGAACCCGGATGAGGTTGTGGCTGTCGGCGCCGCCGTGCAGTCCGGCGTCATCAAGGGCGACCGTAAGGACGTGCTGCTCATCGATGTGACCCCGCTTTCCCTCGGTATCGAGACCAAGGGCGGCATCATGACCAAGCTCATCGACCGCAACACCGCTATTCCTACCAAGCGCTCCGAGGTCTTCTCCACCGCTGAAGACAACCAGCCGTCCGTGCTGATTCAGGTCTACCAGGGCGAGCGTGAGTTTGCTCGCGACAACAAGCCGCTGGGCACCTTCGAGCTGACCGGCATCGCTCCGGCTCCGCGTGGCGTCCCGCAGATCGAGGTCACCTTCGACATCGACGCCAACGGCATTGTGCACGTCTCCGCCAAGGACAAGGGCACCGGTAAGGAGCAGTCCATGACCATCACCGGCGGCTCCGGTCTGCCGAAGGACGAGATCGATCGTATGGTCAAGGAAGCCGAGGCTCACGAGGCTGAGGACAAGAAGCGCAAGGAAGAGGCCGAGACCCGCAACCAGGCTGAGGCCTTCGCCTACAGCACCGAGAAGCTCGTCAACGACAACAAGGAGAAGCTCTCCGACGACATCGTCAAGGAAGTCACCGAGAAGGTCAACGCTCTGAAGGAAGCTCTGAAGGGCGAGGACATCGAGAAGGTCAAGACCGCTCAGACCGAGCTGATGACCGCCGCTCAGAAGATCGGTCAGGTGCTCTACGCCCAGCAGGGTGCTGAGGGTGCCGCTGGCGCCGCAGCCGGTGCCGGTGCAGCTGGTGCTTCCGCTGGCTCCACCTCCTCTTCCTCCGACGATGACACCGTCGAGGCCGAGGTTGTGGATGACGATGACGACAAGGACAACAAGTGATGTCCGAGTTCAATAAGGACGACTACCTGAACGACCTGCCTGACGCAGACGATTTGGCAGCCTCCTCGGCTTCTTCCGCCGCAGCTGGTGCTGCGCAGGAGAAGCCGGCTCCATCGGCTGGCGACTCGATTCCCTCTGATGAGGGAGCTGGCTCGGCGAAGCCCGCGACTGAGGGAGAGGCCCCGGCGAACGCCGGCGACAAGCAGTCTGGCGAGGGCCAGTCCGCTGCTGAGCACGGCGAAGCTGAGGGAGAGAAGCCGGCTGATGCCGATGGCAAGGCCGCCGGTGACGACACCCTTACTCCGCTTGGCAAGGCCAAGAAGGAAGCCGCTGAATACCTCGAAGCCCTGCAGCGCGAACGTGCGGAGTTCATCAACTACCGCAATCGCGCGGCCAAGGAGCAGGAGCGCTTCCGTCAGCACGGCATCATCGACGTGCTGACCGCGCTGCTGCCGGCCCTCGACGATATCGACCGTATCCGCGAACACAGCGAGATGGATGATTCCTTCAAGGCTGTGGCCGCCAAGATCGACAAGGCGTTCGAGAAGTTCGGTGTCGAGAAGTTCGGTGAAAAGGGCGAGGAGTTCGACCCGACCAAGCACGAGGCCATCCTGCACAAGCCGGATGCCGAGGCTGAAAAGGAAACGGTGGATACCGTGGTCGAAGCCGGCTATCGCATTGGCGACCGCGTCATCCGCGCCGCCCGAGTAGTAGTAGCCTCCCCCCACAACTAATCCATCCCCCTAAAAGGGACTTTGTAAAATCTGCGGCATATATGCAACGGAGCGTGGGGCAGAGAGGGGCATCGCCAGACCGTAAGCTTGGCTATTGCACTGCGTGCAATCGTCGCAGCAAGCTGCTCCCTTCGCCTATGGACAGTCCACTGGACTGTCCATTAGACGGCTCAGCAGCCTTGAGTGTGTCGGGCGATGCCCCTCTCTGCCCCACGCGGCCTACTGCTGACTACATACTGAATCAAATACTTTTAAGAAAGGAGACATGAATGGCTGAGAATGAATGGCTGAACAAAGACTTCTACAAAGTCCTTGGTGTCTCCAAGGACGCTACTGAAGCTGAAATCACCAAGGCCTACCGCAAGCTGGCTCGCAAGTACCATCCTGATCTGAACAAGACCAAGGAAGCCGAGGAAAAGTTCAAGGACATCTCCGAGGCCTACGACGTGCTGAGCAATAAGAACGAACGCCAGAAGTATGATGCGATTCGCCAGTTCGGCATGGGTGGCGCCCGCTTCGCCGGCGGTTCTGGCTCCGGTGGATTCGATGCTTCTGGTTTTTCCGATATCTTCGGTTCCATGTTCGGTGCCGGTTCTGGCGCTGGCATGGGCGGCAATGGCTCGCGCATCCGCTTCTCCACGTCGGGCGGCGGTAATCCGAACCTGAACGACATCTTCTCCATGTTCGGTGGTGCTGCCGGCCAAGGTGCTGGTGCCGGCTTCGGCGGTCAGTCGCCGTACGGCAATGCCGGCGGTTACTCCTATGAGGAGGCTCCGCGCCCTGAAAACGGCGAGGACCGTAACTCCAAGATCAGCTTGACGCTGCGTCAAGCGGTCAAGGGTGCCACGGTCTCCCTGTCCGTGGACGGCAAGAAGTTCAAGGCCCATGTGCCCGCAGGCGTCAAGGACGGTCAGAAGATCAAGCTGGCCGGCAAGGGCAAGCCGGGTATCAACGGCGGCCGTGCGGGCGATTTGTACCTGCACGTCACCGTGAAGCCGGACAAGACCTTCTCCATGCGCGGCTCGGACCTCGTGATGGACCTACCTGTCACCGTGGGCGAGGCCGTTGCCGGTGGCAAGGTCGAAGCCAAGGATATCGACGGCAACCCGGTCACTTTCAAGGTGCCTGCAGGCTCGAGTTCCGGTGCTGAAATCAAGCTTTCCGGCCTCGGTGTCAAGCGAGGCAACCAGCCGGGCGACTTGGTTGGTCGCGTGCAGATCATGGTCCCCACCAAGCCGGGCCTGATGCTCAAGCATGCAGCCAAGGAGTTCGACGAAAAAGCCGGCGACTATCTGAGCCGGTGATTTGCTCTTCTCGTCGGCTCCCCTCTCTGAGGGGAGCCGGCCGCCCTCGGCAGACTGAGGAGAATGCCTATAAAACCGTAATTCAGGAAGGTGCACTATGGCTAGAACAGCCAATCAAATGCGGCAGTTGTACGCCATGTGCGCCACCGCACTGGTGATGGGCAGGGCTGATTTGGACGGAGCCGATGACGTCGGTTTCGATATCGAACTGCCCATCTTCACCGTTGGCCAGACCGCTGAACTGGCCAATATCCACCCGCAGACCCTCCGTCAGTACGACCGGCTGGGTCTGATTCGCCCGCAGCGCACGGGCGGTGGCGCTCGCCGCTATTGCCTGCGCGATATCGCCCGTCTTGCCCGCGCACAGCGCCTGAGCCAGGACGAGGGCATCAATCTTTCCGGCATCGCGCGCATTCTGGAGCTCGAAGAGGAGAACCGTCAATTGCGCCGCGAAGTCAAACGCATGCAGACCAGTGGTGAGGAAAGCGTGTTCGCCGCGGGCCGCGATGGCAACATTGTGGAAGTGCCTCGTTCGAACCGTGCCCGCCTATGGCGCAATGCGATTCGCCGCGAGACCCGCGAGCTGCCGGGCCGCCCGACCTCCGCGGCTTCGCAGGCCGGAGCCTATGGCAACACTGATGCTGATGCCGCCGACGATTCCAAGTCCATGGTCCTCTGGGGCTGGTGATTCCTCGTTGATTCGTCGCTCCCTCGCCGGCTGTCTGGTCGGCTTGGTGCAATGGATGCAGCAACAATTTAGTCCGCACGAATAGCCGCAAACGGAGGAACCATGCTGCTGAAAGCCGTATTCTGGGATCTGGATGGCACACTTATCGATTCCGAGCCGCTTTGGCATGACGGCGAAATCGAAATCGCTCACGCCAATGGTGGCGACTGGAATGAAGACCTCGGCTGGATGTGCTCCGGCACTCCGGTGCCGAACGTGGCCCGCAACATGATCGAGCGCGGTTGCACGCTGAGCGTCGAAGAGATTGACAAGCAGCTCAAGGATTATGTCTTCAAGGCCGAGGTGGAGCGTTTGCCATGGATTCCGGGTGTGCGCGAGGTACTGCACTCGCTGAAGGACGCCGGCATCCCATCTATGCTGGTCACCACATCTCCGCGACGCATGGCGGAGAACATCATGGCCCAGTCCGAAGGTCTGTTCGCCGGCTATGTATGCGGCGACGATCCGTACGAGCACAAGCCGAATCCCGCTCCCTATCTGGCCGCTGCCGCCAAGCTCGGCATCGCCAAGGAAGACATGGCCAAGTGCGTGGTATTGGAGGACTCCGCGGTCGGTCTCAAGGCCGGTGCCGCATCCGGAGCCACGCTGATTGCCCAAACCGGTTGGATTCGCACCGATAACTCCGGCCTCGGCCAATTCGCTTCCATCGATTCCTATGACGGTATCAATGCCGCTGCGCTGGATGACTTCGTACGCCAGCGTTTGGAAGCGTGAATTGTTAGCCCAGCCTTAGTGGCTGGGCGTTATTTTTTGATGTGGCCTGCTGGTAGTGTGGTTGACGGTTTCAAGGCGAATGTCTGACTGGTCAAACCTTGGTTCGGGCAACGCCGTAGAACGAATGCGAATAACTGCTTTCGCTCGAATGTCATAGGAATAGTATGGGTTTTATTAATTTCATTCTTGAATTACTGAAGGATCCGCGTGCGGCCATCGCCGGCTGGATTGCCATGGGTGTGGCGCCGACCTTAGGCTTCATCTTCCTGATTGTCTTCATTGAGACCGGTGTGGTCTTCTTCCCGTTCCTGCCCGGCGACTCGTTGCTGTTCGCCGCAGGTGTGTTCGCGGCTCCGGACGCCGCAACCGGCAAGGCCGCGCTGCCGCTGTTCTACCTGCTGCCGGTGGTGTGGTGCGCCCCGATTGTCGGCGACCAGTGCAACTACTTCATCGGTCACTTCTTCGGCCGCCGTATCATCCAGTCCGGCAAGGTTAAGGCCATGACTCCGGAACGCATCGCCAAGACCGAAGGCATGATTGAGAAGTGGGGCCCGCTGGCCGTATTCCTGGGCCGTTTCTTCCCGTTCATCCGCACGTTCATGCCGTTCATCTCCGGTATTTCCGGCATGCGCTGGAGCCGTTTCACCCCGTTCTCTGTGCTGGGCGGTCTGACTTGGTCCACGCTGTTCACACTGCTGGGCTACTTCTTCGGCAATATTCCGGCTGTGCAGGATCACTTCGAATTGGTGATCGTGCTGATTCTCTTGGTCTCCCTGGCTCCGACCATCGTGGGTCTGTTCAAGGCCAAGTTCGGTAAGAAGAAGGCCGAATCGGTGTCCGGCGCTCATGTGAAGGTGACTGATTCTCAGCTGGATACACTGGAATCCGGTATCGAACATCTGGATAACAAGTGATCAAGCAGTGATGCGATGTGCTGAGATGTGCTGAAAGCAAAGGCGCACTGCATAGATAGTAACGAGCAAACCGAGCCTATTCGCGAGTGGTTTAAATGTGAAACATCTCGTGAAACAGGCTCGGTTTTTGTATAGGTCGTTTTGCCCGGTTTCCAGTTATCCACATTTGTTGTGGATGACACGCCAGCTTGTGGATAACTAGGCAAGCTCGAACCACATAGGTCGTTCCCGATTGCTTCGTTTGCGTTCCCTGCGATTCAATCGGCCTATGAATACCACAGTTAAAAGCAAAAGCGCCGGCACAAGCGAGACCGGCATGCCTCAATCTCCGGATCGTGCACCGGCCATTGATCCAGTGCCATTACCTGAAATTCCCTCAGTGCGGTTGGCAACCAAGTCTGTACGGTCAAAACCCGCAACCGCGCCTCCCGGCCAACCGCATGCCAAACCTCAGCTCGATCCGCGTTCGCTGCCTGATTCCCAGCCGAGGCTGCATTACTATTCGCCGGCCTCCCGGCCTCCTAAACCATTGAGCTCCTGCCGAAGGGAACGCTCCGAAGACGCGCCTCGCAATGCAGCCTCCACGTCCGTGAAGCTGCACAATGTCGTGACGCTCACGGCAAGTCACAGTGGCATGGGCCTAAGTACCGCCGCCGCCATGCTGGCGCGGACGCTGGCTGGACGAGACCGCAGATGTGCTTTGATAGATGCCGATTTCGCATCCGGTTGCATGGACCTGCTGCTGGGCGTCGAACGTGAATCAGGTTTGCGATTCAACCAGATAGTCGCGCCATTGGGCAATGTGGAAGGTGAGGCGCTCAATGATGAGCTCATCGCATGGGATGGCGTTCGCGTGCTGCCGTATAACCCTTGGATTGGTTTGAGACCGACCTGGTGGGAGGTGCAAGCTGTGGTGCGTGCGCTTTCCAGTGCCAATGACGTGGTGGTTGTGGATGCTGGGCAGGGTGAATTGGTGGAAGCGGTCCCTGATCTCACAAGCAGTATGCAGATTATGGGTGTGGAACTTTCCGTGGTGGGGCTGGCTCGCGCCAGAACCCATCGGGCCAAGCTGTCCACTTGGGATTGCTCCTCGCCGCATCTCATAGGATTCGCTCCTCGTGGTGCCCCACGCGGCCGAGGAGGTGTGAGCATGGAGGAAGCGGAAGGCTATATGCTGGCCGAGATTCTAGGGCCCATCAAGCCAAACACCAGTCTATGTGGTGATGTGTTGGAAGGGCTCGGCATCCAAGCGGTACCCAAAAATAACCGCAAAGCCATCGAGCGTCTCGCCGATCTTGTGGAGCGAACCATTTGCGATAAGCAGCCCACAGACATCGAATCCTGAAACCAGAAGCTAATAATTCGCTAGCTGGGGAAGCAAAGAGAGCGGGACATATATGACGCAGGTGCAAGCGCGTAAATACGCATTCTCATTAGGCTTGCTGGATGAATTGGCGGCCGATCCCGCCATAACCGACGTGGCAGTGACCTGCGATGGACGTGTTTGGGCGGATAGCGGCAGCGGCATGCAGGAGTATCGGTTGGCCATCCCATTCCGCTCGCCGCAAGTCGTGAGGGAATATGCGGTGCAACTCTGCGCGCAAATGGGTCGCAGGCTTGATGACGCCTGCCCTATTGCCGATGCCTCCAGCGTCGAGGGCATTAGAGTCCATGCGGTAATCGCTCCGCTTGTGCCGCAAGGCGCGTCTATTTCCATACGTTTTCCCGCCGGCAAGGCCATGTCATTGCTGCAATTGGCGCGCAATCAGATGTTTCCGATGGATTGGCTGCCGGTGTTGCAGGGCCTCGCGCGCCGAAAGGCCACGATTCTAATCACCGGAGGTACTGGTTCAGGGAAAACTACGCTCGTCAAAGCGTTGCTCGCGCAATGCGGAGAAATGGAACGCATTGTCACTGTGGAGGAAATCCGTGAACTTGGTGATTTCGGCCGAGCCAATCACGTTTCGCTGATTGGTCGGGAAGCCAATGTTGAGGGAGCTGGCGCGGTGAGTCTCACCGACTTGGTGAAAGCCACATTGCGTATGCGTCCGGATCGTGTGGTGCTGGGCGAATGCCGAGGCGAGGAGATTGTGGACCTGTTGCGCGCATTCAATTCAGGGCATCGTGGCGGCATAACCACATTGCACGCGGACAGTGTGAGCCGTGTGCCCTCGCGCTTGGTGTCGCTCGGTTTATTAGCCAACATCACGCCGCAGGCCATGGCCATGCTCGCGGAAGGCGCTTTTGACGTTGTGCTCCATGCAGAGCGAATACACGGGAATCGGCATATCGCTCAGATTGGTCGGTTGTGCACTGTAGCCGGGAAGCTGCAAGGTGTGCCGTTGGCCTCATGGTCAGGTTCCGGAATGCCGACGTATGAGCCGGAATGGTTGCAATTCCTGATGGCGTGGAGCGTAATGAAATGAACTAACCGAGGTGATTGAAATGCGATTCTGGTGTGCCGTTTTATTGGCGATTGCCGTTCTGATATGGCCGCGCCCAATTGCTGTCGCCGTGCGCATGACGGCCGCCGATAACGCCCAGCACACCTCCCGGCAGCCGCACTCCGACATTGCAACGAACGACCCCGCCTCACATGCCGCGCATATCGGCATTGCGTCGATGCTGACCGCGCTGATCGCGCGAATGAACAGTGGCGGCACGCTGATTGAAGCCGCCGAAGAACAATACGGCAGTCGTTTTGCGACTCACGAGCTCACTGAGGCAAGATTGCGGAGGCTATGCGAACGAGTCAAACTGCCTGACGAAACCCCTAAACAAGTCACGCGAATAGCGCAAAGCATGTATGCGGCATCCCAAGTCAGCAGTCGGCTGGGGTGCCGCGCTTCGCCATGCCTGGAGGTGACGCTGACCGCCTACCGGCAGATGAGACTCCTGCAGAACCTCACAACGCAAGCGCTCGCAGTGCCCAAAGCCACGGTTGCGTTACTCAGTGCCTTGCCGATCGTAACAATACTGCTCGGTGAACTATTGGGCGCTCGCCCGTTGGAGTTCCTGCTTGATCAGACTCGTGGACTGGTCTGTCTATTGTTGGGAGCCTGCTGCTATGCAGCTGGTTTGCTATGGGTATGCGCGCTACTGCGGGAGCGTGCGTGATGGCCGGCGACGGTACCTGGGTCGCCGCGGTAAGTTGCGCGCTTGCACTGTGGTTGCGTCTGCGGCCGCGGGTGATTCACAATCGGATGCCAAACGTACGGGCCGATGACGTGCAGACCAATGATTGTGTTCGCGAACGTCAGGATTCTCCGGCTGATGTCTTGCAAACCATGCTGATACTGCGATTGCTGCGCGTGGCTTTGACCCAAGGTTCTTCGATTCCAGCTGCCTGCGAAGTGGTGGGTGCTGCCGTGGGAGGCGGTATCGGAACAGCAGTGGCTCGTGCGGGAAACATGATGCAACGAGGTGTGACATGGTCTGATGCATGGCATATTGCGGAGCATGAGCAATCCGATCATGGAACTCAAATCGGGTCGAATAGCGGCGTCAGCAACCATGGGATCAATCCAACAAACGCGAATGCGACTACTGTGCTCGCCTATATCGCGGTGATTCGTTCGGCATTGGAACCGTCATGGAAGCACGGTGACGCTCCAGGCATACGTTTGGAATCCACAGTGGAACAGTTGGACAGGGACGCCCGGAGCGCCATCGAACGAGATGCCGCGAAGCTTTCCGTCAAACTATTGCTGCCCACAGGGCTGTGTTTTCTGCCGGCATTCATCATGATCGGTGTCATTCCGTCCATCGCATCCTTCGTGATGTGAGTTTTCCTCTGCGTTGCGTGCATGATTGATTCGAGTTTCGGTTAGTGCGACGTTGATTAATCCGGTTCGCTGCCTTGTATGCAGCTGATGGACTGCTGATGTATCTATTGATGCATGTGGCTAGTTATCCACATTTGTTGTGGACGACACTCCGGGATGTGCATAACTTGGCAAGCTCGGACCACATACCCCGTTCCGGCTCGCATTTCCGCGCCGCATACCCCACAGTGGATTGCACCCCATGTCTGGGTTCGCCCGGCATGGGGGCCATGCCAACCACAACAATCACAACGATGTGCACTGATGTGCGTCACAACGATGTGCCACTTTGCAAGAAAGGAAACATGATATGCTCGCTCTTCCCACTCGATCACACCATCAGCCAGCGCTACCCGCCGTACCCAGCCTGAAGACGGAAACGGAGCCTCTTCGTTCCCGGCTTAACCGGCGCATATGTCTGCTGGATTCCCAAATACGGATGTTCATGGAACATCCTGAAGAGGGGGCCGCCACGGCCGAATACGCGGTAGTGCTGATAGCGGCTACGGGGTTCGCAGCCCTGCTGGTCGCCATTTTGAAATCAGACGCCGTAAAAACGCTATTGCTCAACATCGTGAAGAAAGCACTGAACGTGGGGTGACATGATGTCGCGCAAAAACTATCGCCATTGGCTGGCCCGGCTTCCGCCTTGCACCGATGAAGGCTCAGCCACCGCTGAATTCGCTGTGGTGTTGCCCAGCGTCATCGCGATTGCCGGGTTGGTACTTGCGTTGGGGCGCGTGGTCGCGGTGTCTATGGATTGTTCAAGCGCGGCTTCAGCGGCCGCACGCGAACTCGTGGTCACTGGTGATCGCTCCGCGGCACAACATATGGCATCCGCAGTGATGGAGGCTGATGTTGCTGTCGCCATCCGGCAGTCGGAACAGCTGGTCCATATTCGGGTCACCTGCCCAGTGCTGCCTGGACCGATGAATCTGACTCCAGCACAAGTGGTCGGTGAATCCACGGCGATTATGCAATAGCGGCAGATGATGCCACCGCAGGCAGTGTTCGGTTGCTATGACATGGAAGGGACTCCCCACGATGAAAGCGCGTCTTGAAGAAGGCTCCGGCACTATCGCCGGCGCAATGCTCGTTATGGTGGCGGCCGCGGCGCTCGCGCTGATCGCCAGTGTGGGCAATCTGCTGATTTGCCAGCACAAGGCGCGCTCCATCGCGGATTTGGCGGCCTTCAATACGGCGTACGCATTGTGGCATTCCGATATGGAAGCCCCATGCGTGCTCGCCAACAAGGTGGCGGAGGCCAATAACGCTGTCATGGTCGAATGTGAGGTGATTGATGATGACGTGCGTGTGGTGATGGCGCTCGCCACGCAAGTGCCTTTCACGCCGCAAGTCACCAAGGAGGCTCGTGCCGGACCTGTGGAATGCGATTGATCACACGCCACTGCGGCAAGAACATGCCATTGGTCTCTGGCGCGCTTTCGCCGCCTTTGGCTATGGTGAGATGCATGACCGAGAGTGAACGCAGCAAATGCCGCACAGTCGTGGGGCTAGTGGGCAATCCCACGTCCGATAAGGGCCGTGGCGCCAAAGTCGACGCACAGGTGCTTAGTCTGCTGCGTGAAGCCGGTACCGTTCATGGCTTCGACGTGCTCGATCTTACGGGAACAAGTTTCAACGACTCCTTGAATCGAGCCCGAGAGCGGGCACATGAATACGACTACTTGGTGGTGGTCGGCGGAGACGGCATGATTGCGCTTGGTGCCAATGCAGTGGGCTGCAGCGGTAAGCCGCTCGGCATTGTGTCCATGGGGTCAGGCAATGATTTCGCTCGAGGCCTCAAACTGCCGGTCAATCGTATCGAGACCGCGGTGGAAGGCATCGTGGGTGCCATCGTGCGAGGCTCGCATATCGATGTGGACATGGGCAGGGTGACTTCCCTGGAGGGTGGATACTCGGTGGATCCTTCCACCGGTAGTGAATATGAGACACCGGAAGGCGAATCGGCCGCCCATGTGCATCCCATTGATCGATACTATGCCGGCATGTTGTCCTGCGGCATCGATGCTAGCATCAACGACCGTGCGAACCATTCGCATCTGCCCAACGGCAGTCTGCGGTATTTCGCGGCGGTGCTGGTCGAGCTCACGCATATGAAGCGGTATGGCTACCACATCAAAGCCACGCTGGCTGATGGCTCGGTAGAGGAACGGGACATCATCTCCCCATTGCTCACGGTTGCGAACTCGCGGCATATCGGCGGTGGTATTGAAGTTTCGCCATATTCATGCTTCTCTGATGGCCTGCTCGACTTGGTATGGATGGATCATGTGCCGAACTTCCACGAGTGCGTAGTGGCGATTTCGAATGCCTACAACGGCAAACTACTTGCCTCCAACATATTCGGTTGGAAGCGTGTGCGTGAGATTGAAATCACGCGTGCGCAGGAAGGCGACGAGCCGCCGATTCTCATGGCGGATGGCGAGTATGTGGGTCATCTGCCGGTACGTGTAGTGGCGGAAGATTGTGCGCTACGTGTGCTCGTGCCGCCGGCTGTGGCTGCGCATGAGATCGACTCCAAGGAGCGCGTCGCCGAAGCAATAGTTCGAGATGGTCGCGACCCCATTACCGGAGCCTTTGCCTGACCCGCCCCGAGCAAAGCGGCTACGCTATATATCCTTCGATATGCAGCGTTTGTGCCATGACCTGCTTAATGGTCGAATCGGCGATTGCCGGGTGCGAACGGACCAGCGAGATTAGCCCCACAATCAGGGTGAAGAATGTTTCATGCACGTTGGTGATCGGCAGTCCATGCAGCTGTTCGAAATCACGCACAGTGGTCTGGGCGATGTAGTCGGCGATGCGATCAGCGGCTCGGTCGATGAATCTGATGTACAACCCGGCATTACCATCCTGAATCATACGGTTCGAGAACGGGCTTTCGTCGGCGATGAGCGAACGAATCAGGTGCACCATGTCATCCATGGCCTTGTTCACGTTGCCGACTTCGCGGGCGTGGTTCCATTGGTCGAGTCGGTTGAGAATCTCGTCGATCACATCGTCGAGCACGGCGTCGGCCACGGCGTCTTTATCGGGAAAGTAATGGTAGAACAGGGAGCGGGTCATGCCCACTTCTCCGGCGATGTCGGAAACGGTGATTTTGGAGAACCCTTTTTCCAGGCAGATTTTGCGTGCGGCTTGCACAATGGCTTCGCGTCGCGCGTCGCCGCGGGTGATGTGCCGCTCCTCGAAGTTCTCGCCCATGAGTACCTCCTGATGACAACCGTTATTGACACTATGTTAATACCTGTATGCGTGTACGATTGTCCGCCGATTCGCGCGCAAATTATCGAGGGCAAGGTAGGTTAGTAACTATGGCACTTGCACTGTATCGACGCTATCGTCCGGACACCTTCGAAGGTGTGATCGGGCAGGACCAGGTTACCGTTCCGCTGATGCGAGCCCTTGACGAGGGCAAACTCACGCACGCATACCTGTTCTCCGGGCCACGAGGCTGTGGCAAAACCAGCTCCGCACGTATTCTCGCGCGCTGCGTCAACTGCGCAAAAGGCCCCACCTCGCACCCCTGCGGCGAATGTGAAAGCTGCAAGGACCTGGCCACAGGAGGTCCGGGTTCCATCGACGTGGTGGAAATCGACGCCGCCAGCCATAACGGTGTGGACGATGCCCGTGAGCTGCGCGAACGCGCCGGTTTCGCCCCCGCGCGCGACCGCTACAAGATCTTCATCCTCGACGAGGCTCACATGGTCACGCAGCAGGGCTTCAACGCGCTGCTCAAAATCGTTGAGGAGCCGCCGGAGCACGTGATGTTCATCTTCGCCACCACCGAGCCAGACAAGGTGATCGGCACCATTCGCTCCCGTACCCATCATTACCCGTTCCGCCTGGTGCCACAGGAGGTTATGGGCCCATATCTGGAAAAGATCTGCGTTAAAGAAGGTATCAAGCCCGAGCCCGGCGTCTTAAAGCTTGCCATGCGTGCGGGCGGCGGTTCCATGCGAGACACGCTTTCCGTGCTCGACCAGCTGATGGTCGGCTCTGTGGAAGGCGTCATCACCCATGATGCCGCCGTGGCTCTTCTCGGCTTCACGCCTGAAGCTCTGATCGGTGAGGCCATCGACGCCGTAATCGACCATAATGGCGAAGCCCTGTATGGCGTGATTCAAAAGGTTGTGGTGGGCGGATTCGACCCACGCCGGTTCGTGGAGGATCTTCTGGCACGCGTGCGTGATTTGCTGGTGCTCACGTTGGCCGGTGCCTCCGCTGAGGCGGTGCTTTCCGATATGGCTGAAGCCGAGGACATGGATGATCTGCATCGCCAGGCTGCGGCGCTTGGGCTTGGGCCGCTTACCGCTATGGCGGATATCATCAACGCCACGTTGAGTTCGATGACCGGTGCCATCTCACCTCGCATGAGGCTTGAACTGTTGGCCGCCCGCCTGCTTGCCGGTGCCGAATCCGGTTTCGCTCTTACCGCTTCCGTCGCACCCACTGCGGGGGCTCCGGCCAATGTGCCGGCGGCAGGTGCGGCTACTGGCTCTGGCGCGCAACATCACGCGGCTTCCGGTGGTTTCGTGGGCGCTTCCCGCAATGCAGCGAACAACGCGCCCGCTCAGAATGCGCCTCGTGGTGGATTCGCAGGTGCGTCCCAAAGCGCGCCGCAGAGCGGTTTCGCCGACGCCGCCCGTAATCGGGTGCAGCAGTCTATGGCCGCCCAAGCTGTCTCGCCAATACCGCAGCCGACTGCACAGCCCTCCGGCCCTGCCAATGCGTCCGATTGGGCAGGCGCCGCGAACGTGTCGCAGCCCGCGCCGGTAACGTCCGCTCCCGTAAACGACACCCGCTCCGTGGATGAGAAGTGGGATGCCGCTGTGGCCAAGCTGCCGGAAACGATTCGTGAATACGTGACCCGAGCCAAAGTACCAACCGTGAAGTTCGGCACTAATCGCAAGGGTTTGCCATGCCTGTCGCTGACCTTCGACCAGTCGCTGAGCCAGCATGCGTTTGCTCTTGCCGTGGATTCCAATGGCAAGAAGGCCGCAATCGTGGTGCAGGATGCGGTGCGCAACGAGTTCGGCCTGACAACCGTTATTGCGCCTACAGCCGTTGCCGCCAACGGCGAACGCGTTGAGTCAATCAAGCGCATGAGCCCCGAGCAGCTTGCCAAAGTCAAGCAGCAGATTGCCTTGGCCAAGGCCGGCCTAGCCGCCGCGAACCTGGGCTCTGGACTGACCGTTACGCATGCGGGCAGTGAGCCTAAGGGACAGAAGGCGGCAGCGGCGAACGCGTCATCCGAAGACGCCGATGACAGTCACCGAGCTGCTGCGCAGCTCCCGGATGATGACCCGTGGGCCAAACCTGCGCCGGCTGCATCCGAAGTTAAGACTGCTGCATCTGCCATATCAGCGACGGACACAGCACTGTCTCCGCATGAGGAGCATCACAAAAAGCATGTGGCAGTGCCGGATGTCAGCGATGGCATAGACCCATGGGCGCAGCCCACCCAGGTTGCGCAGCCTGAGCAGGCCGCCCAAGCTGTCACTCAGCAGCCTGCCGGCCAAGCAACGTCATCGGTGCCGGCACAAGAGACCGACCCGTGGAGCCAGCCGAGCCCGGCAGCCACTGTCGAGAATGATCCTTGGAATCAGCCACAGCCGGCACAACCATCGGCCCCGGATAATGACCCGTGGAACCAGCCTCAAACTCAGCAGTCTGCCGGTCCCAGCGGATGGGAACAGGCTCAAGAGGCGCAAGCGCATCAACAGGCGCAGCCTCAGCAGCCTCAGAGTGCTTGGGAGATGCCGCAGGACGCATACGCGCCTGAGCCTGACCCGTGGAACCAGCCTGTTCCGGAAGCGGTGCAACCGCAGCACAGCGCCCAGCCTGCTCCGCAAGTGGACCCGGACGAAGATGAATACTCGATGAGTGACCAATCGCTTGGAGACTCTCGAGCCATGAGCTTGGATGATTTGAAGAAGATGTTTGAGGTCAAGGACGTCAAGGAGTTCGCAGCGGACGATCCGAAGAACCCGAAGAACGCCCAACCCGCCAAAAAGCATATTGGTGAGTAGCAATAAGGAGCACATACCATGGCACTTGCCTACGATGGCGCCATTCAACGTTTGATTGATGCGTTCGCCAACCTGCCCGGCATCGGTCCGAAGGGTGCGCAGCGCATCGCGTTCTATCTGCTTTCCGCGCCGGAGGAAGAAGCGCGAGAGTTGGCCTCGGCCATCGAAGAAGTCAAGGACAAAGTGCGCTTCTGCGATATCTGCGGCAACGTGTGTGAAACAAGCCCTTGCCCGGTGTGCGCCGACCCACGGCGCGACCATTCCATCATCTGCGTGGTGGAGGAGCCTAAGGATGTGATGAGCATCGAACGTACACGCGAATACCACGGCCTGTACCATGTGCTCGGCGGCGCAATCAACCCTATGGCGAACGTCGGCCCAGCGGACCTCAAGATTCCGGGCCTGCTCAAGCGTCTGGAGACCAAGGACGTCAAGGAGATCATCATGGCGCTCGACCCGAATATCGAGGGCGAGGCCACCACGAGCTACCTCACCCAACTGCTGCGCCCGGTAGGAGTCAAGATCACGCGCCTCGCCAGCGGTCTTCCAGTTGGCTCCGACCTCGAATACGCCGACGAAGTCACCTTGGGCCGAGCCCTAGCAGGCCGTCGCGAAGCCTGAAATAGCTGTCTACATAAGCGGCCCAAGCGTATTGTTCGCGTGCATGCCGCGGCGCTTCTGATATGGCCACCATGCACCGTGGCGCATCACGAATGTTACCTGATGTCGCCGCGCAAGCCATACGAAGAACCAGCCCAGAGCCAATAGGCCCACGCCCACCACAATCGCGATATTGCGCGCATCGTGCACGTCATTCGGTTCAGGGGCCGGCACCGGGATGGCCACGCGATGCCCGGAAATCAGCAGTCGATGCGTATTGACGCCGTACGGGGTGCAGGTCATCAGCGTCACGCGGTCCTCGCCCGGCACAATCTTGAGTTGCGAGGTGTCGTTCGGCAGAATCACGGAAATGCGATCCACCTTATATCCCAATGTCTCGCCCATCACTTCGATGTAGAAGAAGTCACCCTCCTTCACCTCATCGAGGCGTGTGAACATCATGGCCTCCACCAGGCCGCGATGCCCGGTGATCACCGAGTGCGTGGAAGCGCCGCCCACCGGCAGCGAAGTGCCATACAAGTGGCCGGCGCCGGAAGCCAGCGCCTCCTCGGAAGTGCCATGGTAGATTGGCAGGTCAATCGACTGCTTCGGCACTTTGATGGTGCCCATCACTTCGCCGCCGGCGTTGAGCAGGCTTTGGTATTCCTTGTCTTTCGCGGATGCGGAATCTTCGCCGCTTGCCTGCGAACCGCCTTGCGCGCCAGAGAACGGATCCACGGCCTCGCCCAGCACGGGCTGACCGGATTCGGCAAGCTTCTTGTTGTATGCGCGCGCGGCTTTTAATGCATCATCAGCCTGCGGATAAGGCCAATTCGCCACATTTTGCGCGCTGGTGGCTGCAGTTTTCGCCAATTCCAGGCCTGACTGGAATTGCAAGGCCAATGGGAAACAGGCCACAGAGATAGCGGCGATGAGCAGCACGATGGTGAGCAGTCGCATCGCAATGAGATTGCGCTTCAGCCGGCGGCGCTCGGCCGTAAGGTCGGAGATATCAATGGCTGCGGCGAACGGGACAGGGGTAAAAGTGGCAGTGCTGGAAGTCGGAGCTTCGCTGGATTCGTCGGTATCAGTGTTTGCCGATACATTGCGGCTTGGCTTTTTCACTGCATGGCTGCGTCGCAATATCATCCGCAGTGCCTCCCCATCGTTGCCGTATGCCGTGCGCGCATGTGCCCTGTGTCTGCCATGCACCATGCGCCTGAGTGCTTGTATGCTTATGCCTTTCGCAGGCCACGTTACTCTGTGGCGAAGCCGAATCACAAACCCCTCAGCGCACGGCAAATTCGCTGTTCCCCCGAACTTGCATCATTCATACCCCCGAAGTGGTTTTCTTCAAATGGTAAATGAGTTGACAAAGTATTGACGAATTGTCAAATATAACAATTTGATAACAGGGTGTTGTATGGATGATACGAGGTATTGAGCGGATTCGCGCAATACCAATGTTTTCGCGGTTTTCGCAAATATGACCAGCGGTAAAGTACCCCCTAATTATTTTGACAAAGGGGTATTAAGGGGGTATTGAAATAACAAGAGAGACCATCGATAGCAGTTGCTTCAAAAGGCGACGAGGCCGAATAACTCGATGGGTAACAACAGTTGTTCAGGGGAAATCAAGGGACAGAACGGGAATCTATGTTCAAAGATAAGCGCATAGGCGAACGCGTAAAGGCGATGGTATGGGCAGTTTGTGCCGTTGTGCTTGCGGCGGCCATGCTATTCGTCTGCTCCACGCCGGCAATGGCGGAGAACGCCGCACAGGGAATAGCGGAGACCGGTACTGGTTCCGCAGGCCAGTCTGCGCAATCCAATGAAACAAGTACGTGGGCCGACCAGGCTGACGGTGAGGTATCCGCAGTGCCCACTCCGGAGACCACAGGCGCTCAGTCACAGTCTCAGACTCAATCCGGTCAGTCCCAGTCCTCACAGTCAGATTCGTCGAATGCCGCTGTTCCTGCCGCTGACCTCGATTGCGCTAATGTGACCGATTGGGCAACGCTCAAGTCCTGTGTGGAAAGCACGACTGATCAGACGGTAACGATTACGTCTGCAGGGACAATCGATGTTCCGGCTGGGGCTCAAGCCACCATTACGAAGTCCATTACTCTTACCGCGAACACTACAGCGGATCCGGTGCTGACAAGTACGGCAAACGGAGACACGTTCTTTTCGGTTGCTGATGACGGCAATCTCATTATCGGCAAGGACGCACAGGACAAGTCCTTCTCGTATAAGAACGGGAAACGCTTTTTCGCATACCTGAATGTGGGCGCATCCTTAACCATCAACAACGGAAGCTTCAGTGGCAATGACACCACTGAGAGCAAGAGCCATGACATGGGCACTTTGGTCTACAACAACGGTGGCACTGTAGACATTTACAACGGCACTTTTGACAACAACAAAGCCGCTAATGGTGGCGTGATTTATCAGACTTCTGGTACTACCACGATTTCCGGTGGTTCATTCACTGGTAATGCGCAGGAAATAGCTGAATGCACGCGTCAGAAGAACGGTGATACGACCAATGAATGCCGCGATGGTAAGTATCAGCGCTACGGCGGTGGAGTAATCCATTCAAATAGCGGAACGGTGAGCATCCAAGGTGCCGTAACCTTCAAGGGCAATCATGCTAACGCTTCCGCATTCATGTCTGGCGGTGGCGCGATTTATGCGCAAGGCACGCTTTGGATTCTCAATGATATGAATGACAGTTCCAAGAAGCCGCTATTCGATGGTAACTGGACTGCTACTGGTGTTGGCTCTGAAAACACCCAATATCTCAACAACGATACAGTAAAGAAAGTGTTGCCTACCGGTGGTGCCGGTGGGGCCATCTTCTTGCAGGACGGTGGATCCAAGGGCTATTTCATGGGCGGTGTTTATCGGAACAACACGTCTGGCTATCTTGGTGGAGCTATCTACACTGAGGAAAATTCCACGTCTTTCATGGGCAAGGCTGTTGCGGAGAACAATGTTGCGGGTCATTTCGGTGGCGGTTTGTGGCTGTGCCCATCTGGAAGCGCACAGGCTTCCGAGGGTGGCAACGTTGCATTGTTCGACAACAAGTTGGATTACAACATCGACTCCAATACTGACAATCATGGTGACCAGTACATGGCTGGTGAAGATTTTGCCATGATGAATCCTAAGGGCAAGAACCGTGGTCAGAGTGCTGGGAGTGCTGGGCAGGCTCAATCAGTGTTTCGCCTATTGAATACTTGGTTCATGGATCGTTCTGAGAAAGCTGTGAATTGGTATTGGGATGGTACGCCGAAGACCAAGGCCAATGGTTTCGCGGATAAATATCAGGCGCCAGGTTGGCCGGACCATGATGGGGAAGGTGATTACGGTGGTTTTGCTGGGGCCAGTAGCAATAATGTGACCCGCTACGGCGATAGCGAGACTAATTATCCGCAACGTTTCCAAGCTAGTGCTGCAGACGGGTCTATGAACAAACTCCCTGTACAAGCACCTTCTAACCTATTGGTCACCAATCCAAGGGGATATGGCATCAATAAGCAGGTAGACGATAATAGCCGTACGTGGGACGAGTCGAAGGGCACGTTGACCGTATATACAGGTATCGCTTTAAAGGCTGATTTGACTGCTTATGGTAATGCCAATAAAGAGTCGGCAAAGAGCAATGCATCGGTTCTATTTACTAATAATGCGGCTCGTCTTTCCGGTGGCGCATTCGGCAGCAATGGTGTGATTTCCTTCTCCAACCCGTATGCGGCCTCCTGGGACAAAGTCGATGCTGCCGACGCGACCAAGTTCTTGAAGGGCTCGGTATGGACGCTGAAGACTCCGGCTTCCGGCACTGAGGCTGGTGGTGCAATGAATCCGAGTCTGCGCCCTGCGGATTGCACGGCTAGCGCTAAGGCATCCAATCCTTCTTGCTGGCAAACTGTTACCGAGCAGAATGCGGATGGCAATACTACTCAATGGCTGTCCGTTGAGATTGCGGATAACGGTCCCCGTGACACCAATCCGGAAATAGGCAAAATCGGTGTCGATAATTTGAAACCGGGTAAGTATTACCTTACGGAAAAGGCGGCTCCGGATAACTACAAGCTAACGACTAATGTCTATACATTTGAGGTTGTGGCTGAAGCCGACGGTCTTCAGAAAGAAGAGCCGAAGATCAGTCTTTACCAGCAGAATGATGCTCCTGATAATTTGGGACCAGTTGCCAATGACGGTACCGCCATCGGCAACACCATTCGCTCTGGTGGTGTGAGTTGGAGCAAGGTTAATAAGGCTGTCGCGAACATTACAAATCAGGCTTATCTGAAGGACAGCGGCTGGACTCTGACTAAGTACAAGACGGATACGTCGTCCAGTGATATGGATGACTCATTCGGCTCGGTGGTTATCAATGATTACGTTTCGGAGCAGACGTCTGACCGTACATGTCTAGCGAATACCCAGTCCAAATATTGCGACATTAATCCAGGAGTAGGTCGCTTTACGGTAACCGGTCTTCCACTGGGAACCTACAAGTTGGTGGAGTCCACAGTGCCGGGAGGGTATGTTAAGCCCGATTCCGGCACGTATTACACCTTCACTGTTGAAGACGGCAAGACTGCAACGCTTACCAAGTGGGAGAACGGGCATAGCGCCGCGATGCCTGACACTGAGGTAATCAACGTTCCTACCGAGATTGCATGGGAAAAGGTTGCCTCTGATGATCATGGCGAAGTGCTGAACGGCGCGAAGTGGACTATCTCCAAGTGGAGCAATGGGCAGACTTCGAATCCCCGCGAAGTTGTTGACTGCACCACCAATGAGTGTTCGAAAAAGTCCAACAGCGATACGGCGTACGTGGATAAGAATCCGGAAGCAGGGCATTTCGGTATTCAAAATTTGGAGCGTGGTACGGAATACAAGTTGACTGAGACGCAGGCTCCGAATGGTTATACGTTGCCTGATCCCAACAATACGTATGCGATTATCACGGTTACCGATACTGGTGATACGTATATGACTCTGCATGGTCTGTGGAATCAGCCCAAGCTGGAGAACGCCACGGTTTGCCTTGCTCCGTCGGCTACAACCTCTGTTTCAACCCGCGCTGGTTCAGCCTCCGAATGTGTGTTGACCAACGTGCGGAGTATCGCTGCATTGCCATTCACCGGTGGCACGGATGCACGCAGCTGGCTGCTGATTGGCGGCATTGCGGCTGTGGCCGCTGCGATAGTGCTTGCTCTGACTAATGAATATCGCAAGAGAAAGGGGCTTGCATAGTTCATGCCTCCCTCTGACGAGTGAGGTGACCGCTAAAGGCGGTCGGAGGAAGAGCCCCAGAAAAACACAATTCTCCTCCACAATTCAAGACTTGCGGATCGCGGAGACCTGGCCGAAAGGGGTGTATTTCGGTTCAGCCCCGTTCTCCGCGAAAGCAAAACACATTAAGAAGGAAAACAAGAAAGAAGGGTTTCTCATGAAGATGAGAAAGCTATTCGCCGGCCTCGCTGCCGCCGCCACCCTCTTCGGTGGCCTGGCAATGGGCGCCATGACCGCCAACGCGGTGGATGTGGACGGCAATAACGTGGTGACGAGCAATGCCACGTTTAAGTTCACCGCTGATGATGCAAGCCAGTGGACCGGTCGCACTATCAAGTACTACAAGCTGGCTGATTATGTGCAGTATGATGCCAACTCCGCTGATACTACCGCTGCACAGTATGGCGTGCAGACTGCAGCTGGTGCGAACCGCGCAGCCATCAAGACAGCTCTTGAGGCTGCTGTTGCTAATACGACACCGGCTCTTACCGTTCCAAACGATAATACGACTGATTTGATGGCATGGGCTTTGCAGCAAGGTGCACTTGATAAGGAGTCTGCTAAACCGTGGACGGGTTCTACTCGTAACTTCGCACAGTCGCTGAAGACTAATGCTCTGGTAACTGGTGATACGACAAACTTGAAGGAAGCGACGCTCGCCGTTACTGGTACGGACCGCACGGTTTCCTTGCCGGCTGGTGTCTACCTGTTCCTTGATACTGCGGCTATCACCGACGCCACAATTACTGAAGGGCAGAATGGCAACATTCAGCAAGGTGACGAGAACGGAGACAAGGGCGGCAAGGTTGTTACCCAATCTGCTCCGATTGTAATTGCCTCCGGTACCGTTTCTGATGGTGCTATCACTGACCCGCTCAAAGACACGACGGATCCAACGAACAATGCTAGCGGCGATAACATCGTTGCATTGAAGAATCACGTTTCTCCCGTCGCCAAGACTGTGAACGATAATGACAAGACAGTTTCTACTGGCCAAGTCGTTACCTACACGCTTACAAGTGAGCTGCCGGCCGTTACCACTGGTTTTGACAACTACAAGTTCACCCTCACCGATACGCCAGGCATCGGCCAGACTGTTGACCTGAGCAAGGACTTCATCGTGAAGGTTGGAGGTGCGGAACTTGCCGCACATGATCAGACCACCAATCCAACTGGATATGAATTGACGTTCAATAAACAGGTTGAACAAGTAGAGCAGACCGCCAAGAAGTTCGATGGCAATGGATCTAAGGCCTTTATCATCGATCTCAGCAAGTATGTGAACTCGAAAAAGGCTGATGAGCCTCTCGCTGATACTGCTCGTGTTGTTGAAGTGACTTACAAAGCCACTATCAACGAGAATGCGAAGACAAATCACTCCGTGCCGAACACCGTTGAGGTGAACGACAACAACTCCAAGGCCGAAGACAAGACCAAGCTCACGCTTGGTAAGTTCGCTTTCACCAAGACTGATGCTCAGGGCAATGCGCTGCAGGGTGCCGAGTTCACCATCACCGCTGCTGAAGATGACACCAGCAACGATAAGGATGACAATCCGACCGTTCCGACGGATGCGGATAGGATTGCAACTTCTAATTCCGACGGTGTGGTTACCTTCGACGGTCTTGCCGATGGTGTGTATGAAGTGACTGAGACTAAGGTGCCTGAGGGCTTCCTCGGCCATGTCGACTCTGGTGACCCAACTGTTGCCGCGAAGTTCAAGGTCACTATCAAGGATGGCGAGGCCACTAAATTCCAGGGAACTGATCTCTTTGGCCTTGCTCTGAGCCTCGACAACCCGACGACCTCCGGTGACAACAACCTGACCAACTACAAGGTGAAGAACGTTAAGAACATCACCGAGCTGCCGAAGACCGGTGCTGCAGGCATTGCTCTGTTCTTCGTCATCGCCGCCCTCCTCGCAGGTGCTGGCGTGACCGTCTACCTCAAGTCCCGCGCCACCAAGCGTGCTCTCCATGCTTAGGGTAGAGAACAAGTAAGAATAACTTAATCCATTAAGCGGAGTCAGTTTGCTGGCTCCGCTTTTTTAATTGGTGGAGGAGAAAAAGAAGTTTGCCGAGCAATTGCATAACGGCTGTGTTCCGTCGGTGCCGTCCAGAAGTTCCTTGCTTGATATGTGCCTGATCTCACGCGCGTTATTCCCGTGTATCATTACGCATACAATCGCTCCAGCAAAACGGAAATTTCGCCAACGATGAGGTGTGGCTCACCCATGCGGAAAGCAGAATCAATCAATCTAGGCTGCTCTGATGTTCATCCTTGCTGCATTGCTGATTGGATTTGTTGTGCTATCGAAAAAGCCTATGCGTTTCTAGCGTATCTAAGTGGTAGCAGGTGGGATGTAACTGCAAAATAGGCATTTTTGCATTTCCGTCCCACTCGCTATAGTGTCGCCGGTACGGCGCAGTTTTCAAGAATGGCTTGTTTCCGCGGTTTTCTGATTGTGGTGGTGTGGCACAATAGTCGCGTATAACGTTTGACCGCACTGTTGTGACGGAATCAAACGGGATGGAACTGCAGAATCGGCGTTTTTGCGGTTGCGTCCCGCAGCTGGGTGCCGCGTAACATCAGAAAGCTCGTTTCTGAAATCGAATGGCACACTAGAGCGCCCGCACGACCCAGTTCTATTCCAAGACGCCTATGCGAATAGAAATGCATGTCCCACAGACCTCTTGTTTCGCATACACGCGTCAAACGCACTCCATGAAAAAGACCCGGCTGCGAGGTGCTGCGGCCGGGCCTTTTGAGAGAAGGAGAGAGAAGAAGAAAGGGGTTCAATTATAGTTATGGGGCTGCCGGGCGGTGCGATCGCTGCGGTCAATCAACATCGCTGAAGCATGTGCCTCGCTGGCTTGCAGGGTTGCGGCCACGATCCTTTCGAATCGTTTCCGGGGCTTTGCTTGCCGGTAGTTCTTATATAAGCGCCTGAACCTGAGCGGCTCGATGCGTTTGCCTCAAAACCGCGAGGCAATAGCCTGAAAGAATCGTGGGAACGGCATCGGCGTCATTATGATGTAATGCGTTCCATGAAAATGGCCCGGCTGCACGGTGTTGCAGCTGGGCCATTAGCGAGAGAAGTAGAATTCCATTATTGGCGAGGTGATTGCGGTGCCTGTGGCTGAGTAGGAGCTCCCTGAGCAGTAGGGGCTTGGAATTGCGCTTGAGCCTGAGCGGCCTGGGCCTGCGCGCGTGCTGCGGCCTGCTTTTGAGCGGCTTCCTGCGCTTCCTCTTCCTCGGCCTTCTTTTTGGTGTAGTAATACTGAGCCACCATGATCGCCGCGATGATGACAATCCAAATCAGGCTTCTGACAAGGTCATCGGCAAGCACTCCGAGAATCAGCAGAAGAACACACAGGCCGATGGTAAAGGGCATCAGTTTCTTAGTACGACGGAACTTGCCGCGGTAATTCATAGCCCAGTAGTTGAATGAATGATCTTTTTTGCCGGCCATGATGGCCTCCTTGCTGGTAATGATGCGCCGATTGCAACCTCCACGACGTACCACCATTTTATGGCGTATTGCCTAATAACCGTAAGGTGGCGGGCAAATCCTGCCTGCTAATTCATGCATTGTTCACGTCCGCATGATGGGTGTGCGGCCATATAGCAAGGCGTGCGCTCCTTATAATCGTGCCGCTTACGTAGAATAAAGCGCAAAACGTGGGGCAACGGCGGCATCGCAAGTGTATCCGTAGCTCGAAGTGCAGTTGAAGAGAAGAACGAAGGACAACAGTGGCTCTCATCGTGCAGAAGTACGGCGGCTCGTCGGTCGCCGATACCGATTCGATCAAGCGTGTGGCCAAGCGCGTTGTTGAGACGGAGAAAAAAGGAAACAAGGTGGCCGTGGTGGTCTCCGCCATGGGCGACACCACCGATGACCTCATCGACCAGGCATTGAGCATCGATTCCAACCCGCCGGAGCGCGAGATGGATATGCTCATGACCGCAGGCGAACGTATCTCTATGAGCCTGCTCGCCATGGCCATTCACGCCGAAGGCAGCCGCGCCCATTCGTTCACCGGTCAGCAGGCTGGCTTCTTCACCGACGCCCGTTATGGTGCGGCCCACATCAAGGCCGTCAAGCCGGACCGCGTGAAGAACGCGCTCGCCTTGGGCGACATCGCCATTGTGGCCGGCTTCCAGGGCATCAACGCCAAGGGTGACGCCACCACGCTCGGCCGTGGCGGTTCGGACACCTCCGCCGTGGCGCTCGCCGTGGCCCTTGGTGCGGACATCTGCGAGATTTACACCGATGTGGACGGCATTTTCACCGCCGATCCGCGCATCGTGCCCGCCGCCCGCCGCATTCCGGTGATTGATTACGATTCCATCCTCGAAATGGCGTCCTGCGGCTCCAAGGTGCTCGCGTTGCGCTGCGTGGAATACGCCCAGCGATTCAACATGCCGCTGCACGTGCGCTCCTCGTTCTCGCACCGCCCGGGCACGCTGGTGGTGCCGGAAGGTGTGGATCCGCGCACGCTGCCGAACATCGACTGAGACCGAGCTGTCGGTGCAATTAAGACATTAGAAAACGTAAAACTTTCAACAAGACAAGGCAAGACATGACTGAAGAAGAAGCAAAATCGATGGGTGACCTGTTCCCCGACCTCGGCCCTGAAGCCCCGGTGATCTCCGGCATCGCACATGACCGCTCCGAAGCGCTGGCCACCGTGCGCGGCGTGCCGAATGAACCGGGTATGGCCGCCAAGGTGTTCACCGAGCTAGCCTCCGCAGGCGTGAACGTGGACATGATCGTGCAGGCCGGCGCATCCGTGGGCACTGCCGACATCTCCTTCACCGTTCCGGAGGCCGCCGTCAAGCAGGTGCAGGATACGCTGCTCGACAAGCAGGATGAGCTCGGCTATCACTCCTTCGACATCAACACCAACGTCGGCAAGGTTGCCGTGGTGGGCGTCGGCATGAAGACCCACTCCGGTCTGGCTGCCAAGTTCTTCCGTGCCTTGAGCGAGAAGGGCATCAACGTGCTGATGATCTCCACCTCCGAGATCCGCATCGCCGCCCTGGTGCCGCTTGAGCAGCTCAACGAAGCCGTCAAGGCGCTGCACACCGCTTACGGCCTCGACGCCAAGCAGATTGAAGCCGTGGTTTACGGCGGTACCGGCCGCTGAGCTTGTGCGTATGCGCGCGTAATCGCAGGTCATTCGCGCTATTACATGAGAAAGCCCTCCATCTGGAGGGCTTTCTCCGTTACGAGGGGTTGATTTGGCTTATGTCGGAGGTCTATCTCCGTTACGAGGGGTTCCTCCCCAAGTAGAGCCACCCCCAAAATGGCGTAATGACGTTGAGAGAACGCGGTTCATACTCGTGGTTTCGTTCTCGAGGTACCCCTCGTAAAACAGATAAATGTTCCGGAAGTCACAAATCAACCCCTCGTAAGCGAGAAAGCCCGTTGCTTCACCGCATAATGCGGCAGCAACGGGCTATCTCATACTGGCGTGGTGCTACTTCTTCGTGATGTAGCCCAAGGCCTTGAGCATTTCGGCGCATTCCAGAGCACCGCCGGCGGCACCGCGCAGCGTGTTGTGCGCGAGACCCACGAACTTCCAGTCGAAAATGGAATCCTCACGCAAGCGTCCGATGGAGACGCCCATGCCGCCTTCGTAATCCACGTCCAGCTTGACCTGCGGGCGGTCGTCCTCGGTCAGGTACTGGATGAAGTGCTTCGGCGCATGCGGCAGACCCAGCTCGGCAGCCTGGGAGGTGTAGTTCACCAGACGGTCGATGAGCTCCTCCTTGGTGGCTTTCTTGCCGAAGTTCAGGAACACGGTGGCGGTGTGGCCGTTCAGCACGGGCACGCGAATGCACTGCGAAGTGATCTTCAGCGGACCATCGAACGGCACAATCTCGCCGCGCTCAGAATCCACATGGCCGAACACCTTGAGCGGTTCCTTCTCGCTCTTGGCTTCCTCGCCGGAGATGAACGGAATGATGTTGCCCACCATTTCAGGCCAATCCTTGAACGTCTTACCCGCGCCGGAAATGGCCTGATACGTGCTCACGACCACCTCATGCGGCTCGAATTCCTTCCAAGCGGCCAGTGCCGGGGTGTATGCCTGAATCGAGCAGTTCGGTTTGACGGCGATGAAGCCGCGCGTGGTGCCGAGACGCTTGCGCTGATGCTCGATCACCGCGAAGTGCTCCGGGTTGATCTCCGGCACGACCATCGGCACATCCGGCGTCCAACGATGCGCGCTGTTGTTGGAGACCACTGGGGTCTCGGTCTTCGCGTAACGCTCCTCAATGGCGCGAATCTGGTCCTTCGGCATGTTCACCGCGGAGAACATGAAGTCCACGCCGCCCGCCACGGCCTCGGCATTATCGCCGTCTACGACCACCATGTGCTTGGCGTATTCGGGCATCGGCGTTTCCATCTTCCAACGGTCGCCCACGGCCTCCTCATACGTCTTGCCGGCGCTGTGCGCGGAAGCGGCAAGAGTGACCACCTCGAACCACGGGTGATTCTCCAGCAACGTTACGAAACGCTGGCCCACCATACCGGTGGCGCCAAGAATGCCGACCTTCAATTTTTCGGACATAATTACCTTCTGGGTCCAAGGAACACGATCGCTCGGCCACGCAAAACAGCGGAAGCCGAATACGGGTCAATATTGTACGGAATCCACGCACTCGCAGTGCCGCGTTTCCCATATGATGATGGCCGGTGCTGGTGGCCGCGGGGCATTGCACCTGAACTTCACGCACCGCCTGTGCCGCCACGTTGCTAGGCTTGTAGCCATGTCTATTGCATCAGTAGAGGCGCAAAAACAGCTTGACCGTATCGTGGCTCTTGGTTACCCGGATGTGGCGGACATGTCCGCCGCCGCATTCCGCGCATTGGCCCGCCCGTTGATTGGCGCGCTCGAGCATTCCGACCTCGGCTCGAATATTCTCCTGGTGCCGACTCGCGAGCTGGTCTCGCCCGAATCGCTGATCGCGCGAACCTCCATCAATCGCATGGCCGGCTTTACCACCATGCCCCCGCGCGATATCGCCAGCTTCCTGCCCATCAGCGGTTTCACGCCGCCGGAAGGCCCGTTCTATTTGGTGGTCGACCCGCACACCGGCACCTGCTACATCAACCGCGAGCCGGACGTGGCTCGCAAACTGCTCGATTCCGACGACCGACTGCCGCTCACCCTTGAAGAGGGCCTTGCCATCGCCACCCAGCATCCGGAATGGCTGATGGTCAAGAACGGCTTCAATCTGCTCGGGTCCCGCTCCGCGGACGGCCGCGTACCCAGCATCTGGATGAGCCAGAACGCGCCTCGCCTGGGGGCAGTCTGGCCGAACTCCCGCCATACGTGGCTTGGCAATGCATACTGCGCTGCACGCCGTGGCGTCAGCCTCTTCCGCTGAACACCCACCAAACGCCCTGTGCCGGTCCTGTGAATAGCCGGGCGCAAACCATCGCACGCTCGTACACTGAAGAACCATGACAAGCCTGCGATTTCGCAAAGACGGCAGCTTCCGCGTGCTGCAAATGGCCGACGTGCAAGACGGCCCTGATGTGCAACCCGACACCATCCGACTCATCCGCGAGGCCATTCGCGAAGCCGACCCCGATCTGGTGGTATTCACCGGCGACCAAATCCGAGGCTATGACCCCGCCTACATCGACACCTTTCTGCGCCGCCGCGGCGAGGAGCCGGGCGCCCGCGTGCGTGCGGTCACCGAGGTCGAAGCCAAACTTCGCGGCGTCAAGCGCCACTTTGCCAAAGACGCCGAGCACCCCGATGCCCCCACCATCGACGAACTGATGGACCAGACCCGCGACAAGGTCCGCCGCACCTTCGCCGGTTTCCTGGGGCCGATTATCGAAGCCGGCGTGCCGTTCGCCGCGACTTACGGCAATCACGACTTCCAATGCGGCATCCTGGCCGACGAGCAGGATGACATCTACCGTGAATTCCCAGGCTGCCTCAACCCCGCCGACAGTCTCGAGCCCGGCACCTTCGCACTGCCCATCGAGGCTTCCGATGGTTCGGGCCGCGTGGCCATGTCCGTTATGATGGTGAACTCCGGCGATTACGCGGCCGATGTCGATGTCGCTGGCGAGCGTGAAAACGACGCCCAATACCCCGCCTATGTGGTCAACTCGCGTGGCCTCGACCTAGCTGATTCCGATGGCTACGGCACCCCGACCCCGGAAGCGCTCGAATGGCTGGGCGCGGTGCAGGATGAGCTGGGTGCGCGCAACGGCGACGGCAAGCCGGTGCCGGCCATCGCCTTCCAGCACATTCCGCCGCAGGAGTTCTACGACTGCTTGAAGGAGGTGCCCGCCTGGACGCCGAACGCCGTGGAAGGTGCGCGCACCCACGAAGGCCACTGCTATGTGTTGAACCACGAGGTGTGCCGCCCGGGCTCCCGCTTGGGCGAAGCCATCGGCTGCGCGGACGAAAACGTGGGGGAGGTCGCCGCGCTCAATGTTGCCGGCGGCTATTTCGCGCTGTTCTGCGGACATGATCACAAGAACGCGTTCGTGGGCCATGTGCATGGGCTCGATTTGGGTTATGCGCCCACCTGCGGCTTCGAATGCTACGGGCCGAAGTCCCGGTACCGTGGCATCCGGCTGTTCGAATTCCATGAAAGCAATCCGGCCGGTTACGTGACCCGTATGCTCACATGGGGTGATTTGGTGGGCCGATACTCCAGCAATGAGGTACGCGTCTGGTTTGAGGACCATTGCGTGACCGGAGCGGTGAGCTTGCGCAACGAACTGCGCCGCCCGCAGGTCTTCGCCGTGCTCGCTGGCGCGATGAGCCTCGGATTCCTAGCGATGGTACGCTCGCTGGTCAGCGGCAAACGCTGACAGGGAACAGCGGTTTGTTCAGCGTTACTGCTGGGTATATGGGATGAACGCCGAAGCTTTGGCGGACTCGTCATACAGCAGCACGTTGGAGCTTGATGTGCCCGCTGCCTCAGTGGTGAAATTAATGGACAATCCTTCTTGCACAACAGTGCCTGATGCCATTGAAGAGAACGGAGTATTAGCCGGATACCAGTGCCATGTGCCGCACGGCGCGATGCCGATGCTGTCGGTGTACTGATATTCGTTGCCGTCCCATCCGAATGAGGATGCATCGCATTCCATGTCGTACCCGTTGGCACTATTCGCCTTAATGGACGAGAACTTGCCGTGGAACGGATAGGAAACACGTGGCGCGGTGGCTATCGGGCCACCACTGCTGACATCTGCTTCGTTGACTTCGCCGGTGAAGGTGCCATCGTCCTTGACTGTCAGGCCCACCCATTGCGAGCCCTCGCCAGTGGAGAAGAATCGATATTGATTGGCGATTTGCTTGAATAGCGAAGTATCCACTGCGGAGGAAGAGTCGGCTTTCTTGGAAGTGCCGGACTCCGGCGCGTTCACATCGGCATCGGGCAGGTTCTGCCAATCCGGTTCGGAGGACTCCACCAGATAGTAGGCGTTCTCGTCGCTTGGGGCGGGCTTCATCTTGACCGTATCAGCTGTGCTGCCGGTACGGCCATCGAACGGTACGAACGGATTGGCCTTGTCGGGGCCATATGGGGCAGTGGTGGTTTTGTACTGCGAAGGGTCACGCCAGAGGATAAACGGACGATCGGTATCCACGGCCTTCTGCTTGGCGGCTTCAGTCAGAGCATCCTTATCGAAGTACCCTTTGCTTTCCAGTCCCTTCAAGTCGGAGCCTGTGGGCACCACCAAGAACAAATCCTGCATGCGGTATTCTCCACTGGTTGGCAGAGGCATGGCACTTACAGCGCCAAGGGAATACTTCGTGCCATCAGACCAGTAACTCGTCATGCTGTCGTATGGCATCAGCTCGAATGCGCCGTAGTTCTGCTCAACCAGATAGTCGGCCTTGGAGCTACTGCAGAACGGTTGCTGGATAGAGTCGCAGGCAATCAGCTTATTGTCATAGGATGAACTGTCGCTGTTATTGTCGTCGGCACCATTTTTGACCAAACGCTGATTGCTGATAGTGATGCATTTGCCCGCATTGGTGCACCAACGTCCGTCGGTTGCGCTGGTGCTACCGGCCAGAGGAACGTCGGCCATGTTTTCCAACGAATATCCCGTTGTATTGGTGTCGGTGAACGCTTCCTTGGTCTGGGAGGCGTCGATGCCCTGATACAGCACCACATCCTCACCGGCGCTCAGCTCAGAGCCAGGCTCCGGTGAAGCGCCTGAAACCTTACCTACATATGCCTTTGAGGAAAAATGCTTCTTCACCGTCACGCTATGCCCCTGGGACTCCAACTGGGACTTTACCTCATCGACGCTTTTGCCCATCACATCAAGCGGCAGCGCATTGTCATCGGCTTTGGTGGCCACGCCAACGTAAATGCCGGTATCCTTGGCGTCTTTGACGACCGCCTGACCGGCTTCCGGCAATGTGGCCACTACAGAGCCTTCAGGATTCTTCTTGGTGTCAGATACATAAATCTTCTTGTAATGCACCGGCACGTTCATATCAGCCAGCATCTGTGTCACCTTTTGCGCCTGCTGGCCCAGCGTATTCTTGGGCACACCAGGGCCCGCGGATTCCCGAATCACCACTGTCTGCCCGGTTTTCACACGTTCGCCGGCCTGTGCACCTTGATAGCCGAGGAAAGTGCCAGATTCCTCGCCGGAGAAGACCTGCGCGGTTTTAGTGGCAAGACCCTTTTCCTCCAGCGCTTTGATTACATCCTTGGCCTTGACCGCTGATTTCTTCTTGCCTGATACATCGGTGGTCTCCTGCGCGATTGAGCTGGCATCCGGGAGCGTCTTGCCTCCCCAAACTTCCATGCGATAGGTTACGAACAGCGCGACTCCGGCAATGATAAGAGCTGCGAGCACCGCTGTAAGTATGATGATGAGGCGCTTATTCGTTCGCGGTTGCGCGGCGGACAATTGGGCGCCACATGAGGTACAGAACTTACTGTCTTCAGCATTCGAGGCATGGCACTTGGGGCAAATCATGAGCGTGGCTTCCTTACATCACATATCGGTTGCGGCGATAACGCTGCCGTTGCAGCCCAACTGTAGTCCTGCGATGCCGTAGAGGATGTTCCTGAGTATCCATAGTGATAGCGGATGTAAGTATTACCGTGCCTTCGGAACGGTGCAAGTCTGGAGAATCCGCCACAATACGGCGATTTTGCTGGCTGTTGCCCTAGCCGGCTTGTAGGATGTTTCGTGCACATTAACAAATCCGCGGAGCTCTTGACAAATCAGAAGAACCAAGCCTCGCGTAACCATAAGAAAAGGAGGAACAATGGGTCAGGATCAATCATCCGTTTTTGATCTCGCAGCGGTTGCCGCAGCGTCCAATGGGGGGAACAACGACCCGCTGCTGCCTCCGGCACGATTCATCGGCGACCCGCAGAAACCCAGCCGCATGCCCTACAACAAGTACGTGGCATACGACAAGCAGGTTCCGTTTGATTACCCGGAGCGCACTTGGCCGGGTAAGCGACTGCAGCGTGCACCGCGTTGGTGCTCGGTCGACCTTCGCGACGGCAACCAGGCCCTCGTGAACCCAATGGATTCTGAGCGTAAGCTGCGCTTCTGGAATCTTCTGGTCTCCATGGGATTCAAGGAGATCGAGGTGGGCTTCCCGTCCGCTTCCGAAACCGACTTTGACTTCATCCGCATGCTCATCGAGCGTGAACTGATTCCGGATGATGTGACCATCGTGGTTTTGACCCAGTGCCGTGAGCACCTGATTCGTCGTACTTACGAGGCTTTGAAGGGCGCCAAGCGCGCCATCGTGCACTTCTACAACTCCGTCTCCGTGCTGCAGCGCGAGGTCGTGTTCCGCAAGAACAAGGAAGAGATCAAGAAGCTTGCCACCGATGCCGCCGAATTGTGCAAGGACCTCGAATCCGAAGCCAAGGGCATCGATCTCTACTACGAGTACTCGCCGGAATCCTTCACCGGCACCGAGCCGGAATACGCCGTCGAGGTGTGCAACGCCGTGATCGGCGTGATCAAGCCCACCCCTGAGCATCCGATGATCATCAACCTGCCGGCCACCGTGGAAATGACCACGCCGAACGTGTTCGCCGACGAAGTGGAATACGTCTCCACCCATCTGGACGACCGCGATGCCGTGGTGCTCTCCCTGCACCCGCACAACGACGAGGGCATGGGCGTGGCCGCCACCGAGCTGGCCGTGCTCGCCGGCGCCGACCGTGTGGAAGGCTGCCTGCTGGGCAACGGCGAACGTACCGGCAACGTTGATCTCGTGACTTTGGGTCTCAACATGCTCACCCAGGGCCTTGACCCACAGCTCGACCTCTCCAACGTGCCGGAAATCCGCAAGACCGTTGAATACTGCAACCAGATCAAGATCTCCGAGCGCCACCCGTACGCCGGCAACTTCGTGTTCACCGCCTTCTCCGGCTCCCATCAGGACGCCATCAAGAAGGGCCTCGAAGCCCGTCAGGTGGCCGCCGAGCGCGCTGGTGCCGATCTCGACAACTTCGTCTGGCTGGTCCCATACCTGCCGATCGATCCGAAGGATATCGGCCGCACCTACGAGGCCATCATCCGCGTCAACTCCCAGTCCGGCAAGGGTGGCATGGCCTACTTGCTCAAGACCAACCACAACCTCGACCTGCCGAAGCGCCTGCAGGTGGAGTTCGACAAGATCGTGCAGAAGTACGCGGACGACACCAAGAAGGAAGTCAAGGACGAGGATATCTGGCGTCTGTTCAAGGACGAGTACCTGCCGGTCGAACAGTCCGGCATGACCGCCGCCGGCGTGGTCGTGGGCGATACTCACGATGCCTCTCTGGCTCCATGGGGCCGCCTGAAGCTCCTCAAGGTGTCCATCAGCTCCGGCGAAGACGGCTCCGACACCGTGCTCAAGGCCCGCCTGCTCGACCGCGGCGTGAACGTGGGCGTGGACGAGCCGGTGGAGCGCGAGGTCTCCGGCATGGGCAACGGACCGATCGCCGCCTTCCTCAACGCCATCTCCAACTTCGGCGTGGATGCCTCCATCATGGACTACGTGGAACACACGATGTCCGTAGGCACCAACGCCATGGCAGCCTCCTACGTGGAATGCCAGGTCGGTGAGGCCGATGACGCGCAGATCGTCTGGGGCGTGGGCATCGATTCGTCCATCACCACCAGCGCCCTGAAGGCCATCATCTCCGCCATCAACCGTTCCCGTCGCGCTCGCTGAGTCGTAAAAGCGGATAACCCCGCATAACCCGCAGCGGATATAAATGAAGCTCCCTGAGATTTCAGGGAGCTTCTTCGTTATTGTTCAGCTGTTGATTTCAGGCTTTACGAGTTTCCGCCAGTAGTGCTGCCGGCGTTGCCGTTGCTGTTGCCGTTACCGGCGTTGGCATTGCTGTTGCCGGTATTGCCTGTATTGCCGGTATCAGTCGAACCAGCATCAGCGTTGCCTGAATTACCGCCGCTATTCCCGCCGTTCCCGCCGTTCCCGCCGTTGCCGTCTCCGCTGGAATTGCCCGGATAATTCGGGCAATCGGTGGAATAGCTCGGGTTGGCGAGGCACTGCTGAGCGAATTTTTGGGCTTCGGTCTGATTGCTGTCGGTCTTGCTGGAATCGTTGGTAGCCGAAGAATTATCCGAATTGGATTGATTATTCGTTGAAGACTTGGACGACGAGCCAGAGCCTAAGCCCCATGTGCCATCCGGGCCGCCGACCTTACCGGTGTCTTTCGCCGTGGCGAATTGCTCGGCCGCCGTGCCCTTCAATGCTTGAGACATGTATTCGGTAAACAAGTGCGAAGGATAGCCGGTGGAAGTCACACCGTATCCGCCGAACGCAGGCACCACCTGTGGATTGCCGTCGGCGTCCGGATTCCAAATAGCCCACACGTTGAGCAAACTTGGCGTATAGCCCACGAAGGAGGCGGCCAGCTCATCGTTGGCGGTACCGGATTTGCCGGCCACTTGACGCCCTCCAAGAGCGGCGGACACGCCTGCTGCTGTGCCGGTGGTGGTAGTGCCTTGCATGGCCTTTTGCACAAGGGCGCAGTCATTGGCGTCAAATACCTGTTTGTTCTCGCTAGGAGCCTTGTACAGGTTCTTGCCATTGGAATCAAGAACCTGAGACACCATGTGCAGAGTATTCTTCACGCCATTGTTCGCGATTGTCGAGTGGCCCTGCGCCAAATCCCACACGGTCAGCGCATTGATGCCCAGCACGTTGTATGGCGAGGTTTCGTCGATGTCACCGGTGATGCCGGCCTCATGCGCGATTTTGGCCGTGCGTTGAGGCGTCAGGTGTTCGTTGACGTTCATGAACACCGTATTTACCGAGTTGGCTGTGGCTTGGTAGAGATTGATTGTGCCCCAATTGACGTTCAATGCATTATTCACTTCGGCGCTGATGCCGGAGAAATGCTGGTGTGAGTTGCCGTTGAATTTCGTGTCAAAGCTCACGCCTTCCTGTGCCGCGCCGAGCAATGCGAATGGTTTCATGGTCGAGCCGGGCTCGAATACAGCCTGATTCGCGTTGTTCAATGGTTTGGTGAGGTAATCAGAACCGGCGTAAATCGACACCACGGCGCCGGTTTTCTGTTCCACTGCGATGCCGCCCACTTGGAGGGTGTCGGGCATGCCATCGACGCGCGTATCGCCCACGGTCTGCATTACGTCTTGCTCGGCCTTATCGATGGTAGTGACGATTTTGTAGCCGCCGGTATCCAGGTCTTCTTTCGTGAACGCCTTGGAATTCACCAGTTCCTGCTTCACCATGGTGAGCAGATAGCCGTTCGGCCCCTGATATTCGTTCTGCTGCGCCACCGCGGCGGTTTGCGGGAAGGACGCATCCTGATGCTCTTTTGCGGTGATGTAGCCGTCTTCCTGCATGATGTTCAGCACGCGCTTGAAACGCTGCTGCGCGATCTTCGGATTGTCCGCCGGATCCCAGGTGGAGGGTGCGGGGATGATGCCGGCGATCATCGCGGCTTCGGAAAGCGTCAGATCCTTGGCGTCCTTATTGAAGTACGCTTTGGCGGCGGCCTGAATGCCGTAGGAATTGCGGCCCAGATAAATCGTATTCATGTAATTGCACAGCACTTCCTCCTTGGATTCGGTCTGTGCGATTTTCAGGGCCAGAATCGCCTCGCGAGCCTTGCCGGTGTACGTGGTGGTCTCACCCAAGTAATAGCGCTCGGCGTACTGCTGAGTGATCGTCGAACCACCTTGACGGGTTCCGGTGGTCACATTGTTGAGGAACGCGCGCGCGATGCCCTTGAGGTCGATGCCCTTATCCGTGTAGAACGTGCGGTTCTCCGACGCCACAATCGCATTGCCCACATAATCCGGCAAATCGGTGCAGGAGATGATTTCGCGGTTCTGCTCAGCGTATGAGCCGATGGCCGTGGTGCCATCCGAGTAGTAGACGGTGGTTTTCTCGGCCAGCGCGAACTTTTCCGGCTGCGGCACTTCGGTAGTGGAATACAGGTATGCGAATACGCCGATGCCGGCCAGCGCTCCCAAGACGAACAATCCTAAGAAAATGCGCAGAATCCACTTCAGTACGCGATGCTTGCCGTTGCCGCCGTTCTTCTTATGATTGCGGCGATGGCTGGTGCTGTGAATGCCGTGCGCGTTGCGGCTAGAGTTGCGGGCGGCGCGACGAGTGCCGGCACCAGCGTCGGTGTGACCGCTTACACGACCGCCGCTGCGGCGGCCTGATGCTGTTGCCGCGGACGAATATGCGCCTTCCTGAGCGGCTTGTCCGGTCTTGCTTTGTGCGGTGCGCGGCTTGCGAATGGTGGGGCCATTGCTGCCGGCCCGTGCGCGACGTTGATATGAGGCCATGCATGCCACCGTAACCGCGGGGGTTGAAAATCAGGCTAATTTTGGCCTATTTTCCGTCCGTAAAGCAGGGTATTTACGCCGAATCCTTACAAATATGGCCTGCTATGAGCAGACTCTGGACGGCCGCTGGACGCTAGCTGGAGTCGATATGACTTGTGCTGGTCCACCCGTGTTCTTACACTGTACAAAGCCTCCACGCGGCGCTATGTCACCCAACTCCCCCAGGGCAGGAATGCAGCAAGGGTAAGTGGCCTCTTGCGGGTGCGTGGGGGTTTTCTATTCGTTTGTGCGGATTTGGCCCTGAGCGCGGAGTATTGCGGCGTACTGTCCGGGGCGCGGCCGTAGAGTCATGGGTATGAATGACGCACAGCATCCTGTAATTCGCGATCCTCACGCGCCTGCAAATATGGTGGATTCCATGGATTTTGCAACTCAACGTGCAGTCCATGATCCTTTGGCGGCCTTAGGCTCAGCGCCTGGCAAAGAGCGTACGGCTGAGCCTGTCGTCGATTTCGATCGCGGCCTCAGCTATGATCTTGATCGCGGTCTTGCCCGTCTGGACCCGCTGACTGTGCGGCCGCGCATCTCCAGTCGTGTGCTGTGCGCAGTGTTCGGTCTGCTGATGATTGCCGCCGCATTCGGCATCTGGTGGCTGTGCGTGCACACCGAAAACGGCCAGTCGTACGACGAAATCGTTTGGAAGCAGCTGCCGAGCAATCTGCCGGGTTGGGCCTCCGGCGTGATGAATGTGGTGGCGCAGTCATGGCTGGTCATCGCCGTGAGCTGTGTGTTGGGTGCCCTCGGCGTGGTCGCAGCCGCGGTTCGCCGCCGTTGGTGGCTGGTGGGGCAGATAGCGGTGCTAGCCGCGCTGTGCTGGGCCTCGACGCTACTCAAAGGCGTGCTGCCGCGTCCGTTCATCATCCAAACCGACTCGCCGGTAGTCAATTCCGCACCCTCCGGTCATACGGTGCTGGCCGCAGCAGCAGCCGTCGTGCTGCTGATCGCCGTGCCCCGCGCGGTCCGCGCGCTCGCAGCGGTAGTCGGCGGTACTTGGACGGTGCTGGTTGGTGTCTCTGTGATGGTGGGGCAGTGGCATCGCACGTCGGACGTGCTGATGTCGATTTTGCTGGTCGTCGGCCTGACCTTGATTGTTCTGGCCTTCACGCGCACGTCCGGTATGGATGATCCCGGCCGCCGCGTCTCTTCGGTGAGCGTGCAGATTGTGGGCAGCGTGCTGATTACCGGCGGACTGCTCCTGATGCTCTACAGCGCATACGTGATTTGGCAGGTGCTGCCGGGGCTGAACGTCATCGCCAGCTGGGCCGTGCAGGGGTCGATTGTCAGCTCTGTGGTGGGCATTATCGGCGTCACCGCGCTCGCGTTCGGCCTGCTGCTGGCATTGCGGCACATTACCGCAGCGCCGCTGAGCCGTTTGGGATTGATTGGCGCGCCACCTGCGCCGCCGGTGCAAGGCGCGCAACGTGGTACGCGATGAGCACGCATCGCGCATGCTACCGAACGCGGAGTTGACCGGCTTTTCACCCACTGTTTAGCCGCCAACCGGCCGCAAATTTGGCAGTTGCACACCATTCATGAGTATTATGACGCCAGAAACACCGTGAGTTTCGAGAAAATAATAAGGAGTAGGGCATGGCTACCAAGCTCGTGATCGTGGAGTCCCCAACGAAGGCCCACAAGATCGGTGACTACCTCGGCAAAGGGTACACCGTCATGGCATCGGTGGGCCATATTCGTGACCTCGCACAGCCCAGCCAGGTACCGGCGGCGGACAAGGCCAAGTTCGGCAAGTTCGGCGTGGATGTGAATGATGGTTTCAAGCCCTATTACATTGTGGACGGCGATAAGAAGCGCACGGTCAGCGAGCTGAAGTCCGCGCTGAAAAACGCCGATGAGCTCTACCTCGCGACTGATGAGGATCGCGAAGGCGAGGCCATCGCATGGCACTTGGTGCAGACGCTGAAGCCCAAGGTGCCGGTCAAGCGCATGGTGTTCCACGAGATTACCAAGAACGCCATCAATGCTTCACTGACCAAGACCCGTGATGTGGACGGGCATATGGTGGACGCCCAGGAAACCCGCCGTATTCTCGACCGTCTCTATGGCTATGAACTTTCCCCGGTGCTGTGGCGCAAGGTCGGGCCGGGCCTTTCCGCAGGCCGTGTGCAGTCGGTGGCCACCCGCCTGATCGTGGAGCGCGAACGTGAACGTATGGCATTCAAGCGCGCGCCCTACTGGGATATCGTGGCGACGCTCGCCGCGCCTGATGTGCAGGGTGAGGCCGCGGAATTCTGCGCTCGCATGATTTCCCTCGGCGGCAAGCGACTTGCTGGCTCCAAGGACTTCGGCGCTGACGGTCAGCTGACTCCGGATGGCTTCAAGGCCAACGTTCGCCAGCTGGATGAGGCGTCGGCCACTGCTGTGGCTGCTGCGTTGCGGACTGCTGATTTCACGGTGATGTCTATGGAGACCAAGCCGTATCGCCGCCGCCCGCAGCCGCCGTTCACTACGTCCACGCTGCAGCAGACCGCTGGCAATCGCCTCGGCATGGGTGCTCGTGCGGTGATGCGCGCGGCGCAGAGCCTGTATGAGAACGGTTACATCACCTATATGCGAACCGATTCGGTGACGTTGTCCCAAGAGGCCATTGCCGCTGCTCGCAATGCGGTGGGCTATCACTTTGGCGAGGCGTATTTGTCGTCTGAGCCGAAGCAGTATGCCACCAAGACCGCGGGCGCCCAGGAAGCCCACGAATGTATTCGCCCGGCCGGCTCTCGCTTCCATGACCCTGATGAGCTGGCATCTAAGCTGCCGGTCGATCAGCTGCGACTGTACACGTTGATTTGGCAGCGTACGCTTGCCTGCCAGATGGCCGATGCCACTGGTTCCACCGCCACCGTGCGCCTGTCCGCTCCGGCGGGGGCCGAGGAAGGCGAGGCGGTATTCCAGGCATCCGGCACGGTGATTGAGTTCCCGGGCTTTATGAAGGCGACTGGCGAGGGGCGCAAGGCCAAGGCTGCTGCTGGCGCTGATGCCGCTGCGGCGGGCGCTGGCGCTGGCGCATCGGCCAAGGCCAAGGGCGATGCCTCCGAATCGAATACTTCTCTGCCGCCAATGACCGTTGGCCAGCACGTTGACGCTACCAGCGTGGAGCCGGATGGCCATGAGACTCAGCCGCCGGCACGATACACTGAAGCCACACTGGTGAAGACCTTGGAAGCCAAGGAAATCGGCCGCCCATCCACCTATGCCAGCATTATTTCCACGATTATGGATCGCGGTTACGTGTACGAGCGTGGGCGTGCGCTGATTCCAAGCTGGCTGGCGTTCTCGGTGGTCAAGCTCTTGGAGCAGAACTTCCCGAAGCTGGTAGACTACCAGTTCACCGCCGAGATGGAAAACGGCCTCGACCGCATCGCCCATGGCGAGGAAACCGGTCGCGATTGGCTCACCCGCTTCTACTTCGGCTCCGGTGAGGGAGCCGCGCGCAATGCCGACGAGGCACATGAAGGCCTGCAGCAGCAGGTGGCACAGCTCGGCGAAATCGACGCGCGAGCCATCAACACCATTGATATTGGCGATGGGCTGCATGTGCGCGTCGGCCGCTACGGCCCGTATTTGGAAGACATGGAGCACATGGACGCCGAAGGCAACCCGAAGCGTGCCTCCTTGCCGGATACGATTGCGCCGGATGAGCTGACCGTCGCCGTGGCGCGTGACCTGATCGACAACCATTCCGGCGGACCGCGCGAGCTCGGCACCGATCCGGCCACCGGCGGCACGGTGGAAGTACGCAACGGCCGATTCGGTCCATATGTGGCTTTGGTGCTGCCCACGCCTGAGGGAGCCAAGGAGGCTCCACGCCCGAAGATGGCGTCGCTGTTCAAGACGATGAGCCCGGAATCACTGTTTTTGGAAGATGCGCTGCGCCTGCTCAGCCTGCCGCGCGAAGTGGGCAAGTATGAAGAGACCAACGCCGAAACCGGGGAAGTCTCCGAGTTCACTGTGGCCGCCAATAACGGCCGTTACGGCCCGTACCTGACCAGGACTGGTGCGGACGGCAAGTCCGAGACGCGTTCGCTCGGTTCTGAAGATGAGATTTTCACCGTGGACTTGGCCAAGGCCAAGGAGCTGTTCTCCCAGCCGAAGTATGGCCGTGGCCGCGGTCGCGGTGCCGCCAAGCCGCCGTTGCGTGAGCTCGGCACCGATCCGGCAACCGGTAAGAACGTGACCATCAAGGACGGCCGTTTTGGCGCCTACATCACCGATGGCGAGACGAACCGCACGGTGCCGCGCCAGTACACGCCGGAGACCATTACCCCGGATGATGCGTTCCGTCTGCTGGCCGAGAAGCGTGCTGCCGGCCCGTCCACGCGTGGACGAGGCCGTGGCGGGCGTGGTGCTAAGGGCAAGGGCGCTGCGGCCAAGGCCGCGCCCAAAGTGAGTGCAGTCGAAGCGAAGCGTGCCGAACGCCGTGCTGAGGTGAAGAAGCTGGCTGGCAAGGGTTGGGCCAACACGCGCATTGCCGAGAAGCTCGGCTCCACTGCAGCCACCGTAAAGGCCGACATCGATTGGCTCACCACCAACGAAGGCTTCACCCGCCCGCCAGTCGTAGCCGCCAAGCCTAAGAAGAAGTAGACCCTTTCGCTGCCTCACGCTAAGGTCGGAGGCATGACCGGTCTGTTTATTTCGTTTGAAGGCGTTGACGGCGTGGGCAAAACCACGCAGGTTGAGCGGTTGCGCGCATATCTGGAGACTCAGGGCCGCACGGTCGTGGTGACGCGCGAGCCAGGTGGTACTGCGCTCGGCCAAGCGATTCGTCGGATGCTGCTGCACGGCGTTGAAGGCGGTTCGGCCGATATTGCTCCACGCACTGAAGCCTTGCTGTTTGCCGCCGACCGTGCGCAGCATGTCGCCGAAACGATTCGCCCAGCACTGGAACGCGGCGAAGTGGTGATTACAGACCGTTATCTTGATTCTTCTCTGGCCTATCAGGCTGGCGGCCGCGAACTCACGCCGCAGGAAATTAAAAACTTAAGCATGTGGGCCACGAATAACCTGCTGCCCGCCCGCACCTATTTGCTGGATATGGATCCAGCGCTCTCGCATAACCGTCTCCAGCATGCGGAAGACCGTATGGAATCGGCTGGCGATGATTTCCAAGCTCGCACACGCCAAGCCTTCCTCGATTTGGCTGCTGCCGAACCGGACCGATTCCGCGTCATCGACGCCAGTCAAACCATTGAACAGGTGTGGTTTGCCATCGAAACGGATATTGCCAGATTGCTACAGTAATTGGAAGTCGAAACAGCGCTGGCAACGGGGACGGGGGAGACATAATGAGCGTGTGGGATTCATTGGTGGGGCAGAAGCCCATCGTTGACATGCTGAGCCGCATCGCACAAGGCGAGCCCAGCCAGATTACGCAATCATGGCTGATCTGTGGCCCTCCCGGCTCCGGTCGCTCCAATATGGCCCGCGCGTTCGCAGCCGCGCTGGAAAGTCCGGACCATGGCATGAGCGCCGAACCCACGCGCGTCACGCAGCAGGTGCTCGCCGGCACACACCCGGACGTCACCGTGCTCACCACCAATAAGGTGACCATCGGCATCGATCAGGTGCGCGACATCATCGCCACATCCGAGCAGATGCCAGCCACCGCGCCGTGGCGCATCATCATTATCGAAGACGTCGATCGCATGCTCGAACGCACCACCAACGTGCTGCTCAAGGAGATCGAGGAGCCGGCCGAGCGCTGCATCTGGCTGCTGTGCGCACCCAGCGCCCAGGATGTACTGCCGACCATTCGCTCCCGTTGCCGTGTGGTGAATCTCGCTGTGCCGTCCACTTCGGCCGTGGCTGATTTCTTGATCGCGAATACCGGGGCTGAGCCGAAAATCGCACAGCGAGCCGCGCGTCTTTCCGAAGGCCATATCGGTATTGCCCGGCTCTATGCCACGAACGAACGGGTCATGTCCGACCGTGACGAGTTGATTGTCGGTGTGCTGAACCTTGCCCGCGCCTCGGATGCCGTGCTGCTCGCCGGCAATCTCATCGATAACGCCAAAGGCCAGGCCGAAGCGGATGCCAACGAATGGTCCGCCAAACAAGAGGCGGAATTCCGCCGCATCAACGGACTGCAGGAGGGGGAGCGTATACCCCCGAAGTTGCGTGGCGCATTCAATCAAGTGGCCAAAAAAGACGACATCAAGCGATTCACCACCCGCCGTACGCGCGACGTGCTGGACCGCGCGTTGAACTCCGTGGCCTCCATCTACCGAGATGTGGCCGTGTTGCAGAATAATGCCGAAGATTCGGTGGGGCTGATCAACCTCGAGAATCGTACGGCCATCACCGAGCTGTCGGTGCGGCTTGATCGCGCTGGTGCTGTGGCGCGTCTTAACGAGGTGGCCCATGCCCGCAAGCGTTTGGCCGGCAATGGTAACCCTCTGCTCACCTTTGAAGCCCTCTTCTGCGCTCTCATTCCGTAAATAGTTGGCGTGATTCTGCCTCCCCCTGATGGAACATTGCCGTATTCCCGTCCAATTTCAGCCCTGCTTGTCCATCTGTTGAAACGGTTTTGGCCTCGGGGGGGGTATCGTTGCGGTCTAGGAGTGTAGCCGCTGTGGCTACGCACTATTAGGGAGATATCCATGAAGAAGATGGGCAAAGTCGTTGCCGTCCTCGCCGGTCTGAGCATGATGCTCGCAGGCGCTGGCACGGCATACGCCGACGATACCGCCGGCACTGATACCACGCCGCAGACAACGCAGTCGCAGCAGGCCACTGCCAACGCGCAGGCACAGGCCGACGCCGCTCAGACGCAGGCTGACCAGAACGATCAGGCCACTAAGGATGCTGCCAAGACCCCGGCTCCGACTACCGCTGAGAAGCAGCAGACCAAGAAGACCACCAAGCAGGCTGCTCCGAAGGCTCAGGCCAAGGCCGCAGCCGCCGGCCCGGCCATCAGTAATGTCGAGGCTCCGTCCACTCCGCTGATGTATGGTGCGGATTATCAGAACGTCGATAAGTCCGCCGCGTTCAAGGTGACGCTGACCGGTCTGACTCCAGGCCAGCCGTACGGTGTGCTGTCGAGCATGAATAACTATGGCGACTTGCCCGCTTTGGGCGCTTCGGCCACAGCAAATAACTACTTCGATCCGGTATTCACTGCTTCTGCGGCAACCCAGACGGTAGATGTGTTCTATCGCGGTCTTCATAAGCCGTCGTCTACGGTGACGTTTGTTCTTATCTCGGGCGATACTATCAACGGCAGCGGTGACTACACGTCTCTGAACGGCACTGTGGTAGCCACCTTTGGCGGCGTGCAGGTGAAGGTCATTGATGTGGATGGGAAGACCCCGGTGACCCTCGACAGCCAGTCCGTGGAGGATGTCGGTGCACACACTGCTGGTCTCAAGGCCCATTACACCGTCGATTCGTCGCTGATTAACGAAGTGTCCAAGATTTGCTACTCCACCACGCTTGTTCGCATCTACACTGTAAGCGGCAAGTTCACTGAAAACTGGCAAGTTGGCTGGGGCCCCCGTGCTACTTGGGACTGCGTGACCAACGCCATTTCGGATGAGGATGATACAACCGGTGATGCTTACAAGGTGAGCAACATCGTGGCTCCGTATATCTCTACTCAGACTGTGATGGGCCAGTGGTTCAGCCGTGGTCACACGGACAAGGCCGAGGACCAGCCTAATAAGACCCTGCCTGCTTCCGGTGATATCGAATCCGTGATTCCTGGTCTGCTGGCAAACACCAAGTATGGCAACTGGGGCTTCACCGGCACTCCGGCTGATATGGAGCTGGTATACGACACCGCGAAGTCTGAGACGACCGCCAAGGATCCAGTTTCCATGATCTACTCCGGCATCGTGCTGACCTTCAAGGATGGCTCCCAGTTTGTTCCAACCGCGGACTCCAACGCAGCAGCTATGAAGGATTTGCCGCAGGACTTCACCACCAAGGCCGCCGCGAACGGCCCGGTTGCTTCCGAGCAGCTGACCGACACCAACAAGAATGGTGTTGTTGCCGATAACAACGGCAAGGCCACGGCCGGCTTCACCTACCGCGTGTACGTGGATAGCCTCAAGGACACCGCCGCTTGCAAGACCGCCATCGCCTCTGGCCAATACTGCTACTGGACCGGTTACATCTATTCCACGCCGAAGCAGCTGAACTCCGCTGATGGCAAGGCTTCCGCAGTCCGCGTGGATAAGGACGGCAAGGCTTACGTCGAATACCAGATTCCGTCCGATACCGTGAACGGCGACCACAAGATCGCCCTCTACGACAACGACGGCAACCTCCTCGGCTGGACCCCAGTGACCGTTGCCGCTGGCCAGAACAACAATAACCAGGGCAACACCGGTAACCAGAACAACAGCGGTTCCAATAACCAGAACAATTCTGGCAACAACCAGAACACCAACAAGCCGACCGACAACAAGAAGCCGGCTGCCAACACCAATAAGAACAACACTGCCAACAAGAATCAGCAGAAGCTGAGCAACACCGGCAGCAGTGTTCTGGTGATTGCATTCTTCGCAGTCGCACTGCTGGTCGCTGGCGCTAGCGTGGTGATTTACCGCCGTCATCAGGCCTGATTGCTGACTCATTGATCCAGTAATCAGCGGCTTATCGCCAATAATCACGAGGGTCTCTTCCATCGGGGAGAGACCCTCGTCTGATATGCGCTGTAGTACCGACCGGTAGTACCGTAGCGAAAGGATGCGAAGCTGTTATCGCGGCAAGTCTTGCGGTAACATGCCCCGCGATACACTGGAACGTATGAAGATTTCCGCTGATTTCACGGTGGTGCCTGACGATTTCGCCAAGGCGGCCGCGCCCGAATATCGGGCGGGCGGCGTCCCGGTCATCTCCTTCCCGTTCTACGTGGACGAGGTGAACCCGGAAGCCCGCTATCTGCATTGGACATTCACCGACCCTGATTCCATTCCGGTCTGTGGTTTCGAATGGATTCATTGGACCGTGGCGAACCTGCCTATCGACGCATTGATGTTCGACTTCAATGACTCGCATGCGCTCGCCATTCCGCCGGACTTCTCCCGCCAGATGCCGGCCATGATTCCCGAAGCCGTGCAGGGCCGCAATTCTTCCGCCTCCAAGTTCGTGGGGCGCGATAATGACCCGGCCGTGATCATGCGCTACAACGGCCCGCAGCCGCCGGACAAGGATCACGACTACTACCTGCATGTCTGGGCCACCAAGGAACCGCTGCCCGGCCTCAATCAGGGATTCTGGATGAACGAACTGCTGCACAAGCTGCGCGAATGCGGCGAAGCTCCCGATCAGGGCGGCATGTTCGTCACCGGCAAAGCGTGATTCAGTAACACAAGAAAGGACACATAGGCAATATGGCCTGCACCACCATTCTGGTAGGCAAGGATGCGAGCTACGATGGCTCCACCATCATCGCTCGCAACGAGGATTCCTCAAACGGCGAATTCAATCCGAAGCGCTTCATCGTGGTAAAGCCTGAGGAGCAGCCTCGCGAATACAAATCGGTCATCTCCCATCTGACCATCAATCTGCCGGACGATCCGCTGCAATACACCGCAGTGCCGAACGCCGACCTCAAGGAAGGCATTTGGGGCGAAGCTGGCGTGAACGAGGCGAACGTGGCCATGAGCGCCACCGAAACCCTGACCACCAACGAGCGCGTGCTCGGTGCCGATCCGTTCGTGGAATACACTCCGGCCAAGGGCGATGAGCCCGAAGTACCCGGCGGCATCGGCGAAGAGGACTTCCTGACCATCGTGCTGCCGTACGTCAAGACCGCACGCGAAGGCGTGCAGCGTCTCGGCGCGCTGCTCGAGGAATACGGCACCTACGAGATGAACGGTGTCGCCTTCTCCGACGTCAACGAGATCTGGTGGCTGGAAACCGTGGGCGGTCATCACTGGATTGCCAAGCGAGTGCCGGATGAGGCTTACGTGACCATGCCGAACCAGCTGGGCATCGATGAATTCGATCTGGCCGACGCTCTGGGCGATCAGGAAGACCACATGTGCTCCGCCGATCTGGCCGAGTTCATCGAAGCCAACCATTTGGATCTGGCCGTGGAGAACACCACGCCGTTCAACCCGCGTGACGCCTTCGGCTCCCACTCCGATTCCGACCACGTCTACAACACCCCGCGCGCATGGTCCATGCAGCGTTTCCTCAACCCGTATGACGAGGTCTGGGATGGCCCGGACGCCGACCACAAGCCGGAATCCAACGACATCCCGTGGGCCCGCCAGCCTGAGCGCAAGGTGACCATCGAGGACATCAAGTACGTGCTGAGCTCCCATTATCAGGGCACTCCGTACGATCCGTACGGGCAGCTTGGCGATGAGCGCACCCGCCACATGTATCGCCCGATCGGCATCAACCGCCAGAGCCAGCTTTCGGTGATGCAGATTCGCCCGTACCGTCCGCAGGCTTCCCGTGCCGTGCAGTGGATCGCCTACGGCTCCAACCCGTTCAACACGCTGGTGCCGTTCTTCCCGAACGTGGACACTACGCCTGCCTACCTCGAAGACACCACCACCCGCGTGACCTCCGAGAACTTCTACTGGGTCAACCGCATCATCGCCGCCCTGTGCGATGGCGCCTTCCGCTCCACCTCCAACGCCATCGAACGTTACCAGGAGAAGACCGGTGCGATGGGTCACCGTCTGGTTGCCGCCACCGATGAGCAGGTGGCTCGCCTGGGCCTGACTGCCGCCGAGGAAGCCGCACAGTCGGCTGCCGAAGAGGAGTTTGAAGCCGATAACGTGGACGGCGATGTGCAGCCGATGATTCCGGACGAGATCGTCGAAGCCACCCGCAACGCCGAGGTGCGCGGCATTCTGGCCGCCGCCAACCAGACCATGGCTGACCAGCTCAAGGAAGAAACCGATAAGCTGCTCGACTCCGTGCTCTACACCCGCAGCATGGAGATGAAGAACGGCTTCCACATGTCCGATTTCTGATCGTAATAATCCGCATTAGATTTCAATAGAAAGGCCTATCAATGACCACTATCGAAGACTTCACCAGCCAGTACGGTCTGGTCAAGAAGATTGACGCATTCGGCTACATGAAGTACCTGGCCGAAAACCCGGACGCCCCGCGCAAGCACGGCAAGGTGGTGCTCGTCACCGCCGATACGCCGCTCAAGGCATCCCGTGGCGAAGGCAAGACCACCACCACCATCGCGCTGATCGACGCCCTGAACAAGCGCGGCATCGACGCAACCGCAGTGCTGCGCCAGCCAAGCATGGGCATCACCGCAGCCGGTTCCAAGGGTGGTGCCTCCGGTGGCGGCAAGGCTTCCCTGACCCATCCGGAGCTCATCGACTGGGGTCTGTGCGGTGAGATGGGTGCTATCGAAGCCGCCCAGAACCTGATCGTCTCCTTCGCCGAGAAGGCTGTGGATGAGGGCAAGCTGGACGACATCCTCGTGCCGCGTGTCTCCGAAGTGCCGAGCCGCTCCCTGCGTTCCATCGCCGTGGATTACGGCAAGGGCAACGTCAAGGAGAAGATGGTGCTCACCCCGACCTGCGAGCTCATGCAGATCGTGGTGCTCTCCCGCTCCATGGAGGAGATCGCCGACCGCGTCTCCAAGATGATCGCCGGCACCAAGGATGGCAAGGCCGTGACTTTCGGCGAATTCGTGGACCTGTGGCGCATCACCGGCATTCTGTCCGATGCCGTCAAGCCCGCGCTGACTGAGACCGTGAACGGTTCCCCGGTGTACGTGCACGGTGGTCCGTTCGCCAACGTGTCCATCGGTATCCCGACCCTGATCGCCGTGGAAATGGCTTGCGCCCTGCACGATGTGGTCATCGTTGAGGCCGGCTACGGCACTGACGCTGGCGCCCAGAAGTGGCTGGACATCGCATGCCGCGAGTATGGCGCTCAGTGGCCGTCCGCCGCCATCGTGGTGACCCGCGCCTCCACCTGGCGCGATGACGAGGAGCTCGCATGGCGCTACCCGTTCCACGTCGACCGTCTGGAGCAGCTGGATATTCCGGCATTCCCGCTCATCAACCTGTGGGAAGGCGAGGACGACCAGATTCCGGCACTGCGCGAAACCGCCGCAAAGCTGGAGTTCCGCGACCCGATTATCGGCAACCTGTACCGCGATGGCGGCGATGGCCTCGCCGACCAGATCGACGCTTTCGTGGACGTGCTGTCCAACGGCTCCATGCCGCCGGCCCAGCACAGCCACAAGGGCATGCCGATCATCGACAACGCCAAGTGGGTTGCCGAGCACGCTTACGGTGTGCCGGCTGAGCGTGTGTTGCTCAAGGACGGCTTCCTGGATTCCCTGGCTGAAGCCAACGAGCTGTGCCAGTCCGCCGGCATCTCGCTGGACGATTTGGCCTTCGTGGCCGTCAAGTCCCCGGCCACGATGACCGACAACGATCGTGCACCGGAAGAGGAGCGCACTGTGACCTTGAAGAAGGTCGAAGTGCACGCCGGCGCCGGCCTGGCTCACGTCAACCTGACCACGAGCCTGACCACCCCGATGCCGAAGATCGTGTGACGAAGAGCCCAGTGGGCTCTTCGTAGCAGCGAGCAGCGATAGCGTCGCGAGCGTCGCAGAGACAAAACAGCGAAAGCCCGCCTTTATGGCGGGCTTTCTCATGTTGAGTGGTGTTTCCCCTCAGTCGGCTTTGCTGACAGCTCCCTCATCAGTAGTGGTGGCAATCAGAAATTGCCGCCATTCCAGCCCCAGTCGGTGGTGGCGGTGTAGCGGATGTACGTGCGGTCCTCAGGAATGCCCAACGTGGAGTTCAACGCGGCCATGATGGACTCGGTCAGCTTCTCCCAGGAGGAGCTCGGCACGGAACGGCCGAACACGTTGACCTCAACGTAGGCGGCCGGCTTATCGTCGGAGCCGCCGAAGTAAATCGGCATATTGTCTTCGAACGGGCACATCAGCCAACCCTCGGACTTGCCGGGCACAGCGGTGATGGCCTTGCCGTAGGCGGCTTTCAGTGCCTCGCGCTGCTCGGGAGTGGTGGAGACGGAAACGTGAGTGTGAATAACGGGCATGGATTCCTCCTTATGGAATGACGCACTGGAATGGCGTACACCTGCCAGTGTAGTAATCCACAAGGCCTGAAATGAGGAGATTATTCGCCAGAACAGCCGAAATGCCGCCCGGCAGTCAGCCCAATAGTGTTGAATACCCACTGTGAGAAAACTGATTGCACAGCTTATGAAGTTCGGCATTGTGGGCGTTATCGCCTTCATCATTGACTGGGGCATCCTGAACCTTCTGGTCGGTGTATTCCACATGCACAATGTGATTGCCGCAACCATCTCCTTCATCATCTCTCTGATTTTCAATTATCTGGCGAGCATGAAATTCGTGTTCAAGCACCGCGACGATATGGCCCGTTGGATGGAGATTGTGATCTTCGTGGGCGCCGCAATCATCGGTCTGTTCATGAATGACGCAATTATCTGGATTTCCACTTATGGCATGAACCGTGACGCGTTCGTCTCGCAGCATGCCGAGTATCTGCTCCGCACGAACATCGGCAAGCTGGTGGCCACCGCGGTGGTGATGGTGTGGAACTTCCTGATTCGTAAGTGGTTGCTTGACGATACGCACACCAATGCGATGAACCGTTTGAAGTCCAAGGAGAACCGCCTCACCGCTGAAGAGCTGGAAGCCAAATGGCAGAGCAGCTTCTCCCATAAGCTCGGCGTCTGGTCCATCGAGCACACGCCCAAAGGCTGGCCGAAGTAACGGTCGCGGAGTACGGGACGCAACTGCAATAGCGGACATTATGCAATTGAGTCCCACAAGGTAACGGGACGTCACTGCATAATCACCATTATTGCGGTTGCGTCCCGTTCTTTATTGCCGTAAAACCTTGGAATTCCGCCATTTCTTATTTTCCGAGGCTAAGCGTCGTGGGGGATGCAACTGCGATAATGACCTTTGTGCAGTTGCATCCCCCGCTATTCGTATGTCTTTGGCCCTTTCACACGGTGACTTCGGTGAGTGTGGGTTGCTCGGTGGAGCCCTTGATCTGCTTGAAGCCGACGAGTGCAATCACCAGTGAGGCGATAGCCAAAGTGGTGACCACCATAAAGCCGCCGTGCGAACCCATGCGGTCGATGAACTGGCCGGCGATGGCGGAGCCGGCAGAGGAGCCGATGGAGTTCATCGCGCCCATCCAAGCCATGCCTTCAGTCAGTCGAGACGGCGGCACCAGATGCAGCATCAGCTGGTTACCGTTGATCCACGTGGGTGCCTGGCATACGCCGATGAACAGATAGATGATCATAATCACCCACAGGTGCTTGGCGAACATGAACGTGCCGATGCCGAGGTTTACCACAGCCAAGCAGAAGTAGAAGCGCTTCCACAGCGGAATCGCCCAGTTCTTCGCGCCATACACCAGCGCGCCCATCAGCGAGCTGATGGAGAAGCATGCGAACACAAAGCCGGTGTACTGCTTCATGTTCGACTCGGTGGCGAACGCGATGATCGAAATACCCGCGGCCGACTGGAATGCGCCTAAGCCAAACCAGGTCACACATACGGCGATCAGGCCCGGCCCCCAGATGGAAGCCTTCTTGCCACTGCGGGCCTCAGCCACGGCCACATCGATGGCCTTTTGGATTTGAGCCTCATCAGTGACGCCTTCGCGCTCCAAGCGGTGACGGGTCTCCTCGGCGGCGGTCTCCACCTTCAATGCCTCGGCGCGGGCGGCCTCGCGCTCGCGGTATTCCTTACGGGTGATGCCTTCCGCGCGAGCCAGAGCGGACTGCGACGGCGGCTCGGTGGTGAGCTCGGTCAGGAACATCAGCGCACCCACCACCACGCATACACCGGTGAACGAGAACGCCAGCAGACCGGAAATCACGGCCAGTGTGGAGGCCAGCGGATTGCCGACCACCCACATGCACTCGTCCAGCACGCCGCACAGCGAAAGCGCGCGATTCGTGCGCTCATGATCACCTTTCAGAATCTTGGTCCAACGCGCGCGGCTCATTGCGCCCCACGGCGGAATCGCAGCCAGGAACGGCGTAAGTGCATACAGCACCCATTCAGGTGCACGGTTGGTGATGGAGGTGGTCAGGGCAATCGCGGCCACGATCCACACGATGATGGTTGGAATCGAAACCTGGCGCTGACCGAACTTATCGGTCAGCTTGCCGAGCAGTGGGGTCGCAACAGCCAGTGCGATCGCCTGAATGGCCGTCAACATGCCTGCCAGCGAGTAATTGCCGTAGTAATGCTGCACGGAAATCGTGATGGTCATACCCACCATCGGGAACGGCATACAAGCGAGCACGCCGCCGATTGAATAGCGTGCGGTATGCGGAATGCGCAGCAACTCAGCGTATCCGCCAAAAACCTTGTGGGTTACTTCCTTGATGGCGGCCGTAACGGTGTTCGTATTGGACATAACAGCACTACGCTCCTTTCCGCTCCCGATTGGATGTCCCTCGCTGCCCGTGGCGTTGGGTGGCGAAGCCCTCATCGAATGATGTGTTGTCCATGGTCGCGCAAAGTTTGCGTGGATTGAACTGGCTTGCACGAGTGATGGCCGCTGCCTTTGCCGCGCCATTCGTGGACCGAACCCCAGCCCGCATATTTGCGTCACGCGCTACTCTATGCGGTGACCTCGATTGACACGCGGTAATTTACGATAGTTATTCATCAAGTTCACTTGTGCTGTGCCGGCTCCTGCTTCACTAAGATTGATTCTGATTTGTGATTGTTCGTAAAGGAGAGCCTGATGACCGCCACCACCATCCATTTCGTTCGCCATGGCAAGGTCTACAACCCCGATCATCTGCTCTATGAGCGTCTTCCCGATTTCCATCTGTCCGATGTAGGCCGTCGGATGGCTGAAGCCACGGCGTCCTATCTGGCCAATAATCCGCAAACCAATACGATTTCCGCTGTGTATTCCTCGCCGCTCGATCGCACGCGCGAGACCGCAGGTGCGATTCTCGAAGCGCTCAATGGTGTGCGTGAGGCCCGTGGTGAAGCGCCGCTCAAGCTCACCACCGACGAGCGCGTGATCGAAGCCGGCAACGAATTCCGTGGCAAGCGTATAGGCCACGGCGAAGGCGCACTGTGGAAGAATGGCAACTGGAAGCTGGTGCTGAACCTCTACAAGCCCAGTTGGGGCGAGTCATACCAGCATATCGCTGCCCGCATGGATGCGTTCGCGCGAGAAAAGGTGGCCCAGCACCCCGGCCAGCAGATCGTGGTGGTCAGCCATGAATCACCGATTTGGTCTTACCGTCACTACTTGGAGACCGGTCACCCGGAGCATTGGATGTTCCTGCGCAAAACCGCGCTCGCATCTGTGACCTCCGTGACCTATGACAATGAGACGGGCCGTGTGATGTCCATCACGTATGTGGATCCGGCTGCGGACGTGAAGTAGCTGCGCACTACAATCAATCACAGAACATGCCGGCCCACTGAAGGGCGAAAGCATTGAAGCAAAGGAGCACTGTAATGACCGTTGACCTGAATCGTGATGCTATCGCGCGTGTGGCTGAGTTGCCGGAAGTCACCAAGGCTGCTGAAACGGGTGCCGCGTTGATTGCGCTCTGGCCGCTGACCGAAGCCATGCACATGGATAACGACGTCAAATACGGAGAGAACCTGCAGGTTCGCGTCACTCGTGCGTTCGCCCGCATTCTGACCGGCGAAGACGTGACCGTGCCGGACGCCGAATTCGTCTATGAGGGCGCCGATGTAATTCCAGGCCGCCCACAGGAGATCGTGGATGCGTTGCTCGATGCCAACGACGCGTACGAGACGATGGGGGAATACGCGCAGTCCGGTGATGCTTCGCTGATTCATGCCGCCGCCGAGGCGCTTGGTGTGCAATGGCCGGAGGCTACCGATGCCGCTGTCAGACAGACGGTCGCCTCGGTCGAAGCCGAGGTTGACAAGGCGAAGGGCGAGGATGCGGCTGGGCTGAGCGGTTCCGCCGCCGACGTGGCCTCTCGGTTCGCTCTTGCGCTCGCCGTGTGTGATGCATTGCTGGGCAGCGTCGCTGCAGGCGCTGACCCTAGCGAAAGCGATCGCGAGGTGGCGAAGCAGTCCCTGCCGGTGCTGTTGTATGTCAATGAACTGCGCGAGCAGTACGCCATTCCGCGTATCTTCCTGACCGATGAGCAGATTGCGGAGCTGATTGATTTGCGTGCCAAAGCTTCCGATACGTTGACCGCGACCGCACAGTTCGTGGCGCCGTTGGCCGCGGCCGAGTGGAACAAGCATCATGACGATGTGCTCTGGGATCCCGCCGAGGCCAAGAAGAAGGCCAAGGAGGAAGACGAAAAGCGCAACAAGGAGGCGCTCGCCGCCAAGTTCGCGCACGTCAAGAACGACAACAAGGAAACCGTGGAGCTATAGCGGCGTTTGTTGCTTTCGCCTCGTCCGGCAAATGATCACGTTCGAGACGCTGCCCGGAACTCCAGGGGAGTTACACCGAATCGCTTCTTGAAGGCCGCGCAGAAGGCGCTGGTGGAGGAGAAGCCGCATTCGGCGCAGATCTCCTTTAATGTGGCCTCGCCGGTCAGGAGCAGGTATTTCGCCGCATGCATGCGCGCGTTGACGATGTACGTGTGCGGCGTGTAGCCGGTGACCTGCTTGAAGACGCGAATGTAATAGTATTCGCTCATCAGTGCCATCGCGGCCAGTTGGGCGACCGGAAGCGGTTCACTCAGATGCGCGGCGATATATGCGAGCGTCTCCTCGATGGCATGCTGGTTATATGGTGTGCCGGCCCGTTCGGCGTCTTCGCCGGCGGTCAGGCATTCGGTGAGAATCTCGGTGATGGCCAGATTCATGCGCGCTTCGCTCATCTTGCGTTCCTCGGCGAACGTGTCATAGATCATGCGGAATCGGCTGATGGCATATGTGGCGCGCTTCAAAGCGATGACATTGCCGAGCTCAGTATGGATGGCCTCAAAATAATCATGTGCAAGTCGCCCGTCGAAATGCATCCACAGCAGCGTGCAGTCCGTTTCGGCCTGCGCTTGGTAGACGTTCGGATTGTGGCAATCGAGCAACACCAGGTCGCCGGTATGAGCCACCGAACGTTGCCCATTCACGGTGAAGGTAAACGTGCCGCTGTAGACGGCCATCAGAATGAAACTGTCGAACGAACTGCGGTTGAGCCAATAGCCTTTGAGATAGCGATACAGGCCGATGCGCGTGGGGTAGAGGAACATGCGCAGGGCATTGCGGCTGGGCACGTACACGAAATAATGCGAAACCGCCGTGTCAACATGATGCTCAACCGGTGTCATAGTTACCTCATATCAAAAAATTGTTCTGATACTCATGAAAATTGTACTGCTGCAATCATAGATGGCAATTATCGATAGGTGATAAAACCTTACTATTGCAACGTTTTCTGTACGTGCGACCTGCAGCAGGGTAATTGTTAACTATGTTTCAATAGTAGTGAGCGATATCTGTGGATTGTTTGCCGGCGAAGAAGTCGGCAACAAGACGACAAGTACGAAGGGAATGCATGATGGCAGTTGAGGATACCGAGCTGAAGGCTGTGGCCGATCTCTTCCAGCTGGAAGGCGATGTGCGCAGCATCGAACCGTATGGCGATGGCCATATCAACGTGACCTACCTCGTCACCACGAGCGCACGCCGCTATATTCTGCAGAAGATGAACACCAGCGTCTTTCCGGACACCAAGGGTCTGATGCGCAACATCGAACTGGTCACCAGCTTCCTCAGGGAGCGCGGCCAGGAAACCCTCGACATCATTCCCACCAAGAGCGGCGAAACCTATGTGACCCGTGAATCCGGCGCATGGCGTGTATATGCCTTCATCGAGAACACCAAGTCATACAGCCTCGTGCCGAACGCGGATGTATTCCGTGAGTCCGGCCGCGCATTCGGTGAATTCCAGCAGACGCTGGCCGAGTTCGACGCCTCCCAGCTCACCGAGCCGATTGCCCATTTCCACGACACCCCGCATCGTTTCGCCGATTTCAAGGCCGCGCTCGCCGAGGATAAGCTCGGTCGCGCCGCCACCTGCCAGCGTGAAATCGACTTCTTCTTGAACCATGAGAATCAGTATTCAGTGGTGATGGATGGTCTCGCGGACGGTTCCATTCCGCTGCGCGTGACCCACAACGACACCAAGCTCAACAACATTTTGATGGATGCCGAAACCGGCAAGGCTCGCGCCATCATCGACCTCGACACCATCATGCCTGGCTCCATGCTCTTCGACTTCGGCGACTCGATTCGCTTCGGCGCCTCCACTGCCCTCGAGGACGAGCAGGACCTCGACAAGGTGCACTTCAGCACTGAGTACTTCCGCTCCTATACCGAAGGCTTCGTCGGTGCCGTGCGCGCAAGCGTCGCGCCGCGCGAGGGCGAGCTGTTCGCATTCGCCGGCAATTTGCTCACGATGGAATGCGGCATGCGCTTCCTTGCCGACTACCTGGCTGGCGACACCTACTTCGCCACCAAGTACCCGGAGCACAATCTGGTCCGCGCCCGCACGCAGATCAAACTGGTTGAGGAGATGGAAGCCAAGGCCGGCGAAATCAAGGCCATTGTGGCCGATGTGCTGGAAGGCGAGGCTCGCTGATGACCGCCGCAAACCTCGACAAGGTGTATGACTCCATCGACGCATTGGTTGCATTCGCCGAACGCAATCTGGGCTTGGACGAGCGCGACGCCGACTGGACGCGCAACAACATCTTCGCCCTGTTCGGCCTTGACTCCTACCGTGCGCCTGCCGCCTCGGCGTTCTCTGGTGGAGACTTGCCGTTGAGTGAGGGGGCCGCTCCTCTCTCGGTCCCCTCTGACGAGGGGGCTGGCAGCGAAGCTGACTGGGGGAGAGACAGCGATACTGATGAATCCGCCTTCGCCTACCCGGACGCCCTGATAGCCGGCTTCCGCGCCGCAGCCACAGAAGCCGGTCTGTTCGAGCCCGAAGAAGGCCCGGTTTACGCGGACATCATCATGGGTCTGCTCTCTGGAACACCGTCCTCCATCGAAGACAGCTTCGAGGAAGAGGAAGGCACGGACAGCGGCATGGAAGCCATGCACTGGTTTTACCGCTACTGCGTGGCCAATAACTACGTAAAGAAGGCGGTGCTTGACAAGAACCCGCGCTTCGACTCCCATGGTCTGGTGGTCACCATCAACCTGGCCAAGCCGGAGTTCAAGAACATGAAGAAGGCCGCTGCTGGCAATGCGGTGGCCGGTGGCTACCCGAAGTGCACAATCTGCCATGAGAATGAAGGCTTCGCCGGTCGCAACAAGCGCACATTGCGCACGATTCCGGTGACGCTCGGTGGCGAGCCCTGGTTCTGGCAGTTCTCCCCATACGGCTACTTCCACCAGCATGGCATCTGCGTGAACATGGAGCACACGCCGATGCACGTCGACCGTGACACGTTCGGCCATCTGCTCGACTTCGTGGACCGCTTCCCGGGTTACTTCCTCGGCTGCAACGCGGCACTGCCGCGTATCGGCGGCTCGGTGCTCGCCCATGATCACTATCAGGGCGGCGGCGAACTGCTGCCGATGCACAAGGCGGCTGCTTGGGCTACGTTCGAGGTGCCAGGCTACCCGGATGCCACAGTCGAGATTCTGGATTGGCCCGGTACTGCAGTGCGTGTGGTCTCCAAGAATCGCGACTCGATTATCGAGGCCAGCGACAAGATCCGCTTGGCTTGGCAGCAGTATGACGATGCGGCCGCGAACATCGCCAGCCATGACGCCGACGGCAACCGCCAATCCGCGGTCTCGCCGAGCGCCATCATCACCGAGCGCGGCTACGAGATGAGCCTCATCTTCCGCAACAATGCGATCAGCGAGGAGTATCCGGAGGGCATCTTCCACGCGCACCCCGAATTCTGGCCGATCAAGCAGGAACCGGTTGGTCTGATTGAGGCGCAGGGCCTGTTCATTCTACCCGGCCGCTTGGTTGATCAGCTTGGTCGGATCGAAGACGCGCTCGCAGCCGGTGAACCGTTGCCGGAATCGGTGAGCGAGTTCTCGCTGGAATGGGATGAGCTGACCGCCGCTCTGAACGGCAACCGCGACCGCGATGCCATCCATGCTGCTGTACAGGACGAGCTCGGCAGCGTATGCGAGCGAATCCTTGGCAACACCGCCGTGTTCAAGACCAAGGAACAGACGCGCACGTTCCTTGCCGATCTTGGCTTCATCGAAGCCTGAATCAGAACCTCATAAGCCCGGTTCCTCGTTCCTTCCTCGGGGGAGCCGGGCTTATGATATTGGGACTTTCCTATTGAAATCGTTGTTTGCATAGGAGGCAATATGAGCAGTGGGTTCGCTCTTCGCAATCTCAATAACAGCCGCGGCAGCGCTGCCGTGAGCGACTATGGCGCACACGTACTGCGTTGGCGTCCGGCTGACCAGAATGAAGACGTGGTATGGAGCCCTTCTTCGGTGATTTTGGCTGATAACAAGGCGATTGTCGGCGGTGTGCCAATTGTGTTCCCGTGGTTCGGCCCGGGATTCGCTGACGGCCATGGACTCGGCAAAAAGCCGAATCATGGTTTTGGCCGCATTCGCACTTGGCAGTTGGACGCTGAGTCCTTCAGCCATGAGTATGCGCATTACACGCTTGATTCCGCTGATCTTGAGCCCGGCGACGTGCCGTGGCTTGAGCCGGCCGAAGCAAACGAAAGCGCTCCGACTCCGCAATTCCATGCAGATTTCGAAGTACATGCCACCGATACGCTAACCATGACGCTGACCGTGGCCAACACGGGCACAGTGCCGTTCTCCTATGAGGCGGCGCTGCACACGTACTTCCATGTGAGCGATGTGTCTAACGTGCGTCTTGCTGGTTTGGGCGGTGCACACTACGCCGATGCCACCGATGGATTCAAGCCATGCGTGCAGTCCGACCCGGAGGTGACCTTCAATGGCACAGTGGATCGTGTCTATGAGTCCGATAGCACTCTCGAGCTGCATGACGCCGGATTACAGCGCACGATTCGCATCGCCAAGTCCGGTTCCCCGCAAACCGTGGTCTGGAATCCTGGCAAGCCGTACGGCACGTTTGTCAATGACGAGACTGCCGGCGAATGGCGTGGATTCATCTGCGCCGAAGCCGCCTCCTGCCGTGAACACGCGGTGGCACTGGCCCCTGGCGAATCCCATGCGCTTTCCCAGAGCTTGAGCGTGGCATAACGATTTGCTGCATTGCCTATAGCAATCCCCGCCCGATGGTTGTCGAGCGGGGATTGCTTATGTTATGGATTGCGGCTGCGATATTACCGCATCACTGACCTTGCCAAGGCTTCTGCGCGTTGGCGTCATCACCAGTGCTGGTAGATGAACCAGCTGATCCGGCAGGGGTTGAAGGAGCGCCATAAGTTGGGGTTTCCGGAGTGGATGGAGCTGCCTGCCCATAAGTCGGTGTTCCATAGGCTGGTGCCGGAGGAGCCGGGGCGTAAGTCTGCGGCTGTGGAACCGGAGTGCCATATTCAGGAGCCGACGCCTCAGGAGCGGGCACTGTGCCATTGAATCCCGGTGCTGGAGGCTGGGTGTTTGGGGCCGTCGGCGCGCCATACTGCGGGCCGTAGGGGTTGCCGTATGGGGCCTCCGGAGTGGCGGTCGGAGCTGCAGTGTAACCGGTCGGTGCGGGGTTCTTATCGAAGCGTGCGCCTTCAGGCTTGCTGTCCTGAGCCATGAACACGATGTACACAATGGCGGTAGCCAGAATAAGTATTAGGCCGACAACAATCAGGCCGATACCGCCGGCTGCGACGGCACCATAACCCTTGCTGTACGTGTCGCCGTAAGACATGCCTCCGATGCCACCGAAGATCGCGCCTGCGCCGCCGGCAATCATCAGAATGACGCCGACTACCAATGCGCCGTAATAGACGGCAACCCACCAGCCGGGACGGTTGGTGTCGTGCAGGCGGCGGACCGCGAGGGCGATGCTGGGCACGATGATGGCGAGAGACCACAAATCACCAAGGAATGCGAGCTTGTCATCTGTAATGTTGGCGAGAACGCCGAGTACGAAAGTGACGCCGCATTGTGCCAACGTCCACCACCAGAATTCGCTGCGGGAGGCACGGCCGGAGAACACGGCGTACTTCTTCCAGAAGCGCAGGAAGGCTTCCGGGAATGGGCAGCCATAGTATGGCTGATCCAGCGGAACCGTAGCCGCGCTCGGGGCTCCGGAGGCCGGAGTCGAGGTGGAGTAGACGGGTGCGGACTGCGGAGCGCCATACGGATTGGTGTTGTACTGGTTGCCGTAAGCGTTGTCGCCGTACTGGCTCGAGTAGGTGGGTTGAGCGTACTGCTGGCCATACTGCGGTTCGGTCGGCTGGGTCGGCTGACCATAGGCAGGGGTTTGCTGCGGCTGGGTGAAAGGGTTCTCGGAAGTGTACTGCTGCGCGGGCTGCTCGTATTGCGGCTGCTGCGCATCTGGCTGGCCATATTGCGGTTGGGCGTATTGCGGCTGACCGTACTGAGGCTGATCATACTGCGGCTGGGCGCCGTACTGTGGCTGCTGCGGTTGCGGGACTGGGACGTTATTGGGCGCTGGCACCTGTGGCAGCGGCGCGTTATTGTTGGGATCGGTCATTGATTCCCCTTTCATCAAAGACGATATCGTCAATGTCCATTCTTCCAGCTTTTCTGCGAAAACCAAGCAAATCAGCGGAACATTGTCTGAATTCTGCGTGCCTCTTTCCCGAGATTGCGCTGCAAAGGAGAAAACGCAGGATTGTTATGAAATCGATATCAAGCCAAGATGTGCGCTTTTGTGTGATTTGTTATCGTTAAACAAGACTTGCACACGACTTCGGCGACGAAGGCGGGAAGCAATGGAAGCTTCCGGTGCGAACATAAGGGGATAACGATGAACAACGACTACATGAGCATGAGCGTGAACAACGCATCCACCGACTTCCATGAGATTCGGGAAGACGATTCACAGGATTGGGCCGAACTCTTCAGCGGCCTCGCCTGCTAGTTTGCCCTGCCCATGCACTTTTCCGCGAATAGTACGCAAACTGTCCACTATTTAGCTCTTGGACGTACTATTCGCACGAAAAGTGAGTTCGGGGTTGGATGCATTGCAGCAGGGCCATGCGCGTCCGGCGCGCGCGGCACAATAGGGGATTATGACTGATGCTGAAAACACCAAACCTGAACTCCCCGCGAACGTTCGTGTTCGCTTCTGCCCCTCTCCGACCGGCACCCCGCACGTCGGCATGGTGCGTACCGCCCTGTTCAACTGGGCTGAGGCCCGCGCCACCGGCGGCAAGCTGATCTTCCGCATCGAAGACACCGACGCCGCACGTGACTCCGAGGAAAGCTACAACCAGATTCTTGAAGCCCTGCGCTGGCTGGGCATCGACTGGGATGAGGGCATCGATGTGGGCGGCCCCCACGGCCCATACCGCCAGTCCGAGCGTACTGACATCTACAAGGACGTCGCCGCCAAGCTGCTCGAAGCCGGCTACGCCTATGAATCCTTCTCCACTCCTGAGGAAATCAAGGAGCGCAACCTTGCCGCCGGCCGCCCGGCCGAGTTCGGCTACGACGGCTACGACCGCAACCTCACCGAAGAGCAGAAGGCCGCTTTCCGCGCTGAGGATCGCAAGCCAGCCCTGCGTATCCGCATGCCCGACGAAGACATCGCTTTCGACGATCTGATTCGTGGCACCATCGAATTCAAGGCCGGTTCCGTGCCGGACTACGTGATCGTGCGTCCGAACGGCGACCCGCTGTACACGCTCACCAACCCGGTGGACGACGCCATGATGGACATCAACGTGGTGCTGCGCGGCGAGGATCTGCTGAGCTCCACCCCGCGCCAGATCGTGCTGTACCGCTACCTCGAAGAGCTGGGCATCGCCAAGACCACCCCGCTGTTCGGCCACATGCCGTACGTGATGGGTCAGGGCAATAAGAAGCTCTCCAAGCGCGATCCGGAATCCAACCTGTTCAACCACCGCGACGCCGGCTTCATCCGTGAAGGCCTGCTCAACTACCTGGCTCTGCTCGGTTGGTCCATCGCTCCCGACCGCGATGTGTTCTCCATGGACGAGATGATCGCCAAGTTCGATGTACGCGACGTGAAGGCCAACCCGGCTCGCTTCGATCTGGACAAGGCCATCTCCATCAACGCCGAGCACATCCGCATGCTTGAGCCCGAGGACTTCCTGCGCCGCTCGGTGCCGTATCTGCACCGTGATGGCGTAGTTTCCGCTGACAATTGGGATGCGCTGACCGACCGCGAGCGTGAGGTCCTGACCGCTGCCGCTCCGCTGGTGCAGCCGCGCGTGCGTCTGCTTGGCGAAGTCGCCGGCATGGTGGGCTCCCTGCTCTCCACTGAGGAGTACCTGGAACCGGCCGCCGACGCTCGCAAGCAGCTCAAGGAATCCGCCGGCGAAGTGCTCGACGCCGCCATCGCCGCACTGGAAGGCGTGGATGAGGCTGATTGGAAGACCGACAACCTGCACGAGACTCTGAACAAGGCTCTGGTGGAAGACGGTGGCTACAAGCCGCGTCTGGCCTTCGGCCCGGTGCGTGTGGCCATGTCCGGCCGCCGCGTCTCCCCGCCGCTGTTCGAGTCCATGGAAATCGTCGGCAAGCCGATTTCCATCGCTCGTCTGAAGGGCCTTCGCAAGCACCTGTGATCCTTTTGAGAGTCTCCCTCTGATGAGCCGAGCTGTAAAGAAAACACCGGAGGTATTTTCAGGCGAGGGCGAACGACAGTGAGCCAGTATGAAGTCAGCTGAAAGCTATCTTTAATTGCGTTCGAGGTGGCGCGCGAAGCGCGACGGAGGGAGAGAAGGCGGGCGTCTGTTTCAAGCAGATGCCCGTCTTTTTGATGTGATGAATGACGAATGAAGATTAATTGAGTTCTTCAGTGAAACTATTGCTTGGCGTCCAAAACGTTGCAATTCCGCGCGACACGCCGTAAGTTGCGTGAGGGTGAATAGTTGCGTATATTTATCACTCGTTGCGCGGTTCGCCGAGCAGCCGGTTGAAAAACTGAATATGCCCCCATCGTCTAGCGGTCTAGGACTACGCCCTCTCACGGCGCCAACACCGGTTCAAATCCGGTTGGGGGTACGACGAACAACTCCTCGGAGTTGCTACGCCAAGCCAAATTGGGATGTGGTGTAATTGGCAACACAGCTGATTCTGGTTCAGCCATTCTTGGTTCGAGTCCAGGCATCCCAGCCAATGACCCTCGCTGATGCGAGGGTTTTTTGTTTTCCCGGGAATGTGTGACAAGTTCCTTGACCGGGTGAGAGATCTGAGAACAAAGGAGATCGAAGTATGTCCGCTGAGCAGCAGACTGCACCAGCAAACAACGCCAACGCAACCAACGACGGTGCACAGAAAAAGCACATGTCTAAGGTGGCCGTCGCCATTATCGCCGTGGTAGTCGTGGCCATTATCGTCGTTGCCGGTGTATTCGGCTTCCGTGCTTACTCCGACGCCCAATACAACAACGCGGTCGCCGCCTGTGCCGCAGCTTCCGAAAACGTGCGTAACGCCACCAACGATTACAACAACCTGGTCAATGGTGATGCATCCGAGGCGGCGTCCCTCACCAGGAAGGATGTGAAGGATGCCTCTGCGCTGGATGCCCTCAACAAGGAGCTAAGCGTGGAACTGCCGGTGTATGAAGGCTGCGTGGCCGACGATACCGCAGGCTTCAAGTCCGCCACTGACAAGCTCAACGAACAGGCCGATTGGTACAAGGCTCATACCACCTCCCTCAAGAAGGCTGTGGATGCTGTGAACGCTTCCAAGAAGTAAGCGTTTCCAGCTGAGCAATTATGGTGAAGGCCGCATTCCGAAGTTTTTTGGGGGTGCGGCCTTATGCAATGAATCGTAGATAGGTGCGGTCGTCGAACGAATCGTAGCCTTTGACGAAACCCTTGGTGGACTGATATTCATTGATGAGTTCTGGATCATCACGCTTGAGCCGCTGCAATTCGCTTTCGCTGGCGCTGAGCGTAGGCCGCAGTATCGGATAGCCATCGGAGGCGAGCGCCACTTCGTCGCCGGGATTCACGGGCACTGTGCGAATCGGGTATGTCGGGTCCGTGAATCCATCGAACACAAAATACCCATAAGGGCCGCGCACATTGGCAAACCGGGATTGCAGACGCAGGAATGGCAGAATCATGTCGCGGGCGGGGTCGCTGCTGTTCAGAGCGCTGCCGGCTTCAGCGGTGCTGGCAGATGATTGTTGCTTGCGCAAAGCAAGCGCAGTGAACGCGCGCAGCTCGCCCAGAAGTTCATCCACACGCTTGACTGTGGGAATCTGCTGACCATTGACCATGATTTGGCAGTCTCCAAATAGCCATGCCTCACGATGGTATGCACTATAAATCACCGTATTGGCCTGCAGCCGTTCGATGGGCTCACGAGTGAGGATGTCGTAATAGTCGCGCTCATGATAGGCCTGCTGGAAGCGCGCATCGATTGCCTGCTGGGTCTCGCGCATCGTGGAAGTTGCGGACATCTTGGCAATGGTCTCAAGCGCGAGGCTTTTAGCGACCACTCCGCCGCTGGGTTGCCACAGATGTCGGATGCTTTTGCTGGTCACGCCATCCACCACCGCCGCGAATCCATCTGTGACGATGAGTCCATCCTCGTTGCGCGACTGATCCGACCGTTTACCTTGGCAGAACTGCTCGATAATGCGCATGATGAACCTCCTTTATGTTGAGGCGACGATGAATGGGAATTGTTTGAAATTCTCCGTGAGTTCATCTGTGATTCGCTAGTCGCGCATAGATCGGTAACGCACGTTCGCTATATCTGATCGTAATACCGATGAGGCTAGGAAAAGGAATAATCATGCAGTCGAACAACAATCATCAGGAATCACATCATAACGACGCGTACTTCGGCGGCGAGCATCAGTACGACGCCTACATGTACGCCGAATACGGCATCGAGTGCTGATTGCCCTCGATAAACGTACGCCGATTGTTCCTCAACGTACGTTTGATGAGGTAAAGGACGGAATTATTTGCTGTCCGTAATCCAGCGGGCATCAGAGTGGATGTAGGGCAGCATCATGGCGATGACTGCGGCGAGGCAGACGATCATCACCATCAAAATCATGTCTTCATGACCGCGCGTCTGCAGTGTGGCGCCGGTCAATGCGCCGAGCGCCAAAGCGAGCATCACAATGGCACGGCGGCCAAGTTTGGACTGCTCATGGCCATGTGCGGACGTATCGGCGACGATGCCGGTCAGCGTCATCGTCAACACAGTCGTAGGCAAATCAGGCACTGAAAGCTTGCGTGCCGTGGAATTCTGGATGCCCATGGCCGGGGCGAGCAGCACAATCAGCAGAATGATATGCAGATCAATATGCCTTGCGGTAGGAAAGTTCAGACTGGGCTGCGCGGCGCGAGCGATGGCTGAGGCATCGGTGCCGCCCATCGATGGCTCGGGTGCGAACTGGTTGAGCAGATAGATGCCGACCAGAGCAGCGACCACAAATGCCAGCTGGATGGCTGTGGATACCAGCAGATGGCGTGCGCGATTGGCGCCAAAATAATGAATAATGCGCCCGCCGATAAACGCGCCAATCATGAACGTGGCCAGCGTAAGCGCCGAAGTCCACCAAACGAAGCCTTGCGCGTGGGCGAACGCGAAACCGAGGAACACGATGTTGCCGGTCACGTTGGCCACGAACACATGGCCCAGCGCCAAGTAACTTAAGGCATCCACCAGCCCGGCGACGAACGTGAGAATGACCAGCGCCGGCGAAAGCAGACCGTACTGGTCATCCTTGCGGGGAATCAGCGTGCGTCCTGCTTCGGCAAGGTGTGAATTCATGGTGTTCGGGGCTTTCTTCGGTTGGTGGTTGTTCTGCTGTGCAATCCGAATGTGAACAATATCATGCTGTGTTCTCTAATGATGTGTGCGTGCTGCCGATGAAGTGGCGGTACAGTGCTGTTTGTCGGCGTCGACGGAATCAACGACGCCGGAGAAACGCACATTCATTATGTGGTGTTTATGGGTGTTGGTGATTCCGTACGGCTGACGAGAACTGTACGAGAGTCGAAAGGATCCACCTGCATGGCCACCGTCAAGCAGTCTTCCGGAAACCGCTGGACCAGCGCAATCATTCCCGCACTGTTGATACATATCCCGATCGGTACCGTCTACTGCTGGAGTGTATTCAAGCAGCTCATCGCCGATCAGCTGCACGTCAGTTCTGCATCGGTGGAGTGGGGTTTCTCGCTTGCGATCTTCTTCCTTGGCATGTCCGCGGCGTTCGCCGGCCCCGATGGTGGAGAAGGATATTAAGAAATCCGCGCTGGTTTCGATGATCTGCTTCGTGGTTGGCTTTGCAGGCACCGGTGTGAGCATCGCTTTGGGATTCCTCCCGGGCGTGTTCATTTGCTATGGCGCGATTATGGGCGTGGGCCTCGGCGTGGGGTATCTGACGCCGGTCAAGAATCTGATGCTTTGGTTCGCCGATAATAAAGGACTGGCCACAGGCGTTGCCGTTGCGGGATTCGGTCTTTCCAAAGCTCTCGCAAGCCCGGCGATGGAATGGCTGATTGGTGCCGTGGGTCTTGTGGGCATGTTCTATGTGCTCGCCGCGGTATATGCGGTGATGATGTTCGTCGGATTCCTGCTGATTCGTCGCCCGGCAGGGTGGACGTATGATCCTGTGGCCTCGCATGTTAGTCGCGTATCGATTCTGAAGAAGCCGGTGTTTTGGGGCATTTGGATCGCGTTCTATATCAATATCACCTGTGGCCTGGCGCTGATCAGCCAGGAGAAGGATATTCTCCACGATGTGCTGCAGGCTTTGCCGCAGTACGCATTGCTGAATACTGCTGATTTTGCTGCTGCGATTGCCGGTGTAATCGGTTTGGTACTTGCCGTGGACTCAGTGTTCAACACTGCCGGTCGCGTGGGATTCTCCGCACTGTCCGATTATCTTAAGCGTCGCGAAAGCGTGTATCAGGTGATTTTCGTGATGTCGATCGCCGTATGCGTGCTTCAGTTGGTGATTAACAGCATCGACAACGCACTGTTGTGGGCTGTGCTCGCCATGCTGTTCCTTGTTAACGCCGGCTATGGCGGTGGTTTCTCCACGCTGCCGGTGCTGTTGGATCAGCATTTTGGCACTAAAACCGTGTCCACCACGCACGGTTTGACGCTCAGCGCGTGGGCATTCGCGGGATTGTCCGGCAACCAGCTGGCATCATTCGTGGTGACGCATGCGCCGGATCAAGCGCATCGGTATGCGGCATTGATTCCGGTGCTGACTGTGCTGTTCGTGGTGGCGCTTACGAGTGTTACTGCGGTAAAGATTGCAGGCAAGCGCGGTACGAAGTGAAAGAAAAAGAGAGCCCCGAGTGAGAATTGGACTCACGACCTCTTCCTTACCAAGGAAGTGCTCTACCACTGAGCTATCGGGGCGATGATTCGCTGTCCGTTAGACAACTTGCACAAGAATACACGCAATCGCATATTACGCAAGTCGACGCTTGTGTTGGGGGTGCGGCGCTTTGACTCGTCGTGCTCCTTGCCCTTTGCGATGCCGTGGGGCGTCGCGATTGAACTGCAGGACGGAGAGCGGAGGAAGTCTGCAAGAGTGATGAGTGTGCACAAAAGCGCATAATTGGCCGATTAGCAATTTCGTACCATCCGAATGTGGCGTGAAAGTGCATTTTTTGGAGGTTGCGCATTTTCGTACCATGAAAACCGTTGATATTTCGTTACTGCTGAATGCGCTTGTAAAGGGTGCTGTGGTACGTCATTGCAAAACGGCCAAAAATGCGCGATTGTGCACGGCATTCTGGGGCATTTGCTTCTCAAGACCTTGTGCGAGTAACAAAAAAGGGCTCTGGCAAAAGCCAAAACCCTGATGGCGGAGGATACGAGACGCCGACTTTCACGCCCTTTCGTCCTTACTGCTGACAGGCGTTTCATGTTTTGACGGTTCCGTGGACTCATCTTCGCGCTCATTTGATGTATTTTGATGGGAAGCCATTCCTGTATCACACTGCCAGTGCATCGACGAGGAGTCTCAGTCACTCGTGGGATGGCTGCGATGGGGTGAGGATGCGCCATGTGCCGCGTCTGTCCGAACCGATGCGCTCGATCGTTCCGGATTCCCGTAGCGCTTGGAAACCTCTTCGGACCGTGGAATAGGACACGTTCAGAATGTCTGCTGCCCCATGGTAGGTAATAGCCGGGTTTTCGCGAATCAGGTCGAGGATAAGTTGCTCCCTGGAAGGTGCTTGTACCTGTTCATATTCCTGCTCATGAGGGTCGTTTACCTGTTCATTTTCCTGCTCATGGAGACCATTTACAGTTTCATCTGGGTCATTTTCCTGCTCATGAAGGTCATGTACAGTCTCATTCGGGTCACGTGCGGTTTCATCACGGATCGTCGCGTCGCCTTCGGCGGTACCTCCCTCCACCCAGCGTACAGGGACAAATGCCTCGAACACGTCGCCGTCGTCGAGCACAGGATCCTTGCCGGAGTAGGGTTTCGAATACTTGTACAGGTTACGCATGCCGCTGCCGAGTTCGTCGGCCAGACCTATGTTGCGGAAGAACTTCGCGATGAACGGATTCTTGGATACTGGTTTGAAACTCGTGATGGCGAGCTGACCTTGGAAAATGGCTTTGGAAGCGTTCTCTGTGTGGATACCGTCGTTAAGGATGAGGAACTTGGCCGGGTAGGGGCTGACGAACTCGCGGTGGATCATCAGATTCGAGACCAGCTCGCGGATGATGATGTCGCGAGGGCTCACGGTCTGGTCGCCTTCCAGCATGAACCGATCAGGCAGGTACCATTTCGCAAACTCGGAGATCTGCGCCTGCGCCTCGATCAGGTTCGTGGTCACGATGAGCCGGTCGTCGTAGCGGTCCAGGTTCTCGCGGCGCACGATCACGTCGGTCTTGTAGGCGGGCGCGATGCGTGAGATGACCTCGTCCTTGCCGAGCAGCATCACGGCGGCGAGGTTGAAGCCCTCCTCGCCGGTGTCGTAGTTGACGCCGTACAGGTCGGCGCTGCGCATCAGCTCCATGTCGTCCATTTCGGCCCACGGGTGGCCGGGCGTCTTCAACGCGGCCATCTTGCGCACGCGCGGCAGCAGGTCGAATCGGAAGTCGGATGGCTTGAGGTACCGGTATACGCGCTGTTCGCTGAAGTGGTTCTGTTTGCGGATATGCATCTGCGCGATTTGCGTCTCGCTGGTGATGCGCCGATCCACGTCGGCCACACGGTCATAGATCACGTGCTTGAAGCTGACGACGGCGGGGCCGGCGGGGACCCACACGCGGATCACGAGCTTGCCGTCGTATTCGATGCGTTCGGTCTCGATGGCTGGCGCGACGTTGAACAGTTTGGGGTTGCCGACCACGTTCACGAGATTGCGCTCGATGGCGATGGCCTGACCGCGATCAACGCCTTCGACGGTGCCGTCGTTGAGCACGCCGAGGTAGATCGACCCGCCGAATCGGTTGTTGAACGAGCATACCGTCTCGAACGTGTCCATCTCGGGCTGGACGCCGCAGCGTTTGAACTCGACCGAGATGTTCTCGCCGCGCTTGAGTATCGGATTCAGTTCTGTGGCGTCCATTAGGCCTCCTTGACTGATTCAGTATTTTCGATGCTGAATCGAATCGTGTCCGAAACCGCTCAATAAATTGAAACAATAAGCAAAAACCCCGAAATCGTAACGACTTCGGGGTGATGGCGGAGGATACGAGATTCGAACTCGTGAGGCTGTTACACCAACACGCTTTCCAAGCGTGCGCCATAGACCACTAGGCGAATCCTCCATGCACTGCAGTGTTTGCTAGAAGCAAGCTCCGTAGGCAACTCGAATAAGCTACCATAGCTCGCGGAAAAATGCATATTCGGCGTGTCGCGTTAGTGCTGTTGGGCTCGCGCGACGAGGCGCACTAACGCGACTGCAAACCGCTTATCTGTAAACAAATTCGGACGGTTGCATGAATTCTTGATAAGTGAGGAACGCCTCCACGCGTAATCAACCTAGGCTGGTCAACCATGCGAGGAGAAGTGCAAAGCGACGGTTATGCTCACGGTAGGGGTTCGAAATTGTTGGCGGAGGATACGAGATTCGAACTCGTGAGACAAGCGCTCTCTTGCGGCGGCATGACGTGGCATTGGTTGGGTGCTCGTCGTCCGTCCACGCTGACAGAAGCACTCAGAGTTCGCTTTCTGCCATATGTGCTCATCATCGTAATTGCATGGTTGCCCTGGCTTATCCTCACTTGGCCTGGCTCCATGCGCGACGACACCCTCGCGCAATACCTCCAAGCCTCCGGCATTCATCACTATTACACGCAACATCCGCTGTTCGATACGCTGATCTTCAAGCTCTTCTGGGATGCTGGCCGCGTACTTTTCGGCACGCCGCTCGCCGGTCAGGCCATCTACACCATCGTTCAAACTGCAGCGCTCGCCGCCGGTAGTGCATTTCTGCTGTGCTATATCCGCAAAATCGGCACCCCGCGATGGGTGAGAATATTCAGCCTGATATATCTCGCGACCAGCTACGTGGTGGTCGGTTCCATCGCCACCATGGGCAAAGATTCGCTGCACACGGTGTTCTTCCTGCCGTTTGCTGTGATATTCGCAGAGGTCTGCCGTACGAAAGGTGCAGTGCTGCGCAGAATGCCGGTGGCCATAGTCTTCACTGTACTGATGTTCGCTGCCATCGCGTCTAAGCGAACAGCTCTGGTGATCGTGCTGTACACCGGCATCGGCATGATTGCTGCATGTGCCGGTCGTTCACAAGGTTCCATATCTTGGCGTGCAAGCAATCGATTCCGCGCATTCGTATGCCTCGTCATCGCCATCATCGCAGCCCAAGCTCTCTGGTCGCCACTTGCAGCCGCCGCAACACAGGCGAACCATTCACCCGGGCGCGAAGTATGGGGATTGATCACCCAGCCAGTCGCCCAGGTCGCGCACGATGATCCAACAGCCATCAGCAACTCTCAGCGCAACAGTCTCAATGCCATCATGGATTTGGATAAAGCGGCCGCCAACATCGAACCGCAGCGCACGAATGAAACATTCGCCACGTTGTATACCAAATCCGAGCCGGGGCACCCATTGCCGACCGCATCTCAAAAAACCGCGGCGCTCGCAACATGGGTTCAGCTCGGTGCCGCAAATCCAAGTGAATATGTGAAGGCCTACGCCGGTGTGATGCGCGGATGGTGGGATCCGCTCAGGAACTTTGCCTACCCAACCGATTCCGACTACCTGTTCACACCAGGATACTTGAAGCAATGGGCATCATTTTTGCCGGCAGAGGTAGGGGAGAAAGCGAGCGATGCGGTCGCGAGCACTGAATCGACGACTGCAGCACAGCGACTGCGCACCATCAAACGCGATCTTGCCCCGCTGATGGGCACGTCGCGCAAGCCGCAGTGGAAGCATGATGTGCTGCAGTCCATTCACCGCTGGGTGCGTGCGGACAATCCGCTGACTGCAATGGCCTTGTATGTGACTTGGATTCCGCTCGGTCTGGGTATCGCACTGATCGTGCAGGCTATTCGGCGGAAGCAACGTGCGCGAGGCGAGGATAAAGGTGATGCGTTGTCGGCAGGCATAGCCGGAGACGGTCATGATGATGGACAGTATGGCAGTACCGTTCAGAGGTCTGCCGGATTTACGCCGGCTCAGGCGCTCGCCGCCTATGGTCTGCTGATGTTCACCGTGCTGTCGCTCTATGCCTCGCCCGAAGCGCTGTTCTGGTATCCGATTCCGGTGTATTTCACGCTGCCGTTGTTTGTGGCAACGGCGTTCACATTGCGGGAAAGGAAGTGACGCTGAGCCACCTATGGTCAAATAGTGAGACAATTTTCAACAATATCTGATGCAAACAGTGCCTTAATTACCTCGCACTATCAAAAAAATCAAGACTGTTCTTCAAAAATTTTTTCTGTATTTTGTGAAGTTGGTTTTGGTTGAAGACCATTCATAGAGAGAGGAATATGGCATGGTTCGTCGCGCCCGCGTACAGTCTGCTGCACAATCCGCTGAGCATAACAGCGTGAGTCAGCTGCGGGTTTTGGCTGCCATTGCATTCCTGTTTGCTCTCGTCATCGCGACTGTCGCACCTGCAGTGGTCGCTGTGCCGCAGGCATTCGCCGATAGCAACACCACTTCCAGCTCGTCCAGCAGTGTGGACTATGCCACCTGGGCTGACATTTCCAAGGCGATGGATAAGCAGCTGAAGGAAGGCCAGAAGACCTATAAGGATGGCAACACCGCTGGTTCTACCTCGGCTTTCATGTCCGCCTACAACCAGATTTACGTGGCTTCGAACTTCACCGCCGTGGTGCACGACACCATCGGCGCAGACAAGCAGCTCGCTCAGCAGCAAGCATTCCAAAGCATTCAGAATCTCTCCTACACCCCGGGCAACGATGATCAGATTTCTCAGCAGATCGACGCGTTGACCGCCGATCTCGACGCCACAGCCCAGCAGCTCGACGCCAACACATCGCTCGCCAAGCCGAAGGCCTACGCCGAAGCCCTGCAGAAGCAGCTGGCCAAGGAGCGCAAGGAGCTCGACGCCAAAAAGAAGAAGAACCCAGGCAAGGGCAACCGCTCCTGGACCGATGTGGCCAATGAGATGACCCCGATTCTCGACAATGCCTACAAGGCCTATGCAGCCGGCGACGGCGCCAAAGGCGCCACGCTGGTGAACAACGCTTACTACCAGTACTACGAGAAGCTTGGCTTCGAAAAGAACGTGATGAACGCCATCAGTGGCGATCGCGTCTCGCAGGTGGAATATCAGTTCAAGATGTGCCGCAAGTCCATGAACACCGGCGCATCCCTGAAAGACACCAAGAAGCTGATTGACGACTTGAAGGCCATGCTGGTCAAGGATGCCGGCATCCTCGACGGTGGCGCCGCCGATAAGGAAGGCGGCTTCACCAAGTTCATCACCAGCGCGGTCGGCCAGGCGTTTCTGATTCTGATTCGTGAAGGTCTCGAGGCCCTGCTCGTGGTGGCTGCTGTGGTGGCCTACCTCGTCAAGTCCGGCAACAAGCGCTTCACCAAGTGGATTTACGTGGGTGTGCTTGCCGGTCTTGCCGGCTCCGGCATCATCGCCGTGATCTTCACTTTGCTGTTCGGCGGCTCCGGCCCGCAGCAGGAAATCATGGAGGGCATCTGCGCGCTGATTGCCATGGGCATGCTGCTGTGGACCAGCAATTGGATGCTCAACAAGTCTTCCGTGGAAGCGTGGAACCGCTACATCAAGAACAAGACCGAGGCTGCCGTCAAGTCCGTCTCCTCACAGGTTGAGGCCGGCGAAAAGGTGGCATTCGGCACGATTGTGTCGCTTGCCATGCTGAGCTTCCTCGCCGTGTTCCGTGAGGGCGCCGAAACCGTGATCTTCTACCAGTCCATCTACTCGATGAGCCAGGATTCGCAAGGCATGTGGACCGGTGGCATTGCTGCGGCCGTGGTGCTGGTGATCATCTTCCTGATTATTCGCTTCACCTCCGTCAAGATTCCGATTGGCCCGTTCTTCCTGGTCACATCGATTCTGATGTCCGTGCTCGTGGTCGTCTTTGCGGGCGGCGGCGTGCACGCACTGATCGAAGGTGACGCACTGCCCGCCAACTACCTGCAGGGCGTTCCTACCAATGATTGGCTTGGCTTCTACCCGTACGTCGAATGCATTGTGGCTCAGGTGCTTGCCGCCATTGCAGTGATTGCACTGTTTGTGGTCGGCTTCATCAAGCAGCGCAAGCTGAAGGCATCGGCTGCAAAGTAACTACAGACTTGCGGCACGGCCTTGGATGCCATCCAATCCGAGTCGCGCAAATCAATAATTCAATAGCAAACGTGAATCCCGATTCACCAGAGAAAAGGAATAGAGAAATGATGAAGAACAAGAAACTGGCCGCTCTGCTCGGCCTGCTGCTCGCCGGAACCATGACTGTGTCCATGGCTGCCTGCGGTTCCGCCAACACCGCGTCTGACACTAAGTCCGACTCCTCCTCCCAGTCCTCCGACTCCGCCAAGAGCGACTCCTCCGACTCCTCCGATTCCGGCGCCGGCTTCGAAGAGGTCCCGGTCGGCCCGTCTGGCACCGCTGAAGAGCAGGATCAGGACGCCGGCCCGCTGACCGTGGGTGCCGTTTACTTCCAGCCGATCGATATGGAGCCGGCTTCCATGGGTCTCAAGGCCGCGGACGCCTCCTTCCACCTCGAAGCTGACATCCACGCCAACCAGAAGGGCACCGAACTCGGCTACGGTAAGGGCGACTTCATCCCGGACCTCACCGTGAACTACACCATCATCGACAAGTCCACAGGCAAGGAAGTCGAAGGCGGCACCGCCACCTCCGGTACCTTCATGCAGATGAACGCCTCCGACGGCCCGCACTACGGTGCCAACGTGAAGCTCGACAAGGCTGGCACCTACCAGCTCAAGCTCTCCATCGAGTCCCCGGCCGCCAAGGGCTGGATGCTCCACGTCGATCCTGAGACCGGCGTCAAGGGCCACTTCTGGACCGAGCCGATCGAGGTCACCTTCGACAACTGGGATTACACTCCTCGCCAATGGTGATTCCGTTCTTTTTCGGCTCCCTCTGATGAGGGAGCTGTCACAGTGAAGCTGTGACTGAGGGAGAGAAGGCGGCGTAAGCCGCAATATAAATGTCTTCCAGTCATCTTTACTGACAGCCCCCTCATCAGAGGGGGCTTTTGCCGGATAAAAGGACATAATTTGTATAGCCTCCTCTCTGGTAGAGGAGCCGAAGTACGGATTTAAGAAAGGGCGCGAATGCTGGAACAATTCGTTGCGGTGATGCCGGGGACGCTGGCCCCAGCGTTGCTGGTCATGTGCCTGAGCGTAATGCTCACGGTGGGCGAGGGCCGCGATAAGCCACTGAGCGCCTATTGGCGACTGTGGGGCCTTGGCATTGGCATCGTTGCCGCCATCGTATTCGCGGCCCTGAGAGCCACCGCGGTTATCAACCAGCGCACGTTCATCAACTATCCGGTGCTGATCGTCGCCGTCATCATCGATGTGCTGGCGCTTGCCGTGGTGCTGTGCGCGCATCTCATCACCCATAACTGGGCCAAACATGCGCTATGGATGCATGTGGCCAATGCCGTGGCCGCTGTGCAAATCGCGCTCACGGTGTTCTACGCGCTGCCGGACGTGATTCTGCAGCTCACCATCTGGGTCGAGCCTGGCGAGACCGCATTTACTTCTGCCATGCTGCTGCGTGCACTGGGCTTCCTGCTCGGCGTGGCCATGTCGATTATCGTGGCCGCCATCTTCCGCACGATGCGCACCACCGCAGTGCGCGCGGCCTTCACCGTGGCTGTCGTGGCCATGATGGCCATTCTGCTGATCCAGCACTTCACCGGTCTCGCGCAGATCTTGCAGGCACGCGGCTTCCCGATGAACCATACGATGTTCGTGGCCCTCGCTTGGTCCATCAACCATAATTCCGCAATGATCATGGCCCAGGCTCTGGTGTTCCTGATTCCCGCCGTGGCTTCAGTGGTGGCCGGTTTCCGTATGAAGACCCACGATGTGCCCGGTGCGAACGAAGCCACATTGCGTCGCCATAAGGCCTTCCGCCGTCACGCCATCGCCGCCGCCGTATGGAGCCTCATTGCAGCCATCGGCGTCACCGCAACCCTGACCGTAGGTGTGGCCGCCACCCATCAGACCATTACACTGTCCCCACCGGAGTCCTACTCGCTGAAGGACGGCGTGGCCACGATTCCGTTCACCCAAGTGGAGGACGGCCACCTGCATCGCTTCGAATACAAGGCCAAAGACGGCACCGTGATGCGCTTCATCATCATCCGCAAGAACGGCGGCGCGTACGGCATCGGCCTTGACGCCTGTGAGAACTGCGGCGACGCCGGCTACTACGAGAAGAACGGCAAGATCATCTGCAAGAAGTGCGAAGTGGCCATCAACCTGGCGACCATCGGCTTCAAGGGCGGCTGCAACCCGATTCCATTCCCGTACAAGACCGGCAACGGCAAAATCACCATCCAAACCACGGATCTGGATGCCCTGAGCGTCCACTTCCAGTGATCAGGGCAGGAGGCAAAAATCATGTTCTTTCTGCGAATGATCGCGCGGTCGTTCACGCGCCAGTTGCGTAGGCGTCTGCTCATCGCGCTGACCGTGTGCCTATCCGCCACGGTCAGCGTCTCGATGCTGGGCGTTGTGTTCGACGTGGGCGATAAGCTCAACGCCGAACTGTCCACCTATGGCTCGAACATCACCGTGCAGCCGAAGTCTGACGCCGTGGTGTCCGACCTGTACAACACCGAAGGCGGCGATGCCGGCACTTCGGGCGGTTCGGCCTCAGCCAGCGATCCGACCTCCTTCCTCAAGGAATCGGACGCGGCTAAGATCAAGACGATTTTCTGGGCGTTCAATATCACGAACTTTGCGCCTGAACTGAACCAGCACGTCACCGCCATCAATACCAAGCCGGTGACCGAAGGCAACGGCTGGTCGGTCAGCCTTGCCGACTACCCCACGCAGAAGAACGTTCCGGTGGTGGGTACCTGGTTCAACAAGAAGCTGAAGCTGCCTTCCGGCGAGACCACCGTGGTGGGCGTGGAAGGTATGCGTTCATGGTGGACGTTGCAGGGCCGCTGGCCGAAGGACGGCACCAAGGAAGCCGTTATTGGCAAGGACCTCGCCAAGTCGCTGGGTGTGAACGCCGGAAAATCTCACGAAGATGAGACTGCCGTGCAGGTTGGCGGCACGGTCTCGCTGATGCGCGGAGACAAGTCCATCGACTTCAAAATCGTCGGTGTCTACGATTCCGGCGATGACGACAACAGCGCAATGTATGTCTCCTCAGACCAGTTGCAATCGCTCGTGAACCTGCCGGATTCGGTGAACAAGATCGAAGTCAAGGCGCTGACCACGCCGGAGAACGACTTGGCCCGCAAGGCCGCCAAGAATCCAGCCGCGCTGAGCCAGGATGAATGGGAGACCTGGTACTGCACCGCCTACCCAAGCTCGATCGCCTACCAGATCGAAGAGGTGATTCCGGGAGCCGTGGCCAAGCAGGTGCGCCAGGTGGCGGCGTTGCAAGGCAATGTGCTGCAGAAGACGCAGGCTGTGATGATTTTGATGACAGTGCTGAGTCTGATTGCGGCAGCCGTGGCCGTGGCGAATCTTATGGTCGCTTCGATTGGCGAGCGGTCGGCTGAGCTGGCATTGCTGAAGGCGATTGGCGCGACGGATGGTGCGGTTTCACGTCTGATGATGGCTGAGACCGCGGCGATTTCGCTGCTGGGCGCTGTGGTGGGTGCCGGACTTGGCTCAGGCGTGGCACAGCTGATTGGTCATGTGGTATTCGGCTCGGGTATCACGATGCGGCCGATGGTATTCGTGCTCGTGTTCGTGTTGCTTGCGGTGACTGTGTTACTGGCTTCCGCTTCGTCGATTCGCTCGATTCTGAGTCTGAAGCCTGCGGAGGTGCTCCATGGTCGCTGAGTTCCATATCTTGGTTCCTTTTGAGGGGGCTGCTAAGGCGACCGAGATCTTCTTGGCCCCCTCTGATGAGGGGGCTGTCAGCGAAGCTGACTGGGGGAGAGAAGAACTACAGAAAGGAGAGTGCCGATGACGAATACCGGTATGTTCTTCAGAATGCTGTTCAGCGCGGTGTTCCGCCGTCGTTCGCGTGCGGTGATGGCTGTAGTGGCCTCTCTGGTGGGCGCTGCCACGCTGTTCTGCCTGGCGATGATCTGCATCGCCGTGCCGCAGCAGATGAACGAGGAAATGCGCGCGTATGGCGCGAACCTCATCGTCACGCCTACCGAATCCGGTGCGGACGGCAAGAACGGCATCGATTCGGCAATGGTCGAGCACACCACCGAGATGGTGGCGGCCAAGGGAACCGAAAAGCATGCCGCCTATCGATATGAGAACGTGCGCGTGAATGCGGCTCCTTATGTAATGGCTGGCATTGATGCCGCGGAAGTCAAGAATCTCAACCATCACTGGGTGGTGGACGGTAAGTGGCCGTCCGCTGGCAAAGTGCTGATTGGCCGTGACGTGGCCGATGCGATGGGCCTTGAAGTCGGCGGCCGCATCACCATCGGCTACCGCGCCTCCGACAACGCATCTACCTCGGCTCCCTCTGATGAGGGAGCTGGCTCCGCGAATGCGGAGACTGAGGGAGAGACCTCCAACAACACCGGTTCGCAGCAATCTGCGAATTCCTCTACCTCTGGCCAGACCTCCGGCCAGCAGACCCAAGACGGCCGCGTCTCCAGCGACATCATGGACACCTCTGGCACTGAATTCCGTGTCTCCGGCATCGTGGACACCGGTGGCAGCGAAGACTCCATCATCTACGCCACCAACGATGACGTAGCCAAGCTCACCGGCACCACGCGCGGCGTGGACGTCATCGAATACTCGGCCGGCACCGAAGATCTGAACGCCTTGGTCAAGAGCATCAACGCCATGACCTCGATGCACGTCAAGGCACAGCCAGTCACCAAGATCACCTCATCCGATACGCGCATCATCACGATGCTGCAGACCCTGTTCTGGATTGTGTCGTTGGTGGTGCTGGTGCTCACTCTCGTGGGCGTGGGCACGACGATCAGCTCGATTGTGTCCCAGCGTCGCAACGAGATTGGCCTACGCAAGGCTCTCGGCGCAAGCTCCGCGGCCATCGGCATCGAATTCTACGTGGAATCGGCCATGTATGGTCTGATTGGTGGTCTACTCGGCACGGCCATCGGCTTCGGTCTCGCGCAATGGCTGTGCGTGGCCGTGTTCAATCGCTCCATTGGCTTCAACTGGTGGCTGGCCGCCGGTTCGGTGATTCTGGCTTCACTGGTCGCCGTCATCGCCTCCATTCCGCCCGTTCACCGTGCCACCCGTATCGACCCGGCAGTCGTGCTGCGCGAAGAATAGGCTCCCCTCCCGGAGGGGGAGCCGCCGTGCTCAGTGGAGTGAAATAGACTTACTAGAAAATCAGGAGAACATCATGGATATGCTGCTTGAACTCGACCATATCTCGAAGATCTACGGCGACCTGCATGCCGTGGATGACCTGAGCCTCACCGTGCCGCAAGGCGAATGGCTGGCCATCGTGGGCTCATCCGGCTCCGGCAAAACCACGCTGATGAACATGATCGGCTGCATGGATACGCCATCCAAGGGCTCGGTGAAGCTCGAAGGACGCAAGCTGGAGGATCTGAACGCCGGCCAGCTGGCGGACGTACGCAAGAACCTCATCGGTCTGGTGTTCCAGAAGTTCTATCTTGTGCCACATCTGACCGCCGTGGAAAACGTGATGGTGGCGCAGTACTACCACTCGGTGGTCGATGAGAAGCAGGCCTTGGAAGCCTTGGAAAAGGTAGGATTGAAGGATCGCGCCCACCACCTGCCCGGCCAGCTTTCCGGTGGCGAGCAGCAGCGCGTATGCGTGGCCCGCGCATTAATCAATGAGCCGAAGCTGATTCTGGCCGACGAGCCCACCGGCAACCTGGATGAAAAGAACGAGAAGATCGTGCTCGACCTATTCCGCCAGCTGCACGAGCAAGGAACCACGATTATCGTGGTCACCCATGATGCATTGGTGGCAAGCTGCGCCGAACGTGAGATTATGTTGAACCACGGTGTGCTCGTAGGCGAGAAGTGGAATGACGAGAAGGCTCGTGAAGCCTATGAAGCCGCTGGTGGTAAGCCGGCCTCCACTGGCGCTAAGGTAGAGGGCGCTCAGACCGGCGAGACCGCCATCGGTTTCGCCGACCCCACCAAGGCCGCCAAAACGGCCAACTCGTTAAGCGAATAACCCAGTGGGTTATTCGTAGAGTTGGCTGAACGACGACAGTCGTGAAGTGATGTGACACGCTCGCCGAAGGCGAGTTTTTAGTTAAGGTGAAACGGTATGACTGACGCATTGAAGAAGTCCGCTACTCTGGCGGCCGCCGGCTTGGTGGTTGCCGGCGCGCTTTTGGCCGGCTGCGGCGAATCCAAGGCCACGCCTATGGATGATTCCTATGCCGGCAACTCCGGAGAGACCGAGAAATCCCAGGAGGAGCAATCGCAGTCGAGCGGTTCTGATTCCTCTGATTCCAGCTCGTCGGATTCCTCACAGGACAAGTCCTCCAGTACCACGTCCGATAAGAAGGATACCGGCAACTACAAGGATGGCGACTACTCCATCAACGGCCAGTACGGCCCGGTGGGTGAGGATTCCATCGACGTGCATCTGACCATCAAAGACGGCAACGTCGAAAACGTGGAGATTGTGGGCCATCCATTCACCACCATCTCCAAGAACCATCAGGATGCCTTCGCCAAGGCCATCAATGGCGTGGTGGACGGCAAGCCGCTGAAGGACCTCAAGGTCGACAAGGTGGCCGGTGCCAGCTGGACTTCCGATGCCTTCAACAAGGCTCTGGAAATCGCCCGGCAGGAAGCCTCCATCCAGCAATAGCCACCAGCGAACTACGCCAGCAGCGCAGGCCAGAGCAGATCGGTCATGCGCTGCGGCCAGGCGGCAATGTCGCTGTCGGCAGGATGCTGGTCGATGGCTTCATACGCCACCAGCGAGCCGATGATCGTGGAGAGCAGCAGCCGCTCATCCAGACCGGAACGGAACACACCCTCCGCGGCCCCCAAATTCAAGAAATTCCTGAGTTTGCCGAGCCATGGGGTCACCACCTGATCGACGATATGGTGAAAGAACTCAGCCTCGCTGGACAGTACAATGCCCACGCTGCGCACGTCGATGTTATTCGCGCGCACCCAATCCACCAATTTGCCCAGCATCACAGTGAAATGTTCGCGCGTGGGGCTCAACGTTGGTGACAGTTCATCTTCCGCATTCACCAAATACATGGCGCTGATGCCGCGCAGCAATTCGTTTGAGTTATGGTATCGGCGGTAAATGGTGGTTTTGGCCACGCCTGAACGCCGGGCCACCTCTTCAATGGTCACGCCGCTGATGCCACGCTCCACGGCAATCTGCAACGTGGCATGCATGAGTTTACGATCCGTGGCTTCACGCCGGCGCTCGGAACGCGGCACGGTCGGCGATGTGGCATCGGCCGCCGGTGTAGTCATTGTGGCAGTACCGGATACGGTTTCCATGACTTCTTCTTTCCTTAAATACCTTCCTCAAGGCCGTATCAGCTCAGTACCTTGGTGCTTTCCACCTTGGCCACATACCACTGGTTGAACTTCACCAACGGCTTGCGCAGCAGCAGACCGAGGAGCAGCAGTGGCGGCACGAACAGCAGCAGTAATCCGGCGGACTTCCAGTAGTCCAAGTTGTAAATGCCGGCGATGGCCGCGCGCATCATCGTTACCACATGAGTGAGCGGCAGGAATGGACTCACCTTGGAGATGAAGTCCGGCAGAATCTGTACCGGGTAGGCGGCGTTCGCGCCGGAGATCTGCACAATCAGCATGAGCACGCCAATGGCTTTGCCCACATTGCCGAAGCTCACCACCATCGTGTAGGTGAAGAATGAGAACACCAGCGAGCCCAGCCAGCCGGAAAGCATGAACAGCAGCGGATGCACCGCCTGCACATGCAGGAACAGCAAGTCGCCGGCCAACGACACCGTGGACTGCATCAGGGCGATTAGCGCGAATACGCCGTAATGGCCGAAGAACAGCTGATGCGGGCGTGGGTCGCCAAGTTCACGGCGAATCTTGCGCGATACCGTGGTCTTCAGCGTGACCACCATGAGTAGTGCGCCCACCCATAGCGGAATCAGCGTGTAGAACGGAGCCATCGAGGAGCCGAAGTTCGCCACAGGGAACACGGCCTTGCGCTTGAGCTGCACCGGAGCGGCCAATGTGCTGGCCAGGGCCTCCGGATCATTGCCGAGCACTTCCTTGACCATGCTCATATCGCCGCTGTTCAGGGCATCGGCGAGCTTGGTGTTGAAGGAACTCAGTTCGGAGCTTGCCTCGTTGAGTTTGTCGGAAACCTTGTTGAGCGTGGTACGGGCATCCGCGAGCATCGTATTGGTGTCGCCGGAAGCGTCTTCCACATCACCCAGCGTGGTCTTCAACTGTGCGGAGCTGGATTGCAGAATGCCGGAAGCATCGGAAGCGGAAGCAGCAAGCGACTCGATCTGCGGCTTCACATTCGTGGCGAAATCCGACTTCACACTGGCGATGCTGTTCTTCGCCTGAGTGGCCAGGTCCTTGACCTGCTGATGCTTATTCTGCACTTCCGTATTCTTATTGCGCACATCATCCGCCGCGGCATTCAACGCATCCTTCAGCTTGGTTTGACGGGCGATTGAACGATTCAACGCCTTAATGACGGTTGCGTCATCGCCCAGAATGCCGGCGAGTGTATCGCGAATCGACGTGTACTGGGCAATCTGATCGGCGACTGCGAAAGCTTGGGCATCCAGTTCCTTGGCCACAGTGGTGGAACCGTTATTGGCATCTTGATACAGGCTGTCGATGGAATCGGAGACCGCGCCAAAACTCTTGGAGCTTGCATCCAACGCCTTGCTCATCGCATCGGTGGTGGTGGTCAATGCGCCAGCCACATCGGTTACGCCCTGCTTGGCGGTTTTGAGATTCTTGCTGGCTGTCGTAGCCGAATCGGAAGCCTGCTGAATAAGACTGTTTGAGGTCTCCAGCAGCGTCTGCGCGGAATCGGTGAGCGCGCTGTAGGTTCCCAATGTGGCGGATGTGCTGGTCAATTGCGTGGCGAAGTCGGCGATGTTCGCGTTGAAGGCCGTGAGCTGCTGCTTGGCCTCCGGTTTATTAAGCTGGTCGGCCAGCGAGGAAGCGATTTCCAATCCGGCGGAGGTAATCGTCTTGGCAAACGTGGTATTGATCTCCGCGGCAACCTCGTCGGTGCCCTCGTTCAGCAGGTTCGGGGCCAGCGCGTTCTTCTTTTCGTTGCGGTAGTAGGTCAGCTTGGCATGCTGTACATCGTCGGAGAAGAAGGTCATCATGTCTTTGCTGAAGGACTTCGGAATAACGATGGCCGCATAGTATTTGCCAGATTTTGCGCCATCGATGGCGTCATCCTTGGAAGTGATCGTCCAGTCGAGCTGGCTGTTCGCACGCAACGCGTTCACCACCTGATCGCCCACGGTGACCTTCACCGGAATCAGATCGGAGCGGTAGCCCTCATCCACATTGGCCACGGCGAACTTCAAGTTCGACATGTTCGAGAACGGATCCCAGCAGGCGGCCACGTTAAACCAGGTGAACAGACCGGGGATCATCACCAAACCGATGACGATAATGATGGAGACCACATTGCTGGTCAGACGCTTCACGTCTCCAATAAACAGTTTCCAGATTTTGCTCATCGTGCGTGCTTGCCTTCCTTGTTCTGGGCAATGCCGTGCAGGTTTGTAAGATTCGTCAGATTCGCGATTTCATTGAGATTCTTGCCGGTCAGATTTGGAAGCCGGGTAGTGGGCGCATCGCTGCTGTTGGAGGATTCGGCATGGCGGCCGTACAACATCGAACGAATCGATTCGTCGGAAAGATTGCCAAGCTCGGTTTGGCGGCGAATGGAATCTCGCATGTATTCCACCACCATCAGGAAGCCGATGATGATCAGCACCCAGGCCAGCCATGTGGCCATCACCACGATCTTCTCGCTGGTGGTCAGGGAGAAGACGATGATCAGGATGGCCGGCACCACGAATCCGGCGATCAGCGCGCCGAGCAGCAGCTTCGGATACTGCTGGGTGAACTTGGCGGCGCGGCGCTCAATCGCATGCTTGTATTCGCTGCGGTTGGCCAGAGCGGAAATCGCCTGCGTGACTTTGTATTCGCTGGCTTCGATATGCACCGGCTCGCCGAGAATCATGTCGCTCTCCTCGATTTCGCGGGCGAACAAACGATTCAGGTTGGCGAGCTTCGGGCGTGCCACCAGACCCAGCAGGAAGGCGAGAACGGCGAAAATCAGTAGTTTGCCGATATATCCGAACCATTGGCCGTCATAGAAGCCGCCGATGGTTTCGCGCATCGCGTCAATCGAGTAGGTGAACGGCAACATCGGGTAAATGACGCGGAAGAACTTCGGCATCATCTCAATCGGGTACAGGCCGGAAGCGCCTGGCACCTGCAGAATCACCAACGCCACGCAAATGCCCTTGCCCACATGCATGAATGTGGTGGAGAGGGCGAAGATGAACGACATATACACCAATGAGGTAATCCAACAGGTGAGCAGGAACACCGGGATGCTCGCGCATTGCATGCCGAGCACCAGGTCGCCGATGCCGGTTACCAGGCCCTGTGCAGAAGCCAGCGTGGCCAGCAGGAAGAAACGGCCCAGATAGCCTTGCGTAGGTGTCAGGCCATCAATGCCCTCATTGTCGGTTTCGAGCTTCGGAATCACCACGAGCACGAATGCGCCCACCCACAGGGCCAACGTGGTGAACAGCGGAGCCATGCCGGAACCATACGAAGACACCGCGTAGATGGTCTTCTCGTTGATCACGGTGGGGGACATCATGAAGTCGGCGATTTTGCTTGCATCAAGCGACCCGTCGCTGTCGATTAGCGAATCGAGCGACGTGGAGATGCTCATCGCCTTGATATCGGTGGCCAATGTACCGAGCTTGTTCTGTACAGTGGCCAGTGCTTTATCGGTATCGGTGAGCGCGGTTTTGGTTGATGTTACGGCCTTGTCCAGCTGGTCGAGCGCGTTCTTGGATTGGCTGATCAGCGAATCCTGAGACGTAATGTCGTTGGAGAGCGTGATCGCCGTGGTGCTCAAGGTATTGAGCCCATTGTTCAGCTGCGGCAACGAGCCGGAAACCAAGGTGCTGCGGGCGTCATTGGTGGCCTGCAGCGTGGTTTGCGTGGCGGTGTTGAGATTATCCGCCAGTCCGGCGGTGTTCTTGGATGCGCTGCCAATCGAATTGTTGAGATCGTCGAGATTGCCGAGCGTATTGCCGAGTTGGCTGTTGCGCTTCTCCAACTGGTCGATGGCCGACTTCAGCGGCTCCTGATTGGCGCTCGGCAGATCTTTGAGCGTGGCCAGAATGTCCGCGTTCGCCTGATTGATGTCTTCGGCGGTATTGAGCATGCCGCCGACCTGCTGGTTCGCGGCATTGATCACGCCGGTGACTGTACCGACATTCTGATTGGCCTGTGCAGAGGCTTGGCTGAGCAGACTTGACCCCTGGTCCAATGCGCCGGACGTGGAGGTGACGAACCCGTTCATGCTGTTCTGCGCAGTGCCGATGAGCTTGGAGGTGCCTGCCAGACCCTCGGCCGCGTCAATGCCGAGTTTGCGGGCATCCTCCAACGCCTGACGCGCGGTGCGGGTCTTGTTGGGCGCGTCATCCAGTTTGGTCTGCAGCTTGGCGATGGTATTGCGCGTGTGCTGCACATCGCTGGAAGCCTCATTCAGCGATGTGACGGTTTTCGCCTTGGTCTTGTCTCCGGTTTGGAGCGCCTTGTCGCCAACCTTGTTGATGGTTTCGGTCAGCACCTTAGACACCGTGGAGACGAACGTGGAGTTCACCGTGCGATCCACCGTGGAGGCCCCAACGTCGGTGACCTTGGGGGCGATGGCGCTGGCCTTCTCGTTGACGTAATACTCTAACGTGGGCTTGGATTCGCCGCCGGTCACCACGCCGGCCAGCGAATCGGAGAAATCCTTCGGAATCACGATGGCGGCGTAGGCTTTTCCGGACTGCACCATATCCATCGCTTCGGCTTCGGAAACGAACGTCCAGCCGAGCTGATCGTTGTTCTTCATCTGGTCCACGATCTGGCCGCCGAGGTTCTGCTTGCCAATCAGGGCATTGTCGGTGCCGGCATCGTTGTTGGCCACGGCCACGGTGATGCCTTTGGTATTGCCGTATGGGTTCCAGAAGCCGATGATGTTGTACCAGGAATACAGCGGCGGGATGAATACCATGCCGAAGAGAATCACCCATGCGGCTGGCACTCGGAACAGGCGCATGAAATCGCGCTTGAGGACCTTGAGAATGTTGCCCACTGATTACCCCCGGAGCCTGTTGTGCTTGCTGTGCTGTGTGCAGTGCTACGCGCATGATGCCCGGCATTGCCTAGGCATGATTGTGCGCTACGTTTTCCGTAGCGATACGTTAAGCGTAGCGCTACGCATTGAGTAGCGTAATACGGCGTCGGGAGATTTTGGTCTGGGTTGGCCGAAAATGGCCGGATATGACAACGCCCAGCGTAATCGCGCGGATTAACCGTGCGTCGCTGGGCATTGTGTCCAATTATTTGATGGAGTGGCAAGTCAGCTCTCGATAGTGCCGGTATCGGTGCTGGTGCCGCTCTGCTGGCTGGAAGAGGAGCCGGTGGAACCGGAGGAGCTGGACGAATCGGAACCGGAGCTGCTGTTGCCGTCGGTGGACTGGCCATTGCCGGAGCCGGACTTGCCATTGGACTGGCCGGGCATGCCTCCCGGCATGCCGCCGCCCTGACCCTGCGACTGACCGCCTTGGGAGCTGGATCCGCCCGGCATCTGCATCTGCTGGCTGGAAGTGGTCCTGGATCCATGGGAGATTGCGCCATATGCCAGTCCGCCGCCGAGACCGCCAAGGATGCCGCAGCCCAGGCTGATGCCTACGATGATGGCCACGGCCTTGCCGGTGATGGCCTTGACCGGGGAATCATGATTGATGGCTGCAGCAGTACCGAAACGATTCGGCTGAGGCGCATTCATGCGAGACTGCTGGGTCTGCTGCCAGTTCCAGTTGGGGTTGCTGGCGTTACCGGAAGCGCCGACTGGCTGCGCGGTGTTGGGCTGCGCAGTGCCTTGAGCATTGTTGGCATATGCAGTGCCATTGGCAATCGGCTCGGTTGCTGCGGTATCAGTGGTGTTCTTGGCTGGAATGTTCGGGTTGATGTTGTTGCTGGTCATGATGGGATCCTTTCGGGGAAGTGTGTAATGGAATGATTGGAACGACTGGAGGGGAGAGGAGTCTGCGGCGAATAATCCAATCGGATTAGGTGTTCGCTACATGCTCCAGGATGTGGAAGTGCCGAATTCGCTGTCGAAATCGGAGCGGTCAATGAGGTCGGTGCTGAGCGTGGTATCGCTGCTGGTGGCGGAATCCGGCAATGTGGTGCCGTAATTGCCTGTCACCGTGACGGTCGCCGAACCGGTGCCCTTCACCACGGTTTTGCCGCCGGCCACAATGGTCGCGGTGTTGCCGTCCGAATCAACCACCGAACCGCCGTTGGCCACATTCAGCGCAGAAACAGTAGTGTCGCCGGTTACCACCCAGGTCGAGGTGCCGTCTACGTTCACCGTGATTGGCGCATCGGAGGTGGTGCTATCGGTGGCGCTCGCGTTCTTGGTGATGCTCGCCTTGCCGGTCCAGGTTGAACCGTCCAACAGGTTGAGCGTCACCGAGGAGATGGTGTCGGCGGCAACCGTGCCATTCAGCGTCTGGTTGCGCCCGGTGAATACCACCGTTGCGCCATTTGAGCCAGCTGAACCCCAATTATTGGAGTCATTGCCGGCTGCGGTGATGAGCGCTGCCTTGGTGGAGTCGAAGTCCAATGTGGTGTTGGAAAGCACTACGTCAGCCGTGGTGTTCGTGAAGTAGAACATCGAACCGGATTCGATGGACGACTTCAGTGTGGAGTCGGCGGCTTGGAAAGTGGCGTGCTCGCCGGTGGTGGATTCGGCATCGCCTGAGGTTGACTGGTAGATGATCACGCCATTGGCCACCGGGTCGCTCGCGGTTTTGCCGGTTACCGTGCTGGTGAGCGTGGAATCCTTGATCAGGATCGTATTGAGACCTTCCATGCCGGCGATCTGCGAGCCGGTGGACGTGCCGGTCACGCCCGACACCTGCACATTGCCGGTTGAGTACAGCAGCGGCGAGCCGGAGCCAGCTGTGCTGAGCTCGGAGTCGGTGGCGGAAATCGAGCCTCCGCCACGGTCGGTGGCGATGGTGGCGCTGTGGTCGCCCTTGGTGGTAGCGGTGATGGCGCTCGCCAGGATTGTGCCACTATAGGTGGCGTCGAGTCCGCGGGAATTATCGGCGGACGTGTTGATGGTCACGTCATTGGCCAGCACGGTGCCGGAATCGGTGGCGAAGATGCCGTTCGAGCCGGAACTGGAAGCATTAATCGAGGAGCCGGAAATAATGGTTTTCGAATCCTCGCCCACGGTCAGCGACACCGAGTTGGTGCCATAGAAGTTGTTGTTGTCGGCGTTATCCGAGTCACCGGACTTGTTCAACGTGGCGTTGATGAGCGTCAGCGTGCCGCCGTTCTGGGCCAGTGCTGCGTTCTGGTCGGACTCCGTGGCCTCAGTGGTTTCGCCGTCAGAGGTCACTTCCTTGCCGTCCGCGGTGAGCGCGCCGGAATACGTGCCGGTGTAGTCGTAATTCATCGTGTTCGCGCCACCGCCGGGCTGGCCTTGCAATATGGCGCTGCTATTGGAACTTGAGCTGCGGCCCCAGCCGAGGCTGCCGGCGATGGCCGTGCCTGCCATGCCATATCCGAATCCGGTGACCAGGGAGATGGCCGCTGCGGTGGCGGCTGCCTTACCGAGCGGCATATGCGCGAATCGACGTGCTTTGGCGCTGCCGTCTGCGGTGGTCGTCCGCCGCTTGCCGAACGAAGAGATGCTGGTCATGATGGTTCCTTTCGCGAGACTGTTCGGCTGAACCCCGCGCTTGCGGTGGGATGCAGCCAAACATTGCTTGTCTGTGATGATTCAAGTACACAGCGAAAGGCCTAATGTCGGCTTGGGCGGCAGGTAAGGGAATCCGTAAGTTACGGCAATGGTTTCTGGAAGGTTTTTGGACGTTTCCTGAAAGCGCTGACGATTATTCAGCGTGTGCTGTTGCGTACCACCAATTCGGTGGGCAGTGTGACGCCAACCGGCTGCTCACCGTTGATCAGGCGCATCAGCTGATCGACCAGATGCTTGCCGATGGCTGCGAACGGCTGTCGAATCGTGGTCAGAGCGGGGTCGGCGAGTGTGGCTGCCGAGGAATCATCGAAGCCTACGATCTGCACATCGTCCGGAACCTTGAGTCCGCGTGCGCGCAACGCTTTGATGGCGCCGGCGGCCATGGTATCCGATGAAACGAAGACGCCATCGATGGCGGGGTCGGAGTCAAGCAGCTGAATCATGGCGGTTTCACCGCTGTCTGCGGAGTAATCGCCGTGCACGATGCGATCTTGTGCATTGCCGGAGTCATCGGCGAACGTGGCCACAGTATCGAGGAAGCCGTGCATGCGGTCGCGTGTGCCGCTGGGGCCTGCAGGACCGGCGATCATCGCGATATGCTTCGCTCCGCGCTCGTGCAGATATTCGCAGGCTTTGCGCGCGCCGCCATAATCCTCGACGTGCACATAGCCTACGGGCAAGGTCTCGTCAGACGGCTGTTCGGCGATGACCGTAGGGATGCCGGCCTCGACCAAACCGTTCAGCATTTCGCTGGAATCCTTATGCCAGGCCACTTGGATGACGCCGTCAACATGGCCGGCCTGCAGGTAGGCGAGATTACGTTTGGCTTCATCCTGGTTGTCGGTGGTCATCAGGATGAAGGAGACCCCTTTTTTACCGAGCTCATCGGCCACGGCCCTCAAGAGCGCGGCGAAGTTCGGGTCCTCAAACAGCAGTTTTTGCGGTTCTCCCAGCAGGAACGCCACCGATCCGGCGCGACCGGTCACCAGCGCGCGGGCATGACTGTTGGCCACATAACCGGTCTGTTCGATGGCTGCCTTGATATTGGCGGCGGCGTCCTGGCTCACCCATTTGCGACCGTTGAGATAGCGGGACACAGTGGCGCGGGAAACGCCGGCAATACGTGCAACGTCGTGGATGGTGGCTTTGTGCTGGTTCACTCGAAACCTTTCATGCGGAATGTCCGCTTGTGCGGATAGCCCGCGGAAGTTGAAACGCTCCCATTGTAGCCGGTGGCGATTGCTCGGCATACACAACGGCCGCACGCCCCGGAAGGGCAATGCGGCCGTTGCATATGGTGCGATGATGCTAGTACGGTATCAGGCCTCAACCTGCTTGCTGTCGTTGCGCATCAGCAGCGAGCCGCCGATCACGAACACGGCGATGAGCACTGCAAGCAGCAGGTAGGCGTGGTGGAAGCCGAGCTGGGTGTACATGTTGCCCATCACCAGCGAGAAGATGGTCAGACCAATCTGCTTGGCGGTGCCGAAGCCGTACATGTAAACCGTGGCGGAGAGGCGCTTATCGAACACGCGGGTGATGTACTTCATCACGGAGACCAGCATGAACGGCATCTCCAGGGCGGCGAGCAAACGCCAGAAGACCAGCATCGGGATGGTGTTGATGAAGGCGCAGCCGAGCACGCGCACGAACAGGATGCCGCCGTAGATCAGCAGGCCGGTCTTGGCGCCAATCTTGTTGATCAGAGCCGGCATGAACAGCATGCAGATGGCCTCAAGCAGAATCTGGACGGAGACCACGCGGCTGAAGAAGGTGGCACCGGCGGTGGCGTCGGAGAAGAAGGAGGCGAAGTAGTTCGGGAACTGCTGATCGAACACGTCGTACATGGTGGCAGAGCCGATGATCAGCAGGCAGAAGCCCCAGAAGCTGCGGTTCTTGAAGATGGAAACCCACTCTTCGCGGGAGATCGGCTCGTTATCCTCATCTTCGCCTTCGGTGGCCTTGACAGCGCCGGCCATGTGGTCCTCAGGCAGCTTGACGATGGAGATCAGCACGAGTAGCACGGCTGCGCAGAAGGTCATTGCCCAGAAGATGGAGCCGGTGTTCTTGGCCCACATGATGCCGCCCACAAAGGAAGCGGTAGCACCGGCCAGGGAGCCGAACAGACGTGCGTGGCCATACTCGAAGTGGTAGGCGCGGGAGGAACGCTCGTTGTAGGCCTCAATAACGCCAACGCCGCCGTTCAGGCACAGGCTCAGGTAAGCGCCCATCACGATGGCGCCGAGAATCTGGTTAACGCCGATGAGCGGCAGGAACACCCACTGGAACAGCGGGCCGAGGAAGAGGATGCAGCAGACCACGAAGATGAACAGGCCCTTCTTCAGGCCGAGGCGATCCTGAATCGGTCCGAAGATCGGCTGCAGAATCAGCGCGCCGAACGACATGATGGAGAACACGAGGCCGGATGCGGTGGTGTCCATGCCGGCCGGGCCCTTCAACCAGTACGGCAGGAAGGTGAAGATGAGCTGCCAGACGGCGAAGTAGAAGAAGTAGAGTCCGCCGAAGTTCCAGAAAATGCCGCGCTTCAGTGAGCTCAGCAGAGAGGTTGATTGTTCCTGTGCCATGATGATTCCGTTTCTTGGATTGGTGAGATGTTGTGGTGGTTAAGGGTTATTGATGGCTGGTCACAGCGTTTCGTCAACGTCGAGGTGACCATCCGCCGGCAGTACGTCGGTGGTTGCCGGAGTCCAGCGGGTGTCCATCTGCGGGGTGCCGAAGTTCGGAGTACCGTCTTCGTTCCAGGTGATGAGCCCCATGCGGGCGTGGCGGTTCGGGTCGAACAGCGGGTCGCCCAGAATCTCCACGTAGTTGCGGCAGTGGTAGATGAGCACATCCTGGCCGTCTTCAGTGGTGGTGAAGGAGTTGTGGCCTGGGCCGAACTGGCGCACGGTCTCATCGGAGGTGAACACCGGCTTGCTGGACTTGGTCCAGTTGGCCGGGTCGAGCAGATCGGAATCGGCATTGGCGGTGAGCATGCCCATCGCGTATTCGGGGCCGGTGCCGGAGGCGGAGAAGGTCACGAAGATCTTGTCGCCGTGCTTCAGAACCGCCGGGCCTTCCTCGACGATGAAGCGGATTTTCTCCCAGTCAAGTTCCGGCTTGCTGAGCATCACCGGCTTGGTGGCGAGCGTCCACGGGTTTTCCATGCGGGCGATGTACAGGTTGGAGTGGCCTTCGATGTTGAGGTCCTGCTGGGCCCAGATCAGGTACTGGTGGCCATCGGTGTGCACAAAGCTGGTGGCGTCCAGTGCGAAGGTATCCATGCCGGTGTCGACCTTGCCGCGCTCAACCCATTCGCCGGTGATGGGGTCGGCGTCGTCGCAGGTCAGGCAGAATACGCGGTGCTGGAAGGTGTCGGCCACCGGGTCGATTTCGGTGGTGTGTGCGGCGGCAAAGTAGATGACCCACTGGCCGTTCACTCGGTGGATTTCCGGAGCCCAGATGAGTTCGCTCATTTCGCCGGTGCCGCTCTCGTGCTTGTGCCAGATGGTGTGTTCCTCGGCCTGCTGCAGGCCGGAGAGGGTCTTGGAACGGCGAAGGGTGATGCGGTCGTACACCGGGTAGGAGCCGGTGAATAGGTAACCATCATCGGTGCGCAGCACGTATGGATCGGCGCGCTGCAGCACAATCGGATTCGGCAGTAATGCCATGGTGTCTCCTCGTTGATGTTGAACAGTGAACATCGTTGTGTCGGTGTGCGTGATGCTATTGCCAGGTTTGCGACTTCTTGGTCGGCATGTGTCTGACGCTGACCAAACCTGAAACAGCACTGTGCACGTTTCCAGTTGCTAAATATACGCCTGTGCTGTTGTTTTGCAAGTTCTTTAATATTGCAGTATGTGCTACCTGTTGCAATTACTGGAAACGTGCACAGTCATACGGCGTGTCGTGCGGAGCCTGATAGCGTGGCTGTATGGCGCATGCACAAGAATCACTCAATAAATCCGGTATTGCCGCTGCCGCCGAGGAGTCCGCCATTGAAGCGGACCTGGTGGCCACTGAACTGGACGGTGCCGATATGGACCTTGACGCGAAGCGACTGCCGATCCTGGCCCGCGTCTATGGCATCCTGATTCTGCTCAATGGTCTGGCCGCATTGCCGTTTACCGTGTTCGCCACCATCTACAGCGTGCGCGAAATTCTCGCCGGCCGTGTGCACGTGGATGCCATGAGCCTCACGTTCATCCTTTCCGCTCTGCATACGTTGGTGCTGATTACCAATGCGGCATGCCTGATTGTTTTCGGCATCCTGTTGCTACGCAATCGTCGCCGCTATGCCGCGCGCTGGGCATACGTGCTGATGCCGCTCACATTGGCGGAAGGCATGCTATCGCTGGCCCTGCAGGGTTTGGGCTGGAATCTGGTACTGCCTGCGATTCAGATGATCATCCTCGTGGTGATTTCAGTGACCGCCGACCCCTCATTGCGCGAAGAACGCCGGCTGCAGCGCGCGCTCAAACGTATGGATGACCGCGATGAATACGATGCCGCGCTTGCCGCCGGTATGCTCGGCCGTGACCAAAGCGGCAAAGGCTACATCGCACTGGATTTCTTCAATATCTTCTGGCTGTTCACCATCGCATCCGTGGGCGGTCTCATCATCGAAACCATCTATCACTTTGCGCTGTATCACGGTGAACTGCAGGATCGCGCAGGCCTGTTATGGGGTCCGTTCTCGCCGATTTACGGCTGTGGAGCGGTGCTGGTCACCGTGTTTTTGAATCGCCTTTGGAAAGCGAACGCCGGACTGATTTTCTGCGCCTCGGCGGTGATCGGCGGCACCTTCGAGTACGTGACCAGCTGGTTCATGGAGGTGGCGTTCGGCATCACCGCTTGGGACTACACCGGCCAGTGGCTCTCCATCGATGGCCGCACGTCCGGCAAATACATGTTCTTCTGGGGCCTGATTGGATTGGTGTGGGTGCGCTGGCTGCTGCCGCGCATGCTGGCGCTGATCAATCGCATCCCATGGAAAGTGCGGTATTCGTTGACCGCAGTGTGCGCGGTGCTGATGATCATCGACATCGTATTCACGCTGATGGCGCTCGACTGCTGGTATGGCAGGCTCGCCGGTCAGCCGCAAACCTCGCCAGCTGCCCTCTGGTTCAGCGAACATTACGGCAACGACTACATGGCCGCCCGCTTCCAAACCATGACCATCGACCTCGCCAAAGCCGGCCGTATGTAGGCGCTACGCGATGAGCGTAAGACGGGCCGTGCGGGCTTCCGGTGTCAAGGATAGACTTGGATTCCGGAAGAATCGTTCCTTAATACTGCAAGGAAAGGCAAGGCAGATGGCCGAAGCTACAGCAAATATCGGTGTTATTGGACTGGCCGCAATGGGCTCCAACCTGGCGCGCAACCTGGCGCATCACGGCAATACGGTGGCCCTGTTCAACCGTCACTACTCCCGTACCGAAAAGCTGATGAACGAGCATGGCACTGAAGGCAACTTCGTGCCGGCCAAGACGCTGGAGGAGTTCGCGGCCTCCCTGAAGCGCCCACGCACCGCCGTCATCATGGTCAAGGCCGGTGCGCCGACCGATGCCGTGATTGAGCAGCTTGAAGAGGTGTTCGAGCCGGGCGACATCATTGTGGATGGCGGTAACTCCTTCTTCAAGGACACCATCAAGCGCGAGAAGGAAGTGCGTGCCAAGGGCTTCCACTTCGTGGGTTGCGGTGTGTCCGGCGGTGAGGAAGGCGCGCTGAACGGCCCGTCCCTGATGCCCGGTGGCACTGCGGAATCCTGGAAGACTTTGGGCCCGATTCTCGAATCCATCGCTGCCAAGGTGAATGGTGAACCGTGCGTGACCCACATCGGTACCGATGGCGCCGGCCACTTCGTCAAGATGGTGCACAACGGCATCGAGTACGCCGACATGCAGGTGATCGGTGAGGCCTACGATATTCTGCGTCGTGGCCTGGGCATGGATGCCGAGGAGATCGGCGATGTGTTCGAGGAGTGGAACAAGGGCGACCTTGATTCCTACCTGATCGAGATCACCGCTGAGATTCTGCACCACAAGGACGCCGAGACCGGCAAGCCGTTCGTGGACGTGGTCGTCGATCACGCCGGCATGAAGGGCACTGGTACTTGGACCGTGCAGACCGGTCTGGAATTCGGTTCCCCGGTGGCTTCCATCGGCGAGTCCGTGTTCGCACGCGCCCTGTCTTCCCACGGCGAGCTGCGTGAAGCCGCCCAGAAGGAAGGCCTGGCTGGCCCGAACAAGACCATCGACCTGGCCGGCGAAGACAAGGCCGCATTCGTGGAGGATGTGCGCAAGGCACTGTTCGCATCCAAGGTCGTGGCCTACGCCCAGGGCCTGAATGAGATTCAGGATGGTGCTAAGGAATACGGCTGGGATATCAACCTGTCCGAAGTGGCACGCATTTGGCGTGGCGGCTGCATCATTCGAGCCCAGTTCCTGCTCGACCGCATCACCGAGGCCTTCAAGGGCGATAACCCGCCGGCTTCCCTGCTGTTCGACCCGTACTTCGAGAAGATCATCGGTGAATCCCAGGATGCATGGCGTCATGTGATTGTTCGCGCTATCGAAGCCGGCATCCCGACCCCGGTGTTCTCCAGCTCCCTGGCCTACTACGACGGTCTGCGCTCCAAGCGCCTGCCCACCGCCCTGACCCAGTCCCAGCGCGACCTCTTCGGCGCCCACACCTACGGCCGCGTAGACAAGCCCGGCGTATTCCACACGTTATGGGCTGAGCCGGGTAAGCCTGAAATCGAAGCATAGCTTCGCTTTCAGGCTTAAGGACAGCCCTGTGGGCTGTCCGACCGGCTCAGTGCTCGGTGGCTATGCCATCGAGCCAACACTGAGTCTCGCTCGTAGAGCGAGTCCGTAATTGCAGGGGCCGGAGGCGAAGAAGGTCAGCCTGAAGAGCAGCAGGCCTGAGTCCGCCCCCTCACCTCATCAAACGTACGCTGAATCATCCTCAGAGTACGTTTGATGAGGTGTTTTTGTATTTACAGTTTGGTGACGGTCTCTTCGGTGGAGAACCAGACGAATTCCTCGGTGCCGCCCGCATAGGAGGACGGGTACTCCGGATTATTAGGTCGGGCGAATACGTGAGCCAATGAATCGGCCTTGCCTGCGCCGGCTGCGAAGAACCAAGTGTGGCGGGAACGGGCGATCAGCGGCGAGGTCAAGGAAATACGCAACGGCGGCATCTTGGGGGAGTGACTCACGCCCACGGTCAGCCGATCGGTGACGTCCACTTCGTGATGACCGGAAGATGCGGGGAACAGCGATGCATAATGACCATCCGGCCCCATGCCCAGAATCATCAGGTCGAACACCGGTTCTGGGCCCATCTCGCGAATCAGCTCCTGTTCGTATTCGCGAGCGGCGGCATCCAGCAGTGTTGCGTTATCGGTGTCTGCCGCAGCGCGCACGTCGGCGTCACTGCTTTCCGCATTGGCCATAACGGTAGCGATTTCATCGGCGGAACGAGTGTCCGCCGGCATCTCATGGATGTTCGCTTCCGGCAGTTTGCCCTCGGCAACGAGCCGGTCCAGCAGCAGACGGCGGGCTTCCAGCGCATTGCGATCAGTGTCGTAAGCCGGCACGAAACGCTCATCACTGAACCAGAAGTGCACGCGAGACCAGTCAATGGAATCAGCCAAAGGATCCGATAATACCAAGCCCAGCGGCTGCGCTGCCGAACCGCCGGACAGCGCCACATCCACGCGTGCGCGATGGCTGCCGTCAGCTAGTCGTTCGTTCAGCGCATCCAGCAGCGCCAGCACCAAACGCTGCGCATCTGCCTGCAGCATCAAATTTTTATTGGGATACACGATAAGTGTGCGGTTTGCCATAACGATTATTCCTTCAATAAAAAAACTTCCCTCAGCTAAGGATAACTAGCTGAGGGAAGTAATGGGACTTAGTGCCGAATCAGGTCCCAGCCTTCATTGATGACTTCGGCGTACACCTCATCCGGATCGATGCGGCGCAATTCCTCGGTCAGGCAGTCTTCAATCGTGCGCACCGGCACGGAAATGGCCTGCGGCGTCTGGCCAGGCATCGAAATCAATGCCTGATCCTCATGTGGGCGCTCAAGCGATACCACGCCGTCAGCGCGCGTGAGATACACGCCGGTCACGGCTTCGGCATCGTTCACATACTCCACGTCCACATTCACGCCAAGCTTCAACCTCAGCCATGCGCATAGCAGATCCATTGGCAGGAACTCGTCGGGGCCAGTCACCTTTACCGCGGTAATCGGCAGATGCGGTGGTTGATCGAGCATGGAAGCGAGCATGGCGCGCCAGACGGTCAGACGGGTCCACGACAAATCGATGTCTTCCGGCGTCCAATTACGGCGCAAACGCTCGATGGTGGCTTCAGGGTTGTTGGAGCGCAATGCATCGGTGATGCGGCTGCGAGCCATGGCGCCCATCAGATCCTTGGACGGGTTGGACGGCGGGTTCGTCGGCCACCACGCCACCACCGGCACATCAGGCACCAGCAGCGGAATCACCAACGTATCCGGGTGATTGATGAGGCCGCCGCGCGGGCGCAGGATGATGATTTCGCCAGCGCCGGCATCGGCGCCGAAACGCACCTGGGCATTGAGATTCGACTCAGCCGGTCCGTCGGTCAGGTCGATGGCCGGATTGTCGGTCTTCTCCATGGCCTTCACGCCGGCCTCGGCGGTATCAGCTTCATAATCTGTATCCGGCACGATTGCGATCACACGGCATGGATGCTCACGGCTGGCCGCATTCGCGACTTCCAGCGCATGCTCAAGTTCGCTGTCGTCCGCGGAAATCAACAGGGTCAGTACACGGCCCGTGGCGGATTCGCCGCGCTCCTCGTGCAGCTGCTCAATCTTATGGGCGATTTCGCGCGTGCGCGTATTTGGCAGATCGATGATCATGGCATCCTCCAGTGGCGGCCTTCGCGCGCCAGCATCTCATCGGCTTCGGCCGGTCCCCACGTGCCTGCACGGTAGGGCTGCGGCTGGCCGAGCGTGGACCAGAACTCTTCAATCGGATCGAGGATTTCCCAGCTGAGGTTCACCTCTTCGGTGGTCGGGAACAGCGGCGGATCGCCCAACAGCACGTCAAGAATCAGGCGCTCGTAGGCTTCCGGCGAATTCTCGGTGAAGGAGCGGCCGTAGCTGAAGTCCATGTTCACGTCACGGACCTCCATCGTGGTGCCGCCCGGTACCTTGGCGCCGAAGCGCATGGTCACACCCTCGTCCGGCTGCACGCGAATCACGATGGCGTTCTTGCCGAGTTCGCGCACGGCGGTCTGCTCGAATGGCAGGTGTGGCGCGCGCTTGAACACCACGGCGATTTCGGTCACACGCTTGCCCAGACGCTTGCCGGTACGCAAATAGAACGGCACGCCGGCCCAGCGGCGGGTATCGATATCAAGTTCGATTGCGGCGTAGGTTTCGGTGGTGGAAGCCGGGTCGATGCCCTTCTCCTCCAAGTAGCCGACCACTTCGTGCGAGCCCTGCCAGCCTTTGGCGTACTGGCCGCGGGCGGTGTGCAGCGAAAGATCCTTCGGCAGACGCACTGCGGAAAGCACCTTGGTCTTCTCGGCGGTCAGATCCTTGGCGGTGAAGCTCACCGGCTCTTCCATGGCGGTCAGTGCCATAAGCTGCAGCAGATGGTTCTGGATTACATCGCGTGCGGCGCCGATGCCGTCGTAGTAGCCGGCGCGGCCGCCGATGCCGATATCCTCGGCCATCGTGATCTGCACATGGTCCACATAGTTCGCGTTCCAGATTGGCTCATACATGGCGTTGGCGAAGCGCAAGGCCAAGAGGTTCTGCACGGTTTCCTTGCCAAGGTAATGGTCAATGCGGAACACCGAGCTCGGGTCGAACACCTCGGAGACCACATGGTCGAGTTCCTTGGCGCTGGCCAGATCATGGCCGAACGGCTTCTCGATAATCACGCGACGCCAAGCGCCCTCAGAGGAACGGGACAGGCCGGATGCGGCCAGCTGCTTGGCCACGATCGGGAAGGCGCGCGGCGGCACGGACATGTAGAACGCATGATTGCCACGGGTGCCACGGTCGCGATCGAGCTCCTGCACGGTGGCGCTCAGACGCTCGAAAGCCTCCGGGTCGTCGAACGTGCCGCGCACGAAGCGAATACCTGCGGCAAGGTTCTTCCACGTCGATTCCTTGAACGGCGTGCGGCAACGGGCCTGAACGGCGGTTTTCACGAATTCAATGAAATGCTCCTGCGTCCAGTCGCGGCGGGCGAAGCCGGTCAGGCCGAAGCTTGGCGGCAAGAGGCCGCGGTTGGCGAGATCGTAGACGGCTGGCAGCAGCTTCTTCTGCGCCAGATCACCGGTGACGCCGAAGATCACCAGGCTGCACGGGCCGGCGATGCGGGGCAGGCGCAGATCGCGCGAATCGCGCAGCGGATTGCTCCAATTGGAAAGTTCACTCATATTTTCTAAGCGTAGACCTCGCCTGGCATGTATCGCTAGAAGCGATACGAAAAATATTATGATGTGAGGCACTTTGCTTCATATCAAGCCTCACTTGGTTGAAAAGCGTCCATTTGCAAGATGTTTATGGATAAACGAAAACAGTGTGGATCATGTGCTTGCGAAGCGTTGCCTTGCGCTGGTTTATAAGTAAACATTCAGCGAAATCACGTCGTACTTTTCGCTACGTAGTCTACGAATGTGTCATGTCATCCTCTTGGAGAAAAATAGTGTCCACTATTTGATTCCAATGTATCTGCTAGCGATTTATGAAGTACACGCATGCCTAAAACACCACCTTCGTTTCCGCCGTCTCACTATGTTTCTCTGCCGGATTCAGAGCGTGCCGAGCATCGCGCGGAGCCCGTCAGCCTGATCGACATGAAGCACCGGGGACGAAAGCCGAAATCTGCGGCATCCACCCAAAAGTCTGCGGGGAAAACCTGGCATACCTGCATACGACATTGAGGAATCTCAGTTCCGCGGACTGCGGCAAACACACTCCCGCGAAACGGCGTTTTGGCCGCTTTTCTGTGTTGAGCGGCAGTGTGTACACTCGCCGACGCATCATGGTTGCCTGCTTTGGCCTGGTTCTGCTCGTTGAAGTATTCCAGCTGCTATGGCCGTCTGATCGTTTTTACCCTTTGGCGACGCTTGACGGCTATTCGGTTGGCGGGCAGAGCGCTCATGGTGCGGCTCAACAATTGAATGCCCGTACATTGCAACGTAAGGTGACGCTCACGGATGCCACTACATCAACCAAGGTGACGCTTACTGCAAAACAAGCCGGAATCACTGTGGATTACGATGCGCGTGCCAAGTCGGCATCCCGGCATTCGCTGGCACAGCGCGTCATCCCTTTCTCGTGGCTGTTCGTGCACAACACCACATCCGATGACCTACCTGATGCGTTCGGCGCCTCGAAAGGCCAGACGCATGCAGATGCGGTCAATGCATCGGTGAAATTTACCGACGGTGCTTTGCGGGCGGTGGCACCCTCGGTTGGGTACACCTTCAACGCCAGCGATATTCGCAAAGCCGCAGGTTCCAGTTTCGCCAGCAGCGACACCGATGATGATTTGGCTACTGCGACCATTGAGATGAACATCGTGCAGCCGACCGTTTCGATAGATGCGGCTCAGCAATTGCTGAAGACCATTAATGCCGCACTGGGTGACGGTGTCACATTCACGTATGACGATGGCAGCTGGAGCCTACCTGCCAATAGCGTCGCCAAGGCCGTCAGCACAACCGCGAACGAGCAAGATAACACTCAGCTGGACGTGACCATCATCAGTTCTACGTTGATCAAGCAGCTGAAATCTCATGGAGTCGCCCTTCAAGTGGCGCAGAAAGCCGTTGATGATGGCGTGGTGCCGTCATTGTTCGCGGTTAAAGGCTATGCCTCTCGCGCGATTGATGCCGGCAGCACGGCCAGCTCGTTGGCATCCATGCTTGCCAGCGGCAGCAACTCGCCAGTTGGCATCTCGATTACCGAAGTGGATAATTTCGAGCTGTACGAAGGGTTGCCCACTCAAGGAAATACGAAAGATAAGCTGAGCCAGCTATTTGGTGATGCTACGTATTCGGTGGCTGTATATGACCTGAGTACAGGGAAATCCAAGCTGCAAATCAATGCGGATGCGGTGACCACCTCAGCCAGCACATATAAGCTATTTGTGGCTTATTCGATGATTCATGCGGTGGAATCAGGCGATTTGACGTGGGATAGCACGCTTAACGGCATGACGTTGAGTTCTTGTATGGCGACGATGATCGTCGATTCGGATAATGATTGTCCGGAGGCGTGGCTGACTCGTTATGGTTTTGATTCGTTGACTGAGCAGGCGCATGAAATCGGTGCGAATAACACCAATTTCCAATATGGCGATATGACCACAACCGCCAACGATCTGGCCACTGTGCTGAAAGGCTATTACAGCAACTCTATTGTCAGTGCGGATTCTGCGAATCACTTGTTCGAACTTATGGGTGAGCAGGTGTATCGCGAGGGCATCCCCACTGGCATCGGCTCGGATGGCGTGGTGCAAGACAAGGTCGGGTTCTTGGACAGTCTGCTTAATGATGCGGCGATTGTGCGATGCGACAAAGGCGATTATGCGATGGTCATTATGACCGATGGGGCCAGCTGGCATAAGATCGCACAGGCCAGTCTGCTGATTTACGAGGATCTGTAAGCAAAAACCCTTGGAATCGTTGAGATTCCAAGGGTTTATTTGTGCCCCCCGTGGGATTCGAACCCACAACCCACGACTTAAAAGGACGCTGCTCTAACCGTTGAGCTAGAGGGGCAACGTTTCTAAGATACACGCGAATGCCGGACAATGCATAATCGGCGTTGCGCATGTGGACACCGACCACTTCGGCTCCTAGAGTGGGGCAACATGTCATGCACCACGATTCTCATTGGCAAGAACGCAAGTTACGACGGCTCGACCATCATCGCCCGTGATGACGATTCCGGCTCCGGCCGTTACGATCCCAAGCATCTGGTCGCTGTAGCGCCTGAAGACCAGCCACGGCATTATGTGAGTGTATTGAGTCACGTGGCCATAGATTTGCCGGATAATCCCTGCCGCTACACCATCGCCCCGAACGTATTGCACAATCGAGGCGTTCTGGCGGAAGCCGGAACGAATGAACATAACGTGGCGATGAGCGCCACTGAAACCATCGCCGTCAACGAGCGTGTGCTCGCAGCCGACCCGATGGTCGAGCTCCGCCCTGCCGTAGGCGAACCGGAGGATGCCGATTACCAGCCCGAACAGCCGGGAGGCATCGGCGAAGAAGATATCATCACTCTGGTACTGCCATATGTGACTGACGCACGCGAAGGCGTCAAGCGGCTGGGCGAGCTGCTGGAAACCTATGGCACCTATGAATCCAACGGTGTGATTATCTCCGATGTGAATGAGATCTGGTATGTGGAAACCATCGGCGGCCACCATTGGATTGCCCGCCGTGTACCGGACGATTGCTACGCCACGATTCCGAATCAGCTGGGCATCGACGACTTCAGCTTCACCGATGCGTTCGGCCGTCAACGCGAATACATGTGCAGCGCTGATTTGCGCGAATTCATCGCAGAACATCATCTCGACCGCACGATGGGCACCCCGGCTGCGACTGGTGGCCGCCATGCTCACGGCACCGGCTCGCGCACCGGGTCCCATGCCCGCCGTGCTGCCGGCTCCGGCTCGGCTGTGGTTGCAGCCGATACCGATTCGGCGGCAGCCAATAGGGAAGCACGCGTCAAGGCACGAGTGGAAGCGCTGCCAAACCGATTCAATCCGCGCAAGGTATTTGGCGCGAGCACGCCGAAGGACCATATCTATAACACGCCGCGCGCCTGGTATATGCAGCGCCACCTGAATCCCAGCGAGGATTGGGATTCCCCAGCCGCACAATACACGCCTGAATCCGACGATATCCCGTGGTGCCGTGTGCCGGAAAGCAAGGTGAGTCTGGAGGACGTGGACTTCCTGCTTTCCAGCCACTTTGAAGGCACGCCATACGATCCGTATGGCACCAAGGGCACGGCGGAATCACGCCACCGTTATCGCCCGATTGGTGTGAATCGCACCGGGCACATGGTGGCTATTCAGCTGCGTCCTTACGAGCCGGCCGCTAATCGCGCGGTGATGTGGGTCTCCTTCGGTTCCGGCCCATTCACCACGATTGCCCCGTTCTACGCGAACGTGCGCGATACGCCGGATTACCTGCGTGATACCACGCCGGAGGTTTCCACCGACAATCTGTATTGGACGAACCGCCTGATCGCCGTGGTGGCGGACGCACATTGGTTTGAAACGCATAATGCCATCGAAGGGTATGCGGAAGGTGTGCGTGCGTTCGGCCACCGGCTGGTGGAGCAGACCGATATCGCGTTGGAGGATATGCAGCTTGCCGGTGAGGCAGAATCAAACGCTGCGCCGTCCGTGCAGTCCGCACTGGAGGCGGCAAACCAGCAGATGGCTGATTACCTGCGCAAGCATACGACCAAGCTGCTGCACAACGTGGTCTACACTGCCAGCAATCTCATGCACAATAGCTTCGCCATGTCCGACCGCTGGACGGACTAGCGCTATGCTGACTCGCCTTAGTTGAAACCGACGACTTTCTCGGCGATGGTGTAGCCGTTGCGCACAATCCAACGGCCCACCGAACCGGGAAGGTTGATCGCACGAGACATCAGCTTACCGCGCACATCATGGCCGATGGCGGGCGAGTACGCGTCAATCGCCTCCCACAGTTCCTTCTTCTTGGCATAGTTGGCCTTATCGCGCGAAAGAATCAGGAACACAGAAGTCACCGAGGACTCAATCGCCAGGAAGTGAATCATATAGCGGTACAGTCCCTCGGGCACCGTGCCGCGTTCCGGCGTGGCCTCGGTCATCAGACGATTCACCAAGCGCAGCTGATCGACGCGGCGAATCATCACGTCGGTCTGCACGCTCTGGCCCTCGCGGCCGATGAAGTAATGGTAGAACGGCACATCCAAGTACTGAATGCGCTTGACCCATGGGAACGGCTGGTAGGAGTAATAGAAGTCCACATAGAACGTGTGCTCCGGCAGCTTCAGGCCGGAATCACGCACCACCTGCGTGCGGAAGGTGAGCGCATGCATGATGATGTATTGCGCCAGGCCGAAATGCCCCAGATCGTCCCAGCCGAGCACGCGGCCAGAGGGAATCACACGTCGGAAGTTCACCGTGTGCTTATACCGCTTGGCCACTTTGTCATACACATAATTGGTCACCAGCATGTCGATGGGCTCGGTCGTTTCACGCTGCGCACGCAGTGTGTCCATTACGGTGTTGATGGCCTGCGGGTCCACCCAATCATCCGCATCCACCACTTTGACGTACATGCCGGTGGCTGCGGCGATGCCGGTGTTCACCGCGCCGCCATGGCCTTTGTTCTCCTGATGGATCGCACGGACGATGCCGGGGTTGTTGCGCTCCAGCTTCTGCGCGTATGCCAGCGTGCCGTCTTTCGAACCATCATCCACGATCAGCACTTCAATATCCTCGGGATTTGAGGCGGAGAGCACTGAATTGACGCAACGGTCAAGATAGGACTCCATATTGTATGCGGGAATCACAAACGTGAGCGTCTTTGCCGTTGTCACCGCGTTGGCCATACTCGTTACGTCCTCACATGGTTCGGTCGATTATGTGCAATCGATAATTCGATATGTTCGTTTTCGTTGTGCTGTTCAAACCGTAGCACCTTGCGGGTGTTCATGGCGCAGTCGTTACGCAAGTTGTTGCTCTGCGCCCATGTTCTGCGGCTCGGTGCCTGTCTGAGCATCGTTGGCATTGCCAGTATCGTCACTTGGCCCTAAGTCTGGACTGAGATGAGACTGCAGTTGCTGCTGTCGCGCCTCGTGCTGGGCCGTGCGTTGGGCCTCGCGATGCGCCCGCGCACCTTCGAATCGCAATTGAGGCTTGGAATCAAGCCTGCTCAGGCCATGCCACGCCAAATCCACAATGTAGGCCGCCAGCTGCTCCTTGCTTACCTTCGGCCTATCCGCCCAATACTGGCCGGTGAATACGGTCATGCCAACCAGCATCTGCGCATAGTACGGTACGCCCTTGGTCGAAAGCTTCTGACGCTTGAACGCTTCGGAAAGAATGTCCTCCACGCGCATCGAAATATCGCCTAGCAGCGAACTGAACGAGCCGGATGGGTCGGTGCTAGGCGAATCGCGTACCAACACCTGGAACCCTTCGGAATTCTCCTCTATATATGTCAGCAGCGCCAGAGCCGTGCGTTCCACGATTTGGCGCGGATGCAAGGTGGGGGCGTCCAACGCGTCCGCCAACGTGCTGATCAGCGCACGCATCTCGCGGTCCACAATCACCGCGTACAGGCCCTCTTTGCCGCCGAAATGCTCATAGACGATTGGTTTGGAAACCTTGGCGTGTGCGGCGATCTCCTCCATGCTCACTGCTTCGAATCCTTTGGCCGCGAACAGTGCGCGCCCGACCGTGATGAGTTGTTCTCGTCGCTGCAGTGAAGTCATACGTGAGGAATGTGCCATGCCGACCACCTTAGTCGGTGGGAGCGTCGGTGCCGGTGATCGGCGAAATTCCGTGGGCGGCATAAGGCTGTATCGGTTGTACGGGAAGGCCCACACTTAGACTGTCAGGTATGGAAATGAATACTGTTTTGGCCGTTATTGGCGTGATCGTCGTAGCGGTTGTGCTGATTGCCCTGAGCATTTGGCTCTCCAAGTCCCGCAAACGTGACCTTGACCGCGCGATGGGCAAGGTTGCACCTGATGATCAACGTACGCGTGACGCCAAGGCGGCGGCGGACGCGCGCTTGGCTGCGGAGGCTGCCGAAGCCGAGGCTGAGGCCGCGGCTGATGCCAGTGATGCCGCTCAGAGTACTCAGTCTGCACAGTCCGCTGAGCCGGCTGCTGAACCGGAATCCCCGGAATCCGTAGGTTCGCGACTGACCAGGCTCAAGGCGAAGCTCGCCAAGTCCGGCAACCCGTTCGGCAAGGCGCTGTTCGACATCCTCGCCAAGGACAATCTGTCCGAATCCGACTGGGAGGACGTGGAGGATACGCTGCTGCTCGCCGATGTCGGTGCGGAAGCCTCCGCCCAGCTGGTCGATGATTTGAGGACCGACGCCCGTATCACCGGCAAATCGGATCCGGCCGAAGTGCGCGCCACGTTGAAGGAAAAGCTGCTTGACTTGGTGGGCCGCGATACCGACCGCCGTCTGAATGCCGAAAAGCCGGGTGCGGACAAGCCATCCGTGATCATCATGGTTGGTGTGAACGGCACTGGCAAGACCACTACGGCCGGCAAGCTCGCCCGCTTGTTCGTGGCGGAAGGCAAGCAGGTGGTGATGGGCGCCGCCGACACCTTCCGTGCCGCCGCCGCGGATCAGCTGGAAACCTGGGGCGCTCGCGTCAACGTGCCGGTCGTCCGCTCGGACAAGGATGGTGCCGACCCGGCGTCGGTCGCCTTTGAAGCCGCCGGCAAGGCCAAGGAGTCGGATGCCGACGTGTTGATCATCGACACCGCGGGCCGCCTGCAGAACAAGTCGAACCTGATGGATGAGCTCGGCAAGATCCGCCGCGTCACCGAAAAGCAGCTGCCGGTGGGCGAAGTGCTGCTGGTGCTCGACGCCACCACCGGCCAGAACGGTATGGCCCAGGCCAAGGTGTTCGCCGAAGCCATCGGCATCACCGGCGTGGTGCTCTCCAAGCTGGACGGTTCCGCCAAGGGCGGCATCGTGATCAGCGTGCAGAAGGAGCTTGGCGTACCGGTCAAGCTCGTCGGCCTTGGCGAAGGCCCGGACGATTTGGCGCCGTTCGATCCGGAAGGCTTCGTCGACGGCATCCTCGCCTGAGCAAATCGCACGCCTAGCGTCCACGTTATGAACGCGTGAAACGCTGCAAACCACGTAAACAGGGCCCCGAATTATGTTCGAAACATAGTTCGGGGCCCTGCCGTATCCATTGGAATCAAGCCGAAATCCCCCTCCTTGAAGAGTCGCATCCATGCTCTGGCGCTTAACAATCGCGTAACTTGATGTAACGAATTGAAAACGCGACCGGCTTTTACTGACGAACTGTTAGCCCCCACAAGGGGGACGGCATTTATTGGAACTAGACGCCGGGGCTTCGAGATTTTCCGAACCCTCGACGCCATGAACGAAAGAGAGAGGGAGGTAGACATGGGAGCGCTTGATTCCGGAAATACCGCATGGATCCTCACATCCGCGTCCTTAGTTTTCCTCATGACGCCTGGTGTGGCGTTCTTCTACGGCGGTATGGTTCGTGCCAAGGCCGTTCTGAACATGTTGATGCTTGAGGCGGCTGCACTGTCGGTCACCATGATTATCTGGACCCTGTGGGGTTGGTCCATCGCCTACGCCGGCAACGATATCGGCGGCATCTTCGGCGATCCGGCCAGCGGATTCCTGCTGAAGGACTCCATGGTCGCCCAGGACGGTGTGTTCACCACCACCGGTCTGAACTCCAACAACTACCCGGTTTCCGTTGACGTTGCCTTCCAGGTGGCCTTCGCGATGATCACCGTCGGCCTGATCTGCGGCGCTATCGCAGAGCGCGTCAAGTACAGCACCTGGATGATCTTCGTCGCCCTGTGGATCACCTTCGATTACGCTCCTATGGCCCACATGGTCTGGAACGGTGGTCTGCTCTCCGGTGACGGCGCGATTTCCAAGGCCATCGGCGCAACTGCTCACGATTTCGCAGGTGGTACGGTCGTCCACATCAACGCTGCAGTCGCCGCCCTGATCATCGTGCTGATCATCGGCAAGCGTAAGGGCTTCGGCACCCAGCCGTTCCGTCCGCACAACGTTCCGTTCGTGATGCTCGGCGCCTTCCTGCTGTGGTTCGGCTGGTTTGGCTTCAACGCAGGTTCCGCCTTCGCCGCCAACGGCACCGCCGGCTACGCCTGGGTCTCCACCTCCGCCGCAACCGCTGCCGCAATGCTCTCCTGGGGCTTCACTGAAAAGATTCGTTCCGGTCACTACACCGCCATGGGCGCTGCCTCCGGTATGGTCGCCGGCCTGGTCGGCATCACCCCGGCCGCCGATGTGGTCTCCCCGCTGTGGGCCATCGTGCTCGGCGCCATCGTCGGCATCCTGACCTGCCTCGCCTGCGGTCTGAAGTTCAAGTTCGGCTACGACGACTCCCTCGACGTTGTTGGCGTCCACGGCGTTGGTGGTTTCACCGGCACCCTGCTCGTCGGCTTCTTCGGTGAGGGCACCGGCCTGCTGGCTGGCGGCGACTGGAAGCAGCTCGTCGTTCAGTTCCTCATCGCTCTCGTCGCCATCCTCTACTCCGCAGTGATCACCGCCATCATCGCCTTCGCTCTTGAGAAGACCATCGGCTGGCGCGTCACCGAGGCTCAGGAAGTCGGCGGCATCGATCTTGCCGATCAGGGCGAACGTGCTTACGATTTTGCTGGTACTGCCAGCTCCGTTCTCAAGGAGGTGAAGTGAGATGAAGCTAATCACCGCTATCATCCAGCCCCATAAGCTCGACGACGTCAAGGAGGCTCTCGCAGCTGCCGGCGTGCACGGTCTGACCGTGTCCGAGGCTAACGGCTACGGCCGCCAGCGTGGCCACACCGAGGTCTACCGCGGCGCTGAATACACCGTGGATCTGATTCCGAAGATTCGCATCGAGGTTCTGGCCGATGACGCCGATGCCGAAACGCTGGTTGGCGTGATCGTCAAGTCCGCCGGCTCCGGCACCATCGGTGACGGCAAGGTGTGGGTTGCCCCGCTTGACTCCGTGACCCGCGTGCGTACCGGCGAGACCGGTTCCGCCGCGATCTGATAAGGCGTCCGATCATCCTCTTTTGAGGTTCGGGCTATGAAATAAGACAGGTCCCCGCACGTTGCGTTTGTCGCCGTGCGGGGACTTTTTACATTTTTGTATGTATGACACGATGAAAGATCTGGGGCAATGGCATCGGCAGTAGATGGTTTGAAGCAGCGATTCATGGAGATGAGCCAGCCGGATGCGGATGGCGTCTATCGCAACGGCACGGCGAAGCGCAAGGCACGCACCGAATTGGCCATGCAGAGCCTGACGAAGTTATGGAGCGAAGCCTGCGAGGCCGTTTCATTCACCGTGCCTGATTCCGGTATCGGTTTCGCCGCGGTCGGTTCCCTGGCCCGAGGCCAAATCGGCCCCAGCTCGGATCTTGATTTGGTGATTATCTACGAGCCGCGTGCTGTCAATGATCAGCAGCTCAATGAGCTCGCCAACAAGCTGTGGTATCCGTTGTGGGACAGCGGACTTGATTTGGACCATTCCATTCGCACACGCGCCCAGTGCGAGGAAGTCACGGACCATGATCTGCCCGCAGCCATGGGCTGGCTTGATGTGAAGCCTATCGCAGGGGACACCGAGCTGATTCGTACCACAGCCGCCTCGATTCTGGAACGCTGGCGCAAAGCCGCGCGCAAGCGTCTGCCGGAGCTGCTTGATTCCGCCAAATCCAGACTGGATGAATTCGCGCGACTCCAGTACGTGAACCAGCCGGATATCAAGGAGGCGCGCGGAGGCTTGCGTGACTCGGTGTTAGTTTCCGCACTCGCCACCTCTTGGCTGGCTGACCGCCCACATGGCAGCTATGACGAAGCTGTGGAGCGACTGCTCGATGTGCGCGACTGCATTCATCTGGTCGCCGGCAAAGATACGAATCTGCTGCTGACCCCGTATCAGGCCAAAGTGGCGGCGATGCTGGGTCTCGCGGATCCGACTTGGCCGGAGGAAGAGCGTGCGGCCTACTCCATCGATGACTTGCAGACGATGCTCGCCCGCCTGGGTCGCCGTATTTCCTTTGCTTTGGATTCCACCGCTTCCCGTGCCGAGCATTCACTGACCCATGAGAAGCCACGCTTCGCGTTCTTCCAAATGTTCTCGCAACGTGCCGGAGGCAAGCGCGAAGCCCCGCAGTTCGACATCGTGGCCCCGGGCATCGCCAAGCATGAGGGCGAGCTTGTTTTGGCACCTGGTGTTGACCCCACCCAAGACGCCAAGCTGGCATTGCGCATGGCCGTGGCATCCGGCGAATTTGGATTGCCGATCAATCCATCCACATTGGTGAACTTGAAGAAATGCCCGATTCGCGATAACCAGTGGGATGATGAATCGCGTGAATTGTTCGTGCGTTTGCTGGCTTGCGGTCCGGAACTCATGGATGTGTGGGAAAGCATCGACTTCGTAGACATTCCCGGCCGTTGGATGCCTGAATGGCTGGGTATCCGCAACCGTCCATCCGCATCGGCCGCGCACCGATACACCATTGACCGCCACATGGTGGAAGTCACCTCACGCATCACACGCGATACACCGGCCGGTGGGCGCTACGACGACGAGCATTATCAGGCGCTATTGCTTGCAGCCATCACGCATGACATCGGCAAGCGCGCCTTCGTTCGCGACCATGCCGCCGAAGGCGCCCGCCATGTGCCGGTGATTCTGAAGCGTATGGGATACCCGCAGCAGATTATTGACTGGGCAACTGTGCTCGTGCGCGAACATCTGACGCTTTCGGAATTCGCGACCGGCAAGGATCCGAATGATCCGGCCGTTGCCGCTGATCTCGCCGATCGTCTGCATCATGACAAGCTCCTGCTGGATATGCTGTACGACCTCACGCGTGCGGACGGTTCCTCCCTTGGGGCCACCGCAGGCGAGTCCATCACCAAGAAATACGGCTGGTCGAAGTGGCGTGAGCAGATCGTGCACACCATGTATTCCGCAGTACGAGCCGCGATGTAATACATTGCCTCCCTCTGATGAGGGAGGTGGACGCCGAAGGCGGACGGAGGGAGAGACCTATTAAATAGTACGAATGGCAGCATATGCTGCCATTCGTATCTCTATTCCATCCAATCATCACCGCGGACGCGCCAGCCATTGAAGAGCCCGCGCCCGCCCATCAGAATGATATTGAACGTCGCCCATAGCAGTATGGTGCGCGCGATGTCGCTGGTTACTTGAGATTCGGCGTAATTGGCGAGTGGCGTAATGATTGCGACATACGCCACTGCGGTCAATGTGCAAGTGACTGCCAAATAGCGGTAATCGCGTGCGCCGATCAGGATACCGTCAATGGCCATCATCCAGCCCTGTAATGGGAAGAACAGTCCCATGGTCACCATGCCGGCAGCAATCAACAGTTGGATATGTGGCGTGGGGGAGAAGAAGTGCCCGGCAAACAGCCCGATAACCGCGAACCCCAAGCCAATAACCGTGCCGGTGAGTGCACCCATGCGACCGGTCGCACGCGTGAGTTCCCTGGCCCGGACTCGATTGCCCGCTCCTAAGGCGGTGGCCACCAGAGCTTGGCCGGCGATGCCGACCGAATCCAACATATTCATGGCAAAGTTCCAGCTTGAGTTCACCGCTTGGAATCCCGCCAACACCGAGGTGCCCATGCGTGCGGCGCTGGCCACCGTGACCACCATCGCCGCACGAATCGCCAGCGTGCGGATGAACAACGGAATGCCGTCGCCGCCGGCTGCGGCAATACCACTTATACGTGGCCGCAGACTTGCACCGTCGGCCTTCGCCCACAGAATCGCTGGGACAACCAGGAATAAGCCCATATACCATTGCGCAATCAACGTAGCTGCACCTGAACCGGTGATGCCCCAGCGGAAGACCAGTACGAACAGCACTTCCAGCACAGTGTTCAAGATGGCGCCACTGACCGCTGCGATCAGGGTGATGCGTACCTTCTGCAAGCCGCGGAAAATGCCGTTCGCTGCATATACCAGCAGCATGCCCGGCGCTCCCAACACCACCGCACGCGTGTACAGCGTGGCTTGATGCAGCACCTCCCCTTGCCCGCCTAACGCACGACATAACGGTTCGGCGGCGGCAAAAAGCGCAATGCCAAGTGCAAGTCCAATGCCCAAGGCCAGCCAAAGCCCGTCAATGCCGGCCTGCAATCCTTCGCGTCGTTTGCCGGCTCCCAGCAGATGCGCGACTTGGGCAGTGGTGGAATACGCCAGGAAAATACACAGGCCAACAGCCGTCAGAATAATGGTGGATCCGATGGAGAGGCCCGCCAAGGCAGCGTCGCCGATGTGGCCCACAATCGCCGTGTCAATGAGAATGAAGGTAGGCTCGGCGATGAGCTGGCCGAACGTGGGCAATGCGAGGGCAAGAATCTGCCGACTGGTGGCGTGCATGTCCGTTCGCATATCATGCTTAACTACGTTGCGCAACTCGCCTCCTTCGTCCTAAAAGGTTATCCCCAGACTATCCACCAAGTTATCCCCCGTATGTGGATAACTCAGTGGATTATCCACCAAGTTATCCCCAAAATGTGGATAACTTATTTTTCTATCCACATTCGCGCCTTCTGCGTGTCGCACAGCTCACTTGTAGGTGAACGTAGCGTTAATGATGCAATGTCAGATGGGGATATCTGGCATCGGTCTATGTGCATAACCATACGATGCGTTTTCGGTTGCGGTAAATTTTTTCCCTCTCAACAACCGCCTTCTATACTGGGGAGCTATGGCAGAAGGAAGTGACAACGTATATCAGGGCTACACGGGCGGCTCGGTTGCAGGTGGCAATGGCCGTGCTGCAGGTGGCGCACAGGCCGGAGCGGCGGCCGACCCTATTTTCGACCGCGTCCCTCCGCACGATGACGACGCGGAAATGGCTGTGCTCGGCGGCATGCTGATGAGCAAGGATGCCATCGGCGAGGTTTCGCAGACCATTGATGTCACTGATTTCTATCAGCCCAAGCATCAGACGATTTACACCGCCATCATCGACCTGTTCTCCGCCAGCCAGCCGGTGGATGTGGTGTTGGTGGCCAACCAGCTGCTTGCGGACGGCAACCTCGAAAAAGTCGGCGGGGCCGATTACCTGCATAGTCTCGTGGCTTCGGTACCTACCGCTGCCAACGCCATGTATTACGCCGAAATCGTGCATCAGCGTGCAATTCTGCGCAATGTGATCGCAGCGGGTACCAAAATCGCTCAGCTCGGTTATTCCGCTGAAGGTTCGCAGGCCGAGGATGTGGTGAACCTGGCGCAATCCGAGATTTACGAGATGTCGATGGGCAAGGTGCGTCAGGATTACACGGCCATCGGCCCGGTGGTGCATGACGCCCTTGACCAGCTGGACAAGCTGCAGCAAGGCTTGGTGAATAAAGGTGTGCCCACCGGTTTCCGCGACATCGATGATGTGACGCAGGGTTTGCAGCCCGGTCAGATGGTGGTTGTCGCAGGCCGCCCGGCTATGGGTAAGTCCACGTTGGGCATTGATTTCGCGCGCGCCGCCGCGTTGCACCACAATATGACGTCCGTGGTGTTCAGCCTCGAGATGAGCAAGGTGGAGCTCGCGCAACGCATCATCTCCGCCGAAACCAATATCCCTATGGCTGCGCTTCGCCGTGCGGATGACATTACGCCGGAACGTTGGAACACATTGAACCAGTTCTGGACCAAGATGCAGAACGCGCCGTTGTTCATCGACGACAGCCCGAACATGAGTCTTATGGAGATTCGTGCGAAGTGTCGCCGGCTCAAGCAGACCAATGATCTGAAACTTGTGGTCATCGACTACCTGCAGCTGATGACGTCCGGCAAAGCCGTGGAATCCCGCCAGCAGGAGGTGTCCGAATTCTCCCGTGCGCTGAAGCTTCTGGCCAAAGAGCTGGAGGTGCCTGTGGTGGCGCTCTCCCAGCTGAACCGTGGCCCGGAAATGCGTAATGACAAGAAGCCGCAGCTTTCCGACCTGCGTGAATCCGGTTCGATCGAACAGGATGCCGACGTGGTGTTCCTCGTGCACCGCCCGGACTTCTACGATAAGGAGGATCGCCCAGGCGAGGCCGATATCATCATGGCCAAGCATCGTAACGGTCCAACTGAAACCTTCCATCTTGCATTCCTTGGCGCCACGTCGAAATTCAAGGATATGCCGCAGGATTACAACGCCAATCAGGGGGTGTGATGATGTTCGCAACACCAGCCATCGGAAAACTGGTCCGTGTCGCGTCCCGTATTACCAAACACGGCGGCTCGGCATTCCCGGGCAAGATCGTGGAGACCATCGACCCTGGATTCCTGACCCGCACGCTTGCACAGCTGCCATACGGCGTGGTATTGGTCTCCGGAACGAACGGCAAGACCACCACCACGCGCATGGTGGCCTCCATGCTGTCCGATCTGGGATTGAAGGTATTCACCAATCCCACCGGTTCGAATTTCGTGCGCGGCGTGGTTTCCGCGCTGCTCAACGAGGTCAGCTTGAGTGGCAAACTGGATGCGGATATCGCCGTGCTCGAGCTCGACGAAGCCTATGCCGTGCATTTCGTCAAGCAGGTCAAACCACGTTACGCGCTGTTGCTCAATGTGATGCGCGACCAGCTCGACCGTTTCGGCGAGATTGACACCACCGCGAAACTGCTGAGCCATGTCGCTGAAGCCACCACCGGAACTGTGGTGCTGAACCGTGAGGATCCGCGCATCGCCGCGCTCGCAGCCAAGGTGCCGGCTGGTACGCAGGTCAAGTACTTCGGCTTGGCCGAGAATCTCAAGCACTACTTCCCCTCCGATGATGACATGGCCACCACAGTGTCTGTGGAGGGTGATGCCGCATCAGTTATCGCAGATGCCGAGCCGAGCAAGGAGCATGCATTGCCGGCGGATGTGACGCTCACCGCAGTCGGCGACCATGAAGCCATGTTCGGCATGGACGGGCAGTCATACTCCACTGCCGTGAAACTCGAAGGCGTCTACAATCTGTACAACGCGGCCGCGGCGCTCGCCATAGTGCGTGCCGTGATGACCGATACAGCAGCACAATCCAAGGTCGCATCCACCGCCCACGCATGCGCGGTGAGTTCGGATGAACTCATTGCCGCAGTCTCCCGTGTCACTCCGGCATTCGGCCGCGGCGAAGTCATCAATGTGAACGGTTCGCCAGTGGAACTGCTGCTGGTCAAGAATCCGATGGGCTTCCGCTTATCGCTAGCCAGCTTCAGCCCCTCCGGTGCAGACACGATGATCATCATCAACGATCAGTATGCCGACGGCCGTGATATGAGCTGGCTGTGGGATGTGGACTTCACTTCGCTGCGGGAAAGCGGCGTTGGCATGGTCTCCGGCGTGCGCGCATGGGATATGGCCCTGCGCCTTGGTTACGACCAGGTGTCGGTCGAACACGTGGACACCGACCTGGAGCGTGCGGTCACTGCGTTCGTCAACGCCAATCCCGGCACTCGCAAGCACATCTACTGCACCTATACCGCCATGCTGAAGGCGCGTGCGACACTAGGACGAATCACCGAAGTAAGCGACGCAGGAGTGGGCCGATGAGCACAACAATCGACATCATGTCCCTTTACCCGAAAGACATGAACATCTATGGCGACTCGGGCAATGTGCTGACCATCCGCCGCCGGCTGGAACTCTATGGTTACGAGCCGGTGATCCACCAATACAACCAAGGCGATGACTGGCCCGAACATGTGGACATGATTCTGGGCGGCGGCGGCCAAGACACCGGCCAGAAGAAGATCATCGACGATTTCTACATGCGTGCTGATTTGTTGCGGAGACTTGCCTCGGATGGCGTACCCATGCTGATGATCTGCGGCCTCTACCAGCTCTTCGGCGAATACTTCGAAACCGTTGACGGCACACGGCTGGATGGCATCGGCGTCATCGGCGCCTACACCGTAGGCCAGGATGTGCGCATGATCGGTAACCTCGTGGAGCACTCCGAGCAATTCGGCGATGTGCTTGGGTACGAGAACCATTCCGGCCAGACCTTCCTGCGAGACGGTGTGCAGCCGCTCGGCAAGGTGGATGCCGAAGGTTGCGGCAATAACGGTCAGGACCACACCGAAGGCGCACGCGTCAACAACGTGATCGGCACATATATGCACGGTTCGCTGCTGCCTAAGAATCCCGCCATTTCGGATTTCCTGATTACTACCGCTGTCACTCGCCGCTACGGCTCGTTTGAGAAGACGCATCAGACATCCGAGCAGGCCGCTGAAATCGCTCGACTCGACGAGGTGGCTGCCAACGCGCGCAAGACGGCCGCGATGCGCCCAAGGTAAGCGAGGACTTTCCGGCTCCCCTCATGGAGAGGAGTTGTTGCCTTAGAAGACTGAGGGGAGTCTGCCGGCGGAGCTGTATATCAAGTGTCATTAGACGAAATCAGCCGTAAGGCCTAGCGTCAACGACGCGTATTTGCGCTAATCTTGTGAATACGAGACAAGGCATCAGGCCGCGTCGAACCTCGAAGGAGGGGTTATTATGGCTGATTTCGATTTGGGCGAAGGCGTCCGCAAGGTTCTGTTGGCCGGCATCGGCGCTTTGGCCACCGGTTATGAGAAGAGCAGCGCTCTCGTTGACGATCTGGTCAAGAAGGGCGAGCTGACCGTCGAGCAGGGTAAGTCACTGAACACCGAGCTCAAGCGCAAGGTGGGCGAGGCCCTGGTCAACGATGCCAACAAGGATGCTGCCGAGAAAGAAGAGCCCGCTGAAGGCGCTCCGGCTGATTCATCCGACGCCGCTGACAAGGACTGATAACTTTCGTGACTGTGAAGACACCGGAGCAGACGGCGCAGAGTGCGGTGCGCGATACCGCATCGCATAGTGCAACCGTAGGAACTCAGCCGGTCACCTCATCCGGGGTGTCCGGCTCTACGTCGTCTGCCTCCAAGCCTTCCGCCAACGAATCACACTCCACCGAGTCATCCGACTATCCACCGACCGCGGCATATGCACAATGGGCCGCAGTCAATACGGAAACCATTGGGCTGTTCGGCCCGAGACGTGACGATTTCTCCCAGCGCTACCATCTGACACGTCGCAGCAAGATGAAGCGCTTGGCGCAAATCGTGCGCATTGTCAACCAATTCGATGCGCTCAAGGGCTTGACGCCTGTGAAAATGCGCCTGATGTGCGAGGCACTTGGACCTACATTCGTTAAAGTGGGCCAGATTCTCTCCATGCGCTCCGAGATTCTGCCGCAAAGCTTCTGCGACGAACTCGCCAAATTGCGTGCGGACGCCGATCCCATGCCGTACGCCACCGTACTGGATGTATTGTCGGCGGAATATGGCCGCCCGACCAGTGAAATCTTCGAGCATATTGATTTGAAGCCATTGGGCTCGGCATCGCTTGCCCAAGTGCACCGCGCCAAGCTGAAGACCGGCGAGGATGTGGCGATCAAGGTGCAGCGCCCTGGCGTACGTGAGACGATGGCACAGGACGTGGCCATCATGCGTTCCATCGCCAAAGCGGCAAGCAAGGTAATGAGCAATTCTCAGATTGTCGACCTCAAAGGCGTGGTCGAGGAACTCTGGGATACGTTCGAATCAGAGACGGACTTCCTCGTTGAGGCGCGTAACCTCGCCGAATTCAAGCGTTTCGCCTCGCGGTTCAAGTACATGGACTGCCCGACGCCATACCCGGAACTGTGCACCGAGCATGTGGTGGTCATGGATTACGTGGACGGCATCTCCGTTTCGCATGCCGGGGAATTAGTCGCCGCCGGCTACGATCTCAAAGACATCGGCACCAAACTGGTCGACAACTACGCTACCCAGATTCTGGATGACGGCTTCTTCCACGCCGACCCGCACCCGGGCAACATCATCATTCGCGGCGGGCAGATCGTGCTCATCGATCTCGGCATGACCGGCCGGCTTGACGCCAAAACCCGCGCGGTGATGAAGGACATGATCTTCGCCGTGGCCAAGCAGAATTCGCCGGATTTGGCGGACGGCCTCTTGCGCTTCGCCGGTGCGGAAGCCGACCCCGCCGACTATCCGTCGCTGCTTGCGGACCTGGACGTAATCGTCAAGGAATACGGCACGGTGGATCTGAAGGATCTGGATTTGGCGGCATTCATCGCCGCGTTGACGTCGTTGGCACAGCGTCACGGCATCGAAGTGCCCAGCTCCATCACCACCGTGGGGCGTGCACTGGTCACGTTGGAAGGACTTCTGGATGAGTTCATTCCAGACGTGAACATGATCGAGATCATCTCCCAGCACATCGCGACCTCCAAAACCACCAGCCAAGCCATCAAGGACGAACTCAAGGATCTGGGCGTCGAAAGCCATGTGGCCTTACACAGCGCGTTGGACGCCATGAGCGAGCTCAATGTGGCCGCCCGCATGCTCACCCGCGGCCAGCTGCGCATGAACATGGAGCTTGTCGGATCCCAAGAGCCGTTCCAGTTGCTCTCCGACATGGTGAACCGCTTGACCATGGCCCTGATCGTGGTGGGTCTGTTCATCGGTTCGTCCATCGTGTATTACGCCGGTATGAAGCCGATTATCTTCGGCATCCCGATCGTGGGCTTCATGGGCTATGTGGTGGCTTTTGTGCTCGGCGTCTGGATTGTTATCGACATCTACCTCAAGGGCCGTAAGGCCAAGAAGCGGTAGCTCGTGCGGCCGGCGGCAGCATGCCGAAGTCGGTGCGGCGCGGGAGCGGTACTGCGCAGTAACGAACAGTACTGTGCAGTAAGCAGCAATAAACAGTATTGTCAGTGTGCTGCTGTTTTGTGCAGTGTGCTGCTGTGCTCTGCAGTGCTGCGGTATCGATACCATGCGCAGAATAAGTGTGTTTGATTTGCTAACAAAGTCGCTCTTTTGTAAGATGTGGAATCGATACCACAACATACGAGAGTGTATGCGTGGCGCGTGTGTCCGCTGCTGGTCGGGCGATGCGGCGACGAGGACGTGAACGTCTGCGGGCATACGGGAAGACTCGTCATTGAAAGGCAAGGAGTGTCATGCAAACCTTCATGTGGGGCAACGAAGCGTTGACCCTGACTTTTACTTGGGCGGACGATCAGCCGGTGGCCATCAGTGCATTGCACACAGCCGGTCTCGATGTGCACTTCGATCACAGACTCTCCCTTGTGGAGATTCTGGCTACAGGCACCGGTCACTGGCTGGCGAACGATCGCCTGGCGCATACGGATATCGGCCGTGCGCTTCGGTACGTGTCCCACGCCACTAGCCGCGACTCCCGCGGTGAACACCTTGATGTAGAGCTGGCCGATGCGGCGCTGGGCCTCACCGTCACCGTCCACTATGAGCTTCCGGACAATGTGCCGATGTTCCAGGTCAGCGCAACGGTGACCAATGCAGGCCACCCGACCGCAGAGGATTCGCCGGCCCTTGCCGCGGACGGGTCGATTGTGCTTGAATCCGTGACCAGCTTCATTTCGGCGTTCGGTGCGCCCGCCGGCAAGCCCGCCGACTGTGATGCGTGGCGCTTGATCGAATGCGACAATGAATGGCTTGGTGAAGGCCGCTGGCATGCCACGCCCACCAGCGAGCTGTTTCCGCGTCTAGCCCAGCAGATGACCGGACACAATCCGCGTGGCGCACATTCCGTGGTGAATACCGGCACATGGTCCACCGGCAGGTACACGCCGCTCGCTCTGCTGGACTCTCGTGAGCTGGGACTGACTTGGCTGTTCCAGATCGAGCACAACGCCGCCTGGCGCTGGGAGGTCGGCCGCGATACCGAAGACGGCTATCTGGCGCTCGCTGGTCCGACCAATGTGAACCATGACTGGGCCAAGCGTCTCGCCCCGGGCGAATCGTTCACTACTGTGCCCGCTTCCGCCACACTGGCCGCCGATTTCGACGGCGCGATCGCTAACGTTACCGCCTACCGCCGTGCCATGCGCATCGCGAAGGCGGACAACAAGCTTCCTCGTGTGATCTTCAACGATTACATGAATACCATCAACGGCGATCCGACCACCGACAAGTTGCTGCCGCTAATTCAAGGTGCGGCCGAATCCGGCATCCAGATCTTCTGCATCGACGCCGGATGGTATGACGACACCGGCGACTGGTGGCCGTCCGTGGGCGAATGGCTGCCTTCCAAGAAGCGCTTTCCGAACGGCATCACTGAGGTCATTGACGCCATTCGCAACGCGGGCATGATCGCGGGCCTGTGGCTTGAACCGGAAGTGATCGGCGTCAAAAGCCCGATGGCAAAATCCCTGCCCGAATCGGCGTTCTTCCACCGGTACGGCCACCGCGTGGTCGAGCAGGAGCGGTATCTGCTCGATCTGCGCGATCCTGCAGCCCGCAAGCATCTGGACGATACCGTGGATCGTCTGATCAACGATTACGGCGTGGGCTACTTCAAGTTCGATTACAACGTCTCACCCGACGCCGGCACAGACCTGAACGCCGACAGCGCTGGCGACGGCCTGCTGGGGCACAACCGCGCTTACAGCGCATGGGTGGAGGGGCTGCATCGCCGTCATCCGGACCTCATCATCGAGAACTGCTCCTCCGGAGGCATGCGCATGGACTTCGCACAGACCTCGCGCTTCCAGGTGCAGTCCACTTCCGACCAGCAGGACTTCCGCCTGTATCCGGCCATCGCGGCGGCCGCGCCGATGCTCATGACCCCCGAACAGGCCGGCAACTGGGCGTATCCGAATGCCAAAGACAATCCCGAGGAGTTCGCGTTCAACCTCAACACCACGTTCCTTGGGCGTTTCTTCCTGTCCGGCTACATCAACCGGATGAGCGACGCCCAACGTGCGCTGATCGTGCAATCCGTCGAGGCATACAAGGCTCACGTCCAGCCGGTAATCGGCTCCTCAGTGCCGTTTTGGCCGCTCGGGCTGCCCGGTTGGAACGATAAGGTGCTCGCATTGGGGCTTAAAGCGGCCGATCGCACTCTGGTGACGGTGTGGGCTCGTAAAAGCGACGGGGAAGAGATGACGCTTGTTCTGCCGCATCTCAAAGGCAAGGCGGTCACACCGCAGACACTGTTCCCGGTGGGCAGCGGATTCGCCGACTGGCCAGTGCGTTGGGACGCTGAAACCGGCGAGGCCACAGTGACCGTGCCGGATGGCGGCGGCTACGTCTCCCGTACCTTCGAATTCCGGGCATAGACATTGACATTGAAGGCGGTCATACGATGTATGACCGCCTTCACGTTATCTGGCTTCCCCTCAAAGAGGGGAAGCCGCTTATCGTTATATCCGCTCCACTTCAAGCAAGAGGCAATGTTCAGGGGCGAGCTGGGGCAGACGGATGCCCCATTGCGTCAGAAGCGCTCCCGCTGCCGTGATGCCTTCATCGCTCCACCAATCCAAGCGAGTCCTGCAGTTCGGGCTCATCTCACTTTGATAGAGTTCGGTGCCGCCCAGCGGCCGCACATGGTATGTCGCCGCTTCGTCAAGGCCGGGGAGGCGAACCAGGCCATACGGGTATTCACGTGACGAAGCGACCGCGGCGAACCGATACACCGCATACGAGCGATTCGGAGCCAGCAGACCATCGACGCGCACCGCCGGATCCGTACTGTCCTCGTGAACCAGATCGCCCTGTGGAATACGCGCGCGACGCTCCTTGTACAGCTCCACCCACCGTTTGATCATGGCGAGTTCGGCATCGCCAAGCTTCATGATGTTCCATTCGATGCCCAGATGGCCGAAGAACGTCATCGCCGCACGCGTGGTCAGCGTGGTTGTGCGCCTTGTGGCATGGTTCGGCGATTCGGAGATATGCTCGCCAATCATCTCCGGTGGCACGATCAGCGAGGTGCCGCGCTGAATATCCGCGCGTTCAATCGGGTCGGTGCAATCGGACGCCCATACGCGGCTGCAGCGGGTGAGCACGCCCGCGTCGATACGTCCTCCGCCCGACGAGCAGGATTCGATCTCCAGCCATGGATGCCGTGCGCGCAGACGGTCAACGATGTCGTAGAACGCCTGCGTCTGCCGATGGACGGCCGGCAATGCGGATGCGCGGGATATCGGTTCGGTGAGGAACCGATTGTGATCCCATTTGATGTAGTCGATATGATATTCGCCGACCAGCTGATCGATGCAATCCTCCACATATTGTGCCGCTTCAGGATTGGTCAGGTCGATGACCTGCTGGCTGCGCGCCTCGACGGGCATCCGTTCGGCGTTCGGTGCCAGAATCCAGTCGGGATGTGCGCGTGCCGTATCGGAATCAGGGCTGATCATCTCCGGTTCGAACCAGAGGCCGAATTCCATGCCAAGACCATGCACGTGATCCGCCACGGCGTGCAGTCCATCCGGCCAGATGCTGCGATCCACCTGCCAGTCGCCGAGGCCCTTGGTGTCATCACGGCGTCCGTTGAACCAACCGTCGTCGATGACGAAACGTTCGACACCGATGGAGGACGCGTGATCAGCCAACGCAATGACCTTGGCCTCGCTCTGGTCGAAATACATGGCCTCCCAGGTGTTGAGTGTCACCGGGCGCGGCCTGGAGACAAGCTCCGGATGGAAGGATCGTAGGTAAGCGTGGAATCGGGCGGCGACCGCGTTGAGTCCATCGCCCACGGAGACCAGCAGTCGTGGCGCACGATAGGTTTCGCCTTGCTGCAGCGTGATTTCGCCGGCGTATGGCAGCTCGCCGCCGCCTATGACCCCGTGGGTATAAGGCGTGCGCTCGGCGAACACCGTACTGTTGCCGCTGAATGCCACATGCGCGCCGAATACCAGTCCGTGCTCGAATCCGAACCCGGTGGTGCCGGCTGCCAGCAGAGTGGCTGAATTGAAGTCGGGGCGACCCATATGCGCGTCCTTGGCGAACAGACCTTCCGTAAGCGGCTGGCGTTGCAGCGCGCGCTCGCGAAGGTGATGCCCGGTGCAGGTCTGGATTTCGCTGATTTGCGGGGGAAGCGGTACGACCGGGGTCAGCCGGGCTACGGTCAACGGGGTGGCGCCGGTGTTGGTCAGCGCGGTATCGACCCGAATCAGGCCTTCGTCTCCAATCACGATGGTGGCTGTGAGCGAGAGCCCAGCGGCGTGATCGGTGGCCTCGAAGGTGAACGAATCGCTGGTCTTCGATTGCGAGGTGACCTTCAGTGCGGGGAACAGTTCCACGCCGCCTCGGTTGACTTGGATTGCCGGCGTACCGGTCCAGCCCTCGGCCTGGGTGGGGAACAAGGTGGGGAATTCGCTGATGGACAACCCTGCATCAAGGGTCTGCGGGAATTGGAGGTCTGCTTTATCGGCGCTGCTGCAGTCAGCGCTGTTGCGATCTGTGCTGTTGGTGATGGCGACGATGTGTGGGAGTCGGTTGTCGTTCAGGCCGACAGCAAGCGTGATTGTTGATTGTGGTGCTCGCCCGCCGGCGTCATCGCATGATGCAGGCTGACTGATGGTGATGATTTTCGTATGCATGACATACCTCGTCGTATTGGTGTTCCACGGTATTTCTCGCGGCGCTCATGCGTTGTTCTCTCGTGGTGTTCTCACGATGGTTCTCGCTGCGCTTTCGCAAGGAATCGATACCAAACAGCATACATCGTGGAATCGGTACCACAAAATCAGCGCAAAAAGTGTTAAGGCTCACAATCCGTGGCGATGATGGGCTAAAAGCGTTGAAAATAAGCCATTTGGTAAGTTTTGTTCACTTATGTTACGGCATGACATTTTTGCCTCGACACGCCGTGTATGGTTGACGTGGAATCGATACCACATATGATTGGGGCTATCGGGATTCAAGAAGCTGCGGTGCCGCAGTGAGGGGCATGGTAGCGCGTGAACGCCGAGAATTCATCCCGCTGGAGGGTGGAATGAAGAATCCTCAAGGAAAGGCTCAATGATGAGGAACTGGAAGAAAGCGACCGCCGCCGTTGCTGGCATTGCGGCTTTGGGCATGATGTTCGCTGGCTGCGGCAACCCTGCGGCAGCTGGCAGCGACGACAACACCGATACCTCCTCCGCCGACTACTGGCCGGCCGAGGACACCAAGCTTGACGGCGTGAAGCTGACGTTCTGGGCAGCCCAGAACTCCAATAAGATTCCTGTGAAGGTCATCAAGGACTTCGAATCCAAGACCGGCGCCAAGATCGATCTGCAGACCATCCCGGATAACTACGAATCCAACGTGCAGACCAAGATCACCACCGGCGACGCCCCGGACATCATGTTCTGGCAGGCCGTGCCGTCCACCCTGGCCGGCTTCGTGGCTCAGGACAAGCTGCAGAAGCTGGACAACGCTCCGTGGCTCAAGAACTACGCTGACGGCATCGCCGACGCCGGCGGCAAGTATCAAGGCACCTACTACGGCGCTCTGGTCTCCGCCCCTGACACCGAAGGCGTCTGGTACAACAAGCAGGTCTTCGAGAAGGCCGGCATCACCGACACCCCGAAGGGCTGGGATGGCCTGCTCGAGGCAGCCAACAAGATCAAGAGCTCCGGCGCCGCCGAGTCCCCGTTCTTCGAGATGGCCGGCTCCCAGTGGGGCACCCAGTGGGCTGTGAACGTGCAGCTCGCCGAGGCCGCCAAGGACGGTCTGTGGGACAACGTCAACGCCAACAAGGACAGCTTCGAGGGCAAGGACATCCTCGGTGCCATCAAGGAATACAAGCAGATGATCGATGACGGTCTGTACAACAAGGATGCAGGCTCCGCCAAGGACACCGACCAGGCTCAGGCTCTGCTTGACGGCAAGGCCGGCATGATCATCCAGACCAACTCGATGTTCAGCGCCATCGCTGCCCTGGCCGACAACGACAAGACCAAGCTCGACGACACTATCGGCTTCTTCCCGATCTCCAAGGAAGGCAACATCGCCACCTCCATCCCGCAGCAGGGCAACTGCATCGTCGCTTTCAAGACCGGCGATTCCAAGCGTGAGGCCGCGACCCGTCAGTTCATGGAGTTCTGGCTCGGCTCCGAGTACGAGACCTTCATCAAGGATCAGAACTACGTTTCCATCATGAAGGATGTCAAGACTCCTGACACCGTTCCGCAGGCCCAGCTCGACGCATTCGCCGCTCTGAAGAACGCCGTGGGCTCCATGCAGTCCCAGGCAGTGGCTAACCCGGATCTCTACCTGAACCTCGCCAACATGGTCAACGGCACCATGACCCCGGAGCAGGTCGCCAAGACCACTCAGGACCAGTTCGCCCAGATCGCCAAGGCGCAGGGCGTCAAGGGATTCTGATCGGGTAGATTACCCATCGATTCCGGTTAAGGCATCCGGCCGGGCAACGCCCGAGATAGCGCTCAGCATCTCGGGCCCCGGCCGCCCAGCCACTAATTGTAAGGAAACGAAAAAAATGACGAGTCACGTCTCTTCGTCCGTCAAACCAGTCAAGGGTACACGGACATTGGAGCGCAAGAACTATCCGTTGCGCTACATCGTTCCCGCGGGCGTTATGCTGCTGGTCTTCTTCTTCCTGCCCACGGTCATGAACTTCATCTACGCCTTCACCGATTGGTCCGCATTCAAGAAGACCATCGACTTCAACGGTCTAGACAATCTGAAGCAGCTGTTCGAAAGCGGCACCTTGATGTCGGACATCAAGGTCACCCTGATCTATGCAGTGCTTGTAGCATTCTTCCAAAACACTTTCGGCCTGGCGCTCGCCGTGCTCCTCGAGAAGGATACGGCTCTGAACCGCTTCGCCCGCACGATGTTCTTCATCCCCGTGATCATGTCCGCCCTCGGCGCCGGCTACATTTGGCAGGCCATTCTGAAGACCGACGGCGTGCTGAACCAGATCCTCGGCTTCTTCGCCGGCCATACCGTTGACATCCAGTGGCTCGGCTCCACGACTTGGACCATCGTGATCGTCACGATCATTCACGGCTGGAAGTGGATGGGCTTCGCAATGCTCACCTACCTCGCCGGTCTGAAAACCATCGATTCCGAAGTGCTTGAGGCAGCCTCCATCGACGGCGCCAACGCATGGCAGACCTTCTGGCAGGTCAAGTTCCCGCTGATCGCACCGGCTATGACCTTCAACGTGGCAACCGCACTGCTCGGCTCGATGAACTCCTTCGATATCGTTCAGGCCACCACCAACGGCGGCCCTGGCGGATCCACTGAAATCCTGAACCTGTTCATTTGGCGTACGTTCGGCAAGGGCCTGTACTCCCAGTCGACCACCATGAGCCTTGTGCTCTTCGTGATGGTGATGATCATCGCCATCCCGCTTGTCACTTACCTGCGTAAGCGTGAGGAGAAGATCCTATGAGTAGCGCATCCTATAGCGAATCCGGTGTCAAAACCAACAACCTCACCGTCGTCAGGAAGTCCTCGAAAGTCCATGGCATCGTCCATGCGGTGATCGTCATCCTGCTGATGCTGGTGTTCCTGGCCATCCCGTTCTGGATTCTGATTGTCACTGCCGGCAAGACCCAGGCCGAGGCCGTGGTGCCGAGCATGGCGCTGCCGAGCCAATGGCATCTCATCGATAACTTCAAGGAAGTCATCGTACAGGGCAAGGTCTTCCAGGCCTTCTTCGGATCGCTGCTCGTCACGGTGCCTTCAGTGTTCATCTGCCTGCTCTTCGGCTCGATGGCCGCATGGATCTTCGGCCGCCGCACATCCAAGGGCGTGGGCATGCTTTACGCGCTGTTCATCTCCGGCGTCATCCTGCCGCCTTCCGTGGTGACCATCATGATGCTCCTCAAGATGATCGGACTGTCCGGCACTGCATTTGGCATGAACTGCGTGTACATCGGCATCTATCTGTCCGTGGTAATCTTCTTCATCACCGGCTTCATCCGCACGATTCCGCCGTCTCTGGAAGAGGCGGCCCGCATCGATGGTGCCAGCCCGATGAGGATCTTCTTCACGATCATCTTCCCGCTGCTCGCTCCGACGCTTGCATCCTCCACGATTCTGGTGGTGCTGTACATCTGGAACGACATCTTCTACTCGCTGTTCATCCTCTCCGGCAAGATGAGTACCCTGCCGCTCAACCTCTACAATGTGGCAAGCGCAGGCCTGTACCTCAACAACTGGCATCTCATCTTCGCCTACATCATCCTGATGACTCTCCCGCTCCTGATTGTCTTCGTCATCGGCCAGCGCAAGATCATCAGCGGTATCACTGGCGGAGCCGTTAAGTAAACAGCCCAATAACCAACGTTCAATTCCCTCCTCCTTCCCGGAACGCCCCGAATCCCCTGACAGGTTTTTCTCCTTCCAATCGGGGGAGCCGGGGCGTTCCTTACTCACACGCTCCATCGCTCACTGTTCTATATAATGGCTGTTGATGGAAGACAGACAGGTGCATATGCCAAGGCCCAAAGAGAAGCGGGCGCCGGTAATCAAGGATGTAGCCGCGCTTGCCAAGGTATCAGTGTCAACGGTGTCCAGATACTTGAACGATTCTCCCCGCATCAGCGAGGAAAGTCGGGATCGTATTGCTCATGCCATCAAATTGCTTGATTATCATCCGAGTCGTGTGGCCCGTGGACTGGTCAATTCGACGATGAAATCCATTGCCGTGCTCACGAGCGACACTACGCTGTACGGCTCGGCGATGACGATTCAGGGCATCGAAGACGAGGCCCGTTCGAACAATTATCCGGTGAGCATCTCCAAATTGGATAATGATTCCACTGACGGGTTGCGCGCATCCATTTCCATGGTCATGGATCAGAACCCGGGTGGCGTCATTGTGATGAAGTATGACGAACTGGCCGCCAAGGCGCTGACCTATATCCCGGACACAGTCACCAAAGTGGTCATCGCCGGCGATCGCGAACCCAATCTGGATCAGGTCGACCTGCGTGAGAACCAATCCGGACGTGAAATCACCGAGTATTTGCTGGGCCTGGGTCATACAAACGTCGCCCATGTCACGATTCCTGGCGGTGGCGGCGGATACAGCCGAACCGCTGGCTGGGAGGCCGTGCTACGCGCCAACGACAAGCCGATTCCTGATATGTGGCATTGTTCGTGGCTACCTGCCGACGCACGCAAAATCGGCCGCCAGATGGCACATGTCTATGGTCTTACCGCGATTTTCGCCGGCAACGACGAGATTGCGATGGGCTTGATTCGTGGTCTTGAGGATGAAGGTAAAAGCGTTCCGGACGATATCAGCGTCATCGGTTTCGATGATCATCCGCTGTCGTGCGTGTGGACGCCGCCTGTGACCACGTACCGCCAGGATTTCCCCGCTGCGGGTCGTCGTGCCGTGCAGCTGTTGCTGTCCCGTATCGAGGCGCAGGAACAGGGCGAGATATTGGCGCCGCGGTTCGTCGAGCTGCAGGGCGAGCTGGTGGTTCGTGCCTCGGCCGGTGCCCCACCGTCGGTCTGAGCGGCGACAATCACTGTATGTTGCGCTCGTAGACCCGCCCGGTGCTTTCCAAAGCGGTGTGGCGCCTGGCCTCAGTGGATTCGCGCACGATCATCGGGCATTCGATGGTGGTGAGGCCATGATGAGGTCTGCCGGTCAATGCATCGAGAATGAACTTGGCCGCAGTTTTGCCCAGCATCGTGATGTTGTTGTCGAATGTGGTCAGTGTAGGGTGCGCGTTCGAGGCGAAAACAAACCAATTGTCGTGCCCGATAATGGCCACATCCTGCGGAACGCGCTTGCCGATGGAGGCAAGTCCGCGCGCGGCGCCACGTGCGATCTCATCGCTCAGGCAGTAAATCGCATCTAAGTGAGGGTGCTGCTCCACCAGCAGTTTGGCCGCGCGTTCGCCCCATTCCTCGCTCCATGCGTCGAACAACACGGCAACCGGGCGAAAATCGTACAGAATGAACGTGCGTTGTGCGCCCAATACGCGATCTTTTGCCGCTTGAAAATCTTCAGGGCCGGCAATCACGGCAATATAGCGTCGGCCTATACTCAGCAAATACTCGATTGCCTGCGCGCCGGCGCCGATATTGTCGCAGATGATGCTGCAGTCATTGGGATCTCGCGAAGGGTCGTATGCATAAATAACCGGCAAGCCCATCGTGGTGCGTGGATCGAGCGGCGGGCGCGAATTCGTGGTATTGCCCACCACGATCAATCCATCCACGCCGTGTGCGGCCAATCGGTCGATGTGGCTTTTCTCCAAAGCCGGGCGGCCATGTGAACTCATCAACAATGCCGCATGATTCGAAGCACCGAGCGTATTTTCCGCGCCGGTCAACAGAGGAAGCGCAAAACGCCCGTTGTAATCGGAGGTAATCAGCCCGATAAGCCCGGATCGTTTGTGTCGGTTGTGTGCTGCGGAGGCTTTGTGATACCCCAGTTGTTCGGCGGCGGCCATCACTTCGCGCTGGGTGGCTGCGGATACGCGGTCGGTGTTGTTCAGTGCTTTAGAGGCGGTGGCCACGGAGACATTGGCGAGCGATGCCACATCGGCAAGGGTTGGTTTGCGGCTCATGGCGCTCACTTTATGCGAAAATTTTCGCATTTGCAAGACCTGGATTTTTGATTACATGCGATTGCATACCATCAACAATGCAAGTGGTCAGAACGTGAAAATCGGTCGGCAGAGCAGCCTGTTTTCACGTGAAAAAAATTGTAGTAATCAGCAGCACCTCCAATGTAGAAAGGACGAACCATGAGCCAGCATGTCACGGTTACTTCACCGTTCTGGAAGCGGTACCGTGAAAACGTCGCCAAGGAAGTGATTCCTTACCAGTGGGCGGTCATCAACGACGAGCAGAAGATCGACATTCCGCGCGACCCCTCCGGCGCCAAGCAGGATATCGACTACCACTACAGCCGCGCCGTGCGCAACCTGCGCATCGCAGCCGGCGATGAGGAAGGCGAGTTCAAGGGCTTCGTATTCCAGGATTCCGATGTGTACAAGTGGCTGGAAGAGGCCGCCTACTCCCTGGCCTACGAGCCGGATGAGCAGCTGCAGCAGCTGTGCGACAAGGTCGTGGACCTGATCGCCCGCGCCCAGCAGGACGACGGCTACCTGGACACCCCGTATATCATCAAGTCCGGTGCCTTCGAGAACCGTGAGCGCTTCACTCAGATTCAGCAGTCCCACGAAATGTACGTGATGGGCCACTACATCGAGGCCGCCGTGGCCTACTTCGAGGTCACCGGCAACCAGCAAGCCCTTGAGGTCGCTGAGAAGATGGCCGCCTGCCTGGACGCCAACTTCGGTGAAGAGGACGGCAAGATCCCGGGCGCCGATGGCCATCCGGAGATCGAGCTGGCCTTGGCCCGCCTCTACGAGGTCACCAAGGAGGAGAAGTACCTGAAGCTCGCCAAGTTCTTCATCGACGTGCGCGGCAAGGACCCGAGCTTCTACGACAAGCAGAACGAGAAGATCGGCGATGGCTCCACCGACATCTTCCCGCAGATGCGCGGCTGGACGCATGAGTACACCCAGACCGCCCGTCCGATCCGCCAGCAGCAGACCGCAGAAGGCCATGCCGTGCGCGTGGGCTACATGCTCACCGGCGTCGCCCATGTCGCTCGCCTGACCGGCGACAAGGAGCTCGAGGAGACCGCCAAGCGTCTGTGGCACAACATCGTGACCAAGCGCATGTACATCACCGGTGGCGTTGGCTCCACCCACGTGGGCGAGGCCTTCACCTACGACTACGATCTGCCGAACGACACGATGTACGGCGAGACCTGCGCCTCCGTGGCCATGAGCTTCCTTGCCAAGCAGATGCTCGAGATCGAGACCAAGGGCGAATACGCCGACGTGCTCGAGAAGGAGCTGTTCAACGGTTCCATCGCCGGCATCGCACTGGACGGCAAGCACTTCTACTACGTGAACGCCCTCGAGGCCGATCCCCAGGCCACCGAGCACAACCCCGACCGCTACCACGTGCTCATGCACCGTGCCGAGTGGTTCGGCTGCGCCTGCTGCCCGGCCAACATCGCCCGTCTGATCGCCTCCGTGGACCGCTACCTGTACACCGTGCACGAGGACAAGCGCGAGATCGTCGCCCACCAGTTCATCGCGAACGACGCCGAATTCTTCGACGGTGTGAAGGTCTCCCAGAAGTCCAACTTCCCGTGGGACGGCCACATCGAGTTCACCGTGGACGTGCCGGAGGGCGTCGAACCGGTGAAGTTCCTGGTGCGTATCCCGTCCTGGTCCGCCACCCAGCATGAGCTGAAGGTCAATGGCGAGGACGCGCGTCGTCTGCCGGTTGTTGACGGCTTTGTGACCATCGAGCTGACCCCGGGCGAGACCCAGATCACCCTGGATCTTGACATGGCTGTGAAGTTCATGCGTTCCAAGACACTGGTTCGCCACGATATCGGCAAGATCGCCGTGATGCGCGGTCCGATCGTGTTCTGCGCCGAGGAGGCTGATAACTCCGCTCCGCTGTGGAACTACCACATCGGCAGCCACGACGCGTCCCGCGCGAAGGCCGAGTACCACTTCGGCGAGCTCGACGGCGTGGAGGTCATCACGATCCCGGCCACCAAGCGCACGCACGACGACGAGTCGTTCCCGCTGTTCGCGGACGTCGAGGAGCATCCGGTCGGCGAGAAGTCCTACGACCTCAAGCTCATCCCGTACTACGCATGGGCCAACCGCGAGGTCGGCCAGATGCAGGTCTGGTTCGACTCCGACTTCTAAGCCTCGGATCATCCACCACCAACACTTGACTCGGCGGTTGCGCCGAGTCAACCCTAGCCAATCACAGCAGATACAGCGCAGAGGTACGCCAATATCATTCCGCCTGACTATCTGCCGGATTGCAACCATCGGCTGCCCCGGGACCTCCTATACAGGGCAGCCAGCATCACAACTGTTGTACTAATCGCAACACATCAAAGAAGAAGGAAAACAATGAGTGCAGCAACTCAGGACGCTTCCGCAGTGAAGCTCTCGGTCAAGGAGAAGATTGCTTACTCCTTCACCGATATGGCAGGCAACCTGCTGTATGTGACCATTTCGTCGTACATCATGTACTTCTACACCAACGTGTTCCACATCCCGGCCGCTGGTGCACTGGGCGCAGGCACCATCCTGCTCGTGGCTCGTTTCGCTGACGCCATCTCCGCTGTGGTGTGGGGCTCCATCGTGGACCACACCAACACCAAGTGGGGCCAGAGCCGTCCGTGGTTCCTCTGGCTGTGCGTGCCGTTCGCCATCACCGTCTGGATTGCCTTCACCGCTCCGAGCCTGCCTGATGGCGCTCCGAAGTTCTGGTACGCTCTGATCACCTACATCCTGGCCGCTGGCGCTGTGTACACCGGCATCCAGACCCCGATCACCGCAATCCTGCCGAACCTCACCTCCGACCCGACCGAGCGCAACAACGCCAACTCCTTCCGTATGGCTGGCGGCCAGATCGGTTCCTTCATCACCTCTTCCTTCACCATCCCGCTGGTTGGTTGGTTCGGCGTCCAGTTCGGTGGCGGCGATAAGACCGGCTTCATGATCGTCACCGCCATCTGGGGCATCGTGGCTATCATTCTGCTGCTCTTCTCCTTCAAGAACCTCACCGAGCGCAACTACCACCCGGAACTCAACAAGCCGATTCCGCTGAAGGACTCCCTCAAGGCTGCCAAGGGCAACTGGCCTTGGATTATCCTGGTCGTCGCCTTCGTGATCTACTGGGTTGCTCAGTCCACCCGTAACGGCGTGTCCACCTACTACGCCCAGTACGTGCTCAACAACCGCGACCTCGTCTCCATCTTCAACGGTGTTCAGGTGCTCGGCCTGCTCGGCACCATCGCTATGCCGATCATCGCTAACAAGACCAAGAACAAGACCCTGACCATGATTATCGGTCTCGTCATCGGCGGTCTCGGCCAGGCTCTGATGCCGCTCGCCGGCCACAATGTGCCGCTGCTGGTCACCTTCTGGACCATCGGTGTGTTCGGTGCCGCTATCGCCATCGGTATGCCGTTCGGCATGCTGGCCGACACCGTTGACTACGGCGAATGGAAGACCGGCATCCACGCCGCAGGCTTCCTGACCGCAGTCGGCTCCGCCTTCTGCATCCAGGTCGGCTCCGGCTTTGGCGCCTTCCTGCCGCTCGAGATCATGGGTGCCGCCGGCTACGACGCCACCAAGGACGTGCAGTCCCAGGCCGCTCAGGACGCCATCAGCTTCTGCTTCATCTGGCTGCCTGTGATCGTCTACATCATCGTGGCTGTCATCATGTCCTTCTACCGCAAGTTCGAGAAGATGGAGCCGCAGATCAAGGCCGAGCTGGCCGCCCGTCATGAGGCTCAGCTCAAGGCCGAAGCTGAGAACGCGTGATCATTCGCGTGACTCTCAGCTGGCTCCAGTCGATTGCGGTCGACATCGGTCAACTGACATGATTATCGAGTGATATTCACAAGGTAATCCTTCCTTTCCAATCGCAATATGCGCCCGGTCGCTTCGGCTGCCGGGCGCATATTGTATATATAAGGAGTAATTGCGCCAGTATTGCGTCTCGGTAGGGCGAGTGTGGCATAAGGGGTGTTGAATATGACGGCTTATATGGATCACAAAGACCTTGCGAACGAAGTTATTGATTCAGCTCGTGCGCAGGAAATCGCTGACGGTGTGCATCGCGTGCTCGATAGGATTGCGACGGCCGAGACTGCCGCCGGACGCGAGGCGGGCTCGGTGAGGCTTTTGGCTGCGACGAAGACCCGCGATGTGGGAGAGATTCTGGCGGCTATCGATGCCGGTATTCGGATGATCGGTGAGAATCGTCCGCAGGAAGTCGCCGTGAAGTCGGCTGGATTGGCGAAGCGACTGGGGGAGCGCGGATTTTCGCTGGGTGTTGTTGATGCGACTGCGGACGGTGCTGTGGCTGGTGCTGCTGCGGCTGCGACGCACATTCCGTTCCATCTCATCGGTCAATTGCAATCCAATAAAATCGGCAAAGTGTTGCCGGTGGTCGACACCATCGAATCAGTCGATTCCATCGAACTGGCGGAGAAAATCGCCCGTCGTGCCACGATGCGCGGTATCACTGTAGGCGTGCTGTTGGAGGTCAATGAATCCGGTGAGGAATCCAAATCCGGTTGCGCGCCAAGCCATGCCATCGATCTTGCCCAGCGCATTGGCGCTATGGGCGGCTTGGAATTACAAGGCCTGATGACCATCGGAGCCCATGTGGACGACGAACGTACGATTCGTGCGGGGTTCGCGCATTTGCGCCGCACGCGCGACCAGATTCTCGCCTCCGGAGCCGAAGGCACAGCGGGCTGCACGGAACTGTCGATGGGTATGACCCATGACTTGGCCTATGCCATCGAAGAAGGTTCCACCATCGTGCGCGTCGGTACCGCCATCTTTGGCGAACGCGCTTTCATCTGATTTGTGGTCCTTGTTCACCGCCTAACAAGTTGCTGTATTGTCCCGGAAGCTGCCTCAGTGTCCGAAAATCGGGTAAATAGCCGTAACTACCTGAATTATGGACGGTTACCGAATGTCAGTGTCCGGAATTCAGGAACATAAAGCTAATAACCGGAATTATGGACACTGGAATTGGGGAGACTAAGGCAACAGTAAGTCGGAATAATGTGAGAGCCGCCAAGCATTGTACTTGGCGGCTCTCACATTTAATAAAGAAAAAGAAGGAAGAATCACGCGTAGATGTTGCGCGGACGCATATCCTCCGGCAGGCCCTCAAGCAGCGTTGCCACGGAACCTTCCTCGAACACCGAACGAATGCCAGCGGCGAGCAACGGCGCCACGGAGAGCACGGTCATGTTCGGCAGACGCTTCTCCTCCGGGACCGGCACGGTATCCATGAACACGATTTCATGTGCGCCGCAGTTCTTCAGACGCTCCACGGCCGGGCCGGAAAGCAGGCCGTGGGTGGCCACCAGCGTCACCGACTTGGCGCCGGATTCGTTCAGTGTGCGCACGGCTTCGCAAATCGTGCCGGCGGTATCGACCATATCGTCCACCACCACGCAATCGCGGCCGTTCACATCGCCGATGATGCCGTGGGCTTCGGCGTGGTTCGGGCGAGTGATGTCACGCTGCTTATGAATGAAGGCCAGCGGCAGATTGCCGAGCTTGGCGGCCCACTGCTCGGAGACCTTGATGCGGCCGGCATCCGGGGAGACGATAGTCGCATTGCTCAGGTCCACGGCGGAACGCACGTAGTCAAGCAACACCGGCATGGCGGTCAGGTGATCGACCGGGCCGTCGAAGAAGCCCTGCTCCTGAGCGGCGTGCAGGTCAACGGTCATGATGCGGTCGGCACCGGCGGCGCGGAACAGATCGAAGATCAGGCGGGCGGTGATGGGCTCGCGGCCGCGATGCTTCTTGTCCTGACGGGAGTAGCCCAGGAACGGGGCGACCACGGTGATGGACTTGGCGGAGGCACGCTTCAGGGCGTCGATCATGATGAGCTGTTCCATGATCCACTTGTTGATGTCTCCCGAGTGGCACTGCAGCACGAATACGTCCGCGCCGCGCACCGGTTCGGCGAAGCGCACGTACATCTCACCGTTGGCGAAGTCGTAGGCAGTGGTCTCGAGAATTTCGGTGCCCAAACATTCGGCCACCTTCTCAGCCAGCTCGGGGTAGGCGCGGCCCGTGACCAGAACGAGTCGTTTATCCGGAGTGCCTTCAAGAATTGCCGACATGCTTTCGCATCCTTTTGTGTTGTTGTGTATTTCAGCCTCACCATAGTGTACAAGCACCCCTAAGCCTTATTGGGCTGAATGTGATGATTGTGTTGCGGCGTTTGCTGTCTGGCCTTAGCCATAGGATGTACAAGTTGCCCAAATGGAAGCAGTGTGTCTGCATGGCTTCCGGGCACAGCGTATACACACTCCTGCCACGGAACGTCCGTGGCCGAATAGTCCGAAGGAGGTGGGTGATGTCTGCGCATAAGTACGAACTGATGTTCATCGCCGATCCTGAGCTGGATGAGCGCGGTCTGAAGAAGCTGACCGAGCAGTATCTGGAGCTCGTCACCAAGGAGGGCGGTTCTTTCGATGAGCCCGATTACTGGGGCCGTCGCAAGCTCGCCTATGAGATTGCCGGTAAGACCGAAGGCAACTACGTCGTTGTGAAGTACACTGCTGAGCCCGCTACTAGCGATGAGCTCGATCGTGTGCTGAACCTCAACGAATCCGTGATCCGTACGAAGATCCTTCGTAAGGGCTGAATTCAAAGCGTTTAGTCAGCTACAACAGCTGATGTGCAATTGCAAGTAATACGCAAGTAAGAAGGCATGGCATGGCAGGCGAAACCATTATCACCGTGGTCGGCAACCTTACCCGCGATCCCGAGCTGCGCACTATTGGCAGCGGATCGACGGTGGTGAATTTCACCATCGCTGCATCCACTCGTCAGTACAACCGCAACACGAACCAGTGGGAAGACGGCGACACGTTGTTTATGAACTGCTCGGCATGGGATGGCCGCGCTTCGTCGCTGGCCTCCAATATTGCCAGCAGCCTGTCCAAGGGTATGCGTGTGATCGCTCAGGGTCGACTGACCCAGCGTTCCTACCAGGCCCAGGATGGCAGCCAGCGCACGGTCGTCGAACTGCGCGTTGATGAAATCGGCCCGGCACTGTCCCGCGCCACCGCTCAGGTGACGCGTCAGACCAGCCAGGGCGGCTTCCAGGGTCGTTCCGGTGGCTTCCAAGGTGGCCAGCCCGGGCAGGGCTATGGCAACCAGGCCGGTCAAGGTGCCGGCAATGGTGGCTACAATGGCGGCCAGTCCGGTTACTCCGGTGGTCAGAACCAGGGTGGCTACAACGGTGGTTATCAGGGTGGTGCTGGATACTCTCAGCAGCCCGCTGCCCCGTCTGCCCCTGCCGCGCCTGCAGTCGATCCATGGAGCTCCGGTAGCTCCGCAGGATCCACTGATTCCGGGTTCACGTTCGGTGGCTCTTCCGAATTCGGTGGAGACGACAACGATCCGGAATTCTAGCGTCGTATTCGCTGCCGCATAAGTCAGTAGTACTGCGTGATTCGGTACTGCTCGGTACTGCACTGCACATAGCTGAACAGCAAGCAATCAAATTAATTTTTTAAAGGAGAACATCATGTCACGTAAGAGGCCGCAGCCGCCGGTCAAGCCGTTCAAGAAGAAGCCGAACCCGCTGAAGGCTGCCAAGATCACCGAGATCGATTACAAGGACGTTGCGCTGCTGCGTAAGTTCATCTCCGACCGCGGTAAGATCCGTTCCCGCCGTATCACCGGTGTGACCGTTCAGGAACAGCGCGAGATCTCTAAGGCTATCAAGAACGCCCGCGAGATGGCTCTGCTGCCGTACGCCACTTCCGGTCGCTGAGTTAGGAAGGCTTGAACAATGGCTGAAACCAAGATCATTCTCACCAAGACCGTGGCTCACCTGGGTCACCCGGGCGACGTTGTCAACGTCAAGGCTGGCTACGCTCGCAACTACCTGTTCCCGCAGGGCCTGGCTTTCGCTTGGACCAAGGGCGCTGAGGCTCAGATTACCGCTATGAAGCGCGCTCGTCTGGCCAAGGCCGTCGCCACCCGTGAAGACGCCGTGGCTGCCAAGGCTGCTATCGAGGGCACCACCGTCGAGATCGCCGCCAAGGTTTCCGAGTCCGGCAAGCTGTTCGGTGGCATCTCCAAGGAAGCCATCGCCATCGCTCTGTCCGACAAGGCTCCGGTTGATCCGAAGTCCATCGAGGTCGAGTCCATCAAGACCACCGGCGACTTCCCCGCCAAGGTGGCCCTCCACCCGGAGATCACCGCTTCCTTCTTCGTGAAGGTCGTGGCCGAGTGAACCATTCCGGCGTAATGCTGGAATCTTTCAGACTGGAAGTCTGAGCTTAAGCATTGAAAGCCCCGCGTTTGTGTGTTCGCACAGCGCGGGGCTTTCGTTTTGTTTCTTCCCCGGCTCCGTTTGATGGGGCGAGCTAGGGAAGATTTGCCGGTTCTCTTTTTTAGTGGCTTCTTCTGACGGGCTGAGCTGCAGGGCAAACAGCCTGATGGACTGTTTGTAGGCGAGGACGAGCGTCAGCGAGTTAACGGATCGCAGGCGAAGCCTGTCTGTAATTGCGGGACGAGCTGTCAGCGAAGCTGACTGAGGGAGAGACTTATAAGAATCAACGCACATCCATGCTGAGAGAGCTGAGATATTGAAAGCGGCTAATATGTGTGTATTTTGTGAAGCTCTAATATCGGCAGGTACGACGTGTGCACAGAGTCAGTGTTTCGCCGCAAAATCACAAATTTCAAAACGTTGAAATTCCGGGCGACACGCCGTAGCTTGCGTTCGTTTTGATTCTGAGTATATTTATCACTCGTTGCAAGGAACACTTCAACAACTAACCAACGCCCCTGTAGCTCAGTTGGTTAGAGCAGCTGACTCTTAATCAGCGTGTCCAGGGTTCGAATCCCTGCGGGGGCACAGATAGACCGGAGCCGAAAGGTTCCGGTTTTTTGTTTTTCCATCCTTCACCCTCCTCTCCGCAAACACCTCACCAAACGCACACTAAATGAGCCTGAGCGTATGTTTGATGAGTGTCCCCACGTTCAGCCCTCGGCGTACACTTATCCCGTTTGCGTGACTTGGCCATTCGGCCGCTGCGGGTCACATTATTCACTAGAACGAGAAAAGAAGAAGCAGTGGAATACTCCCTCTTTACCAAGCTGGCTGCCGAATTCTTCGGTACCGCCATTCTGATGATTTTCGGCAACGGCTCCGTGGCCAACGTCGAACTCAAGAACACCAAGGGCCATCATGCCGGCTGGCTGAACATCGCCATGGGCTATGGCTTTGGTGTGATGTTCCCGGTGTTGATGTTCGGTGCCGTCTCCGGTGCTCACATCAACCCGGCCATGACCATCGCACAGGCCGTTACCGGCATGTTCCCGTGGAATGAAGTACTGCCGTATATCATCGCACAGCTGCTCGGTGCCGCTCTGGGCCAGTTCATCGTCTACCTGACCTACTATCCGCACTACAAGGAGACCGAGGATGCAGACGCCATCCTCGCCACCTTCTGCACCACCGATGCGGATAACAAGAAGCTCAACTACTTCATCAACGAGATGTTCGGCACCCTCGTGCTCGTCTTCGGCGCACTGTGCTGCCTGATGGACCCGTGGGGTGAGAAGGATCCGGCCGCTGCCGCAATCGTCGTCGGCTTCATTGTGTGGGGTTTGGTCACCTCCATGGGTGGCCCGACCGGCCCTGGCCTGAATCCGGCTCGCGACCTTATGCCGCGTATTCTGCACGCCATCCTGCCGATTCCATCCAAGGGCACCTCTCGCTGGAACGAGGCTTGGATTCCGGTTGTGGCCCCGATTGTTGGTGCCATCATCGGCGCTTGGATGTTTGTGGTCTTCTTTGCCGCCTGATTCCCCGGCTTCCCGGTAGATATGCAATGACCTCCATCGTAATGATGGAGGTCATTGTTGTATGAGACTGCTGTTCGGCCTTGGGGCTACTTCTCCAGGAAGATCTGTGGTGCCTTGGCGAAGTTGTTGGCGCAATGCTCGCCGCAGAAGTAGTAGGTCTTGCCTTCGAACTCACGCGTGATGGCGTCCGCGTTCACGCTGACGGTCATGCCGCATACCGGATCGGTTGCGGTTTCGCCATCCACAGGGGCGTTGTGATGCATGTGCATGTTCATATCCATAGGATTCTCCTTGGTGTTGTGTGATTGACCGGACAAATGTGTGAGCTCGGTGCGATCATCGACGATGATAGTGGGTTCATGGGTCTCCGGTACCGAGTTGTTCGCGTTGGGAGTAGTGGACTGGTTCGCCATAGCGGTGCCGATGCCACTGTTGATATTCGCCGTGTGCAGACGATTGGCGTTCAGCACGAGGCAGACGGAGCTTAATGCCATGGCGAGTCCGGCGATCATCGGGCTTAATAGCCAGCCGGTGAACGGGAACAGCACACCGGCTGCAACGGGGATGCCGATGATGTTGTATCCAAATGCCCAGCCCAGATTCTCTCGAATGTTGCGCATAGTGACTTCGGAAAGATTGATGGTCTTGAGCACGCCGCGCAAATCGCCGCTCATCAACGTTACATCAGCGGACTGCATAGCCACATCCGTTCCAGTGCCAATGGCGATGCCGAGATCGGCCTGAGCTAGTGCAGGCGCATCATTGATGCCGTCTCCCACCATCGCGATGAGGTTGGATTCAGGCTTTTTCGTCAGCGTGACGCTGCTGTGCTGATTATCACCAGTGTGGTGCTGATTGGCTTTGCCTGTCGAATTGCCGAGATTAGACTGTTCGCCGACCTGCTGAGCATCACGTTCGCGCTGCAAGTGCTCAATCCAATGGGCCTTGCCATCCGGCTTGACCTCGCAGATTACGGTGTCGATGCCGACCTCTCGCGCGATGCGACCGGCGACTTCGGCCTTATCGCCGGACAGCATCACCGTGCGGATGCCGCGTGCGCGCAATGCCGCAATCGCCTTAACCGAACCATCTTTGATGGTGTCCTTCTCATAGCTGGGTTTGTTCCAGTCGGCAGTGTCGTCCACTACGCCGCGGGTGATGGTGCCGGTCTTGTCGAACACCACGGTGCCGATGCGCCTCGCCTGTTCCAAAGCCTTTGCGGACGTGACCAGAACACCGTTTGTGGCACCAAGACCAAGCGCCACCGTTACCGAAAGTGGCGTGGCAAGCCCCAATGCGCACGGGCAGGCGATAATCAGCACGCTGACCGCGGTCACCAATGCATGGGCCAATTGAGGGCTCGGGCCGACTGACACCCAAATCGCAAACGTCCATACGGCGATAATCATCACCGCCGGTACGAAATACCGAGCGATGCGATCGGCCAATTGCTGCACCGGCGCCTTGGTGGCCTGTGCGCGCGCAACCATCGTCGTAATCTGCGAAAGCACAGTATTCGCACCGACTTGGGTGGCGCGCATGACGCAATCACCCTTCAGTACGACGGTTGCGCCGGTGAGCAATGCATCCTTGGTTTTGATTACCGGCTTGGATTCACCGGTAATCATCGATTCATCCACCGTGACCTCGCCGGCGACGATAACGCCATCGGTGGGTATGCGCTCGCCATTGCGCACAACGAGCAGGTCTCCGGTTGCGATTGCATCGGCGTCAATATCGATGCAGTTTGCGGGATTGAGCCACTGTGCTTTGGAGACTTCGCCATCCGCGGAGAATGTCGCGATACTATTTGCGCTTACAACTGTTTCGCGAAGTTTGTGTGCGGTGCGTGGTCGTAGCTTGATTAATGACTGAACGGCTTTGCCGGTGCCTTCGCGAGCCTTGTTCTCCAGCAGTCGGCCAACAAGCACCAGTGTGATGACTACGCCTACGGATTCGAAATATGGTTCGCGGGAGCCTTCCGGGAACACCCACGGCGCGATACAGATGATCAGGCTGTACAGGTATGCGGCGCCGGTGCCCAAGGAGACCAGTGAGTTCATGTCCGGTGAGCGGTGCGCCAGTGCGGGAAAGCCGACGTTATGAATGGGATGTCCGCAGTAGAACATCACCGGCGTGATCAATATGGCTTGAAGCCAGGGATTGACCATCCAGTGCGGTACGAGCGATGAATCGGCCATATGCAGCATCGTGGTGAGAAACACTGGGATAGTAAGTACCGCGCCGACGATGACCAGTTTGGTAAGCGCTTTGATTTCATTGCGGCGTTCCTGGGCCTCACTTTGCTCGGCCTGTGCCGCGTCTACCGGCTCGCTGGATGTCTGCTGCAAGACGCCGGCTTGGGGGATGGGGGCAGCGGAGTCACCCTCCACGCGCAGCAGCCCATGCACCATGTTCATGCCGCAGGCGAACGGGTGTTCGCCGGCGGGCAGCGCAGGTAATTTCACGTCCGTACTAGTGTTGCCGGGGAGCATGGCGTCAAGGCCCAAATCGCCGAAGACCACATGGGAGGTGCATTCACCTGTCTCCTGACGGTCAAAAGTCAAGGTGATGGGTACTCCGGCTTTCATATTCACTACGGCAGGGGAGTAGCCTCCCTTGACGGTAATGGTCGCTTGTTGCTGGCCATTGCTGATGGTGCCGGCAGTTCCTTGCTGTGGTGCGAAGAAGAATCGCAGAATTGCCCATGTGGCAGCGGCGGCGATTAGCAAGGCCACTACGAATAAGAATATGTTGAACCCCATGCCCACTCCTTCCTCTCGTTATTCTACTCAGTCCACAGTGTATACCCAATACCCCTATAGGGTATATAATCGATGATGTTCAGCTCTTGGAAAAGTAAGGGGTGCGCAGCTATGCATGGCTACAGCGGTGATAAAGCAAAGATCGTGGCCCGCCTTCGTCGTGTTGAAGGACAGGTTCGCGCCATCGAGCAGATGGTGGAGGAAGACAAATACTGCATTGATATCCTCACGCAGATTTCCGCTTCGAATTCGGCGTTGAAGTCCGTTGCATTGCTGTTGTTGGATGATCATCTTGGTCACTGCATTCGTCAGGCGTCGGTCGAGGGTGGGGCGGTAGCTGACGAGAAACTCAAAGAGGCTTCGGCGGCTATCGCGAGGTTGGTCAAGTCTTAAGACCACAAGTGGCTCTTCCACCATGCACCATAAAAATTGGGAGGGAAAAATTATTCCCTCCTGGAAAAGTGATGCGATACTGGGACCATGCTTGAACAAACGGGAAGCGCAATCCTCGTGATTGCCGTATTAGTGATTGGTGCAGGGCTCGGTCTTCTTGCCGGTTTACTGCTGGGGCGTCATCAGGGTCAGGAAATGGCTCGTGGTGCTCGCTCCCAGGAGCTGGAAGAGGCTCGGGCGCTGTTGCAGAATGCTCGGGGTGACATTGCCGAGCTCAACGCGTCTCACGCGGCCGCCCAGGCGCAAGTGGATGGTCTCAATCAGCAGCTGGCGTTCGTTAAATCGCAGTTGACCCAGGCGCAACAGGCTGAACAGATTCGTATCCAGCGTGAGCGTGAGCGCGCGGCGGCTGAAGCCGAGGAGCGCCGCAAGGCTGAGGCCAAGGCTGCCGAGGAGAAGCGGCTGGCGGAGGCGAAAGCCGCCGAAGCCAAGCGCCAAGAGCAGGAAGCGCGTCTGAAGGAGCAGAGCAAGGTGTTGGAGGCTTTGGCTCCAGTGGCCAAGAATCTTGACGCATTGCAGAACAAGGTCACCCAGATTGAAGAAGGCCGTAAGCAGGAGATGGGCGCCTTGGGGGCTCAGCTCAAGGGACTGAATGACCAACAGGCTCGATTGGACAAGGAAACCAGTTCGCTTTCCGCTGCGCTACGTAATAACAAAGTGCGTGGCGCATGGGGCGAGGCACAGCTGAAGAACATCGTCGAATCGGCAGGACTGCTGGAGCATGTGGACTTCGATACACAGGTGGTGGTCAACGGCGCGGACGGTCGGGTGCTGCGCCCGGACATGATTGTCCATTTGCCGGGTGGCAAGACCATTCCGATTGACGCCAAGGTGCCATATGCCGATTATCAGCGGGCATGTGAGATTCCTGAGACGGCAAGTCCCGAGGATTTGACACGTCGTGATGACCTGCTGCGCTCGCATGCTAAGGCATTGCGTGAGCATGTGCGTGCTCTTGGGGAGAAAGCATATTGGAATGCGTTCGCAACTGCTCCTGATTTCGTCGTGGCGTTCATTCCGAACGAGGCGTTGCTTCAGGCTGCTTTGGAGGCGGACCCCACATTGATGGACGATGCGTTCTCCCGCAAGGTGGCACTTACCTCTCCGGTCACACTCTGGGCGGTGCTGAAATCGGTGGCATATGCATGGCAGCAGCAATCGTTGACTGACGATGCCAAGCAACTCTTTGACCTATCTCGCGAGCTGTATGACCGTTTCGCGGTATTGGGCGATTACGCCACCAAACTGGGAACCCAGATTTCCAAGACGGTTGGCGCCTATAACAAGTTCGCGGCAAGTTTGGAACGCCGCGTGCTGCCCACGGCGCGAAAGCTGCAGAAAATCGAGCCGACCAAGGTGATCGAGGAAGTGCCGCTTATCGAATCCGATAAAGGCAATATCAGCGAACTCTCTGCGCCTGAAGTCATTCCATCGGATGCGGAGACCGATCATGAGGCCAATCAGCGAGCTTGAGCTCGTTGATCTGGGATTGGTCGCATGAGGGCAACTATTCTACGGGGGGAATATGCATGAGGAGCACTGATTCGAGCCCGTTTCATGGTGCGTTGACTTGGCTGACCCCCTCAGGCGATAGGCTTACACCATGACTGAATCTGGATTCCGCCCAACGGGTACGTCGGACCTCACCGGCGCAAAGAACACGGCCGACTTTGCGATGATGGAACCGCGTGAACAACTGGCCTCTTTGCTCAAAGAGCATGTGGTGGGCCGCCCGTTCTCCGAACTCGCTTCGGTGACGTTCGATCATCATGCCGCTCCGATTATGGGCCATGTGCTGATCGATGCATTGGAGGATGCCGGTTATTCGGTCGATGATTTTGACGCTGTAGGCGCGTTGACCGCCGCCGCCGTGCCGATGGTTTCCGCGATGATTCAGGCGGCCGCCTCTCGTGGCGAGGATTTGGACGGCTTTGTGATGGACTTTGTGTATCCCTCCATCAAGGGGCCGTCCATCGAAGGCCGCCGAGTGGTGCTGCTGGATGCGTGGCTGTCCGAAAAATCATATGTGCAGACCAGCTCGCTGGTCACCTTGCGCAATGGTAATGAACTCAGCCTTGACTTCGGCATTGTCGAGCAGCTGGGCGCCAAAGTAGTGGCCATCGCCTCTCTTGTGGGTGGCGGCGCGAAGAATATCAACGTAGTCAACCCGGTAACGGGAGATGGCCAGGTACTGCCCTTCGTCCAAGTCTTCGACGAATCCGAACTTCGTTAACGTTGCATTCGATGTTCTCGCCCAGGTGAGGTGAGGGCAACTATGCATGGTCGCCCGCAAGACCCAGGAGAGGGGCTGTTCGTGCGACGCTGATTCCCGTAGAGGAGCAATTGTGCACGCACCTAATCAGATTTCTTTAGCCGCCAAAGCCTCGGGCGAGCCGGAATTCCGTGAAATCGGCGTAGGGCCGTGGGAAGAGACCCATCCCGGTGAACCGCGACCGGATGATTCAGCATCACCGAACTATGATGCGCGTTTCGATACTGAATTGCTGGACGCTGGCGATCGGCGTAATGTACTCGATCGTTACCGTTACTGGTCGGTGCAAGCCATCAAAGACGACTTGGACGTACGTGGTCGCCATGACTTCGAAGTCGCAGTGGAAAACTGGACGCACGATTTCAATATCGGATCCATGGTGCGCACGGCCAACGCCTTCCAAGCCAAGCGCGTGCATATTGTCGGGCCGCATAAATGGAACCGTAAAGGCGCTCTGATGACCGAGCTCTACCAGCATGTGGAGCATCATCCATCCATCGCCGAGCTGGTGGAATGCTGGCGCAACCGCATTGCCGGCGAAATCGCCGCCGAGCGCGCCCGAGCCGCCGCAGCCGCAATCCACATTCACGAGTATGGCTCGAATACTGCAGCATCTGATGGGCAGCCGTTCATCCCCGACTCTTTCAGTGCTGGCAGCATTGGCGGTATTTCCCCCGTGCAAACCGCAATGACGGAACTCGCCGATGCGGATAATCACGTTAAGGAACTACAAGCCGCTCGAGTCATCGCATTGGACATCATCCCAGGTGCAGTGCCGATGGAAACCTACCGATTCCCCAAGCGTTGCCTGCTGCTGTTCGGCGCGGAAGGCCCGGGTCTTAGCCAAAAAGCTCTCGACCTTGCCGATGACGTCGTCTATATTTCCCAGTTCGGTTCCGTTCGCTCCATCAACGCCGGTGCCGCAGCGGCCGTAGCCATGCATGCCTGGATTGCCCAACACGCCACGATTAACCACGATTAACCGCGACTAGTCAGGCCGGCACCCAATATCAAAATCAAACAACTGCGATGGCAATAACCGCTGTAAGGCTAGCGGGGCGTTGAAACGTCGCGTAGAGTTGAATCATGATTGAGGTTGAGGGGCTCAGCAAACGATTCAAGTCCAAACAAGTGCTGAATAACGTGATCTTCACAGCCGAAGACGGCAAGGTCACCGGTTTTCTTGGGCCCAATGGGGCGGGTAAATCCACCACCATGCGTGCGATGCTCGGCCTCATCGCCCCGGACAGTGGTCAGGCATTGATTGATGGCCAATCATTCACCAGCCTCCGTGCGCCGATGCGTGCAGTAGGCGCGGTGCTGGATGCGAAGTCCGCACACCGGTCGAGATCGGCACGTGACCATCTGCTGGCTTTGGCCTATACCAATAACATTCCCAAACGTCGAGTGGACGAGGTCATTGACATGACCGGCTTGACCAGCGTGGCCAAAGGCAAAGCGGGGCGATTCTCGCTCGGTATGAGCCAGCGCCTATCCATTGCCGCGGCGTTACTGGGCGACCCTCATAATCTGGTATTGGACGAACCAATCAACGGGCTGGACCCAGAAGGCGTGAAATGGGTGCGCGAATTATGCCGCTACTACGCCTCGCAGGGACGAGCCGTACTGTTGAGCTCACATCTCATGAGCGAAGTGGCGCTCACTGCCGACGATCTCGTGATCATCGGCCAAGGCCGTATTCTGGAGACGACCACAGTCCGCAAGTTCGTGGCCGAACATTCCACGCGATCCATCCGCGTGGTCACACCCGAGCCTGACAAGCTCAAAGCGATTTTCGCTTCCGCACAAGAAGTGCGAGTCGTGTCGGATCAACGCACACCGGCGGACCCACCCATTGGCGAAGTGTTCCGCATCACCGGAGCCGATTTGATTGCGGCGGCTCGCGTATTCGCCCAAGCCGGGCTCGTCACCTATGAGCTTATTGAGGAACATGCCTCGCTGGAGGAAGCATACATGGCATTGACCCATAGCCAAGTCGAATATCAGGCAAAGTTGACTGCGGAGGCGCGGCACGATGAGCACTAATAATGTCAACGCCAATGTCAATGCCACCGTCACTGCCACTGTTATGAGCGCCCAAACAGCACACGCAGCAGAGCGACGCCCAGCCAGTCGTCGTGCCAATCGTTGGAGCCGTCGCATCCGACTATCGTTCCTCGGCTCGCTCAAAGCCGAACTGCTCAAACTCAAATCGTTGAAATCCACATGGATTCTCCTCGGTCTGGCTGCTGCGCTCATGGTGGGCATGGCCGCGCTGAGCGCCTGGGCCACAACGTTCATGGCCACCATCGATATCACCACCGGTAAAACCCTTGACCAGCCCAAGCCGCTCGCCGCCGTTGACCTCTGGGCGGTATTGGCCTCATCCGGCAGCACCGCCGCGCTCGTAATCGGCATTTTCGGCGTCATGGCCATTACCAGCGAATACACCACATCCGCCATCCAATCCAGCCTGACTGCCAATCCTCGACGCGGCATGTTCTACATCAGCAAGTCAATTGCCGTGGCGCTGTATGCGCTCGCCTCAGGAGTCGTGGGCATCCTGCTGGCCTCCGGTGTGCTGTGGCTGTTCGTGCAAGGTCATGATGTCACTGCGCTCAGTGATGATCAGTGGCGCATCATTCCCATAACCGTGATCGGATTCCCTGTGATCATCATGCTTATTGCACTGATGGCTGTAGGACTGGGCGGTCTGACCCGTTCCACGGTGGGCGGGGTCAGCGCGGTGGTCGTGCTGCTCATGGTGCTCTCGTCCATACTGGCCATCGTTTCCATGGCGGTCAGCCAAGTCTCCTGGCTCGGCACATTGGCTTATCTCACACCCGATATGGCGATGAACAACTTCCTTGGAGCCAGCATTAACAGTGATGCGGTCTCCTCCGTCACCTCGCAGCAGAATTATTGGATTCCCGAATGGTGGCAATCCGGGTTTATACTGCTCGCCTGGGTCGCCGCGGCATGGGTCGGCGGCCTTGTTGTTACGGCAAAAGCTGATATCAAATAATGTGTACACTGGTGCAGTGCTTTTCTTAATGTGCAACTGTCAACGGTGCCATCATTGATTTGGCATTCGGTATGCCCGCTGCTCTGAGTTTATTGATTACAGGATGTTGAGCCATCGCATCTTCATAAGTGAATCGAACTATGGCATCGACTTTGGCTCGATATAGTCCTGTCTCCCGTTCCTTCTCCGCGTGAACCGCACCGCGAACTCCTCTCCGGTTATTCATATTCGGATTCACGTATTTTTCATAGCCGTCGAATTCGCCTACAACAAGGCGGCCTGTAGGAAGTCGCCAGAGATAATCCACGCGATATAAGGTTCCGGTTTGCGGATCGGTGATTTCCTGTTGCAACTCTGGAACCATGAGACCACCTTCAATAATTGTTCCTAGCCCTAGTGATTCACCGCCGTTTTCGCATGAGGGGTTGGCATAATGCAACAAACGGAATATCGACGTGCAATCGCGACGCATAGTGCTGCAAATGTTGAGGATTTCTGCGATGGCGACTCCTTTACGCAGTGCTGAATTAATAATGGGAAGCGCGAAACGAAATTCGGTGGACAGGCCGCAATCCACTACGGTTCTGGCTTTTCCAGTCACAGGAAGTCCGCTGGCATATTCCGGTGTGCAATTGGGCACGAATATGCGTTTCACTTGTGAACTACTAGCGTTGGGCCCCTGCGATGTTACGGCGATGGTGATGGAGCCGTCATGGAGATGCCATTGATGTTCGAGACCATGAATAGCAGCCGCCGTGATTCCAGCGAAAATCCAATGTGGATGTTTGAGATGCAAAGTTCTGGCTAGGTGTCTCGTGCGTTCGTCTGGCGGCAGTGATTTCCAGTATTCTGGCGCGGCATACATATTCGGGAATACGCGCTTGAGCTCAAGCGCTTGTGCTCGGCGTGCCAACGCTGAGCGATGTGCTTTGGTTATTCCGAAAGCGCATCTGCGCTCCGCTTCGGCTCGGGCAATCATGGCGTCCACTTCTTTGTGATGCTTCATGATTCGACGGTATGCCAGTGATGGATAGGGTGTCCACCTATCTGCAGCAATGTGGTTCTAGCTTCTGCCTTCAATTTGAGTCTTGATGATTATGGCGGATTTTGGACGATTGTGAACGATTCCAAGAATCTTGGATTTGTTGGCAATATTTGGGAATGTGGATAACTGACACGAGGTGCCTGATATTTGTCGCTCACTTGTTCGAGGGGGGGGCGACTGGGGCCGTTCATCGATTCGGTCAAGATATTTCCTCGCTGAGAAGCTGCGAGCGGGGCGTTTCTTCGGTTGCTTCGAGATTTTGATTCACTGGTGGGGCGCGTGCGGAGCGTTTCCTCGGTAATTACGATAGTTTGCTTTATTAAGAGCTCCTGAGCGGGGTGAATCCTTGGCGTGATCGAGGTTTTGGTCCGTTGGGAGGTGGTAAATGGGGCGTTTCCTCGGCTGACTCAAAGGTATGCTCCGATAGTCGGTGGTGAATGGGGTGATTCCTCGGCTTGGCCGCGGACTTGCCACGCTGAGAGGTGATTAGTGATTCATTCCGTAAGCTGGCCCGAGGTTTTGCCTCGTTGAGGGATTGCCAGTGGAGTGGGTTGTTGGCTGGCCCGAGGTTTTGCCCCGCCTAAGGGCAGCTGATGGAGTGAATGAGTGATTGGAATAGGCTGCGGATTGCCCAAAGGCTCCAACAGGCGGGAAAAATGAGGCTTCTCGATAACCGCGTGTCACAAACCGCTCGTATAGTAAGGCGCATGCCAACATTTTCACGCGAAGAAATCGTGCATTTGGGCGATCTTGCCCGAATCGCGCTCACCGATGAGGAAATCACCCGTCTGCAGGGCGAACTGAACGTCATCGCAGACTCCATCAACAAGGTTCAGGAAGTCGCTTCCGACGACGTCGAGCCCACTGCCAACCCGGTTCCGCTCGAGGCCTACCTGCGTCCGGATGTCGCCGAAACCCCGCTCACGCAGGAAGAAGCGCTCGCCGGCGGCCCGAAGACCGAGGCCGGTATGTTCGTGGCACCGCGAATCCTGGGAAGCGAGGAGTGAACCCGATGAGCAACGAAACCGCAACTCTCGTTAAGCTGTCCGCCGCCGAGCAGGCCGCTGCCATCAAGAAGGGCGACGTCACCTCCCGTGAGCTGGTCGAAGCCCACCTGAAGGTCATCGAAGCCGCCGAACCGTCCATCAAGGCTTTTCTGAAGGTCTCCGGCGATGTGGCGCTCGAGCAGGCCGACGCCTTCGACAAGAAGTCCGCCGAAGACAAGGCCGCCCTGCCTGAGCTGGCCGGCGTACCGATTGCCATCAAGGACATGATCGTCACCAAGGGCATCGAAACCACCGCAGCCTCCAAGATTCTCGAAGGCTGGGTGCCGCCGTACGACGCAACCGTCATCGAAAAGCTCAAGGCCGCTGGCATGCCGCTGCTCGGCAAGACCAATCTGGATGAGTTCGCACAGGGCTCCTCCACCGAGCACTCCGCCTACCAGACCACCCACAACCCGTGGGATACCGAGCGCGTGCCCGGCGGTTCCGGTGGTGGTTCTGCCTCCGCAGTCGCCGCATTCGAGGCTCCTCTGGCCCTCGGTACCGATACCGGCGGCTCCATCCGCCAGCCGGGTGCTCTGACCGGCACCGTCGGCGTCAAGCCCACTTACGGTGGCGTTTCCCGTTTCGGCGCTATCGCCATGGCCTCTTCGCTCGACCAGATTGGTCCGGTCTCCCGTACCGTGCTCGATTCCGCTCTGCTGCAGGAAGTCATCGGCGGCCATGATCGCCGTGATTCGACCTCCATTCCTGAAGGCCCGCGCCCGATGGTCGCCGCCGCGCGCGAAGGCGCCAAGCGCGACTTGAAGGGCCTGAAGGTCGGCCTCATCAAGGAACTCGGCGGCGACGGCTTCCAGCCCGGCGTCGAGGCCCGCTTCAACGAGGCGGTCGACAAGCTCAAGGAAATGGGAGCCGAGGTTGTCGAGGTCTCCGTGCCGCACATCGGCTACTCCCTGGGCGCTTACTACATCATCATGCCGTCCGAGGTGAGCTCCAACCTGGCTCGCTACGATGGCATGCGCTACGGCCTGCGCGTCATGCCGCCGGCCGGCGTGCCACAGACCGCCGCCAACATGATGGCCTACACCCGTGAGGCTGGCTTCGGCGACGAGGTCAAGCGTCGTATCATCCTCGGTACCTACGCACTGTCCGCTGGCTACTACGATGCTTGGTACGGCTCCGCTCAGAAGGTCCGCACCCTCATCATCCAGGACTTCAAGAAGGCCTTCGAACAGGCCGACGTGCTGGTTTCCCCGACCTCCCCGTCCACCGCCTTCAAGTTCGGTGAGAAGATGGACGATCCGCTGGCCATGTACATGAACGATATCGCCACCATTCCGGCCAACCTCGCCGGTGTGCCGGCCATGTCCATCCCGACCGGTCTCTCCGATGACGGTCTGCCGGTCGGCTTCCAGTTCATCGCCCCGCAACAGCGCGACGAAGTCATGTACAAGCCGGCTGCCGCACTCGAGGCAGCACTTGAGGAAAGCTGGGGCGGCCCGATTTGGAACAGCCTCAAGACCCCGTGGCTTGACGGCCTCGCCAAGTAAGCATCGGAAGGAAAGATAAGCAACATCATGGCTGAAAAACTGATGAAGTACGCCGATGCCACCAAGAAATACGATGTGGTCTTCGGCCTGGAAACCCACGTTGAGTTGAGCACGAACACCAAGCTGTTCTGCCCGGCTCACATCGAGTTCGGCGGTGAACCGAACACCCAGCTGACCCCGGTCTCCTTGGGCCTGCCGGGCAGCCTGCCTGTGGTCAACAAGGCCGCCGTTGATTATGCCATCAAGCTGGGCCTCGCTCTGCACTGCGAAATCAACGAGTGGAGCCAGTTCGCCCGCAAGAACTACTTCTACCCGGATATGCCACGCGATTACCAGATCTCCCAGTACGACAAGCCGACCAACGGCAACGGCTACCTGGACGTTGAGCTGGAAGACGGCACTGTGTTCCGTGTGCCGATCGAGCGTGCTCACATCGAGGATGACGCCGGCAAGAACACCCACGTCGGTGGTGCCGACGGCCGTATCGAAGGCGCCGATCACTCCCTCGTGGACTACAACCGTGCCGGCGTACCGCTGATCGAGATCGTGACCAAGCCGATCGAGGGCGCTGGCGACCGCGCTCCGGAAATCGCAGGCGCCTACATGCGTGCCATTCGCGACATCGTGCGTGCACTGAACATCAGCCACGCTCGTATGGAGCAGGGCAACATGCGTGCCGACGTGAACGTTTCCCTGCGCCCGTCCGCCGATGCCCCGTACGGCACTCGTTCCGAAACCAAGAACGTGAACTCCTTCCGCGGCATCGAGAAGACCATCCAGTACGAGATTCGCCGTCAGGCCGCTCGTCTGGACGAAGGCAAGGAGATCCTGCAGGAGACCCGCCACTGGGATGAGTCTACGCAGACCACTGCAGGCGGTCGTGTGAAGTCCGACGCGGACGATTACCGTTACTTCCCGGATCCGGATCTGGTGATGCTGCACATCACCAAGGAGCACATCGAAGAGATCAAGGCCCAGATGCCGGAGATGCCGCGCGAACGTCGCAACCGTCTCAAGGCTGAGTGGGGATTGAGCGATCTGCAGATGCGCGACATCCTCAACGCCGACGCCCTCGACCTGATTGAGGACACTGTCAAGGCCGGTGCCAAGGCCGCCGGTGCTCGCAAGTGGTGGCTGGGCGAGCTGTCCCGCGCCGCCAACGCTCAGGGCGTCTCCCTCGAAGAGCTGCCGATCACCCCGGCCGATGTGGCTGAAGTCGAGAAGCTCATCGCCGACGGCAAGCTCAACGACAAGCTCGCTAAGCAGACCGTCGAAGGCGTGCTGAAGGGCGAAGGCACCCCGGATGAGGTCGTCAAGAAGCACGGCTACAAGATCGTCGAGGACAACGGCGCTATCGAAGCCGCTGTCGACGCCGCATTCGAGGCCAACCCCGATGTGGTCGAGAAGCTCAAGAGCGGCAACATGAAGCCGATGGGTGTGATCATCGGTGCCGTGATGAAGGCCACCCGCGGCCAGGCCGATGCCAAGGCCGTCACCAAGGTGGTCATGGGCAAGATCAAGGGCTGACGCGTTAAGCAGACAGCCCGGTGGGCTGTCTGTAACGTCAGCCTGAGTGAGGCGGTAGCCGAGCGAAGGTCGGTTTGAGTCCGGCCGTAGGCCGGTCCGTTCTTGCAGGGGCCGGAGGCGAGCCGTTAAGCAGACAGCCCGAGTAAATAGGCCGTAACTGCGCGAAAAGAACAATATTCCCGCGCATTTACGGCCTATTTTGTTGCGCAAAGAGGCAGTAACTGCGCAGGAGAGTGGCCGCAGCGCGCAGTTACTGCTTGTTCTGGGCGATACAAAGGCAGTAACTGCGCGGAGAGGGGAGCGACGGAGATAAGAGTGCGTCCTCCACAGCCTCTTTCCAGCGTTCACCCAGCAGAGTAAGATATGTTCGGCACTGATCGTGAGCGAATCATGAGCCATGAGCCATTGTGAGCCGAAATAGGGGACGAACATCAAATGACCGAGACCAACGAGACGTTGAGCATGCCAGCGGACGCGCAGGTCAAGCGTGACTTGCCTCAGAGCATCGTCATTCCGCCGATTCAAGGCGAGATGGTGCATCTGCGCCCCGCCACTGTGGAGGATCTTCCTTGCCTGGACAAGCTCGACGCCTTTTATGGTGCATCGAAAATCACTGGCAAGGACGCAGCCACCGAACGTTCAATGATTCAAACGTGGGTACGTCGTTCTCAAGCCTGGGAAGCCGGACTGGCGCCGGGCGAATCCGGTGTGGGCGATCCGGAGTCCCGCCGCACGATTGCATGGGCGGTGGTCACTGATGCCGATCACGATGATGATGGCAAAACCGATGCTTCCGCCACCGACAATGTAATCGGCATGATTTTCCTCATTGATATTGATGGATGGTCTCGTTCGGCCCGTATCCAGATCGTGCTCGGCCGGGATTATCGCGGCCGTGGCTATTCGCGTGATGCCATGCCGCGCGTCATGACGTACGGTTTCGCATCCGAACCGGCAGGCCTTGGCATGCATCGTATTTGGGTGGCAGTTCCTGAGAAGAACACGCGTTCGATTTCCGTGTACCAGTCGCTTGGCTTCGTGCCTTCCGGTACTTCCCGCGATGCCCTGTGGGATGCGGAAAACAGCAAGTACCAGGATTTGATTGTGATGGATACGTTGGTGGACGAGTACGATCCGATTCGTTCGCTTGACGCGTTCGGTATGCATTTGATTGAAAACAACCCCGGCGTCCAGGAAGCACTCGCCGCGCGCGAGCATTCAGTGGCATTGCGACAGAATACCGAGGGCGGCGATGCGGGCGTGAAGAAGGAATCCAAATGGTCCTCTGCGGCCGATGCGGCTTCCAACGCCAAGCCGGTGACCGATGTGCATGCCGTGCATTCGGCGGAATCGCAGTCGGTTGAGGAAAACCACAAGAAGCATGAAAAGTCCCGCCTGAGTGCGGAAGAGGAAAGCAATTGGCCGTATGGGCAGAGCGAGCGTAAGACCTCCAAGGATGCTTGGTGGCGTACGTTGGGCCGCGGCCGTAAGCGTGACACGGAAAGCGAGAAGTGAACTTAGCATGAGCGCCGAGGATCTCGACAATTACGAAACTGATGCCGAGCTCGCCCTGTATAAGGAATATCGCGACGTTATCAAGCTGTTCACCTATGTTGTGGAAACAGAACGTCGTTTCTACTTGGCGAACAAAGTTGATTTCAACGTCCGCTCTGCTGGACAGGACGTATATTTCGATGTGCAGCTGACTGACGCGTGGGTATGGGATGTGTATCGCTCCAGCCGATTCGTCAAGTCCGTGCGCATCGTGACCTTCAAGGATGTCAACGTCGAAGAAGTGCAGAAAACAGACATCGACATCCCCGACGACATTCAATAGGCAGTCTAGAGTTCAGCCGATTGCCGAAGAGAAATCGTGACGAAATGCACAATTAAAGCGTGCGTTTCCAAGGCTTAGGGTAAGCTATCGCTGATTTTGTTGTAAGGAGATGCAAGTGAGCGAAAAGCAATCCGTGGTGATTATCGGCGGTGGTCCCGCTGGTTTGACCGCCGCATGGGAGCTCGTCAAGGATGGCGGCTCCGATAAGTACGACGTAACCGTGCTCGAGGAAACCCGCGAATTTGGCGGTATCTCGCGCACTGTGAAACACAACGGCAACCGCATGGATATCGGCGGACACCGTTTCTTCTCCAAGGACGACCGCATCATGGAGTGGTGGAAGACCGTTCTGCCGCTGCAGGGTGCTCCTTCCTACGATGATAAGAAGCTCGGCCGTGAACATGACATGGAGCCGGGCGGCCCGGATCCCGAGGTCGAAGACAAGGTGATGCTCAAGCGTCACCGCGTCTCCCGCATCTACTGGAATCGTCGCTTCTTCGATTACCCGATTTCGCTGAGCCTCAACACCTTTAAGGCCATGGGCTTCAAGCTCACCTTGGTGGCCGGCTTCAGCTACCTGAAGTCCATGTTCCACAAGCTGCCTGAAGACAACTTGGAGAACTTCTACATCAACCGTTTCGGCCGCAAACTGTACTCGATGTTCTTCGAAGGATACACCGAGAAGCTGTGGGGCCGTCACCCCTCCCAGATTTCCGCCGACTGGGGTGCTCAGCGCGTCAAGGGCCTGAGCATCATGGGCGTGCTGAAGAACGCCTTCCAGAAGCTGCTGCCGAAGAAGCGCTCCAACGCCGAAGTCGAAACCTCTCTGATCGAGGAATTCTGGTACCCGAAGTATGGTCCGGGCCAGCTGTGGGAGACCGTGGAATCCAACTGTGAGGCTGCCGGTGTCAAGGTCTTGACCGACGCCAAGGTGGTCGAAGTGCGCCAGACCAATGGTGCCATCTCCTCCGTGGTTTATGAGGATTCCGAAGGCAACCGTACCGAGCTCGCCGGTGACCAGTTCATCTCCTCCATGCCGGTCAAGGACCTGGTCAACGCCATCGACGCCGCCGGTGCCGATCCCGAGGCCACCGGTTCCAAGGCCGCCCCGGATGACATGACTGCCGTGGCCAAGGGTCTGCCATACCGTGACTTCGTGACCGTGGGCCTGCTGGTCAAGCACCTGAAGCTCAAGAACACCACCGACATCCCCACCCTCGGCAACCCGCCGATCGTTCCGGACTGCTGGATCTACGTGCAGGATCCGGGCTACAAGGTCGGCCGTCTCCAGATCTTCAACAACTGGAGCCCCTACCTGGTCAAGGATGTCGACAACACCGTCTGGATCGGTCTTGAATACTTCTGCGAGGAGGGTGACTCCTTCTGGAACATGTCCGAAGAGGACGTGACCAAGTTCGCCATCTCCGAGCTCACCCGTATGCGCGTGATCAACGGCCCGGAAGAGGTTCTCGACTCCCATCGCGAACGCGTCAAGAAGGCATACCCCGCCTACTTCGACACCTACGAGCACATGGATGAACTCATCGAATACCTCGATGGTTTCGGCAACCTCTACTGCGTCGGCCGTAATGGTCAGCACCGCTATAACAACATGGACCACTCCATGGCCACCGCCATGGAAGCCGTGAGCAACATCAAGACCGGCAAGACCTCCAAGAAGAATGTTTGGTCTGTCAACACCGAAAAGTCCTACCACGAAGCAAAGTAAATGATGGAGTGTCCTCGTCGTTGTCCCTCGGTCGACGTACCTTCGGACGCCTTCCCTCGGTACGCCTAGAGGCCACACACATTATTTATTTTGCTACGCAAAGTAATCAGTGGAGCGTATGCCTCTTTTCCGGGCTCCCTCTGATGAGGGAGCTGGCAGCGGCAGCTGACTGAGGGGAGAGAAGCGCAGCTTGCTGCATAGTAAATATGCTGGCTGAAGCTGGCTCCGTATGACATCAAACGGCCTATCGCATTACGCGGTAGGCCGTTTTTCGTAGGGTTTTGCGTTGGTCGGTGATGCGTTGTAAAGTATTCGAAGTTCGCAAGGGCGCTTAAGACGCAGCGAGCATTCATGAGCGGGTGAACCCGCAAATCACTCTTAACTCCGTAAGTAGGCATGTGCCTGTTCGGTATGGAAAGGGCAACCAGTGGCAAATAGCCAGAATCTAGAAGATATGAAGCTTCCTGAGCTCAAGGAACTCGCCAAGCAGATGGGATTGCGTGGCACTTCAACCATGCGTAAGCCTGAACTCCTTGCCACTTTGCAGGCCGCGCGCAACGGTGGCGAAGCTCCTGCAGGTGTCACTGTGCGTGTTCCTAAGACCACCAAAGTTGCCAAGACCGGAACTGAATCAGTGCCTGCTACCGATGCGCAAAAGCCGGTGGAACAGCCTGCAACTGATGCGCATGTCAATGATGCGCAACCTGCTGCGGAACAGCCGACTTCCGAACCGAAGATTGACTTCCCCGAACCGGTCGCTGCTGAATCCGAACGTAAGACTGAACGTCATTCCCGCCGCAAGAAGAATGAGAATGACGTTGATGCCAACATTGAAACTCACTCCCGTCGCAAGCGTAATGATGATGAGGGCGAATTCACTCGTCGTAAGCCGCGCAAGCATACGGGAACGGCATCTGCCCCTGCGGCCGATGATCTGCTGGCCAGCCTCGATCTCGACGGTGCAACTCCTGCCCAGAACGAGCGCCGTCACCGCCGTGATGACGAGGAAGCGCCGCTGATTCGCCGCATGCGCGATGACGAAGACAGCCAGCCGCGTCGTCGTCGCCATGCTGAGCATGATGAAGAGAACGTGCGTGACCTCGACGATATCTTGGCCACGCTGCCCACACAGAAGAACGACGAACCGCTCGACGAAGACGAGCAGGACGAGGAGCGTGGTGAATTCACCCGTCGCAGCCGCAACCGTGGCGAACGTGCCGATCGCGGCAATGATCGCGCTGATCGAGCCGACCGTGGCGAACGGCAGGATCGCAACGATCGACGCAGCCGCCGTATGCGCGGCCGCGATCGCGACAACAATGTAGAAGATGATGCTCGCGATAATCGCCGCGAAGAGCCGCAGGAAGATCTGGTCCCGGTGGCCGGCATCATCGACGTGCTCGACTCCTACGCCTTCGTGCGCACCTCCGGTTACCTGCCCGGCCCGAACGACGTCTACGTTTCCATGGGCCAGGTCAAGAAGTACGGCCTGCGTAAGGGCGATGCCGTGCACGGTTCCATTCGCGCCCCGCGCGAAGGCGACCGTCGCAACCAGCGCCAGAAGTTTGTGCCGCTGCAGTCCATCGATTCCATCAATGGCCAGAGCGTGGAAGAGGCCATGAATCGCCCGCAGTTCTCCAAGCTCACCCCGCTCTACCCACAGGAGCGCTTGAGGCAAGAGACCACGCCGAACAAGCTCACCGGCCGCATCATGGATATCGTGGCTCCGATCGGCAAGGGCCAGCGTGGTTTGATCGTTTCCCCGCCGAAGGCCGGCAAGACCATCACGTTGCAGAACATCGCCAACGCAATCACCACCAATAATCCCGAAGTGCATCTGATGGTGGTGCTCGTGGACGAGCGACCGGAAGAGGTCACCGACATGGAGCGCACGGTCCAGGGCGAAGTCATCTCCTCCACCTTCGACCGCCCGGCTTCCGACCACACCACGGTCGCCGAGCTCGCCATCGAGCGTGCCAAGCGCCTTGTGGAGCTTGGCCAGGACGTGGTCGTGCTGCTCGATTCCATGACCCGACTGGCTCGTGCCTACAACATCGCGGCTCCGGCTTCCGGTCGAATCCTTTCCGGTGGTGTGGATGCCCAGGCGCTGTACCCGCCGAAGAAGTTCTTCGGCGCAGCCCGCAACATCGAAAACGGCGGCAGCCTTACCATCATCTCTTCCGCGCTGGTGGAAACCGGCTCCAAGATGGACGAAGTGATCTTCGAAGAGTTCAAGGGCACCGGCAACATGGAACTGCGTCTTTCCCGCGAGCTGGCGGACAAGCGCCTGTTCCCGGCCATCGACATCAACGCCTCCGGCACCCGCCGTGAGGAGCTTATCACCGAGCCCAAGGAGCTGCCGATCATCTACCGTCTGCGTCGACTGCTCGGCGGTATGGAGCCCGAGCAGGCCTACCAGACGTTGGTGCCTCGCCTGAAGAAGACGGCCACCAACCGCGACTTCCTCGCCGCCATCGTGCAGCAGGCCAACAACGGCAACGCCGTAAACGGCAACTGATTGAGCTACACGTCGTTAAAAGATTCAATCTGATATCTGAGGGGTGAATACCGGTACTTCGGTATTCACCCTTTTGCGTAACGTGGAATGAAACGGTCCCGGTGGCAATGCAGGTACAAGGTACAGGAAAGATGTTCCGCGATAAGCCGGAGGGCTATCTGCTTTGCGAGGGGTATATTTGCGCGTTTGCGGGGGCCTATTCGCTTTGCAAGGGGTACCTGCCCGAGTATCAAGGCCTATAAATTGGCGAAATGGCGATACGCGTGGGCGATGAATACTCGTAGTAAGTCCTACAGAGTACCCCTTGCAAAGCAGATAGATGTTTTCAATGTGCTCAATGTACCCCTTGCAAGGCAGATAGCTTCGATTCGACATCGATTGACCATGGAGAATGGCGCTTCGGGGGAGTATCCTCATGATTATGAGCGAAACGAGCAGTGACTGGCAGAGGACGACCATCGATTCCGCCCAAGCGGCGGCCCACCCGGAAACCGCGCAGGCGGTGGCGCGTATCAAGGCGCTTCGTCAATCCATCGACAATATCGATTCCGCGGTTATCTCCCTGCTTGCCGAGCGGTTCAAGACCACGTCACAGGTCGGTGTGCTCAAAGCCAATGCCGGATTCGCTCCCGAAGATATGAAGCGCGAGGATTATCAAATTGAACGTCTTCACCGCATCGCGATCGATGCCGGTTTGGACCCGGAAATCGCCGAGAAATACCGCGAATTTGTGGTGACCGAGGCCAAAAAGCGTCACCAGCGCATCGCCGAGGCCGGTGGTGATCCGGGCGTACTCGACGTGTTCGCCTAGATTATCGGTAAATGCGGATTGCCGTTGACGCTGTTGATATTGTCAGTTCTTTTGGCAGTGCTCCTCAGCGAATGAGTTCCCCGCCTCGGATGGGATGACCATTACTAGTTATTCGCAAGCATATTGCCTATATGGTGATGCCATGATGTCGGCTAGATTGGTATGCGGCCTGAATGTTGGCGCATGGTGATGCGCACGAAAGAATTGGATTTACGGATATGAAGCTTACCGCTGCAGTGCTCAGTTGCGCCTTGTGCGTGGCCGGCTCTGCAGGTGGTGCATGGTTTTCCCGGCCTGAAGAACCCGATTATGCTGCCATGTTGAACGCGGCCGCCGATGTCTATGCGGTGGCTGATTCCAAAGGCGAGCCCACACGATTGTATGCGGCAACGGCTCCCACCCAGGATTCGGTGGCTGCCGTACAGCGCATTCCCGCCTCCGCAGCGCAATTGCCGTGGAACATTAGCGTCAGCTATTCGTTGGATGGCCCAAACGTTTCCGCTGATGAGATTGCAAACGCCTCTGGGCTCGTGGGCGTACATGTTACGGTTCGCCCGATGGGTGGGGCGAACCATGCGGCAAACCGCACCATGCCCGTTGCGGCATTTACTATTCCGACCCAAGTTGCCGACGATGTTTCCGCGGATAGCAACGTATCCGTCAGCACGCAGGATACCAATACGCTGATTGCAGCGGCCGGCCAAGCTGGAACGCCGCTGGAATTCAGCTGCTATATGAATGCCAAGCATTTCACAATGAGCTCCATCGCGCTCGCAGCGTTGCCATCTGCTATCGATGGCGATATCACTCAATTGACATCCACCGCATCCACCCTGGTCGATTCGCTGACCGATGCCGGCTCCGGCGAGCACCAGCAGTTGATTAATCAGCTCAAGGCCTTGCGTGCCAACGAAGAACAGCTTGCTCAAACGGTGACCTCTGAACGCGCCGCCACGCATAAGCAGACATTCCAGAACTATATGGCTGCGTATGTAAGCTCATACACCACACATTTGTCTGGTTCCATCGGTACTTCCACGCAGTTGCCGGCACTGGTCGGCACGGCTGGCGAGCTTTCCGGCGATACGCCGCTCGCCCAAGCGGTGCTCGATTTGGCAAACGCGGTGAACAATGTGAGCGCAGCGCATATGCATGACGGTGCTGTGGACGCATTGGATGAGGTGATTCGTCGCATTCAGCAACAAGGGACCACAGGTCTGATTGATGACCTGACCAAGGAAGCCGCAGAGGAAGCCACCAAAGGAGCCAAACAGTATTCGGCAGGCCAAAGCCAGCTTTCCGCTGCGATGATTCCGTATTCGATGAAATACACGGATGTGTACACGGCCAATCTCAGCGCTTTGACCGGCGGGACCTCCGCAAATGCCAGCGCCTACGCGCAGCAAGCCATCGGCGAGACCAATAGCAGTGATGAACTCAAGGATTCGCAAGCCAAGGTAGACGCTGCAATGGCTGCGCTCGCCACCGCATGCGAGCATACAGGTAAGTCGCAGGCGTTGAAGCAGATTCTGCTGCGATTTTCCAATCAGTTCGAGGGCGGCAGCATCACGTCTGCGAAAACGATGCAGAGCACATCTTCTGACTCTGCTGTGCATCTGCTCACGCAGGGTTTGGCGGATTCGCAGGCTGAGTCATTCTATGGGAAAGCCAAGGCGGCTCAAGCCAAGCGTAAGGCTGCTATCGCACGCAAGAAAGCGCAAGCTGCTCAGCAGCAGCAATCGCAGGATTCCAATGCTTCGTTGGTAGATGACACGATGTCGATGTCTGCCAGCGATGTGATGAGCTATGCGAACGGGCTGACTTCCGCGCTCGGCGGCGGCAAATCGGATAGTTCTGCTGGTGCCGGCTCCGGAAGCTCCGCAAGTACGAATACGACGGATGATGCTGCGGCAAGGCAGGGTACGGAGAAGGACGAAACCGATGCGGCTCCAATCCTCTTCGGTTTCAGTCAAAGTGACTCCGGCGGCACATTGCTGACACATGATATGAGCACGCTGATTGCCGAAACGGTGGAAATTGGCGACGCGGGCCAGCTCATTGCCCAGGCTGTAAGCCGGCTGAACTTGGCTGCGGTTTCGCAGCGGTCATCGGCGCGCGCTTCCGCTTATCTTCTGGTGATCCCTACCGTGTGAATGTGATTTATTTCGCACGCGCCCAATCGCTGGAGTGACGCTTCAGATATGGCCGTAGCCCGTTAATCGCCCACAATGGCAGGTTAGCCACCCATGACTACCTCGGTTACCCCCACCAAAATGTGGGAGTCACACACATATTAGGATCCAAAAATGTGGGAGTTGGTGTTGGGCCTAAGTATGAAGGAGCTTTTTCTCTTCACGCGCTGTATCTCTTTCTGCGGTGAATTGGACACATTGCGTATCATATATTGGGCTTAGTGGCACCCCTTGAACTTCATAACGGGGGTATCTGTGGCAATTAACGGGGCATTGCCCTAAACTGCCGAACAGAGTGCCGAAGGGGTCGTAAGGATGTGTCGGCGATTCCAACGGCAGGGGAATTGGGTTTGAGAGCCTGAGGAGAATGCTATGCGTCGGATAAAGAATAATTCCATTGGGGGGGGGTATTCTCCAAGCTAACTAGTCGTGTCGTGGCCGGTCTGGTCGCTGGCGCGATGCTGTTCGTGGGGGTGCCGATTGCCTCGGCTGTGGAGACTGCGCCGCAATCTGATTCATCTGAAACGTTGCGCCAAAGCCGTGCATCGAACAATGTAGTTGAGTGCAAGCCGGGCGACCAGTTCGAGTGGGGTGGCGAAAGTGTGCTTTCAGCGGATGCAAGTGTATCCACGTACTCGGGCAAAAACATGTACGTCGGTCTGCCTCCGGCGAGTGAACACACCAATGCAGGCAATGGCAAGTTTCAGGCCGGTGATCGTTCGTATGTGGCCGAGATTGAAGGCGTGACCGTAGTAGACAATGCGCTGACGGGCAATCAAGGTATCAGAGTAGGAAGTGTGGCTTGGGGATCGGGCCATCCGGCTCCAAGCGGCAAGACCGCTTTGGCGGTTGGCCGCGCCGCTGATGCTGTGGATTGGCCGTTTTATCTGTTTGGCTCAAACGGAACTATCGGCAGGTTTAACTCCGGCATCAGTGGAACCAATTGGCTAGCTGTAAATGCAGTAGATGGTGGCACCGTTACGGTGTCTGGCGAATCGGATGATGAGAAGGCACGTGCCGCAGCTCTGGGCAATGTGAACGGTGTCAATTATTACAAATTCCAGAATACGTTGAAGTCCATGGCTGACGGTTTCCAGAATACAACTCCGACTTCCGGCGTGGTGTATGACAATGTGAACTTTGGCAAGGTTGATGTGCAGCAGAGCATCGCTTCCGAAGTCGTCAAGTGGGTGCAAGGCAACGATTTAGCGCGTTACGACGCTGGTAAGAACGACAACGGCACGTACGACGAGAACGGCGACGGCATCAGCAAGATTCAGAGCACGGTAAATGGGCAGACGATATGGGCTCGTTATACCAAGTTGAAGCTCCATGAGGGCAAGGTCACGTTCACCGGTGACGGCAACGCGAAGAACACGCTTCAGGTGTTCAGCTTGGATATGTCCAAGGTGAACGAAGCGATGTCCAAGTACGGCTGGACCGGCGTCTACTACGATTTCGAGAACATTCCTGAAGGCGCCTCCGTGCTGGTCAACGTGAAAGGCGCTGACAGCAAGGGTGATTTGACGGTGAACACCGGCTGGCAGTTCGGCTGGAACGGCACTGATGTCGGTCAGGGGTACTTCAACACTGAGACGGCGAAGGGTTTCGCTACCGCGTCCCAGTCGATTATGTGGAATTTCGAGGATGACGTGGATGGTTCCTTGGTCATCCATAACGGCGATAAGTGGGCTCCGTTCCCGGATGCGATGAAGGATGGTGTGCTCAAGGACTATCCGGAGTCTAAGAACCATGGCGATAGCGCTGCGACCCTGCCGGGCAGCATCCTTGCCGCGCACGCGACCGAGCTTCAGGATTGGGTGAGCACGAACGGCCGTCTGTTTTCCAATGGAGACCTATGGCTATCCGAGGCATATCCGTATAAGGATATCCGCTCTGATGGAGACCACGGTTACGGCATCGGTTTAGGTCTGGAACATCACAACTTCCCATGGACCGGTAATGCGATTACCTCTTGCCCGACGAGTGGTGGTGTGGAATGGAGCAAGACCGATACGAGTGGTCAGGCGCTTTCCGGGTCCGCGTGGAAGATTACGAAGGACGAGGCCGGCCAGGATGTGGCTGTTGACGGAATCGTGGATAACGGCGCTCATGACGCCGATGCGCTTCCGGGCAGCCTGCAGGTGACCGGTCTGAGCGCGGGGACGTATTACCTTATCGAGACGAAGGCCCCGGACGGGTATGCGTTGGATTCGACGGCGCGGCAATTCACGGTCACGTCGGGCGGTCTGGCCAAGGTCAATAACAGTAAGCCCATCCAAAACACCCGCCAGACCGGTGCCGTCGCATGGAATAAGACCGATACGAAGAATCAGGTTATTACCTCGTCTCCATCGACATGGCATATACAGGGTGCCGAGACCAAGACAAACACGATTGATGTGACGGTTACGGATCGGTTCTCCGATTCCGATGCCAAGGATGACGCCACGTACTTCGATGCCAATACGTTGCCAGGTGAGATTCGCGTGGAGAATCTGCCTACCGGTAAGTATCAGCTCACGGAAACGAAGGCTCCGGATGGGTATACGAAGACCGATGTGACGTATGAGTTCACGATTGAGGCGGGTCGTGATGGTAGCAATCCGGTCGGAATCCGGGCGGAAGGTGCCAGCGATACGACGGATAGCGTTGCGAACACGCCAAAAAACGTGAGTATCGAATGGTCGAAGAAAAATGGCTTGGGTTTGGACGGTATTTTATTGCCGGGTGCTGAATGGACGTTCACACAGACTGGTGCGTCCGCCGGCAGTGCTCCGTTCAGCTGCACGGTCACTGATAAGGGTGCACTAGGGGCAGTTCAGGGTTCTTGCAAGGACGAAGATGACACTGCGGGCCAGTTCAAGATCACGTTTACGCCGAACAAGGTCGTGACTGATATTCGACATCCTTTGACTTATGAGTTGGTGGAGACGAAGGCTCCTGATGGTTATCAGCAAGTTAGCAAGCCGTATCAGGTGAACGTCTGGTTCGACAAGAATCGCGGAACTGATGGCGAATGGGTATTCCACTGGAGTGATTTGTCCGGCGAAGGACCAATCACAATCGTCAACAAGCGTATACCGATATCGGCCTTGCCGTTGACCGGTGGCCGTGGGACCGCGCGCAGCTGGATTCTCGCGGGCGGCGGACTGGCGTTGTTCATCGTCGTGGCCGGTGCCGTCTGGCACGAGTGGCGCAAGCGCAGGGAGGAGCTGCTGCTGTGAGGCATAGCCTCGGCTTCGGCCTTGGCTCCCTCATCAGAGGGAGCCAGGAACAATCCCTGGGCTTGGCCCCCTCTGATGGGACATTGCCGTGAAGCAAACAGCAGAGCTGTTTGTAGGCAATGTGTGAGACGACAGTCGAGCCAACAAGAGAGGCGAACGAAGTTCGTCCTTAATTGCTGGACGAGCTCCCGGCGGAAGCCGGGTGGGGGAGAGAAGCAAAAAGAACAGTCGGGCGCAGCCCATCTGGTTCATAACTGAACAGAAATAAAAGACTTCCCGTCGTATGAGGTGTGTTTTGCGGCGGGGTGCATGAGGACCGGGCGGCGGCGTGGTTCACGCCAATGATTCGACGCCGTTGCCCGGGGTGATTGCAGTTGGTATTAACCACAACCAGCCTCCAGTCTACCGGTGTAGGAAGCCGGCCAAGGGGGCGGAGAAAGGAATGGATCTCTGATGAAGGGTTCATTGTTGAAGAAGGGGTTCGCCGCCCTTGCCGCCTTCGCGGTCGGTGTGAGCGGCCTGGCCCTAGGCGTTTCGACCGCCAATGCGGCGGTGTCGTTGCCGACGACCAAGACGATTACGTTGAACGCCGAGGACGCGGCCCAGTTCACGGGTCATACGTTCAAGGCCGTGAAGATCGCCGATTACACCGCCAACAACGGTGTCGCCGGCGTGAAGACTGTGGACGCTTACGAGAGCGAGGTGACCGATGCTTTGTCGGACGCCGGCGCGACCGTGCCGCAGGGCAAGGATCCGCTGCAGTGGGCTTTGGAGACCCCGGGCACCCTGGACCAGTCCGGCGACAGCGCCTCGAAGTATACAGGTAAGACCCGTCTGTTCGCGGATGCGCTGGCCAAGGACGCCACGGTCGCTGGTGGGCTGCAGGCCGTGACCCTTCAGGACGTACAGGGCAGCGACAGGCAGAAGACCATCGAGCTGCCTAGCGTCGGCCTGTACCTGATCGTGGATGATGCCGCCGTGGCCTCGACCACTACGGTCAAAGGCTCCACACGTTCCCTGGCCATCGTCGTGGGCACCCCGTGGACCACCACCGAGGGCTCGACCCAGACGGTCCTGTCCCAGGGCGAGGTCGATATGAAGAACACGTTGCCCACCATCGACAAGGTGATTGTGAAGGACGGTCAGGAGACCGATACCGACAAGGTCTCTGTGGGCGACAAGGTCCTCTACCGGCTCAAGGGCACGGTGCCGAACTACACGGGCTATACCACCTACACGTACAAGATGATCGATACCCTCTCCAAGGGCCTGACCTTCGTCAACGAGGCCGGCGACAAGCCCGTCGTGAAGATCGGCACGAAGACCCTCGAGGAGAACAAGGACTACACCGTGACCGTGAAGGACCGCGACGCCAGCAAGCAGCAGGTCGTCGAGATCGACTTCACCGACTTCGTCAAGAGCAAGCCGAGCATCGGCGAGGCCATCACCGTCGAGTACCACGCGTTGTTGAACGACGACGCCGTGATCCGCAGCACGGGCAACCCGAACGACGTGAAGCTCGAGTACTCCAACAACCCGTACGACGACAGCAAGCATGACACCACGCCTCCGGTCGATCCGAAGGTCTACACCTACGACTTCAACTTCAAGAAGGTCGACAAGGAAGGCAACGGCATCTCCGACGCCAAGTTCAAGGTGTACCCGGGCAACAACGCCGACCCGAACACGGCCACCGCGCTGAAGTTCACCGGCTCCAACGGCACGTGGACGAAGGCCACCGCCTCCGCCACGGGCGCCAAGGATGAGCTGACCTCCGACGCTTCGGGTCACTTCACCCTGAAGGGCTTCGGCCCTGGCACGTACACCGTGTACGAGTCCGGCATCCCGACCGGCTACGCCCAGGTGCGCGCGAAGTTTACCGTCACCATCGATGACAACGGTAACGCCTCCTTCGCTGATAACAGCGGTCTCGGCCTGGTCAAGGCGAATGATACCGTCAAGGACAACGGCGTGACGTACCAGAAGGTCCTCAACGTGAAGAACCTGACCCAGCTGCCTCTGACCGGTGCCGCCGGCACCGCCCTGTTCACTGTGATCGCCGTGCTCCTCGCGGGCGCAGCCGCCACCGTGTTCGCCAAGAGCCGCCGCACCAGCAAGGCCCTCCAAGCCTGAAAGGTTGGCAATTGTTCATGAGGAACGGCCTGTGGGCTGAATTCTGAACAAGTAATGAGTGGGCCTGTTGCAAAACAGGCCCACTTTCTTATCTTTTGGAGTTTTGTTATGACTCACGGGAAAGTGTTGTTTGATGAGGGACAGGTGCGGTATTTGAATACGTTGCCGGCAGTGAGGCATGCAACGCATAACCGCATCACCTATGAGCAGGAGTTCAAAGTGGAATGCCTGCGTCGGGACCGTGTGGGCGAATCTCCCACGGAAATGTTCAAACAGGCCGGCTTGCCGCCGGCATTAGTGGGCTCCAAGCGCATTGAGCGCAGCTTCTCTCGCTGGCGCAGCGACCCAAACCTGAACAAGATTGTGGATGCCACTGTAGGCGAACATCGTGATTTCACGCCCGTTGCGGCCGACGCTGACCCGCGAGATGCACTTATTCGAGAGCAGGCATTACGCATTATGAATCTTGAGCAGGAATCGCGCCGCCTGCGCGCCCGTAGCGGCCTCGACGCTGTATAGGACACCAAGCTTAGATGTGGATCCATCTATGGCAGATGGAACTGTAATGAAATTCCTCCAAGAAACGGTCGTTGAGGACGGTTCTTGGCTTAAATTTTCGAAATGAAGGTATAGTTCGTGAAAACAAGCCGCATAGCATGACTTAGTGGCTCATAATTTCGCGGAGAAGACGAACTTCGTGAAAATACGCCACTGAAGTGCCGTCAGTGGCGTAAATTCACGAAGTGTGACACGATTGCGAAAATTTAAGCCACTGAGATTAACTCAGCGGCTTATTTTCGCGAACATAGGGATAATTTCGAAAAAATAAGCCGTTGAACTGACGTTGCATCAGTTCAACGGCTTTGAACTACCCCTCAGTCAGCTAGCGCTGACAGCTCCCCTGACAAGGGGAGTCGGGACTGGTTACTTCTTCTTGATCGGCGGCTCACCGAGCTCGCTGGCGGCCACGGCCACCTCGGTCTCGGCGGCACCTTCGGCGGCGTCTTCAGCGGCGGATTCCTCGGCGTGCTTGGCAACCAGGTCGAACTTGCCCACCACGCGGCCGGCCTGAGCGATGTCGCCCAGAGCGGCGTGAATGGCGTCCACACCCTCCTGAGCGGCGGTCAGCGCCACGGAGAGAATCGGGGTCTTCATGGAGACCTTGGCCTCGGACTTAATCTTGCGCAGCTGCTCCACAGCCTTGCCAGCCCAAGTCAGCAGCTCCGGAGAAACGCCGGTTGCAGCCTCAACGTAAGGCTCCGGAGTCGGCCATGCGGCACGGTGCACGGAACCGGAACCGGCGTGCATCCAGCTCCACACCTCTTCGGTGGCGTACGGCAGGTACGGGGCCAGCAGACGGGCGAAGGCGTCGAGGCCCAGGCCCAGAGCGGTGCGAGCGGAACGCACGGCCTTCTCGGAAGGAGCAACGCCCTTCTCGTCCGGAGTGCCGTAAGCACGGTTCTTCACGAGCTCGATGTAGTCATCGCAGAACTGCCAGAAGTAGCTTTCGATGACCTCCAGCGCCTTGGAGTGCTCGTAAGCCTCCAGTGCATCGGTGGCCTGACGAACCACCAGAGCCAGCTTGGCCATGGCGGCGCGATCCAGCGGCTCGGTCACATCGGCCGGGTTCCAAGCAGCCACAGCGGAATCAGCCACATGATGGTTCTCGTCCTCGCGGCCAATGGCCAGCGCGAACTTGGTGGCGTTCAGCAGCTTGATGGCCAGACGGCGGCCGATCTTCATCTGGCCGACGTCGTAGGTGGCGTCAAGACCCAGACGAGCGGCAGCAGCCCAGTAACGCACGGCGTCGGCACCGAACTTCTCAATCGGTTCGTTCGGCACCACGACGTTGCCCTTGGACTTCGACATCTTCTTGTGGTCCGGGTCCAGAATCCAGCCGGAGAGAGTGGCATGAGCCCACGGCAGGCACTTGTTCTCCAGGTGAGCACGGTCCACGGTGGAGAACAGCCAGGTGCGGATGATGTCCTGACCCTGCGGGCGCAGATCCATCGGGAACGTGGAGGCGAACAGTGCCTTGGAGGCCTCATCCGGCTCGGCCCAGTGGGTCACAATCTGCGGGGTCAACGAAGAGGTGGCCCAAGTATCCATGATGTCCTTCTCGGCGGTGAAGCCACCGGGCACATCACGCTGGGACTCGTCGTAGCCTTCCGGCACATCGATGGTCGGGTCGATCGGCAGGCGATCCTCGGACGGGGTCAGCGGGTGGTCGTAATCGGCGGAACCGTCGGCCTTGACCGGGTACCACAGCGGGAACGGCACGCCGAAGAAGCGCTGGCGGGAGATCAGCCAGTCGCCGTTCAGACCATGCACCCAGTTCTCGTAGCGCACGCGCATGAAGTCCGGGTGGAAGTTCAGTTCCTTGCCGCGCTCGATGAGCTGGGCATTCAGATCAGGGTCGGTGCCGCCGTTCTTCAGGTACCACTGGCGGGAGGTGACGATTTCGAGCGGCTTGTCGCCCTTCTCGTAGAAGTTCGTCATACGCTTGGTCGGCGTCGGTTCGCCGTCCATATCGCCGGATTCACGCAGCTTGTCAACGATCACCTTACGAGCGGAGAACGTGGTCTTGCCAGCGGTCTCGGCGAAGATCTCGCGGCCGGCCGGGTCGGTGATCCAATCCGGGGTATCCATCACGATGCGTCCATTGCGCTGGATGATGGAACGGGTCGGCAGCTTCAGGTCACGCCACCACTGCACATCGGTCACATCACCGAACGTACAGCACATGGCGATGCCGGCGCCCTTGTCCATTTCGGCGGCCGGGTGAGCCAGGATCGGCACCTTGACCTTGAACAGCGGGGAGTAGACCTCCTGGCCGAAGTACTTCTTGTAGCGGTCATCATCCGGGTTGGCGATCAATGAGGTGCAGGCGGCCAGCAGCTCCGGACGGGTGGTCTCAATGTAAATCGGGGTGCCATCCTCAAAGCGGAAGGCGATCTTGTGGTAGAAGCCCGGGTATTCGCGGGATTCCAGCTCAGCCTGAGCCACTGCGGTCTGGAAGGTCACATCCCACAGGCCAGGAGCGTCCTGCTGATAGGCCTCGCCGCGAGCGAGGTTGCGCAGGAAGGCCTTCTGGGCCACGCGCTGCGGGTGCTCGCCGATGGTGTGGTAGGTCTGGGACCAGTCGATGGAAAGGCCCAGCTTGCGCCACAGCGCCTCGAACAGCTTCTCGTCCTGGGCGGTCAGCTTCTCGCACAGTTCGATGAAGTTCTTACGGGAAATCGGCACCTGATCCTTGGCCTGGATCTTCTTGCCGTCAGTGCCCTCGTACGGCGGCTTGAAGTCCGGGTCGTACGGCAGGGAGACGTCCACGCGCACGCCGTAGTAGTTCTGCACACGGCGTTCGGTCGGCAGACCGTTATCGTCCCAGCCCATCGGGTAGAACACGTCGTAGCCGCGCATGCGCTTGTAACGCGCGATCACATCGGTATGCGTGTAGGAGAACACATGGCCCACATGCAGGGAGCCGGAGACGGTGGGCGGCGGAGTATCGATGGAATACACGGCCTTGCGGTCACGAGTGTTGTTGAACTTGTAGGTGCCGTTCTCATCCCAAACGGCGCGCCACTTATCCTCAAGACCGTCCACACCGACCTTGTCGGGCAGCGGGGTGAGGTTGGCGTTGATGATGGAATTGCCTTCAGTCATAAAGCCAAAGTTTATGCATGTTGTATGACAAGGAATGACTTATGGAATAACGAGTGCAGGAGCTACTGCTTATCCAATGCTCCCAATGGCATGCGCGTATCAATCAACGAAGTCGGATAGCCGGAAACCTTGGTGCTGGCCACGGTGAAGCATTTGCGCGTATACAGCCAATCGCTGGCCGCATCCTCGCTCACGACCTTCGCATAGGCTTTCATCCGCTCGGCATAGTCCTGATCATTGGTGGCTTCTCGTGCGGACGCATACGCCTGCTCGGCCTCCGAATGATCGTAATGGAACAGGGAACTCGGGTCAGCGAATGTGCCGGCATCATCAGTGCCGTTCATGCTCATGATGGTGAGCTCCCAGGAACCATCCTGAATACGCTTGGCGTAGTCCTCGTCGGACACCACTTCAAGATTGACTTTCGGCAGCGACACCTGGCTGATTTGCTGGGCGATGGTCTCCGCTATCGAACGATACTGTTCAGTGACCACGATATCGACCGAGGGAATGAACTGCGGGGCAAAGTAGCCCAGCATCGTTCGAGCTTGATTCAAGTCGTATGGAAACAGCCCAGTGAGATCCTCATATCCAGGCTCCAGCGGGCTGATCGGGCCTCCCAGTGCACCAGCGGAATCCGGCTGGGAGGATGCGATCGAAGACGCGTCGACAAGGTGACGCATGGCTTTTCTGATCTGTTCGTCCGACATCAGCGAATCGGTGCTGTTATTGAATGCCAACAGCACTTTGTCTGTGGTGGCGCCCTCGCTCACCTTAAGGTTCTGCTTCTCTTTCGCGGCGGAAGCCACGGTTGCGGTAGTCGGCATAGCCAAATCCACAGTGCCGTCGGCCAGCGCCTTGGCTAGCGTATTTTCATCGGAGTACTGATTGAAGGTGATGGATCCGACCTTGGCTTTGGCTCCATGGTACGAACCGTTGTACTGCAATGTCAGCGATTGCGCGGCCTTGAATGCGCTGACGGTGAACGGGCCAGAGCCGACTGCACTGTTGGCATAATCCGCATTGCCTGCTTCGGAATCGTACACAATGCCCAGTCTGCCGGACAGCGCGCGTAGCAGCGTGGGATTCGGTTTCGCCAAAGTGATGACCACGGTGGTGGAATCCGGATTGGTAATGGACTGCGTATCGCCGAGCGCGTCCACACCGGCGTACTTTTGCGTTATCGCTTGCTGTAGCGACCACACCACATCCGAGGAATCCAGCGTATGCCCATTGGAGAACGTGACGCTTGGCGCGATGGTGAACGTGTACTTCAGCGCGTTATCGGAGACCTTCCAGACGGTGGCGAGCCCGGGCTTGAGCTGATTCTGCTGGTCCACAGTGATGAGGGTTTCGTAGACATTGTCGATGAGCAGTCGCTCGGCGGAGGAGGAGCCAGCCGAACGAATATCCAGCGACTGCGGCATGTCATCGATGCCAATAGTGACCGATGACTGCGGTGTGCCATGCATCAATGCGGAAAGCGATATCGAACGATGCTGAATAAGCACCGACCAGCCGGCCCACACCAGCGCTCCCAGCGCCAGAGCTACCCCCAGAAAGACTCCCCAGCTGACCAGTCCGTTATATTGCTTTCGATGTTGCTCGCTGCGCATGCCCATCAGTCTAACGATGCCGCACTACCGCTTGGCGGCAGGCTCGAAACCTGGGCAGGAATCAGCCAGCGGGCAATGCTCGCAATCGGGTCTGCGGGCGTGGCAGGTAGCGCGTCCGAATAGAATCAGCCGATGACTGAGATCGGTCCACTCCTCGGGAGGGAAGCAGGCGGTGATCTCCTTTTCGATTTTGACCGGATCGGGGTGTGCCGAGCGCCAATCCGGTCGCCAGCGCAGACGGCCGGTCACGCGCATCACATGGGTATCGACGGGGAAGCCGGGAATATCGAATGCATTGCCCAACACCACGTTCGCGGTTTTACGGCCCACACCCGGCAGGCTGGTCAATTCTTCCATGGTGCTTGGCACTCTGCCGTCGAATCGTTCATCCAAAGCCGTTGCCAAGCCGATAAGATGCTGGGTTTTCGACCGGTAAAAGCCAAGCGGATGGATGATTTCCTCGACCTGCGCCGGATTCGCTGCAGCCAGCGCGGCTGCGGTCGGATAGGTGGCGAATAGTTCAGGAGTGACGGTATTGACGCGTTTATCGGTGGTTTGCGCGCTTAGTACTGTGGCAATAAGCAGTTGCAGTGGGGAAGTGAAGTTCAATGCGCACTTTGGTGCGGGAATCACTTGGCACAGCACATCGTATTCCTGATGCATGCGAGCGATGCGAGCGGATTTACTTTCGCGCATAAGAGCGGCCCTGTGGATTGTAGATGTAGACGTTTGCTCAGCTGTGTTTGCTGCCGATCAGGCCGAGAGGTCGTCGGATTCATCGGCACTGTGTGTGCTGGCCTTGGCGGCTTCCTGCGCTGCGGCATCGCCCTTGTCGCTTTCAGGCGGATCGAAGCGATAGCCCACATTGCGCACCGTACCGATAAGATGCTCGTATTCGCCGCCGAGCTTGGCACGCAGACGACGGATATGCACATCCACGGTTCGTGTACCGCCGTAGTAGTCATAGCCCCACACCTCTTGCAGTAACTGGGCGCGCGTGAACACGCGGCCCGGGTGCTGGACCAGATACTTGAGCAGCTCGAATTCCTTATAAGCCAAGTCAATCGGGCGGCCATGCAGGGAAGCGGTGTATCCGTTGGTATCCACGATGAGATCGCCGGAACGAATCTGGCCATCCTCCACGGTGGTGGTGGGCTCGGACGCCGAACCAGTGGCGGAGGCTGCCGGCGCATTGCCACGCTCGGAAACCAAGCGGAGCCGGCCTTCGACCTCGGCGGGAGACGCCGTGGTCACCACAACGTCGGCGATGCCCCATTGGGAATTCACTACGGTGAAGCCGCCTTCGGTCAATACCAATACGATCGGGGTGGAAAGGCCGGAGGCGTGAATAAGACGACACAGGGTTTTGGCCGTGGCCAGATCATCGCGGGCGTCAAGGAACAGGATGGTGTTTTCCGGCATCTTGACCAAGCTGGCCGCGTCCATCGGCAGCACGCGTACACGATGGGAGAGCAGTGCGAGGGACGGCAGCACAGTGGCGGGGTCGCTGGCGAATGTCATCAACGTAAGATCCGTCACGCTAATTCCCCCTCATTCATGGACTCGCAGCATGTGTGCGAATCGTTGCATATGATGATTCGTGAGTTGAACGTTCACACCGCTGCCGTCACGTTGCCATTTATTGTACGCGCGTACATGGGACACACAGATGTTACGTATGCGGAATATGAACGTTCGCTGCCTGCGACATAACTCACATGCCAAGACGGGACAGAATAAGCGTCGCAGCGGCGATGGTCACGCCCATGAACATCACGGGCAGCAGACCGGTGCCGATCCATGGATGGCGAATCGCCGGATCTGGGTCGGCGTCGCGTACCCACAAGGTGGAGGCCACGGCCAAAGCCAGCGCCAGAATCACCAGCACGATAACGGTGATGGTTCCCTCCGTGGTGCCTTTGAGCAGCATGGAACCCAATGCCGGCAGGAAGCACCAGCCGGCCACCGCAATGGCGGCGACGCCTGAAGTTACGGCATGAGAGAGAGCGCGAATAAGGTGTGAACGATTCTCACGGGCCATTTGGCGGGCAAAGGAGAAGATCACCAGCACGACCAGCAGCAGGCCGGCGGCCAGAGCCCAGGAATACCACGGGTATGCGTCGCCGTTCTTGGAGATTTGCTCAGGTGGTATTTCATCGGAAGGGAATGGCACGGCCACGAAAATCAGCGAGACCACGCCGAATGCGATGGTCACCGCGCGATCCAGTGTGGATCCGCGGAAAGGCCAGAACAGCACGAATTCACCGAGCACCAGTGCGGCCATAATCAGCGGAATAGCTGGAAACATGCTGCGGGTGGGGATGGCTGTGGCCGCGATGAGCAGCACATAGGCAGTAAACTGGGTCAGCAACATGCCCAAGGCTTTATGCTTCCAATTTTCCTGGGTGATTTCCGTCATGTGAACCTCTCATGCGCGCGTCGATTTCTGCAACAATCCTACGCTGCACTGTGGAAGGTCATTAGAAAGCGATGATACCCAGGTGCTCGAGCAACACTTTCAGACCGATAAGAATCAGCACCACGCCACCTGCGATTTGTGAAGGCTGCTGCCAGCGGGAGCCGAACACCCGGCCGATATACAGGCCTGCCGCAGAGAAGAGGCCGGTGACGATACCGATGCAGGTGACGGCGAAAATCACGTTAATCTTCATGAAGGCCAGGCTCACGCCCACGGCGAATGCGTCGATGCTGCATGCCACGGCGAGCGGCAGCATATGCTTCCAATCGAATTGTGGGGTTTCCTTGGCGTTTTCTTCCGGCTCTTCGAATGCCTCATGCACCATGTTGCCGCCAATGAACACCAGCAAACCGAAAATGATCCAATGGTCGAATTCGGTGACGTATGAACTGAACGCGGATGCGGCGAAATAGCCGAGCAGAGGGAAAAGCGCCTGGAATCCGCCGAACCACAGGGCGGTTTTGATGGCATCAAGTGTGCGGACTTTTGCAACGGTAAGGCCTTTGCCGATGGACACGGCGAACGCATCCATGGAGACGGAAAGGGAAATCAACAGGGTTTGGATGATGATTGCAATCATGAAATATGTAGAAGGTTCATCGCTGCTGTACTGCGCGATGGGCCTCGACCAGCGCTCCCACACGCCGCCTACGCCTAGTTGAAAAGACAAAACACCACTATACAACAAAAGGCTCCCGAGGGAGCCTTTTGTCATGTTTTTATTGCGCGTCAGCGCAGCAGGAAATCACTTCTGAGAAGCGGCGAGACGCTCGCGGGCTTCCTTGATTTCCTTTTCGGCCACGTCCGCACCGGTCCAGTAGTCGCCGGGCTTGACTTCCTTGCCGGGCTCCAGGGCCTTGTACTGCTCGAAGAAGTGCTTGATCTCAGCGAGGTGGTACTCGTTGACGTCCTTGACGTCCTTGACGCCGTCGTAACGAACGTCGGCCGGCACGCACAGCACCTTGTCGTCGCCGCCCTCTTCGTCTTCCATGTGGTACAGACCAACGGCGCGGCACTCGATGACGCAGCCCGGGAACACGGAGTTGGTGACCATCACGAGGGCGTCCAGCGGATCGCCGTCCTCGCCCAGGGTGCCCTCGATGTAGCCGTAGTCATCCGGGTAGCCCATTGCGGTGAAGAGCTCACGGTCCAGGAATACGCGGCCGGTTTCCTGGTCGACTTCGTACTTGTTCTTGGAACCGCGCGGAATTTCGACCACAACGTTGAAGGTTTCTGCCATTGTTTATCTCCTTGTCTGGAAACTATTCGTTACACACACTACTACCGACTGTGCGAGCAGTCATCACTGCACGGACAGAATATGAGCCACATCAGCCCACGGTGCGAGCGAGACGTAGTTGTCCCATCCCCACTGGAATTCGCGGCCGGTCAGCTCATCGCGCACGGTGAGGGGGCGGTCGGTGGGCAGACCCAGCTTATCGAGGTCCACATGCACCATGGACTGATGCGCGTTGTGGCCATCGAGGTTGACCACAACGATCAGCGTATCCGCCTGGCCGGTTCCGGTCAGTTCGGCCGGAGTATGGCGTGCGAATGCCAGAATGTTCGGGTCGGAGGTGGGCAGCACGGTGAGGTTGTGGTAGCTCAAGGCGGCCGGGTGCGCACGGCGGATCTTGTTCAGCGAGGTGAGCATCTTGGCCACGCCGTAACGCGCGGCCTTGGACCAGTCGCGAACCTTGACCTCGTACTTCTCGTTATCGATCTGCTCTTCGAAGCCGGGGCGCTGTTTGTTCTCAATCAGTTCGAAGCCGTTGTAGATGCCCCAGCTCGGGGAGCCCATGGCGGCGAGCACCGCGCGCACGCAATGGCCGGCGATGCCGTTATCGCGCACGTAGGCGGTGAGGATATCAGGGGTGGTGGGCCAGAAGGTGTTGTGCTGGTAATAGCCGTCGTCGCCGTTGGTGACCGGCAGATACTCCTCCAGCTCCTCCTTGGTGTTGCGCCACGGGAAGTAGCAGTGGGACTGGGTGAAGCCCACGTAGCTCAGTGCGCGCATCATGCCTGGGCGGGTGAACGCCTCGGCCAGGAACAGGATCTCCGGATGCTTCTTGGTTACTGCGGCGATCACATCCTGCCAGAAACGGACCGGCTTGGTGTGCGGATTGTCGATGCGGAAGATCGTGACGCCTGCGTCGATCCACAGGTTGAGCACGCGCTCGACTTCCTTCTCGATGCCGGGCATATCCGCGTTGAAGTCGATCGGATAGATGTCCTGATACTTCTTCGGCGGGTTCTCGGCGAATGCGATGGTGCCGTCCGGCTTGTGGCGGAACCAATCCGGGTGCTGCTTGACCCACGGATGGTCAGGAGAGCACTGCAGGGCGAAATCAAGGGCGATTTCAAGGCCGAGTTCGTGGGCGCGTGCGGTCAGAGCCTTGAAATCATCCATCGTACCGAGCAACGGATCTACGGTATCGTGGCCGCCGAGCTCGGAGCCGATGCCGAACGGGGAACCCGGATCGTCAGGGCCTGCCACCAGCGAATTGTTGCGGCCCTTGCGGTTAGTCACACCGATCGGGAAGATCGGCGGCAGATAGACGATGTCGAAGCCCTCGGCCTTGGCTCGTTCGAGACCTGCGATCGAGGTCTTCAGCGTACCCTGGATGATCTTGCCGGTGTTCGGGTCGATTGTGGCGCCTTCGGAACGCGGGAAGAACTGGTACCAAGCGGCGAAGCTGGACTTCGGGCGCTCCACCTTGAAGCACTGCGGCTGGCTGGGGGAGATGCCGTCGCGCAGCGGGTTGGTCTCGTGCAGGGCGGCGATATGCGGGTTGTCGCCTGCGGCCAGACGATCCTCTGCGCTCAGGGACTCGTCGGCCATCGTCTCGGCGGCCTGCTGCAGGGCCTTGCGCTCGCGGGCCGGCAGGCCGGCGTCCGGGGTCACGGCCCAACGGGCGAGCAGCTCGGCGCCGGAATTCAGGGCGTTATCCACATCGTCCTGAACCTTCACCTTGATGCGGGCGTCATGCAGCCAGGACTTGTAGGTGTCCTCCCAGCCTTCGATGGTCACGGTCCACTCGCCAAGCTGGCGCTTGACCGCGGCATAACCGTCTTCCCAAGGCTTCAGGTCGCTGTGTTCGCCGCACTTCAGCGTGACCTCCCAGCGGTCGAGCCCCGGGTTGGTGCAGGTCATGGCGCGGCGCAGCGTTTCCTTGCCGCGGGCGTTGCGCACGATGGCGGTGGCGCCCACCTTGGTACGGCCTTCGATGAATACCTGAGCGGTTACCTTGAACGGTTCACCAAGTTCCACGCGAGCCGGGTAGATGCCACGCTCTTCGCCAGGTGTGATGTCCATGACGTTGATGCGGCCGAACTGGCCAGGCTCATCAGCGGGGATGGACGGGGCCGGAGCTTCGCCGGTCAGGCCCTTAAGCGCTGCGTTGGCGCGTGCGGTTTCGGCGTCGACGCGCTTGCGAGTGGTCTTGGTGGTTTTGGATCGGGAAGTCGCCTTTGACTTCACCGCCTTGGAGGACTTGGAGACCTTAGTGGTCTGAGCGGCCTTAGTGGCCTCGAGGGAATCTGTTTCAGATGTGCGCGAATCCGCGCTATGTTGTACTGCCATACGGCCCATTCTAAGGGGAATCCGACATTTGGCGTGCATTGTGGACAATTTTTGGATGAACGTTCGATAAATGGCTTGAAGTGGATAACTTCGGCGCAAAGTTATCCACAACTCGCCGGTAAACGGCAAGCTCGGACCACATAGGTCGAAAAACGGCTGATGAGAGCCGGAAATCTGCCATGCTCATGGTCTATCGACTCGCAACGGCGCGGTCGAATCCATATCAAGGAAAGGAAAGGACATGGCGGCATCATTGAGGAAACGCGCGATTGCCATAGGGGCCATGCTGACGGGCTTGGCAATGATGCTGAGCGTGTTCATGGGAATACCGGCGAATGGGTATGCGGCATCTCTGTGGCCTTCGGACATGGACCAGAGGATTGTCTATGCATTTGGGGGAGAGGAACTGCAGCTTGGCGTGGTGGCCAATGGCTCGGATGGCACCCGGTATTACTGCATTGAGGCATCCAACCTCACTGATTATGTAATTGGGCCAACAAGTACGGTCGAAGATAATCCCACAGTGCGCCTTATGGCATGGATTCTCGAAAAATATCAGGAGGCATCCACCCAGGATTATGCGGCGGTTGCCACGCTTGTGCAGGATAGGTTCGGCAATCAGAAGCAATGGAAGCCGCAGAGGGCCTATTTGCTGGAGAAATATCCGGAGATATTCAGCCGTGCAGAGGAGATTTGGACGGAGGCTGAGGCAAAGGCGCCCAAAGACGCCGTTGTTGAGCGCACCTATGCCGAGGGATTGCGCCACGGCGAGATCACGGTATCGGTAAAGAGCACTTCCGGGCAGTTCGTGGCCGGCATACCATTCACCGTTACGTTGGAGGGGCCTGCGGTGTTTACCTCGGGTGAGAAAACCTTGACCGATACATCCGGCAGCGAGCCCAAAACCTATGCATGGAAGGCTACGGGGCTTGGTGAGGTAACAGCTAAAACTACCTATGAGATTCCTCAGATGAGTCATATGGATGCGCGGCAGGATATGCGGGCGTTCGATTCGATGACTTATATTCCCGGTGGTGCGGTGACATTCAAAGTGCGTAAGGATTTCATGCCATCGGTAAATACCAAGATCGCGGATAAAGTGCTGGACGCGGGCTCTGCGATTTTCGATGAAGTGACCAGCGCGGTGGCGGATGCGCAGAGCCACTGGGTGCCGGGACTGCTGCTTGAAGCGCAAGGGTATTATTTTGATGGGCTTGGCGCGATGGATTTGGCCAACATAACAGTGCCTAATAGCGCAGAAACCGCCGATAGTTATCTCGCCCGTCTGGAAGACGCCGGATACAAGCCTCGTGCTTATGGCAGCGCGTCGTTTACCGGAGTCGGCCAAACTGCTCGGGTGCAAGCCATGACCACTCCTGATGGCAGCAAACCGTATTTGACTCACTCGTCGGGTGGATTCGGAACATGGGTATGGGTGTTCCGCAAATCGGAACAAAACGACGAGGCCAAAGAATATCTGAGTGGTGACTGGAGCAGCACCTTTCTGGAAACCGAGGAGAGCAGCTCGAATCGTAGCAAAGTGAGCGTGGAATCAACGGTAGCCGAGCATTCTGCCGAAGTGGGTTCCCCGTTGAGCGACACCATTACGGTTTCCGGATTTCCCGATGATCATGGCAGCTTCACTGGCAATAGTGATTATGGTTTTGGCGCTGATAGGCCTAACGCGCAGGTCAGTGTGTGGTGGTCGGGCGATCCAAACGATCCGTCCAATGATGATGAGTTCAAGCCGAGTGGAGCCAAGGTGCCCAAGGAAGATGAGCATCATAAGAAGTTGATTACATGGAATATTCCTGCGCGCAATGGGACATTCAAAATCGGCACAGGGGCTCTCAGCGCCGATGGCGAACCGATGGATATCACGGCCGATAGGCACGGATGGTATGTGTTTGTCTGGGAATTCAAAGGTGATGATCGCGTGATGCCGGCGGCAAGTCGTTATGACGATGCGCGGGAGCGTACGCGGGTGACCGAGTCCTGCGAGCCTGAGGAACCTTGTGAGCCTGAGGAGCCGCAGGAACCCGAGGAGCCTGAGGAACCGCTGCCGCCCACCGGCATCAACGTGGTTCCGCCCCTTGGAGTGGCCGCTGCGGCTATAACGCTCGGGGCCATCGTATTGTTCATCGCCAACAGGCGCCGAATCTAGCATTGGATAAGCAAAAAGCCGGAACCTTGTCAGATTCCGGCTTTCCATTGGTAGCGGGGCATGGATTTGAACCATGGACCTCTGGGTTATGAGCCCAGCGAGCTACCGAGCTGCTCCACCCCGCGTCGGCTTGTCTTTCAGACAGCTCTATCTACAATACTGTGGAATCAAATAATGTCAACATGATTGAATTGCTCGGCGTGTCGCATCGGTGGTGGGTGGTGCGGCAATAACCGGTCATAAGCGGAATCTATGTGGTCTGCGGCGCAAAGTGATGCACATAAGATGCGACATATCCGCTTCGTGGCCATAATGAGAACATGCCTATCAAGATTCCCAGTGGCCTGCCGGCCCGTGACATCCTCGATTCGGAGCGTATCTTCGCCCTCGAGAAGCCTGAAGCTGAGCGTCAGCGCGTTCGTCCGCTCAAACTGGTGATCCTGAATCTGATGCCCAAGAAGATCGAAACCGAAACGCAGCTGCTTCGTCTCATCTCCAAAAGTCCGTTGCAGGTCGAAGTCGATTTCATGAAAACCTCCACCCATGAGGCCACTCATGTCTCCGCCGACCATCTGGTGAAGTTCTACGAGACGTTGGACGCGTTCAAAGACAATTATTACGACGGCTTCGTGGTGACCGGCGCCCCGGTGGAGCATCTGCCGTTCGAGGAAGTGGACTATTGGGAGGAGTTCAAGACCATACTTGACTGGGCCTCCACCCATGTGTTCTCCACCATGTATCTGTGCTGGGGTGCGATGGGCGCGCTGTATTACCGCTATGGCGTGCGCAAGGTGGATTACCCACAGAAGATCTTCGGTGTCTTTCCCCAATATCTGCAGGACGAGTACTGCTTCCTGACCAATGGCTTTGACGAGATTGCCTTGCAGCCGCATTCGCGTTTGGCCGGCGTGAACGAGGCTGATTTGGAGTTGAGGAACCAGGAGCTGCAGGTGCTGACCTGGGGGCCTCAGTCCGGTCCGGGGCTGGTGGCCACGCGTGATTTCTCCGAAGTGTTCGCGCTTGGGCATTGGGAATACGGCAAGTACACGCTCGCCGAGGAATATGAACGTGATATGGCCAAAGGGCTGACCAACGTGCCGTTCCCGAAGAACTACTTCCCGCATGACGACCCATCGTTGGAGCCGTTGTTCAGCTGGCGTGCACACGGCAATCTGTTGTGGCGCAACTGGCTGAATTGGGTGTATCAGACCACTCCGTATGACTTAACCGAGGTGCCGGAGCTCAGGAAAGAGAAGAAGCTCGGCACTGATCGTTCGATTCGTCACCTGCCGGGAGGCCCGCGCAAGGACAACTTCGAGCCGTTCCTGCACGACGGTTATGGCGTGATTCCTGAGACGCGTTGATTGCTTGTTGGGGTGTTTGTGCCACATTGTGACCGCCCATCGGACGTAGTGATGTTCACTATTCGGACGCTACATTAAACAAAATTCGGCAGTCCAGTGGCAAACGTCTAACCGGAAATCAGAACATAACAAAATGGTAAAAACCTTATGGCAGTAGGGCTGAAGGCAGACACGCCCGAGTGCCGTTGACTTTGTCCCAACTCAGGCCAATAATCACCTTTCAGTCATTCGGAGTCGAATGCCGCAGCGTCGACTCCAGTCCCCGCACGGCAAGCCCCGGAGCGGGGAGCGGAAGTAACCAATACGTCACATTTGCGCGTCCCGCTGGTCTAAACTGACACCTGACATTGAAGAAGCAGGAGGCGTGAGAATGAACGAAGCCCTTTTGAACGGGTTAGCTTTGGCCGCGGACGGTCCGAAATTCCCGACCGTTAACGACTTCCTTCTTCCGCAGATCATCTTCCCCGGAACTCCTTTTGCCATGAACCGCATCATCATGGTGCGCATCATCGCCACGGTAATCATGCTGGTCATCCTCGGCATCTCCGCCGCACGCGCCAAGCTGATTCCCGGCCGCTGGCAGGGGGCTGTGGAATGGGTCATCGAATTCGTGCGTGACCAGATCGTCTACCAGGTGATGGGCAAGGAGCGCGGACAGCGCTACCTGCCGATGATCACCACCATGTTCTTCACCATTCTGGTGTTCAACCTGTGTGGCATCATCCCCGGCTTCAACATCGCAGCCACCGCCACCATCACCATGCCGCTGGTCTTCGCCGGCTGGTGCTTCTGCCAGTACTGGATCGCCGGCATCCGTGAGAAGGGCCTCGGCTCCTTCCTCAAGGACGAGCTCTTCCCGAAGGGCGTGCCCGCTCCGATCTACATTCTGCTTACCCCGATTCAGATTCTCGAGCTGCTCGTGATTCGTCCGGTCTCCCTGACGCTGCGACTCTTCGCCAACATGGTCTCCGGCCACATCACCGTCGGCGTGTGCCTTGCCGCCACCCAGTGGTTCCTCATTGAGATTCCGAACAAGCTGTGGTCCATCCTCGGCGTTGGCACGCTTGCCGCAGGCCTAATCATGACCCTCTTCGAAATTCTGGTCGCGGCACTACAAGCTTTCATCTTCGCCATGCTGACCACCGCATACATCAACATGAGCTACCCGGAAACCGAGTGATTCACGGGCTTAGCCCGAATCACCGGCAATCCCTCAAGATTTTCAAGATTTCCTTCGTTACAGAAGAAAAACCAGAAAGGAAAAACCCATGGATATCATCACCCTCGCTGAGGTCGCTGGTAATCTCAACGCAATCGGTTACGGCCTTGCCGCCATCGGCCCTGGCATCGGTCTGGGCATCCTGATCGGCAAGACCATCGAAGGTACCGCTCGTCAGCCTGAGCTCGGCGGCCGTCTGCAGACCCTGATGTTCCTGGGCCTGGCATTCGTCGAGATTCTGGCCCTCCTCGGACTGGTGGCCGGCTTCATCTTCCAGTGATCGCCGTCGTTACCTGCCGCACGACCGCACATTGCGCACGCATGGCAGTCGACCGGTGGTAACGAAGCAATCACAAACGGAAATGAAGCTATGAAAGGAGAACGGCAATGACTTTAGCGGAAAACGGTATCAACCTGTTCATCCCCGAGGTCTACGACATCGTGTGGTCGCTGGTTATTCTGGCCGTCATCGCGGTGTTCTTCTACAAGTTCTTCATGCCGAAGTTCCAGGCCATTTTCGATGAGCGTACCGCCAAGATCGAAGGCGGTATCGCCAAGGCTGAACAGGCTCAGAAGGAAGCTGCCGAAGCCAAGGCCAAGTACGAGAGCCAGCTGAGCAACGCCCGCGTGGAAGCCGCTAAGATTCGCGACGACGCCCGCGCAGAAGCATCGCATATCGTTGCCGATGCCCGCGCCCGTGCTGAAGCCGATGCCGCTCAGATCACCGCCAACGCTCAGCGTTCGCTGGAATCCCAGCAGCAGCAGGCTTTGGTCTCGCTCAAGGGCGAGGTCGGCGCTCTGGCCACCGCTTTGGCCGGCAAGATTCTTGGTGCCAAGCTTCAGGACAGCGATGTGCAGTCCTCGATGATTGACTCCATGATCGCAGACCTGGACGCCAAGAAGTGACCGTGAACATCGTCAGGAACATCCGTAACCAGAAAGGGAGGTGACCATGCGAGGAGAGGCATCTCGTATTGCAGACCGCGAGTCGCGTGATTCGCTGGCCCCGAAGCTGCGTGACACCCGTGAGGATGCATGGCGAATCGGCAATGAACTGTTCAAGATCACCAGCGTGCTCGATCACAACATCGCGTTGGAACGCGCGCTGACTGATCCCTCCCGCCCGGTCTCAGACAAGGTTGCGGTGCTGAACGAACTGTTCAAGGGTGAGGCTCACCCGATGACGGTGGAGATCATGACAGATTTGGTCGCTCGCCGTTGGAGCCGCGCCCGTGATATCGCCAACGCGGTCGAAGACTTTGGCGTGGACGCCATGATGTACTACGCCGACGCCACCGACGCTACGTTGCAGGTGTCCATTGAGCTCTCCCAGCTGCATTCGGCCCTGCTGACCCTGCCGGTTGTGCGCGCCAAGCTGTACGACGACCAGGCATCCAGCGACTCCCGTGTGAAGCTCTTCCGCGAAATCTTCGACGGCAAGGGTCTGAACAAGATCACGATGAGACTCGCCGAGCACGCCACCTGCAATCTGCGTCGCCGCCGTTACTTGGAAACCATCCAGTGGTTGATCAACAAGTTCTCCCGCCATATGGGCGAGTCGATGGTCACTGTGACCACCGCAACCCCGTTGAAGCGCGAGCAGATCGAACGCCTGACCAAGGTCTATTCGGCCAAGGCCGGACGCCCGGTGCACATCAACTCCGTGGTGGATCCGAGCGTGCTGGGTGGCATGCGCGTTCAGGTGGGCGACGAAGTCACGGACAACACCGTGGTGGCCCAGCTGCAGCACCTCAACCGCACCGTGAAAGCGGGCTCTAACTGAGCGATAGGAGTGCATATGGCACCCGTCGCACAGCGGAACACAAGCAAAGACTTGACTGAACAATAACCAATAGAAGGAGTGATCATGGCAGAACTGACCATCGATCCCGCCTCGATTCGCAAGGCCTTGGACGACTTCGTGTCGTCTTACCAGCCGAGCGACACCCCCACTCAGGAAGTGGGATATGTCGCCACGGCAGGCGATGGCATTGCCCACGTGACGGGGTTGCCTGGTTGCATGGCCAATGAGCTGCTGACGTTCGAAGACGGCACGCTCGGCCTGGCGTTCAACCTTGACGCCCGTGAAATCGGCGTGGTGATTCTCGGCGATTTCGCTGGAATTGAGGAAGGCCAGGAAGTGCGCCGTACCGGCGAAGTGCTCTCCGTGCCTGTCGGCGACGGCTACCTCGGCCGCGTCGTGGACCCGCTGGGCAAGCCGATTGACGGCCTCGGCGAGATCAAGAGCGAAGGCCGCCGCATCCTCGAAGCCCAGGCTCCGGACGTGATGCACCGCCACCCGGTCGACGAACCGCTGTCCACTGGCCTCAAGGCCATCGACGCGATGACCCCGATCGGCCGCGGCCAGCGCCAGCTCATCATCGGCGACCGCCAGACCGGTAAGACCGCCATCGCGATCGATACCATCATCAACCAGAAGGCCAACTGGGAATCCGGCGACCCGAAGAAGCAGGTCCGCTGCATCTACGTGGCCGTGGGCCAGAAGGGCTCCACCATCGCTTCGGTGAAGCAGAGCCTGGAAGATGCCGGCGCTATGGAGTACACCACCATCGTGGCCTCCCCGGCTTCCGATTCCGCAGGCTTCAAGTACATCGCCCCGTACACCGGCTCCGCCATCGGCCAGCACTGGATGTACAACGGCAAGCACGTGCTCATCGTCTTCGACGATCTGTCGAAGCAGGCCGAAGCCTATCGTTCGATTTCCCTGCTGCTTCGTCGTCCGCCGGGGCGTGAAGCTTACCCGGGTGATGTGTTCTACCTGCACTCCCGTCTGCTCGAACGCTGCGCCAAGGTCTCCGATGACCTTGGCGGCGGCTCGATGACGGGTCTGCCGATCGTCGAGACCAAGGCAAACGATGTGTCTGCCTACATCCCGACCAACGTGATCTCCATCACCGACGGTCAGATCTTCCTGCAGTCCGACCTGTTCAACGCCAACCAGCGTCCTGCTGTGGACGTCGGCATCTCCGTCTCCCGAGTCGGTGGCGCTGCACAGACCAAGGCACTGAAGAAGGTCTCCGGTACGCTGAAGATCTCCCTGGCGCAGTACCGCTCGCTGGAATCCTTCGCCATGTTCGCTTCCGATTTGGATGCGGCATCCAAGGCTCAGCTGACCCGTGGTGCTCACCTGACCGAGCTGTTGAAGCAGCCGCAGTTCCACCCGTACTCGATGGAGCAGGAAGTCGTTTCCGTGTGGACTGGTACCCACGGCAAGCTCGACGATCTCGAGCTCGCAGACGTGCTTCCGTTCGAGCAGGGTCTGCTGGACTACCTCGACCACAACACCGATATCCTCAAGACCATCCGCGAGACCGAGGACTTCACCGCCGACACCGAGGCTGCCCTCGCCAAGGCCGTGGATGCCTTCCGTGCCACCTTCGTGACCTCCAGCGGCAAGCCGCTGATCGACAAGAAGCCTGACACCTCCAAGGCCGCTCCGGTCGAACAGGAAAAGATCGTGGCGGGAGAGAAGTAAGCCATGGGCTCGCAACTCGCATTGAAATCACGCATCCACTCCACTGAGTCGTTGGAGAAGATCTTCAACGCTCAGGAGATGATCGCGTCTTCGCACATTGCCAAGGCCCGTGATGTGGCCCTGAACGCGAAGCCGTACACCGATGCGATTTTCGATGCCGTGCAAGCGTTGGTGGCACATACCCATATCACGCATCCGATCGCTGTGAAGGACGAGAACAACCCGCGCGTGGCTGTTCTCGCCCTCACCTCGGATCGTGGCATGGCCGGCCCGTACACCTCTTCGATTATCCGTGAAACGGAATCGCTGCTGGCCCGCCTCGAAGCGGATGGCAAGCAGCCGGAGCTGTTCGTGTACGGCCGTCGTGGTTCGACGTACTACAAGTACCGCAACCGTGACGTGGCGGCCACATGGGAAGGCGACACCGATCAGCCCGGCGTCGAGATCGCCGAGACGATCTCCAAGACACTGATGGACGCCTACATGAAGCCGGCGGAGCAGGGTGGAGTTTCTGAGCTCTACATCGTCTTCACCGAGTTCATCAACATGGTGGTTCAGAAGGTGCGTGTGCTGCGCATGCTGCCGGTTGAGATCGTGGAGAACGAAGCCAAGGTTCCGGATCCGGAGAACGAAAAGGCCGCGGAGGATATTCCGCCGCTGTATGCCTTCGAGCCGAGCCTGGATGAAGTACTGGACGCTATCTTGCCGAAGTACGTTCAGTCCCGTATCCACGAATGCCTGCTGACTGCTGCGGCATCCGAGACCGCAAGCCGCCAGAACGCCATGCACACGGCAACGGACAACGCACGCAATCTGGTCGACGACCTCACCCGTAAGCTCAATGCTTCCCGTCAGGCTTCGATCACCCAGGAACTTACCGAAATCATCGGCAGTGCTGATGCACTGAACACAAAGGAAGAGTAGGAACGCACTATGGCTGAGAATCAGACCACTGTGGCTTCCGAGACCAACGGCGAGCCGATTCACGGACGCGTCACCCGAGTCCAGGGTTCGGTTATCGACGTTGAGTTCCCGGTCGGCCATATGCCCGACATCTACAACGCCCTCCATGTGACCATCGTCAACACGGGCGCCAAGGAGGAAGGCGAAGCCAAGTCGACCGAGATCACCCTCGAAGTCGAACAGCACCTCGGTGACTCCACCGTGCGCTGCGTGGCACTGAAGCCGACTGACGGCCTGGTGCGCGGCGCCGCTGTGTACGACACCGGTGCTCCGATTTCCGTGCCGGTCGGCGATGTGACCAAGGGCCACGTCTTTGACGTGTCCGGTAACATCCTCAACAAGAAGCCGGATGAGCAGATTACCGTTACCGAGCGTTGGCCTATCCACCGCAACCCGCCGGCATTCGATCAGCTGGAGTCCAAGACCCAGATGTTCGAGACCGGTATTAAGGTCATCGATCTTCTGACCCCGTACGTGCAGGGCGGCAAGATCGGTCTGTTCGGTGGTGCAGGCGTGGGCAAGACCGTGCTGATTCAGGAAATGATTCAGCGCGTGGCTCAGAACCACGGCGGTGTGTCCGTGTTCGCAGGCGTCGGCGAGCGTACCCGTGAGGGTAACGACCTGATCGGCGAGATGGATGAAGCTGGCGTGCTTGAGAAGACCGCACTGGTCTTCGGCCAGATGGATGAGCAGCCGGGTACCCGTCTGCGCGTGCCGCTGACCGCACTGACCATGGCAGAGTACTTCCGCGACGTGCAGAACCAGGACGTGCTGCTGTTCATCGATAACATCTTCCGCTTCACGCAGGCAGGTTCCGAGGTGTCCACGCTGCTGGGCCGTATGCCTTCCGCAGTGGGCTACCAGCCGAACCTGGCCGATGAGATGGGTGCTCTGCAGGAGCGCATCACCTCCACGCGAGGCCACTCCATCACCTCGCTGCAGGCCATCTACGTGCCGGCCGATGATTACACCGACCCGGCTCCGGCCACGACCTTCGCTCACTTGGATGCAACCACCGAGCTTTCTCGTGACATTGCCTCCAAGGGTATCTACCCGGCAGTGGATCCGCTGAGCTCCACTTCGCGAATCCTCGATCCGCGTTACGTGGGCCAGGCTCACTACGAGTGCGCCAACCGTGTCAAGGCCATTCTGCAGCGTAACAAGGAGCTGCAGGACATCATCGCCCTGATTGGTATCGACGAGCTCTCCGAGGAAGATAAGACCACCGTGAACCGCGCTCGTCGTATCGAGCAGTTCCTCGGCCAGAACTTCTATGTGGCTGAGAAGTTCACCGGTCGTCCGGGCTCCTACGTGCCGGCCGACGAGACCATCGAGGCCTTCACTCGCATCTGCGACGGCGTGTACGACGACGTTCCTGAGCAGGCATTCTCCGGCATCGGCGGTATCGACGATCTCGAAGAGAAGTGGCACAACATGCAGAAGGAACTGGGTGAGTGATGGCTGAATCGGAAAAGACCACGATGAAGGTGAACATCGTCGCTGCCGACCATCCTGTATGGCACGGCGAAGCGGCCAGCGTGACCATTCCCGCCTCTGAGGGTGGCATGGGCATCCTGCCGGACCATGAGCCTGTGCTCACGGTCATCAAGCAGGGTACGCTCACCGTGGTTGAGCCCGATGGCGATCGCCATATGTTCGAAGTGACCGACGGATTCATTTCCTTTGACTCGAACAAGCTCACCGTGGCGGTTGAACGCGGCCGCGACGTTCAGTACTCCAACACGGAGGCCTGAGGTCGCAGCAAGCGCGTCATAGCGTAAAGGGGCTTTCTCTGATTCGTTCAGAGAAAGCCCCTTTCATGTTGGGCAACCATGTTGGTCGCTAGCCCCGCTAGAACAAACGCAGTGAATCGTCCTCGGTGCCCTTCATGTCGTCATAATCGAGAATCAGACAGGTGAAGCCTCGGTCCTTGGCCAGCACCTGGGCTTGCGGTGTGATGGTCTGCGCGGCGAAGATGCCGTGCACAGGGGCCAGCAGCGGATCACGATTGAGCAGTTCGCAATAGCGGGTCAGCTGCTCGACACCATCGATGCCGCCGTGACGTTTGATCTCCACCGCCACATGCTCACCTTCGGCGTTGATGGCCATGATGTCCACCGGGCCGATGGCGGTGGGATACTCGCGGCGCACGAGTTTCGCGCCTTTGCCGATACGCTCGATTTGCTCGGCAAGATAGCGCTGCAGATGATCCTCCACACCATCCTTGATAAGGCCGGGATCCTCGCCCAAGTCATAGGTCTGGTCGGAATAGACGTGCTGCAGCGTGACCTCCAGCACATCCGAGCCCTTATCGGCCGTAACACGCAGTATCTTCTCCGCCTCCTTCTCGTCCGTTTCGTGCGAAAAGTTCGTTTCGGAGGGCTCAGATCCGCTCCTTGCGCCCGTTTCGTGCGAAAAGTTGGGGGTGAGCTCCTTGATGGTGCATGGTGCGGTCATCCAATTGAGTGGCTTGTAGGAACCTAGTTCCGAGAAGATCAGCAGACTGGAATCGGCCTTGATGAGCAGTACTCGTTTGGCTGGTGGAAGTGTGGCGTTGAGTCGGCCGGAGTATTCGGCCGAGCAGTCGGCAACAATAATGCGCATAGGCACCCACTGTAACGTAATCCATAACAAAAAAGGCTCCCTATGAAGGGAGCCGATCATGAGTGAGCCCTAAGGCTGCGGAATCAGTACGCGGCGAGGATGTCGATTACGAACACCAGCGTGGAGTTCGCGGGAATCGAGCCCTGAGCCTTGTCACCATAGGCTTCATCCGGCGGAATCACCAGCAAGACCTGGGAGCCGACGGTCTGGCCGATCAGGCCCTTCTGCCAGCCGGTGATTACCGTGTGCTGACCGCCGGAATAGAGGTCGGCGTCAAGCGTGGTGTTCTTGGTCCAAGAGGAATCGAACTGGGTGCCGTCGGTGAGCCAGCCGGAGTACTTGACTACCACGGTGTTCTTATCGGTCAGTTCTTTGCCTGTGCCCTTGATCAGCGTCTGGGAGATCAGCGAATCAACCGAACCTTGGCCGTTCATATCGATGGAAGGCTTGCCGTTCTTGGCACGGGTCACCTTAGGCAGGTTAGCCGGCACATCCTTGACTTCCTCGCCGGTGGCCTTCTCAAGATCCTTGGACTTGGAGACGAAGGTCATCGCCAGAATGTAGGAGTAGCCGGAGGAGTCGGAATCGTTGACGCCGAAGCCGATGGTGGTGTTAATCTTCGCGCCCTTGATCTGGTTGTAGTAGGTGGAGGAGAGCGTGGATGAATCCACCTTGAGCGAACAATCCGGAGTGTTCTTGGTCCAGGTGTCCATCAGCTCGGTGCCGTCCTTGACATTGAGGGCGATGCCTTGGGCGCACACGCGGTCGCCGTCTTCGATGGTGGCGCCGTCGCCCTTCTGCAGCACCACGTAGGAGCCGTCGGATACGGTCATCGGGGTGTTGAAGGAAATGGTCGGCTTTTCGCCAAGCTTGCCTTTGGCCGTCACACCGGCGATTTGGTTGGCGGAGGACTTGGAGGAGTCCTTGGAGTCAGATGAAGAAGAGCTGGAGCATGCGGCCAGCGAGACACACATAGCGAGTGAGCAGGCCAAAGCCGCGGCTTTGAGCAGCGGCTGGAAATAAGACTTACGCATGGCATCCCAGCGTACTGGTAAACCCTGATTTTTCGCGTTCTAAGGTAATAGACAGGTGAAGATTGTAGAATGGTGCCGTTATGAGTGCTCAAGAACAGACCATGAGTCCAGATCAGGATGTCGTCGATCCCCTGAAGATCAATGCCGAGGAATCCGAATCCGAGATCAATGATTCCGGGGAGAACAAGGACGGCGAGCCCAAGCGTGCCGCACGTCCGACTCGTCATGCCATGATCATGCGCGGCATTGTGACGCCTATTTTCGGCCTGTTGGCCGTAGCGTCCGTGGTGTTGGGAGTGTTGAACGCCACGATATGGAAGCCGTCCGCCGAGATCACGGCGACTTCCACCATCACCGGTTCGCGGTACATCGTCACCGACCCGGGTGTGCTGCCGTTGCTTGATCGAAACGTCACGCTGAGCGTGGATTCGGTTTCCTCCAGCAATGAGGTGTGTGTGGCGCTGGGGTCGTCCAAGGATGTAGCCGGTTGGGTGGCTTCCGAATCGTCGTATACACGTATCTCCGGATTGGCCTCCTGGACTTCGCTGGCCACGCAGACCGGCAAGGCGACTGGTCAGGTCGAGGCGACCAGCAGCGAGAATGCCGTGGAGTTCAAAGACTCGGATATGTGGTCTTCGGTCAAGTGCGGCAAGGGTGATGTATCGCTGACCAGTGCCAAGACCACTGATTCCACGATGGCCATTATCGATTTAGGCAAGGGCGCGGCCAGCACGGGTGCCCAGGTGTCGATGCATTGGGTGCGCTCGCAGGTGCCGGACTTCGCCATGCCGTTCTACCTGTCCGGTGGATTGTTGGCTGTGATCGCCGTGCTGTGCGCCTCCGTGTTCGCCATGCCTCCGCACAAGCGCCGCAAGCGTGTGGTGGAAGGCAAGGCCACTATCCATACCGATCTTTCCTTCGCCGAACGTGCCGAGCAGGGGCTTGTGGGAGCTCGACTGCCTGAATCCGTGCCGGCACGTAAGCATCGCCGCCATGCCGCACATCGTCGCGGCGCTGCCGTCGAGGCCGAGCGCGAAATCAACGAGCCTAGCGAACAGGTCGGTACGCCGGTGATTGTGGATCCGGCTTCCCGCAACCTTGTGGCCGATCAGCAGGCCGCCGCGGGCGAGAGCGCGGCCGGTATCCTCCTTGGAGGCAAGGATTCGGCTGCCGAATCCTCAAGTGCCGCTCCAAGCGTTACTGGCTCCGCGGAGTCCGGTGAATTTGCTGTTTCCGCAAAACCTACGGACGAGGAGGCGACTTCCGTCATCACGTCCGACGAATTGGCTGCGTACTTCGCGCGACTGGCGCAGGAAGTGCAGCAATCCAATGAAGCCGCAGGTGATGTCAGCGAACACGGGCAGACGAATGAGAACGAGCAGGAGGAGGGGAACCGATGAACAAACGTTGGAATACGTGGAAAAAGATCGGTGTGGCCATGGCCGCATCCGTGGCGCTGGTGCTGCCTCTGGCCGCTTGCGAAGGTCAGCTGCCCACCCCTACTGCGGCTACTTCTTCCAAAGCTGCTCCGGATTTGACCGAAGCACAGGAAAAGAAGATTCGCACTAAGATCCTGGACACTCTGGCCAAGGCCGATGAAGCACGTTCCGCCGATGGATATAAGGCGGTGATGGGCGGCCCCCAGCTGGAGATTCGCACAAGTCAGGTAACCATCGCTCAGAAGAGCGGCAGCATGAACAAATACGCCACTATTCCGAAGGATATCGCCCAAGTGGTGATTCCCACGGACGATGGTTGGCCGCGTTCCGTGTTCACGATTACCACGACCACCGAGGATCAGCAATCGCAGCGCCTATTGGTCCTGGACCAGAACAGTGCCCGTGAGAACTACAAGCTGGTTGCCATGGCCCGTCTGTTCGATGGTGTGAGCATGCCGAAGTTCGAGGTGCCGACCTCCGGATCCCAGATGGGCACCGCCAAGGATGAAGGTCTGGTGGTCACGCCTACTGAGGCATTGACCCAGTATGCCGATGTGCTGCAGAACGGTTCGAACAGCAAATATGCTTCCACGTTCGCCGATGACATGTTGCGCCAGCGTATCGCCACGCTGACCAGTACGGTGCAGGAAGGCATCGCGCGCAATAACGGCACCCAGTCGCAGACGTTCACTGCGGTGCCGGACCAGATGTGGATTATGCGCACTGCTGATGGCGGCGATTTGGTAGTGGGCCGCATCGATTCCGTATGGACGCGCCAGGCCGGCGATGGTCGTGAGTCGCAGCCAGCTTCCGATGATGAGAAGATTCTCTACAATTCCGATCAATACACCAGCACTATGAAGGTCACCTACGTCAATGTGGTGGCGTTGTATGTGCCTCAATCCGGTGATGGCGCACAAGTCACCGCCGTTGGTGCTGATCGGCAGCCGGTGAAGGTGGAGGCGCTGTAAGCGCTTCAGCAGTCTTCGCCTCCGCCTAACGCTGAGTGGCGACTTATCCGAAGCTCAATTTCGATGCTGGAACTACAATCGGTTCCAGCATCGTTTTGTTATGCGCAAGTATGTGTGACTGTGCGCGGATTTACATGTGGAGGCAGCAATGGCTGATCAGCAATTCAATCCTGGGGTTTCTCTGGCGGGTGCAGTGGACTTGGAAGCATTGAAGCATCAGGTCAAAGCCGAGCCGGGGCAGGCCGGTGGCGCTCCGGCTGCTGGCGGATATGTGATCGACACCACCGAGAACACGTTCCAGGCCATGGTGCAGACCTCCGCCACCTTCCCGATTCTGCTGCTGCTCTGGGTGCCGACCGACGATCGTCTATTCCCGATGGCTCGCGCCCTGGGCGACGCTGTGAATGCGTTGAACGGCAAGATTCAGCTTTCCCGTATTGATATCGCGTCCAATCCCTCCATTGCACAGGCATTGCAAGTGCAGGGTGCCCCTGCCCTGTTTGCGCTGATCGGCGGCCGCCCGATGCCGCTGCTGCAGGGACTGCCGGGCGACGACGAATTGAAGCAGCTGTGTGATGAGGTTATTCCGAAGATCATTCAGGCTGCGTCTCAGGCCGGTGTGAGCGGCACTGCCCCATACTCCGGCGATCCTGATTCCGATGCTGCAAAGAGTGCCGGTGCTGCCGGCGCTGGTGCCGCACAGCAGGTGCCGCCGGAGCATGCGGAGGCGCATCGTTTGGCCGAGGAAGGTGATTACGCCGGTGCCGCTGCCGCATACGAACATGTGCTGGAGATGAACCCGGGCGATGCCCTGGCTGCACGCGAACGTGCCAAAGCCTTGTTGCTGGCCCGCTCCGGCCAAGCCAATGTGCGAGAGGTGCGCGCTGCCGGTGCCGCCGCTCCGGATGATGTTGAGGCGCAACTGGCGGTGGCCGATATCGATATGATCGGCGGTCAGATTCAGGATGCGTTCGACCGTCTGCTGGACTTCCTCGCTGCCGGCCATAAGGCGGATATCGAACCGGTGCGCAAGCGTCTGTTGGAATACTTCGCCATTCCCGAGCCGACGGACGAACGCTTGAAGCGCGCTCGCCGTCGCCTCGCCACGCTGATGTACTGACTCTGTACGTTCTCGCGGTGACTGGCGGCTGGGATATGCCGTTCTCGGGCGTAAAGCATGGCCCGAGCGGCCTGGAGCGATCCCGAGAACGGCATATCCCAGCCGCCAGCTTTGCGAAAAGTCACACCATGCGATTCTTGCCGAAGTAGGGCTGGAATTTCGGGCCGCTTTCAGCAAGTTCGGCTTCGAAATCACCGGCCCACTCATTGAATGGCCTAGCGGCAAGCCCGTCGTTGTTGAATCGGGGCTGATCGGTGATTTCGGTGATGCAGAATTTCGGGATTGTCAGATTGGTCACCGGGCCCGAGCGCTCGGCCTCCGCCACAATAAGCGGCGCATTGGGGCCACCGAACACATCGATGCTCCATCCATCTTCCGCAATCCATACGGAATAACGGTTTTTGATGATCACTTCGCCGCCGCGCTTGATAAGCTCCGCGGCAATACGCGTATCGATTTCTCGCTCGACCTCGTATCGTGTGCCGCCCACGGACGGGCCTTTTACAGTTACATAGGCTTCGGTGAAGCGCTCGCGGTACTGATCAAGAATGGCCAGTGGGTCAACATCGGGTGTCATGTCGACGTGCAGCGTATGTGAGGCGAGGCGTATGCGCAGCGCATAGTTGTCGGCATGCACGTAATAGCTTTGGATGATTAACGTGGGCGTATCGCCGTCATCATATTCTGCCGGCAGCTCACGGCAGAAGAATCGGCGCTCGTATTCGAAGTCATCTGTAAGTTCCGACATAATCCCATTGTAGAGCGGGTTTGCGGGATTGCCGGGAATCTGTGGAATGCAGAGTCATGAGACAATGCGGGCGCGGCCGGTCGGCGCGTGGTGTACAGTAGTGAAGTTGTTCGGGTCCGTAGCTCAGTGGATAGAGCGTCTGTCTCCGGAACAGAAGGTCGAGGGTTCGATCCCCTTTGGGCCCACCATCAAGGTCCTGTTTTCTTTACGAAAGCAGGACCTTTTGCGTACTGTTTGCGTACTGTTTGCGTACTGTGCCGCGCATCGGTTGTGTGCTGGCGCATACCATCCGCGTGCCATACGCGCACTTACTGCCTGTTCCGAGATCAAAACAGGCAGTAAGTGCGCGGCGTATTGGTCGGATCGCGCAGATAATGCCGTTATCAGCCCTGCAACAGGCAGTAAGTGCGCGTTGCTCCAGTACCCTGAGATTTCCCTGAGATAACCATGAAGTTGCCATGAAAGCGGGGGATTGGGCCATGCTGGCATCGCATAATGAAATCGCTACGTAGTGTGTATGCCGAACATGGCTGTACCGCTTCAGGGAGGTGCGATATGACAGGAGTCGAGCGTGTTGCTCAGTTGATGAACCGGCCAAACCGGCGTTGGGTAACGCAGATTCTCATTCTTGTATTATCGCTGGCTTTGGTGCTGGGCGTGGGAATGCTATCCGCGGTGCGTACGAGGCGCAAGGAACAGGATGATGTGGGCGGCTGGCAGGTGAAGCCGCTGAGTATTGCGCACCGGGGTGACGATTCCGCTCCGGAAAACTCCACACATGCGATTGCCAATGCCGGTGCCAACGGTGCTGATTATGCGGAAATCGATGTGCGATTGGACGCCGATGGGGTGCCGGTGGTGTTCCACGATCGTATGACCGGTCGCCTCGCAGCCGATGGGCGCAATGTGCCGGTTAGCAGCTTGAGCACGCATGAGCTGCAGCATATGCACATGCGCCAAAACGGTGAGAACTTCCATGTGCCCACGTTGGACGAGGCGATTATGGCGGCGCAGCACGTCAACGATCATTTGGGATTGCTGCTCGATTTGAAAACCGGGTCGGCGGGTGCGGAACAGCTGACCCATGCGGTTTCCGATGTGATCGAACGACGTGATTTTGCCGGTCGCGTGATGGTGATGGCCGTGAATGATGATGCGATCGCGGCGATGCGCACACTGCATCCCGATTGGCAGATCGGCAAATGTGTGAGCCCTGCCGGGCATCCGGAAGTTGGATGGCCTCGTGACGCCAGCTTTGTGGTGATGCGTGGCAATCGTATGGATCCGGCCATTGTGAGTCGGGCGAATCGCGACAATGTGCCGATTTATGCTGGTGTGAGCGGTGATTATCGGGAAGGTGGCCGTTGCCTGAGAATGGGTGCGGATGGTGTGCTGGGCTCCAGTGCACGCAGCGTGCATGAGCTGGCCAATCGCTTTGCCGTTGACATGCATGGCGGTACGTCAAACCCAAACGTTGAACGACCGGCGTGGCGATAGTTGATTTTGCGGTGTTGGGTCGTACCCGTTGGGTCACGGTGTTGCGACATAGTCGCATGGTTGTATGGCCGCATGGCGGGCATCGTGAATCATGCGTGCGAAGTCAGCCATTAGACTGCAACGTAATCGGCATATGCCGGGAATAACAGGCGCGGCGGCCGGAGTCCGGAGTTTTGTGCGACGGATGGTATGAAATCCGTTCGAATGGAATGGCATCGGATGCCGCTGGCAATGAGAGGACTCGATTATGAGTGAAAAGATGGAAGCCGTAGCCACTTCCGAAGCACCGGCAGCTCTTGGTGCATACAGCCAGGCAGTGAAAGCCAACGGTTTTGTGTTCGTCTCCGGGCAGTTGGGCATTGACCCTGCCACCGGCGAACTGGCTGGCGAGACCGCTGGCGAACAGGCCGCGCAGGCGTTGAAGAATATCAAGCATATCCTTGACACCGCAGGCACTGGCATCGAGCATGTGGTGCGTGCCACCATCTACCTGAAGAACGTTGAGGACTTCAAGGAAGTCGACGCCCGCTACGCCGAGGTGTTCATCGGTTCCGTCAAGCCCGCTCGCGTGGCCTTCGGCAACAATATGATTCCCAAGGGTGCTCTTGTGGAGATTGACGCCATCGCTGTGCTGTGATCGTCTCGGTGTTTTCCCGAATTGCGTCCGAAATTCAGGAAAATAGCCGCATCAGCCTGAATTCCGGACACTGATATGACGTGAGCGTCCGGAATTCGGGGCGCTGCCTCTGATTCCCCGAATTTCGGACGTTTGGAACTGCTCAGTGTACAGAATTCGGGCTGATTGGGTGTTTTTCCCGAATTTTGGATGCTCATGGTCTGAGGCGTACATTCCGAGACGGTTCTGTCAGAGTCTCTTTCCCAACTTAGGTCCCGGGGCGTGCAACAATAGTGGGCATGGCATCCAAAGGAAAACCGTCACCGCGCTCCGCGGTCAGCCCACTCTCTGACGCACAGGTCGCCAAGCTTGCAAAGCGGCATCGGCTGGTCGACCCTATGCACGATTTCCCTACCGGCCCGAATCGTAAGGCCAAGGTTGAGGAAATCAATGCTCAGAATCCCAAAGCGACTAAGCGATTGCTTACCGGTGTCGATGTAGTGTTCAACGCCAGCTGCAAAACTCGCGCCTGGGGTCTGGACCGTGTGCCTGAAGACGGTCCGTTTATTACCGCGGCAAGCCATGTGACGATGTTTGATGTGTTCGTGCCGATGGCCAGCTTGTTCCATATGGGCCGCAGGCCTCGGTATATGGCCAAAGCCGAGATGGCGAAATGGCCGTTGATTGGCAAATGGTTCCAGCTGGTCGGCATGCAGCCGGTGCAGCGCCATTCCGGCAAGGCCAAGCAGATTGAAGAGACTTCCATCGATATCCTGACTTCCGGTAGGCCGCTTACCGTGTGGCCGGAAGGTACGGTGACCCGCGACCCGAAGAAATGGGTGATGAGCATCAAGGAAGGCGTGGCGTATATCGCCTTGGAGTCCTCGCGTCGGCTTGGGCGTCAGGTGCCGCTGTACCTGGCTGTGACATGGGGCGCGGCTTCGATCAATCATTGGTGGCCATGGCCACGCAAGAACGTGGTGATGTGCTACGACCATCAGCTTGATTATTCGGACTTGCTTGTTGACATGGATTCCTGGGGTGAAGAACCCCCGGCTGAAGCGGTTAATGAGCTGATGTGGCGTGTACTGAAGCGTATGAACACAGTGCTTGCCGAGATTCGTGGTGAACAGTTCCCTGCCGAAGGCTATTGGGATTACCGCAGCATGTCTCGCAAGCCTTGGCCGGCAGCCGGAGGTCAGTTCCCCGCCGGCGAAGTGGAGTAGCATTGCACAAGATGCAGTGAAGCTTGAAGTTCAGACAGTAGGAGCAAATGGTATGGGTAAAAAGGTAACGGTTCTTGGTGCAGGAGCATGGGGTACCGCCTTCGGCCAGGTTCTGGCCGACGCCGGCAACGATGTGACCATGTGGGCCATCGAGCCTGAAATCGTGGAAGGCATTCGTGATCATCATCGCAACGCAGTGCGCTTGCCTTCGGTGGAGAAGCTGCCGGACAACATGACCGCCACCGGTGATCGCGCCGAAGCAGTCAAGGACGCCGAAATCATCGTGGTGGCCATCGCCGCTCAGTTCGCGCGCATCGCGCTCGCCGAGTTCAAGGGGCTCATTCCCGAGAACGCCATCGTAGTCAGCCTGATGAAGGGCATCGAGCGCAAGACCAACAAGCGTATGGACGAAGTGGTGCGCGAGGCTCTGGATTTGTCGGCGGATCGTTTTGCCGCCATCTCCGGACCGAACCTGTCCAAGGAAATCGCCGACCGTCACCCGGCTGCCACCGTGGTGGGTTGCGCGAACCTCGACAATGCCAAGAAAGTGGCCGAAACCTGCACTACCAGCTACTTCAAGCCATTCGTGACCAATGATGTAATCGGCTTGGAAATGTGCGGCAGCCTGAAGAACGTCACCGCGCTCGCCGTGGGTATGGCTCGCGGTGCCGGCTACGGCGAGAACACCGCCGCCATGATCGAAACCCGTGGCCTTGCCGAACTGACCGCTCTTGGTGCCGCAGCCGGTGCCGATCCGAAGACCTTCGCTGGACTCGCTGGCGTGGGCGATTTGATCGCCACCTGCGGCTCCCCGTTGTCCCGCAACTATACGTTCGGCTCCAACCTCGGCAAGGGCATGAGCGTGGAGGAGGCCACCAAGGTGAGCAACGGCGTGGCCGAAGGCGTGCCTACCACGGATGCTGTGGTCGCGCTTGGCAAGCAGCTCGGCGTACCGACCCCGCTGGCCTATCAGATGAGCCGTGTGCTCAACGAAGGCATTTCTTGCTCTGAAATGTTATCTGGATTGTTTGGCCGTGAGGTCACGGCCGAGTAGGCTACCAATAGGTTGATTCGCTGATAATCGCGAAGAAGTTATCAAAGGATGGTTATGGCCAAGAAGCGTATTGTGGTCCTTTACGGTGGCCGCGCAGATGAGCATTCTATTTCGTGCATCTCCACTGCCGGCGTACTGAATGCATTGGATACCGAGCGTTTTGAGCCGATTCCGGTCGGCATCACCAAAGATGGCAAGTGGATTGTAAACGGTGAGGATCCGCGCGGTTGGGCGCTGGATGGAGGTGAACTGCCGACGGTGAAGATTACCCCGGAATCCCGCCCGGTGCTGATCGACCCTTCCCGTGGCAAGGATGGTTTCTTCGCCGGTGCGCCTGAGCATCTCAACGGTTCCGATTCCAATCTTGTCAGCCTGAATGACCCGGAAATGCGCCATACGCTGACCTCCCTCGGCCATGTGGATGCCGTGTTGCCGGTGCTGCACGGTCCCTATGGTGAAGATGGTACGGTTCAGGGTCTGCTGGAAATGATGGGTGTGCCGTACGTGGGTTGTGGCGTATTCGCCTCCGCCGCTTGCATGGACAAGCACTACACCAAGATTGTGCTTAACGCCGCCGGTATTCCCACGGCTCCTGGCATCATGGTGGACGCCCGCAACTTCACCGCTGCCGATGTGCTCGACAAGGTTGAAGCCGCCGGACTCGCCTACCCGCTGTTCGTCAAGCCTTCCCGCGCCGGCTCCAGCTTCGGTGTGACCAAGGTCGAGAAGGCCGAGGATCGCGAAACCCAGCAGGATAAGCTGGCCGCCGCTGTGGCCACTGCCGGCGAGCACGATTGGAAGGTGTTGATTGAGCAGGGCATCGACGGCCGTGAAATCGAATGCGCCGTGCTGTGTCCGAAGGCCGGCGAAGAGCCTGAGGCCAGCTGGCCGGGTGAAATCGTGCTCGATCATCAGGACGATGACCAGTTCTACGACTTCGATTCCAAGTACATGGATGCTTCCGCCAGCCATGTGGAAGTGCCGGCCAACCTGCCGGTCAGCGTTCTGGAAGATGTGCGTGACGTGGCTCGCCGTGCCTTCAAGGCCGTGGATGGCGCTGGTCTGAGCCGCGTGGACACGTTCGTGACCCCGGACGGCACGGTGATGGTCAACGAGATCAACACGATGCCGGGCTTCACTCCGATTTCCATGTACCCCAAGGCTTGGGAGGCCACCGGAGTCGGCTACACCGAGCTCATCACCCGCCTTATCGAAGGCGTGCTGCGCTAAGCGTCCGATAATTTCGGGAGAAATCCCAAGTTCGTGAGAATAAGCCACTGATGTTGATTCAGTGGCTTATTTTTTCGCAGTTTTGCCATACTTCGTGAAAATAAGCCGCTGAGTAATCGTCAGTGGTGCCTTTTCACGAAATCAAGAATGATTTCGAAAATGTAAGCCACTGAGCAACGGTCAGTGGCGTCTTTTCACGAGGTCGGGAATCATTTCGTGAAAATAAGCCGCTAGGGGGTAGGTAGTAATTAATTAGCGAATTAATTAATTCACTAACGGATTGCCGTCGATCCACAGCGCAGACTACGTAATTGACATATCGTCAGTAAATGTCACTAATTCATTTGTAGTTTCCTTTTGTTCAACAGATGTACCGCAAACAGTGAAAACAGTTCACCTGAGCGCCAGTGTCGGGACAGATAACCCGCATACCTTCATGTTTTGGAATTATGGGCCGCGCGGATTCGTCGCCAACCACGTACGAGCCAAGCGCGAATACAAGCCCCGACTCCCAAGACATGGCTCATCAAGCTGTGTCCGGATGAATGTTGAGCAAAGGAATAATCAATGAACAACCTGCGTAAGATTGCGGTTGCCTCTGTGGCTGCCGTGCTCGCGTTCTCGATGGCCGCTTGCGGCTCCTCTAGCGCTTCCTCCGATGGCAACTCCGGTTCCACCGGCAAGGCCGTGAAGGTGAACGAAAAGTCCGCCAAGGCCACCTCCCTTTCCGATTTCGGCACTATGGACGACCTGGTCAAGGCCGCTGAAGAAGAAGGTGCCCTGAACGTCATCGCTCTGCCCCACGATTGGTCCAACTACGGCGAAGTGATCAGCACCTTCAAGAAGAAGTACCCGAAGATCAAGATCACCGAGCTCAACCCGAACGCTTCCTCCAAGGAAGAGCTCGACGCTGCCAAGACCAACAAGGGCACCGACGCCGCCCCTGACGTGTTCGATGTCGGCCAGTCCATCGCCGCCACCTCCACCGACGCTTTCGCTCCGTACAAGGTGCAGGCTTGGGACAAGATCCCGGACGAGAACAAGGACGCCAACGGCGCTTACTACGCCGACTACACCGGCATCATGTCCATCGGCTGGAACAAGGACAAGTACGGCGACATCAAGTCCCTGAACGACCTGCTCGATCCGAAGTTCGCCGGCACCGTGGCCCTGAACGGCAAGCCCGCCGAGGCTGGCGCTGCCTTCAACGGCTACCTGATGGTCAACCAGCTCGCTGGCGGCGACATCAACAACCTGCAGCCTGGCCTTGACTTCTTCAAGAAGCTCAAGGATTCCGGCAACCTGACCACCGTTGACGTGACCAACGGCACCATCGACTCCGGCCAGACCGGTGTGGTGATGGACTGGACCTACAACCAGGCTTCCTACAAGAAGGAACTGAAGTCCAAGGGCGTGAACTGGGAGTACAAGACCTTCCCGAAGGCTCAGGTCGTCAGCTACTACAACCAGGCCATCAACAAGGACGCTCCGCACCCGGCCGCCGCTCGCCTCTGGGAAGAGTACCTGTACACCGCTGAAGCTCAGAACCTGTGGTTCAAGGGTGGCGCCAACCCGGTGCTGCTGGATTCCATGAAGCAGGACGGCACTGTTGATCAGGACACTCTGAAGGACGCCGTGACCATCGAAGGCAAGCCGGTTTCCTACTCCAACGATGATGCCAACCGCATCACCGAATGGCTCCAGAACAACTGGGACAAGACGATCGGCAACTGAGAGTAAGCCTCTCGGGAATAAGGTCTGAACATATTATGACCGCTGCAATCGCACAGAACGGGCCTGCCGCCGCCAAGGCGGCGGGTCCTTCCGCATCTTCTGCCTCCTCAGCGCTGGCCAAGCATCGTCAGGAACTCGGCACTATCGCCGTCTCCCTGCCGTTCTTCGCCTACACTGCATGCTTCCTGCTGGCACCTACGGTGATTGTGATCGTCGGTGCCTTCCAAGATCGCAATGGCGCTTTTACCCTCGCGAACTTCAATAACCTGTTCGCGCCGAACACCATCGCCGCATTCATCACCTCCATCCTGGTCTCCATCGCATCCTCGGTGATCGGCGCCGTGGTAGGTGGCCTCGCCTCCTACGCGCTGGTGATCGGTGCCAAGCCGAACGGCCTGCTGCGCCGCATGGTCTCCGCCATCTCCTCCGTACTCGCCCAGTTCGGCGGCGTGATGCTGGCATTCGCATTCATCGCCACCATCGGCATCAACGGCATCGGTACCATGCTGATCAAGACCTTGACCGGATACACCGTGAACCCGAATTGGCTGAGCTCCCTGCCCGGTCTGATCACGATTTACTGCTACTTCCAGATTCCACTGATGATCATCATCTTCCTGCCAGCGGTCGATTCGATTCGCCCGCAGTGGCGTGAAGCCTGCGAATCCTTAGGCGGCAACACCTTCCAGTACTGGACGCGTGTGGCCCTGCCGATTCTGGCACCCCGCTTCATCTCCGCGTTCCTGCTGCTGTTCGCCTCCGCGTTCTCCGCATATGCCACCGCAGCCGCCTTGTTCTCTCAGCGCTCGATTCTGGTGCCGCTGATGATTCAGGGTGCTATGCGTAACGAAATGGATGCCAACCAGCAGGGCTTCGCACAGGTGCTGGCATTCGCAATGATTGTGGTCGTGGCCATTGTGATGCTGCTGAGCCACGCTGTAGAAAAGAGGGCCGGACGTTGGCAGTGAACGAAACCTCTACGACGAGTGAAACGACTGCCGTGGCTGCTGCAGCTTCCGCAGTGAAGCCGCCGCAGCTGCGTGCCGCACGCGTGCGCAAGCAGAGCATCATCAAGTTCGTGATTCTGTTCGTGACGCTGGCCTTCCTGTTCGTGCCGTTGCTGGCCATGCTGATCTTCACCCTGCGCCATCCGCTGTCCGGTCGCTGGTCCGCCGCTCCTTGGATTGCGATTTTCACCGGTAACGGCGAATCCTTGGGCGCTGATCTGACCGTGTTGTGGCAGGGTCTTGGCACCTCGCTGGCGCTGAGCGTGGTCACTGTGGTGCTCATGCTGCTGCTCATGGTCCCCACGATGGTGATTGTGCACATCCGTTCCAAGGCATTGGAGCGCGCAATCGAATGGGTGGCAACCCTGCCGCTGACCATTCCGGCCATCGTGCTGGTCGTGGGTCTGGGCCCGATCTATCGCTGGCTGTCCGCCGATGTGCTCAACACCAACCCGATTTGGCTGTGCTTCGCCTATGTGATCCTGGTTATGCCGTTCGCCTTCCGTGCGATTGCAGTGGGTCTGAATTCCATCGACGTGAAGACCTTGGTTGAGGCCTCTCGTTCGCTTGGCGCCTCGTGGCCGAAGGTCTTCTTCCGCGTGATCATCCCGAACCTGTGGCAGTCGATTCTCTCTGCCTCCTTCATTTCCATCGCTGTGGTGCTGGGCGAATACACCGTCGCCTCGCTGCTCGGCCGTATGAACCTGCAGGTCGCGCTCTACCAGCTCGGCCAATCCAACTCTCAAATCTCCACCGCCATGTCGCTGCTTGCCTTGCTCTTCGGCGTGGTGCTGCTCGTCGCGCTCGATCTGATCTCCGACGCGATGCGCAAGTCTAAGGAAGGTAAGTAAAACCATGACCGTAGAACGCAATACTGCGACTACTCCTATCGCTGCCAGCGCTGCTGCCACTGAAGACGCGTTCAAGAACGACCCAACCGCGACCCTTGAGGGCGTGAAGGGTAAGGACGTGACCAAGGCCGCCAAGGCGCTGCTGAAGGACTCTGCCAAGCGCGGCGGCGGTTCCATCCAGATGCAGGATGTTGTCAAGATCTACCCCGGTGCCAACAAGCGCGCATTGGATGATTTCAACCTGGACATCAAGCCCGGCGAAATGGTTGTGCTGCTCGGTGGTTCCGGTTGCGGCAAGTCCACGGCCCTGCGCTCCTTGGCCGGCCTTGAAGACATTCAGGGTGGCCGCATCATGGTTGGCGGCCAGGATGTGACCGGCGTGCCGGTGAACAAGCGTGAGATGGCCATGGTGTTCCAGGCTTACTCCCTCTTCCCGCATATGACCGCACTCGAAAACGTGGAATTCGGTCTCGAAGTACGTGGTGTGAGCAAGGAAGAGCGCCGCAAGGTTGCCATGGAGCAGCTGGAACTGGTGGGTCTGGCCGATCAGGCCAAGAAGTACACCCAGCAGATGTCCGGCGGCCAGCAGCAGCGTGTGGCCCTGGCCCGCGCACTGGCCATCAAGCCACGCGTGCTGCTGTTGGATGAGCCGCTTTCCGCACTGGACGCCAAGGTGCGTGTGCAGTTGCGCGACCAGATTCGCCGCATTCAGCTCAGCACCGGCACCACCACCGTGTTCGTGACCCACGATCAGGAGGAAGCCCTGGCTGTGGCCGATCGCATCGGCGTGATGAACAAGGGCAAGATCGAGCAGATCGCCGCCCCGCAGGACCTCTACCAGCGCCCAGCCACCGAATACGTGGCAACCTTCATCGGCCTGACCAACCGTCTGCCTGGCGCCTCCAACGGTGAGGAGGCCGTGGTCTTCGGCCAGCGTCTGCCGTTGATTGCCGGCTCCGCCAAGGGTGATTCGGTCGCCGTGCTGGTACGCCCGGAGAACCTCGCGCTGTCGCTGCCTGACCAATACGATTCCAAGGTCGGCGAGCACGCCCGCGTGGAGGTCATCCACTTCCTCGGCTCCCTGGTGCGTGTGGACACCGTGATTACGTCTAGCGAATTCCAGCGCTGGAACAAGGGCGAACAGCTCAAGGTCACCGTGCAGCTGCCGGCTAACGAACTGCCTGCCGGTTTGGCTTCTGGCGACGACGTGATTATCACGCCGCGCCCGGTCGCCGCGCTCGCTTGCTGATTTCTCGCTGATTTTTTGATAGCTAGATAGAATGAGCCGCCAGCAGTAATGCCGGTGGCTCATTTTTTCGTAAATAACGCTGTCTTCGTGAAAACAAGCCACTGAGTCATTGTCAGTGGCTTAAATTTTCGAAACGAGGCCATAGTTCGTGAAAATGAACTGATGACGACGACTCAGTGGCGTATTTTCATGAATTGTGTGTTTCTATCGAGAATTTAAGCCACTGAGTATCCGTCAGCGGCTCTTTTTCACGAAGTGAGGTGTTAAATTGAGAATTTAAGCCGCTACCGTTGCCGCATTGTGTGCCGTATCCTTAAGAACAAGAGATTCGAGCCGTACCGAGTGGGGGATGAGTATGAGCCAGCCAATGCCGCAGCCCGATGAATCGCAGCAACAGTCAACGCCGCCTCTGCCACAACACAATCTTCAGCAACCGCAACAGTCGGGAACGCCCCAGCAGCCGCAACTTCAGCAGCCCGAGCCCCAACCCCAGCGCAACTGGTGGTTCGTGGCTCATCGTCGTTTCGCGCTGATTGGCGCCGCGCTCACGGTGATGATGGTGTTTTGGCTTGGATTGAACTTCTTGGCCACCGGCGCTTTGCACCAGTTCTTCGGCGCCAATGCGCCTGCCTGGGCATTTTTACTGGCCTCCTCGGGCCCTCTTTATGTGGTGGCGATGCCTCTGAGCATGCTGATCTTCAGGTTGGTGCCGGCGATCAAAACCCGCCAGTACTCTATGAAGTCCAATGAATTCATTCAATTGCTCATCATGTGCGTGCCCGTGATGTATGCGGGCAGTTTCATTGGTAATATCCTCTCCGCTGTAATGACGGATGGTCAGGCCACTAATAGGCTCACGGGCTTGATGGCGGAGAACGACTGGTGGATGAATGCGCTTTTTATCGGCATTCTGGCCCCAATATTTGAGGAATGGATTTGCCGTAAGGAAATCATCTCCCGCACCCGCCGGTATGGGGAGAAAACCGCGATCGTCTTTTCGTCGTTGGCGTTCGCCCTGTTCCATATGAATCTGTTCCAGTTCTTCTATGCGTTTGGTCTGGGACTGATTCTTGGATATGTGTACACGCGCACCTCGAAGCTTCGCTACACCATAGCCATACATATGCTGATTAATCTCAACGGAAGCGTACTTGCTCCAATGCTGCTTCGCTTGGTTGATCCCAAGCTGTTGAGCGGGCAGATGAGCCAAAGCGAGATCATGCGTATGACGGAGAGCGGCAACTCCGTCGGTTTGGAGATATTCGGATTCTATTCAATGGCAATGTTCGCTCTGATTATTGCCGGCGTCGTGCTGTTGGTGCGTTGGTTCAAGCAACGACGCTGGGAATTCTATCCCGCCCCCGAAGAGCTGCCGGCTGGTCTCAAGGTGCGTACCGCATATGCGAATCCCGGTGTGATTGTCTACATACTGCTGACCGTGGGATTGACTGTGTGGATGCTGTTTGTGTAAGGCATCCGATAGTTGCGTCGATATGGAAACAGCCAAGACTCAATGCAGTCTTGGCTGTTTCCATATGTGCTGCTCTTACAGGTTGTCGGACGAACCGCCGTCCTCCACCAGATACTGCTGATCTGATTCCGCGATGGCTCGAGCGGCCTTGTCGCGAATCGTGGAGAGCAGCACTCCTTGGCGTGCGAACAGCAGCACCTCGCCGGTAATGCCATACGGCGAGAACCCAGTGAACTTCACCAGCGGTGGTTGTCCTTCAAGAGCCACATCCGCAGTGGCCTTACTGACGAGCCCTAAAATATCGCGGCTCACGGTATCTGGATTGCTGGAGGCTTTCGCCGTGAATTCAAGCTTCGTCATGCTTTCGGTCAGTGGAGCCAGTTTGGTCAGGGCCGCCGTATTGAGCACGGAATTCGGAATAACCATGATGTCGCCGCCACGTGTGCGGACGGCGGTGTGACGCCACGTAATATCGTGCACAACGCCGGTCACGCCCTGCACTGTCACCAAATCACCCGGCTGAATCACGCGGCCAAGCATCAGACCAAAGCCGCCGATTACATTCGCGATTGTATCCTTGAGGCCCAGGGAGAGGGCAACGCCGCCGACGCCAAGGGCGGTGACCAGCGTGGTCGGATTGATGCCGAACACTGGTTGCAGCACCATCGCGATTGCCGCCACCCAAATCAGCACACGCGTCAGATTCACGAAAATCGAAGCGCTGGGAATCTGGGAGTTATCCAGCACTTTTCTCAGCAGACGGCTCAGGAAGCGGTCGGCAACGAATGCCACCGCAATCATCAGCACCAGCCAAATCAATCGACCGGCATTCGCATGGAACCATTGCGCAACGTTTACTTCAAAATCACCCATACTGCCCACTGTATCGGGTGATTTGGGCGAAGCTGTGGAGAATGGTGGAGGTTCGCTGAATATAAAGATATAAAACGGCCGCACGGCTGTTTTCGATGACCGGCGGCCGTCTGCCCGTTACTCCTGGTGCTCGCGGCAGGTCTGGCCGAGCCCTCGAGCCAAGCGGATCGGATCGAGAATCTCATCCAGCTGCTCGGCCGGCAGATTGGTGCGCTCGCCAGCCACCTCGCGCACCGAACGGCCGGAGTGCACGGCTTCGGCCGCGATGTCGGCGGCCTTCTCGTAGCCGATGTAATGGTTAAGCGCGGCGGCGATGGATGGCGAGGACTGTGCGTACGCGCGGCCGATTTCGGCGTTGATCTCAATGCCTTCCACGCAATTGATGCGGAAGATGGTCATGGCGCGTGTCAGCAGCGCCATGCCGGTGAGCAACTCGTGCACCATCACCGGATCGAACGCGTTGAGCTGCAACTGGCCTTCGGCAACCGCCCAATTCACAGTCACATCCATGCCGAAAATCGTGAAGCAGCACTGGTTCACGCATTCGGGAATCACCGGATTCACCTTGGCGGGCATAATCGATGAACCGGCTTGGCGTGCCGGAACATTGAGATCATTGAAACCGCAACGCGGGCCGGAATTGAGCAGGCGTAGATCGTCGGCGGCCTTCTTCAGGTGCACGGCCAGGCTTTTGACGGCGGCGGACGTGGCCACATAGGCTCCCATATCGGTCATGGCGGCCACGGGGTCGGGAGCCGCGGTGATGGGCAGGCCGGTGATATTGGCCAGATGCTCGGTTGCGGATTTGCGGAAGCGCAGGTCCGCGCAGATGCCGGTGCCGATGGCGGTTGCGCCGAGATTCAATTGGGCCAGTAAAGGTACCACGCGGTCGAACGCCGCCAAATCGGACTTCAACAGCGTGGCGAAAGCGTGGAACTCTTGGCCGTATGTCATGGGCACGGCGTCCTGAAGCTGCGTGCGGCCGATGGTCACGTCATTGATGTGTTTGTCCGCCAGATCATGGAAGGCCTTGGCAAGCTTCTTCGTGGCCTCGGCCAACGGTCCAATAGCGTCAATCAATGCAAGCTTGCAAGCGGCCGGGTAGGTGTCATTGGTGGATTGGGATTCGTTGACGTCGTCGTTCGGGTGGATATACGTATAGTCGCCACGCTTATGCCCGGAGATTTCCAGCGCGCGATTGGCGATGACCTCATTCATGTTCATGTTCGCCGAAGTGCCGGCACCGCCTTGCATCACGTCCACGGGGAACTGGTCGGCCAGCTTGCCGAGCTCGATCTCCTGGCAAGCCTGGCGAATTGCCTCGGCCTTGGTGTGATCCAGGAGGCCAAGCTCCTCGTTGGCGATGGCGCATGCGCGCTTTACCGTGGCATAGGCTCGAATCAGCTCGGGATGCTGGCCGTCCGTGATGCCGGAAACAGGGAAGTTCTCGATGGCGCGCTGGGTGTGGATGCCCCAATACACATTGTTCGGCACTTCCTTCGTGCCGATGCAGTCATGTTCCAAACGGGTTGTGTTCTGTTCGCTCATACTGTCCATCTTCCTGTGTGCGAGGCTGAAACGCCAGCACTGCGGCAGATTGCGCCTTGTGAGAAACCTCTCAGAATGGTCCTAAGGTTTATTAGGCGTTCGGTTTTGCGAGGTATGCGCAAAGATGCGGTTCCAGTAGGTGAGCATATTCTCGCGGCTCATGGCCAGATAAATGCCCATGGCCAGCACGGCCACATCTTCCTTGAGCAGATCCTTGAGCTCGATGGTGTCACTCAATTCCGGCCAGCGCTGCAGTACGGACAGCATGCCGCCAACGGAGAATTCGACCATCAGATCGGTTTTCAGGTCAAGGTTGTCCGGATCCTTTTGCAGCATGCTGATCATCTGCAGGCGGGCGAAGTCGCGCAATGATTCGCCGAGTTCAACCGTGCTGTGGGGGCCGGCGAGCAAAGCCAATCGGTCGAGACGCCGATGTTGATTGGGGTCGGATAGCAGGGCGGTAACGCGCTCGCGCCATTGTTCCTCCGGATCGCCGCTTGGGTCAGGGGCTTGATTGATTGGAATGGCCTCCACCTGATGCATGATGGCGGAATCGGCCAGTTCGGGGAGACTGGAGAAGTGGTAATAGAAGGAATTGCGGTTCACGCCGGCTTCGTGCACCACGTCGGTGACGGTGATTTTGCGATAGTCGCGGTCGGCAAGTAGTTCCCAGAAAGCGTTTTCGAGTCGGTCTTTGGCGGGAAGCACTTCGGAGTCATGGCGTGGGCGTGACATTGTTTCCTCTTCGTTCCTCGTGATTGCTGGTTGTTGATTTCCTCTGTTCTGATGTCTGCATCGCAAACGGAAGCAATGTAGTCATCATGTCTAATTTTGAAAATTATTATACAATCCAACTAATTTTTGGCAAGCGAAAACAATTATTGTTCAGATGGCAATTCTTCAGGCATGGCAGTGCCGGACTTCTGTTCCGGAGCTGGCTTTGCCGTGCTGTTTTTGGCAGTCGATGCTTTGAGCAGAATCAGTAATGCCGAAGTCAGGTGCCGGCGATCTTCCGGAGTCAAACCCACAAAAGCGCCGAACATCGAAGGCAGCGAGGCGGGGAATCGGCTCATCATCTCACTGAAGCTGTTCGCGCCTGTGGCCCCCAGTACGGTGAACAAAGCGTCAACCGCACGCTCGCGTTGCTCGGTGGTGAGATTGGTGATCCACTGGTTCAGCTCCTCGTTGAAGAGTTGCGAACTGGAACTGAGGTCTGATTCGGTGACGAAACGATCGCCGTCGACCTGCCAGGTATAGGCGGAGTGCTGCATGATGCCCTGTGAGTCGGAGGCGACCACGCGGCATGGTTCCGGAGTGTCGAAAATCATACCGACAATCGACGAGCTCGGTACGATTTTCGTCACTTTCGGCTGTATGACGAGATAGGCGGGGCTGGAGACCACATGAGGCGGGAAGCCGGGACTGTCGAGTGAATAGACGTGGCGAATGCGCTTCTGCACACTGGCTTCGGCGTTCATCGCGGCGTAAATGGCCAGATTGCCGCCCTTGGAATGCCCGACCAGGATGATCGGGCCGGCCCATAGTCGTGCCACCGTGTCCAAATAGGCGCTGGCTGCGCGCTGTGCGGGCACCGGGTACTGGAAGGTCATGTTGAAGTCCTCCTTCCAGCCGATCAGGGAATCATCGGTGCCGCGGAAGGAGATGACCAGCGTGCCCTTATGCGTGGGATTGCGGCGGTTACGTCCATCCGGCAATTGGAAAGTCGCAGCCGCGAACTGCGTCTGCTCGCCAAGATTGATGTGCTCGACCACCGCGCCAAGACGCACATCGGCAAAGCGCGGGGAATGCGCGCAGGTTTGGAACAAATCATGGGTAAGATCAGGGTCGATTACTGACACTACTTGAGGTTCGTGAGGCTTGTCATCGGCTGCGGACGCAAGTGAGCGATGAAGCTCCTGATTCGCCTCGGCAAGGCTTACCGATTCGAGTGCGGGATGCCAGAGATTCTTCAACCAGATAACGGGGTGCTTGGGTTCAAACGCCCGTAAACGCGAAGCGAAGGAGCCGCCGGACGGCGCTTGCTGCTGGGATTCATCCAACATGAGCATGGGACTGATGCTGGCCACATCTTCATAGACCAGAGTTGCGATGATCAGCGCATCGACTTCATTGAATGGCAACTCGGTGAAAGGGCGTTCTTCGGTGTGCGCGTAATCGATGATGCTGCTCATGCCGTGCCCTCCTTGCTCACTCGTGCCCGCATTGATGATTGCTAGCACCTTCCATTATTCGCGTTTTGCTTGAAGATTGTATAATTGCGCATGCTGTTCGGAGGTTTTCCCGGCATTTTTCGTGGTGGTGTTGGTATAGGGGCGGGTATAGGAATGGCTCGTAGGGGAATGGCGCGCACGGATTAGAGAATCAACGGATCACAGGTCGAAGCGGGAGAGGTTGACACCCTCGTGCTCCAAGAGTTCGGCTTTCACATCCAGGCGGCCACCATATCCGCCGAACGAACGCCCGGAGCCAACCACGCGGTGGCATGGCACGATGATAGTGATGGGATTGCGTTTCACGGCACCGCCTACCGCTTGAGCCGCCATGCGCCCGCCGCTTCGCCGCTCGGCCAGTTCGGCGGCAAGCTCGCCATAGCTCACGGTTTGTCCATATGGGATTTCGGCCACCAGCTGCCAAACCTCATGCTGGAACGCGGTGCCGTGCGCGGCCAGTGGGGGAGCTGAATCAATGCTTGGGCGCTCGCCTGCGAAATAGGCGTCGAGCCACTCACGTGTCTGAAGGAATACGGGCAGAGTGGCGATATCGTTCGAATGCGGTGAATTCGGTGCCACCGGTTTGGCCCACCACCAATCCTCAAGACATAACTCGGTAAGAGCTTCGCCGTCTGATCCCATGATCATGCGGCCGATGGGAGTTTCGACGGTGTTGTGGAACAACGATGATCGCGTCATGCGTCCATTATCGTGCAATCTATGGCATCACAGCGTTTGGCGAGGGATATCTCGCTTAGCAGGGGTTGATTTGGGGTTCTCGAGACATCTATCTGCGTTACAAGGGGTTCCTCGCCAAGTAATCGGCACCTCAAAACCGCATAACTGCAATGCGGTGGCGTCATTTCTACTTACGGTCTGCACGCAGAGGAATCCCTCGTAGCGCAGATAGACCTTCCGGAAAGCTGAAATCAGCCCCTCGTAACGCAGAAACCCCGTCAATCACTATCGATTGACAGGGTTTCGGATGCTCTAGAGCTCTTGATGTGTAGTTCAGGCCTCGACGAACTTCAGGAAGGCGTCGGCCTCGGCGGCAAGCTTGGCCTTATCCTCGTCGGTCAGGCCCAGTTCGCCGGTGCCCCAAGCCTCAGGAGCCAGGGCGAAGCCAGCCTGCTCGTCCACGGGCAGCACCTCAGCCTTGTTGAAGCCCAGCACCTCGTTGAGCTTGGCGCGGGTGCCGGCACCGGCGGACTGACCGGCGACAGAGGAGATGGCGACCTTCTTGCCGGCCAGCACGGAAGCGGACTCGGCCGGGAACGGCTCCAGCGGACGGGACAGCCAGTCGAGCAGGTTCTTCAGCACGCCCGGGTAGCTGTAGTTGTACTCCGGGGAGAAGATCCACACACCGTCGGCCTCAACAACGGCCTTGCGGGCGGCGTTGACGGCTGCCGGCGGGTTCGGGAACTCAACGTCCTGATCGAAGAACGGCACGTCGGCGTAATCCAGGAACTCCACCTCGGCACGGTCGCCAATCAGGGTCTTGGCCTCTTCGGCCAGCTGGTGGTTGAAGCCGTTCTTGTGCAGGCTGCCCACGACGAACAGAAGCTTGGTCATAATAATCTCCTTGCTGTATGGCCCCCGGTTGCGTTTCGTGACCCGCGAAGTAATTCGTTCGTGAGGCTGGCGCAAACCGGGCTTGTATTTCCTCGACCATTGTGCGCCGATATATCTGACAAACTCTTCGCGCAAGGCGGAAGTTTGATGCACCCGGTGTGTCGCCGAAGTGAAGGTTTGTTGCAATGAGTCGAGACGACGTAGCGCGGTGCGTGTACTGATGTAAAAACCTTGAAATTCTGCGGAGACACGCGGCGATGATGCATTTTTTCCCAAAGTAGCGTATCTTATTCACCTGTTGCTTCAAACAACACATGCGGACATAGCTTAGTTGGTAAAGCGCAACCTTGCCAAGGTTGAGACCGCGGGTTCGAGTCCCGTTGTCCGCTCTCGGAAGATTGAATGATTGATTCAGTCTGATGGATGACCCGGGCGGTTGGCGCAGTGGTAGCGCACTTCCCTGACACGGAAGGGGTCACAAGTTCGAATCTTGTATCGCCCACTCGCATAGGCCGGCGTTAAGCCGGTTTTTCTATGCCGATCGGGCGATTGGCGCAGCGGCTAGCGCACTTCGTTCACACCGAAGGGGTCGTAGGTTCGATTCCTACATCGCCCACCCGATATCCCACCCGGTGAGGTGGGATTTTTTTTGTTTTCCGGTTTTTCGCAGTTCTACAGACCACGCTGCTTCAGCGCTGCCACGATCTGCACATAGAACTCACGCACGTCGAATCCTGGAATGTTCTCGCGATTGAGGTCAATCATATCGGCATGCGAAATGCCTCGAGTGCCGTTCGGCTCCAGCCAGGTGAAGTGCTCTCCCCATGGGAAAGACGGTTGGGCCACCAGCCCATCATTCGGGCCATCGAACCATTTGACCAGCGGGTACGTGAAATTGAGCGGAAACTTACCGGTGGTGGCGTGCGCCAGTTTGGACCCGACGCTTTGACAAACGATTCCAGCGAATGGCCCTGCAATGCTCGCACTGCCACTGAGTTCGTTGCTATCGCCGATCTCGGCATTAAGCCGAGCGCATCCGGCCTGGGTCAAATCATGTACGGCGGCCATGAAATCAGGTTGCTTATCGCCCAGATGCGATGCTGCGGCATTGTACGCCGACTCCACCTGCTTTTGGGTGGCAAGCGGGATCTTCTCCAGCAGGTAATCGGCAAAACCGCAGCCACGATGCGGCGTATTAATCGTGGTGAGCGACGCGACATACGGTGCCGCTCCACAGCGGGCGATGGCATAGCGCATATCGAGGCCACCTTTGGAATGTGCAATCACATTGACCTTGCCGCAGCCGGTGGTCTGGACGATTTGGCGGATACGATCGGTCAACTCTCGCGCGGCATCCGGTACCGATGCGGCGGACTGATGATTGCCGTAATAAATCACCGCGCCATTGCGTTGCAATTCAGCCGGTATACGCCCCCAATAGTTCAATGCCTTCGTGTCGCGGAAGAACACGCCGTGCACAAGCAGCACGGGGTAGCGCGTGGCGCAGATGCGCGCCGCGGCACGAGAGCGGTCCAGTCGCTCTTTTGCCGATTCGAAACGCACTTCTTCACTCACCGTGCGGATGATGAGACGCAGCGCAATAAGGTTGGCGATGGGAATCCAGCCGCACAGCACGCCGATAACTCGAATTTTGATGCCAAGCTGCACTGATGTGATGTAGACGGTGATAATACCGATCCAGAAGATGATGGATTCGACGATGATGGTGATGGCTACTGCGATTGCCCAGCCCGGCCAGCCGTTCGCCCAAGTCGCCGGCCAGTCGGAAGTTAGCATGGTAATGAGAGAAGCGGCGAGCGCCGCGGTGGCGATGAGTGTGGTCCACCAGAAAATCCTGAGCATAATGACGCCGAAGCGGCATGCGGCAATGCGACCGGTCATAATGCCTATGGTAGGCGTGAGCAATCCCCGCACACTTTGGCCGAGATGAACAAAAAGTGTAAGGATTTTTGTGGCCGATGATTCTGTGCGGGGTCTACCATGTGCAGCATGGCTGGATTAGCGCAATATTCCGATGTGATTTTCGATTTCTGCGATGTGCTCGTCGATTGGCAACCTCGTGTGCCCCTGGAAGATCAGGTTCCCGAAGCAGTGATGGATCGCCTGTTCGACCGCAATGATCCGTATGGTTTCTGGCATTACGACGAGCTCTCCGATCTCGGCTGGAGTGAGGAAAGGGTTCTGGCCGATTATGCCGAACATCACGGCTTGGGCAACAGTGTGCAAGCCGATATGTCAGCCGGTGACGATGATGAGCGACTCTCTGCGGAGGCGGCGCTTGAAGCCTTCCGACTGTATTTTGACCGCCAGCGACTGGCATTGGTCGGCATGCTGCCGGGAATGCCTGAGATTGTGCATGATTTGGATGATGCTGGTGTGCGTTGCTGGGGGTTGACTAATTTCACGGTCAAGTATGTTGAGGCAGCTCAGGAACTGTTCCCTCCATTGCGACTGCTCAAGGATGTTGTGGTCTCCAGCGCTGAACGGATTCACAAGCCCGACCCGGAAATCTTCCGTCGTGCTATTAATCATTTCGGCGTGAATCCTGCGCATACGGCCTTTGTGGATGACAAGCCATGGAATGCCGAGGCCGGTACTGCGGCAGGGCTTCACGGCATTCGCTTTACCGATGCCGTAGCGCTGCGCGCCCAGCTGTTTGCATAATCAAGGAGCCCACCCTGCATTGACAGGATGGGCTCCAAAGAGGCAGCGTGCATCACGGCAGCTGAAGCGGCTCGTCTTCCTCGCGCGGATGCTTCTTGCGCCACCACTGTTGCACAAAGTACGCGGCATAGCAAAGGGCGAGGAACGCCAATTCCGCACCCAGTGCGAACCGCTGTTCCTTGTCGAAGAAGACCAGCAGGAACGAGGCGGTGCACAGAATGAACGCACCCCACGAGGTCCACGGATAGCCGGGCGTGCGGTACTTCAACTCATCCACCGTGCGGCCGGAGGCGATCCAGCGCTTGCGGAACACAATCTGGCAGTAGGCGATGGCGATCCACACCACCACGGCGGAAAGGCCGGAAAGCGCCACCAGCACAAGATATACGGTGGAAGCGGCCACTACGGAAGAGAGCAGGGCCAACAGGCCACCGGCCATAGCGGTGCATAGGGCCAGCACCGGTACGCCGTGCCGGTTCGTCTTGGCGAACCAATGCGGGATCATGCCTTCGTGACCCATCGACCACACCATGCGTGTGGAAGCATATAGGCCGGAATTGGAAGCGGAGAGCACGGCGGTCAGCACCACGAAGTTCATGATATCTGCGGCATACGGGATGCCGATGGAGCTGAACACCAGTACGAACGGGCTTTCGCCAACGCCGGCTTGGCGCCACGGAATCAACGCGCACATCACCACAATCGAGCCGATGAAGAACAGCACCAGACGCCACAGCGTGGTGTGGATGGCCTTCGGCACGGCGGTTTCCGGATCGCGGGTCTCGCCGGCGGTCACGCCGATGAGCTCGGTGCCGGAGAACGCGAAGTTCACGGTCAGGATTGTGGCGAACACCGGCATAAAGCCATTCGGAAAGATGCCGTCCTTTACCAGATTGCCGAACATCGGAGCGTGCGTGTAGCCCTTCATCGGAATGATGCCGAAAATCGCCAGCAAACCGATGGCGATGAATGCGCAAATGGCAAATACTTTAATGGAAGCGAACCAGAACTCCGCCTCTGCAAAGAATCGCACGGATAGAGCATTGAGGGTAAAAATCAGCACGATGCATGCCGCTGACCATGCCCATGTTGGCGTATCCGGGAACCAGCGTTGCATCAGCAAGCCGGCTGCCGTGAACTCAGAGCCAAGCGCCACGGTCCAGGTGAGCCAATATTGGATTGCAATCACGAAGCCGGTGCCGGGGCCGATGAACTTCTCGGCGTACACATGGAACGAGCCGGTGACCGGCATGGCCACGGAAAGCTCGCCAAGCGTCAGCATCACCAGATACACAATCACTGCGCCGATGGCGTACGCCAGAATCGTGCCCATCGGTCCGGCTTGTTGAATGGTGTAGCCGGAGCTCAAAAACAGGCCGGTGCCGATCACGCCGCCGAGCGAAATCATTTGCAGATGGCGTGATTCCATGCCGCGCTTCAGATTCGTGTGCAGCGCATGCTTGGTGTGGTCCTTGCCGATGCGGTTCGGCTCTGTTGCGGCTTCGATGGTGTTATCGTCGTCGGCGTTCTGTGTAGACGGCGACTGTGCCGCCATATCGGTGTCGGGTTGACTCATGTTGCTCTCTCTGACATGCGTACGTTCCGTTGGGCCGCTCAATACGGCCCGGAACAGTATACGCGGACGGGGCTACGCGGCGACCCGAGCCGGCATTTATTTATGCGCGGCGGGCGAGATTGAGATCCATGGCCAGACGGTAATACTCGATGAGCCGGTCCACCATCATCGGCCATGTGCGTCCTTGCACGGCGGCGAGCCCGTTGGCGCCCATCAGTCGGCGCAATGGCTTGTCTTCGATGAGCCGGTCCACGCAAGCGCGCAAATCATCCTCATCGTTGGGGCGGTACAGCAGTCCGGTCACATTGGTGTCGACCAAGTCAATCGGTCCGCCGCTGGCCGGCGCGATCACCGGTAGTCCGGAGGCCATGGCTTCCTGAATGGTCTGGCCGAACGTCTCCTCATTGCCGGTGTGTACGAAGATATCCAATGCGGCGTAGGCATCGGCAAGGTCGAGGCCGTGCAGCATGCCCGTGAACACCGCATGCGGCAGCCGTTCACGCAGTTCGCCTTCCATAGGGCCACCGCCGACCACCACCAGCTGCACATTGAGGTTGTTGAGCGCCTCAAGCAACTCGACCTGTTTTTCAGGTGCCAGACGACCCACATAGCCGATCACGGGTCTGGTGCCGTCATGGCTCCATTTGCGGTGCCATTGCGCGGCTCGCGCATCCGTGGCGCGCACAGGATTGAACAATGCTGAATCGACTCCGCGGCCCCACAGCTGAATCAGAGAAGGCTGCACGCCGAATGATTCAAGTCGTTTGCGTGCCTGATCGGTGGGTGCAAGGGTCAACGTGGCCATATTGTGCATCTGCGCAATGCGTTTGGCTACGATGTCTTCGGCCTTCTCGCCCGCCGCCTTGCTGACTTTACGCAGCCATCCGGTGCGGTGCGGTGCCACGCCATCCGCCACACCGTCCACCGCTTGCCGGGCGAATCGGCGCGCATATTGCGCCACGTCGGTCTGATAGATGGCCACGGTTGGCACGCCGAGTTCTTCGCCGGCGATCAGCGCGGCATGGCCGAGCTTAGAAATTGGCGCGGCGACGTGGATGATGTCCGGTTTCGGACCGTTTTCAATGGATTGGATGATTGGTGTTTTCGGGGAGATAGCGACATTGAACTTCTGGATTGGCACGGTCGGCACTTCGTCCACCGCAAATCCCGCGTAGGTGCCGTTTGCGGGAGCCGGCTGAGGTGCAATGACGCGGGCGGTGAACCCTCGCTCGCTGAGCCGGTCGAGAATATGCTTGACGCTACCGGATACGCCATTGGTCTGCTCGAGCGACGATTCACTGACCACCAGTACCGATAAAGGTCGATGCCCGTCTTCGGTGTAATTCGAATTCATGAAGAGAGAGCCATCCTCAGTGCTTATCGCGCCCTGCTTGCTTGGTTACAGCAGACCATGCTACATTGCCGATTCGTTGAAATTACGCCGGTTTACAGTGTGTAACCGTGCTGTTCTCTTATTGTTTGCCATGCAGGGGGAAACTGTAGCGACGCTGAAGGTGCAATACTCCTATGCGGCGTGCAGTGGCATGGGCATGAATCGCAATATTGTTCACGCTCCGTTCAACTAAAACGGCATCCCGCTGATATTCTTCGCTTTTACGATTGATGCAGTCATGAATTTTTCCAGGAGTAATGTATGAGCGCTGCCATCGCATCATCGCCCGCGAACAATACGAATAAACTATCGACCCGCGAGAAGAAGTGGATTATCTATGACGTCGGCAATTCGGCGTTCGTGCTGCTGTCCACGGCAGTCATCCCGATTTATGCAAAATCCTTGATGCCCGCGGACGGCAACATCGTGTCGGCCTGGGGCTATGCACAGACGATTGCCTCGCTGGTCATCGCATTGCTGATGCCATTGCTGGGCTCCATCGCCGATGTGCAAGGCATGAAAATCAAGTTTTTCCTAGGCTTCTTCGGCACCGGCGTGGTGATGTGCTGCGCGATGGCGTTGCCGCTTACCTGGCTGCCATTCCTGATTATTTATGTGCTCGCCACAATCGGCCTCAACGGTTCGCTGACGTTCTATGATTCGATGCTGATCGACACGACCACCAACGAGCGTATGGATAAGGTGTCGTCGCATGGGTACGGCTGGGGTTATGTGGGCTCCACAGTGCCGTTCATCGTGTGCATCGCGCTGATTTTCGGCGGACCTGCGCTGTTTGATTGGTCCACCGTGGCCTGCACGCGCGCGAGCTTCGTGATTACTGCAATCTGGTGGGTGGCGTTCACCATCCCGCTGATCACCAGCTACCGCCAGGTGCACTATCGCGCCACTCGCGACCATGCGCATGAGGCGATTCGCGGCACGTTCACCGAGCTCGGTTCCACGTTCGGCAAGATCGTCAAGAACAAGCCGCTGTGGATGTTCATGATTGCATTCTTCTTCTACATCGATGCCGTGAATACTGTGATTTCGATGAGCACGTCCTATGGCACGCAGCTCGGCATCGACTCCACCCAGCTGGTGGTGGCCTTGCTGGTCACCCAGTTCGTGGCCTTCCCCTGCGCGATTCTGTACGGTCGTCTGGCCGGCCGCTTCGGCTGCAAGCCGATGATCACCGCCGCTGTGGTGGCATACATGGGCATCGTGTTCTTTGCCACGTTCTTCCTGAAGTCCGCGGTCGAGTTCTGGATTTTGGCGATTCTGGTCGGCATGTTCCAAGGTGGAATCCAGGCGTTGAGCCGCTCCTACTATGGCAAGATCATCCCGAAGGACCACGCCAACGAGTACTACGGCTTCTACGATATTTTCGGCAAGACCGCCTCGATTCTCGGCACGTTCCTGGTCGCCACCACCACATCGTTGACCGGTAACGCGAGTCTCGGCGTGCTGTCGATCGCGATCCTGCTCGTGGCCGCGCTGGTGTTCCTTCTGCTGCAGAAGGACCCGACGAAGGCTGCGGCGTGACGACGGATGGCCGCAAGCCGAAATACGGACATGTGCTCGGCGGACATCTGCTGCTGGACGTGGTCGTCTCGTTTCCGGCGAGTGCGCTGATCGCGTGGATCGGGCTGCGGTTCGCGATGCGCGTGGCGTTCGATGGCGGGGAGCTGGCGGCACTGCTGTTTGTGGCGTGGGTGTTGCTGTCGCTGATCGACGCGCGCATCGACTATGCGGTGTGGCGGAGAACCGGACGTACCCAGCCGAGGATGCCGTGGCCGTTAATCGCTCTTAAGGTGCTGATTCCGTTTGTTCTGCCGTGGCTGGCGGCGCTGCTGCACGAGGATGCGACGATGATGGCCGCCGCATGCATGGCGATGGGTGCGGTGCGATTGGCGGAACTCATCGGTCTCGAGCGGCCGTGGAAGGGTGAGGATGAGAGCGTGATCGAGCGCCGGACGGGGGAACTGCGGAAGCTGAACCGCGAAACGCTTGAGGAGATCCGCGAGGAACGGCGTACTCGGGCCGGCCGGCCGGACGATGCCGGAACTTACGATCCCTACAATCTGCGCGGCAAGCGGTGAGCCGCCCGCCCGTGTCGCCCGCCGATTCTTTCCGACCTGCTCCCCTTTGCACGCAGATTGGAACAAGACGGCCTCGATTCTGGGCACGTTCCTCGTGGCGACCACCACGTCCCTGACCGGCAACGCCAGCTTCGGCGTGCTCTCCATCGCCATCCTCCTGGTCGTAGCCCTCGTCTTCCTCACCCTCCAAAAGGATCCGACCAAAACGGCATGATTTCTTTCGTTGCCCAAGCTGGCTTGACCGATGCTGCTGCCACTACACTGGGGATAGTGGAATCGATGTGGTTCTGCGTATCGTCAGTCAGTCGGACTTAAGGAGGCTGTCATGATTGATCATGTTGGATTGTTTGTGAAGGATGCCAACGAGCGTGCTGCGTTCTATGAGCAGCTGCTGGCTCCGCTGGGATATGTGAAGAAGCATGATTTCCCGGGTGCCGTGTGCTTCGCCAACGAAAAGGACGGAGACAGCGTCTGGCTGGAATCTCCGAAGGATGGCAACCCGGTGGTGCCCACCCATCTGGCCTTCCGCGCCGCCGATGAGGATGCGATCAAAGCGTTCCATGCGGCCGGTCTGGCCGCTGGCGGCACCGATAACGGCCAGCCTGGTCCTCGCCCGAACTATGGACCGACGTATTACGCCGCGTTCATCCATGACCCGGACGGCAACAATATCGAAGCCTGCCTGCAGTAATTAATTCATATTGTTGAGCTGAAACATTGATAGGCCGGTTTGATGGCGATGATTCATACCATCGCCGCCAAACCGGCCTATTGCATTGATTATTGCACTGGATTGCCGCGCTGGGCTGCTGCATCAGCTCTTGAGCAGCGCCAGTGCCTCGTCGTAGTCCGGGCACTGCGGGATGCCGTTGCGGCTGCGGGAGATGGCGATGGAGGTGGCGGCGTTGGCCAGTTTGACCGCATCGGTAAGATCGCGGCCTTCGGCCAGCATGGCGCACATCACACCGGTGTGGCATCCGCCTGCGGAGCGTGTATGCACGGCCTTGGTGGGGAAGCCTGGGACATGAATGGTTTCTCCGCCGGGCTCGCGCACCCAGGCGCCCAAGGAACCCACGCGCACCACCAGCGGGGCACGCAACGTGTGGCCGAGCCCATCGCATAGCTGATGCATGAAATCATCGAGCCCACCGCCGATGGTCACTTTGCTGTCATCGATCGGCGCGCCAAGGCGTTCGGCCAGCGTCATCGCCTCCTGACGATTGCAGGACCAGATCGGGCGAGCCAGCACCAAATCCTCAAGCATATGGTCGTTCACCAGGCGAAGTGTGTTGGTCGGATTGATCACGAGCGCATAGTCGCGTGTGGCGGGATCGGTACCGGCCTGTAAGAGGAAGCCATCCACGCCGGCAGCTGTGTGATCCATCAGCGTATTGCCACTGATATGCACCACATCATGATTCTGCGGCTCCAGCATCTCGAACGTATCCGCGCCGCCGTGTGCCTCGGCGCCATAGGAGGCAATAAACGTTTTCTTTGGATCTCCGGAGCTCAACACCACACGGAAGCCTGAGTCCTCGTCCAGGCGATCCTGGCCGATATGGTTGATGCCGTTATCTTGGAACGATTGGCGAATGAAGTTGGCCCACAAGCCGTTGCCGAGAATGCCGGCATGCTCGGCTTGCACGCCCATGCGGCTGACCGCCTCGAGCACGCGGTAGCTGCCGCCGATCGAGGGCTTGGGATGGTCGGCCACAGCGAATCCGCCTTGTGGAGGAATCTCATCCACGTTCATCATGATGTCTACCCACACCTGGCCCAGCGAAATGACGCTTGGTTGATGGGTGCCGATACCTCGCCTGAGATCCAACATGACAGCCTCCTTCGGCATTATTCAACATACGTGGCTCGTTTCCGCGCCGCGGGAGCCCCTTCGCTCCTCAAGTCTCTTATATCGAGATTATAAGAGAGACAGCTGCGCTGGGAATAGACAAAACGGCGAGTCTTATTGAGTAATTATCGAGTGATTTGTCCGGTTCGCTGATGGCTCAGAGCATCGCGAGCGCGAAATCGACTAACAGTTTGATGCCATACAACGTAATGATTCCGCCGCATACGCGATTGAGTACATCGATGATACGCGGGCTGAACCTGTGGGCGAAGGCGTTGACGATAAGTGTGACGCCAAAGAACCAGAGCACGGAGGCGGTTTCGACTCCGGTGATGAATGGAGTGGTCTGCTGAGCATTGAGTGTGGCGGCAAATGCTCCGAGCATCAACGTGCCGTCGATGATGGCTTGTGGATTGAACCAAGTGACTGCGCATGCCGTGCAGATGGTATTGAGCAGGCCTTGTGCTCCGAGATGCTGTGCACTGTGCTGCTGGGCCGTGGCGTTCGCCGGTGTTGCCGCGGTGTTGGCGCTCGCAGATTGAGATGGCTCGTCTTTGCGGCTTGGCAGCGCCAATCCGAGTCCGATGCGGATTACGACCAGTCCGCCCAGGCCAAGCACAATGTTTTCCAGCCATGGTTGGGATTGCATCAGTGCTCCGATGCCGAAGAAGCAGGACAGTGACAGTGCCATGTCGAAGAAAATGACGATCAACGCCGTGATAAGCGCATTGCGTCGGGTGCGGGTCAGGGCTGAATTGATGACGAACAGATTCTGCATGCCGATGGGTGCGGTATAGGCAAGACCCATCGTCAATCCCTGAATATACAGACCCATAATGTTCGTTCCTTACCTCACATATGTTTGGCTGGTTTATTGCTGACCAACCAAAACCAGCCAAACAAGTAATCCTACTGAGGTATATATGTTGGCTGGATGTGGTGCTAATTCCTTATCTTCCAGTGCCATTGCATCATGATATGCTGTGAACTATTTGCGGCAACCAGCCAAGTGCTGATGATAATACCCAACCAAATATGTGCAAATGGTTGGATAATAGTTGATGTGGTCTGAGATAAACGGATTTGGCTGGACGATGATGCATGGCTAGTGAGGGGCGGAACTATGGTTCGAATGGCACCATTGGATATCGATTGGAAGCCTGATCGTTCCGGCGGCAAGTCGGTCACCGAACAGATCGTTGAGTATTTATGTGGTCGCATCGCTTCAGGCGAGTGGCCCATTGGAGCCAGGTTGCCCAGCCAGCGTGCCATGGCCGATCGGTTTGGGGTGAATCGGTCCACTATTATCGCAGCGTTGGAGGAACTGGCTGATTACGGCATCATCGAAGGATGTCACGGTGCCGGCACCAGAATCGTCAGCAATACATGGTCGTTGATGCTTTCGAACGCACCTGATTGGGCGGATTATGTCTCATCGGGGTTCTTCAAAGCCAACAATGCCACGATTCAGGCCATCAATCGATTTGAGTTCGATGCTACTAAGGTGCGGCTTGGCACTGGCGAGCTTGATCCGAGGCTGTTCCCGCGTGACATGTGGAAGTGTGTGGCGCGTCAGGCCGCCGAGGAACTTGAATCGCTTGGATACCCACCGCCCGAAGGGCTGGATGTGCTGCGTGAGGCAGTCGCCCTGCATATGAAGCAGTGGGGAGTCGATTGCAGACCGGAGCAGGTGCTCGTCTCTTCCGGCGCGTTGCAGGGATTGCAGATGGTTTCGGTAAGCCTGCTGTCATCAGGGTCGACCGTGTATGCGGAGGCGCCGAGCTATATCAAATCCTTGCAAGTGTTCCAATCGGCGGGAATGAAGCTTGCCGGTGTGCCCATGGATGCGCAAGGATTGAATATGGAGGCCCTGCGTGCCGCACTTCCTGATGCATCGTTTGGGGCGCATGCGCGTGGCGACGCGGTGCTGTATACCATTCCGACAAACCACAATCCGACTGGAATCACCATGACCGCCGAGCGTCGGCGTGCTCTGATTGACGCTTGTGTGGAGTGTCGGTTGCCGGTTATCGAAGATTGCGCTTATCAAGATCTGGTGATTGACGGTCCTGTGCCGCAGTCGTTGAAGACGTTCGATACCACCGGCATGGTGATCACGGTGGGAAGCGCATCGAAGTCGCTGGCGCCGGGATTGCGTATTGGATGGATAGTGGCCGACGAGCGAATCGTGCATCGTCTGGCCGACGTTAAAATGCAGATGGACTATGGTGCCAGCACGCTGAGTCAGTGGGTGTTCGCGCGATTCCTCACCTCCGGGATGTATGGCGAATATTTGAAGCAGCTGCGCACCGAATTGCGCCGTCGGCGGGATGCCGCGGTAGAGACGCTGGAGCGCTTGTTCTCGGGGCGCGCTCGCTGGAATGTACCGCAAGGCGGCTTTTACATTTGGTTGACGTTTGATGAGCCGGTGCGTATGGGGCGTCTTTTCCAGCGCGCACTCGAACATGGCGTGCTACTTAATCCTGGCGATATCTATGATTTCGCCAGCGACAACTCGCTGCGTTTGAGCTATGCGTACACGACGCCGGAAGAGTTTGCGTGTGCCGCCGAAGTGGTCGCGTCGCTGGTGTGAGATGTGCGGCTGCCCGGATTGGCGGGGTTGCGTGATGTGCTCTGGCAGTGGGGGATGATAAAGTCGTGGTCGGCGAATACCGCGGCATAATACACGCAAGGGTTGCGGTTGTCGGTATTGAGCTATATATTTGTGAAGTTGTGTGTTCGGCATGTCGGGCAAAACCGGCGGTCGGACGCGTGAAAGACTTGAAACATCAAGGTTTAAGGGAGTCCATCATGGCAGCTCGTTGCGCAGTGTGCGGTAAGGGTCCGCAGACCGGTTACACCGTATCTCATTCGCATCGTCGTACCAAGCGTACCTTCCGCCCGAACCTGCAGTCTGTGCGCACCACCATCGACGGCGAGAACACTCGCCTGCGCGTGTGCGGCAAGTGCCTCAAGGCTGGCAAGGTTCAGCGCGTGGCCGCGTGAATTACGTATTGACGTTTGCGAAACCCGCTTAGCTTCGGCTGAGCGGGTTTTGTTTTAACTAGAATGGGCCGCTATGAGCATTACGTTGAGCACTACACTGGCATCGCTGATCACCAATAAGCGACGTGTGTCCGCGCTCAAATCGCTGGGTGTCACCACCGTGGGTGAGGCCCTGACTTATTTTCCGTTCCGCGTCACCGACCCGGTCCGTCTGCAAACGCTTCGCCAAGCACAAATCGGCCAGCAGATGGCATTTGTGGCTACAGTGCGCGACGTGCGCGTGGTACCCGGCCGCATGCTGCGCGTAATCGCCACTGTCGATGATGTGGATTTCGCTCGTATGCACCATATGCCTGACAGCACTGCTCAACTCACGTTCTTCGGTGGTCGTAAAAACTATATCGACTGGGTGAGCATGCGGCTCAAATCCAGTCCGATACTGGTGGTTTCCGGCACTCCTAGTGAATACATGGGGCAGTTGCAGTTCACGCATCCTGATTTTTTGACTGTAGCTCCGCCCGAGTTCGCCGGTATGCCTGCCGCTGCGGCCTCACAGACCGGCGCAAAACTTAAGTATGACGCTGATTCTGTCGACGAGGCAGTCTTGCGCGTAACTCGTCCGCGCCCGGTCTACCATGCCAGCTCACGCATATCCTCCGAGCATATTCATGAAACGATTCTGAATCTCCTGTGGATGATGGGTGCGCGCACCTCAACCTCGCAAAACGCGCAAACCGCTTTGGTGCCGCCGTCCACCAGCAGTATCGCCGTGCAACCGGGGGAAGGGGCGGCGATCGGCACATTGGCCCAGTCCATCCCTGATATCTTGCCCGAATCGGTCCGAGAGACCAAAAACCTCATGCACAGGGCGGAGGCGTTCCTCGCCATCCATGATTCCGATTCGCGAGACCGATTCAACGAAGCCATCGCAACCTTGCGCTATGAGGAAGCGTTTATCTCCCAGGTCTCGCTGCTGAAGGCCCGGTCCCATGCGCATAAATCCGCGGCTCACCCCTGCTCCCTGGACGATGCGACAGCAAATACTGCCGTGAACAACACGGAAAGCGGCAGCGGTGCGCACAATTTGCGCGACCAGTTCATTAGCGCCCTGCCGTTCACCCTCACCGACGGCCAGCGGCAGGTCATCGATGACATCGCCTCTGATCTTTCCCGCGACTGGCCGATGCAACGCCTGCTGCAAGGCGAAGTCGGCTCCGGCAAAACCGTGGTGGCGCTCGCCGCCATGCTGCAAGCTGTAGGTGCCGGCTATCAGGCCGTGCTTGTGGCGCCAACTCAGGTGCTGGCCGAGCAGCACGCCGAAACCATCGGCAATATGGTGGCAAACCTCACGCCGGAAGTGCCGGTTACGCTGCTGACCGGTGGCATGAAGCTCGCCGCACGCCGCAAGGCGCTCGCGGCCGCCGCCAGCGGTGAACCAGGCATCATCGTGGCTACGCATGCGGCCTTCTCCAAAACCTTCCAAGCCCCGCATTTGGCTTTGGTGGTGATTGACGAGCAACACCGATTCGGTGTGGAACAGCGCGAAAGCCTCAACGCCAAAACCGATGACGGCACCACGCCGCATCTGTTGGTGATGACCGCCACCCCGATTCCGCGCACTGCGGCTATGACCTGGTTCGGCGACCTCGATATCTCATGGCTCACCGAGCTGCCCGGTGGGCGCAAACCAATCCGCACAGTCGTGGTGAATGAAGCCGATGCGCCCACGATGGTACGCATGTTCCAGCACATCCGCGCACGCGTCGATGCGGGGGAGCGGGCGTACATCGTCTGCCCGCGCATCGATGAGGATGATGATTCGGATGCGTCGGCTGGCAGGCGCAAGCGGAGCGAAGCTGAAATCATCGGTATCGATAACCCGTACGAAACCTACGACGACAATGGAGAAGCCGAAGCCCGGCCACCGCTGCACTCGGTGGAGGAAATCGCCGGACGACTGCAAAAACTCCCGCAGTTCGCCGGCATACGGTTCGCCACGCTGACCGGTCGTGACAAGGATGATGTCAAAACCCAAGTCATGGCAGATTTCGCAGCCGGAAAGACGCCGATTTTGGTCTCCACCACGGTGATCGAAGTCGGTGTGGATGTCAAACAGGCCAGCTGCATCGTGATTTTCGACGCCGACCGCTATGGCCTCTCCCAGTTGCATCAGTTGCGCGGCCGCGTGGGCCGAGGCGGCACCAACTCATGGGCGTTCCTGATTTCCCGCGCAGAACCCGGCTCTATTGCCGAACAGCGGCTCGAAGTCATCCATAATTCGCTCGATGGTGCCGAAATCGCTCAAGCCGACTTGGAATTCCGCGGTGCCGGCGATGTGCTGGGCGACGCCCAATCGGGTGGCAAGTCCAGCCTGAAACTATTGCGCGTGGTCAAGGATGCGGACATGATCGCCGACGCCCGCGCTCGCGCCGAACAAGTGCTGACTGCCGACCCGGAACTCACGAACGAAGTGCAGCTGGCTGGTGCGGTACTTGATTTCACGCGTGGCAACGAAACCTTCCTGACCTCCAACTGAGACCGTAACGCGCCAGTTTACGCGAACTCGCTACGGTATGGGCAGTCTACCTAACAAGGAGGGCCCATGGGCGAGACCGTGCGCGATGCGTTGTTCCTGATCGTGCTGTTCGCCGCGAACGTGATTCAGGCGATCACCGGATTCGCGGGAACCGTACTTGCCATGCCGTTCTCGATGCTGCTGCTTGGTACCGATACCGCCAAAGTGGTACTGAACATCACCACATTGCTGGCTTGCCTGTGGCTCGGTGTGCAGCACCGTGCCCATATTCGCTGGAGAATCCTCGGTGAGATGGTAGGGCTCATGGCCATTGGCATGGCTGCTGGCGTGGCGTTGTATGCCGTGCTGCCGCTTGCCCCATTGCAGAAGGCCTATGGCGTGTTCATCATCGCGATCGCGCTGAAAAACCTGATCTGGCCCTCGCATGCCGAGCCGCCTCGCTGGTTGCTGATCATCATCGTGCTGGCGGCCGGCGTGATTCATGGCATGTTCATCTCCGGCGGCGCACTCTTGGTGATCTATGCGGCGGTTCGACTCAAAGACAAGAATGAATTCCGCGCCACGATGGCCTGTGTGTGGGTGGCGCTGAACTCGGTGCTGACTGTGCAGCAAGGGGTTGCCGGCGTGATTACACCGCATGCGCTGGTGCTTACTGCCATATCGATTCCGCCATTGATTGTGGCGATTATCATCGGCAATCGCCTGCAACAGCATGTCAGCCAGCAGGCTTTTTTGAAGCTTACCTATGTGCTGCTGGTGATTTCCGGCGCCTCGATTGTGCTGTGACAGAAAGAAGATGGTATGACCGTTCGATTGAAGGAACTGGTGGAACAGGCCGCCGACAAGGACATGGTGCTGGTGGCCGGCAAAAATGGCCTCGACAAACCGGTGCGCTGGGTGCACATGGTTGAAAACGAGGAGATCGCCGGCTTCCTCGAAGGTCAGGAAATCGCTTTCACCACCGGCATCGGCTTGGAAACACAGGAGGATTTATATCCCCTGGTCAAAAGCGCCTACGCTTCCGGGGCCACGGGCGTGGTGGTGAATATCGGCCCGTTCATCCATCAGATCAGTCCGGAAACTATTCGTTTCTGTGATGAGCACGATTTCCCGCTGTTCAAAGTGCCGTGGAGCGTGCATATGGCGCAGATCATGCACAGTTTCAGTCTGGCCATCACGATGAGCGAAAAGCACAGCATGGAGCTGGCCGCGGCGTTGGAAAATGCGATTTTCCATCCGGATCGCGAGGAAATGTATCTCGAATACCTGGAGCAATCCGGGTTCGGCAAGGATTGGAATTACTGCGTCACTGTGTTCAGCGCATGTCTGGATGCGGAACACGGTGGCCATGACGCCGAACTGATCGCCAAATACTCGCGTGAAGCTGAATCGTTGATTACGGCAAACCAATGGCGTGTGGCTGTAGTTCACATCGAAGAGCGCTTGGTGCTGGTGTTTGCACGGTACACAGCCGAGCAAGTGGAGCTGATGGTCCGCGAAATCATCGCCGCGATTCGCAGGCGCGGCGTGATACTCGAACGCACCTATATCGGCGTCGGCAAAGTCACCAAATCCGCCCGATGCATCGGCAAAAGCTATAATCAGGCGCTCAAACTCGAACGATTGCAGCATTTGCGCGGGCGTGTGGGCGAAGTCGCATTGTACGACAATTCCGGCATCGATAAGCTGCTGCTCGCCGTCTCGGACCGTGCGATTTTGGAAGATTATTATCAAGACAGCATTGGGCCGCTCGTGGAATACGATCGCGTGAACGGTACCGATCTTACCGAGACGCTGCATGCCTATTTCCAGTTCTCCGGATCAGTCAAAGAGACCGCGGCCAGCATGTTCGTACATCGCAACACCGTGAGCTACAAGCTCAACAAAATCGAGGACATCCTCGGTGTGAGTCTGTCCGATTTCCGAACGCGTGAGTTCCTCTCGGTGGGATTGCAGGTGCGTGAGATTCTTGATTGCTAGGAATCGGTCTGTGACCGATAGATTTTTCGCGAGCGTATGCTCGCGCTTCTCTCCCTCAGCTTCGCTATGCTCAGCAGCTCCCTCATCAGAGGGAGCCGAGTAGTGTGATTGTGCTGGAGCACAATCAACTTTAGGTTCTGCGATATAGAACATCAACTCGTCCGCTCGTAGACTGCAAAGCAATCACGGAATCCACAAGGATTTCATGCAGTTGCCGAACGGATGGCTTCACGGGAATGCAATCCGATGCATGCGGAACAAATGTTTCGATTGTGTATCGTGCACATTTCTGTCTCACATGGTCTCGTCCATTCGGCTTATCAAAGCCCCACGAAAGGACGAGACGATGAGCGAATCACTGGCGACCAAGGAACTGACCGGCGAAGAAGTTGCTGAACTGCACCGCGAGTATGTGATGCAGTCCTGGCACAAGCAGGGCGAACCGGTGATGCCGGTCAAGTCCGCCAAGGGTATCTACGTCTACGATTATGACGGCAACAAGTACGCCGATATGTCGTCGCTCTTGGTGTGTTCCAACCTCGGCCACGAACTGCCGGAGATTGTGGACGCCATCAAGGATCAGGCCAGCAAGATGTGTTTCATGGCACCGGCGTACGCTTCCGAGCCGAAGTCCAAGCTTGCCAAGATGATTGTCGACCTTGCCGGCAATGAATTCTACCAGCGCGTGTTCTTCACCAATGGCGGTGCCGACTCCAACGAAAACGCCATCAAGATGGCCCGCATGGTCACCGGCCGCCAGAAGATCTTCAGCTGCTACCGTTCCTACCACGGCTCCACTTTGGGCGCGTCCTTCGCATCCGGCGACTGGCGTCGTTTCGCCACTGAAGCCGGTGGCGCAGCCCCGAGCTTCGTGCACTTCATGAACCCGAACATGTATGAGGATGGCTTCAACCGTGGCGAGGATGACGAAAAGGTCACCGCCCTGTACCTGAAGCGCCTCGAAGATCAGCTCATCTACGAGAACCCGGATGATGTGGCCGCCATCCTGATGGAATCCATCGTCGGCGCAAACGGCGTGATCCTGCCACCAAAGGGCTACATGGAAGGCGTGCGCGCACTGTGCGATAAGTACGGCATCCTGATGATCTGCGACGAGGTCATGGCCGGCTGGTGCCGCACCGGCAAGATGTTCGCCTGGCAGAACTTCGACATCAAGCCCGATATCTTCACCTTCGCCAAGGGCGTCACCTGCGGCTATGTGCCGCTGGGCGGCGTGGTGGTCTCCAAGCAGATCTCCGACTACTTCACCGATCACGTGCTGCAGTGCGGCCTGACCTACTCCGGCCACACGCTGGCCTGCGCCGCCGGCGTCGCCGCCGTGAACTACTACGTTGAGCACGACATCGCCGGCCACGTCAAGGAGATGGAAGGCATCCTGAAACCGTTCCTCGAGGAGATGGAAGCCAAGCACAAGTGCGTGGGCGAATCCCGCTGCATCGGCCTGTTCTCCGCCATGACCATCGTCAAGAACAAGGAGACCCGCGAGCTGATGAGCCCATATCACACCGCCAACCCGGTGATGGGCAAGATCATGGGCGCCCTGAAAGACAAGGGCTTCCTGACCTTCGGCCGTGAAACCAACGTGAACATCTGCCCGCCGCTGACCATTACCGCTGAGGAACTCAAGGCCGAACTGCCCAAGGTCGACGAGGTTCTGACCTGGGTCGACGAGAACTTCTGCGACTAATTACCAATTGGCCCCCTCTGACGAGGGGGCTCCCGGCAAAGCCGGGTGGGGGAGAGACCGATGCGATATATCGCAATGTGAACAACTACCCCTCAGTCATGCTACGCATGACAGCTCTCCTGACGGGGGAAGCCAATCCACGTTAGAAAAAGGAAACACCATGCTTTGGGATTATCAACAGCCGGTGGCTATTCGCTTCGGCAATGGCCGTGTCCGTGAAATCAAGGATGTGGCTGCGGAAATGGGTCTGATTGAAGGTGGCCTGCTCGTCTCTGAGCACCTCTTCGCCAAGAACGGCACCGCCGAGCGCATCGTCAAGGACTCCGACGGCGCAATCAGCGAAATCTTCTCCGATTTCTCGCCGAACCCGGACGTTACCGAAGTGGATAAGGCCGCGGCCCTGATTCGCGAAAAGCACCTGAAGTTCGTCGTAGCCATGGGCGGCGGCAGTGCGATGGACCTCGCCAAGTCGGCGGCCAGCATCGCCCTGACCAACGATTCCATCGCCGAATACCACGGCACAGGCAAGGCCATGCCGCAGGAGCATCTACCCATCATCGCAGTGCCCACCACCGCCGGCACCGGCTCCGAAGTCACCTGCGTATCCGTGCTCACCAACCGCGCACTTGGCAAAAAGGCGCCGATCGTCTCCGACGGGTTCTTCCCATCCGTGGCCATCATCGACCCGGAACTCACCTATTCGGTGCCGCCGCACGTCACCGCGTCGACCGGTATGGACGTGCTGAGCCAGGCGATCGAAGGCTACTGGAGCAAAGGCCATCAGCCGATCTGCGACGCCTGCGCCATCCACGCGGCGCCGCTGGTCTTCAAATACCTACCGATTGCCGTTGCCGAACCGAACAACGCCGAAGCCCGCCAGAAGATGTGTGAGGCGTCGGTGATTGCAGGCCTCGCGTTCACCCTGCCGAAGACCACGTCTTCGCACGCCTGCTCCTTCCCACTGACCAATATTCACGGCATTCCACACGGCGAGGCCTGCGGCCTGACGCTTGACTGGTTCGCCCGCATCAACAAAGATGCCCAGCACGGCCGTGTGCAGGAGTTCGCCCGTGCCATCGGATTCGAGGACGTCGATGCGATGGCCGACGCCATCCATGAGCTCAAGGTCAAGGTGGGCTTGCGTACCGGGTTGAAGGATCTCAACCTGAGCGCCGAGCAGATCGCCGATCTGGTGCGTATCAGCCGCCATCCGAACCTGTACAACAATCCAGTCGAGATCACCGACGAGATGCTTCAGGACATGTACGAGCACCTTGCCGCCACCGACTGATTGCAACCTTGTGGGGCTTCCGAAGATATGCGGAAGCCCCATATCTGAAACACCGAAAATCGTGTAACCAGCCTGAAACGCGAAGGCAGCAATCCGTAAAAACTACGTAATCAATGCGGCGACTGTTTCCCGTACAACCAAGGCAGATGCGATGGAGAGGAACGATTATGAGCGATGCGACAACACCGGCTCCCAATACGCCGAATACGTCAGATACTCCGGTAGTGGCCGGCACTGCAGTGACCGGTACGTCGATTGTGGCAAATGAAGCTATGGCCAAGCGCAAGCCGATGCCGGCTTGGATGAAGTCGAAGAAAATTCAGCCGGTGATTTCCTTGGTGCTGTTGATTGCCGTATGGTGGGGTGTCACCTCGGCTGGTTTGATTAATTCGCTGTATCTGCCTGGTCCGAAAGCCGTCTGGGATGCGTTCATCGAAGCCAACAGCTGCCGTCCGGCGTCAGCTGGCTCTTCGCGCATCGTTTGTGGTGAACAGCAGTACTTCCTCTGGCAGCATCTGGTGGTTTCCCTGGAACGTATCGGTATCGGCATGGCTCTGGGCATTGTGTTCGGCGTGCTGATCGGCTTCATTCTGGCGGAAATCGGCTGGTTGAACCGCATCATCCTGCCGTACATCAACTTTATTCGCGCTCTGCCGCCGCTAGGTTACATCGGTTTGCTGATCGTCTGGTTCGGTATTGGCGACACCACAAAGATTTGGCTTCTGTTCCTCGCGGCGTTCCCGCCGATTGTGCTCGCCACCGTCGATGGCATCAACGGTGTGAACCGCGATCGTGTGAACTCGGCGCTGTCGCTTGGCGCATCCCGCCCGAAGGCATTCCTGTTCGTGGTCTTCCCGAGCGCTCTGCCTTCCATCATGAACGGCATCCGACTGGCGGTCGGCTTTGCATGGACCACCGTGGTGGCCGCCGAGCTCAACAACGGTATCCCTGGCATCGGCGCACTCGCCTACCTCTCCGGCACTGAGCTCAATACGCCGCTGACCATCGCCTGCATCTTCGTCATCGGTATTGCGGCACTGCTGCTTGACTGGCTGATTCTCGGCATCACCCATCTGGTGACCCCGTGGGTTGGCAAGGAATAGGTGCAGTTGCGATAACGACACCTCTCTCGGCTCCCCCCTGTCAGGGGAGCTGTCGGCAAAGCCGACTGAGGGGTAGTTGGGATGCGCGGCATCAACGTTGTACGTCGTAAGAGAGGAATCGAACATGCGTGAAACAACCTGTGGAACAATGCTAGACATTCGTGGAACACGCCGTGAAACAATCCGTAAGATTGGTGCATTGCTGGTTTCCGCTACTTTGCTCACCAGCCTCGCCGGCTGCGGCAAAATGCCCACTGCCGACGAGCTGGTGGGCAACACATCGGGCGCAGCTGTCACCGACTGCCCGGTGCCGTCAGCTAAGAACGAGGACTTCAAAGGCACTATCCGCATCGCATGGCAGGCCATTCCGAATGCGGACCTGATTGTCAAAGACAAGGGACTTTTGGAAGCCTGCCTGCCGAACGCCACCATTCAGTGGAGCCAATTCAACTCCGGCGGCGATGTGATTCAGGCGTTCGGCTCGAACTCGCTGGACATTGGCCTGGCCGGTTCCTCGCCGGCCGTGCGCGCGGCATCCGCCCCGCTGAACCTGCCGGTCAAAGTAATTTGGATTCATGACATCATCGGCGACGCTGAGTCCCTGGTGGCCCGCGGCGGCGACTACAAGTCCATCAAAGACCTTGCCGGCAAGAACATCGCCGTACCATTCGGCTCCACTTCACACTTCTCACTGCTCTCCGCACTGCATAACGCCGGTATGAACGAGACCAGCGTGAACCTCATCAACCTGGACCCGGATAAGATGTCCGCCGCGTGGACGCGTGGCGAAATCGACGCGGCTTGGGTCTGGGATCCGGTCTTAAGCAAACTGAAGGCGGACGGCGGCGCCATCGTGACATCCAGTGCGGCCACCGCCAAAACCGGCTCCGCCACCTACGATATGGAACTCGCCACCAATGCGTTCATCAAAGCCAACCCGAAGGTAATGGAGACTTGGACCGCTGTGGAGAATTATGCGGCTGGGCTGATCTCCAGCAAGGAAGCGGACTCCGCGGAATCCATCTCCACGATTCTCGGCAACTCGGTTGCGGATGTGAAGAAGCAGTTCAAGGGGTACACCTACCCGCAGGCCAAGGACCAAAGCGATATCTTCCACGGTCAGCTGCCGGGCATCTTCAAGGACACCGCCGAATTCCTCAAAACCCAGGGCAGCTTGGACAAGGTAAGCGACGATTATTCCAGCGTGCTCTACACCGATGCCATCGACCAAGTGGCCAAGCAGTGAAAGGACTTATCATGGCGAACGACAACGCGCTCACCTGGGGTGAGCTCACCGAAAAGAAGACGATGGACGACCAGGGCGTGGCCGTGGATATCCGCGGCGTCAACAAGCGCTTCGTCACCCAGCAGGGCGACCATGTGACCGCCCTGCACGACATCAATCTGACCATCAACAAGCATGATTTCATTTGTGTAGTCGGCCGCTCCGGTTGCGGCAAAACCACGCTGCTCAACATGCTGGCTGGATTCGAAAAGCCGTCCGATGGCGAACTGATTTCCGGTGGCGTGGCCATCAACGGTCCCAGCCCGAAGCGTGGCGTGGTCTTCCAGAAGCCGCCGCTCTACCCGTGGCTCACCGTGCGCAAGAATGTGGAATTCGGCATGAAAATGCAAGGTGTACCGGCGGCCGAGCGCAAGGAGAAGGCCGATCACTTCCTCGACTTGGTGGGGTTGACCTCCGCCGCCGACCGCCGTCCATACGAACTCTCCGGCGGTATGCAGCAGCGTGCGCAAATCGCCCGTGTGCTCGCCACCGAGCCGGACCTGATTCTGATGGACGAGCCCTATGGCGCATTGGACGCCCTGACCCGCGAAAAGCTGCAGAACGAACTGCTGCGCATCTGGCGCGAACGCCACAGCACAGTGTTCTTCATCACCCACAGCGTGGATGAGGCCATTTTCCTCGCCACCCGTGTGATTGTGATGAGCGCGCACCCGGGAACCGTGAAAATGGATATTCCGATCACTCTTCCGCGTGACCCTGATGATCCGGACAATATGGAAAAGGTGCGTGCCATGCCGGAATTCGTGAAGTTGCGCGAGGAGATCACCCAGGCCATCTACGTACAGGACGATCAGGAGTAGTTTTTAGCAGCGGCTAAGCTGGTCGCTATGCGCGTAATCTCAGGACGATTCAAAGGCGTGGCACTGGCCACTCCGAAAACCGGTACCCGACCCACCACCGACCGTACCAAGGAAGCGATCTTCTCCCACTTGGATTCATGGGAAGTTCTGGATGATGCCCGCGTCCTGGATTTGTTCGCCGGCACCGGCGCGCTTGGTATCGAAGCACTGAGCCGAGGTGCCCGCGAATTGGTGGCTGTGGAAAGCTCTCGCCCGGCTGCCGCATTGATTACCAAGACACTGGCGGACTTGAAGAAGAATCGTTCATGGAGAGCCGATCTGCGTGCCCGTGTGCTGGTAAAGAAGGCCGAAGCGGTAGCCGATGGCTTCGGTGAACCGTTCGATGTGATTTTCATCGACCCGCCGTACGCTTATGAAACCGACGCCTGCAATCAACTGCTCGCTGATTTGGCAGCCGGCAGCGCCACCAATGAGCACACGGTAATCATGCTCGAACGTTCGATCCGCTCCGACGATCCCACCGCGCCTCAAGGCTGGGAGATCACCGAGCGGCGCAACTACGGCGAAACCGCCGTGTTCTACATTGAGCCTATTGCCGAATCCAGGTAAACGTCTTTCAACTTCTTAGAAGACGTCCTTCATCGTCCATAATTCGGGTAAACGACCCACGTCTCCCGATTTTTGGACACTGAGGAGTAATGGGCGTCCAAAAATCGGGTCAGTGCGGCATTGTTCCGGAATTATGGATGTTGAGTTGGTGTCAATGTCCATAATTCCGACAGTTAGGTCTATTTTTCGTAAAATTGGACGCGGGAAACGGCTACTAACGATCCAACTTGCGTGGATGGGCGGCTGAAACCTCCCAGCCCAATGCCATCAACGTTTTACGGTCGGCCTTATCCAAGGCCTTGCAATCCAAGGCCTCGATAAGATCCGGTCGTATTTCGTTGGTGCGAGTCAACGCCTCATCGCGGCGGAAACGGTCAACCTTGCCGTGATCACCGGAAAGCAGCACATCGGGCACCGCAATGCCACGCCACACTGCCGGCTTCGTGTACTGGCGATGTTCCAGCAGCGCGCCTTCGCCGGTGTAGGATTCCTCCACAATCGAATCCGGGTTGCCCATGAAACCGGGCATCAGGCGGGTGATGGCCTCAAGCATCACGGAAACCGCCACTTCGCCGCCGTTCAGTACATAATCACCGATGGAATACTCTCGTACATCAATGCCCTGCGCGCGATAGTAATCAGGAATGCGAGAGTCATAGCCCTCATATCGGCCGCAGCTGAACAACAGATGCTCAGCATGGCTCAGCTCGGTGGCATCGCGCTGCGTAAACAGAGGAGCGGACGGATTCGGAAAAATCAGTACCGGGGCGGCGGCATTGGAATCGTCATCTTCCTCAGTCTCATCATTAGGTATTCCAGAGAAGTCGAGAGCATCGTCGGCAGGAGAATCCGAAGATTCAGAGGTGGGGAAAACCAGCTCATCAGGAGAATCGTCCTCGTTCGGAGCGGGCAAATTGAGCAGCTCGTCAAGGCATTCCGCCCACACTTCTGGCTTCATCACCATGCCAGCACCGCCGCCGACCGGAGTGTCATCCACCGAATGGTGCACATCATGGGTCCAATCACGCAGATTATGCGCGGTGATTTCCAATAGACCCTTGGACTGGGCCTTGCCCATCAGGCTCAAGTTCAGCACTTCGAAGTATTCGGGGAATACGCTCACGATATCGATCTTCATGCAACACAGCCTACCGATACCCGTCCATAAACAAAGAATCCGACCACTGACTGTAGGTTTTTGAACGAAAAACGTTAAAAATCCTACAGTCAGTGTTAGAAATCCGACAGTCAACGTTGGAAAACCTACAGTTGTGTGGGGTGGTGGGCCGTGCTGGGGGAGCATCATCGTTGAGATGAGGTCTGGAACGGGCATGTGCAACGTATTCATTACACTATTGCGTGATGAATACGACGATGAGAATCCCCACACGCAAGAAGCCGGAGGTACTGTCTCCGGCCGGCAACCTGCGCGGTCTGAAGGCTGCGGTCGATTATGGTGCCGATGCCGTCTACTGCGGCGGCAAGGCCTTCGGCATGCGCTCGGCACCGAAGAACCTGAGCCTTGAGGACTTCGAGGAAGGCTCGCGCTATGCGCATGAGCGTGGCGCCCGCGTGTACGTGACTTGCAACGTACTGCCGCGCAACAACGAGATCGAGGCGATGCGCGAATACGTCGGTCAGCTCAAAGACACTGGCGTGGACGCGCTGATCGTCTCCGATATCGGCGTGATGATGATGGCCCGCCAGGTGGCTCCGAACCTGGAACTGCACGTCTCCACCCAGGCTGGTGTGACCAACTATCAGGCCGCCAACGCATTCTATGAGCTCGGTGCCCGCCGTGTGGTGCTGGCCCGCGAGATGGACCTGCAGGCCGTGCGTGATATTCGCGCGAACATTCCGGACGATCTCGACATCGAATGTTTCGTGCATGGCGCAATGTGCATGGCCTTCTCCGGTCGTTGCCTGTTCTCCAATTACCTGACCGGTCGCGATGGCAATCATGGCGAATGTGCGCAGCCATGCCGTTGGAAGTATTCGATTGTGGAGGAGAAACGCCCCGGCCAGTACTTCCCGATTGAACAGACCAAGGATGGCGCCTACCTGTTCAACTCGCAGGACATGAACATGCTTGGTCATTTAGATGATCTGATCGACTCCGGTGCCACGAGCCTCAAAATCGAGGGTCGTGCGAAAAGCGCGTACTACATCGCCGCCATGACCAACGCCTATAAGACCGCGGTGAATGAATACATGATTCAGCGCGGCTTCGAGTCTGCTGATGGCACGGTGTTGAAACCTTTCCATGATCAGGTGATTCGCCCGGGCGACCCGGACTTCGGCAAGATGGACGGTGAGGACGCGATCATGCGCAATGCCGATAAGGCGTTCGCCGGCGTGGCCGATGAAGGCTACGAACGCGTTGAAGCTGTTGATGATTCCGCTTCTGCCCCGGAACCTGATGGCATGAGCGCTCACGCTCGCTCCACCCGCCGCAAGTCCAATACCGCAGTGGAAATTATCGAAAGCGATTGGAAGCATGCGGCCGTACGCCCGGCTCTACATGTCGAATTGCCGGAATGGCTGCTCGAGGAAACCGATAAGGTGGCCCATCGCGACTACTCCACCGGTTTCTATTACCCGGAACACAAGGTGACGCAGAACACCGACCGCTCCGCCTACTTCCGCTCGTGGCTGGTGGTTGGCGAAGTGCTGAGCTGGAGCGCCGATGAAGGCGGCCGCGTAACCCTGATGAGCCGCAACAAGATCGAGCCCGGTCAGGAAGTTGAATTCCTGCTGCCAGGCGAGCGTCCGCTGGTGTTCACCGTGCCGGAAGACGGTCTGAAGGATGCCGAGGGATTGCCGGTGCCGGCCATCAACAATCCGGCGCATGTGTTCTCCATGCCCTGCCCACATCAGGTGCCTGTCAACGCAGCCATCCGCTCCCGCACCAAAAAGCCTATGTTGAAAGCCGAGTGACTATGACCGAATATAGTGACGAAATCCTTGACTCCAGTGCCATGAGCTCTACCGATCGCAATGGCCGACCGATTCCGGTGACCATTCCGATTGCGCTGGCCCCCGGTATTACCGTGGTCTACACCACGCGCCTCGGCGGTCTTTCCACCGGAGACTACGGCAATCTGAACTTGGGCGGTAAGTCCGGCGATGATCCGGAAGCCGTACTCTCCAATCGCATCGCTCTGTCCGAAGCGATCGGAGCACCGTTGTCCCTGGTCAGTCAAGTGCATTCCGGCATTGCCATCGATATCGATGAGCCGGGCCACGAATCCAATACTGACTTCGGTTTTGACGCTTCCGGCACCCACGGCGAGGAACCGGTCGCAGCCATTGAAGCTGATGGGCAGGTGACTTCTCGCCGAGACGTTGCACTTGGCATGTTCGCCGCCGACTGTCTGCCGGTGCTGATGGCCGACCCGGAAACCGGCATTATCGGTGCCGTGCATTGCGGCCGCCGTGGACTGGAACGTGGTGTTATCGGTGCCACCGTGGAACTGATGCAGCGAAAGGGCGCTGATCCCAGCCGCATCATCGCCACGCTCGGCCCGCGTATCTGCGGCGACTGCTATGAGGTAGGCGACGAAATCGCCGACACTTTCATCAAACGTTTCCCGCTGACCAAGACCCAGACGCGCTTCGGCGGTGCCGGCATCGACATCGCCGAAGCCGCGATGATCGATCTGGCATTTGCCGGTGTGCATCAGGTGGTCGATTCGATGCCTCGCGTGCACGCCGCCACCGAATATCTGGAAGAGGACGCCGAACTCGCCGAACTGTGCCGCACCGATGGCGAAGGCCCGGCCGAACTTGCCGAGCGTATCGGCTCCATCAGTCACAGCATGTGCACGTTGGAGAATCCGCTCTGGTATTCGCATCGCCGCGCCGCGCTCGCCGGCAAGGCCTACGAAGGTCGTCTGCTCGCCCTTATCGTGCGCCACTAGCGCGCACATTCCGTGGAGAAGGTGTGAGGCAGGTCACGAACGGGCATGCCTCACCCTACGGTGGAGCCTATGACTGAGAATGAGAGAGCAAACGAGACTGCAATGAATACGATGGCTGACGATCCCAAGCCTCAGACCGTGCCTGTCGTGGCCGTGGTATTGGCGGCCGGATTCGGCACACGATTCGACCCGGACAATCCCAAGCAACTGGTGTCTGTGGGCGGCAAGCCCATTGTGTGTTGGAGCATCGAGGCGTTCGAACGCTGCGCGCGCGTAAGCGATATCGTCGTAGTGGTCAACAGCAAGGTTCGTGAGGAAGTCGAATCGCTGATCGATCAGCAGGGCTATGGCAAAGTTCGCGTGGTCATCGATGGCGGCGCCGAACGTGTGGACAGCACAGCGGCGGCTTTGGATACGTTAGCTCAGGCCGGTATTCCCGGCGATGCCAAGATTCTCATCCACGATGCCGTCCGTCCGTTCGTCGCCCAGTCCGCCATCGATGGTTCCATCGATGCCCTTGATCAGTTCAAAGCGGCCACGGTTGCCTATGCGTCCACCGATACCGTGTTGCTAACCCAGGATTTGGGTGATTTGAAGGTCGTCAAATCGGTTCCTGACCGTCCGAACACATTCCGTGCGCAGACGCCGCAGTCCTTCCGCTTCGCAACAATTCGCAAGGCCTACGAACTGGCTGCACAGGACCCGGATTTCCATCCCACGGACGATACGCGCGTGGTGGTCGATTACCTGCCGGGCGAGCCGGTGGCCATTGTCTCCGGCGCTGAGACCAACCTGAAGATCACCACATTGGAAGACATTCCCACCGCTGAGCGCATCGCCGAACAGTTGGAGGGATTCGACCCCAAGGAGGCGGCTCGTGCCCGCATGCATGCGCTGCTCGCCCAGGCCGCCGGACAGATGCGCTAGTGCTCGGTTTGCGGCTATGACGCTACACTAGGCAGTATGCGTGAACTCAATGTGGTGATTTCCGGATTCGACCATTATGAAGGCGTGGACGTCAACCCAGCGTACGAAGTGCCCAAAGCCATTGCCGAGCAGGGGTTGGGTGCGCCGTTGGGAACCGATGACCCGCTGAACGATGTTCATGTGACCATCCATGCCGTGCAGCTTCCGGTCAGCTTCACCAAAGCATGGCCGCAGCTGAAGGAAACCATCGAGGCCACGAATCCGGATATCGTTATCGCCACCGGGCTCAAGCATTCGGCCCGAAGCGTCATGCTCGAGCGTTGCGCCACGAATCTGATGGATGCCGAACGCCCGGATGCCGATAACGTGATTCAACGCCGCAAGCCAATTGATCCCAACGGCCCGGCTGCGTATTGGACCCGGTTGCCATTGCGTTCGATTCTGCAGGACTTCACCGATGATTCCATTGCGGCTTCCCTGAGTTCCGATGCCGGCACGTTCGTATGCAACTCGTTGTTCTACAATCTGCTGAACTGGACCGCCACCCAGGAGCGCGTCCTGGGTGGTTTTGTGAGCTTCCCGCCGGTGCGCCCCGCTGGTTCGGCGCAGCACGGACTGCCGCTTGAACAGCAGATCGCAGCCGGACGCGATGTGGTTCGCGAGGCGATTCGCTACTACTTGAAGCCATCCAGCTCCGACATTCTCATCGCGTAATACGAGGTTCTGTACCCGGGCGCTTTTCTATAGAAGAAACTGTCCGTATCGCGGACTGAAGAGAGTACGTATCGGCAACAAACTAGAACATCATTCGCACGCATTGTAACGATTGCATATCAATGTGTGTCTCCAGTGCCCCTATGCGCTACAGTGCATGAGGACATGCCAAAGGCTTATGGATGTGAAAGGATATTCAGCCATGGTGGATCGTTTCCCGGTGGTGCTGCGAGGATATGACAAAGAGAAGGTTGACTTGGCGTTCGACGCCGCCCAGGACAGCCTGAACCAGGCCCAGAAGACGCTGGCCAGTATGCGTGAGCAGATTGCCGCGGATGATGATCGCATTTTGCAGTTGCAGGCTCAGCTGCAGGAAGAGCGCAACAAGAAGCCGCAGAACAACAGCTTCGCATCGCTGGGTGCCAATGCTCAGCAGATGCTCGCATCCGCCGAGCAGACCAGCACCGAGCTGCTCAATCGCGCCAAGCAGGATGCCTCTGCAACGCGCACGGCCGCTCAGGCTCAGGCCGAAACCCTGATCAACAATGCCAAGCTCGATGCTCAGCACATCCTTGACGATGCCAATGCCAAGGCTTCCTCGATTCTGCAGAATGCCAACAATCAGGCTGAGTCCCTGACCTCCTCCGCCAAGCAGGAGACCGATCAGCTCCGCTCCGAGACCACCAAGAACATCACCGAGCAGCGTCAGGCCGTCGAACTTGAGCTCAGCAACGCCCGTGAAGAGCACAACAAGAAGCTTTCCTCCGAGCGTGCCACCCAGGAGCGTGAACTCGCTGAGCTGAAGGCCGAAGCCACCGCGAAGATCGCCGAGCAGCGCAAGAGCGCCAACGAGGAGATCTCCAAGCTGAAGTCCGATTCCAACGATCAGATCGAAGCCGCACTGGCCGAAGCCAACAAGAAGCTTGCGGACGTGCGCGAGCAGGTTTCCAAGATGATGACCGAAGCGCAGCGCAAGGCTGGCGAGATCATCGATACCGCCAAGTCCAAGGCTCAGGAGATTACCGACGAGGCCGAGGTCAGCCGCACCAACACCATCAGTCAGGTCAGCGCCGAAGTGGAGCAGATTCGCTCCGACATCGCCGCTCAGCAGGATGAGGCCACCACCAAGGTCAATGAGCTGCTCGCCCACCTCGAAGAGCGTCGCGACGCAGCCAAGAAGGAAGCTGACGAGCTGGTCAGCCAGGCCAAGACCACTCGCGAGGAGGCCGATTCCTACGCCGCCAACAAGCGCCAGGAAGCCGATGCTCAGGCCGCTGCCATTGTGCACAAGGCCGGTGAAGACGCTGACGCTCAGATCGAAGAGCGTCGTGCCGCCGCCCAGAGCGAGCTTGATAGTCTGAGCAAGCACATTGCCGATCTGCAGGAACGTGAGGCCACCATCACTCAGCGTGTTTCCGAACTGCGTTCCATGTTTGCTCAGGCCTTCTCCGGCTTTGCATTCGACGCGGTGAACAAGCAGGAGGAAGCTCAGTCGCTGCCGGTGGTCAACCCGGTTCCTGAACAGGGCAAGGCCGCTGGTGAACCGGATGCTGACCAGCAGGAGGAGCAATCCGCTAACGAATCCGAACAGCCGGCCGAGACGGAAGCTGAAAACTAAGTAGTAATGACAAGCCCTCGACTACACTGCTAGAGGCAAAAGAACTGCGGCACCTGTGCACTTTCGCCAGGTGCCGCAGTCGTTGGTAAACCGCGCCACAAGCGCACCAATCCAAAGAAGGAGTAGACATGAGTGAACTGACGCCGCTCACCGGCGAAGCGCTAAGCGCACTGCGCGACGAGTTCGACGCTGATGGCACCAGCCGTCTGGCCATGAACGCAGTGACCGCGGCCGGCATCGAGAAGGTGGCACGCAACTATGACCGTGCCCGCCTGCTGCAGCGCCGCTTCTCCACCGTGGTCGATAACGGCGAAGCCACCCATCAGGATCGTTCCGGTCGTTGCTGGCTGTTCAGCTCCCTGAACGTGGCTCGTTTCATCGCCAAGAAGAACATGAATCTGAAGGAATTCGAGTTCTCCCAGAACTATGCGATGTACTACGACAAGCTGGAGCGCGTCAACTACTTCCTGAAGGATATGGCCGCTCTGGTCGCCGCCGGCGAACCGTCCGACTCCCGTCTGGTGCAGCACCTGCTCGCCGATGTGATGGGTGACGGTGGCCAGTGGACCATGGCTATGAACGTGTACAAGAAGTATGGTGCCGTGCCGAAGGACCTGTTCCCGGAGACCGAATCCTCCAAGAACACCCGTGAGATGAACGTGCAGCTGCGCGCTCTGCTGCACACTGCAGTGGCTCACATGTACGCTGCCGCCGGCGATCAGGCTGCCATCGACCAGATCGTTGCCGATACCACCGCTGCCGGTCACCGTATTCTTACCATCCATTTGGGTGAGCCGCCGGTCTCCTTCGACTGGGAGTGGACCGATAAGGACGGCGAATTCCACCGCGATGGTGAGATCACGCCGGTCGAGTTCTGGAAGAAGTATGTGGGCCCGGCCGGTCTCGAGGATTACGTGTGCCTTGTGGACGATCCGCGTGCCGAACATGCCAAGGGCAAGAAGATCGGCATCGAGCACCTGGGCAATGTGGCCGGCGGCGACGCCACCGAGTACCTCAACGTGCCGAACCAGTTCATGAAGGACTGCGTCAAGCAGATTCTCGTCGAGCAGGGCATTCCGGTGTGGTTCGGTGCCGACTGCCACCCGTTCATGGATCGCGAGAATGGTGCCTGGGCCACCGACCTGTTCGAGTATGGCAAGGTTTACGACGTGGACTTCGACCTCGATAAGGAAGCCCGCGTGCGTTTCGGCGATTCCGCCATGAATCACGCCATGGCATTCGCCGGTGTGGACGTGGCCGATGACGGTTCCACCCGCCGCTGGCGCGTGGAGAACTCCTGGGGTTCCAAGATCGCCGACAAGGGCTACTTCACCATGTCCGACGACTGGTTCACCGAGTATGTCTACGAAGTGGCCGTCCCGAAGACCATGCTCCCGGCCGAATATCAGAAGGCCCTGGAAGAGCCGGCGACCATGCTCCCCGCATGGGATCCGATGGGCGCTCTGGCCTGAAGGCCAGAGCGCCTGAGCCGGAGTCCGGCTCCCTCTGATGGGACATTGCCTACGAACAGCACGGTGTGCTGTTCGTAGGCAATGTGCATGCCGATAGGCATGCCGTCAGATTGAGGGCGGTAGCCCGTCCGTACTTGCAGGACGAGCTGTCAGCGAAGCTGACTGAGGGAGAGACCTTGCGAGCGGATGCTCGCAAAAACTAGTCTCGCCGTAGGCGAGTCCACTATTGCAAACGCCCGACCGTCCACGAAACGGCCGGGCGTTTCCATATCCGCATGCCCGCATGTAGACTTACCATTTCGCATGCTTACGTAATCGAAGAAGAGAGAGGAGAGTCGGCATGGCAGCACTTCGTGGTCCGGATAGTTCCGAGGACGAACGTCGTTTGGGGGAGCAGGCCGTCTTTCCTGAGACGGTCGATGTCAATATCCGTCAGCTCGATCCGATCCCAGCGCCTCGAGCGTTCCTCAAAGAGCAGCCTCTTACTGACGAGATGAGTAATCTCGTGCTGCATTCGCGCCAGGAGATTCGTGACGTGCTCAATGGTCGCGACGATCGTCTGCTTGTCATCGTGGGTCCATGTTCCATCCACGATCCCAAGGCCGCGCATGAGTATGCCGAGAAACTGGCTGCCGTCAAGCGTGAGCTGGAAGATCGTCTCGTCATCGTGATGCGCGTCTACTTCGAAAAGCCTCGTACCACCATTGGCTGGAAGGGCCTGATTAACGATCCTGATCTGGATGGCCGTTTCAATATTCGCAAGGGTATGTGGCTGGCCCGCAAGGTGCTGACCGACGTGCTGAGCCTTGGTCTTCCCGCCGCCACCGAATGGCTCGACCCCATCACCCCGCAGTACATTTGCGATGCGATCAGCTGGGGTGCCATCGGTGCACGTAATACGGAAAGCCAGGTCCACCGCGAACTGGCCAGCGGCTTGTCCATGCCGGTCGGCTTCAAGAACTCCACCGACGGTTCCATCAAGGCCGCCGCCGACTCCTGCTACACCGCAGGCTTCGAACATCATTTCCTGTCCATCAACCTGGATGGCCGCGTCATCTCCGCCGAAACCAAGGGCAATCCGGATTGTCATCTGGTGCTTCGCGGTTCGAGCTCTGGTCCGAACTACGATGCTGAATCGGTGCGTAAGGCTTTGGAAGCGCTGAAGGCGTCCAAGGCTTCCGGCCCGAGTCAGTACGGTCTGGTCATCGACGCCGCTCACGGCAACTGCGGCAAAAACGAGGTCCGTGAGGCTGAAGTCGTCGAGGAAATCGCAGCCCGCCTTGCCAAGGGTGAGCCAGGCATCACCGGCGTGATGATGGAAAGCTTCCTTGTGGGTGGCCATCAGAAGCCGGCACCGCTTGACCAGCTGGTCTACGGTCAATCCGTCACCGATGCCTGCGTGCCATGGAATCGCACCAACGAGCTGCTGCACACGCTGGCCGACGCCGTCACCGCCCGTCGCGCACTATAACAATAGATTTCTGCGGTAACCTCGAACTTTGATTCGATAGTTATCCACCATGCCGCCTTTGTGCTTTGTGGATATTGAAAAGTTATCCACAAAGCACAATACTGCGTCACAGTATGCACATTTTCTTGTGCGGCTTGTTCTCGATGCTGAGATAACCATATTGTCGGTACATGAAAGAGCACAAAGAAGTCGCCGCTGCGTTAAGGTCCGCACAATCGGATTATCGTTGTGCTTCAGGTACCAATGATGCATTGCGAAAAGCCATGCGCCGTCGTGCCGCTGCAGGAGATTTGGTTTCACCTTATCGGAATATGTATGCCGCACGCGATTATTGGAATGCGTTGAATAATGAGCAACAATCATTGCATGTGATTCGAGGATTAGCGTATCGGCATCCATCGTGGGTCTTTACGGGGCTAAGCGCAGCGTGCTTGTATGGGGTGCAGCATTCGCGTTCTTTGCATGATGGGAAAGTATATGTGGCATCCACGGGCGGGATCGGTGGTGCTGATGAATCACATCTTGTGCGCGTCTATATGAATCAAATTCCTCAGCGCATGGTGCAGGGCATTCGTCTTGTTTCGCCAGCCCGAATGATACTCGACTGTGCAGGGTATCCGTTTGTTCATGCGTTGGCCATTATTGATTCGACGTTACGGATGGGATTGACTTCGTGTGAAGAAATTGAAGCATTGTCGCTGCAAAGCGTTTGTGATGAGCGATCAGTGAAGCGGTTAGTGCGCTATGCGGATGCGGGAAGCGAGAATGGGGGAGAATCGTTGTTCCGCGGCATGCTGATAGAGCGGAATTATGCCGAGCCGTTGTTACAGGTGGAATTTGGGAACCCGGATAATCCAGCGATGCCTTATCGGGTTGATTTTTGTTGGAAACTTGCGGATGGTCGCATTATTGTAGCCGAATACGATGGTATGGCGAAGTATGCAGATGCGACTAATAAAAATCGAGCCAGTCTTCAAGCTAAGTTGGATTACGAACGTCGGAGAGAGCAACATCTCAAAGCGCAAAAGGTAACGGCAATCATCCACGTCTTCTTTGAGGATTTGATGTCTCCGCGGCGCTTTGAGGAAAAGATGAATGAGGCCGGAGTTCCTAAAATCGTGTGAATCGAGGTGTTTCCTCGGTGAAATGGTTCTAGTCAGAGTCATAGCGGTGAATAGAGCTTTTGCCGGTGTATTAAGCGGTTCAAAATTTCGTTCTGAACCCATATTTCGTGAAAAGGAGCCACTGAGCGGCCGTCAGTGGCTCCTTTTTTCGAGATAATTCCTAAGTTCGTGAAAAGAGGCCACTGACTATTCCTCAGTGGCGTATATTCACGAGCTGTACCTTTTCCTCGAAATAATACGCCACTGAGTCATCGTCAGTGGCTTCTTTTTACGAGGTCAACGAATATCTCGAAATAATAAGCCGATCGAACGCACTCAGCGGCGTTATTTTTCGGAGAGACTCCATATTTCGTGAAAATACGCCATTGATCAATTGTCAGCAGCTTCTTTTTTCGGGATAATCCCATATCTCGTGAAAAAGCACCGCGAGGGAACTGAAGCGGTCGTTATTGGTTTGGCGCCGATCGTCGGCATCGGTATCAGTGTCGGTATTGGTGGCGCTGATGCGTGTAATGCTGTCGATAATAATGTTGCCGAGTCTACGGCTGACACTGTTGCCGCTATGGTTAGGTATCCTTGGGGTGGATGAATCACAAGGAGTACGAGACATGCAGCAGCAGCAAGGCGCAGTGCCAGCCGAAAATCCATTGCAGGTTGGCCCGCAGCCGTTGAACACGCCTGAAGAGCTTCGCGCCATTCGCCAAGCCATGGGCGAAGGCAAGAATCCGTTGATTGCCACGGATGTGCCACGCTGGGAGGATCAGGTTGGTGTCAGCCGCATCATCAATCGTCGTGTATTGGAACTTGAGCCGCTGCCCACGCCGGCCCAGGTGCTTGCGGAACTGCCGCTGACTCCTCAGGCCCAGGGAATCGTCGCCTATTCGCGCGATGAGATTCGCGCATGCCTCTACGGGCAGGATGATCGTCTGTTGGTGATTGTGGGCCCCTGCTCGGTTCATGATCCCGCAGCTGCGCTCGATTATGCGCACCGCTTGGCCAAGGTGATGAAGGAAACCGAGCGTGAGCTGCTCATTGTGATGCGTGTGTACTTTGAGAAGCCGCGCACCACTGTGGGTTGGAAGGGCCTGATTAACGACCCGGACATCGACGGCAGCCACCATATCAAGAAAGGCCTGCTGCTTGCCCGAAAGACGTTGCTCGGTGTGCTTGGCGAAGGATTGGCTGCCGCCACGGAATTCCTCGAGCCCACGAGCCCACAGTTCATCGCCGATGCAGTGAGCTGGGGTGCCATCGGCGCCCGCAATACGGAGAGCCAGGTACATCGTCAGCTGGCCAGCGGCTTATCCATGCCGGTGGGATTCAAGAATGCCACTGACGGCTCGGTGAAAGCAGCAGTCAACGGCTGCTTTGCCGCAGCCCAACAGCACACGTTCTTTGGCATCGACCATTTGGGCCGTGCATGCGCAGTGGAAACGCTCGGCAATCCTGATTGCCATGTGGTGCTGCGCGGCTCGATTCATGGGCCGAACTATGACGCTCAATCCGTAGCCAAGGCGATGGATACCATTCGCGATGAGATGCCGGCTGATTCCGCGGCCTGCCATGGCCTGATTGTGGATTGCTCGCACGGCAACTCCGGCAAGGATGAGCATCGTCAGGCCGAAGTAGTGCGCGATATCGCACGTCGCATCGCGGCGGGGGAGCGTGGAATCACCGGCATCATGATGGAAAGCTTCATCGAGGGCGGCAATCAGAAGGCCGCGCCGCTCGATCAGTTGGTGTACGGCAAATCCATCACCGATAAGTGCATCAGTTGGCCGGATACCGAAGCGCTGCTGCATGAGCTCGCCGAAGCCGTGGCCGCACGCCGTTGGAAGTGAAGTCAAGGAAATAAGGGGAAGGAAACCAGTATGGGTATGAAAACCGTTGCAATCATTGGTGCTCTTCATGAGGAAGTGGCGCTGATCGCCCAGTCGCTCACTCATGTCACCCACGTGAACAAGGGCAGTTTGGATATCGCCGTGGGTACCGTGGACTCTTTCGGCGCTGACGTGATTAAGGTCGCGGCGACTGTCGGTGGCATGGGTTTGGTCAATGCCGCATCCACCGCACAGCTACTGATTGACGAGTTCAACCCTGATGCTGTGATTTTCAGTGGCATCGCCGGCAACCTCAACAAGCATCTGCACATCAATGATGTGGTGCTCGGTGGCACGCTGCGCTACCTTGACACCGATATGCGTCTGGTAGGCCAGTGGAAGCCGGGCACGGAAGACAAGCCGGTCCATGAATTCTTCTCTGACCCGAAGCTGCTCGAAGTTGCCGATCAGGCGCTGAGCAATGCGGGTATCACGCATATCACCGGCATTATCGCGTCCGGCAATTATTTTGTGGACACCCCTGAAAAGGTCGAGGAAGTCATTCGCCTGACCGGTGCCGATGCCGTGGAGATGGAAGGCGCCGCGGTGGCCCAGGTCGCGGCTCGCAACGATGTGCCGGCATTGGTGATCCGCGCGCTGTCCGATAACGCGGATACTGATTACGAGGTATTCAAGGAGTTTGATATCTCCGAGTACGCCGATACCGCCGCTCGCCTTGCCGTAGACATCGTCAAGCGGCTGTAGTCCTGGGCATGTGGGCTTCTCCGTCAAGGGAAGTCAATAGTGTCGGTGGATTGATTGTTGCGGGTGATTGATACGAGGCTCACACGGCAGTGGGCCTCTTTTTAATAATTGGTGACCATCTCACCGATTTCACTATGTGAACTCTCTCGCTTCCCTCGCCGCCATGTGGGCCATACTCGAGCATCAGGCACAGCGATGTGTGGAGAACATTGCTGTGGCCACAAGCCGTAATAGCTCTTCTTCCACTTGCCTGTCGTTGTGCTCAATACTTTGAGCTGAGCAATACATCGATTGCAAGGCCATGCTGCATGAGGACATATACGCAGCATGATGAAGAGAGGGATTATGTCTGCAACTGCTACTGCGGCCACCAAGGAACCGGTGAAGAAGGATTCGGTTCCTGAGATCATCGCCGCATCCATGGTCGGCACGGCCATCGAATTCTACGATAACTACTGTTACTCCATCGCAGCCGCCAGCTACTTCGGCATGGTGTTCTTCACCGAAGTCGCCAAGTCCAACCAGGCGCTGGCCACGCTGATGGCATTCGTCACCTTCGCCGTCTCCTTCCTCGCCCGTCCGTTCGGCTCCATGTTGTTCGGCCACTTCGGCGACAAGATGGGCCGCAAGAAGACGCTGGTTATCGCCCTGATGACCATGGGCATCGCCACCTTCCTGGTCGGCTGCCTGCCTGGCTACGATCAGATCGGCGCCTGGTCTGTGGTGATTCTGTGCATCTGCCGTGCATGCCAGGGCGTCGGTCTCGCCGGTGAATGGTCCGGCGCCGCACTGGTGGCCACGGAGAACGCTCCGGCCGATAAGCGCGCTCTGTATGGTTCCTTCCCGAACCTCGGCGCTCCGATTGGCTTCTTCTGCGCCTACGGCCTGAACCTGCTGCTCGAATCCAACCTGAGCCAGGAGCAGATGGTGGCCTTCGGCTGGCGTATCCCGTTCCTGTGCTCCGCAGTGCTGGTGGCCATCGGTCTGTACGTGCGTGCTCGTATGTCCGAGACCCCGGTGTTCCGCAAGGCCTCCGAGGAGAAGCGTACTTCCAAGCACCCGCTGCGCGACCTGCTGCCGTACACCAAGGAAGTTCTGCTTGGTACCGTTGCTATGGGTATCACCTACACGCTGTTCTACGTGCTCGGCACTTGGTCCCTCGCTTATGGCGTCAAGGGCCTGAAGTTCACCCAGGGCGAGTACCTGCTCATGCAGATGACCTCTGTGGTCTTCTTCGCCATCTTCATCGTTGTCTCCTGCGTTTACGCCGACAAAGTGGGCCGCAAGAAGGTTCTCATGCTGGTGACCTTCGGTACGCTGGTGTTCAGCTTCTTCACCCCATTGCTGCTGGTGCACTCCGCAGCGCACATCATGATCTTCCTGTGCGTCGGCTTCGTGCTTATGGGTGGTCTGTTCGGCCCCTGCGGCGCTTACCTGCCTGAGCTCTTCCCGGTGCATGTGCGTTACTCCGGCGCTGGCCTGAGCTACAACCTGGCCGCCATCTTCGGTGGTGCTTTCGCTCCGACCATCGCTCAGGCTCTGGTCTCCTCCAAGTTCGGCGTTGCCGGTGTGGGCTGGTACATGGCCATCATGGCTGCCATCGCACTGCTCGCCCTGTTCCTGATCAAGGAAAGCAAGGACAAGGATTACGAGCTGTGATCGCTTGATTTAAGCCAATGCCAAGGCGTCATCCGCAAGGGTGACGCCTTTTTTGGTTGCTATTGGTCGCTATTGATGGGCGATAAGCAAATGAACAATAGGCGAACTTACGTAGTTTGATGTGAGTGCTACGTCAAGTGCGTTTTACTCTTGAAACCATGAGTATCTGGCAATTCATAGTGATTGTGGTGCTGCTGGCACTGGCCCTGGCATGGGCCATCGTCATCTCATACGGCAAGGGGCGGGCTTCGGGCCGAGCCGCAGCGGAGGAGGCCTTCGCCTCCGATGAAGATGCGAAGTCACTGTTTGGTGATGATGTGCCTGTGCGTCCTACCGAGCGCCGATTGATTGAAGTGCTGCCGGAAGCGCTGATTGTTACCGACCGCAACGGTCTCGTGCATTATGCCTCTCCGGGGTCCGTGCCCTTCGGCCTGGTCTCAGGCAAACGCATCAATTCACGTGAAGTCGAGGATATTCTGACCCAGGCGGCATCCGATGGCGGTGTACGTGAACGTGAGGTGCAGCTACCGCTGGACCGTGGTCCGTTCCCATCGCTTACCGGCAAAGGCATTGAAGCAGGTCAGCTGCGCCCCTCGAATACTAGATATTTGCGTGTGCGTATCGGAGATGTCGGCGATGATCTGTATGCGATTTTCATCAGTGACATGTCCGAGCAGCGTCGTTTCGAAGCCGTGCGGCGTGACTTCGTGACCAACGTGTCGCATGAGCTGAAGACGCCGGCCGGCGCGATTTCCCTGCTTGCCGAGACTGTGACTGATGCCGCTGATGATCCGGACGCCGTGCGCTACTTCTCCGGGCGAATCTCCAAGGAATCCGCTCGTCTCACGGAGCTGGTGCATCATCTGATCGATCTGCAACGCGCGCAGAGCTCGCAGGGCATGAGCGATACGAAGCGGATCTCGGCACTGGCCGTGGCCCGTGCCGCGATTTCGGATAACCAGGTGCAGGCCGAAGCCCATCACGTGGATATTCGCTTGAACGCCAACGGGCGTGCTGTGCCTCTTGACTCCACAGATGCGACTGAGGAGGATGTCGAAGCCGGCAAGAACCTCACCATCCTCGCCGACGCCGACGCGATGCAGACGGCCGTGAAGAATCTCGTGGAAAACGCCATCCATTACTCGCCCGAACACACCACGGTCGCCGTCGATGTGGCCGCACGCAACGGCAAGGTCACTATTCGCGTGGTCGATCAGGGCATTGGCATTCCGGAGGAATCCTTGGATCGCGTATTCGAGCGCTTCTATCGCGTCGATCCTGCGCGTTCGCGTCAGACGGGCGGCTCCGGTCTGGGATTGGCCATCACCAAACATTGCGTGCAGGAGAACGGCGGTCGTATTTCGGTATGGTCCAGGCAGGGCGAAGGATCGACATTCACTATCGAGCTGCCGGCCGCCGCACAGAAGGATACGCAGCCGGCGACCAAGGCCAAGGAAGACAAGCACGGCGATCAGTGAGTGTTGGCGGAGGTTCGTCACAAGCGCACAACATCACGGTTCACTATGATGATGCGGTGTAGTGGATAACCGGAAATTACGTACTTTAGGCAAATGACAGGCCAACGAAGAGGGAATGGTTACGATGGTATCTGAGAATTTTGCGCTTACGCGAACGGGCACCTACCCGAGAAAGGCCACTATGACACGCATTCTTATCGTCGAAGACGAGGAATCCTATCGCGAACCACTGGTCTACCAACTTACACGCGAGGGGTATGACGTGTCTGCTGCTGCCACCGGCGAGGAAGGCTTGGAGCTGTTCACCAAAGGCGGCATCGATTTGGTGCTGCTTGATCTGATGCTGCCGGGAATCGATGGCACCGCACTGTGCCGCCGCATTCGCGAGCAAAGCCGAGTGCCAATCATCATGCTGACAGCCAAAAGTGCGGAAATCGACAAGGTAGTCGGTTTGGAAATCGGTGCCGATGATTACGTGACCAAGCCGTATTCCTTCCGTGAGCTGCTGGCCCGCATTCGCGCCGTGCTGCGCCGCAATCAGGTCACGGCTCAGGCCGCAGGTTCCGTGGATGACGATATTCCACTGGTATGCGGCGATATTTCGATGCAGGTTGGCCAGCATCAGGTCACGGTACGCGGCGAAACGGTATTCTTCCCGCTGAAGGAATTCGAGCTGCTGGAATACCTGATGCAAAACAAGGGTCGCGTGATGACCCGCCACCAGCTTATCGACCGTATTTGGGGTTCGGATTACGTCGGGGATACGAAGACTCTGGATGTGCACGTCAAGCGCGTGCGCTCCAAGATCGAAGAAGATCCAGCTCATCCCAAGTATCTGACTACCGTGCGTGGCTTGGGTTATAAAATCGATACCCCGGCAGAGCAGTAGGGGCATATCTCAGGGGGGTATTCTTCCTTAAATGCGATGGGAAAGCGGTCTGATAGGCCGCTTTCCCATTATTGCATGTGAGCCAGCGCCTGTCTTGGGCGTGCACTGTGTTTCGGCTGTCTCGCGCGTTCATAAACTACGTAGTATTTACGTAGTTTCATATATCAGCAAGTGTTCATCTTCTGTTTACTGATTTCGGTATAGCGCTCCCTCCAACGCAAATAGGCTTGTAGTTGTCACGAAATGACCGGGCCTTGTGCACGTCGTGAACATAGCCCGAGATTTATTGATAGAGGGAATAAGAAACATTATGCAGAAGAACATTTTCGTTCGCTCCCTTGCCGCTCTGTCCGGCATCGCGATGCTTGCCACCGTCGCTGCCTGCGGCGATAACACTGCTTCCACTGGCGACAACTCTTCTTCCAGCGACACCACCAAGTCCGCTCCGATTTCCGGCGACTTCCAGGGCGCTGGCGCTACCTCCCAGCAGGCTGCTGTCGAGGCTTGGATCGCTGGCTTCCAGGGCACCAACCCGAACGCCAAGATCGCTTACAACCCGACTGGTTCCGGCGCTGGTGTGACCACCTTCCTGACCGGCGCTACCGCTTGGGCTGGCTCCGATAAGGCTCTTTCCGATGACGACATCGCCAAGTCCAAGGCTGTCTGCGCTTCCGGCCAGGCCTTCGACGTGCCGGTCTACATCTCCCCGATTGCCATCGTCTTCAACCTGAAGGGCGTTTCCGACGCTGGCAAGCACATCAACCTTGATGCCACCACCGCCGCCAAGATCTTCGACGGCAAAATCACCACTTGGAACGACCCGGCTATCCAGGATCAGAACAAGGACCTGAAGCTGCCGAGCACCCCGATCACCGTGGTGCACCGTTCCGATAAGTCCGGCACCACCCAGAACTTCGTCTCCTACTTCAAGGATCAGGCTCCTGACGCCTGGAGCTACGACCTCTCCGAGAACTGGCCGAACGAGGTTGGCCAGGGTGCTAAGGGTACTTCCGGCGTGATCTCCACCGTCAAGCAGGCTGACGGCACTATCGGCTACGCTGACTTCTCCCAGGTTGGTGACCTCGGTACCGCTGCCATCAAGGTTGGCGACTCCTACAACGCGATTTCCGCTGAGGCTGGCTCCAAGGTCATCGAGGACTCCAAGCTCGACGACACCGCCAAGGGCGAGAACCGTGTGGTTGTCAAGATCAACCACGCCACCGAAGCCAAGGGCGCTTACCCAATCGTCCTGGTCTCCTACGACATCGTCTGCCCGGCCTACAAGGACACCAAGCAGGCTGAGTTCGCCAAGGCTTGGCTGACCTACGTCACCTCCGACGAAGGCCAGAAGGCCGCTCAGGATGCTGCCGGCTCCGCTCCGCTGCCGTCCAGTCTGACCTCTCAGATCTCCAAGTCCATCGAAGCCATCAAGACCAAGTGAGCAGACGGTTTCAAGAAAACCGCATGAATCACTGGTTGGTTCCGATAACTAAATAACTAAAGAAGACCATTTCGGTCTGAACTTTGAGCCGCAGTCGTAAGCAATACGGCTGCGGCTCAAAGTGGGTCAAGGGGCATACGGTTTTGCAAGCTTTTTGACCACCAATCCTTACATCCTTACCAATATCTTCGTTAAGGAGAACCCGTGAGTTCGCAAGACAAAACGGCTCTCGCACCATCGGGCGGCAAAACCGCCGACAAGGTGTTCCGTGGTGTGGCATACGCCTGCGGCATTCTGATCCTTGTAGTGCTTGCTGCCGTGTTCCTCTTCCTCTTCTTCCGCGCCTGGCCGCTTATCGGCGGTGATCAGAAGGCCAACAGCGACGTTATCTCCAGCTTCACTGGTGGCAAGGTCTCCAACTTCTGGGGCTATGTGCTGCCGTTGCTGTTCGGCACTGTGCTTATCTCCATCTTGGCCCTGATCATTGCATTCTTCGTGTCCATCGGCATCGCATTGTTCATCTCCCATTACGCACCGAAGAAGGTCGCCACCGGTCTGAGCTATGTCATCGATTTGCTCGCCGCAATTCCTTCCGTTATCTACGGTCTGTGGGGCGGCTTGATTCTGGTGCCCGCCATCTACCCGTTCTGGAACTGGGTGGCCAACCACCTCGGTTGGTTCCCTCTGTTCGCAGGCCCAGCCGCCAACCCGCAGCGTACTGTCGCCACCGTGGCTGTGGTGCTCGCCGTCATGGTGCTGCCGATTATCACCTCTATGTCGCGTGATATCTTCCTGCAGACCCCGACCCTTCAGCAGGAGGCCGCCTACGGCTTGGGTGCCACCAAGTGGGAAATGATCAAGCTTGCCGTTATTCCGTTCGGCCGCTCCGGCATCGTGTCCGCCTCCATGCTGGCTCTTGGCCGTGCACTCGGTGAGACGATGGCTGTGTTGATGATTCTTTCCCCGAGCGTTACCGGCTACTCCATCAAGATTCTGCAGGCTTCTCAGAGCAACGCAATCGCATCCAACATTGCCGCCCAGTACCCTGAAGCCAACGATCTTGGTGTGTCCGTGCTGATTGGAACTGGTTTGATCCTGTTCCTCATCACCTTCATCGTGAACTTCGTGGCTCGTAAGATCACTGAGAAAGCGGGTGTCTGATGGCTGAAGAAACCAAGAAGAAGAACTTGGACGGCGCACCCGTCATCGACTTCGACAAGTTCCGCCCTACGCGCTCCTCCGAGCAGTACCGTAAGGGCAAGGACTACTTCATGTCCGGTCTTATCGCACTGGCCTTCGTGATTGCCTGTATCCCGCTGGTTTCCGTGCTGTGGACCACCATTGTCAATGGCTTTAAGCGTCTGAACCTGAACTTCCTGACCTACAACATGACTGGTGTGGTCGGCGGCAACCCGACTCCGTCCGGTGGCTACGGCGGTGTGCTGCACGCCATCATCGGTACGCTGGAGATTACCGGTGGCGCAATGCTCATCTCCATCCCGATCGGCATCATGTGCGCTGTGTACCTTGTCGAGTACGCTCACGGTGGCAAGCTCGCCATGACTGTTTCTCTGCTGGTCGATGTGATGAGTGGTATTCCTTCCATCGTCGCTGGTTTGTTCGCATTCTCAATGTTCACCATCGTGTTCGGACCGGGTACCATCAACGGTTTCGAAGGTTCCGTGGCATTGTCCCTGCTGATGCTGCCGACCGTGGTGAAGTCCTGCGAAGAGATGCTTAAGATCGTGCCAAACGATCTTCGTGAAGCCTCTCTGGCGCTGGGTGTCACCAAGCAGCGCACCATCACCAAGATTGTGCTGCGTACCGCATTGCCGGGCATCGTCTCCGGCTGCATCCTCGCCATCGCTCGTGTGATTGGTGAGACCGCACCATTGCTGATGACCGCAGGCTACATCGCCAGCACCAACGTCAACCTGTTCGCAGGCCAGATGACCACGCTGCCGGTGTACGTCTACCAGGAGTACTCCAAGCTCTCCGCCAACTGCCCGGCCAACGCCACTGCAGCTTGCGTGCCTACCATTCCGATGGAACGTGCGTGGGCCGCAGCTCTCGTGCTGATCGTCGTAGTGCTGGTGCTCAACCTCATCGGTCGTCTGGTGGCTAAGATCTTCGCCGTCAAGACCGAGCGCTAAGCCGTACTGGAAAGTCAAGAAATAAAGGAAACATCATGGGACAACGTATTGACGTCAACCACGAGAACATCTACTACGGCGACTTCCTTGCTGTGGAAGATGTGAACATCAACATCGAGGCCAACAAGGTCACCGCCTTCATCGGCCCCTCTGGCTGTGGCAAGTCCACCGTGCTGCGCACGCTTGACCGCATGCATGAGCTCATCCCCGGCGCTCACGTCGAGGGTGAGGTGCTGCTCGAGGGCAAGAACCTGTATGACAAGGACGTGGATCCTGTGTCCGTCCGTCGTGACGTCGGCATGGTCTTCCAGCGCCCGAACCCGTTCCCGACCATGTCCATCCGCGAGAACGTGCTCGCCGGTGTGCGTCTGAACAACAAGCACATCAGCAAGTCCGACGCCGACGATCTGGTTGAGTGGGCTCTTCGCGGTGCTAACCTCTGGAACGAGGTTAAGGATCGTCTGGATAACCCGGGTATCGGTCTTTCCGGTGGTCAGCAGCAGCGTCTGTGCATCGCCCGCGCTGTGGCCGTGCACCCGCAGGTCGTGCTGATGGACGAGCCTTGCTCCGCACTCGACCCGATTTCCACCCTGGCCGTTGAGGATCTGATCAACGAGCTCAAGGACGATTACACCATCGTGATTGTGACCCATAACATGCAGCAGGCAGCCCGTATCGCCGACTACACCGCCTTCTTCAACCTGAAGGCCGTTGGCCAGCCTGGCCACCTCGAGTACTTCGCGGACACCACCACGATGTTCAACAACCCGCAGAACGAAGAAGCCGAGCGTTACATCTCCGGCCGCTTCGGCTGATCGTTTCTTCGTGCGGCAGTAATTATGCCGTACGAAGATTTGAATATGAGAAGGTCCCGTATGGTTATTCCATGCGGGACCTTCCCGTATTTGTGAGCAGGCGCTCTTCGAGGGCTTGCTAGGACTTGTGCGGTTTCAACGGTTTGGCACAATCTTTATAACTAATCGTCCGACGCTGCTGTTGTGACAATATACAGCGGTACAACTTACTGATTCTTTGGTTTCATGACAGTCGTGACAATTATTCTTGTCACAATCATTGAAATCCTGCCAATTCGAACCTGTTGTGGCAAGGAGAATGGCGGAACATAGTTCCTTGTGCATTGAGGGCCGTGGCACAATCCATTGAAATCGTTCCATGCCCAATGTTGTGGCACGATTTTTGTCCCGCTTCCAGAATCAATCGTTTGCTGTTACTGCCGAGATAAAAAGAGGCTGGACTCGATGAGGAGTCCAGCCTTGTAATGCTGCTACAGCGCGATTGCTAGCGATTCACAATCGTGCACATTACAGAATCGCCATGCACACGAAGTCCAGGATGAACAGTGCGGAGACGATCCACAGAATCGGGTGCACTTCCTTGGCCTTGCCCTTGCAGGTCTTCACGATGCAGTACATGATGAAGCCGCCAGCGATGCCGTAGGAGATGGAGTAGGAGAAGGCCATGAACACGGCGGCGAAGAACGCCGGAATAGCGTCATCGATGTTGGCCCAATCGACTTCCTTCAGGGAAGCAGCCATCATGCAGCCAACAATCACCAGCACACCTGCAGTGGCGGCGGATGGCACGGCGGAGATAACCGGAGCCAGGAAGGCGGACAGGGCGAAGCAGATGGCCACAACCACGGAGGTCAGACCAGTGCGACCGCCGGCGGCGATACCGGCAGAGGATTCCACGTAGGTGGTGGTGTTAGAGGTACCGCAGATAGCGCCGATGGAGGTGGCGATGGAATCGGCGAACAGGGCCTTATCCATCTTGGAGGAGAATCCGTGGCCGTTCTCCAGGGCCTCTTCGTCGGCTGCGGAGAAGATGCCGGTGCGACGGCCGGTGCCGATGAAGGTGCCGAGGGTGTCGAATGTATCGGACATCGAGAAGGCGAAAATGGTCACGATAACCAGCGGCAGCTTGGCCGGGTCAGAGAACAATGCCGGGAAGCCGTCGGCGGTGAAGATTGCGCCAAAGGTCTGCGGCAGCTGGGAGAAGGTCTCGGAAATGGAAACGGAGGAACCGAAGTTGGTCACGCCGAACGGAATGCCGATCACGGTGGTGATGGCGATGGCCAGCAGCAAGCCGCCCTTGATCTTCATTACGGTGAACACGATGGCCAGCACGAGGCCGATGAGGAAGACCCACAGCACCTTGTCGTTAAAGGTGGCGAGACCTGGGGTGGCGGCCACGGCGCCACCCTTGGCGGCGGCCTTCGGGTCGCCCGGAGTGAACTTGATAAGGCCAACGTTCAGCATGCCCACATATGCTACGAACAGACCGATGCCGCCGCCGATGGCCTGCTGCAGCACCTCGGGGATGGCCATGATGATCATCTTGCGGATCTTGGTGACGGTGATGAGGATGTTGATCAAACCGCACAGGAACACCATGCACATGGTCTGCTGCCAGGTGAAGCCCAGGCCGAAGCACACCGTGTAGGTGAAGAATGCGTTGAGGCCCATGCCGGCTGCCTGTGCGTAAGGCACGTTGGCGAACAGACCCATAACCAAGGTGCCGATGATGGCTGCGATGATGGTGGCGAGGAATACGCCGCCCCAGGGCATACCCGTCTGAGACAGAATCTGCGGGTTGACGACGATGATGTACGCCATTGCGAAGAACGTAGTCAGGCCGGCCAGAATTTCGGTCGAAACCGTCGTGTTGTTCTCCTTCAAATGGAAGAACTTCTCCATTACTCTCTACTTCCTTGGGTTGTGCGGGGCTTGGCGCGTGAGCTGATGCGCTCCGGTTGCCCCGGCGAGAATTGCGACTCGCCCTGATCGGCCTGGCCGCGCGCGTTCGGCGCATCCACCCGATCAGAACCATCGTTGATTATAACCGGTGCATATATCGTGAAACCGCGGTGTGAAAGCCGAGTTACACTGAAGTCATCTATTGCGTTTTCGCGTGAAAAGTACGGAAAGCAGGAGTATTCGTACGTTTTTGCGCACTTTCCGCGCGAAACGTGCGCGGAATGGGTGGATTGAGACCGTTTTGCGCGCATATCGCGCGAAAAGTACGGTAGGGGATTGAGGACAAGAGGTGGAACATGGCGAAAACACCAGTGGAAGTCAGCATTACTTCGTGGCGCAAGAACACGGTGAAGCCGGGGCAGGAGCATGGTCGTGTGCTGCTGATGCCAGGTACCGGATACAACTGCGATCGTCCGCTGCTGTACTGGGCTGCGCAGGCCTTGGCCGAGAACGGTTGGCGCATCGACCGCATGAATGTGCGCAACGCCTCGGATGATTTGTCGACTGTGATTCCAGTGCTGAACAATGCCATTGATGGCTGGGTTGAATCGGTGGATTGCGAGCGATTGCTGCTTATCGGTAAGTCGCTCACCACGATGACTTACCCGCATGTGGCTTCCCACTATGGGTTGCCGTTCGTACTGTTGACTCCGGTGCTTCATCATGCCGACTTCGATCCATCGGCCCGTGTGATTCCGGTGCCGGCAGTTGGCGATGACATTGTCGGCGAGGACGAAGCGCCGAGCGTGGATGAGGCAGCTCAGGTGATTCGTTCGGAGCATGCCGGTGGCTCGCATGCTCGTGGTTCTCGGTACAACGGTCCCGCCCCGCTGATTTGCGCCGGTACCGCCGATCCGTTCTATGACCGCATTCGAGCCAACGCGCTGACCCCGCACGTGCATGAATACCCGGATGCCAACCATTCAATCGAGGTTCCGGGTCATTGGCGCCGTTCGCTGGATTATTTAAAGGAAGTGACCGCTTCGGTGGCCCAATACGCCGCCACTTTATAATGCATTCGAAAATCTCACTAAACGTACACTGACGGTTAGTCAGCGTACGTTTAGTGAGAAAAGGCGTATGGATTGCGACACGCCGAAGGGTGCATTGTCGTCGGTCATACGTAAATTATCAGACCGTAAACCACAGACCGTTGGTTGAAGTGCGCGTGAGTGCGCTTCCGAAGTTTGGTTCGCCAAGCCAACGCAGGTTGAGAGATGTAAGCCCGTAAAGGGCTCGTGCAAGTCACTTCACGAGATTATGTTGCTCTGCCTGCGTGCAGGGCTTTTTTATTGCCCAGCCGAGCGTTCCGATTTCAAATCAACGGCCGATTTAGGAAGGAACGCCATGAAGAGGCCCGAAAAGGAAGCGGTGGTCGCACAGCTTACGGAACAGTTCCGTAACGCTGACGCTGTCTACCTGACCGAGTACCGCGGGCTTACCGTTCCGCAGGTTTCCGAACTGCGCGAAAAGCTAGGCCGCGATACTTCCTACACTGTGGCTAAGAACACGCTGGCACGTATTGCCGCCAAGGAAGCGGGCATTGAGGGTCTTGACGACCTGCTCAAGGGCCCGACCGCCATCACCTTCGTGAAGGGCGACTTCATTGAGGCTGCAAAGGTCCTGCGTGATTTTGCCAAGACCAACAAGGCTCTCGTTATCTCGGGCGGCTATGCCGATGGCACCGTCTACGACGGCGAGGGTGCGAAGAAGCTGGCAGACATGATGTCTCGCCCGCAGCTCCTGTCCAAGTTTGCCGGCGACCTCAAGGCCACTACCGCCAAGGCCGCTTACCTGTTCGTCGCTCTGCCGACCAAGGCTGTGCGTACAATCGACGCTCTGCGCGAGAAGCAGGAAAAGGCAGCTTGATTTCCATGCGGCTTGCCGCATGAATAATTCGGAAAACAAACAAAACATTGAGACGGTGCGTCCACCAAGTCGAGTAGACCGCCGCCAGAATGAAAGGAAGCCATCATGGCTAAGTACACCAACGAAGAGCTCCTGGAAGCTTTTGGTGAAATGACCCTCGTCGAACTCTCCGAGTTCGTCAAGGCCTTCGAAGAGAAGTTCGACGTCGAGGCTGCTGCCCCGGTCGCCGCTGTTGCTGCCGCTCCGGCTGCTGGCGCTGGCGCTGAGGAAGAAGAGAAGACCGAGTTCGACGTCGTCCTGACCGCTGTCGGCGACAAGAAGATCCAGGTCATCAAGGCTGTCAAGGCCATCACCAACGCTGGCCTGGCTGACGCCAAGGCTATGGTTGACGGCGCTCCGAAGACCATCCTCGAGAAGGCCAAGAAGGAAGACGCCGAGAAGGCCAAGTCCCAGCTGGAAGAGGCTGGCGCCACCGTCGAGCTCAAGTGATTTTGGCGGCATAAGCCGCAAATCACGAGCTTTCGATAGCTTGCGAAACCCCGCACCTGAGCAATCAGGTTGCGGGGTTTTCCGCATTTGCACCATAATCAGGTAGACTTGGCGATTCTTCTCGGATTAATCCATGAAAAATCAGTACAAGATGACACAATTGCACGTAATGTGGTCTGTAGTGTGTTTAGGAAGGCGGTCACGGTGAGCGAGTGGACGGTGCGGATCAATGGGGTTGATCAGGTCAGCGTCAAACCTGGCAATAGCGTGGAGATAGGTCGTAAACCATTGCGCCCGCTTGCCGCCGACGGCGCCCAACGCCTTGATGTGACCGACCAGACCAAATCGATGTCGAAACGTCACGCCTTGTTCACGGTGAACGAAAACGGTTCGGCCAGCGTACGTGATCTCGGCTCAACGAACGGGTCCTATGTGGTGCGCGACAATGGTGATTTGCTGCGACTGCCGCCTAATGCGGATTTCTTGCTACCAGTCTCACCGATGCGCATGCAGTTCGGTGATGTTCCTGCGGACTTTATTCGCATCGACGAGCCATCATTGAGCGAACAGAAGCCGATTCCGGATTTGTTCGGATACGCTGCATCGGATGCTCCTCAGGAGCCGGACGCCGCTGATATGTCCGTCGATGACATTCTCGATCTGCGCGCGGGTGAGCCTACTGCAATGTTTAGTGCGAGCAGCGTAAAGCATAAGGTTGATGAGCTGGAAATCGGCAGCCTCAACATTGTGCAGCTCAATCAGAAGCCCGAAGAGCCGGCTCTACCGCGTGACCTGTTCGCCGATGCCGAAGCGAAGCAGCAGGAGGAAGAGGAACAGCGCAAGGCCAAGGAGGCCATGGATGCTGTAGCCTTGCCGGAACCGGTTGAGCCGGAACCGAAGTCTGCGCTTCGTCCGGGCATCCGTATCTCCGGGTTGGTGCCAGTCGATGCCATTGCGCACCCGGCTCATGTGCAGCCGCATGTCGTACCTAGTGTCGAACCGGCTCAGACTGAGCCATCAACAGCGCCTGTTGAACAAACCGAACCTGAGCATGCGGAACCTGAGGCTCCGGCGGCTCAGAAGGATCCCACAGCACAAGAGCCGTCTCAGCAGTCGCCTATCGCTGATGCCGGGGCAGCCAGCGCCGCTACAGCATTCGCCGGCCAGCCGACTGATCAGTCTCAGACTACCGATGCATCCCAGTCTGATGCTGCAGCGGCGGAATCGACCGAATCCGAACCGGTGAACGATGCCGGGCAGACCGCAACAGAACCGGTGGAATCAGCTGCAGGGCAGCAAACTGAAGCCGAGCAGCCTGAGCCGCAGAACACCAATCCGGCTTTGGTTTTTGAGCCGATAAAAGACACGGCTAACGAGAATGCGGATGGTACTGTCATCGCTTCGGGCGAGCCGGATTCCGCGGATACCAGCGAAACCGCGAACGCTGCGACTGCAACGAATGATGCGGACATGGATGCGAATGGTGGGTACAAGCCGGCTTTTGAACCCGGATCGGTATTCGATCGCGTGGCCAAAGGCGAGTTGAAGGCTCAAGAACCGGTGGTGGAAGTCGCTGGGCTTAGCTCCAACGACGCGAAAACCACTCAGGATTTCTCCCTGCAGTTCGAAATCGCGCGTCATCCTGAACTGTTGGCTTTCCTCGCCATGAACCCCTACCTGTATGACGACATGTACGCATGGCTTGCCGCTCGTGGCGAAGCCGATATCGATGAAGCTCTGGCCCACAACAAGGGCTACCAGGAATACCGCGAAGCGGTTGGAAAGTGAGCCGGGAGATGACTCAAACGCAGAACCAACAGGATCTGAAGACCGATACCGTATCTACTGACGTCATTGCCAATGGCGGGGCAACTGCTGCAAGCGCTCCAGTCAATCCTGCCGCTGAGGCAGTAATCGGATTGAACCGAATTCGTGGTTGGCGAGACAAGTATCGTGCCATGCTTGCCCCCTCGCCACTGGAGGACATCAACCAGTTGGTCGCCAAGCTGGATATGACCCATGCGCATCCCTCCGGCATTGCCCAGCTGTTCGCATCCGGCCATGTGCGACTGGATTCGCTGTTTCGTGATACCGGTATGTTGAAGGCGGCCGAGCGCCATCTCACCCGTGTGCTTGACGATCAGACCGCCAAGCGTCGGATTGCCGGTGTGGCTGAACTTTCGATGGCTGTTGGCGTGGCCACGTGGAAGGGCAATGCGCTCCCGGTGCTGCTGTACCCGGTTACCGTTTTCGTTCCCAAGGAAGGTTCGGCGCCAACCATCCAGTTCGCCGGTCGTGTGACGCTCAATAGCGCATTCGTCAATGTGTTGCGCGAGCAACGCGTGTACCTGGATGAGGATTCTCTGTTCGATGGCTCCAACTATGACAGCGGCACTCCGGAGACTTCGGCCATGTTCGCTCGCATCACCGCTGAGGCCAGTGATTATATTGCCGACTTCTCCATCGAACGCCATATCGTAGTCGGCTGTTTCATGGACCCCTCGTCGCTGATTGTGGCCGAAAGTCAACAGTTCATCGATCAACTGGAGAATGGCGCCACCGGCAATGTGCTACTTGACGCCCTCGCCGGTGATGAGAACGCGCGCGCTTCTCTCAAGGACGCGAATCCGCCACAATACAGCCCGTTCGATTCCGATCCACATTCCGAGTTCGAGGTCGGCGATGTCGACAATACCGTGCGCTATGCTGCATCATTGGCCGCGGCCGGCCATAGCATCGTAGTCGATGGTTCCTTCCCCAAGGGGGCGGCCGAGCAGGCCGTGGCCATTGCGTCGCGCTGCATCATGAGCGGCCGCTCCGTACTGTATGTGCCGGGTGTAACCGAGCAGAAGCGTCGCTTCATGCAGGCGGCTTCCGCCAATGAGCTGAAGGCTCAGCTGCTGGATGTGTCTGATGAGCAGGGCAACGCCGCCATTGATAAGCAGCTGATCGCCGCAGTAGGTTTCCAACAGGGTGTCGCCACCCAGCGATTCGACCAGCTTGCCGACGAACTCGTGGGCGTTCGCTCCCGCCTGACCCGTTATCTGGGTGATTTGCACGGTGTGAGCGACAAGTGGAATGTCTCCGCATATGAGACGATTCAAAACCTGGCTCGCATCTCCGTGCTGCCCACCCATCCGGCCACACATGTCAGGCTGCGTGAACAGAGCGCGCTCGCCGTTGGCGCGGATATGGAATCCTGGATCAGCAAACTGGAGCGTGCCGGCGAACTTGGTGAATTCACCATCGGACCGGAGGATACCGCTTGGTACAAGGCGAATCTCACTACTGAAGACCAGGCCATTGATGCCTATCAGCGTGTGGATGACCTGTTGCGCCGATACCTGCCCGCCACCCGCGAGCAGGTGACGCGCACCGTGCAGACCTGTGGCTTCCCGGTTCCCACCACCACTCGCGAGTGGGAACGTCAAGTCACGGTGCTGAAGAACCTGAGGCGTGTGCTGGATGTGTTCCAGCCTGAGATCTTCGAACGAGACATCGATTCGATGATCGAGGCCACCATGCCCAAGGCGCAGCGCAAAGCTGAAGGCACGTCGATGGGCTTCTGGGAACGTCGCCGCCATATCAAGGAGGCCAAGTCGCTGCTGCGCGTCGGCGCACAGGTGGAAGACCTGCACGAGGCGCTCAAGGTGGTCGCCAAGCAGGGCGAACAGTGGCGTCAGTTCGTGCCTCACGGCGGGTGGCCCGTGCTGCCGACCAAGCTGGATGACATCATCACCACGCTTGACGGTTTGCTGGGCAATATGACGTCACTCGACACGGTACTGGCCACCACACCCAGCGGTGGCAATATGGAAACCGCTGATTTCAACACGGTTGAGGCACGCCTCAAGGCATTGCTGGATGACCGCAAGGCCTTGGATACGTTGCCTGAGCGTTGCCGTTTGGAGCAGGAGCTGTCTGCCGTTGGACTGACCGAACTGGTCAATGACCTGACTATTCGCCATGTCGGCGTCGATCAGGTGCGTGGCGAGCTGCAATTGGCTTGGTGGACCACCGTGTTCGATGACATTGTGCGTTCGTCGGCGATTATCTCCAATCAGGATGGTTCCGCGCTGCAGACCGCTTCCGACCGTTTCATCCAGGTTGACGTGGAACATGTTCGTTCCGTGGGCCCGATGGTGGCTCAGGAATCGATGCGCAGACTGTGCGACATGCTCTTCTCCCGCACCCAGGAAGCCAACCAGCTGCATACGGTGCTTGCTGGTCGCGCCAATGTGACCTTGAGCCGCATCCGCCGCGATCATCCGGAGATTCTTGCCGCGGCCAAGCCGATTATGGTGGCCGCGCCTGGCACGCTTGCCGCGCTCACCGAACCAGGTGTGCTTGCCGATGTGGCCATTCTGGACTCCTGCGCACACATTCCTTCCATCGAATTGCTTTCGATTTTGAGTCGTGTGCGGCAGGTCGTGGTAATTGCCCATTGCGCCACCGTGACCAGCGAATCCGTCAAGGAACTGATTGGCATGCTGCCTCATGTCGAGGTGGCAGCCCAGCCATCCTGTCGAGCTCCTCGTCTGGCAGCGTTCCTCGAGTCCGAAGGATATGGGGTTGTTGACTATGATGTGGCGACCGAGCCGGCCACCGGCACGGTGAGATTCCATCGTGTCGAGGCCAATGGCGTGCCGGTGATGTCGTCTGGCTTGGTGGAATCCAGTCAGCAGGAAATCGACGAAGTGGTGCGCATCATCACTGAGCGTGCCGCCAGCTTCACCGTGGTACCGTCGCGCTACATTCTGGCCGTGGTGGTGTTGACCGACGTGTTCCGTACGCGCTTGGGCGCTGAATTGAAGTCGTTGGCGTCCAAGAACAAGCCGATGGGTCGTTTCCTGCGCCACGTGCGTCTGGTGCCGCTCCGCGATGTGGCGGGTACCCAAGCCACGGATGTGATTATCTCCATGTGCTATGCGAAGACCGTACACGGCCGTTTGTTGCAGCAGTTCGGAGTGCTGGAAAACGAAGGCGGCCGTGGCATGCTCCTCGATGCGTTGGCGCTCGCCGATCGCAACCTCGACATCGTCTCTGCTTTCGGCCCGGAAGATATGGATGATGAACGTCTGCATCAGACAGGTCCGAGATTCCTGAAGACCGTGCTGAGCTGGGTCGACCAGCTGGATGACCGCCCAGTGCTGCCGGTCCGCAATGCCGCTGGCGATAATGTGCTCTTCAACGATATCGCCGATCGCTTGCGCGCCCGTGGCCTCGATGCGGCAGTGGATTACGGTTTCGACAAGGGCATCAAGATCCCGTTGGTCGTGGGATTGAAAGACAAGCCGTTTGCTTTGGCTGTGGAAACCGATGATGCGAACTTCATGTCCATTCAATCGACGCGTCGCCGCCATCGTCTGGGCAGCCAGGACCTGATGTCGCTCGGCTGGAATGTGATGACCGTATGGAGCGTGGCCGCATTCGTGAATCCGGATAAGGAAGTCGATCGCATTGTGGCGCGCATCAGCGAAATCTACCGTGAGGTGGAGTGATTATGGCTGAGTATTCGGCAACGCGCCGCACGCCGCGCAAACATAAACGTGTGGTGATGAAAGGCACTGAGCGATTTGATGCCGACGGTGTGAAACTGGAACCGGGGGACATGCAAACCGCTCAGCAGCGTCAAGCCGATGACGATAAGCGCATCCTCGGCGAACTGCCGCCTCATTGGGCGGTATTCAACGAGAAGCAGTGAACACCGTCCAATGAGGCGGCCTTCGCGACCGCTTGTAGTGCGGTCGCTCACTTCGCCTACAGGCAGCCCACTGGGCTGTCTGTTATACGGCTCAGCTCATTGGGCGGTATTCAACGAAAAGCAGTGAGCGTCTGATTCACTGCATGACGGCCATAATCGGTCCTGATTCTTGATGCCGCATCACCCGTGCTGCAGCATTTGGATCCATAGCAAACGAAACCAACTGCCGACCATCGGTATACGATGTGTCGGCAGTCTTGTTTATTCCCATTACCAGTGCAGCATCAGCGAGCACACAATGGGCATGGTCTGCGTTGGAATCGTCGTCCTCGTTCGTACCAGCTGCATCCGTCTCACAGCCCAATGCCGACACCAGCTGTACGGTGTCTCCGGCCAGTAATTCATCAACCGAACTGGTTAAGCGCACGTCAATCACCGTGGCGCCCTCCGGAACTACCGGTGCGGTGCGCGCCATATGCGCCAGTATTGGATCGCCGACCGTGATATCGATATGTGCAATATGCCCCACCGCATCATCCACCGAGCTGAGCATGGAATCACTCGCAGCAGACGGTGGAAAATACCGGATCGCCATATCCGAGAGGCCTATGGTGCTGCCGCGTGCGATATGCCGTGTAGCGACCACTACCGGCACGGTCGCGATGTGCGCGGTCATAGTTTCAAGAGCGAACAGCACCGCCAATCCGGCGCATATCGCGGCAGCTACGCGCCGTAGCGTGTGCAGCATTCTGCGCTGTTTGAGCGAGCCAGATGCAGGTAGCCTCAGTGATAAGGGTATAGAAAAGGTCACCATGAATCCATGGTGACCTGGACGCTTCCGCCTGCGCAAGCTCAATCGACCTATGTGGTCCGAGCTTGCCGAGTTATCCACATTGCGCGGCATGACGCCACGCAACATGCTACTTGGACGACTTATCCGTACGGTAGAAGCCGTGACCCTTGAACTCGATCGGCACGGCAGAGTACACTTTGCGCACCTGCTCCTGGCCGCACTTCGGGCATACGGTAATCGGATCGTCGGAGAACGACTGCTGTTCGGTGAAATCGTAGCCGCAGTTCTTGCAGCGGTAATGATAAGTAGGCAACGGATTCCTCCACACAAATAAACGCAAATTCGCACGGCTCTAACGCCATGCCAAGCAACCGTTCATATCCTAGTCATTGCCCTGACAGTTTGCCGCTGGATTATCATGGCCGGCATCACGGCTCAGCATATGGAAGCCATTCGGCGTAAGCACTGCGTCAGCAGGCACATCGTGCGGCTCGGCAGGCAGATTACTGTCAATGACCTCCCATGGCCAGCAAATCGCGATTAGCGGACAGCCGGACGCACGAGCCGCCAATGCGCGGTCATACCAGCCGGCACCGCGGCCTAGCCGGAAGCCACGAGGATCCACACCGAGTGCCGGTGCGAATACCACGCTCGCCTGAATCAGGGCCTGAGGAGGCAAGGTCTCGCCTTCAGGCTCGTCAGGACGCAAATGACCATGGCCATCCACGGCGTGCAGATCATCCAATGAACGCAGCACGCTCCAGCCGATTTCCAATCCGGATCCCAGCTTCGGCACCAATACCGTGCATCCGCGTTCCAGCAGCCAGCCGAGCAGTGGGCGGGTCTCGATCTCCGAGCCCATCGATACATAGGCGGCCACCGTGGCTCCTGATTTCAGCGGACCCATTGCCTGTGACGACTCAGATTCAGAGGAGCCGGTCAGCTGTTGCACCAGCGCATGCCCGGCGTCAAGTCGTTCCTCGGCAGAGGTGAGCTTGCGTCTAGCCAAAGCCTGATGCCGCAGAGCGGATTTATCCGCTGCCTGAGCGCCGGTTGGCTGCCCGTTCGCGTTGTCCGTAATCCCTACACCACTCATACCGCACAACGTAGCACGGCTACAATAAGGGCCGTGTCAGTATTCCAGTCCATCAAAGAGGCGCTCAGGCCAGACAATCAGATTCGCATGCCCCGCCTGACCCACCCCGGTTGCCCTATTGCGCTTCGCCCTCTCACCATGGATGATGAGGAGGCATGGAACGAAGTGCGTTGGCGCAACAACGCATGGCTGGCTCCGTGGGAATCCGGGGACCCGATGCACGGCGGTGCCATCACCTTCAACCAATGGATCCAGCGTCAGCGCCGCAACGAACAGCATGGCACCGGAGCATTGTTCGCCATCGAATACCAGATGCGCATCGTCGGCCAGATCTCGCTGGGTGCCATCTCATATGGCGCGATGCGCACGGGAGTGGTGGGATACTGGGTCGATCAGCTCTACGCTGGTCGTGGTTTCGCTCCAATGGCTCTCGCCATGCTCGCCGACTGGGCGCTGACCGATCCGTTCGGCCCGGCATTGCACCGTTTGGAAATCGCGATTCTGCCTGATAACGCGCGCTCGCTGGCCGTGGTGCGCAAGGTCGGCGCACATCATGAGGGGTTGAAAGAGCGCTACATGTATGTCAACGGACAGTGGCGGGACCATGTGACGTTCTCGCTGCTGGCTGAAAACGCCGGAGAAGGATTTACCGAGCGTCTGCTGCAATCGGGTTCATCATCCGACACGCCCGGCGAGTAACCGCCCAGTTCGTCGGCACGTCTCCTATTCTTGACTCTATGGGTTACGAGTCACTGAGCACCATTATTGTGCTGGTGATTGCGGTGATTGTTATTGCTGTATGGCTGCCTGCACGCACGGCCAACGGCATGAAGCGTGCAGCCGAACACCGTCAGGATCGTTACTCGCCGTCACTGCGCATTGTGCAGGCGGAAGATGGCAGACGATTCGGCGATGTCAAGCCGCGTGAGGCGAAAGGGGCAGCAATGCCAGCATCTACAACGTCAGCGAAGCTGACACCGGCGCATATTGCACATGTGCGTGAGCTGCGCAAGCAGTCCATCCGGCGCCGTCAGATTCTGGTTGGTTCGCTGCTTGCCGTGACGGTGCTGATGCTGGTGCTGGCGTTCGCCTTGCACTTCAGCCCGCTGTTCGCCTTGATTCCGTTTGCACTGACCGTTGTGGTTCTGGCTTTGGGCGCCAATGCGGCGCGCCATGCCCGCGAGTGGGAACAGAAGGTTCAGCGCTATGAGCGTGCACGCAAGCGCGCCCCGCAGCTGGCAAAGCGTCAGCAGAAGGCCGCCGCAGTTACCAATGAAACTGCTGACAAGAACGCTCAGATCGCAACGTCGAGTGCCGATGCTGCTGCTGAGGAGGCCTCCACTGAGGTGATGGAGAGCCGCCAGATTCGTCGTGCTCTGCGCGCGGCTGAAATCGAGCAGGCAAAGGCCAAGGCGGCGCGTGAAGCTGCGGCTGGCGATAATGCCGCTGAAGCTAAGTCCGATGCCGCTGCCGAAGGCCAGCAGGCCAAGGTGGAACCTTCCCTGACGGTTCGTGATGAACGCGACAACGAAACCGAAGCCGCCGACGCAACTTCCGAGTTGGCCTCGGTCAAGCCCGCACGCGCTCTGGATGTATTCGATATGGCCACTTCCCAGGACCTTATCTCCTTCTCGCTGGGTGAGCCTCGCAATGAGGGCAATGCTCCCGAGAGCCTGGAGATCAAGTCCACCCGCCAGGTATCCAAGGCCGAACCGGTTGAACCTGAAGTCGCTGAGAAGCTGATCGATGAGGCCCGCGCGGTGAAGGCCGCCGACGATGCGCAGGCTGCGGCCAGCGGCAAGTCCGTTGAAGTCGACTCTGTAGCTGCTGATACCAATGCAGAGAAGGCCGACGCTGCCGATAATGCAGATGATATTGCTGCGCAGGAGCCCCAAGAATCATTCCGCGAACGTGAGGAACATGCCGAAGTGGAGGCCCCAGCCGCTACTTCTGACTCACTGAGCGTGGGCCTGGATTCCATCCTTGCCCGCCGCGGCAACTGATTTTCTCTCACAGCGTTAGCACTCGAGTTGGCAGAGTGCTAATAATCGCGCTACCATGTGTCCTAGCGCAAAGGGACAACGCAAGTGATCGTCAGCCTCTTGAGGCGTTCTGGCGCGGCATTATCGAACTGAACTACAAGCAGATACGAGGTGACCCACAGTGTCGATTAAGCTCACACCGTTGGAAGACAAGATCATCGTCAAGCAGGCAGAAGCCCAGACCCAGACCGCATCCGGCCTGTACATTCCGGACAACGCCAAGGAGAAGCCGCAGCAGGGTGAAGTGCTGGCCGTTGGCCCGGGCCGTCGTGACGACAAGGGCGAGCGTATCCCGATGGACGTCAAGGTCGGCGACAAGGTGCTGTACTCCAAGTACGGCGGCACCGAAGTGCACTACGAGGGTGAGGATTACCTCATCATCGGCGCTCGTGACGTGCTGGCCATCCTCGGCTGAGTAACGGTACACGGTACTTACTGAAAATCCCGGTTCCCCGCAGGGCCGGGATTTTTGTATTCCCTTCCCTTTCTTGGCAAACGTACGCTTACTGACGCTCAGTGTGCGTTTGCCGAGGGAAGGGGCGGTGCGAAGTAGGAATGTGCAGCCATGCTCACAGCGTATTTGGGCCGGCGCAGGCGGCACACGTACACTGGATAGCGGTGAAGTCCCTATGAAAGAGGCTGTCTATGACCGCTACCGCTCCCGCTGTCGAACCATCCACCAATACGCCTGCAACGCTGCATGCCGAATCCGTTGCGGCGCCAGTCACTCCGGACGCACTCACCCGTATCGCCGATATGCTTGAATCCGCACTGTCCAGCTCGCGCGAGGTCATCGACTTGGTGATCACCACGTTCGCGGCAGGCGGTCATCTGCTTCTCGAAGACGTGCCCGGTGTAGGTAAAACCACGCTTGCACGTGCCATGAGCCAGGCCATTGGCGGGGAGGCCAACCGCATCCAGTTCACGCCGGATTTGCTGCCCAGCGATTTGACGGGTGTGAGCATCTATTCGCAGGATTCCCATGATTTCGAATTCCATCCTGGACCGCTGTTCGCGAATATCGTCATAGCCGACGAGATCAACCGCGCGAACCCCAAAACCCAGTCGGCGATGTTGGAGGCCATGAACGAAGGACAGATCAGCGTCGACGGCCACAGCCATTCGCTGCCAGACCCGTATTTTGTCATCGCCACTCAGAATCCGATTGAACTTGAGGGCACTTATCCGCTTCCGGAAGCGCAACTTGACCGTTTTATGTCCTGCACGAGTTTCGGGTACCCGTCGGCGCAAGCCGAGGCGGCTATGCTTACCTCCGCTGATTGGTCCAATCCACTTGACCGAGTGAGTCAGGTGTGCAGTGCGCGTGAAGCAAGCGTCATACGATCGGCGGTGCGCAAAGTGGCTATCGCCGATACGGTAGCCGACTATCTGGTTTCGATTACTCGCTCCACGCGAGAGCATGAAAGCGTGCGTTTCGGTGCCTCCCCAAGAGCCAGCCTGCATCTGGCGGCCATGGCCCGTGCCCGCGCCTATATTGCGGGCCGTGACTATGTGCTGCCGGATGATGTACAGGTGCTTGCCTCGCCGGTGCTCGCACATCGACTGGTACTGGATGATGCTGGCTTTGGCTCCGGCGATTTGAACCGTGCGCGGCAGATTATCGCGGATATCGTGTCCGGCATCCCTGTGCCGCGCGCGTGAAGGTTGAATGATCATGGCCATGCCTAAGCGGCTCCAGCGGCAGCATCATCGCCGGCACGGATTGATTCGCCCCACGGTTGGTGGACTCGTACTGTTGGCTGCAGGTGGCGCAAGCTGCTTTGGCGGCCTGTTGCTCGATGAGCGGATGCTGATGGATACGACCATTGCCATTGCGATACTCTTCGTCTGCTCATTGGTGATGATTATGCTGCAATGGTTCGGTGTGCTGGCCATTGGACGCCCGCAATGCCGGAAACAAATCGAGCAGCGGGATCAATTCGGGCATACGGTGGCGCGTATGATAGGCGACCCGCCTGCGAACCGACGTGGACGATACGTAACGCTGAATACGGCGGTGCATTGGATCGCGCCGTTGGGCTTGTTCGCGGCAACCAAAATCGTGCCTACATCAGAGGAGACTTTGGTGTTGCCGCAAGTCAAAGGCCCGGCAGACGGCGATGGTGTTGCCGCTGATATGCGGCAAGCTGGTACCAGTCATCAGGAGCAATCTGGTGGTGTGCGCACCTATGCTCCGGGCGATCCACTGAAGTTGATCTCATGGAAGCATACGGCCCGGCGCGGTGAGCTGATGACGCGTGAAACCGGGCGTGATGCCCGCCCTACGATCATCGTGGTGTTGCATTCCGATACGAGCGCCGAGCAGCTCGACGTTCAAGTGGCTTCCGTGCTGTCGGTCGTGCGCGCGGCGGGGAAACGCCGGCAGCGCATTATTGCCACCGATGGAGTCCAATGCCATGAGGGAATCGCTGACATTGAACGATTCCTGGCTGCGGTACGCCCTGCGGAATCAGGACCGGCATCGTCGCGAGAGGCGGCCATTCGCCGGCTCACCACCCAAGGGCCGTCGCTGGTGGTGGATGCGATGGAGGTGCAGCCCCTCGTAGTGGAGTTCTCTCCCCGTAAACCGGTTTCACAGGAGGTTTTCTTCTCTACAAGAGGCTGGCTGCCGCTGCTCATCTCCTTTGCCATTGCTCTTAACGCGCTTACGGGCCTTATCGCTCCAACAGGTATGTGGATTTGGTTTGCCGCTGCTAGTTTCGCAACGGTTGCCATCGGAAGCGTCATCCCGAGTGCGCGCCTGGCGATGCATATTCATCGCCCGCGATGGGCCGTCGATATATGCAGAATCGTGGCCTTTGCGGTAATGGAGATTCTTGTCGTCGCCGTACTTTCCATAGTGCATCTGAAGGATCTGCTGGCGCCGATTTGGCATCAGGGCGGTTTGGCCGCAAACCTTGCGGATTCGTGGAGACTTTATACCAGCACTGTGGTCAGCGGATTCGATGCGCTGAACCTGCAATTGCCCCCGCTTAAGGTCGTGGGACATGCAGACCTGTTCCTACTGTTGCTCGTTGCCGCTGCGGCATTGTTGATTCGCCTGGTATTGATTTGGCGGGTTGCCCGGCCGATTATGGCCGTACTGCCGGTAACCGCATTGGCTGCGGATTACGCGCTCGCCGGTCACACGGCGCCATTGTGGGCCATAGGACTCGTCGTTGCGGCTTTCCCGTTGTTGCTGTGGGCCGCGCATCCTGAGCGCACGCATCCCGACATGAAGTTCGAAACAGGCTTGCGAGGGCATAAGCATACTTCGTTGCAAATGAGCCGTATCCGACTGGCTGCGCCGGCAGCTCGCGCAATATCGTCGCCTTTCTCGCTCAAAGGACCCGGCAGTACCTTAAGTCTCGCACCATTACTTGCCGTCGTACTTGCCGTCACCATCACCGTGCCGCTCACGGCACCGGCTGCCGAACTGGCTTATCAAGTGCCATTATCCATCGGTGAAGGCGGCGGCATGTTCACGTCGAACACCGTCAGCCCGATGATTGACCTGAAACGCAACATCGAAGCCGGGTCCGACGCCACCGTGCTCACCTACCAGGCGTATAAACGCAGCTATATGCGCCTCACAACATTGGATAACTTCGACGGTGACTCTTGGGGCTACGATCGCGAACTCGCACTTGACGCTGGACTATATGGTTCCGGCATCCAGCTTGGTCGCAATAGCGAAGACGAACTCACTCGAGAACAACGCCGCGGCATGAACCCCTTAAGCATGTACATGTATTCCTTGGGTTACGACGGCTACATGGTAGCCACCTCCAACCGGAACACGCTCGAACAGTTCATGGTGAATGCCACCGTGCGCATCGACACCCTCAAATCCCGTTTCCTGCCAGTGCCCGGCATGGCCTCGTACGTGGAAGGTGCAGGCGCTGACTGGCTCATGTATCAGGACGGCACGGTATACAACCGCACATCCGGTACCTCGGCAGACACCACGTACACTGTGTTCGGCGCCGACTTTGACCCCATTACCAATTCAAGTGGTTTCAGCAAGCTTTCCGTCATCACGGACGCTAAAAACAGTCTGATAGGCACCAAGGTTGCAGCTGGAGAAGAGGAAAAGAACGCTTGGTATCAGGCTCGTCGCAACCTTGCCGATACCGGACTTGTCAGTGTCCAAGACGATACGCTGATCATCAATGCCACCATCAGTGATGACGGCTCGATCATTGGACCGTCAGGTTGGTATCTGGGCAAAGCCAGTGATGACGGCGGAGAGGTGCGAATCGCTGATGGCAAGTACATCAGCATGCCCAGCGGCATTGTTTTTGACGATACCGTAGTAGATCAGCTGGGATTCGGCCGTGACGATTACGTTATCGGCGTAGGCGCACCGAATACTCTTGTTCTCGCCATGCCCATTATTGATGTAGTTGGTACCCAGGCTATGGATGGTGGTGTTGCCACATTTTATGGCCAGGATTTGTGGACCAGCCAAGCTCTCGCCGCATTAAGGCGTATGAACTCCGGGCTTTCCGGTTATACGATGATGGTCGGCAGTGATAGCGACGTCAGCAATCCGATCACTGAACGATTGAAACAGTATGTGGAGCGCAGTGATGAACATGCGCATGAAAGCCGGTACACATCCTTGCCGGAGCGGCTGCCGGCCAACATTCGTGCCGTGATTCAGCAGGCTCAAGCGGCGGGAATATCCATTACCAGTTCCAGCTACGACGATCAGGTGCGCGCGATGCGCTGGCTCGTGGAATACTTCACCAATCCGGAGAACAAGTTCACGTATTCACTTGATGCACCGGACGGCGATGGGCGAGACAATCTGGAAGTCATCAACGATTTCCTCGATCCGGAAAACGGGCATTCGGGCTATTGCCAGCATTACGCATCGGCTTTGGCGGTGCTTGGCCGTGCGCTGGGCGTGCCCACGCGCATCGTGATCGGCTACAACGCCGGCGTCGAGCCTCGCGGCAAAGACGGATTCTTCACCGTGCAATCCAAGCAATTGCATGCATGGGTGGAGGCTTATATGGATGGCGTTGGCTGGGTGCCATTCGATGTGACGCCCGCTACCACCGAGAACGGCTCGGCCTCTTCGGATTCAGGCACCAGCTCGTCCGATACCTCCGACTCGAACTCTGCTGCTGCTTCTGATGGTTCGGATGCCGCAGTCACTCCCGACCAAAGCCAGACTGATGGCCAAGCCGAGCAAAACAGTAATACCGGCAGCGAGCAGTCCTCTGATGCCGCCAACAACGCCGATAAACAACAGTTTGCCGATACCGTTGCCGATGGCTCTGGAAACATCTGGGCTGAAGCGGCTGATCGGTTCATGGCCAATCCGACATGGTTGCGCGTTCTGATTATTGCCGCACTGGTATTGGCGCTGGTTGGTGCCGGTTGTGGAGCACCACGATTATGGCGTTGGCTACGCCGCAGGCGCGTACTGGTGATAATCGACCGTGCCAAAGCAGCCCCTGACAATCACAAGCTTGTTGCAGCGGCCTGGCAGGCCGCATGGCATGAAGTGCGTCGAGCGGCGAAAAAGCCTAAGCCGGCTGCCGCCGATACGGATATGGATATTGCCGAAGCTATAGCACAGCAATATCCCGATTGTGCTGAGGCGGTGCTCGCCATCGCACGCAATGCTACTGCATCCACCTTTGGCGGCACATCCAAGCCGGTGGACGGGCTTGCCGAACAGTTGAAAGCATTGTGGAGTTTGGCGGAATCCAGGAGATGACTCAGTGCCTAGTGCATACGCATATGGGCGCATGCACTAGGCACTCAGCAGGATCACACCTCGAAGCCGGCCTTAGCCAGCGCGTGATCGATATCGCGAATCAGATCGTCAGTATCCTCAAGTCCCACAGCCAGACGGAAGAAGCCGCGATGGAACTCCGGCGGATACAGGTACTGGCGCTCATCATCCTCGCCGAGGAACACGATCAGCGATTCATCGTGGCCTAGGGACACCGCCGAGGTGATCACATTGAGTTTGGAGACGAACCGATTGTGCCCATCATGGTCGGTGTCCAGGCCGAACGCCAGCACGCCGCCGAACCCTGAATCAGGCCGGGCGAGCTGGCTTACCGCAACATCATGATGCGGATGTGATTCCAAACCGGGGTAAGCGACGAAGCGCACGGACGGAATCGACTCCAGATGCTTGGCGATGGCTAGAGCCGAAGCGTTATGCTGGCGGATGCGCAGTGGCAATGTCACCGAGCCGCGGTTGATGAGCCAAGCGTTGAACGGCGAAATGATGCCGCCGAAGTTCACCTGTGCCGTGAAACGAATCTCATTGGCGCGGGCCTTGGTGGTGGCGATCACGCCGCCGAGTGCGTCGCCATGGCCGTTGATGTATTTGGTCAGCGATTCGATGACGATATCGGCGCCCAAATCAAGTGGGCGGACGTTATACGGCGTATTGAACGTGTTATCCACACTGACGAGCGTCTCGGTGCCGGTCTTCTGGCCGTGCTCATGCACCAGATCGGCAATCGCCTTGATGTCGGATACCTTCAGCGTCGGATTGGCCGGCGTCTCGATATGCACCAGTTTGGTATTCGGGCGCAGCGCATCGGCGACGTTCTGCGGGTCGGAGGTATCCACAATCGAAGTCTCAATGCCGTATTTTTCCGGCAGAATCTGATTAAGCAGACGATATGCGGCGATATATGTGGTGTCGGAGAAGATCGCATGATCCCCACGGTTGAGGAATGTGGTGAACGTGGCGGAAAGGGCGGCCACGCCGGAGGCGAGCACCACCGCGTCTTCGGAGCCTTCCAGCCGGGCGAGTTTTTCCTCCAGATACCGCTGGTTCGGGTGGCCATTGCGGGTGTAGAGATTCACATCCGAGCTGGACCAGTTGATATCGGACGGATCGTAGGGCAGCGCGTAGGCGTTGGCGAGCGTGATGGGGCGACGGATGGCGCCGGTTTCAGCGTCAACACCATTGCCAAGATGGATGGACAGCGTGCCGAACCCCAATGGCTTGCCGTCGAAGGATTTGCCGTGATGTACAAGATCAGAAGTCATGTGCCCAGCATGCCAGCAGCGGTCAATGGCGCGCAAGCATGGGCAATCAGCCGAAAACCGCGCTAATTCGGGCTTTTTGAGCGGTGTATAAGAAAAACGGTATAGGATAGGGCCATGAGTTTCAAACATCGCAGCATTATCGATACCATCCCCTCCTACAAGCAAGGCAAGCCGGCCCCCAAGGTTGAGGGTCAGCGCTCCTTCAAGATTTCCAGCAATGAAAATGCGTTTGATCCGCTGCCTAGCGTGGTCAAGGCCATCGAAGGCCATGCGTTGCCGCATCTGAACCGTTACCCTGATATGCGTGGCTGGGCCGTGGTGGAGCGCTTGGCCGAGGAAATCGGCGTCAAGCCGGAGAACATCGTGCTTGGCTGCGGCTCCACTGAAGTCATCACCCAGCTGGTTCAGCTCGTGGCCGGCCCCGGCGACGAAGTCGTCTACCCGTGGCGCAGCTTCGAGGCATACCCGATTATCGTGGCTGGTGCTGGGGCCACCAGCGTGCAGGTGCCGAACCTGCCGGATGGCTCGCATGATATCGATGGTCTGATCAATGCGGTCAACGGGAAGACCCGTCTGGTAATCGTCAACAATCCGAACAACCCGACCTCCACGTCCGTGGCGGCAGCCGACGCCCACCGCCTGATGGAAGCCGTGCCCTCCGACGTGCTGGTACTGTTCGACGAGGCCTACTTCCAGTTCAACACAGATGCGGATACGTCCGTGGCCATGGATCTCTTCCGCGAATTCCCGAACGTAGTGGTGGCCCACACCTTCTCCAAGGCCTATGGTCTGGCCGGTCTGCGCATCGGTTACGGCATCGCTCCGGAGGATGTAATCGATGGTATGCGCAAGGTGGCCCTGCCATTCGGCGTGACCGATGTAGCTCAGACCGCGGCGCTCGCCAGCCTCAACGCCTACGACGAGCTGACCGACCGTGTGAAGTCGATTATCTCCGAGCGCAACCGTGTGGTGGCTGCGCTGAAGGAACAGGGATGGGACTTCCCGGAGCCATACGCGAACTTCTTCTGGCTGCCTCTGGGGGAGAAGACCGATGAAGCCGCCGCTCAGTTCCTGGCCGCAGGCCTGTCCACGCGTGTCTTCTCCGGTGAGGGTATCCGTATTTCCATCGGTGAGGTAGAGGCCAACGACCTGGTCATCGACGTGTGCGCCAAGCTCAAGGCCGCTGGCTTCTAAGGCTATGACCTTGGCTCCCTCTGATGACGGGCTCCCGGCGGAAGCCGGGCGGGCCCGTAGATGCACAGTCAGACGAAGTCTGTCCGTGTGCGACACGCCGAAACGTGTTTAGAGTTGCGTGAGTCCGCCAGATGTGTTTATATATCCGAGTTGCCTGTTGAGGTCAAACGCCGCAGCGGGAAACAGACTGGCGGATTTCCCAAGCGGTCAAAGGGAGCTGACTGTAAATCAGCCGCTTCGTGCTTCAGTGGTTCGAATCCACTATCCGCCACGCCCCGATAGCTCAGTGGTAGAGCACTTCCTTGGTAAGGAAGAGGTCGTGAGTCCAATTCTCACTCGGGGCTCTCTGGCGGGGTAGCTCAGCTGGCTAGAGCGTACGACTCATAATCGTAAGGTCAAGAGTTCGAGCCTCTTCCTCGCTACAAACTGCGCCCGCTAACCGGTGGGCGCAAATTATACCTAGTAAACACAGAGGTGAATGAGAATGGCTAAGAGCGCCGACATCCGTCCGGGCATCACGCTGGCCTGCACCGAGTGCAAGGAGCGCAACTACATTACGACCAAGAACCGTCGTAACACCCCAGATCGTCTTGAGCTCAAGAAGTTCTGCCCGCGCTGCGGCAAGCAGACTGTGCACCGCGAGACTCGTTGATCGCACAGCATCAAGCTTCAAAACCCAGTCCATGTGGCTGGGTTTTTTCGTATCTATTGCCGAAATACGGGCTGGAATGGACGTTTTTCGGCTGCAAAAAGTCCTATTGGACGCTTCGAATTGCCGGATGCGTCCATTCCAGCCCGTATTTCGGCGTTCGTAGCCACTAGGATAGAGGACCATGACTAGCTTTGCAGACATCACCACCATGGGCGTGGGTGGCGAAATCGCCCATTTTATTGAACCGACCACGCGTGTCGGCCTGATCGAGGCTGTGGAGGATGCCGATTCCAAGGGTCTGCCGTTGGTGGTGATTGGCGGAGGCTCAAATATGCTCATCGCCGACGAGCCGTTCAATGGTGTGGTGGTGCGTGACGCCCGCAGACTCATCACGGTGCCGGACGAAGCCGCTCCGGTGGAAGGCCAGGACCGCACTGTGCATGTGAATGCCGAGGCCGGTGCCAACTGGGATGATTTCGTGGCCTTCACCGTGGAAATCGGGCTCGAAGGCGTCGAAGGCCTCTCCGGCATTCCCGGCACGGTGGGCGCATCGGTGGTGCAGAACATTGGCGCATATGGTCAGGAAGTCGCCACCTCGGTGGAATCCGTGGAAGTCTGGGACCGCGAGACCAAGACCACGCGCGACCTGACGCCGGACGATCTTCATTTCGGGTATCGTTACTCAGCACTCAAGGCCAGCATGTATCAGGCTCCCGGAGTTCCTGCGCAGGAATTCTTCCCTACGCCGCGTTATGTGGTGCTCTCCGTGACATTCGCGCTCACTCACTCTGCCCAAGGCACGGTGGGCTACGGCCAGCTTGCCAAGGCGCTTGGCGTTGAAGTCGGCGATCGCATGGACACCAAGGAAATCCGTGAAGCGGTGCTCAAGGTGCGCGCGGCCAAAGGCATGCTTGAGGACCCTACGCGTTATGCGTTGCCCGCGATGGCCGATGCCAAGCGTGAAAACAATATCCTGGCCGATTTGCAGCGCTTGTCTGCGCGCAATGACGCATCTGGCATCGAACCGACTGAAGATGGTCTGCCTGCCCCTGACTACAATCGTCACAGCTGCGGTTCGTTCTTCATGAATCCGATTCTTCCGGCCAATCAGGCTGCGAATCTGCCGGAAGATGCACCACGTTTCGAAGCCGTGCTGCCGAACGGTGAGCCGGGCGTCAAGACATCCGCCGCCTGGCTGATTGACCATGCCGGATGCCACAAGGGATTCGCCGTCGCTGCTGATGCGCCGGCCAGCCTATCCACACAACACACACTGGCGCTTACCAATCGCGGAAAGGCGACAGCCAAGGATATCGAGCGGCTCGCTCGCACAGTGCAGCAGCGTGTGCGTGACGCGTTCGGCATCGAGCTCATTCCAGAACCAGTATGCGTAGGTGTGCTGGGGGAGTAGACGCAGGGAAGTTACCGATAGGTAATAGACAAGTCACAGGGCCTCTTCTATACTCGTTTTTCGATGTTTTTGCGTGCTCAGGTGCGCTTTAGAGAAAAGAGAAGGCTTTATGCAACTGTTCCGTACGAAATCCGTCGAACAGACCATTGCCGAAACAGGTGAAGAGGGCCGCAAGCTCAAGCGCAACCTGACTTGGTGGGATCTGTCCATTATGGGTGTGGCTGTGGCCGTTGGCGCAGGCATCTTCTCCGTAGGCGCGCAGGCCGCCGCCTTCCATGCTGGCCCGGCCGTGATTATCAGCTTCCTTATTGCTGGCATCGTATGCGGCGCAGCCGTGATGTGCTACGCCGAATTCGCTTCGATGATTCCGGTGGCCGGTTCCGCCTACACCTTCACCTACACCACGGTGGGCGAGCTGATGGCATGGATCATCGGCTGGGATCTGATTCTGGAGATGCTCATGGCCGGTTCCGTGATCTCCAAATACTGGGGCGTCTACCTGAACGACTTCATGCGGCTTATGGGCTGGAACGCTAACACTAATCTGACGTTCGGCTCCTTCCACATCGATGTGGCACCGATCATCATCGTGGCGTTCTTCACCACCCTGCTCGTGTTCGGTACCAAGATTGGTGCCCGTGTGGATGGCGCGATGACCGTGCTCAAGATCGCCATCGTGTTCTTCGTGGTGATCGTCGGCTTCTTCTACGTCAAGGCCTCCAACTTCACTCCATTCGTGCCGCCGGCCGAACCGGCCTCCAGCATCGATAGCTCCACGGCAGTCTCCGGCGTGATGGGCCAGCCGCTGTGGCAGTGGGCCACCGGCATGGTGCCGTCCATCTATGGTGTGCCCGGCATCCTGTCCGGTGCGGCACTTGTGTTCTTCGCTTTCATCGGCTTTGATGTGGTGGCCACCGCTTCCGAAGAGACCAAGGATCCGCATAAGAACGTGCCGCTCGGCATCGGCGTGGGCATGGCTCTGATCATCATCATGTACATGCTCGTGGCCATCGTGACCACCGGCATGGTCTCTTACAAGGAACTCGCCCAGCAGGATAGCCCGTCGCTCGCCACCGCGTTCGAACTGGTCGGCGCCAACTGGGCCGCCAAGATTATCAGCTTCGGCATTGTGTTGGGCCTCGCCACCGTGGTGATGGTGCTGTTGCTCGGCTTGACCCGCATCGTCTTCGCCATGAGTCGTGACGGCCTGCTGCCTCGCGGCCTGTCCAAGACCGGTAAGCATGGCACCCCGGCAGGTCTGCAGATCGCCGTAGGCGTTGTGGTGGCTTTGGTCGCCGCCCTGTTCGATATCGGTGTGCTTTCCGATATGGTGAATATCGGTACGCTGTCCGCCTTCACACTGGTGGCCATCTCCATTCCAATCATGCGTAAGAAGCGCCCTGATTTGCCGCGTGCCTTCAAGATTCCGGGCAACCCGTGGGTGCCGATTCTGATTGGTCTGGCGAATCTGTGGCTCATGCTGAACCTCACCGTGCTCACGTGGATTCGTTTCATCGTATGGCTGGTGGTAGGCTTCGCCATTTACTTCGGCTATGGTTACTGGCATGCACGCTTGGGCACCGGTGATTTGACCGACAAGCTGTCCGCTGAGACCGATAAGGCCATCAACGGCTGAACTTCCAGCTATCTAGCGTACTTTTCGCGCGAAAAGTACCGTAAAGTACGGGGAATACGTTGTGTCAAGCGTCCGGCCGCGAGCCTAGAATTGACACAGCGTTATTTCCAAGGAGGATTCCATGCCATACGTTGTTGCTCAGCCTTGCGTGGATGTTAAGGACAAGGCCTGTGTGGACGAGTGCCCGGTCGACTGCATTTACGAAGGCTCTCGTTCCCTGTACATCAATCCGAACGAATGCGTTGACTGCGGCGCATGCGAACCGGTGTGCCCCACCGAAGCCATCTTCTATGAAGATGATTTGCCTGACGAGTGGGCGTGGTACAAGGATGCCGCTGTTAGCTTCTTCGCTGAGGTCGGCGATTTGGGTGGCGCTTCCGCCCATGGGCCGATTGGCAAGGATCCTGAGCAGGTGGCTGCCCTGCCTCCGCAGAATCAGTGAATTATTAAGTGAACGCTGATTCACACATTGCGAACCCCCGACCGCGATGGCCGGGGGTTCGTCGTATCTTAGGAACAGCACTGTGAAGAAAGGGTTTCTATGGGCTTCCATGCATATTCCTCCCCGTACGACTGGTCTCGTATCGCTGGCTATAAGGCCACGGCGAAAACCGTGCCCGGCGGCATGGTCGATCTATCGGTCGGCTCTCCCGTGGACCCCGTGCCCGCCAGCGTACAGCAGGCGCTGATCGCCGCGGCGGATGCCCCCAATGCGCATGGCTATCCGGTCACCGCTGGTACCGCAAATCTGAAAACCGCCATCAATGATTGGTTCCGTACCATGCGCGGCGTGGATCTGAAGTCCATCAATGCGGCTGTCGTGCCCACCGTCGGATCCAAAGAAGCCGTGGCGCTAATGGCCAGCCTGCTGCATCTTGGCCCGGGAGACGTGGTTGTACAGCCCAAGGTCTCATACCCGACCTATGAAATCGGCACCCAGTTGGCCGGAGCCACTGTGCTCAAAGTCGATGATGTGACCGATGTGGATTCCTGGGCCAATGTGCCGAATGTCAAAGCCATTTGGGTCAACTCGCCATGTAACCCCACGGGTGAAGTGATTGGTGCGGATTGGCTGGCTGATATCGTCGCCGCCGCTCGCCGCATCGGCGCAGTCGTGCTTTCGGACGAATGCTATGCGCTGATGGACTGGCGCTCGGTCCGCTCGTCTGCGGATGGCACTTGTGCGAGTGCGGAACCGGAATCCAATGAGCCGGCCGCGGCAGGCCGGTCGTTTGCTTTATCTGCTACGCCGTGCGCTTTGAGCCCGCAGGTCTGCGAGGGTTCGGCAGATGGCGTCCTGGTGCTGTATTCGCTTTCCAAGCAGTCGAATATGGCCGGCTATCGTACCGCTCTGATTGCCGGTGACTACCGTCTGGTGCGTGAAATGAGTGAATATCGCAAGCAGATCGGTGAGATCATTCCAGGACCGGTGCAGGCTGCCATGGCTGCAGGTTTGCGCGATACTGCCGCCGTGCATCAGCAGTGGACTCGTTATCGGAACCGTTTGGCGGCATTGGTCGAAGCGCTGAAAGCATATGGGTATGATTCCGTACGCATGCCTGCCGGTGCGCTCTATGTGTGGGTGAAAGCCAAGTCCGGCGATTGCTGGGCTGATATGGCCGAGCTGGCCAAAATCGGCATTATTCCAAGCCCCGGTGAGTTCTATGGCGCTCCCGCATACTTGCGTTTCTCCGCCACCGCCACCGACGAAGCCATCCGGGAGGCCTGCAAGCGGCTTGCGGCTTGACCTATGATCTGCCGCGAATGTCAGCTTGTACTTGATTCGTTTATGCTCCGAATTTCACTGCGCTGTTGCCGAATTTACGGCGTACCGCGTCGAGCGCGGCTTCGGCATCATGCCGCCGAGTCTGCGCGGTACTGCCGTGAGCATTACTGCTCTCCTCAAGCATGTCATCCAAGGATGGCTGCACTGCGGTGTTTTTCGCTTCGCTCAGCGAGGAGGTGCTCATGCCGGCCAAGCGAATCAGCTTCGGCAGAGGCTGACTTGGTTCGGCTGCAATCGGCATGCCCAGCATGATTTTCAACTGTCGCACGCACTCGGGATAGAGCACGCCAGCGGTATCGGTCGGACATTCCATCGTGAATGAACGGGTCTGGTAGCTCAAGTCCGCGAACCGCAGCTTGACCGTAAGCGTGCGCGCCACCAATCCTTTACGTCGCAATGTGCCGGCAACTTCATCGCAAGCCGAGCGCAGTAGATCGCACACCACACGCATGTTACGCGTGTCCTTCAGCAGCGTGCGTTCGGAACCAATGGATTTCTCCTCGCGCACGGGGGTAACCTGGCGCAGATCCAATCCATGTGAGGCCGCCCATAATCCACGCGCAGCCACTGCGGAACCGGTGGCGCGCGTAAGAGCCTTTTCATCCATACTGGCTAACTCAGCCACCGAAGTCACGCCCCAGGCGTTCAACCGCTTCTCCAGCGAGGGGCCAATGCCCGGAATGCCGCGCAGCGGCATCATCTGCACGAATTCAGCGGACCGGGTAACGGGAATCAGCAGCATGCCATCAGGCTTGGCGTTCGTGGAAGCCATCTTGGCCACCAATTTATTAGCGGCTATACCAACCGAGCACGTCACATGGAAGCGTTGCGAGACCTGCTCGCGAATCCAAGCGCCAATCGCGCTCGGTCTACCCCATTGCAACAGCGCGCTGGACACATCCATATAGCCTTCATCCACCGAGACCTGCTCGAAGCGGTCCGTGATGGTTAAAAACACCTCGTGCATAATGCGATGCGACATCATACGGTAATAGCGCATATCCACCGGCAGAAAAATCCCGTTCGGACACAGCTGTCGTGCCCGGGCCGAAGGCATGGCCGAATTGATGCCGTAGCGTCGTGCTTCATAGCTTGCGGCAGATACTACTGAACGCGGACCGGTACCGATGATTACCGGCTTGCCCTTGAGCTGTGGATTGCGCGCCACCTCCAGTGAGGCATAAAACGCGTCCATATCGATATGCAGCACCGTGCAGCCGGTCTCGTCATGGCCCCAATCGCGTTTGGCGGCGGCCAGCCTCGGTGCAGTACTCATGCCATGTATTGTAGGCCTACGCGGCGTCGTGAACGATTGCCTGAATGGCGTTCACTATGTGTGCATAAAAGGCTGAATTCCATTGTTGCGTTCACATCGTGGCACAGTCCATGCGAGCGCAGCAGTGTCCCGACTCTGCGTGTAGCGTGAGGTCTATGAAGAAGGCAGTGGTCAATATCCTCAATCGTGTTCCTGTGGTGCTTATCGTGATTGGTGAGGCGTTGGTCATCTATACGGCCACGGCCATTGCCAAGTTGGCATTCACCCAGCTCGACCCGTTGTATTCCGTGTGGTATCGCGTTGGATTCATGACTCTACTGTTGCTCGCCTGGCGCAGGCCTTGGCAGCGTGCCAAGCGAGACCGGCTGTTCAAACGCAGCGCTCGCAGTTGGGGGCTTGTGGTGCTGCTCGGATGTGCATTGGTGCTGATGAACACGATGTTTTACGTAGCCATCAGCAATATGGATATGGGCATTGCCGTATCCATCGAGTTCATCGGACCGCTTTCGGTGGCGGTGATTACCGGACGGAGTTGGCGTGAACGGCTGGGCATCGGCATCGCCGCAGTCGGTGTGGTATTGCTCGCCGGTATTTCACTATCGGATCCGGCCGGCAGTGGCAGCTTCCTTATCGGTCTGATCGCGATTCTTATCGGCGGTTCGATGTGGGGTGTGTATATCGTCACCGGGCGGCGCGTCGCCGCCGGCGGTAACTCTCTGGACAACCTGTGCATCGCTGTGACCATTGGCTGGATTGTGCAATCGCTATTCCTTGGCGTTCCGGCTGTGGAACATGTGATTTGGCCGAAATCGGATGCGACATGGGCTCTGGAGCCTGGCGGCTCGTTCAAGCTTCTGGCGCTATTGTTCACTATTTCGTTGATGGCATCGTTCATTCCATATGTGGTGGAGCAGATTACATTGCGCCGCACCACGTCAGGCGCTTTTTCCGTGATGCAGTCCATTAACCCGGCTGTAGCTGTGGCGGTGGGTCTCGTTTTCGGTGAGATTCCAGGTGTTGGAGAACTGATTGGCGTGGCATTGGTCATCTTCGCAGTTATCGTCACCTTCTCTGGCGATGCGGCGCCGGCGAAAGGTAAATGACCACGCGCGGCACGCCGTATCCGCAGTTCGTGATACAGTAATGTGCTGTTGCGCTCAACGTGCAACGTGGAGTCATGCCTGAGTGGCCGATAGGGGCACCCTGCTAAGGTGTTAGTCGCGTAAGCGGCTCGAGGGTTCGAATCCCTCTGACTCCGCCGAATATCCCGGGATTCCTCCATATGGAACCCGGGTTTTTTGTGTTTTCGAGCTGCTGATTTATGCGAGAGTGCATGAGAACAATGTGAAAAGGGCGGAGCCGAAATCCGCTACAACCGGTGATCCGTTATGTAGCGGAGCCGGAGGTACGCCATTGTCCGCCCGTCTCCGAATGTCATTCTAATAGCAGCAGAAAAACGGCACGACGGGAAAAGACCATCATTTGACCCGAATATGTCATATTCTGGCCATGAGAGAAGTCCAACAACGATGTGTAAGGCAGAAAGTCATGGGCCATATCAGAGGTCAAGGGCAACATAGGGGAACTCGGTCAGGTGGCGAGCGCGTTGCCGCGGTCGTCGTCTTCATTTTCGCATTGGCTATTGCGCTGGGCATCGGACTGTGGTTCGGTATTCAGCACCGTAATGCGGCACAAGAAAACGCGGGCCAATGGTCTATTGCCGATTCCGCTGCCTCAGGCAAAGAACTCAGCAAATCGCAGCATGCTCCGACCCCGGTTGCCGAGCATCATGGCAATTCCCCGGATTGCCCGGATCAGGATTGCATCGCACTATTGGTCAATGGCGATTTGTTGTTCCATGAAGGTTTATGGAACCAATTCCGTGGTGCCAACACCAGTGCCACGGACGGCACCGCATTCAACTTCGACCCGCTTTTCGAGCCGATGAAGCAATATATCCAGGCGTCGGATATCGCCGTATGCAATTTCGAGACCCCAATTGCCCAGCGGGGTGGCCCATATTCCGCTTACCCGATTTTCAACGTTCCTCCTGAGGTGGCGGATGCCGCCCGCAACGTGGGCTACAACGCCTGCACGCATGCGACCAATCATTCATGGGATCAAGGTGCGGATGGCATCGCTCGCCTATGGGATACATTGGCGGCTGATGGCATTGCGCAGACCGGTTCCTATAAAACCGAAGAGGACTCCATGCAGCCGTTGGTCATCGATTCTCCGACTGGCGGCGGCAAGCTTGGCTTGATTGCAGGAACAGTGTCGCTCAACGGTGAGGTCGCGGATGCCGACTGGCGTGTTGACCGACTGCGCGACACGGATGATCCTCATCATGCCAGTGATATTCAGCGTGCTGTCGATAAGGCCAACAAAGCACGTGAGCAAGGTGCCGATATCGTGGCCATCGCAATGCATTCGGTCGTGGAATACATCGATTATGCTGACTCCTGGCAGGTCACTGAGGCTCATGAGCTTGCGGATACCGGCGCATTCGACGTGATCTACGGTGCCGGATGCCATTGTGCGCAGCCCATCGAGAACTATAACGGCACGTGGATCATCTATGGTCTTGGCAACGCGGTTACGGAAAGCGCCTCCGCCGCAACCATCGTGAACAATCAGGGTGTCACCGCACGCGTCCAATTCGCAGGCAAGAAAGGGGTCAAGGGGTCTTGGCGCGTGAACCGCATCGACTGGTTGCCGACCGCGAACCAACAGCAGGGCACATACCGATGGTGCCCGATTTCGAGCGACCATCCGATAGGCACATGTTGGTCCGAAACGCAGGATGCCCAAGTGCGCCAGCGTATATGGAATGTCATCTACTCGATGGGAGCGGACCAGAACGTGGTGCGTGAGTGGAACATCACACAGGAATAGCGGCCGAATCCACTTGATTTTCCCACGGACAGCCTAATGTGGTTGCCATGACCGAGATCTATGAAACGCAGCCTGAACGCACTGATTTGCCGTTGGTTGTCATGCCCTCCGTATTGCAGTCGATGATTGAGCCCATCAAAGCCCAGTTCCCTGCATTGCGCGACGTGGCTCGCGTGCGCATGTTCGAGGAATTCACCTCGGATGAATCGGTGCTCGCCGAACGCGTCGCCGATGCTGATGCCCTGCTCGTGGGTGGTTACCATATCTCGGATGATTTGTTGCATACGCTGGGCGAGCGCAGCCGTATCAAATGCATCGTATTCTGCGGCACCGGCGTGGCCAGCTATATCAATCTGGATCTTGCGCGCACGCTGAAGATCCGCGTCTGCAATGCCGAACATTATGGCGATCATGCCGTGGCCGAACACACGTTCGCGCTGATGCTTGAGCTCGTTCGCCGCACTGGTCAGCTGGATGCCGACGTGAAAGCCGGTAACTGGGCATGGGCAGGTGGCGATGGTCTGCAGTTGGCCGGCCGCAAGCTGGGCATTATTGGTCTCGGCGGCATCGGTTCCACCGTGGCCGGTATCGCGAAGGCGTTCGGCATGGAGGTCAGCGCGTGGAATTCGCATGTGCCGGCCGAGCATTTTGCGCGCACTGGTGCGCATCCTGTCGATGATCTGAACGAACTGATCGCTGGCAGCGATGTGGTCTCCGTGCACTTGCCGCTGAACGATGCCACGCGAGGCATCGTCACCGCTGAGAACCTGGAGCATTTGAGGCCTGGTACGTTGTTCATCAACACCGCGCGTTCGGAAGTCATCGAATCCGGGGCTTTGCTCGCCCGCCTGGGCAAAGGCGATATTCCCGCGGGATTGGATGTGTTCGATCATGAACCGCTGGCCGCTGACGATCCCATCTGCCATGTACCCGGCGTTGTGCTCACCCCTCATGTCGGCTGGCGTACCGATGGTGCGTTCAAAGAGCTCACACGCCAGATGATTCAATGCCTTACCGCATACTTCGCCGGAGAGGACTACAACGTCGTCGTCTCCGAACGCGGATGATGCCTGGATGCGGACGCCTATGCAGACGATTCTCAACACGCCTGAGACTCCCGCGCATGATGCGCTGGTCGAGAAAAAGTCCGAGTTCATCGGGGACGCCGCGCACGTAGCCACGCTTGAAGAAGCCATCGCGTTCGTCAACACCATTCGCGAGCGGCATCCCAAAGCGCGCCATGTGGCGTATGCGGCTGTATGCGGCGGTGCCGATGGGCGGCTTTCCGAACGTATGAGCGATGACGGTGAGCCGTCCGGGACCGCGGGCAAGCCGATTCTTGATGTGCTCAAGCAATCCGGCACCACCGATTGCGTAGTGGCGGTGACCCGTTATTTCGGCGGCATACTGCTGGGCTCGGGTGGCCTGGTTCGTGCCTATTCTTCCGCGGCTTCACTGGCCATGAAGGCTGCGCAAGTGGCTCGTATCATGACCGCGCAACGCTACCGTGTGAGGCTTGAATACCCGCAGCTTGCCCGATTCCAGCAGCTGTTGGTTCAGGTTGGCGGCAGACAGGAAGACGAGAACTACACCATGAATGTGGAATTGACTGCTGTGGTGCCGCTCGAACTTACCGATCGATTCGAAAACCATGTACGTGAGGCGTTCAATGCGGCGGTGGTTCCCGACCCTTTGGATCGCGTCAACATTCCCGTGCCTGTAGAAAACTGAGCACCGCTAAGCTGGAGAACTATGACTGACCAGAACGAGAACGAACAGCAGCCTGCCGCAGCAGTCGATGATTCCGCGACGACGGAAGCGAAAGGTTTCGAGCCGCTGACCGTGGCCTATGAACGATTGCGTCATTCCACCGATTCCGCCGAACTTTCGGAATTCGCACGCAGGCCGTTGCCGGATCGAGCCAATCAGGCGGCGTTCTCCCGTGCCACCGCATTGTTGGAGGCCGTGGCCGGTAATCGTCATACCCCGGTCGAAGACCGTGTGTTCCTGGCCACCACCATGCCGTTCCCAAATGTGCTGGTCAAGCTGTCCGAAGATCCTGAGGCATCGGTTCGTCAAGCCGTGGCGGCCAATGAGGACGATAAGAACTGGCTGGTAGGCCGACTGACCAAGGACCCTGTGCCGGCAGTGCGCGATCATGCCTTGCGCAATAAGCGTACGAGCTGGAAGATGCGTCTTGAAGGTGCCCAGGACCCTACGGCTGATGCCGAGACGCTTGACTACCTTGGTTCCCTTGGCACTGAGCGTGAAGAAGGAGCCCCTGCCGTGCTTGCTTCGATGGTGCGCAGGGCGGTGGCGTTGAACCCGAATACCTCTCAAAGCATGCTGCAGAAATTGGCGAACGACCCTTCGCAAGAGGTTCGCAACGCTCTCACCCAGCGCTAGTTTTTCGCCACCTCATGGCATTGCCTATTGAACAATAGGAAAATTCGACCAATTGAGTCGTTTACGTTACAGCGTTGCGTGCATAAGGGGCGTTAGACTGAGGCTATGAGTGAGAATACTGAGAATGAGGAGCGATTGGCTCGCCCGCTGATTCGTCTTGCCAAGCTCGTTGGCATCGGCACCAGTTACATGGGTATGAGCCACGATTACCATGAAATCGACGATGAAGTCCTAATCGAGGTACTTGCTGCTCTGGGCATTGAAGCCCGTGACGAAGACAGTCAGGATGCCGCGATTCGCCGCATCCTGAAAGAACGCTATTCCAGGCTGGTTGCGCCGACCGTGCTGCATACGGCCGGTGTGGAAGACCATGTGCTGGTCAACACCGGTATCTTGGAGGCCCCGAGTGCCACTATCACACTGGAAAACGGCGAGATGTACGAGGGTGTGATTGAGGTTGGCCCGGGAGACGGTTCGCAGGCATTCGACCTTGGTGACCGGTTCGTTTCCACGGCCGCGCTGATTATTCCGGCGGATTTGCCGGTTGGGTATCACAAACTGCATGTCACCGTAGGCGGGCGTACACAGGACGCCACGCTGATCAGCGCCCCAAGCAAGGTCGATCTGCTCGACCCGATGAAGAACGGCAGCCTGTGGGGCTGGATGGCTCAACTGTATTCGATTCGTTCTTCCGGATCCTGGGGCGTAGGCGATTACGAAGATCTGAAGACGATGCTGGTCGACGCCAAGAGGAAGACCGGGGCTGATTTCATTCTCATTAACCCGGTGCATGCCGCCGAACCGGTTTCTCCTCTCACTCCTTCACCGTATTTGCCGGTTAGCCGTCGACTCGTCAACTTCACCTATATTCGCCCTGAATCGGTTGCTGAATATGCGGAGCTTCCTGAGGATGCCAAGAATCAGGTGGACGCACTTCACTCCGACGTGGATCCGTTGAATGGTGATTCGCAGCTGATTGATCGCGACGCCATGTGGCGCAGCAAGATGCATGCGCTGTGGATCATCTTCAAGGCGGGTCGCAGCGCGCAGCGCCAGGCCGAGTTCGACCAGTTCAAGGCCAACAGCGGCTCCGATCTGGAGGCATACGCCACTTGGTGCCTGTGCTACGACAAGTGGGGTGCTCCCACTGCCGATAAGAACGGTTGGGAACAGGCGCTGAACCGCGATTCCACGCAGATCGCCAATCTGAAGGATCAGTTCCCGGATACGCTGGACTTCTATCGTTGGCTTGAGTGGATCGCCGTGGAACAGCTTGCCGCCGCCCAACAGGCAGCCAAGGATGCCGGCATGCGCATCGGCATCATGTCCGACATGGCCGTGGGCGTGCATCCTTACGGTGCCGATGTGTGGTGGAACCCTGAACGATTCGCCAAGGGTGCCACGGTCGGCGCTCCGCCGGATATGTTCAACCAGCAGGGGCAGAATTGGAGTCAGCCGCCGCTGAGCCCGCTTGATCTTGAAGCCACTGGCTACCAGACCTATCGCAATATGGTGCACGACATGTTCGCACGTGCCGGTGCCGTGCGCATAGATCACATTCTGGGTCTGTTCCGTTTGTGGTGGATTCCGGAAGGGCACTCCGCCGTGGATGGTGCCTATGTGTATTACGACTCGGACATCATGCTGGGCATTCTGGCTATCGAAGCCTCTCGCGCAGGTGGCGTGGTCGTCGGTGAGGATTTGGGTGTGGTTCCGGAGCATGTGGCTGATTCTCTGGCCAGCCACGGCATTCTGGGTTGCGCAGTGGAATGGTTCGAGCAGCGCGATGGTGTGTTCCGCAAACCGTCCGAGTATCGTCCCTACGCGCTGGCCTCGGTGAATACGCATGATTTGCCGCCGGCTGCAGGGTACCTTGAATATGAGCATGTCAAGATTCGTGAACGGCTTGGCCTGCTCACCGGCCCGGCAGAGGAGTTTGAGGCTTCGGCCAAGGCCGAACAGGACGCCATGATTTCCATGCTGGTTGATCAAGGTTATCTGGATGCCGCCTCCGCCGAAGACCGCGTGGCTCATGAGTCCGAGATCGTTGATGCGCTCTATCGTGCGCTGAAGGATGCGCCTTGCAAGCTCTTCGCCGCTTCCATCACCGATGCGGTGGGGGAGAAGCGTGCACAGAACCAGCCTGGCACCAATAACGAATACCCGAACTGGCGTATTCCATTGGCCGATGCCAAGGGCAATGTGGTTCCGCTCGAATCAGTATTCGATACCCCGGGCGCACAGCGGTTCGCACAGATTTTCAATAACTAAGCCACAATACTCAGGGTGTTCTTCCTCTGGGTATTCCCTTCTTGCCGGCGCCGACCACGGCGTCGGCATTATTGTCTGACTGTAGGGTTTTGAACACTGACTGTAGGAATCTGAACGTTGACTGCAGGTTTTTGAACGGAAAACGTTGAAAAACCTACAGTCACGGTTTATGAGCGGCTTGAAATAGGTGCATGTAAGTGCGTATTGCGGCCGGCGTGTGAAATGTCAGCAGTGGCGATATACTAGTGGATTGTTGTGTTTCCCTAAGGGGTCCTTCAAAGCGCTATCCCACTCGCCATCGAGGACTTTCAGGGAGCCCACGGATAATGAGGTTCAAAGCTTTTTGGATGCGGTCCTAACCAAACCACGCCAGGCAGCCGAGACCCGGAACACAATATATAGAAAAGGTACTCCAGTGAAAACTTTCACTCCGAAGCCAGCTGATCTGACTCACGACTGGTACATCGTCGACGCCACCGACGTGGTGCTGGGCCGTCTTGCCTCCCAGGTTGCAACCCTGCTGCGCGGCAAGAACAAGCCGACCTACGCTCCGCACGCTGATCTCGGCGATTACGTCATCGTCATCAACGCCGACAAGATCGCTCTCACCGGCAACAAGATGGGCAAGGAACTTTACTCTCACTCCGGTCGTCCCGGCGGTCTGCGTCGTGACTCCTACGCCGAGCTGCTTGAGAACAACCCTGAGCGCATCATCAAGGCCGCTGTCAAGGGCATGCTGCCGAAGAACCGTCTGGCAAAGGTGCAGCTTGATCGTCTCCGCGTCTTCCGCGGTGCCGAGCATCCGCACACCCCGCAGCAGCCGAAGACCTTCGAGATCGCTCAGATCTCGCAGCAGGCCAAGTGAAACCTGAGAGGAGATAGATATCATGGCTGAAAACACCAACGACTCCCAGGTTGTCGAGACCGAAGAGGAGCTCACCAACTACACCACCGAAACCAACGCTGGCGCTGGCACCGGCACTTCCGCTATCGAGCCGGGCTACGGCACCGGTCGCCGTAAGGAAGCTGTCGCCCGTGTTCGTCTGGTTCCGGGCACCGGCAAGTGGACCATCAACGGCCGCACTCTGGAGGAGTACTTCCCCTCCAAGCTGCTGCAGCGTGAGGTCAACTCCCCGATCGTTCTGCTCAAGCTCGAAGGCAAGTTCGACGCTATCGTCCTCGTTGACGGCGGCGGCACCACCGGCCAGGCCGGCGCCATCCGTCTCGGCGTTGCCCGCGCTCTGAACGCCATCGATCGTGACGCCAACCGCGCAACCCTGAAGAAGGCTGGCTTCCTGACCCGCGACTCCCGTGTCGTGGAGCGCAAGAAGGCCGGTCTGCACAAGGCACGTCGCGCACCGCAGTTCTCCAAGCGTTAATTTCGCTTCGAACTGTTTCTACCGAGCACAAAGAACCCCTCGTGGATTACCGCGAGGGGTTCTTTGGTATGTGTCGATATGCGCTGCACCGGATTTGGCTGAGTCCCCTAGTGCTGAACCTGCTTCATCAGCGTGATGCTCAGCGCTGGCATGGTCCACACATTGGCGGCCGTGGTCTCGTCTGCATCCGTAGCATTGACAGCATCGTCATTGAGGATTGCCGCGGCTGACTGTCCGACTGCATTGAGCGCCTCGGTGACACGCAGCAGCTGTTCCGCATCCATCGCGGCCTTATCTGCTGTGGTCTTCTCTTTGGCGGCAGTTGCATGGGCCCGTTTGACCGCGGGGAATTCAGCAGTCACTGTGGATTCCTCATCGCTCAGTTGCGTGGTATGTGACTGTACGGTTCGTACTTGGTCAGTGGACTTTGCGCTCTCTACTGGTTCGGCAGCCGCTTTGGCCCGAGCCTCCTCGGCAAGCCTGCGTACCGTCGCATCAGCGTTCTGTACGTGCTGCATCCAGACGCTGATGTCTTCCGAATCCTGATCCGCCATCACATGGCCACCCTGCCCAGGCCACATGCCATTGACCTCCGCGGAGCACCACTTGGGAACCCACGTGCTGTCATCAGGCAGATGGAAGTCACGGTTCTCGGCCACGCCGTTGACCACGATGCACACATCCACTTCGGTATTGGACAACAGACGCATCGTGAAGCTGCGGATGCCGAGATCGAACCAATCGCGCTCCACTGGTGAGGAACCATCCGGCAGGAACCATTTCACACGACTGGAAGGCTTAAGCAGACCAAGCTGCGTAAGCCTCGTGAAGAAGTCCTCATGATGGTAGAGATCAAGCGACTTGCGAAGAGAGACCAGCTGGGAAACTGTTTCCAGTCGGCGCATTTCACGGGTCTTATGTGGCGAATACAGCCAATCCCAGTTGAGCCAAGTCAGATTATTGTCCTGGCAGTAGGCGTTGTTGTTGCCGTCCTGCGTATTGCGGAACTCATCGCCGGCAAGCATCATCGGAGTGCCGAGTGATAGGAGCATGGTGCCGGTCAGATTCATGGCCGCCTGTTCGCGGGCCGCGATGATCTCCGGCTCATTCGTGATGCCTTCAACGCCGAAGTTGGCGGAATGGTTGTTCGAAGAGCCATCGTTGTTATGCTCCCCGTTGGCCTCATTATGCTTGGTGCGGTATCGCGTCAAGTCGGTGAGAGTGAAACCGTCATGACAGGCCACGAAATTGATGGATGCAGTGGCGCCGCGGCCGGGATCGGTGGCAAACAGATCAGCGGACCCGCACAAACGTGTGGCCATCTCCTGCAGGCTGGTACGGCCATAATCCGCACTGCCGTCCACATCCTCAAGCCAGAACGTGCGGGCGGTGTCGCGGAAACGATCGTTCCACTCGGCGAACGGAATGCCGAACTGACCTGTACGCCAGCCGAGATTGCCCAGATCCCAAGGCTCCATGATGAGCTTCAGATTGCCGAGCAGCAGATCGGAGCGCAAGGCATACAGGAACGGGTGGTGCTGGGTGAACTCGCCGTTCAAGCGGGCCAGAGTCACACCCAAATCGAAGCGGAAACCGTCGATGCCGATGCGCTTGGCCCAGTATCGAAGTGAATCGATGGCGAACGTCACCACATGGGTGTTGGTGAAGTCGAATGTGTTGCCGCAGCCGGTGGTATCTTCCAAACGTCCGGCGTTCGACTTCTGATGGCGGTAGTAGGCCAGATCATCCAAGCCGCGCCAGCAGACGGTCGGACCTTCCACTCCGCCTTCGCAGGTGTGGTTGTACACCACATCCATAATCACCTCAAAACCGGCCTCATGCAGTGCGCGCACCATGTTGATGACTTCCTGCCGCACAGCCGTGGCACCCTTCTCCTGCGCCGCTTTGGTGGCGTAGGAGGGTTCGGGGGAGAAGTAGCTCAGGGTGGAGTACCCCCAGTAGTTCTTGCGGCCATGCTCTTGCAGGAACAATTCGTCCTGCTTGGCTTGGATCGGCAGCAGTTCGATGGAGGTGACGCCCAGGTTTTGCAGATAAGCCAAGGTAATAGGGTGCGCCAGGCCGGCGTAGGTGCCGCGAAGTTCCTCGGGCAGCCAAGGAGCATTGGCGGTGAAGCCTTTGACATGCATCTCATAGATCACGGTCTTACGCCACGGTACATGCGGATGGTCCGGGTCACCTTCATGCTTGTGCACATCACGATCATCGATGGCCACTGACACCGGCACATGACCCAATGAATCGATGGTGCTCATCGTGCCATAGGCCGAGCCGATGACCTTGCGATCCTTGACGGTGCATTCATAGGAGAAGGCGGCTGGGTCCAGATCCATGGAGCCTTCAATGCCCTTGCTATATGGGTCGAGCAGGAACTTGTATGGGTTGAATCGCACACCATGTTTTGGATCCCATGCGCCATCTACGCGGTAGCCGTATTGCATGCCGTCCCAGGCCTTGGGCAGGTGCACATACCACAGCCCATAGTTGGGGCCGGTCATGCGAAATAGCGTTTCACGCAGATAGAGGTGTTCAAGGATGCGTGTGCAGACCGGGAATTCGTGAATCTGCTGAATAAACGAGGTATTCGGGTCGGAGAATAAACGAATCGAATCCTGGAAGAACGCACTGGGCTTATCAATTGGCTCAAGCACGCACAGCCAAACCTGATCGGCGGTTTCCGAGCGGACAACGACGTCCGCGCCACCGTCATCAGTGAAGTACAAACCTGGGCGAGTGGCATAACGATGCAACGGTGGATTTCTCATACACCCATTGTAGGTGTGGGTATGCGCATGGCTAACTATAGGTTAGCGAGTATCGCGAGAAGGAAGACCATGTTGCGTTGAGTTGTTGGAGAACAACGGTTCGATTGTTTGACACATACACATGTATAACTACTGAGTTTTTGTCACTTTATTCCGAGTTGGAGGTGAATATGATCCATGTCCTGTGTGTGGTTTTTCGGTCGTCAAACATACGAAGCCGCGATTGGAAGCGCGGGCATGATCCATGCCGTAGCAGATTCTACAAATCGATCAGACCATGTTGAAACGGATAAACAAGAAGACAGTCGAGGAGATGCTGAATGCAATGTTCGACGCCCCTGGGATGAGAAATCATAGGAGCTGCCCGCTACGAGCGTAGCGAGGTGAGGAAGGCGTTCGTGCTGCCACATTACGAGCGTGATTTGACCTTCAAGGTCGGCAAAATGGGTTTAAAGACACCCAAACTTGAAGGACGTGGTATTCGGGTCAGTCGTCACAGAACGTTACCGGTGCAATAAAGAAAGTGTTGAGGAAGCTTTGATCGATATGTATCTGATCGGCGTCTCCACGTGTCAGGTCGACGACGTCAATCGGTTGTTGTGGGAGCATGTCTTCGCAGACGCTCTTCGACAAACTTAAGCGCATCTATGTGGAATTGTGAAAGTCCGGTGAGACCTCGAAGCGCATGTTTGAGGGTACCGACGAGATTACCACCTACCTGGTTTGATGACTGTTCTCGCGAGCATAGACGGTGCATCCGCGCAAACAGCATGATAGGACGGCTCAACTGCGAGGTTCAGCAACGCACGCGTGCTGGTCGGATTGTTCCTGGGTGTCGGAATCGCTCATGCTCAACGGTGCGCAAATCTGTATGTCGCTTCTAGCAAATAACGTGCCGTTACCTCGACATGTCTCAGTCAGGTGGGGCCATACGCGAAGCGAACTGATTACTTGCCACAAGGATGAGTGAGAATCGATGTATTCTAAGATACCGGCCATTATCCTAGATCTTTCTCCATAAAGAGTTGATTAATTCTTTAATGGAATCAAGCGATTAATAAATCGCGTCCATTCCTTAAGAAAATCCATACTCTCGATGTTATGCAGCCATCGGATTTGCAATCCATCCATGGCCGAGAGCACCTCACGAGCCACCGCTTGTGGATTGTCAACGTCGTCGCGCTCGCATGCTATTGCGTATTCATTCAATACGCGGCGTTCTCGGTCGGCAAAAAACTCATGTGCCGGATGGTCAGTGGCAAGCGATTCGGCTTGAAGCATGGTATACAGGCGAACAAATTCCGGACGATTCTTGTTTACGCTTGCTGTGGCGATCGACAGGTCGCGCATAGTGATGGGATGTTGCACGGCAATGCCTAAACGGTAATCGATGTCTCCTATCACGCCGAGTTGTTGGCCGATGGCTCGTCCGACGATGTCGTCATTGTATTCAACTATAGCGAGCAGCAGACGTTCCTTGTCTTTGAAATGATATAGAACGCCGGTCTCAGTGATGTGTGCTTCGCGCGCCACGTCACGTAACGTGAGGCCCCAATAGCCGTATTGGGCGACCAATGAGGTCGCCGCTTGCAGGATACTTTGCCGTCGTTGTTCTCGATTCATGCGGGAACGCAATTCCTTGGGCATATTGTTATCAGAATGTCCTTCTATGTGTGGGATTTATGGCTTATCCCTATTTTAATATATATCAATATATGGGCCATCAAATGCCGGAGGAGGCTTGTTGCTGATTTAAGCACTGCTATGACATTGTTCCGCTGTCGATCTTTTGATTGTTGGAAGCAATATGCGGATGCCTGAGATTATATGTTCAGGCATCCGCATATCGGGTAATGAATTGATTGTTTACTTGCCGAAGCCTGCGGTGAGTCCTGCAATCATTTGTCTGCGACCGAAAATGTAAGCGGTCAGGATCGGCAGAACGCTAATGACGACAGCTGCGAGGATTCCTGGAATGTCGACGGTGAATTGTCCTTGGAAAAGCCACAGACTGAGGGGGATGACCCGGTTGGATGCGCTTTGGGTGAGAATGAGCGGGAAGAGGAACCCATTCCAAACATTGAGCGCGTCGTAGATTAGGACGGTGATGAGTGCAGGTTTGACCATCGGCAGAGCAAGTTTGATCATGGTCTGGAATTCTGTGGCACCGTCCACACTCATGGCCTCAAAGAGAGATTGAGGTACGTCTCTCAGGAAATTGACTAGTATCATTACGCTGATTGGAATGGCGAATGCGGCGCTAGGCAGTATGATGGCCCATAGAGTGTCGTAGAGTCCGATATGAATGATGATGTAATAGACAGGGATGATGGTGGCCTGCATCGGGATGGCGAGACCAGTGATGATGAGCTTATAGACGGTTCGGGAGAATGCATCGCTGCGTCGCACAATCATGTAGGACACCATGAATGAGGCAACAAGAATAATGGTTACGGTCATGATTGTGACGAAAACGGAGTTGCTGACATACAAGAGGAAATTGTTGGCAAAGACCCGTTGATATGCTCCAAGTGTCGGGCGGGGGAGGGATAGGGGATTGGCCGTAAAGATGTCGCCTTGGCTGCGTAGAGAGGTAATGACGATATAATAAATCGGAATAATTACGATAGCAAGCCAAATCCATCCGAGCAGACCCCCGATGATGTTGTATTGCTTATTATTGATACGGATCATGATTGTCACACGCCTTCCATCTGGCTATCCATTTTGTCAGATCCTGAAATCTTGTTGAGAATGAGGGACATGGTGATGCCGAGGGCAAGGATGATGACTCCGACAACGCTTGCGCCGCCCATGTCGTAGCTCTTGAAGCCTTTCAAGTACATGTCGAGTGGAAGCAGACGGGTAGCGTTGCCGGGCCCACCACTGGTCATCACATACACAAGATCGAAATATGTCAGCGAGCCAACGATTATCAGTGTGGAGTCTGTGGCGATGGTGTATTTTATTTGCGGTAGTGTGATGGAGAAGAATTGACGAATCGAACCTGCTCCATCAATGGTTGCTGCTTCGTACATGGTTTGAGGGATCTGTCGCACGGCGCCTTGATACAGCAGAGAGTGCAGCGGGATAAAGCACCAGGAAACCACAATGACGATGACCCATAGAGCGGTCTTTGGATCGCCAAGCCAGTTGTGAGCCATCCAGCTGACGCCGAAAGCTTTTCCTATGCCGAATGAAGGGTCGAGAAGATTCTTCCATGCGATAGCTACGGCAGTTGAGCTGAATAGAAGCGGTAGAAAATAGAAGACGGCTAGGAATGCTCTGTATCTCTGCGTCCCAGCCATAAAGACTCCAAGTAGTATGCAGATGGGAGTTTGCACCGCCCAAGAAACAATGGTCAGAATCAAGGTGAGTCTGAGTCCATTGAGAACAAGGGGATCGGCGAGCATACGAGCCCAGTTGTCGATTCCATTGAATGACACCGCGCCTAGGCCGTCCCAAGTCATAAACGATAAAATCACTACGCCGACTAAGGGCAGAAGAGCAAACAATCCAAATAGGAGCAGTGCGGGTGCCGCATACCATTTGGAAGGGCCTATATGCAGCGGCTTGGCTGAGTCCTTGCCTTTATGTGCAATTGCCATGCTTATCATCTCCGAAATTGATGCAGATATCAGGATTCGTACCGGGACATTGGCCGATTCGAATTATGGGGGGCGGCCTTGTATGATTACGGTCAGCCGCCCCGGCTCAAAAGGGGTGTAGAGAATTATTTGAGTGTCGCGTTCATTGCATCCACGAATTGATCTGGCGTCTGTGTGAGCAAGAACACCTGTTCCAAGTTGTTGAGTACCGCTTCAGCTTGCGCTGCCGGAATGGCTTGATCCCAAGAAAGCTGGAATGCGGGTGCACTGCTCATGGCTTCATAGACCCAGGTGTAGAAACCGACTTTGGTGTCTGCGTCCTTGACCTTTTGCTCGATATCTTTTACGGGCGGTACTGCGCCGATGTCCAGCATCTTGTCGACCATGGCGTCAGTGTATGTCTGATCCTTTAGATATGCGATGGCGGTTTCCCGTTGCTTGGCGTTGGCCTTGGCGGACACAGACCAGTAATTGGCGAGATTGCCGGTCAAATCGTTGATATCGCCCTTGCCTCCTTCGACCGCCGGGAATGGCGCAAATCCGAGGTCATTAGCCGCGAAATCAGTAGATAGTGACTGCAGATCGGGGTAAACCCAAGAGCCCATTAGTTCCATGCCTACGGTTCCGTTGACCAGCATGGAGGTATCTTTGCGATCGTCTGAGGTCAGAGAGGTATAGATATCTCCGAATGCCCCGGCTTTGACAAGATCCTGGATCATTTCCATCGCTTGGGAGACAGCGGGATCGCTCCATGCGTCGGCCTTACCATCCATAACGCCTTGGAACACCTCTGGGCCGCCGATGCGATCAACCAAATAAGCGGCCCACATCAGGTATGGCCATTTGCTGCCTCCTGCCAATGCTATTGGAGTTTTTCCGGATGCTTTGATTTTTGCGACTGCATCCAGAAGCTCGGTCCATGTCTGGGGTGCTTCGCTTACTCCTGCGTCGTTCAAAACCGATTTATTAAAGTACAACACCACTGGTTGTGCGCCAAGGAGCGGTGTTGCGTACAGTTTGTCGCCGATATAGCCGCCTTGCGCTACGGATTCGAATACCCGATCGTTTACCGTGTCTGCAAGTTCGTCAGTCAAATCCACGATTGCTCCAGAATCCGCATAATCTTTAAGCGAAGCACCACCCCAACTGTAGACAAAGGTCGGCGCGTTACCGGATCCGATCGCTGTTCGCATCTTTTCCTTGAGGGCATCATTGGCGAAGTATTCGGTACTGATTTGTTGATCGGAATGATTCTTGTTCCATAGTTCAAATGATTCTTTGGCCGGGGCGAAGTTGGCGTCACTGATACCCCACGCCGTTGCGTTGCCATTAGATGAGGCCGAACCAGGCGTATTACCGCATGCCGCCAAAGATGTCAACATCGCCAGTGAAGCCAATGATGCTATTGCTTTTGTTGCGGTTTTCATATACTCCTCCTTGAGCATCGTTCGTAGTATCTTCTCTGATCTAGAAACGACATCTGTGTTGCAGATGTATTGACAATTATTATCTTTTAATGAATACTTGTCAAGTAACAACTTTCAGTCGGTGCGGCGCTGCACCAACTGAGCATAAAAATCCAAAGGAGGATTATCATGACCAATGCAATAGTCACGAATCGGGAGATTCACGTCCGGGCGCAAGTGAGTCAGGACGGCGACGGTTCTTTGGAGCGCCCCTTTTCGTCGATACAGCAAGCCGCTGATATCGCGCTTCCAGGGGATCGTGTCATAGTTCATGATGGTGTGTATCGAGAGTGGGTGGCACCGAAGAATGGCGGTGCGGACATCCATTCTCGTATCGTGTATGAAGCCGCCGAAGGTGAGCATCCGGTCATCAAAGGATCGGAGATTATTGATGCTTGGGTGCATGATCAAGGCACGGTATGGAAAGCTGAAATCCCAAATGCGCTGTTCGGCAATTACAATCCGTTTGATATCCCCTTGGAAGGTGATTGGCTTGAACAGCCCAATGACTGGAAGCTCAGCTTGGGAGACGTTTATCTTGACGGCCGTTCATTGTTCCAAGCTCGGACTTATGACGATGTATGTACTGCTGTTCCTCGTCAGTTTGGCCCCGGTCCTGACTGGGTGAAGTTTCCTCTGCGCATTCCCGATGTCGAACGTACTCGTCTGCAGTGGTACGCTGAGGTGACAAAAGACACCACGATCATCTGGGCTAATTTCGCAGATGCCGATCCGAATAGGTCTCTGGTGGAGATCAATGTACGGGCGGCATGCTTCATGCCGATTCACACCGGCATTGATTACATCACAGTTCGTGGTTTTGAGATGGCGCACGCTGCATGTCAATGGGCCCCTCCCACCGCTGATCAGCCAGGCATGGTGGGGCCTCATTGGGCAAAAGGCTGGATTATCGAAGACAACCATTTGCATGACGCCAAGTGCAGTGCGATCAGTCTCGGAAAAGAATATTCAACCGGGAACAACGAAGCCTACTATGAGGGTCTTAAGCCGGGATACCAATGTCAGCTTGAGACCGTATTCAGGGCGCGCCACTATGGATGGGACAAGGAGCGTGTCGGCTCACATGTCGTCCGAAACAACATCATTCATGATTGCGGGCAGAACGGTGTTGTCGGTCATCTTGGATGCATCAATTCTCTAATCGAACATAACGACATTCATGATATTGGGACGAAATATGAATACTTTGGCCATGAAATCGCGGGAATAAAACTGCATGCCGCCATTGATGTGATCATTCGCAACAACAACATTCATGATTGCATTTTAGGCACGTGGCTCGATTGGCAGGCCCAAGGCACTCGTGTGACGTCGAATGTCTATCATCGGAATGTACGCGATTTCATGATCGAGGTGACTCATGGGCCTTGTCTAATCGACAATAATGTGTTCGCCTCGTCTTACAATTTCGATAATGCCGCTCAGGGAACCGCATATGTGCATAACCTGTTCTGCGGTTCCACCCGTAAAATCGCGGTTACTAATCGCTTTACCCCGTACCATTTGCCCCATTCGACTAGGGTGTTAGGTACCGCATGCGTATATGGCAACGATGATCGTATCATACAGAACATCTTTGCTGCGGCACAGGTCATTAATGGTACGGATACGCGTGGCACTGACGTGTATGATGGGGCTCCCGCCAGCGAAGCGGAGTATGTTGCCAAGGTGCATTCCTTGGGCATTGGAGATCTCGAGCTGTTTGAACAAGTGCCCCAGCCGGCATATATCGACGGCAACGTTTACCTTAACGGAACAGAATCATACGACAGGGAAATCCATAATCTGATGTCAGAGACCGATCCTCATGTGCATGTTGTCACAAAGGATGATGGAACCGTTTGGTGTGAATTGACGTTGAATGCCCCATTGGATGTCGATACTCGAATTATCGACACGGATGTGCTCGGTGTTCCTCGTCTGGTCAGGCAGCGTTATGAAAATCCCGATGGAACTCCTTTAGTAATTGATAGGGATATCAATGGTATTGCGCGTAAAAGAGTTCCGACGCCGGGGCCTTTTGAAGAGTTGTCCATCGGACATAATTTGATTCGCGTATTCTAATAAATCGGTTGGGATGCGGGTGTTTTTTGGCCGCCTAGCCGTTCAAAAAACACCCGCGTCCACTCCTTCCGAGTATAGAAGGCAGCATCGTGATTAGTGGTGAAGTCTTATGATGAGCGGTAAGGAACAAGGATCACTGGAAATCATTGTGTCAGAATGCGATGAGGCAATTCGTTGGTCTGAACACGGGTATCCTTCGATGTTGGCCCGTTGGCATCATCACCCAGAAATTGAGATTCATCTCATCCGAGAGGGGAGTGGCTTCATGATGGCGGGGGATGCCATGGTGCCTTTCCATGAGGGGCAAGTGTTCATGCTCGGACCGAATCTTCCGCACAATTGGATTTCAAATTTAGATGCAGGACAGGCATTGGCTGAACGGGATGTGCTTTGCCAAGTTCATCCTAATCGCTTGAACGCGTTGATACGTGTTTTCCCGGAAGCCTCGCGGTTGTATGGCTTGCTTCGCCGGTCTGAGCGGGCAATTGCGCTTGATGGACAATCAGCGGCAAAGGCGGCGCGACTCTTGGAAAAGATGGGACGATGCGTCGGGTTTGATAAGTTGATTGTCCTGTTGAACTTATTGCAGGTTTTTGCGGATGCTCCTACAGATGAATGGTCTTGCGTGGTGACTCCCGGATATGACTGCAATGTGGCATCAAACAGTGAGCGGCGTATTAACACAGTGCTCTCATACATCGAAGAGCATTTATCCGAGGATGTATCACTGCAAACGGTTGCTCGTGAAATATCCATGAGTGGTCCGGCTTTTTCTCGATTCTTTAAACAGTCTGCCGGTGTGAGCTTTTCGGACATGGTACGAAGATTGCGAGTCGCCAAGGCCTGCAGATTACTTGATTCCACGAACTATGGTATTTCGCGTATTCAAGCCGAATGCGGATACGTCAATACGGCGAATTTTAATCGTAGATTTCGTCAGGAAACTGGTATGACTCCTTCGGAATATCGGCGCAGGCATAGATAGAAGGAATGGAAGGAGCTGTATCTGCGTCTTTGTGATGGAGGCGGATGCTGGTGGTGATTCTTTGGAAGAAAAATCTATATTTCGATGACCTTTGTTTTCTGTGCATGTCATGAAAGTACATATGTTGGGTACCTCAGTACAGAAAAGGGCATATTCAACCTCATAGGCTTAAAGATACGACGAGGACGTCGATAGATAATTCCAAGGAGGAAATTATGAAGGCAGTGGTCCTAGAGCGTAAGGATGTTATTAATGTTCGTCAAGTGCCGGATGTATCTGCACCTGGTCCTGGTGAGCTTCGCATCGCTCCTCATACGGTGGGTATCTGCGGGTCGGATCTGCATTATTACACCCATGGGCGCGTGGGCAAGTATATTGTTGAACAGCCCATGATTTTAGGGCATGAGGCGTCAGGCACGGTTCTTGAGGTTGGCCCGGGGGTCACTGGTTTCAAGGTAGGCGACCGAGTGGCTATGGAGCCAGGAATTCCTGATATGAATTCCAAGGCTGTTAAATTAGGCCTGTATAACATCGATCCTGCAGTCCGTTTCTTTGCGACGCCACCAGTGGATGGTTGCCTCTGTGAAGAGGTCATTCATCCAGCCGCATTCACTTATAAGCTCCCCGAAAACGTGAGCTATGGGGAGGGAGCCCTTCTTGAGCCTCTAGCTGTCGGAATGTGGTCCGCCACAAAGGCGGCTATAAAGCCGGGTGATGTCGCTGTGGTAGTAGGTGCCGGAACTATTGGACTCATGGTTGCCGCTGCCGCAATGGCAGGGGGGTGCTCAAAAGTACTTGTTTCCGATATTTCCGATGTGAAGTTGGAGCTCGCCGGCAAGATTCCTGGTGTGATTCCTGTGGATATCAAGAAGGAAGATCTGCTGCAGCGCATTGCCGAGGAGACTGATGGTTGGGGTGCTGACCGTGTCTTTGAATGTTCCGGTAATCTGAAGGCATATAACAACTTGTGGAAGTTGGGTGCTCCGGGCAATGTGACGGTGATTGTTGGCATCCCGGCCGATGGTGTAGTGCCTATGGATATTACTGAGGTCCAGGCTCGAGAAACACGAATCGAAAACGTGTTCCGCTATGCCAACGTCTATCAGAAAGCCATTGATTTGGTTGCCGCAGGCAAGATTAATCTTAAGCCGTTTATTTCTGATGTATTTGATATGGATCACGCGAAAGACGCATTTGATCGTGTGGCTGAGGCCCGTCCCGAGGACGTGAAAATTCAGATTACGGTTGACTAGGAAGCGTGTTGCAATGATGCGGAGTGACTCCCCATGGCCTGCCGTGGCTGCAGTGGTGACGGTACTGGCGATATCCGCTGTGATGATTTTAACGTACGGCAGCGGTTTATCGCCATGGAACCTCCTGTAGGACGGCATTAGTGGTTGTAGGGCGATTGGATGCTTGACCCAGCTTCTTTTCGCCCTACTTTATTTTAAAACTTTTAGAAAAACGATTTGTGTAAATGGTTTTTAAATGGTATGCTAAACGGTAACAATCCAAAAACGAAGCGGATTGCGTCAGCTGCCTCTGAACAACGTAGTTGCATGGGGTATTTTTGTACCGAAAGGACCTGTTATGAAGGCTCTCGTGCTTACCGGCGTCAAAGAATTTGAAATTCAAGAACTGCCCACTCCGGAAATCAAGCCGAGCGAAGTGCTAATCAACACTGCATACGCTGGTGTGTGCGGTACCGACCACGATCTGTATGCTGGCCGTCCAGGCTCCGCCGCTGCTGTACCGCCGATCGTACTTGGTCATGAAAATTCCGGCGTTGTCGCCGCCGTCGGCGCTGAGGTCACAGGCGTCAAAGTAGGTGATCGTGTGGCTGTCGATCCGAATATTTACTGCGGGCAATGCGAGTATTGCCTGACTCAACGCCCTGAGCTGTGCGACCATCTCTCAGCAGTCGGCGTTACTCGCGACGGCGGTCTTGCCGAACAATTCACCGCACCTGCGACTGTAGTCTACAAGCTGCCAGACAATGTCTCCCTCAAAGACGCCGCTGCCATCGAGCCCATTTCTTGCGCGGTGCATGGTGTAGATCTGCTGAAGCTACGTCCCTATCAGAAAGCATTAATTATTGGTGATGGCTTTATGGGCCAACTATTCGCCCAAATTGTGCAAGCTTACGGTGTGCACCAAGTGGACCTGGCCGGTATCTTCGATGAAAAGCTCAGACGTAACCAGGAACTCTTCGGTGTTAAGAATGTCTTCAACACCACTCGCGAGGATGTTCCGACTGATGCTTATGACGTGATTATCGAAGCCGTCGGCTTGCCGCAGACCCAGGCTCAGGCTGTTGCGGCCGCCAAGAAGGGTGCGCAGGTATTGATGTTCGGTGTCGGTCCGCAGGAAGCACACTTCGAGATGAACACCTATGACATCTATAAGAAGCAGCTGACCATTCAAGGCTCCTTCATCAACCCGCTCACATTCAAGGACGCCATCAGTCTGCTTGAATCAGGCAAGATGAACGTCGCCCCGCTGATCAGCCATGAGTTGGAGCTCGAAGAGGTTCAAGACTTCCTTGATGGCAAGATTAAGGGCGTCTCCAAGGCTGTCGTCAAGGTCGGCAGGTAACCACTCATACTTGGCCGCCGGTTTTCCCTTTTTCCCGGCGGCCGAACTTTTTTACTACATATTTCTAAGATGAACATATCTTCGGGAAACATGTCTTATTGTAGATAGGAATAAAAATCAAGTTCAAAGGAGAACATGATGGATAAGCCAATGACCGCATTCACTACGGATTTCCAACATTCGGGAATGCCTGCAAAGGATTTGGACGAGACCATTGAGTTTTATACTCAAAAGATTGGTTTTGAGCTTGCGGGAGTATTCCACAATGGCGAAAATCGTTGTGCATTCCTCCGCTACGGACACCTAACCATTGAGACTTGGGAGGGCGATCCCGCTCCGATGACCACTGGCGCTATCAACCATTGGGCCTTGGATACACCGGATATCGAGGCGGCATTTGAAAATGCTAAAGCTTTAGGTCTTGAGCTGAAGGATGAGACGATTCAGTCCATTCCCTCGTTCTGGGATAAGGGCATCCGTTATTTCAATATTTACGGTCCGAACGCAGAAACCATCGAATTCTGTCAGATTATCTAGCGCTCGTATATCTGTTATATCTGTGTCTGGTCCGAGAACATCGCGAATGTGATTCTCGGACCGTTTTATATCTGTTGCTCACATGGCATTCATGCCATGTGAGCAACAGACTATTTGCTTTCTGCGGTGCCACAAATGTCGTTGAGGTAGATCTCCACGAAACGCAGTGCGGCTCCGATGATGTTTTGATTATCCGCACAATAGCTTTTTCTCAGTGTGAAATGTTCAGTGCCGAAAGGGCTATGGTGCGTAACCTTTGCTTTTAACGTCTCGATGTCGTCGTCGGTAAGATGTTTTGCGGCTTCGCCACCAATGATGACATCGCCGGCGATGATTGAACGAGCGTTTACAATGGCTTGCGCTACATAATTAAGCCAGTTGTCCATGCGTTCGCGATGGTGCTGCTCTCCTTGTTCGAGAACGCTAAAGAATCCGGGTATGCTTTCATAGTCTTCTGGCAGAGTTTCGGGAGAACAGTATGTATCCATGCATCCATGTTGGCCGCAATAACATTCTCTGCCTCCTGGCACCAGTGTCATATGCTCGATGGTGCCGTTGCATTGGTTGGGTCCCTGATACAACTTGCCATTGACGATTACGGCTCCGCCAGGGCGTCGTTCGAGATAGACGCATACGGCATCAGTAAGTGAGTGATCGAACCAAAGCTCGGCCATGGCTGAAGCATCCGAATCATGAATCATCATGCATGGATAATGGATGGATTGACAAATCGTGTCTAGCGTCAGCCCTGTGTTTCCCATAAGAGTGCCGAAAGTGATGGTGGAGCCATCGGGGGAAACGATACCCTGTATAGCGAACGAAACTCCCAATACCTTACCGTGCTTCTTTTCCGCACGTTGTGCGAAGTTGTTGATAATATCGCCCATACGTTGGTAATAGGTGCTGTTATCCCGATATGGAATCGTGTGACAGGCCTCTTCGACCACCTCGCCATAAAGATCTATTGCGCATATTTGCAGTTCATTGGTTCTCATTACCACGCCAATGGAGGTGCGGTGATCTGCGTTGAAGTCATAACTCTGTGCTTTACGGCCTCCCGTTGAATCTTGAAGGTCCCCTTTGCCTATAAGACCATCTTCCTCCAAATAACGGAGATTTTGGGTGATAGTGGGGAGACTTAGTCCAAGTTCACGTTCCAGTTCTTGCTTGGTGGCTTGCCTATGGGTATATAGGTATTGTGTCATGGCATTACGATTATGAGCTTTTAGCGCGGTAGATGGCATCGCTCTCATGATCAACCTCCATTGGTGTGATGTATGCGATTGTACTTGAGATGTTAAGTTTTCTATTGGATGGTGCGTGGCGCAATCAATACGTTGTGCTCTATGAGTTTGAGAGAACTTATCTAAAAGGGCTTTAAATAATTCTAACTGATTTTATAACTTTTAGTAAGTACTTTGCAAAAAGGCTCATTGTTTTTGGTGGTTTAAGCATGTTATAAATCTCAAAAAATGCACAAAACATCTCAATAATGGCTAAAATGTTAATTTTTGTTAACTAAAAATATCAAATACCAACAATTAACAAACAATATAGCACGTGAAACGCCGTTGATTTTGTGCGTATGCAGTGAGTAAAAGGCTCCGGTATATTGTGACTCAGGTCACAGCGACTGTGACACAACAGAACACTTTGCCAAACACCCCAAGTTAGATCGAGGAGGACCCGAATTGGCAGAAGCAAAGAAGGTCGAAGCCACCAAGCCGACCCCGGAAGAGAAGCAGGCCGCAGCCGAGGCTGAGGTCAACGCGCTGGTTGAGAGGGCGCAGAAGGCACTGGTCGCCTTCGAGAATCTGGACCAGAAGCAGGTCGATCGCATTGTCGCCAAGGCGTCCATCGCCGCTCTGAACAAGCACCTCGTGCTGGCCAAGATGGCCGTGGACGAGACCGGCCGTGGCCTCGTGGAAGACAAGGCCACCAAGAACATCTTCGCCTGCGAGCACGTCACCAACTACCTCGCCGGGCAGAAGACCGTGGGCATCATTCGCGAAGACGACGTGATGGGTATCGACGAAGTGGCCGAGCCGGTCGGCGTCGTAGCCGGCGTCACCCCGGTCACCAACCCGACCTCCACCGCGATTTTCAAGTCCCTGATTGCTCTGAAGACCCGTTGCCCGATCGTCTTCGGCTTCCACCCGGGTGCACAGAAGTGCTCCGTCGAAGCCGCCAAGATCGTGCGCGACGCCGCCATCGCCGCCGGTGCTCCTGAAAACTGTATCCAGTGGATTGAGCACCCGTCCATCGAAGCCACCGGTGCTCTGATGAAGCACCCGGGTGTGGCAACCATTCTGGCTACCGGTGGTCCGGGCATGGTCAAGGCCGCCTACTCCTCCGGCAAGCCCGCCCTCGGCGTGGGCGCCGGCAACGCTCCGGCCTACGTCGATTCCGATGTGGACATCGTGCGCGCCGCCAACGATCTGGTGCTCTCCAAGCACTTCGATTACGGCATGATCTGCGCCACCGAGCAGGCCATCATCGCCCACAAGGATGTCTACGCGCAGCTCATCAAGGAGCTGAAGACCCGCAAGGCATACTTCGTCAATGCCGAGGAGAAGGCCAAGCTCGAGCAGTACATGTTTGGCTGCACCGCCGGAAGCGGCCAGACCCCGAAGCTCAACTCCGTGGTGCCGGGCAAGTCCCCGCAGTTCATCGCCAAGGCAGCCGGCTTCGAAATCCCGGCAGATGCCACCATTCTGGCCGCCGAGTGCAAGGAAGTCTCCGACAACGAGCCGCTGACCCACGAGAAGCTCGCCCCGGTGCAGGCCGTCCTGAAGGCCGACAATAAGGAGCAGGCCTTCGAGATGTGCGAGCAGATGCTCAAACTCGGTGCCGGCCACACCGCCGCCATTCACACCAACAACCAGGAGCTCGTGCGTGAGTATGGCGTTCGCATGCACGCCTGCCGCATCATCTGGAACCAGCCTTCCTCCCTCGGTGGCATCGGCGATATCTACAACGCCATCGCCCCGTCCCTGACCCTGGGCTGCGGCTCCTACGGCGGCAACTCGGTTTCCGGCAACGTTCAGGCCGTGAACCTCGTCAACATCAAGCGCATTGCTCGGAGGAACAACAACATGCAGTGGTTCAAGATCCCGCCGAAGACCTACTTCGAGCCGAACGCCATCAAGTACCTGCGCGACATGTACGGCATCGAGAAGGCCGTCATCGTGTGCGATAAGGTCATGGAACAGCTCGGCATCGTCGACAAGATCATCGACCAGCTGCGTGCACGCTCCAACCGCGTGACCTTCCGCATCATCGACTACGTCGAGCCGGAGCCTTCCGTCGAGACCGTCGAAAAGGGCGCCGAGATGATGCGCGAGGAGTTCGAGCCGGATACCATCATCGCAGTCGGCGGTGGCTCCCCGATGGACGCATCCAAGATTATGTGGCTGCTCTACGAACACCCGGAAATCGCCTTCTCCGATGTGCGTGAGAAGTTCTTCGATATCCGCAAGCGTGCCTTCAAGATTCCGCCGCTGGGCAAGAAGGCCAAGCTCGTGTGCATCCCGACCTCCTCCGGCACCGGCTCCGAAGTCACCCCGTTTGCCGTGATCACCGATCACAAGACCGGCTACAAGTACCCAATCACCGACTATGCCCTGACCCCGTCCGTGGCTATCGTCGACCCGGTGCTGGCTCGTACTCAGCCGCGCAAGCTGGCCTCCGACGCCGGTTTCGACGCCTTGACCCACAGCTTCGAGGCCTACGTGTCCGTTTACGCCAACGACTTCACCGACGGCATGGCGCTGCACGCAGCCAAGCTCATCTGGGACAACCTGGCTGAGTCCGTCAACGGCGAGCCGGGTCTGGCCAAGACCGAAGCCCAGGAGAAGATGCACAACGCCGCCACGATGGCCGGCATGGCATTCGGTTCCGCATTCCTCGGCATGTGCCATGGCATGGCCCACACCATCGGTGCCCTGTGCCACATCGCCCACGGCCGCACCAACTCCATCCTGCTGCCGTACGTGATTCGTTACAACGGTCAGATTCCGGAGGAGCCTACTTCTTGGCCGAAGTACAACAAGTACATCGCCCCGGAGCGTTACCAGGACATCGCCCGCAACCTCGGCATCGACACCGGCAAGACCCCGGCCGAAGCCGTCGAGAATTTGGCGAAGGCAGTCGAGGACTACCGCGACAACAAGCTCGGTATGAACAAGAGCTTCAAGGATTGCGGTGTGGATGAGGACTACTTCTGGAGCGTGCTCGACCAGATCGGCATGCGTGCCTACGAGGATCAGTGCACTCCGGCCAACCCGCGCATCCCGCTGATCAACGACATGAAGGACATCGCCATCGCCGCCTACTACGGCGTCTCCCAGGCCGAAGGCCACCAGATTCGCGTGGAGCGCGAAGGCGAGGCCGCCACGGAGGAAGCCTCCGAGCGCGTCTGAGTGCAAATTCGCGGCTGACCGCCTATAGGTCATGAAAAAAGCCCATCCATTCCGGATGGGCTTTTTTCATATTTAGGAACCGATGCTGCTCACAGAGCAATCAGCACATTGGCAATAATGCAACCAAAAGCAATCAGACTAGTGAAGCATTCCGTAATGCCAACGACTACGGGCTTGACAGTGCGTTTGCATGCGATCAGCGGCAGTGCAATCGCACGGACGAGCAAAATCACGCCTAACGCCACCAGATACCAGCTACGGTCTGCCGCCGCAATCCACCAAGCCAGCAAAGCGACATGCCAAATCCAAGACGCGACAACATAGGGGAGCTTGCCGCGTTCGCGAATCATCGTTTTGACAAACAACACCGAGCCGAACTGAGTTGCGGCAAAGCACAGTACCAGCACCAGGCCAGGAAGCGACGCCTGTGGAAGACTCGGCGAGTTCGCGGCATAGTGAAGCGTGATTGTCGCCATCAAACTGGCTGCAATCACTGCTGCGGCATTGGCCCAAAGCGAGCGTTCTCGGCGGAACCAGGCGCCGGCGCACGCGACCGCTGCCAATGCCACGTATATAGGAGCCCATACGAGCACATCGAAGTGCATCACCAAGAAAGGCAGTCCTACCACTGCGAGTGCGACGCAATAGCCGATAGCCGGAGACAAGTAGCGTGCGGCGCAGTGCGATTTCAGCCAACGCGCAGCAGTGAATTCCACGCAATAGCACAATGCCCAGCAGGCCAACACCCACCAACCGGCTGCGCTTGGCGCGGCATCAGGCTTGGTTGCCGACCATGCCGAACCGCATACCGCGCCTGCGAGTGCGGGTGCCAAAGCCATCACCCACGCACCTGGCTGGTCGGGAATCCAATCACGAACCATGGTGCGCCGTGCTCGTTGTGGCTGAGGCTCCGGCCGAGTGAATTGCGGGCGGTGCATGGAAGATCGATCGCTCATATATATATAAGGTATCAATCCAAGCATCTGAAGAACAAGAGCTATGGGACAAGGTGATTGGAGTGCCAGAGTACGGTTCAGTCTGCGTGCGTATCGCCTTCGGCGCTGGTGATTGCCTCGGCGATATTGTCTTGGCTGAAATCGTGATTACGGTATTCAGGATCATCCACTGGAAGATGAGTGACCAACGTATCGAATACCTGACTGTAGATTTTGCCATGGCTTAGTACGGCGTCGAGCACATGGCCGCCGAACGTATGATCGTCAGAGAGAAAATGCTCATGGAAGCCGGCCACGGCGGCGCCGTGGAACATCACGGGGGAGAAGTAGCCGAGCATGGTGCCGGTCACATCGTGGCGAAGGAAGACGGCCTGCCGATCGGCTACTTCGAGCAACGTGGGATAGGGCGCCTGCTGCTTGATAACGGCACGGGTCTTCATGAAACTGAATGTGCCATGCACAATCACCGAAAAGAACGTATTGGCGCGACCGTTCGCCTCGACGATCTTATTGTTGAGCTCCTCGAGCCCGATATCATCGCGTTCGCATTGATATTGGAAGGCAGCTCGGTGAGAATTGGCGAATGGCATCGTGAAATCGTCCGGGACCTTCTCGGCGATGCCGGACTGGCCAACCTTATAGGCCACGCCATCGAGAATGATGAGCTCACCGTCCAGACCTTCTCCGGTGCCGATGCCGGTGTCTCCGTGCTTGAGCAATTCGCCGATGGTGGTCGTGCCTTCCAGCAGACCCGGAACCAGCAAGGCCAATGTGCCATGCTGGTAAAGCACATTGGCGCCATGTTCGGTAATGGGACGTATGTTCTTGGCCAGTGATTGTGTCACGCTCATCACCCTAATGCCTGCGAGGCGGTGCTTACAATCATTGGCCTATAAATCCACAGGTGACTTCCGTCACGTTTGGTGGATGCCGCAGATCATGTTGACTGCGATAGCGAGCGGGGCAACACGCCGAAATGATGGATGTGGGATTTAGTCCCGCCTCAATGGTTCAATAAACAAGTTGCCTGATTTGGGCTCGCAAATTGGAATTAAAAAAAGCGAGCGCGGGCTGGAAACCACCGCAGGGTGAAGACCAGAAGCCGCGCACTGATGTCGGATGACCGCCAGAGGACGTATGTCCAAGGGAGGCCATGCGCGCCGGTGCCCTGAAGAAGCAGGTTGGTAAACAGTACAACGAATATCGCTAGAAAGGGCGGACGGCAATGGCGGGACAGAAAATCCGCATCAGGCTTAAGTCCTATGACCATGAGGTCATCGACCAATCGGCGAAGAAAATCGTCGAAACGGTGACGAACGCGGGCGCAACTGTGGTTGGCCCCGTTCCGCTGCCGACTGAGAAGAACGTTTTTGTTGTTATTCGTTCTCCTCACAAGTACAAGGATTCTCGCGAGCACTTCGAGATGCGCACTCACAAGCGCCTCATTGACATCGTGGACCCGACCCCGAAGGCCGTGGATTCTCTGATGCACATCGATCTGCCTGCAGACGTCAACATCGAGATCAAGCTGTGAAGGGAGGAGGAAGCATTATGTCTAATCGCAAGGCTCTGCTGGGCAAGAAGCTCGGCATGTCCCAGGTGTGGGATGAGAACGGCTTCTTCGTGCCCGTTACTCTCGTCGACGTGTCCACCAATGTGGTGACCGCTGTCAAGACCGAGGAGACCGACGGCTACAAGGCTGTTCAGCTCGGCTACGGCGCCATCGACCCGACCAAGGTGACCAAGCCGCTCGCCGGCCACTTCGCCAAGGCTGGTGTCACCCCTCGTCGTCACCTCGTTGAGGTGCGTACCGACGATGTCGATCAGTTCGAGGCCGGCCAGGAGCTGACCGCCGAAGTGTTCGCCGAGGGTGCAGAAGTCGATGTTACCGGCACCTCCAAGGGTAAGGGCTTCGCCGGCACCATCAAGCGTTGGGGCTTCAAGTCCTACCGTCGTTCCCACGGCTCTCACAAGAACGAGCGCCGTCCCGGCTCTGTGGGCGCATGCGCTACCCCGAGCCGCATCCTCAAGGGCAAGCGTATGGCTGGCCGCATGGGTCATGTGACCGCCACCACCCAGAACCTGACTGTTGTCTCCGCCGACGTGGAGAACGGCATTCTCGCCATCAAGGGCGCCATTCCGGGCCCGAAGGGCGGCATCGTTCTCGTCCGTTCGGCAGTGAAGGGAGCCTGATAAACCATGGCAAACGTTACTCTGAACGTCACTGACGCCAAGGGCCAGGCCGCTGGTACCGTTGAAGCTCCTGCTGAGATCTTCGGCGTTTCCGCTGAAGACGTGCAGGCTCACGTCCCGCTGATCCACCAGGTCGTTATCGCTCAGCTCGCTGCTGCTCGCCAGGGCACCCACGCCACCAAGACCCGTGGCATGGTTTCCGGCGGCGGCAAGAAGCCTTGGAAGCAGAAGGGCACCGGTCGTGCTCGCCAGGGCTCCATCCGCGCCCCGCAGTGGTACCACGGCGGCACCGTGTTCGGTCCGCAGCCGCGCGACTACTCTCAGCGCACCCCGAAGAAGATGAAGGCCGCCGCTCTGCGTTACGTGCTTTCCGATCGCGCCAACGCCGGCCGCGTTGCCGTTGTGGACTTCGGCATCACCGATACCCCGTCCACCAAGGCCGCTCTTGCCGCTTTGACCCCGGTCACTTCGGACAAGTTCGCCACGGTCGTCTTCACTCGCGACAACATCAACGAGTGGCTGTCCGTGCGTAACATCCCGACCGTTCACCCGATTTTCGTCGATCAGCTCAACACGTACGACGTGGTTACCGCCCAGTACGTGGTCTTCACCAAGGAAGCCTTCGAGGCTTTCGTGGCTGCCAAGACCGAGCCGAAGGAGGCCTGATTTAGATGGTCGCTATTCACAAGCCCGCACACGACGTGATCCTGAAGCCCGTCGTCTCCGAGAAGAGCTACGCCGCTTCCGACCGTGGCCAGTACACCTTCGTGGTGGCCAAGGATGCGAACAAGGTTCAGATCAAGCAGGCAATTGAAGAGATCTTCAAGGTCAAGGTGACGAACGTCAACACCCTCAACCGCGCTGGCAAGAAGCAGCGCACCCGCACCGGTTTCGGCCAGCGTGCTTCCCAGAAGCGCGCTATCGTGACCGTTGCCGAGGGCCAGACGATCGACATCTTTGGCAACTGAAGGCTAGCCGAGAAAAGTTAAAGGAAGAACTACATTATGGCTATCCGCGTTTACAAGCCGACGACTGCAGGCCGCCGCAACGCGTCCGTCTCGGATTTCTCCGATCTGACGCGCTCCACGCCTGAGAAGTCGCTGGTTCGCAAGAAGTCCAAGACCGGCGGTCGTAACTCTTACGGCCGTATCACCTCCCGCCATCGCGGCGGCGGTCACAAGCGCCAGTACCGTCTCATCGACTTCAAGCGTTGGGACAAGGACGGCGTGCCCGCCAAGGTTGCTGAGATCGAATACGATCCGAACCGTTCCGCTCGCATCGCCCTCCTGCACTTCGCAGACGGCGAGAAGCGCTACATCATCGCACCGAAGGGCATCAAGCAGGGCGACGTCATCGAGACCGGCGCTCAGGCTGATATCAAGCCGGGCAACAACCTGCCGCTGGCCAACATCCCGACCGGTACCGTGGTCCACGCTATCGAGCTGAAGCCGCTGGGCGGCGCCAAGATCGCTCGTTCCGCCGGTGCCTCCGTCCAGCTCGTCGCTAAGGATGGCGCTTACGCCCAGCTGCGTATGCCGTCCGGCGAAATCCGCAACGTCGACGCTCGCTGCCGCGCAACCGTGGGTGAGGTCGGCAATGAGGACCACGCCAACATCCAGCTCGGCAAGGCTGGCCGCGCCCGCTGGATCGGCCACCGTCCGATCACCCGTGGTGAGTCTATGAACCCGGTCGACCACCCGCACGGCGGTCGTACCCGCGGTGGTAAGCCGCCGGTTTCCCCGTGGGGCAAGGGCGAGGTTCGTACTCGTCGTCCGAAGAAGGCTTCGAACAAGATGATTGTTCGTCGTCGTCCGTCTGGCAAGAACCGCAAGTAAGGGAGTATCGAGAAGATGACTCGTAGCATCAAGAAGGGCCCCTTCGTCGACGCCCACTTGCAGAAGAAAGTCGACGAGCAGAACGAGAAGGGCACCAAGAACGTCATCAAGACTTGGTCCCGTCGTTCGATGATCACCCCTGATTTCATCGGACACACCTTCGCCGTTCACGATGGTCGCAAGCATGTGCCGGTGTTCGTCACCGAAGCCATGGTTGGTCACAAGCTGGGTGAGTTCGCCCCCACGAAGACCTTCAAGGGTCACGTGAAGGACGACAAGAAGGCCCGCCGCTAAAGGATAAGGAATAGAACATGGAAGCTAAAGCAATCGCTCGTCACGTCCGCGTGACGCCGCGCAAGGCTCGCCGCATGGTCGACCTCATCCGCGGCAAGAAGGCGACCGAAGCCGTCACCATTTTGAAGTTCGCCCCCCAGTCTGCAGCCCTGCCGGTTCGCAAGACCCTGGAGAGCGCCATCGCCAACGCTCGCGTGAAGGCCGACAAGGCCGGCGAGCCGTTCCGCGAGAACGACCTGTACATCAAGGAGACCTACGTTGACGAAGGTGTGACCCTCAAGCGCTTCCGCGCTCGTGCCCAGGGCCGCGCTGCTCGCATCAACAAGCGCACCTCCCACATCACGGTCGTCGTGGCTAACAAGGAAGGAGCCCGCTAAAGATGGGTCAGAAGATCAATCCGTTTGGCTACCGTCTGGGCATCACCGAGAACCACCGTTCCAAGTGGTTCTCCGACTCCAACAAGGCCGGCGAGCGCTACCGCGACTTCGTCCTGGAAGATGATCAGATCCGCAAGGAGATGAACAAGGACCTCGAGCGCGCTGGCGTGAGCAAGATCGTGATCGAGCGCACCCGCGACCGCGTTCGCGTGGACATTCACACCGCCCGCCCGGGCATCGTGATTGGCCGCCGCGGCGCTGAGGCCGAGAAGGTCCGCGCCAAGCTCGAGAAGATGACCGGCAAGCAGGTTCAGCTCAACATCTTCGAAGTCAAGAACGCCGCGCTGGACGCCCAGCTCGTCGCTCAGGGCATCGCAGAGCAGCTGACCAACCGCGTCACCTTCCGCCGTGCAATGCGCAAGGCTCAGCAGGACGCCATGCACGCTGGTGCCAAGGGTATCCGCATCAAGCTCTCCGGCCGCCTCGGCGGTGCGGAAATGAGCCGTTCCGAGTTCTACCGTGAGGGCCGCGTTCCGCTGCAGACCCTCCGCGCCCTCATCGATTACGGCTTCTTTGAGGCTCGTACCACCTACGGCCGCATCGGCGTTAAGGTGTGGATCTACAAGGGCGACATGACCGAATCCGAGTTCGAAGAGCAGCAGGCTCAGCAGAACAACCGCCCGGGCCGTCGCGGCGATCGCCGTCCGCGCCGTGGCAACCGTTCCGCCGCCCAGCAGCAGTCCGCAGCCAAGGCTGAGGCTCCCGCTGCTGAGGCCGCTCCTGCAGCAGAAACGAAGGAGTGAGCAAGAATGCTTATCCCCAAGAGGACTAAGTACCGCAAGCAGCACCGCCCCGTGCGTTCTGGCATGTCCAAGGGCGGCAACGAGATCAACTTCGGTGATTTCGGCATCCAGGCTCTTGCCCCGGCTTACGTGACCAACCGTCAGATCGAAGCTGCACGTATCGCCATGACCCGCTACATCAAGCGTGGTGGCCGCGTGTGGATCACGATTTTCCCGGATCGTCCGCTGACCAAGCACGCACTCGGCGCCCGAATGGGTTCCGGTAAGGGTGCTCCGGAGTTCTGGATTGCGAACATTCGCCCTGGCCGCGTGATGTTCGAAATCGGTGGCGTGTCCGACGACATCGCCAAGGAAGCTCTGCGTCGCGCCATCGACAAGCTCCCGATGAAGTGCCGCATTATCGCACGTGAAGGTGGTGACATCTGATGGCATACGGTACCGCTGAATACTCCATCAAGAATCTGAACGAGAAGACCAACGCGGAGATTGAAGACTTCCTCAAGAAGTCCAAGGAAGAGCTGTTCAACCTGCGCTTCCAGCACGCGACCGGTCAGCTCGACAACACCGCCCGTCTCAAGGCAGTCAAGCGTGACATTGCTCGCATGTACACTGTGCTTCGTGAGCGTGAGCTTGGCATCAGCCAGGAGCCGGCCGCTACCGAATCCAAGGAGAAGTGATTATGGCTGAAGAGCGTAACTTCCGTAAGGTTCGCCGCGGCTACGTCGTGTCCGACAAGATGGACAAGACGATTACCGTCGAGCTCGAGCAGCGTTCGACCCACCCCCTGTACGGCAAGGTCGTTCGTTCCACCAGCAAGGTCAAGGCCCATGATGAACACAACGACGCCCACATTGGCGACCTCGTGAGTATTATGGAGACTCGGCCTCTGAGCAAGACCAAGCGCTGGCGTCTCGAAAGCATTATCGAGCGCGCCAAGTAAGTAAAGTTCGGCAAGGCTCGCCATTTACCGGGGCACTGCGGGAAACCATGGTGCCCCGGTAAATGGGGAGAACCAGCTCGGCTAAGGAGAATCAATGATTCAGCAGGAAACGCGGCTTCATGTCGCCGACAACACGGGTGCGAAGGAACTCCTCGCCATCCGAGTGCTCGGCGGATCGAAGCGACGCTATGCCGGCATCGGCGACGTGATCGTCGCCTCCGTCAAGGACGCCATTCCTGGCGGGTCGGTCAAGAAGGGCGATGTGGTTAAGGCTGTCGTCGTCCGTACTGTCAAGGAATCCCGTCGTGCGGACGGTTCCTACATCAAGTTCGACGAGAACGCCGCCGTCATTCTCGGCTCCGGCCGTGAACCGAAGGGCACTCGTATCTTCGGACCGGTTGGTCGTGAACTGCGTGAGCACAAGTTCATGAAGATCGTGTCCCTCGCCCCGGAGGTGATCTGACATGGTAGCCAAGATCAAGAGCGGCGATCTGGTCAAAGTCATCCGCGGCAAGGACCGTGGTAAGGAAGGCACCGTCAAGCAGGTGCTCTCCAACGACCGCCTGATCGTTGAAGGCGTTCAGATCGTCAAGAAGCACGTGCGTGCCACCCAGCAGGGTCAGCAGGCCGGCATCGTGGCCACCGAGGCTCCGATTCATCGCTCTAACGTGATGGTCATCGACCCGGAGACCAAGCAGCCTACCCGCGTGGGTGTCACCATCAAGGAAGAGGCGCGTGACGGCAAGGTCAAGACCGTGCGCGTGCGCGTCGCCAAGAAGTCCGGAAAGGAGCTGGCATGACCGATACCACTGTCGAAGCGCCGGCCACCCCGCGCTTGAAGGTCAAGTACAACGAGCAGATCATCCCTGAGCTCGAGAAGGAGTTCAAGTACTCCAACCCGATGCAGGTTGCTCGCGTCCAGAAGGTCGTCGTCTCCATGGGCGTTGGCGCCGCAGCACGCGACTCCAAGCTCATCGAAGGTGCCGTCAAGGACCTCACCCTGATCACCGGCCAGAAGCCGAAGATCACCAAGGCCAAGAAGTCCGTCGCTCAGTTCCATCTGCGTGAAGGCCAGGCCATTGGTGCATACGTCACCCTGCGCGGCGACCGTATGTGGGAGTTCCTGGATCGTCTGCTGACCCTCGCGCTGCCTCGTATCCGCGACTTCCGCGGTATCAACGGTCACCAGTTCGATGGCCAGGGCAACTACAACTTTGGTCTCACCGAGCAGTCCATGTTCCACGAGATTGATCCGGATTCGATCGATCACGTGCGCGGTATGGACATCACTGTGGTGACCTCCACCAAGGACGACAAGGAAGCTTACGCACTGCTCAAGCAGCTGGGCTTCCCCTTCAAGGAGAACTGATATGGCAAAAACCGCTCTTAAGAACAAGGCGGCCGGCAAGCCGAAGTTCAAGGTCCGCGCTTACACGCGCTGCCAGGTCTGCGGTCGTCCCCACTCCGTCTACCGCAAGTTCGGCCTGTGCCGCATCTGCCTTCGTGAGAAGGCTCACCGCGGCGAGCTGCCCGGAGTTACGAAGTCCAGTTGGTAAACATCGACGCTGAAGGTCCGCGGCCAGTTCCGCCCGTGAGGGCGGAACAGCGGCGGAAACCACGGCGAGAAAGGGCATGAAGCCCAAAATGACAATGACAGATCCGATCGCAGACATGCTGACGCGTCTGCGTAACGCGAGCGCGGCAAAGCACGAAACCGTGGATATGCCGTACTCCAAGTTCAAGGCGAACATCGCCGAGATCCTGAAGCGTGAAGGCTACATCCAGGACTTCACCGCCAAGGAAGCCAAGGTCGGCCAGACTCTTGAGGTCACCCTCAAGTACGGTCCGAACGGTGAGCGTTCCATTCAGGGCATCAAGCGCATCTCCAAGCCGGGCCTGCGTCGTTACGCTAAGTCCGACTCCCTGCCGATGCCGCTCGGTGGCCTGGGTATCGCCATCATCTCGACTTCTTCGGGACTGCTGACTCAGAAGGAATGCCTCGACCGAGGCATTGGCGGCGAGATTGTCGCCTTCGTGTGGTGAGAAAGGAGAGCTGAAACATGGCATCGCATATTGGTAAGCTCCCCATCGCCATTCCTGCTGGCGTTGAAGTCAAGATTGAAGGTCAGAACTTCTCGGCCAAGGGTGCTAAGGGCTCTGATTCCTACGTGATTCCGGAAGGCATCTCCGCTGCTGTCGAAGGCAACGAGATCGTCGTCACCCCGGCTGATGACCTGCGTCCGACCCGTGCCAAGCACGGTCTGGCTCGCTCCATCATGGCCAGCATGGTCAAGGGTGTGCACGATGGCTACTCCAAGACTCTTGAGATCGTCGGCACCGGTTACCGCGCCGTCGCCAAGGGCCAGGGCATCGAGTTCTTCCTCGGCTACTCCCACACCATCACCGTTAACCCGCCTGAAGGCATCACTCTGAAGGTCACCGACCCCACTCATGTGGTTGTCGAGGGCACTGACAAGCAGGCCGTGGGCCAGGTTGCCGCCAACATCCGCAAGCTGCGCGCTCCGGAACCCTACAAGGGCAAGGGCGTCAAGTACGCCGATGAGCGCATCCTGCGCAAGGCTGGAAAGGCTGGTAAGTGATATGAGCGTTGCAATTCTCGGAAAGGGCAAGAAGGTCGCCCTCAAGCGCCGTCACGCACGTATCCGCAAGCGCATCTCCGGTACCGCCGAGCGTCCGCGCCTGGTGGTCACCCGCTCCAACCGCCACATGGTTGCCCAGGTGGTCGACGATACCAAGGGCATTACCCTGGTGTCCGCCTCCACCCTGCAGGCCGATTTCGCCGGCTTCCAGGGCACCAAGGTTGAGGCTGCAAAGAAGGTCGGTGAGCTGATTGCCGACAAGGCCAAGGCCGCCGGCATCACCGAGGTCGTGTTCGACCGCGGTGGCAACAAGTACACCGGTCGCGTCGCAGCTGTGGCTGAAGGCGCCCGCGAGGGAGGTCTTGCACTGTGAGCGACAACGAAGCAAAGGAAACCCAAGTGGCTGAAGAAACTCAGAACACTGTGGCGACCGAATCCAACAACGAGGACCGTAAGGGTCGTCGTGGCCAGCGCGGTGAAGGCCGTCGTGGCGAGCGTCGTAACCGTCGTGAGGAAAACCGCGGCGACGAACTGCTCGATCGCGTGGTGACCATCAACCGTGTGTCCAAGACCCACAAGGGTGGTCGTACCTTCAGCTTTGCCGCCCTCGTGGTGGTCGGCGATGGTAACGGCACCGTGGGTGTCGGCTACGGCAAGTCCCGTGAGGTCCCGGCCGCCATCGCCAAGGGCCAGCTCGACGCCAAGAAGCACATGTTCTCTGTGCCTCGCGTCCGCGGCACCATCACCCACCCGGTTCAGGGCCACGATGCTGCAGGCACCGTTCTGCTGCGTCCGGCTGCCCCGGGTACCGGCGTAATCGCTGGTGGCTCCGTGCGCGCCGTCATGGAATGCGCCGGCATCACCGACGTGCTGTCCAAGTCCATGGGCTCCGCCACCGCCGTGAACGTTGTTCGCGCTACTGTGGACGCCCTCAAGCAGCTCGAGGAGCCGGAGGAGATCGCCGCTCGCCGTGGCCTGTCCCTCAACGAAGTCGCTCCTGACGCCCTGCTGCGTGCCCGTGCCGCCGGCATCGCCGAGGCTCGCAAGGCTCGCGAAGAGGCTGCTGCCAAGGCTGCCGAAGAGAAGGACGGTGAGTGATTATCATGGCTAAGAACCTGAAGATTACCCTGCACCACGGCCTCGTGAACCGTACCCCGGCTCAGCGTGCTACCGCCAAGACCCTCGGTCTGAACAAGATCGGCAAGACCGTTGTCCGCCCGGACACCCCGGCCAACCGTGGTCTGGTGAACGCCGTGCGTCACCTGGTCACCGTTGAGGAGGTTGACTGATTATGGCAGATAACGAAATCCTGCAGATGCACGACCTGAAGCCTGCTCCGGGCGCCAACAAGGACCGCACCCGCGTGGGCCGCGGTGAAGGCTCCAAGGGCAAGACCGCCGGTCGTGGCGCCAAGGGCCAGACCAAGCGCAACCATGTGCGTCCTGGCTTCGAAGGTGGCCAGCTGCCGCTGTACATGCGCCTGCCGAAGCTCCGTGGCTTCAAGAACCCGTTCAAGGTTGAGGCTCAGGTCATCAACATCGCCAAGCTCGTGGAGATCTTCCCCGAGGGCGGCGACGTGACCGCAGCCGACCTGGTCGCCAAGGGTGCCGTTCGCGGCAACGCCCCGGTGAAGGTTCTGGGCGAAGGCGAGACCACCGTTGCTTTCAACCTCAAGGGTGTGAAGGCATCGGCTTCCGCCAAGTCCAAGATCGAAGCTGCTGGCGGCTCCATCTCCGAAGACTGAGCGTTTTTCGGGGAGCCTAAGCAAGGCTAAGACATAGATAAACCCCCGCCCGCCGATTGGTGGACGGGGGTTTATCGTTGCCATCGAACGAAAGAAACTCGAGACAAGGGTGTCTTAAGTAGGCACGTTCGACTATGCTCGTTCGATAGTTTGTGTATTTTTGTGCGTTTGATTCGCACTATAGGGAGGAAATCCAGGTGAGGACACTAATCCAGGCCCTGAAGACCAAGGAACTCAGGAAGAAGATTCTCTTCGTCCTGTTCATCATCATTATTTATCGTATTGGATCGTTCATTCCAACTCCTGGTGTGGATTACAACATCGTGAACGAGTGCATGGCCAAGATCGGCAGCTCCACTCAGGAGAACTTCATCGGATTGGTGAACCTCTTCTCCGGCGGCGCCATGCTTCAGCTGTCCATTTTCGCACTGGGCGTGATGCCATACATCACCGCATCCATTGTGGTGCAGCTGTTGCGCGTGGTGATTCCTCGATTCGAAGCCCTTCATAAGGAAGGCCAGTCCGGCGAGGCCAAGCTCACCCAGTACACCCGATACCTCACCATCGGTCTGGCAGTGCTGCAGTCCACCACCATTCTGGTCACCGCTCGTTCCGGCGCTCTCTTCAACTACCAGTGCGATCAGGTGATTCCGGATGGTTCCGTGTGGAACCTGGTCGTCATGGTCCTGATTATGACCGGTGGCACCGGCTTCATCATGTGGATGGCCGAACTCGTAACCGATAAGGGCATCGGTCAGGGCATGTCCATCTTGATCTTCATGTCCATCTGCTCCGGCTTCCTGCCGCAGCTGTGGGAGATCGGTTACGGCACCAATGGCACTGACGGCAACTGGGGCAAGTTCGCCATCGTGGTTTCCGTGCTCGTGGTCATCCTGATCTTCGTCGACTTTGTGGAACTGTGCCAGCGCCGCGTGCCGGTGCAGTACACCCGCCGCATGATCGGCCGCAAGATGTACGGTGGCTCCTCCACCTACCTGCCGCTGAAGATCAACATGTCCGGCGTTATCCCACCGATTTTCGCCTCCTCCATCCTGGCCATCCCGACGTTGATCGCCCAGTTCGGTAAGTCCGATCAGTCCTGGGTCAAGTGGATCAACAACAACCTGGCCAACACCACGTCCGTGTGGTACATCGCACTGTACGCACTGATGATCGTGTTCTTCTGCTTCTTCTACACATCCATCACCTTCAACCCGGATGAGACGGCAGACAACATGAAGCAGTACGGTGGCTTCATCCCCGGCATCCGCGCCGGCAACGCCACCAGCCGCTACCTGACCTACGTGATGAACCGTCTCAACACCGTGGGCGCTGTCTACCTGCTGTTCGTGGCCCTGATTCCAACCGTGCTGATTATGGCGCTGGGCCTCAATGCCCAGTTGCCGTTCGGTGGTACCACGATTCTGATTATCGCCGGCGTCGGTCTTGATACGCTGCGTCAGGCCAAGGCCCAGACCGAACAGTTCCAGTACACCGGCTTCCTGCTGGAGAACGTGGATCACAAGGAAGGCTGACGCCCGCTTGGCAGGCGCCAGCCCGGTGGGCTGTCGACTGACGGAGCGATCCGTTTCTCGCTTATAACTGAATGCTGAATGGCTCCCTCGATAGGGGAGCCATAACCGTATCAATAACTCAAATCACAAAGGAGACCACCATGCGTCTGCTCATCATGGGCCCTCAGGGCGTCGGCAAAGGCACTCAGGCTGCTCTGCTCGCCGAGCATTTCGGTATTCCGACCATTTCCACCGGTGACATCTTCCGCTATAACATCAAGAACAAGACCGAGCTGGGTCTTGAAGCGATGAGCTACACCGACAAGGGCGAGCTGGTTCCGGATTCCCTGACCAACAAGATCGTCAAGGATCGTCTGGCCAAGGATGATTGCAAGGATGGCTGGATTCTTGACGGTTACCCGCGTAACGCCGCTCAGGTTGAGGCCCTCGACCAGATGCTTGAAGAGCTTGGCACCCCGCTTGATCACGTCGTGGCTCTCGAAGCCGACCGCGAAGTGCTGCTGGAGCGCATGAAGAAGCGCGCCGCCGAGCAGGGCCGCGCCGATGACACCCCGGAAGCCATCGCCAAGCGTCTTGAGACATACGAGAAGGAAACCGCTCCGCTGCTCGACATCTACAAGTCCCGCGGTCTGCTGGTTCTCGAAAATGGTGTTGGTGAGATCAGCGAAATCAGCCAGCGCATCATTTCCGATCTGAAGTGAGTCACTGAGTAACTGGCGGGCGCCAATTACCACAGATTTGTCCAGTACCTCTATGCGACACGCCGAGTGTTGCATAGAGGTACTGCTGTATATGCCCCTGTATATATTTGACATTTGGTGTGTCTTCGTATGCACCCGTAGTAATTCGTCCAACGATAGGAAACCAGAGGCATATGGCAAAAGACGGTGTGATTGAAGTCGAAGGTCAGGTAGTGGAGGCACTGCCGAACGCGATGTTCCGCGTTGAGCTCGAAAACAAGCACATCGTGCTCGCCACCATCTCCGGCAAGATGCGTAAGAACTACATTCGTATTCTGCCGCAGGATCGTGTGGTGCTTGAAATGAGCCCCTATGACCTGAACCGCGGACGTATTACGTACCGCTATAAGTAAAGGTACAAGTAAAGGATAACCATGAAGGTCAGCCCTAGTGTGAAGCGAATCTGCGAGAACTGCCGCGTGATTCGTCGTCACGGCCGCGTCATGGTGATCTGCACCAACCCGCGCCACAAGCAGCGTCAGGGCTGAGAGCAGATTCTCCAGCGGCACAAGTAAATAAGGCACTCACTCACAGTGCTTCCCGCAAGGGAACGACACTGAACCACGGGTACGTAGGCCCGTGCCGGGTAACCGGACGAGCGGGTGCAAGACCTACGGCAACAAGAAGGAATCGCAATGGCACGTCTTGCCGGAGTCGACATCCCCAATGAGAAGCGCATCGAGATCGCCCTCACCTACATTTTCGGTGTGGGTCGCACTCGTGCCAAGGAAACGCTTGCCGCGACCGGTATCAACCCGGACATCCGCGTCAAGGATCTTACCGACGAGCAGCTAATCACGCTGCGTGACTACCTCGAGGCCAACTATAAGATCGAGGGTGATCTGCGTCGTGAAATCGATGCGGATATTCGTCGCAAGATTCAGATCAACTGCTACCAAGGCCAGCGTCACCGTAAGGGACTTCCTGTGCGCGGTCAGCGCACCAAGACCAACGCTCGCACCCGTAAGGGCCCGAAGCGCACGGTCGCCGGAAAGAAGAAGGCCACCAAGTAAGCGTGGCATGATCCGAGCCACGGGATGAATGCCATCCCATCGCTCGGACGTAAACAACAAAGTTCGTTACTAGGAAACGAGGGTCAATGGCAGCTCCAAAGCAAGCCGCTCGTAAGCCTCGTCGTCGCGATCGCAAGTCGGTCCCGGTCGGCCAGGCTCACATCAAGTCCACTTTCAACAACACGATCATCTCGATCACCGATCCGTCCGGCGCTGTGGTGTCCTGGGCCTCCGGTGGCGATGTCGGCTTCAAGGGCTCCCGTAAGTCCACGCCGTACGCTGCTGGTATGGCTGCCGAGTCCGCTGCTCGCAAGGCCATGGAGCACGGTGTCAAGAAGGTCGATGTGTTCGTCAAGGGCCCGGGTTCCGGTCGTGAAACCGCTATCCGCTCCCTGCAGTCCGCGGGCCTCGAGGTTGGTTCCATCACCGACGTCACCCCGCAAGCCCACAACGGCGTTCGTCCTCCGAAGCGTCGTCGCGTCTGAGCACTCAGCAATACCAAATCAATCCAAAACCGCTTAACCGGTGAGTGCACCACCGAGTTCAAGCTGAAAGGATAACCACAGTGCTTATTGCACAGCGTCCGACTCTGACCGAGGAATCCCTGAATCCGCAGCGCTCCCGCTTCACCATCGAGCCGCTCGAGCCTGGCTTCGGCTATACGCTCGGCAACTCGCTGCGTCGCACGCTGCTGAGCTCCATCCCTGGTGCGGCTGTCACCTCCGTGCGTATCTCCGGCGCTCTGCACGAGTTCACCACTCTGCCGGGCGTTCAGGAAGACGTCACCGAGATTCTGCTCAACATCAAGGGCATTGTGCTCACCAGCGAATACGACGAGCCTGTGGTCATGTACCTGCGCAAGAGCGGCAAGGGCGAGGCTACTGCTGGGGATATCACCCCGCCGGCCGGCGTCACCATTGCCAACCCGGATCAGCACATCGCAACCCTCGCTGAAGATGGCGAACTCGAAATTGAGTTCACTGTCGAGCGTGGCCGTGGCTATGTGCCGGCCCAGATGAACAAGCAGGACAACGGTGAAATCGGCCGTATCCCGGTCGATTCCATCTACTCCCCGGTGCTCAAGGTGAGCTACAAGGTCGAGGCCACCCGTGTGGAACAGCGCACGGACTTCGACAAGCTCATTCTGGACGTGGAGACCAAGCCCGCCATCTCCCCGCGTGATGCGGTGGCTTCCGCCGGTTCGACCCTGGTGGAGCTCTTCGGCCTGTGCCGTGAGCTCAACACTCAGGCCGAAGGTGTTGAGGTTGGCCCGGCCCCGGTGGCCGAAGAGACCAACCCTGAGATGGCCGTTCCGATTGAGGACCTCAACCTGACGCAGCGTTCCTACAACTGCCTCAAGCGTGAGGGCATCCACACCATCGGTGAGCTTGTCTCCCACACCGAGCAGGACCTGCTCGACATCCGCAATTTCGGTATGAAGTCGATCGATGAGGTCAAGGAGAAGCTGCAGGCCCTGGGTCTGAGCCTCAAGTCCTCGCCGATGGCCTTCGACACCAATAATCTCGAAGGTGGCACTTTCTTCTCGCCGGAAGACGAGTGATCTGCCTCTTTTGACAAACCGTTCGTGGAGGCTTGCGGATGTTCGGGCATATGCCCACCTGCAAGCCTGACGGACAATAAGGAGTAAACCCATGCCTACACCTAAGAAGGGCCCGCGTCTGGCTTCCAGCCCTGCGCACGAGCGCCTCATGCTGGCAAACATGGCGACCAGCCTGTTCCAGAACGGCCGCATCACCACCACGCTGCCGAAGGCCAAGCGTCTTCGTCCGCTGGCTGAGCGCCTGATCACCTTCGCCAAGCGCGGTGATCTGCACTCCCGCCGTCGCGTGATGCGCGTCATCCGCAACAAGTCCGTGGTGCACGTGCTGTTCACCCAGATTGCCGAGCAGATGGAGCAGCGTGAGGGTGGCTACACCCGTATCGTCAAGATCGCTCCGCGCGTTGGCGATTCCTCCCCGGCCGCTGTGATCGAGCTCGTGACCGAGCCGGTTGCCAAGAAGGCCGTCGTGAAGGAAGCCGAAGCTGCCACCAAGGTTGCCGACGAAGCTCCGGCCGCTGAAGCCGCTGCTACCGAGGCCACCGAGGCTCCCGCTGAGGAGACCGCAGCTGCTGAGGCTCCGGCCGAGAACGCCGAGTGAGCATCGAGCGTCACTAGCGCATAGCTGACAAGAGAGAGGGTTGGAATCCAAGTGATTCCAACCCTCTCTTCGTATCTGGATTCTATTTATGGCAATGTACGCACCGCTCGAATCGCTTCCGCACGCGAGGCCAGCTGGTCATCAGCGGGATAGGCAACATGCTCCAAAGTCAAACCTTGCGGAGCAATCGGGCCGCTCGATCCTTCGCGCGCTGGTTTGGCCATCTTCCCGGCGAACCAATCCAATGATTTGCGGCCGGAACCAACTTTGACACACGAACCGACCAGCGACCGCACCATATTGCGGGCGAAGGCATCCGCCACAATCGTAAACACCAACAAACCGGACTCCAACGAAGGCGTCCGATATGCTTCGTCCATCGACAAACCGTCCGGCACCAGGGGAGCGGCTGGAATCCGCCGCCAATACGCGGTTTTCACCTCACGAATCGTGGTGCCTCCCGGATTCGGTGTGGCGAACGAGCCAAAATCATGCAACCCAATCGTCATTGCTGCAGCCTGATTCATCACATCAATATCCAGCGCTTCATCCACGCGCAGCACGCAACCGCGCAGCCGTGGGTCGACTTCACTTGAACGATCGGCCACGCGGTACACATACGTACGTTCCAAAGCGGAAAAGCGCGCATCAAAACCATCAGGTGCCACGGATACCCGATGAATCACAATGTCCGTGGGCAGCACCGCCTTCAAACGCCGTGCCAGCGCTTCGCAAACCGAAACATTCATATGGCCCATGCAACGGGCCAACACATCATCGCTGACATCCAAATGCGCCACCTGATGCGATGCATGCACACCGGTATCCGTGCGGCCGGCCACAGTCAGACGCAATGGTTCATCGGCGTCATCAGCCGGCACTCGCAGCACCTTATGCAGCGCATCCTCAATCGTGCCTTGGACCGTGCGCAATTCAGGCTGGCGAGCCCAGCCGAAGAATCCGCCGCCATCATAAGCCAAATCAATGCGAAGTCGAGTCATAGCCCACCATCTTATCGAGAGCAGTGTGCCAACTGAAGCGGTGCACCAATTGACCTGCCCGTAACACGCCAGCACATTTGCCGAAACGGTCCGGTTCTAGGTTGTAACCATCAAACCCGGTCGCGGTGGGTAGGCGTGAGCGCGCGCCAAAGCCGCAACAGCAAGGAGCATGGCACGATGATTGAATCAGCCGCACATAAGCTGGCCCATGAACTAGTGAACCGCCGCGAAGCGATCAACCGTGAGCTGTCTCGAAACGGCGTGCGTTTCGGCATTTACAAGAACAACGAATACCACGACCGTCTGTTCCCCTACGATCCTGTACCGCGCATCATCGAATCCGATGAATTCGATGAGCTTGAGAAGGGCTTGAAGCAACGTGTCAATGCGTTGAACGCCTACCTGAAAGACATTTATTCGGATAAGTCGATCATCCATGATGGCGTGGTGCCGGAGGAGTATGTGTACACGTCGGCCGGCTACTTCCCGCAGGTGAATGGCGTCACCCCTCCCGGAGGCATCTTCGCGCATATCGCCGGCGAGGATTTGGTGCAGGGCGAGGACGGCCGCTGGTGGGTGCTTGAAGATAACCTGCGTATTCCGTCCGGTGCCAGTTACCCGCTGTTTGTGCGCGATATCGAACGCCGCATATCTCCGCGACTATTCCGCGATGTGCACATTCGAGACAATCGCGAATATCCACGTCTGCTGCGCAAGGCCATGGATTTCGTCTCCACCGAGGGCATCGCCGTAGTGCTGACCCCAGGTCGATACAATTCCGCATTCTTCGAACATGCCTATCTGGCTGAGAAAACAGGTGCCGCGCTCGCCTTCCCGGAAGACCTTGAGGTTGTGGACAACAAGGTGTTCTTCCTGGACTATGCCGGCAAACGTCACCGTGTGGGCGTGGTGTACCGCCGTCTGTCCGACGAGTACTTGGATCCGTTCGCCTTCAACCCCGATTCGGTGATCGGCGTGCCGGGAATCCTATCCGCTTACCGTGCCGGTAACGTGGCCATCGTCAACGCGCCCGGCAACGGTGCCGCGGATGATAAGGCCATCTACTACTTCGTGCCGCAGATGATTAAGTACTACCTCGGCGAGGAGCCGATTCTGCACAACGCACCCACCTATATGCCGATGTTCGAGGCCGATCGCAAGGAGGTCCTCGATCGCATGGGCGAGCTGGTTATCAAGGATGTGGCTGAGGCCGGCGGCTACGGCGTGGTATTCGGCTCTTCCCTGGATGCTTCCGCACGCGAGGAACTCGCCGATCGTATCAAGGAAGACCCGCGTCGATTCATTGCACAGGAGGTCATTCAGTTCCGCGACATCGATGTGGTCGATCCCCAGACCGGTGAAATGTCGCCGCGCAAGTGCGATCTGCGTGCCTTTGTAGTGACCGGCAAGAACACGCACGTCTGGTATTCCGGCCTGACCCGTTACTCGTCGGTGCCCGGTCAGATGATCGTCAACTCCTCGCAAGGCGGTGGTTTCAAGGATACGTGGGTATTGGCACCCGAGACCGGTGTGGAGCATGAGCTTGGTGCCGAGGTGCAGATCGCGAACCTGTTGAGCCAGTCCCGTCATCATTCGCTGTCTTTGGTGACTGCTTCCAAGGCCGACAATCTGTATTGGCTGGGGCGTTACACCGAGCGCGCTTTCACCACGTTGAACCAGTTCTTCCCGTTCTACGATCGTGTGATGGACACCGATGTGGACGCTTTCCGCCCGTTCGCCCATGCGCTCGATCTGCCGGAGGACTTCGAGGACTTCGACGAGTTCGTCAAGAGCTTCCTCTATGACGGCACCAATCCGGATTCCGTGCGCTCCGCGGTCACCGCTGCCTTCAATAATGCGGTGATTCTGCGCCCGGAACTGAGTTCCCGTCTGCTGCAGTATGTGGAATTGGCGATGACCAACATCACCGACGCGGCCAAGAAGGCCGCCGATGCGGACGATATCTACAACCAGCGCGACATCGCCGACGACATGCTCGCCTTCTGGGGCGGTATCGAAAACTCGCCGGTTGATCCTACGCTGAAGGCCTTCGTGTTCATCGGCAAGTATCTGGAACGCATCGACCTGTATACGCGATTCGGCCTATCGATGGAGGAGATGGAGGCTCCATTGCGCAAGCTTGCCTCCTACTCCATGGTGCTGGATGGCATGCCGTTGCCGAGCTGCTTCGCCGACGGCCTGAGCTGGCTGGTCGGCCAGCTGCCTGCGCGCGGATACGACCAGGTGGCTACACTGCTCAAGAAGTACCTGGATGATTACTCCGGCCGCGTCAGTGCTCTGGCCATCAAGGACATGGGCTCCCTGAGCTCCATGAATATGGACGCCAAGCGCTTCTGACGCGTTGCAATGCTATGGTGATATGACACACAGCCGGTATGGGATTTGCCGATCGGCGTCTATGGCTCTCTGAACCACAGAGCTGGGTCATGATGCCGTTTGCGCGGATCTCATGGCGACCATAGTTGGCATGATGCCTTTGATACTGCAGGAGAATTTGTGAAAAAACTCGTATTCGACTATGAGATGAAACTTTCCTTCAGCTCTCCTGTTACCGATCACCGGTTCCAGCTCCGCTGCATTCCCGCCACAGGTCCGCGCCAGCAAGTGATTGATGTGGAAGTCAAACTTCAGCCGGACGTTGAACTCGATACTACAATCGATTCCTTCGATTCCGTGGTGATGACCGGCTTCATCCCGGAACCGCATGACGTATTCAGCTATTCGGTGACCGGCATCGCGTTTGTGGATAACGCCCATATCAAAAAGGAAATCTACAAGCCGCTGTATCGATTCAACTCCGCGCTGACCATTCCCGGTCCGTGCGTGGAGGCGATGATTGATCTGTGCAGCCGGCGTCTGGCCAAGCTGCCGGACGATGCGACTCCGGTTCAGCGTGCCGTTGAAGTAATGGACGAAGTCTACAAGGCTTTCGTCTATACGCCTGGATCCACAACGATTCGCACCACTGCCGAACAGGCGCTCGCCCAGCGCAAGGGCGTCTGTCAGGATTATGCCCATGTGATGCTCTCCGTATGCCGTCATGTCGGGCTCACCGCCCGCTACATCGCCGGCCTGCTCGGGGGAGAGGGTGCCACACACGCGTGGGTGGAAGTCTACCAAGGCGGTCGTTGGATCGGTTTGGACCCAACCCATAACCGCATGGTCGACGACAACTACATCACCATCGCCCACGGTCGCGATTATCGCGACTGCATGCTGGACATCGGCATCTTCTCCGGCTACAACGTCGAACAGAACCAGTGGGTCAATGCCTCGGTGCACGAGCAGATTTCGTGATGCGCCGTAGCGCGCGACAAACCCGACTTGCCTCGTCGGCAAAGTATGGCATAATAAACAAGTTGCTTTTTGCAAGCAATATGGATGAATGTCCGAGCGGTCTAAGGAGCACGCCTCGAAAGCGTGTGAGGTGAAAGCCTCCGCGAGTTCGAATCTCGCTTCATCCGCCGTCAAGGGTTTCAGGTTCTATGCCTGAAGCCCTTTTTGTTTGGTCTGGAAAACAGTGCGGCTATGTGCAACACGCAGAATCGCGGATTGGATCATTGATGTTGTGCGAAATGACTTTGTGCTGTACGATGAATCTATCGCAAGTACAACGTTGTATTTATCAGTAATCCAAAACAAGGAACCATAATCGGATTCCTTGCTTCTGCAATAAGTACAACGTTGTATTAACGGACTCAAGGTAAAGGAGCAGACCGATGCAACAGTCCAATTCAGGTCCGGAATCTGCGCGGCTCGTTGTGGATAATGATTTTGAGATAGCGCCGGTGAATAATCGTCTTTTCGGCTCCTTTGTGGAGCATCTGGGCCGGTGCGTCTACAGCGGAATTTACGAGCCAGGGCACCCGGAAGCTGATGACGAAGGTTTCCGCAAAGACGTTATCGATTTGGTCCGTGAACTTGGAGTCACGACTATTCGCTACCCAGGTGGAAATTTCGTATCCGGATACCGATGGGAGGACGGCGTAGGCCCAAAGACAGCGCGTCCTCGTCGTCTCGACTTGGCATGGCATTCCACGGAAACCAATCAGTTCGGTTTGCATGAGATGGTCGAGTGGCTGCAGGCTGTGGGCGGCAATGAGCTCATGGAAGCCGTAAACCTCGGCACCCGCGGGCTTGAGAATGCTTTGGATTTGCTTGAATATGCCAATGTTCCTAACGGCACTGAACTGTCCGAACGTCGTCGCGCCAACGGAGCTGACAATCCGTTTGGTATCAAGATGTGGTGCTTGGGCAACGAGATGGATGGTCCCTGGCAGACGGGGCATAAGAATGCTGAAGATTATGGCACACTTGCCGCTTCGGTAGCTGCAGGTATGCGCATGATTGACCCTGATGTGGAGCTTGTGGTGTGCGGCTCCTCCCATCACGACATGGACACCTTCGGGAAGTGGGAAGAAACTGTTCTCGAGAAAACTTACGAAAATGTCGATTTCATATCCTGCCACGCTTACTATCATCCCGAATCCCAGCCGGACGGTACTCGGGATATGGCAAGTTTTCTGGCTTCCGGAGTGGATATGGATAGTTTTATCAAAGATGTGGCGGCGATTATTGATGCAACCAAGGCTCGTCTAAAAAGCGATCATGATGTATTCATCTCCTTCGACGAATGGAATGTCTGGTACATCAACGAAGAGCCGAGTAAGAGCCCGGAGGGCATCGGCAACTGGCCGGAAGCTCCCAAACTGCTCGAAGATGTCTATTCGGTGGCTGATGCCGTGGTGCTTGGCGATCTTCTGATCACGCTGTTGAAGAATGCCGATCGGGTACATGCGGCAAGTTTGGCTCAGTTGGTCAATGTCATCGCTCCGATTATGACGGAGCCAGGCGGGCCTGCATGGAAACAGACGACGTTTTATCCATTTGCGTTGACCGCTCACTATGCCAAAGGCGGCATGGTGCTTGAACCCAAGCTTTCTTCCGGCACCTATGAAACCGCCAAGTATGGCACAGTGCCCTCCGTCAATTCCGTCGCAGTGCGTGGCTCAGATGGTTCTATTACTGTTTTTGCAACGAACCGCTCGATGGATGTGGCCAGTGATTTTGAAATCAAGTTGCCGGAGGGATGCGGGGGCGTCGCCAAGGCTCAGACCTTGCATGAGAGCGATATGTTTGCCGCGAATACTCGCAATGAGCAAAATCGCGTAGTGCTTCATAACAACGAAAGTGTCACTTTGGATTCCATGTCGAACACAGTTCATGTGACATTGCCGCCGGTCTCTTGGACCGCCGTGCACGTGGGCTGATCAGTGAAAGGGCTCCGGCAATGAAAACCTAGTTCTTTCGCCATGTCGAAAAAGTACAACGTTGTTCTTACGGCAGAGGTCGGACTTAATAATGCAAACAAACAGAACAATATGCAATACAAAGGAGTATTGATGAAGAAGACAACGAAGTTCATGGCGTTCATGGTTGCGGGAGCGACGGTGCTCTCTATGGCGGCCTGCGGTGCGCCTGGTGGAGCAGCTGGAGCTTCCGGTATCAACAATGATCCCAAAGCGAATGATGATGCCCAGTGCCAGAACACTATAAAAAAGAAGGGCGTGGAGAAAGTCACGCTTTGGGCTTGGTATCCTGCGGTTGAAAAGGTCGTAGACAATTTCAACGAGGCTCATGACGATGTCCAGGTTTGCTGGACGAATGTCGGCAATGGTTCCGAGGCGTACAAGAAATTCAATACCGCGCTTAAGGCCAAAAGCGGTGCTCCCGATGTCATGCAGGTGGAAGCTGAGATTCTACCGTCGTATGTCTCTGGCGCGGAGAAGCATCTTGTCGATCTGTCTCAGTTCGGAGCTTCCAAGGAGAAGAGCAAGTATACGGAAGGCAGTTGGCGGGATGTGACGCTCGGCGGTGGAGACTCCGTATACGCGATTCCGAGTGATGCAGGCCCCTTTGCAATGATGTATCGCAAGGACATCTTCGATAAATACGGTGTGAAAGTTCCCACGACCTGGGATGAATATGAGCAGGCCGGCAAGGAACTGAAAGCCAAAGGATTCCCCGGACACATCGGTAACTATGCGCCAAACGGCACTGCAATGAATGTGGCGTTGTTTGCGCAGAAGAACGCCAAAGTGTATGACTACGATGTCAGCAAGCCCGAAGATGTAGGTATCGATTTGACTTCAAAGGAAGTCACGGATGTGATGTCGTATTGGCAGCGTCTGGTCAAAGAGGGCATTGTTACCACGGATGATTGCTACAGCAACGATTGGTATACCAAGATCGTGGACGGTTCGTATGCGACGGTGGTCAATGCATCGTGGCTGATTGGCTATGTCAAGGGTGTCAGCGGCGCACAGGAAGGCGCCGTATGGCAAGTGGCGGATGCTCCAAAGTGGGATTCGTCCACTCCGATGGTCAACCAAGGCGGCTCCACGCTGGCAGTGACCGATCAGGCCAAGCATACTGAGGCCGCGGCAAAGGTTGCGATAGGTCTGTGGGATTCCGAAGCGAACCAAGAGGTTGCGGTCAAGGATTCCGGTAATTTCCCGGTGATGAATTCGAAACTGGAGGCTGATGATTTCATCAACTACGAGGAGCCGTTCCTGAACAACCAGAAGGTCAATGATGTGCTTGCTCCGATTGCACAAGGCTATAAGGGATACAGCTTCCTGCCCTTCCAGACCTATGCGTATGACGAGCAGACCAAGGCATTCACCAAGATCGTGCGCGATGGCGCGGATGTTTCCAGCACCATGAGCGATCTGCAGAAGACACTTGACAATTACGCCACGCAGCAGGGCTTCACTGTCAAGAAGTAGCCATGACGGTGGCCGGGAGGACGGTTCCTCCTTCCCTGTCCTCCCGGCCTCTCTACTTGGCTGAAAGTGAGACTGATATGTCTACCAATACAAGCAAAACCACTCGTCGTGTTACAGGGCAGGCTGCACAACGAGCAAATCTGTGGGGCTGGTTCTTCACGGCGCCATTCGCAGTGGTGTTCGTGGTCTTCCTTATCGTTCCGATGGTGTACGCGTTCTACGTATCGCTATATTCGTATACGCAGGTCCGTGGCACGGTGTTCACCGGCATCAGTAACTACGCGCGTGCATTCAAAGATCCGATCTTTTTACAAGGCATGGGGCGAGTGCTTCTGTATACCGCGGTGATGGTGCCGATTCAGATTATCCTCGCACTGATTTTCGCCCTGATCATCGATGCGATGCGCACCAAATTCGCAGCAGGATCAAGACTGGCGATTTTCCTTCCTTATGCGGTGCCAGGCGTTATCGGTGCTCTTATGTGGGGCTTCCTGTATTCGAAAGACATGGGACCATTTGCTTCTATCTTCGAGCTGTTTGGCATGCAGGCACCTGCATTCCTTTCACCTCAGGGACTGTTCGGCAGTTTGGTCAATGTGGTGACTTGGCAGTGGACCGGTTACTACATGGTGATCATCTATTCCGCTTTGCAATCCATTCCGCATGAACTGTATGAGTCCGCGCGTATTGATGGTGCCTCCGAACTGCAGATTGCGCTGAGAATCAAAACGCCGATGGTCTCCAGCTCGCTGGTGATGGCAACCATTTTTGCGCTTATCGGTACGCTGCAGTTCTATACAGAGCCCATGGTGCTGCGCAATAATGCGCAGTCGGTTATTCCTCCGGAATATACGCCCAATATGTATGCCTACACACTGGCGTTCAACTATAACCAGGTGAACTATTCTGCGACAGTGTCGTTTGCGCTTGGACTCATCGTGGTCATCATCAGTGTCATTTTCATGCGAATTACCCGTAAGCAGTCGGGATTGGGGGAGTGATTATGAACAAGACAAGTCGACGCGCGGCAAATACCGCGCGAACAATGACCGCTCAACATATCAAGACGGGATCGCGTGTTCTGCCGCACCTGATTCTTGTAATTGCCATCATCTACTTCCTAGCTCCGGTGTGGTGGCTCTTGGTGGCTGCCACCAAGTCGAATTCAGGATTGTTCCTTGGCAGCGCCGGTCCGATGTGGTTCGACCGTACGTTTGCCTTGGGAGACAACCTTGTCCAATTGTCTACCTACCAGAGCGGCATCTATTGGCGTTGGATTCTCAATTCGTTCTTCTACGCCTTGGTGGGCGGTGTCGGTGCAACCACCATTTCGGTAATGGCCGGTTATGGTTTCGCCAAATATAAGTTCAAAGGCCGTGACGTGTACTTCAATATTGTATTAGGCGCGCTTATGATTCCGGCTACGGCATTGGTCATTCCGACCTTTATCCTGATGTCGAACATCGGCATGACGAATACGGTGTGGGCGGTGTTGCTGCCATCGTTGCTTTCCCCGTTTGGAACGTATCTTATGCGTATCTACTGCATGAGCTCATTGCCCGATGAGATGATGGAGGCCGCACGTGTGGATGGCGCCGGCGAGCTGCGAACCTTCCTGCAGATTTCATTGCCGATAATGACACCGGCGATTACCACCGTGTTCCTGCTATCGGTCGTCGGATGCTGGAATAACTTCTTCCTGCCTCAGGTGGTGCTATCCGATCCGAAACTCTTCCCCATCACAGTGGGCCTTACCCAATGGCAGGCACGCTCGAGTGCCGGCTCTGGTGCCGAGCAGATATGGAACCTGGTGACAAGCGGTGCATTTGTATCCATCGTCCCTCTGGTCATATCGTTCCTGCTTCTACAGCGATACTGGGTCGGTGGTCTGGCCGCTGGCGCTGTAAAGGCGTGACCGGCATCGGCATCTCATAGACAACAAGCCTTTCAAAGGAGAAAAGCATGAAAACGACGATTAACGTTCATCGGGTAATCGGCATTCGTGATCGGATGCTATACGGGCAATTCCTTGAGCACTTTCACCGCCAAATCTATGGCGGGGTATTTGACCCTGGTTCGCCCCTGGCGAATGCGGATGGATTGCGCGAGGATGTCATTGAAGCTGTGAGGAAACTCAACGTGCCGATCATGCGTTGGCCTGGCGGTTGCTTTGTGTCTTCGTACCATTGGCTGGATGGAGTGGGCGCGGACCGTGAACCTACGTTCGATAAGACTTGGCGTGTGGAAGAACCCAATACATTCGGTACGGACGAATACATCAAGCTATGCAAAGCGTTTGGCTGCGAGCCATATATCTGCACGAATGCCGGTACCGGAACCGCCGAAGAGATGAGTGACTGGGTCGAGTACTGCAATCTGGCCGGTAAAGGACGGTATGCGAAGATGCGTGCCGCCAATGGCAATGCCCAGCCTTTTAACGTGAAGTATTGGAGCATCGGTAACGAGAACTGGGGCTCATGGGAAATCGGTGCGAAAACACGTGAGGAATGGGGGCACCTGGTTCGTGAATCGGCGAAAATGATCAAGCATGTTGACCCGACCGTTGAACTGAGTGCTGCAGCTTTGCCGGATATTGATTGGAACCTTAATCTGCTGCGCAACTGTGGTGACTACCTTGATTGGATTTCCATCCACCAATACTGGGACGTCATCCATGAAACCAACAATGCATCGAAATTCAACCAGGTCATGGCAATGACGGCGGGCCTCGATGCCAATATCGTCAAGGTTCGTGGCTTGTTGGAGGCGCTGGGGCTCCAGAATACAATTCGCATTGCATTCGATGAATGGAATTTACGCGAGTGGTACCATCCGAAGGCAGTGACGGTGGAGCAGGGAATTACCGAAGACGAGTATCTGACCCCACGCAATGGCAATGACATCAATAGTCTGTACACCATGGCCGATGCGGTATTTTCGGCCAGTGTCCTGAATATGCTGCATCGCAATTGTGATGCTGTCGGTATGGCGTGCTTCTCGCCTTTGGTGAATACGCGCGGCTGCATCTTCACGCATCCCAAAGGCATTGTGCTCCGCCCAACCTACTTTGTGTTTGACTTATATGCCAATCATTTGGGCGATACGGTGCTCGATACTTGGAATGATGGCGACGACATGATTGCGGTGGAGGATACACAAGGACGTTCAACAATGGTTCCAGCGCTTGATGTATTGGCAACGACTTGGGCGGATCGGCACGCCATCGCGATCGCCGTCGCATCGCGAGACAAGACGAATCCGCATTCCCTGCAATTGGCGGTAGATGACGCGTGGATCGGCAAAACAGTGACCGTATACACGCTGAACGGCTCGTCGGAGGAATCTTTTAACGATATTGATCATACGGAAGTCGGTGTTGTACAACATAAGCTAGGGGAGTATAAGCCAGGTCTGTCCGTTCGGATGGAACCGCATTCGGTTAATATCGTTGAAATAGCCTGATAGGCTTCGGCTGCATCGACCGTATATGACGAAAGACAGCACAATGAAACGAATCACGATTAATGACGTGGCCACTGAGGCGCATGTTTCGATTAAAACGGTGTCGAACGTCATCAACAATGCCGGTAGTATGCGGCCGGAAACACGCAAGCGGGTCCAGGATGCCATAGAACGGCTGGGCTACACCGTGAATTATTCGGCGCGCTCGCTGAAAACAGGTACGACGAATATCATTGGTCTGGCATTGATGGCGTTTGAACAGCCATGGACTTCCATGTATGCCGGCGAAATCATCAAATCCGCCCGTAAACGTGGCTACAGCGTGGTCATCGACACATATGGTGACGATGGTTTATCAAGCATTATCGATGAGACGTATTGCGTTAATGCCGATGGGTGGATTTACTATGCGGATCGCCCATTGCTCAAGCATGGTCGCTTGCTCCAGCAACGATATCCTGTGGTTCTCACCGGCGAGTCGTTATCCTACGGTCTGGTCGATAGCGTCACCATGCCCAACCGTCAGCCGGTTGATGAGATTACGACGGCATTCATACGTCAGGGTGTACAGTGCATTGGACTCATCGGGGCTCCGGACGACTTGGTAAAGGAAAGACGTCTGAATGAGGTCCTTGACTTGAAAGAAGGAACCCGAGTACTGCGCACGCAAGGGTATTATCAGGCATTTGCCGATGCCGGCCTTCCGGTGAATACGGATGTGGTTGTCGAAGGAGGGCGTTGGGATGTGAACTGGGGTGTTTGGGGAGCTAAACGCTTGCTCGACGTCCCAGCCTTCCGTGACGCTTCGACCCGTGCTGTGATTTGCTTGAATGATGCACTGGCGTTGGGTGCTCTGCATGCGTTTAAGGAATACGGCTGGCGTGTTCCGGACGATGTGCAGATCAGTGGATTCGACGACATTGAAGAAGGCAGACATTCCGATCCTGCGCTGACGACGGTGAATTCGCAGTTGAATCGATACGCGGATTATGCGGTTGACATGTTGATTGAGCGCATTGGCGGAGACACCGGACCAACACGTGCAATATCAACGGATTACGTGATAGAGCATCGCGGTTCAACGACATTCGCGCAATAACAGTCTGCGTCTTTGCATTCAAGAGCAACGAATATTCGGTAATGGCCGAGGACTTGGCAAACTGAAATATGAATGGTCAACGACGACCAGGAATGAGTGTATTCCCAATGAAAACACAGCTAATCGGTACGACTGGGGTGCAAGCTTCTCGTGTTGCGCTTGGCGTGATGCGTATGGATGCGCTTACGGATGCGCAAGCAGTGGATTTGGTAACGCATGCAATCGGCCTGGGCATCGATTATTTCGACACGGCCGATATTTATGGGTTTCAGGTTCATCGTAACCATGCCAGTTCCGAAATCTTCGGCAAGGCATGGCATGCTGCGGGCATAGAGCGTAATCGCATCCAAATCCAGACGAAATTCGGCATAGTGTTCGATCACGATCGACGAGGTGTAGCCCGATACGATTATTCGGCCAAACAACTGGTAAGTTCGTTGGATGCTGAATTGAAAGCATTGCGGACGGATTACGTTGATTCGGTGCTGTTGCATCGTATAGATGCGCTGGTCGAACTCGACGAACTGGCACAAGTGTGCAGCCGATTGCTCTCCAGCGGGAAGGTCCGATGCTTTGGCGTCAGCAATATGGGCCCATGGCAAATCGAAATGCTTCAGGCTGCCCTCGGACAGAGGCTGGAAATTGACCAGCTGCAATTCGGACTCATGCATACACAGATGATTGATGCTGAAGTGTACATGAATACGGATGGCATAGCGGCAGCAGATAAGACCGGTGGCATTTTGCCGTATTCTCGGTTGAAAGGCATGACCATTCAAGCATGGAGCCCGTTCCAATCAGGCACTGAATATGGGCCATTTGTGGATAATCCACATTTCCGTCAGCTTAATGGTGCGCTTGCCGATGCAGCCGACATATATGGGAGCAACAAGGAGGCTATTGCTGCAGCATGGATTTTGAGACATCCGGCGAATATTCAGATTATTGCTGGCACAACATCCGTGCAGCGGTTGGAGCGAATCTGCTCGGGAGCTGATATCACACTCGATCGTCAGATTTGGTGGGATCTGTATAGTGCGGCGGGCCACAGGCTGCCATAAAGTTCGCCCAACATCCTTATGTCCGCGCAGGACTCGTTATATGCGCGAACAAACGAACGAATCAACAGTAATTATTACTCGAACAATGCTATGTCGCTGCTCGGGTAGCCGATTTGCATGGCGGTGTAGGCATGTTTGGCGGCGAGTGCGGCCAGGATCATCGAGGTATCGGTATCCGGTTTCGATGGGGTGCCGGTCACTGCTTCGATTTCGGCACGGGCGCAATCCATTTCAATGGCTGCCGCAGTCGGTACATTCTGCCCGCTGGACTTATCTGCAATAGCTACCGGGTTCGCCAGCAGATTATCGATTGCATACACCTTCTGACGAGGGTCGATACGAGATTTCGAGGATTGGCTTGCGGAATCGGCCAAAGACACCAACTGCTGGGCGGCGGCCTTATGCATATCACTGAGCTCAAGCGTGGCGCCTGCGGTCTGCCCCTGTGCGGCGAGTACCTCCAACGCGAAGCCAGCTCGGTCTTCGGCCAGAGCCATAGCGTCCAAGGCGGATGCGCTGATTGTCATCGAGGTGACGCCATCAAGACGGGCCGGAGTCACCTCAGGAGCTGCTTGCCCATACTTATCGGCCAGCAGCGAAACCACTGTTTTGGATTGTGCGTTGCGCAGCGTGCCTTCGGCAAACCGGTCGGTGCACTGACCGGCAACGTCGATCCAGGCCAGGGGAGCGGTGAGCTCGGTTACGTAATACTGCAGCTGTGGTGCGCCTTGGGGCAACGCGCTGCTGGCCGTGGCTGTGGTTAGCGCCTTCTCGCATGGGCTCATCTGGCGTTCGGCTTCGGCTCGTCCAGCCAGACGGGGCATTGCGCATGCGGACAATGCAACCAGCATGGAGCCGGCACATAGTACGGCCAGCAGTCGTTTGCCGTGGAATCGCATGCCATTGATGCGTGAGGCGAACCAGCTGTTGAAATCACTCCCGGATTCGTTTTCTCGAATGGCTGTGGTGCACGTGGCCGAATCGAAGCAAGGGGAGTGTGTCTGCATGGAAACCTAGACTAGTAGCAAACTGTGACCATTCAAGGCCATGCGCCACATAACTTCATAGGAGGTACGGATCGATGGAACTGGACCTGACAGGAATGCACAAGCTCGCAGCCGAGCAAGGAATCGAACCGGAGACTCTTGATGAGGCGCTGGCTGAAGCCCTTCGCCTCGCCTACCTCAAGACCCCGCACGCGGCCAAGCATGCGCGCGTGGAGCTGGACGAGCGTTCCGGCAACTTCACTGTGTGGGCCGCCGACGAGATTCCGGTGGAACCCACCGAAGACGATCCGCACCCCGCCCCGAAGCTGGGTGAGGAATATGATGACACCCCGCACGATTTCGGACGTCTTGCCGCCGCCACCGCACGCCAGGTCATCACCCAGCTGTTCCGCAAGGCAGAGGACGAGAAGATCTTCGGCGCCTTCTCCGGCCAGAAGGGCAAGCTGATCACCGGTATCGTGCAGCAGGATGTCTCCGACTCCTCCAATGTGCACGTGGCCATGGGTGATGTCGAAGCTTTGCTGCCTCGCCGTGAGCAGGTGCCCGGCGAACGTTACCGCCATGGTGAGCGCATCCGCGTGTACGTGGTGAACGTGGCCCGCGGTGTTCGCGGCCCGGAAATCGTCGTCTCCCGCTCCCACCCGGAGCTGGTGCGCAAGCTGTTCGAACGCGAGGTCCCGGAGCTGGTCTCCGGCGCCGTGTCCATCATGGCTATCGCCCGTGAGGCCGGCGCTCGCACCAAGATCGCGGTCAAGGCCAATACCGAAGGCGTGAACCCGAAGGGCGCGCTGATCGGACCTGGCGGTTCCCGTGTGCGTGCGGTGATGGAGAACCTCGGACCGGAGAAGATCGATATCGTCGATTACTCCGATGATCCGGCGAAGTTTGTGGCCGCCGCGCTCTCTCCGGCAGTGGCCACCGGCGTGCAGGTGATCAGCGAGAAGAACAAGACCGCCATCGCCTTCATCCATGATGATCAGCTGTCCCTGGCCATCGGCAAGGAGGGGCAGAACGCTCGTTTGGCTGCCAAGCTGACCGGTTGGAAGATCGGCATCGAATCCGCTGAGGCCCATGCCAAGAAGGTCGCCGCCGAGAAGGCGGCTCGAGAAGCCGCTGAGGCTGCCGAGCAGCAAGACTAATCGCAGCATAAACCTCGAATAGGCCGCGGAGTCGCACCGATACGGGCACGGCTCGCGGCCTTTCTTATGCTATCCAGCGCTATGAGTATGCTTGATTGGCGTATGTGGGTTGTCGCAGTGTGCGTAAAATCGCCCGCACAAAAGCGAGGTAACACGAACATGGTCGAACGATGAGACAGGGTAGGCTTGCCGTCATCACCAACTGACCACGCTCTCGCACGCGTGGTCACAGAATAGGAGTAATTAGTGGGGAAACCACGCGTTTATGAATTGGCCAAGGACTTGCACGTCGACAGCAAGACTGTTCTTGAGAAGCTCAAGGACATGGGAGAATTCGTCAAGTCCGCTTCTTCCACCATTGAGCCGCCGGTGGCTCGTCGTCTGAGGGCTGCATTCGCCAAAGACAACGATAAGAGCGGCGATAAGGGCAGCGCCAAGCCCGCAGCTGTCGCACCGCACAAGCCGGTTGCGCCGAGCGTCAATCCGGCTGCAGCAGCACGCAGCGCAAAGAGCGCACAGAATGGACATAAGCCGGCCGCTCCGGCTGCTCAGAATCATCATGCAGCTCCGACTCCGGGAGCTCGCCCCGCACGTCCGGGCCAGGGCAATGCTCGCCCGCAGGGTGGCGCTCGTCCCTCCGCTCCGTCTCCGGCACGTCATGGCGGCCAGCATGAGAACCGAGAAGGCGCTCGTCCGGCACGTCCGGGCCAGGGTCGTCCGAACGCCGGTCAGCCTGGCCAGCATCAGAACAACCGTAATGCTTCCGCACGTCCGGCTCCGCATGGCAACGCCAACGGCAACGGTGGCTCGAATGCCGCTTCCAATGCCATTCCGCGCCCCCACGCTCAGGGCCCGCGTCCAGGCAACAACCCGTTCTCCCGCAAGCAGGGCATGCATGCCCCTACTCCGGGTGATATTCCGCGTCCGCATCCGATGGCTCGTCCGACCGCTGAAGGTGGTCGCAACGGCCGTCCAGGTCGTCCGGGCCAAGGCCAGGGTCAGGGCCGTGGATTCCGTGGTGGTCGTCCAGGCCAGGGTGGTCCTCGTCCGGGCCAGTGGGGTCATAACCGTCCGGGCCAGGGCGCTGGTGCTCAAGGTGGCGCTCAGGGCGGTGCACGCGGTGGATTCCGCGGCGGTGCCGGTGGTAATAACTTCCAGGGCGGCGGTGCGCCGAATAACGGTCCCGCACGCGGTGGCGGTCGCGGCGGTCGCGGCGGCGCTGCAGGTGCATTCGGCCGTCAGGGCGGCAAGTCTTCCAAGGCTCGTAAGAACCGTCTGGCAAAGCGTCATGAGTATGAGGAGCTGAAAGCACCGACCATCGGCGGCGTTCGCATCCCCAATGGCAATGGTCAGGTCGTCCGTTTGCGTCAGGGTGCCTCTTTGGCGGATTTGGCCGAGAAGATCAACGTCAACCAGGCCGCATTGGTCACCGTGCTCTTCCACTTGGGCCAGATGGCGACCGCCACGCAGTCCCTCGACGAGGAGACCTTCCAGATTCTGGGCGATGAGATCGGTTGGAAGATCCAGCTCGTCTCCGCAGAAGAGGAAGACAAGGAGCTGCTCCAGCAGTTCGACATCAACCTTGATGAGGAAGAGCTGCAGGATGACGAGGACCTTGAGCCTCGTCCGCCGGTCGTGACCGTCATGGGCCACGTCGATCACGGTAAGACCCGACTGCTGGATACCATCCGCAAGACCAACGTCATCGCACGTGAGGCCGGCGGCATCACCCAGCGCATCGGTGCATACCAGGTCACCGTCACGCTGGATGGCGAAAAGCGTAAGATCACCTTCCTTGATACCCCAGGCCACGAGGCATTCACCGCCATGCGTGCCCGTGGTGCCGAGCTCACCGACGTCGCGATCCTTGTGGTCGCCGCCGACGATGGTGTGATGCCTCAAACCGTTGAGGCCATCAACCACGCTCAGGCCGCCAAGGTGCCGATTGTCGTGGCTGTCAACAAGATCGATGTGCCGGGTGCCAATCCGGAAAAGGTCCGCGGTCAGCTCACCGAGTTCGGTCTGGTTCCGGAAGAGTACGGCGGCGACACCATGTTCGTCGACATCTCCGCCAAGCAGAACATCAACGTGGACAAGCTCCTCGAGGCGGTGCTGCTCACTGCCGACGCTGAGCTTGACCTCAGGGCCAACCCGCATATGGATGCCCGTGGTGCCACCGTCGAAGCCCGACTCGATAAGGGCCGTGGTGCTGTGGCAACTGTGCTGGTGCAGCAGGGCACCCTGCACGTGGGCGACGCCATTGTGGCTGGCACATCCTATGGTCGTGTGCGCGCCATGCTGGACGAGAATGGTCAGAACATGAAGGAAGCCGGTCCGTCTACGCCTGTCCAGGTGCTTGGTCTGACCTCCGTGCCTACTGCAGGCGACCTCTTCCTCGTTGCCTCCGATGATCGTGCAGCCCGCCAGATCGCCGAGAAGCGTCAGGCCACCGAGCGCGCCGCCCAGCTGGCCAAGCGCCGCAAGGTCGTTTCCCTCGAGGACTTCAAGAAGAAGTTCGCCGAGTCCGAGATCGACATGCTCAACATCGTCATCAAGGGCGATTCCTCCGGTTCCGTCGAGGCGCTGGAAGATTCCTTGATGAAGATCGAGGTGTCCGACGAGGTCGGCATTCAGGTCATCCACCGCGGCGTCGGCGCGATCACCCAGAACGATGTCAACCTCGCCACGGTCGACAAGGCCGTCATCATCGGCTTCAACGTGCGCCCGAACCGTCAGGTCGCCGACCTCGCCGAGCGCGAGGGCGTGGAGATCAAGTACTACTCGGTCATCTACCGCGCGATCGAAGACATCGAGGCATCCCTCAAGGGCATGCTCAAGCCGGAATACGAAGAGGTCGTCACCTCTCACTCCGAGATCCGCGAGATCTTCCGCTCCTCCAAGTTCGGCAACATCGCCGGCGTCATGGTGCAGGACGGCGAGGTCAAGCGTGGTACGAAGTGCCGTATTCTGCGCAATGGCGTTGCCACCGTCAACGATCTCGAGATCTCCTCGCTGCGTCGCTTCAAGGACGATGTTCAGTCCGTCAAGGAAGGCTACGAGGCCGGTATCAACCTCGGCACCTTCAACGACATCGAACTTGGCGATATCATCGAGACCTTCGAGATGCGCGAGGTTGAACGCAAGTAGTTCATGATATGCGTATAGGCCCCCTCTGACGAGGGGGCTGTCAGCCGCAGACTAGCTGGGAAAGGGGTCTTACATAGGCTCCGCACAGTCTTGGTCTACGTTCGGCAGCCCTCCCCGATCAGAGGGGGCCAAATTATTGAAAGGAAATACTTATGGCAGGAACCAATCCCCGTGCCGCACGCATTGCAGCGTTGATTCAGCGCGTCGTAGCATCCTCCATCGAGCGCGAGCTGCATGATAAGCGACTGACCAACATCACCGTCACCGAAGTGCGTGTAACCAACGATCTGCAGATCGCCAAGATCTACTGGACCCAGCTCGGCCACGAAGGCAAGGAAGCCGGCGAACGCAAACGCGCTCAGCAGGCCCTTGATCAGGCCAAAGGCCATCTGCGCTCTCTGGTCGGCCACAAGGCAGGTCTGCGACTGACTCCGCAGCTGCAGTTCGTGTTCGACGAAGTGCCCGGCGAGGCTCACGAAATCGAAGACATCCTGGCATTGGCCCGCAAGCGCGACGAGGAACTCGCCAAGGCACGTGCCACCGCCCAGTACGCCGGCGATGCCGACCCATATAAGCATGACGACGAATCGGACGACGAGGAAACCGAAGAGGAAGAGTAGTCTTCTTCTCTCTTTCCCTATTTTTTCTCACAAAACGTACGCTGACTGCCACTCAGCGTACGTTTTCTGAGATGAGGCGGCGTGAAGCCTCAGCAAACGTACGCTAAGCCTGATGGAGGAAGCATAACGGTGCCACAAGTAGCTTCGAGCGGCCTGCTCATTATCGACAAGCCACAAGGTGTGACCAGTTTTGATGCAGTGGCCGCAGTACGAGGCGCGTTGCATATCAAAAAAGTCGGTCATGCGGGCACACTTGATCCCATGGCCACCGGCGCGTTGGTGATTGCATTCGGCCATGCCACACGACTGTTGAATGCGATTGTGGCGCACGATAAAACCTATGTGGCTACGATTCGCCTTGGCCTGGGTACTACCACTGATGATGCCGAAGGCGAATTGGTGCGTATGGCTGCTTCTGCCAGTGTGCAGGATATTACTGAATCAATAATCCGTGAGATTATTGCCGATCGCTTCACTGGTGATATCGAGCAGGTGCCGAACACGTTCTCCGCTATCAAAATCGACGGCAAACGAGCCTATGATTTGGCTCGCGAAGGCAAGGACGTGGAGCTTAAGGCCCGGCCGGTGACCATCAGCGAATTCACGGTACTGGCTGTTCGCCGAGGCTATGTGCCAGGGGAGCGCGCTGGGGAAGCGCTTCTGGAAGACAAGCCGAACAATGATACGGCGGAGAGCAACGGCAGTATTCCGGTGCTGGACGTCGATGTTCGTGTCAGCTGCTCATCCGGCACATATATTCGCGCACTGGCCCGCGATTTAGGTGCCGAGCTCGGTGTCGGTGGACATCTGATTCGTTTGCGACGCACACGAGTCGGCAGGTTTGCTCTGCCGGATGATACCAGCGGATTGATGAGTGACGTTGCCATGAGTGAAACTCGCACGCATACGATCACCGCTCATACGGAACTGAAAACGTTCACGAATCGCGAAGGCGAACGTATGACCCGCTGCAAGTGCGTGCTGGACACCCCCGACGAGCTTTCCGGTGAAGATCGGCGTGCGTGGCTGCTGAATCATGCCTTGACCATGGAACAAGCGGCACGAGGTGCCATGCCATCATTGGACATCACAGCTGAGGAGGCCGCAGAACTACGCTTCGGGCGTCGCATTGAGCGAACTGTCAGCGTGCCGACTGCAGCCATCGTGCCTGAAACGCATGATGTGGTGGCGATTATCGAGCGCGCGAATGGGCATCAGGCCAAACCCGCCACCGTATTCCCCCTCGCGTAGAGTAGACGCGGTTAGTTGCGGACTTGAAAAGGAATTGCACGTATGGAAATCACCTATCTGACTCCGGACGAGCAGGGCGAAGTCACTTGGCCTTCGTTCGATAACGATAAGAAGGCCGTGGTGACGCTCGGCGCGTTCGACGGCATGCATCTCGGCCATCAGGCCGTTGTCAAGCGCGTAGTGGAACTCGCTAAGAAGCATGATGCGTTCTCCGTGGTGATTCTCTTCGATCCTCGCCCGGCTTTCGTGCATGGGTGGGCCGCCAAGCATGACGGTCAGGAGCCTACTGAGGCCAATATCGATGCGGAAGCACTGACCAGTGTGCATGAGCGCTTGCAGCGCATCGAACAATTCGGTGTGGACCATGTGCTGGTAGTGCGCTACACGTTGGCGTTCGCTTCAAAGTCGTACATTTTCTTCCTCGGGCGACTGGTCGGCAAGCTTGGCATGCGCACATTGGTGCTGGGGCAGGATGCCGCCATGGGCAAGGATCGGGCCGGGGATATCAAGCATATCTCCAACCTTGCCGCCGGTGCTGGTGTGTTCGAATTGGATGTGGTGGATGATCGCGGCCCGGGCGAGGTACGCATTCCGCGTGATTTCAAACCGGAAATGCCGGCCGAGTGGGGTGAGCCTGCCGACCCGCTGGCTGGCGCCACCAAGGCCGAACGCCGTGCGTGGAGCAAGAAGCACCAGGCAAAGGCGATGCGTGCGTGGAGTTCCACGAATGTGCGCTATCTCTTGGCCCATGGCCGCATTCAGGAAGCCAATGCCATTCTGGGTGCGCCGCATGCCATTGAAGGCGAAGTGGTGCATGGTGAGGAACGTGGTCGTACGATTGGATTCCCGACTGCGAACCTTGGTTCTGATATTGAAGGCTACATTCCTGTGGACGGTGTATACGCCGGTTGGTTGGTAGATTTGGGTCCGAAAACTGCCGACTGCGAGCCTTCCGAACATACAGAATCTGATGAGGCGTCCGCCAAGCAGCCAATGCGTTGGCCGGCAGCCATTTCCATTGGTACCAAGCCAACGTTCAGCGAGAAAACCGGTCTCCATGAACGCGTCGTGGAATCCTACTGCATCACTGATGACTGGATTGACCTTTATGGGCACAAGGTGCGCGTGGAATTCACGGGCTTCCTGCGTCCACAGGTCAAATTCGACGGCGTCGATGAACTCACGGCTGAACTCAAGCGCAATGTCGAGGAGACCAAACGCCTGACCGCATAGCAGACATGATTCTGTATTACTAGCAGAAGCCCGGCTCCCCTCAATGAGGGGAGCCGTTGTCGTACGATTCGTGCAAAACCAGTCGATTGATGACGAGACCTGTTACGAACTTGACTATTTCTTGATTCCTAATGCCTCCAACGCATCGGTCAGTGTTCCCGCTTCAATCAACCGAAGCCCCTCAATATGCACCGGCTTGCGCAGCGGAGGAATAACGGCTGTGGTGAAGCCCAATCGAGCGGCTTCTCGTAGCCGGTACTCCATGCGTGGCGCCGGTCTTACCTGACCGGTCAAGGAAATCTCACCTATTGCGCAGGTTGTTCGCGCAATGGGTTTTGCCGTCGCGGCGCTCGCCAACGCGCTTACAATCGCCAAGTCGGAGCCGGGTTCCCTGGCTTGCCCGCCGGCAATAGTCGATACGTAGAGATCATTGGCTAGCAGATTGAGCTTGCTATGACGATACAACACGGCCGTGAGCATGGCGATACGACTGGGATCCACACCATTGACCGCACGACGAGGCGTGGGCAACACGGATTTGGTAACCAACGCCTGCACCTCGATTGGCAGGCTGCGATGACCATCGAGTGTGAACGTTACACATGTGCCTTCCACGGGAGATGATTCCGCGCTACTGGGTCCGCCTCCGGATAGGAACAGGCCGGAGGGATTAGTGACTTCCTCAATGCCCTCGCCGCTCATATCAAAGCAACCCACCTCATCGGTTGGCCCAAAACGATTCTTGATCGCACGCAGCATACGCAGTGCCGTCTCGCTATCGCCTTCAAACTGGCACACCACATCAACCAGATGCTCCAAAGTGCGTGGGCCGGCAATCGAACCATCCTTGGTCACATGACCCACCAGGAACACGGGGATGTCCAAAGTTTTGGCGGTATCAATCAGCGCGCTCGCCACCTCGCGCACCTGTGTGGAACCTCCGGAGATACCATCGACCTCCTGGGACACGATGGTCTGTGCGGAATCCACAATCGCCAATGCAGGCTTGGTTTGTTCGATCAATCCCAAAACGGTGGAGAGATCAGTGGTGGAAGCCAACAGCAGGTTCGGCTCCACGGCGTTGATGCGTGATGCGCGAAGCCTGACCTGTGCCTGCGATTCCTCGCCGGAAATATACAACACCGTGCCAGAACCTGCGGAATCGCTGATACCTGCCTCTGAACGGGCCACATTGCCGGCTGTCTGCAACAGCAGCGTAGATTTGCCGATACCTGGTTCGCCGGCGATCAGCGTCACCGAACCGGGCACCACGCCACCGCCGAGCACACGATCGAACTCGCTGAACCCGGTGGACAGCCGTTCCACAGTTTCCGTGCCTATCTCGGTGATTGGTTTTGCCGCTGACCGGGAAGAGTCAGACACGACAATCGACTGTGTACGTGATGTGCGCCCTGGCGCGGCGGTTTTCGAGCCGGCAACGGGCCGTGCCTCGTGAAATTCCTCCACGGTGCCCCACTGCCCGCACTCAGGGCATTTGCCATACCACTTCGAGCCGTTCCAGCCGCATTCGGAACAAACGTATTGCACAGTTGATTTCGCCATGCTTCCACCCTAACGCCGAATTTCGGCGGCGGTAAAATTTTTCCCTGTCTTGCTATTTATTGAGCAGCGTCACACGGCTGTGAGAGAATCAAGGGCATGACTAACTCCGAGAATGTTTCGACTACGCAATCCCACGGTAAGCTGATCGCAGTGGTGGTCGCCGCCGCTGTGGTTATCATTTTGGCGGTGCTTTCGGCATTCATATGGCCGGGCTGGGCTATCGTCAACAAATCAGACACCAGCACCACGCAAACGGCACAGCAGCAGAATACGGACACCGAGCCGACCAAGCCCACCATCGATCCCACCGCATTGCCGGATGATGCCAGCGAGCTGCTCAAGGCCATGCCGGATAGCGTACTGAACTTCGCTCGTACGAAGGCTGAAGCCTCAACCTCGTGGAGCAGCGCCTCGCCGCTCGAGGAATACACGGTGACCTATTCCACCGGCGACAATGCCAAGGATATTACCCTGATTGTGGCTCAGTGGTCGACTGCCGATAATGCCAAGACCCAGTACGATACCTTGGCTGCGGCTCAGACCGGTGAGGAGCTGGCTTCCGGCAACGTGAAGGTTTCCGGAGACGCCACCGGCTCCTACACGGTGAAGTCTGATCCGTCCGATGCCAAGAAGGCCATTGCCGTCTGGCAGAACGACACGGTGGTGTTCCAGGCCAGCGGCAACAAGCAGGCGCTGGAGCGTTTCTACCAGAAGTTCCCGCTGTAAACCTTTGCTGTACACTCAGGTAAAGCTTGCATGTACGCCACACGAATTTCCTCTGTCTGGAAAGACGTGTATTATAGTGCGAGTTGCAACTTTTACGATTAATCGAAATGGAGGCTTCAGATGGGTTCTGTCATCAAGAAGCGCCGCAAGCGGATGAGCAAGAAGAAGCACCGCAAACTGCTGCGTAAGACCCGCCACCAGCGCAAGTAGTCTTACTTAGCAATCAAGGCATTGAAAACCCCGCAATCACTACGGTTGCGGGGTTTCTTTATTGCTATCAAGCTTCGCTTGATATGCGAAGAGCCGCACCTGCGTTGTACAGATGCGGCTCTTGACGTGACGTCAGCTGTCAGCGGGTATCGCGCCCGCAGCGACTCACTTGTTGGAGTTGGTCATCACGCGCGGACCGTTCGGGTCGCCGACGATGACCTTGTCCACCATGTTGAGGAACAGGCCATGCTCCACCACACCGACGGTGGTGATGAGGTCCTCGGCCAGCTCCTGCGGGTGATCGATGCGTTCGAGGTGCAGGTCAACCACGAAATTGTTCTCGTCGGTGCGCACTTCCTTGCCGTCGGCGTCGAGACGCAGCACCGGCTTGTAGCCCTTGGCTTCGAACTTCTTGATGACGTGGCCGGCACCGAACGGAATCACCTCGACCGGCAGCGGGAACTTGCCGATGGTGTCCACAACCTTGGACTCATCCACAATCCAGACGATCTGGTTGGAGTTGGTGGCCACGATCTTCTCCCACAACAGGGCAGCGCCGCCGCCCTTGATGCCGTTGAAGTTCTTATCCACTTCGTCAGCGCCATCGATGGTGATATCGATGTGATCCACATCGTCGATATCCACGATCTTGATGCCGTAGCTCTCAGCCTGAGCCTGGGTGCGGCGGGAAGTGGTCACGCCGGTGAACTCCAGACCTTCCTCCTGATGACGGCGACCGAGCTCGTCCACCAGGAACTTCACGGTGGATCCGGTGCCGAGGCCTGCAATCATGCCATCCTGAATGAGCTTGGCGGCTTCGATGCCGGCGGCCTTCTTCAGTGCGTCCTGCTGAGCCTTATCCATGGGTGTTCTCCTTTGTTTTCCTTGGGTTCAACCGTATGCATTAACGGTGTAAAGCCTTCTCTCTTATCCTAACGCGGGTGAGCGAATTTGTGCCCTCGTGTCCGTTTCCTATGCGTATGCGTGCGGCTGTGTGATGTGAGATTCGTCGCATAGCCGCACGCATACGCATAGGATGGTGGACTATCGTATTGGCCTACTTGCGGAAGAACGGCACATTGGTAATGGTGAGGTTGCCATCGCCGTCTACATATCCCTCAATCGCAATGGTGCCGGAAATCGGCATTGGCTGCCCGTTGTAGTACGGGCTGGTCTTCGGAGCAGGGGAGAAGGTCAGATTGCCGGAGACGGTCAATCCACTGGGGGAGCCGGGCGTCGGGGCTGTAGGCGCAGCCGGTGCAGAAAGACCAGAAGTGGCTACTGCGGTCGTGCGCTCCTGTGACTGCGCATGAGCACTGTTATCGGTATCGTCAGCATCCTCGCTAAAGTCAAAGTCCGGTACGCCCTCGGGCTCGGCTAGCATATCGGCGAGCGATTGCTTGGACGTTGCCGCAGCGGAACCGGCTGTGCTCGGCATGGGCTTGCGCAAATCAGCGGCATCCGCCTTACCGTCGAGAACAAGCTGCACATCCGGTGGCACATCGGTGCCGTGTGCATATTCGGAGTTCAGCAGCGACTGCCATCCCTCAATCGGCAGATAGCCGTCGCGCGCGCCGGACCGGCAATCCCCGGCATAGGTGCGCGCCAGTTCGTCCACCAATTCATTGCCTGCATTGCTGGCATGCCCTTTGACCCATTTGAAATTCACAGGCCCTGGTCGACGTGAAATCTCGGCGTCGATTGCCTTGATCAGTTCCACGTTCTTAACCGGCTTCTTCTGTGAATTCTTCCAGCCGTTGCGCTTCCAGCCTTTCACCCAAGTGGTGGAGCAGTTGATCGCATACTGCGAATCGGATTCGATGAGCAGTGGCTCGGAACCGGGATGCGCTCGCAATGCTTCAAGCACCGCGCACAATTCGCCGATCTGATTGGTGCCGTTCGTGGCACCGCCTGCATCGTATCCATGCTCGTCATGCTCGTGGCCAAGAGTGCCGCCTGCATTCTTCGCATGGTCGGCCCATGCCCACCCCATTGGGCCATTAGGATTGCCCAGTGCGCTTCCGTCTGTGGACACGGTAATAGTCATTTGTGGCTCTCCTTCTTCTGGGCAATCCTAATGGCCCCTTCTCGGGCGCTTGTAGCGCGACCGCTCACTTCGCCTATGGGCAGTCCACTGGACCGTCCATTTAATGGCTCAGCATTAGGATTGCCCAGTGCGCTTCCGTCTGTGGACAAGGTAATAGTCATGTGCCCACACTATCGCATAGGGCGTCGGAAGTTGCAGGTGTGCTGCGGTCTCTCAATTTAACCCAATTTGCGGTATTGCATACATTGCTTCGCGGTACAATTTGGCGTTCTTGCTCTTTTCGTTATTTCGTGCCATGAGTTATAACAAGCGTTGTCATAAATTCGCCATTTATGTTGTCACGATGCAATCAGCAAAGCGGCTGTGGGCTGTTGTGACCAGGTTGCGTGGTACGTCAGTTCAGAAAAGCCCATTTTGCCATTTTGTGACAGGCACCCATTCCTGAGTGTCATAATTATTCCCGCATTTGTTCGATACGGCATTAAGTTCTTCATGATTTCTTCACCATTAATGTGGATAACTCGGCAAGCTAGAACCACATACTCCGGATTGGCTTTGCACAAGCGTTCGCAATCGTTATTGTGACGACATGAACAGTATGATCAACGATGATTTTCCTGAGGATTACGAGGTGCTTTGGCTGCGCAATGAGGGCGGCATGCGAGGCGGTCTTGAGCAGCGTAAGCATGACATGGTACGTCGTTGCGCTGAGGCCGCTCGGCGATTAGGCAAAAGACTGCTGTTTGGCATGACCACGTCATTGATTCTGCAGTCAATTCCGCTTCCGTCCGATTGCGATCTTGATTCGTTCGAACTCCACACCGTTTCCGATTCATTGGAACAACGTGTTCGTATCCGCGGATTATCTATCCATCCGCATATTTGGAAACACACTTCTGTGGCCGAGAAGGTGGCAATAAACCACTATGTATTTGCTTTAGATCTTTTTCATGTATGGGCCCAACTTGCTACTCATGTTTCTTTGGACTCATTGATTGTGCTTGGTGATTCCATTATTAGTGGAATCGCGCGGCAACCTGCACTGGCAAAGGGACGCATCGGTTCTGCGATTTATGCTGATTTGCAACGATTTGTGGATGATTTGGCAGGGTTCAAGGGACGTTTGGCGTGTAGGCGCGCTTTGACGCTTATCTCGCCAGGCTCCGATTCTCCAAAGGAATCTGAAGGACGTCTTGCGTTACGGTCACATGGCATATCTCAACCGGTATTGAATTATGAAGTGCCGGGTATAGCATTCAGGTCCACTGCTGCGATAACGCTGGATATGGCATGGCCGGAGTACAAGGTTGCGGTCGAATACGACGGGGACCATCATCGTACTGACAAAGTGCAATGGCGACGTGATCAGGAAAAGCGTGATAAGCTGCGAGGCCATCAGTGGATTGTGTTTGTAGCTACGGCGTCCAGTCTGGTCAATGCGGATGCGCGTGCGGAATTCGCATTCAACGTGGCGCGTGCGCTTGCATCGCGTGGCGCGAGGTTTGAATTCTTTGTAATGCCGAAAACGGTCGAGCAGCTGGCTGATACTGCATTGCGCGTCCGCAACCGCGGTTAAATATGTTCGTTGGAGGTCTTTCGCGACTGGTGGTTTTACTCCGATATCAATCGTGTGCGAGCTTAATAAGCGGTACAAATAGCTGAATTGAACGATATTGGCATGTTGTACCAAACCGTCTTGAATGCCCCTATGAAGGAATGGCGGTTCTATTTGTCACAATTGTTGGCGATAACGGTTTGCTGTGCGATTGTGGCAAAGAATCATGGTACGACAGTGAATGAGGCGGCAGATTGCGATTTTGTACCACGAGTGGGATGCCAAGAGCGGCATGACGGCATCAATGCAAAGAATAAGGGCGCTGGGTTGCATAATCGCAATCCAGCGCCCTAGCGCTATCTAGGATTCAGCGGGACATCACTCGCTCAGAGCCTTGTCGACAACGAGCTTGGCCTCGTCGAGTACCTTATCGAGGGCTTCAGGGCTCTCGAAGGACTCCGCGTACACCTTGTAGATGTTCTCGGTGCCGGAAGGACGGGCAGCAAACCAGTTGTCCTTGGTGGTGACCTTCAGACCACCGATCTTGGCGTGGTTGCCCGGAGCCTCGGTGAGCTTGGCGGTGATGTCTTCGCCGGCAAGCTGGGTGGCGGTCACGTCATCACCGGTGAGCTTGGCGAACTTCTGCTTCTGCTCAAGGGTGGTCGGGGTGTCGACGCGCTTGTACCAGGATTCACCGAAGCGGGCAACCTGATCCTTGTGCAGCTCGGCCGGGTTCTTGCCGGTCTTGGCGGTGATCTCAGCGGCCAGCAGGTCAGGAATCAGACCATCCTTATCGGTGGTCCACACGCGGCCGTCACGACGCAGGAAGCTCATGCCGGAGCTCTCCTCGCCGCCGAAAGCGACCTCGCCGGTGAACAGCGGCTCGACGAACCACTTGAAGCCGACCGGAACCTCGACCAGCTTGGCGTTGATGGAAGCGGCCACGCGGTCGATCAGGGAGGAGGAGACCAGCGTCTTGCCGATGCCGGCGCCAGCAGGCCAATCCGGACGGTTGCCGCCGAACAGGTATTCCACGACCACGGCGATGTAGTGGTTCGGGTTCATCACGCCCCAGTTCGGGCAGACGATGCCGTGACGATCGGCATCCGGGTCGGTGCCGCCAACCAGATCGTACTTGTCCCAAGCGCCGGCGTTGAGCTCATCGACCAGGCCCTTCATGGCGTACGGGGAGGACGGATCCATGCGGATCTTGCCATCGTGATCGATGGTCATGAAGCGCCAGGTCGGATCGACCTCAGGGCGCACGACGCCAATGTTCAGACCGTACTTCTCGTTGATGAGCGGCCAGTAGTTCACGGAGGCGCCGCCGAGCGGGTCGATGCCGAGGCGCACGCCGGAGTTGCGGATCACATCGAAGTCGATGACGTTCTTCAGATCGTCAACGTAGTGCTCGCGGAAGTCGAAGCCCTCGACGTACTCGGACTTGATGGCTTCCTCGTAAGGCACGCGCTTGATGTTCTTGTAGTCGCCGAGCAGCTCATTGGCGCGAGCGGCGATGGCGTTGGTGGTCTCAGCCGGGGCCGGGCCGCCAGTGACAGGGTCGTACTTGAAGCCGCCGTCGGTCGGCGGGTTGTGGGACGGGGTGACGACGATGCCGTCGGCAAGGCCTTCGCCCTCAAAGCGCTGGGTGCCGTCGGCCGCACGGTTGTGGGTCAGGATGGCCTGAGAAACCACAGGGGTCGGCACGAAGTCATCGCGGGAATCGATGCGAACGTGTACACCGTTGGCCACGAGCACTTCGATGGCGGTCTTCTTGGCCGGGCCGGAGAGCGCGTGGGTGTCGGAGCCGAGGTACAGCGGGCCGGTGACACCGGCCTTCTTGCGGTATTCGGCGATGGCCTGGGAGATGGCGATGATGTGAGCCTCGTTGAACGAGGTCTTCAGGGACGATCCGCGGTGGCCGGAGGTGCCGAAGATGACACGCTGCTCCGGAACGGACGGATCGGGGACAAGGTCATAGTACTTGCCGATGACCTCATCGACGTTGATCAGATCTGCTGGGGTGGCGGGTAAGCCCGCATTTTTTGCTACCATGCTTCCCTATTGTGCCACGGATTTCAACGTTTTGGGCGAAGCTATGTTAAGAGTTGTCAACTTCTGTGCGAATGGCGAAAAAAGAGGCGGTGACATGCCGCCGAGAAGTGCTAACTTCCTCTGCAAAACCAATGGCCGGTATCGTGTCCCGGAAAAATCGGGGCGATACCGGCCATCAGGCGAGGAAGCCAGCTGCGATCAGCGGTGGGAAATCTCCTTCTCGATCTCCTCCAGCGACTTGCCCTTGGTCTCAGGCACGAAGCGCAGCACGAACGGGATGGACAGGGCCGCGAACACGCCGAAGATGGCGAACGGGCCACCCACGTTGTTGCCGAAGGCGTCCAGCAGCACAAGGAAGAACTGGGAGACGATAAAGTTGCCCAGCCAGTTGGCCGCGGAACCGAAGGAGGAGCCGATGCCGCGCACGGACAGCGGGAAGATCTCACCGATCAGCACCCAAGCGATCGGGCCCCAGGAGATGGCGAAGCCAAGGATGTAGAAGGCGATCAGAATCATGGTCGGCACAGCGAGCACGGCAACGTCGCCTACGAAGTTCATCACGGCGAGGATGGCCAGGGAGACGGTCATCACGATGGAGCCGAAGATCAGCATGCCCTTGCGCGGGAACTTGTCCATGATCATCGTGGCCACGATGGTGGAGACAAAGTTCACCACGCCGATGCCCACGGACACCCAGATGGCATCCGCTTCAGGGAAGCCGAAGCCCTTGATGAACACCTGCGGCAGGAAGTAGATCACGGAGTTGATGCCGACAAGCTGCTGGAAAAGCATGATGCCGATGGCGGCGATCAGGGCCGGGCGGGCGATGCGGAACAGCTCGCGCACGCCGCCCTTGGTGTCTTGGGCTGCGACGGCCTTGATTTCGTCAAGCTCCAGCTGCACCTGCGCCTGGTCGACGTCCTTGCGAATCAGGGTCAGCACCTTGAACGCGTTGCGCTCGTCACCCTTGTTCACCAAGTAACGCGGGGACTCCGGCAGCATGATGCCGCCGATCAGCAGCAGGGCGGCCGGCACCAGTGCGGAGCCGAGCATCCAACGCCAATCGCGTGCGCCCAGCAGATTGTGGCCGAGGAAGCCGAGGTTGGAGGCGTAGGCCAGCAAAATGCCGAACGTGATCATGAGCTGGAACAGCGTGGAGAGCGAACCGCGGCGCTCCTTCGGCGCAAGCTCGGCCAGGTAGGCCGGGGTCAGTGCGGAGGCGGCGCCCACGGCGAGGCCCAGGATGATGCGGGCGGCGACCATCATCAGGAAGCCGGTGGCGGTGGCGCACATGCCTGAGCCGATGAGGAACAGGATGGCGGAGACGATGAGCAGCTTCTTGCGGCCGAACTTGTCGGACAGCGCGCCGATGGACAATGCGCCGGCGCAGGAGCCGATGAGCACGGAGGAGGTGATGAAGCCGGTCTGGGAGACGCTCAGGCCGAAGTCCGATTCGATCAGCGGGGAAGCGCCGGAGATGATGCCGGTGTCGAAGCCGAACAACATGCCGCCAAGGGCGCCGAACGTGAAGATGAATGAGCTGTTCAGCGGGAAGCGCGAGGAGAATCCGCGAGATTCCGCGGCTTCGATGGTCTCAATCGTATTGGTTGCAATGTTCGTCATTGCATTGGCACCGTTCTCGAGTGCCTCAGTGGCGTCCGCTGCCACGTTCGTTGATGCGGCTGTGGTGTTTGCCGTCGTCATTGCTGTCGTTCCTTTCATCGCCATTGACGGAGTGCATTCGGTTGCACCCCATGTGCCGCGTGCAGGAAGTACCTCGTTGTGCCACCGGAAAACAAAAAAGACCTGGAACAATGTGGAACGCGCACATCCAGTACGGCAAAGCCGCATACGGATATGCAAATTCCATATCGCTCCAGGTCTTGCCTCGTTTCCAAGTAACAACCCTGCTACGCAACGTGTGAAGAACAGAATACGACTTTTCCGACCGCGACACTCCGAAAATCAGGTGATTACTGCAAACGTTTGTTGTCCGTCGGATAGACAATGCGGAGCTGATGCGGGACAATGACACCAGCCATGGAATAGGAGGGGCCTTGAAGAATGCAGTTGACACACCGGCATCATTGGCCTCGCATATCCTTGATGCTCTTGGGGGCGCAAACAATATCCAGGAATTCACACACTGCGCCACCCGTTTGCATGTCACGCTGGTTGACGCGTCCGTAGTCGATCTGCGCCGTTTGGAATCTGTGCCGGGAGTATTGGGTGCGTTCCCACGAGGCGGCAACCGTTATCAAATCATTATTGGAGGTGCTGTCGCCTCAGTGTATGAGCGCATGATGGGTGCGATGAAATCGGTTGCACCAACTGCGCTTGGCACATCCGAGGAGCCCGCAACACCCATGGGCACCGCAAAGCCTGCTGCTTCCGCGTCCTCCAACACAGCAAGCCAAGAGCCTCCACAATCCTCTGCATCGCATAGGGCATTTCCTCGCACGCCGCGAGCATGGGCCGGCGCCATCCTCGACTACGTTTCCGACGCCTTCCGCCCGCTTCTCGGCGTGCTCCTGGGGGCGTCGATGATTATCGCGCTCGCCAATGTGGCTGTGGCGCTCGGTTTCACCCCAGACGGCGATACTGCCGACGGATGGCGTGCTCTCAAGGCCATTTGGGAAGTCATGTTCGTGATACTGCCCATCATGATTGCCACGAACGCCGCACGAAAGCTCAATGTAGATCCTTGGCTCGGCGGTGCAATCATGGCCGCCTTGATGGCGCCACGAATTGCTGGACTCAGTGGTGGCATCAGCGTATTCGGCGTCACTATTCCCATTAATGATTACAGCGGCAGCGTGTTCGTGCCGCTGCTGATGGTTGCGCTGCTGGGTTTGATTTACCACGGATTAAAACGCGTGATTCCAGACAGTGTGCAGCTGGTGTTCGTACCATTCTGTTCGCTTGTAGTGGTTTATCTGCTTTCCATACTGTTCGTTGGACCTTTGGGCGTGTGGCTTGGCGATGAGCTGAGCACCGGCACTGCTTGGCTGAACACGCATGTGCCGTTCCTGTTTGCACTCCTGATTCCGATGCTTTATCCGTTCCTGGTGCCGCTCGGTTTGCATTGGCCGCTCAATGCTTTGATGCTGATGAACATTCAGACGCTGGGCTATGACTTTGTGCAAGGTCCGATGGGTGTATGGAATTTCGCCTGCTTCGGCGTTACGGCAGGTGTGCTTGTACTCGCTATTCGCGAGCATGACTCTGCGATGCGCCAGACCTCGCTGAGCGCATTGTTGGCCGGTCTCCTAGGCGGTGTTTCCGAGCTGAGCCTGTATGGCATCCATCTGCAGCACCGCCGCACCTACCGCTGGCTGCTGGCAGGTTGCGCTGCAGGAGGGTTCTCCAGTGCGGTGCTGAGTTGGCTGTTTCCTTCCGTGCTGCCATCCGGCCAGGTGATTCACGGGGTCACAACCACGGCGTTTGCGTTCTCTTCGCTGCTGACCATTCCCGTGTTCAATCGTGCATGGGTATACGCGCTGTCCATTGCCATCGCATTCGTTGTTGCCATGGTGCTGACGGTGCTATTCGACTACCGTATGCCGCAAAGCGCTCGCGAGGATGCTGCCTCTGCTGATTTCGTTGATCCACTGTGGCATGCGGAATCTCCCAATGCCGTCTTCGCTCCAATCGCTGGCACTGTGGTTGGTTTGGATGCGGTCGGCGACCCGGTATTCGCATCCAAAGCGCTTGGCGAGGGCGTGGGAATCATACCTGATAATTCAGCGGGTGTCGAAGCAGTGCATGCGCCGATAAGCGGCACGATAAAAACCGTGGCCAAAACCGGTCACGCATTCGGCGTCAAAACTGACGAAGGCGTTGAAGTACTGGTGCATATCGGGCTCGACACAGTGGATATGGACGGGGAAGGATTCGCTCTGCAGATTGCGAAAGGGGATCATGTTGCCGCCGGTGACGTGTTGTTGCAAGTGGATTTTGCGGCAATCATTCGTTCAGGTCATAATCCAGTGGTGATAGTGACCGTGGTCAATACGATGGCGATGACTTCAGTGGTGCCATTGCTCGCTACTGCCGATGCGCAGCGTAGCGAGTCGCGCGTGGCGGCAGCAGGTGAACCTATCATCGATGTAGAACGCTAGTGCAGAGCGTCCGCGCAGCAATTGAATAATCGGTAAGACAAATTGCCAAAATAACCAGTGAGGGGAGGTGCGTCATGGAAATATTGAGAGTCTTCAACAACAACGTCGTGCTCGCCAAAGACGGCAACGGCGGTGAGGTGATCCTTACAGGCCGAGGTCTGGGATTCCAAGCCAAAACCGGGCAATCGGTGGACGAATCGAAAATCGTGCGCACCTTCGTGCCGGCGGACGGGCGCGATCCCGATCATCTGGCGCAGATGCTGTCGGACATCGACCCGGAAATCATTCGCATCGTGGTGGATGCCATGAGGCAGGCCGGGCTAGGGGAGCGCGAGATTGGCAGTACTACGCTGGTTATGGCCCTTTCCGACCACATTGCCGGTGCCATTGCAAGACAAAAGCGCGGTATTGCAGTCGAATATCCGTTGATCGGTGAAATCAGCAATCTCTATCCCAAGGAATACCAACAAGGCTGTGTGCTGCTCAAGGCCATCAATGCCAAGTTGCCGCAACCGTTGCCGGCCGGTGAGGAGACATCGCTTGCCATGCATCTGGTGAATGCCGGATTCGCCACTGGAGACCTGACATATACCTATACGATGACCGGCGTGATTCAGCAGATGCTCGACATCATCGAGCACGCATACAACCTGAAGCTCGATCGTGAATCAGTGAATGTGGGGCGTTTCATCACCCATCTGCGGTATCTGTTCATTCGCATCCACCAGAACAAACAGCTTGTAGACGAGCCGGCGCCCATAGTGAAAGCCATTCGCGACGCTTACCCTGAGGCGCTGCGTTGCGCTTCAACCATCGGACGATTATTGGAGCTGCGTTTGGATGCGGACGTCAGCGAAGACGAGGTGGCCTACTTGGCCATGCACGTCGCCCGAGTCACCGCCGACGCTCAGCGGTAGTCCTGCTCTTTGGCTCCTCTTTCTGAGAAGAGTTGTGTCGCCAACCGACGTATGCGGAAATTATTTCACCGGCTCTAGAATGCTGGTGGTCTCAGCGAAATCGGACGTAGCGTTCGCCGCCGCAACCTGGGCGGTCTTCAGCGTGGAGGTATCCGGCACGCGCACGATGAGCGCTCGCTGGTCCACGGAGAAACGGATGTGCTTGGTCTCTGGCAGCATATCGCCATCCACCTGGGCCTTGGCCGGCTTCTCCAGCGTGATTTCCGCGGTGATGCCCTGCACCTGCTCCACGGTGGAGTTCGTGGAGAGGGGGTTCTGTTCCGGCTTGCCGGTGATGGTCTGATGCACCACGTCGCCGAATAGGTTCGCCCAGCCCAGAATGCCTCCGGTGGTGTCGATGATTTCGAAATCAAGGATGCCGTCATCGTATGATGCGGCGGGCATCAGCGAGAACACCGGGATCTGGCCGCAGTTGCCGGCCATAATCGTGCGGAAATCGAGATTCTTGATGGAATGCGTGGAGCCGTCGGCGCTGGTGATGGTCAGGTTGCCGCGGAACTTCGGTGCGAACAGGTTCTTGATGCCGCCCACGAAGTAGGCCAGCCAGCTGATGTTGGCCTTCAGCGCGGGGTCGGTGTCGTCGATCATGGCCGCATCGAAACCGATGCCGGCGATGATGAGGAACGCGTGGCCGTGATCATCTTCGGGATGGTCAAGCAGTCGGAGCCGTCCCATATCCACTAGGCGGGAACCGTGGGAGGTGGCCACGGTCAGCGCCGCATCGATATCATCCACAGGGATGCCCATATTACGGGCGAACAGATTGCCGGTGCCGATCGGAATGATGCCGAGCGCATGTCCGGTGCCGGAGACCGCGCTCGCCACCGTGCGCACCGTACCGTCGCCGCCCACGGCGATGACTACATCCGCGCCATCCTCTAACGCTTCCAATGCGCAGGCGCGGCCGTCCTTGTCAAGCTGTGTATCGTAGAAACGAATGCGATTCAAGCCTTTGGCACGGCAGAATTCCTGGATGTGCAGGCGTTGGGTGGCTGCCTGAGGCTTGGAAGGATTAATGATAAAGGCATATTGCACCTCGTCATCCCTGCGCTTTTCCAGTGTGGCGGCAAGCCTGCGGCGCCGCGCGGTGCGAATACCGAGCGTAATGGCTGCGATAAGCAGCACTGCGGCAATGATGATAAGCACTGTAAGCGTGGACTGAGGCATGATTCCTATTTGTAGTGGCAGAAGAGCTGTTCCGGCTATCGCCATGCCGTTCGTGAACATTTCCTGCACGGTTAGTGAGATTAATGCGGCAAAGAGTCTTCTGTGTGTCGGCTTACGGCGGTAGTGTTAGGCGCATGCTTGATATTCAATTCATCCGTGAACACACTGATATTGTCAAGGAATCCCAGCGCAAGCGTGGCGAGTCCGTGGAACTCGTCGATGAGGTGCTTTCTTCTGATACCGCACGCCGTGAAGCGCTGAAGGCTTTCGAAGAGGCCCGCGCGCAGCAGAAGGAAATCGGCAAGAAGGTCGCAGCGGCTCCAGCCGACGAAAAGGCCAAGCTGATCGCCGAGACCAAGGAACTTTCCCAGAAGGTTGCTGAATACAAGTCCAAGGCTGATTCCGCAGCCGAGGAATACACCACCGCCATGTGGAAGCTCTCCAACATCGTGGAGCCGGAAGCTCCGGAAGGCGGCGAGGACGATTACGTGGTGGTCAAGAAGGTTGGCCAGATCCGTGACTTCGCCGCTGAAGGCTTCGAGCCGAAGGATCATCTGACCCTCGGCACCGAGGTGGCCGGCATCGATATGCGCCGTGGCGTGAAGGTCGGCGGCTCCCGCTTCTACTTCCTGCGTGGTGCTGTGGCCCGTATGCAGATCGCCATGCTGACCATGGCTGTGGATCAGGCCGAGGAACACGGTTTCGTGCTGGCCATCACCCCGACCCTGGTGCGTCCTGAGGTCATGCGCGGCACCGGCTTCCTGAATTCCCACGCCGACGAGATCTACCGTCTGCGCGAGCCTGATGACCAGTACCTGGTCGGTACCTCTGAGGTTGCTCTGGCCGGTATGCACGAGAACGAGATTCTCGACCTCGGCAACGGTCCGCTGCGCTACTGCGGCTGGAGCTCCTGCTACCGCCGCGAGGCCGGTGCCGCCGGTAAGGACACTTCCGGCATCATCCGCGTCCACCAGTTCGACAAGGTGGAAATGTTCGTTTACGCCAAGCAGGAGGACTCCTACAAGGAGCATGAGCACCTGCTGGCCATGGAGCAGGAGATGCTCGCCAAGGTCGAGGTTCCGTACCGCATCATCGATACCGCTGCCGGCGATCTCGGCTCCTCCGCTGCCCGTAAGTTCGACTGCGAGGCTTGGGTGCCGACTCAGGGCCGCTACCGTGAGCTGACCTCCACCTCCAACTGCACCGAGTACCAGGCTCGTCGTCTGAACATCCGTGAGCGTATGGAAGACGGCAACACCCGCCCGGTCTCCACCCTCAACGGCACGCTGGCCACCACCCGTTGGCTGGTCGCCATTCTCGAGAACCACCAGCAGAAGGATGGCTCCATCGAGATTCCGAAGGCCATGCGTCCGTACATGGGCGGCAAGGAAGTCATCGAGCCCACCAAGTGGGAGGCCTGATTTCATCAGGCCTGTTCCAATAGCTATTGCCTCCCTCTGATGAGGGAGGTGGATTGAAGGGCCGGAGGGAGAGAAGCCGGCGAAGCCGTAACGGATAATGTTGCACCGCCGCGGTGGATTCTCCCTACCGTATGTATAATTAAACATCGTGCGCTTCGAGGGTACTCTGAAACGCGCACAAAGGACAGATGTCTGAGCGGTCTAAAGAGACGGTCTTGAAAACCGTTGAGGGGCAACCCTCCGCGAGTTCGAATCTCGCTCTGTCCGCCACCAAGGGTTTCGGGCAATTGCCTGAAACCCTTTTCTTGTCTCGGCGCGGAATGCCGAAGTGGGTTGCCGATGCTCAGATCGACCAATGGAGTATGGAATACTTCGATCTTGACGAGAGACGATGCGCCTTCACGATTTCTTCATGATTTAGATACATGCCGGTGTCGCGGAAGTGTGAATGCGTGATAATATGTAACCGGTCACACGACCAAGCGTGCAAAAGTCAAGATGCCGGAGTTGTCACTATAGTTAACGGAACTAATGTGCGATAAACCAACGGAATACAACGTTTTTGTTGGGGGCGCGCAGAAATTGTTAGCAAAGTTGACAATTTTCCTTGAAGGGCATAGATTGGCAATTGTTCGTCACAGGGAAGTGATGAGACCATATAACGAAGGAGTAGAGATATGGTATCGCATAACAAGCGTCTGGTAGCCGCACTGGCTGCGGTAGCCGCCATGGGCATGGGCCTTGCCGGCTGCGGTAGCGACACTGCCAACACTGGTGATTCCAGCAGCGACGGCGGCAAGGTCACCATCACCTACATGCACCGTCTTCCGGATTCCGAGGGCATGACGCTGGTCAACGACATCGTTGCCAAGTGGAACAAGGAGCACCCGGACATTCAGGTCAAGGCCACCAAGTTCGATGGCAAGGCCTCTGAAATGATTAAGAAGCTTGAGACCGACGTCAAGTCCGGCGAGGCTCCGGATCTGGCTCAGGTCGGTTATGCTGAGCTGCCTGAGGTCTTCACCAAGGGTCTGCTTCAGGACGTGACCCAGTACGCCGAACAGTACAAGAACGACTTCGCTTCCGGCCCGTACAGCCTGGTGCAGGTGAACGGCAAGGCCTACGGCCTGCCGCAGGACACCGGCCCGCTGGTTTACTTCTACAACAAGGCTGAGTTCGAGAAGCTCGGCATCACCGAGGTTCCGCAGAGCCAGAGCGAGTTCATCGAGGCTGCCAAGAAGGCCGCCGCCGCTGGCAAGTACATCATGTCCTACCAGCCTGATGAGGCTGGCAACATGATCTCCGGTCTGGCTGGCGCTTCCGGTGGCTGGTACAAGGTGAAGGGCGACTCCTGGGTCGTCAACACCGAGACCGACGGCTCCAAGGCTGTTGCTGACTTCTACCAGCAGCTGCTCGATGCCAAGGCCGCAACCACCAACCCGCGTTGGGATCCGTCCTTCGATGCTTCCATCAAGGATGGTCAGCTGATTGGTACCGTGGCTGCCGCTTGGGAAGCCCCGCTGTTCATGACCTCTTCCGGTGGCACCGGCTCCGGTGAGTGGCAGGTCGCTCAGCTTGGCGACTGGTTCGACAACGCTGGCAAGACCGGCCCTGACGGTGGTTCCGCTGTGGCCGTGCTGAAGAACTCCAAGCACCCGAAGGAAGCCATGGAGTTCCTGGATTGGTTCAACACCCAGGTTCCGGATCTGGTTTCCCAGGGCCTCGTGCCGGCTGCTACCACTGAAGATGCCAAGACTCCTTCCGAGTGGTCCACCTTCTTCGGTGGTCAGGACATCATGAAGGAATTCAAGACCGCCAACAACAACATGGGTGACTTCACCTACATGCCTGGCTTCTCCGCAGTCGCCGCCAAGATGAACGAAACCGCTGCCAAGGCCACCGACGGCTCCGGCAAGGTTGCGGACATCTTCTCCGACGCGCAGACCACTTCTGTGGATACGCTGAAGAACCTCGGCCTGTCTGTTTCCGAGTGACATTAACGGCTAGGGTCCCTTCCAGCCGCTAATATCCTCAACCACACATCGAAAGGCCGGAGCTCAACACTCCGGCCTTTCCTTTTGCTCCAGTCCGGTTCGTTTATCTCTGACTGCATCGATCCGGGCATACATTGCTTGTATTTTCACTGTTCTTTTGGAAGACAGGTTTTCCCTATGACTGCAACAACAAAAACGGCGAAGACGGGGGTCGCCAGGCGTGCCGCCAATCCCAAGGCATCTGACGCCGCCAAGCGTGAGAACCGCACCGGCTGGGCCTTCATGGCACCGTTCGGCATCCTGTTCGCTCTGGTCTTCATTCTGCCCATCATTTGGGCTATTTATTCCAGCTTCTTCCGTCAGGTCACCACAGGTGGTGGCGCATACGGCGGCGGCGAACTGGTCAATAAGTTCGTCGGATTCCAAAACTTCCAGTACGTTGTTACTTCCGGTGCCTTCTGGGCTGGCGTGGGCAGGGTCGTGCTCTACACCGTGGTTCAGGTCCCGGTCATGATTATCGCGGCACTTGCTTTGGCGATGCTCATCGACTCCTACATCGTGAAGCACATTACCGCATTCCGCTTGAGCTACTTCCTGCCCTACGCTATCCCGGGCGTGGTTGCATCCATCATCTGGGTGTACCTCTACAACGGTCAGATTTCCCCTATCGTTAAGGGCCTTGCCGCCATCGGCATCAAAGTGAACTTCTTCGGCGATAATGTGGTCCTCGGCTCTATGGCCAACATCACGACCTGGACCTTCACCGGCTATAACATGCTGATCTTCCTCGCCGCACTGCAGGCCATTCCGCATGACCTGTACGAGGCAGCCCGCATTGATGGCGCCAATGGCTTCCAGATCGCCATGAAGATCAAGCTGCCGAACGTGCGTGCGGCTGCACTACTCGCCATGTTGCTCTCCATCGTCGGCACTATCCAGCTGTTCAACGAGCCCCAGGTGATGTCGATTTCCGATCCGAGTATTTCGAAGTCATACACGCCGATGATGATGGCCCTCAACACTTCGCAGGGCACGTTGACCCCAGGCGGTGATGGGCCTGCCTCCGCTGTGGCTATTGTTATGGCCTTGATCGCTGGCGTACTCGCCGTGGTCTACACGCTCGTTGAAAGGAAGGTGAACGCAGAATGAGCACCGTAGAAGCTATTGACAAAGAATCACGCGCGGCAGCACGCGCTCGTAAGAAGGCTGACAAGATTCGCGACAAGCATGCCAACGATTTGCCTCGTTCCATGCAGCCTTCCGCGCTGGTCAAGACCATCACCATCGTTGTTCTGGTCTTTGCACTGATTTACTTCCTGTTCCCGATTTATTGGGCTATCATCGCTTCGACCAAGACCCCGAGCCAGATGACCGGCAGCAATGGCCTGTGGTTCGCTGTGGGGTTGAGTGATTTGCCTGCGGCCATTGCCAAGAACTATGGCACGTTGATCGGATGGACCCGTGGCCAGTTCTGGCGCTGGGTGCTGAACTCCCTGATCTACTCGGGCGTCTCGGCTCTGGTCGGTACGCTTGTGGCTGTGATGGCAGGCTATGCCACCGCGAAGTTCAACTTCAAGGGCAAGAACCTCGCCATTGGCGTCATTATGGGCTGCATGTTGATGCCGGCTGCACTGCTCACCATTCCGCAGTACTCCATTTTCCATGCAATGCATCTGACCAACACGATGCTCTCCATCATCATCCCGTGCTGCGTCTCGCCGTTCGGCTTCTTCCTGGGCCGCGTGTACGCGCAGACCTCGGTGCCGAACGAACTGCTTGAGGCGGCTCGTATCGATGGCGCCAGCGAGGCCCGAATCTTCTTCACCATCGTGCTGAGGATTCTGGCTCCGGCAATGGTCACGATTTTCCTGTTCCTGTTCGTGGCCACGTGGAACAACTTCCTGCTGCCGTTGATGATGGTCTCTTCCGACACCCTGAAGCCGGTGACCTTGGGTCTGTACGGCATGGTCTCCCTTGCAACCTTCACCGATCGTGGCGCTCTGATGATGGGTGCCTTGCTCGGTGTGCTGCCGGTGATCGTGCTCTTCCTTGGCCTCCAGCGCTACTGGCAGGCTGGCCTCGCCGCTGGTGCGGTCAAGGGCTGACGCTGCAGACAGCCCGGTGGGCTGTCTGCAGCGTCAGCCTGAGCGAGGCGGTAGCTGAGCGAAGGTCGGATTGGGTCCGATCGTAGCGAGGTCCGTTCTTGTAGGGGGTTAATAATTCCCGCCGCCCGGTGCCTCGTGCTACTCCTTCCGGTGCCGGGCGGCTTTTTCAGCTATCAAGTAGCACACTGATAACTCACTTGGAGGCTTCCTGATTCCACGTTGCGATGGAATCGCCAACGCGACCACCGATTGGGGAAGACTCCGGTGATGTTCGATTTCGCTCTTCCGGCGTTGCCGTGGGGCTACTCTCAAGGATTTATGCAGTCAGGATCCTGGACGCCCGACGGTGGCGTCGGATTCTTGTTTTATATGCATATATTGTTTACAATTTAATTATCCGAATATAATCAATGTCCTCAAAGGAGAGACTATGACCAGCACTGGGCGTTTTACCTTGCCTAGCGAGGAGAACTTCGCTGAGAAGACCAAGGAGCTTGCCGAGCTGTGGGGCGCGGATGCAATCCGTAATTCCGATGGCACGCATCTGGATGATGCCGTGCTTGCTCTGGGAAAGAAGATCTACAGCGCGTATTTCCCGACTCGTGCCCATAACGAGTGGATCACGCTGCATATGGATGAGACGCCGCAGGTGTATCTGCTGACCGACCGCGTTCTTGCCGAGTCGGACACTGTGGATGTTCCGCTGATGGACGGCTTCTTCGCCGAGCAGTTGAAGCCGAACCGTGATGCGGACCCGCACCGGTACTGGGAGGTTGTGGACCGTACCACCGGCGAAGTGGTCCCGACGGAACACTGGACACTGGATGCTGATACCGACACCGTACATATAAGCGGAATCACCCCGTGGCATGAGTACACGGTGAGCTTCCTGGCCTATATCATTTGGGATCCGGTGGAAATGTACAACCACCTGACCAACAACTGGGGTGATAAGGAACACGAGATTCCGTTCGACATTTACCATCCGGCGACCCGCAAGTTCGTGTTCGACACGTTCGAGCAGTGGTTGAAGGACAATCCGCAGGTGGATGTGGTGCGTTTTACCACGTTCTTCTACCAGTTCACCCTGCTGTTCGATCCGAAGCACCGCGAGAAGATCGTGGACTGGTTCGGTTGCGCCTGCACGGTGAGCCCGGCCGCTCTCGATGATTTCGAGAGGGAGTACGGCTACCGTCTGCGCCCGGAGGACTTCGTGGACGGCGGCGCCTACAACAGCGCGTGGCGTGTGCCGCGCAAGGCGCAGCGCGACTGGATCGACTTCCTGTCGGGCTTCGTGCGCAGGAACGTCAAGCAACTTGCTGATATGTCCCATGCCGCGGGCAAGGAAGCGATGATGTTCCTTGGCGACCAGTGGATCGGTACCGAGCCCTATAAGGATGGCTTCGAGAAGCTGGGTCTGGATGCCGTGGTCGGTTCCATCGGTGATGGCACCACGACCCGCATGATCGCCGATATTCCGGGCGTGCGCTACACCGAGGGACGTTTCCTGCCGTACTTCTTCCCGGACACCTTCTACGAGGGCAACGATCCGAGCATCGAAGGCCTTGATAACTGGCGCAAGGCTCGTCGCGCGATCCTCAGGTCCCCGATCTCCCGCATGGGTTACGGCGGCTACCTGTCCCTGGCGGCCAAGTTCCCGAAGTTCGTGGATACGGTGACCCATATCGCCGATGAGTTCCGCGACATCCACGACCGCACGGACGGCAAGGCTGCTGAAGGCGAGCTCAACGTGGCCATTCTGAACTCCTGGGGCAAGATGCGCTCCTGGATGGCGTTCACCGTGGCCCACGCATTGCCGAACAAGCAGACCTACTCCTACTACGGGATCCTGGAGTCCCTGTCCGGCATGCGTGTGAACGTGCGTTTCATCAGCTTCGATGACGTGCTCGAGTATGGCGTGGCGGATGACATCGACGTGATCGTCACCGGCGGCCCGGTGGATACCGCCTTCACCGGCGGCGACGTGTGGGCCAACCCGAAGCTGGCCGAGACGCTGCGCGCCTGGGTGCGCGGCGGCGGTGCCCTGGTTGGTGTGGGCGAGCCGAGCTCCCTGCCGCGCTTCCAGGCTGGCCGCTTCTTCCAGCTGGCCGACGTGCTGGGCGTGGACGAGGAGCGCTACCAGACCCTGTCCGTGGACAAGTACTTCCCGCCGGTCACCCCGGACCACTTCATCACTGCCGACGTGCCGGTCGACCCCGAGGCCCGCGAGGCCTGGGAGAAGGCCGGCTACCGGATTCCATTGTCCGGCTGCGGCGGCGGTCAGGGTATCGAGCCGTTGGGTGGCATCGACTTTGGCGAGCCGGTGCTCAACACCTATCCGATCAACGAGAAGGTGACCCTACTCCGCGCCGACAACGGTCAGGTGCAGCTCGCGGTCAACGAATACGGTGACGGCCGTGGTGTGTACGTGTCCGGACTGCCATACTCGGCCGCCAACGCGCGCCTGCTGGAACGCATCCTCTTCTGGGCGTCCCATAACGAAGACAAGTACGCGGCATGGAGCTCCTCGAACCCGGAGTGCGAAGTCGCGCACTTCCCCGAGCGTGGCCTCTACTGTGTGATCAACAACACCGACCAACCGCAGACCACCACGGTCACCCTCGCGGACGGCAGCAGCGAGACCTTCGACCTCGAAGGCAGCGGCATCGCCTGGCGCAACGCCTGACCTGACGCATTGGCTCCTCTTCTTGATGAAGGGGAGCCAATGTTCTCTTTTGTGAACAAAAAGCACATGAGAACCGCTTACTGCGCTTGATTTTGTCGTCAAATGCAGTAAACTCAGTCATGAAAGAACAAAAGTGCACATTCAGGAAACAGAAGTGCACATTCTTCAAGGAGAAGACATGACCACTGTTCTGGTTACGGGCGGCGCGGGCTTCATTGCCACCCACACTGACGTTGAGCTGTTGAACAAGGGATACGATGTGGTGTCCGTAGACAACTACGGCAACTCGTCTCCAATCGCTCTCGACCGCGTCGAGCAGATCACCGGCAAGAAGATCAAGCGTTACGACGGTGACGTGCGCGACGAAGCGCTGATGAACAAGATCTTCGATGAGAACCCGATCGACTGGGTCATCCATTTCGCAGGTCTCAAGGCCGTGGGCGAATCCGTCGCCAAGCCGATCGAGTACTACGACAACAACCTGTACTCCACGCTGGTGCTGCTCAAGGTGATGCGCGCCCACAACGTCAAGAAGATCATCTTCTCGTCTTCTGCAACCGTGTACGGCACTCCGAAGGAACTGCCGATCACCGAGGAGACCCCGACCGGCGGCACCACCAACCCGTATGGCACCTCCAAGCTGTTCCAGGAGCAAATCCTGCGCGACGTGCACGTGGCCGATCCGGAGTGGACTATCGTATTGCTGCGTTACTTCAACCCGGTCGGCGCTCACGAGTCCGGCCTGCTGGGCGAGGATCCGAAGGGCATCCCGGCCAACCTGACCCCATATGTGGCCAAGGTCGCCATCGGCGAGCTCAAGGCCGTGCAGGTCTTCGGCGACGATTACGACACCCCTGACGGCACCGGCGTGCGCGACTACATCCACGTCGTCGATCTGGCCAAGGGTCACGTGGCCGTTATCGACCACATCGAGAAGCCGGGTGTATTCACCTACAACCTGGGCACCGGCCACGGCTACTCTGTGCTCGAGGTCATCAAGGCCTACGAGAAGGCAGCCGGCCACGCGATTCCGTACGTAATCAAGCCGCGTCGCCCCGGCGACATCGCCGCCTGCTACGCCGACGCATCCAAGGCAGCCCGTGAGCTGGATTGGAAGGCCGAGCTGACCATCGACGATATGGCCAAGTCCTCCCTGAACTGGCAGACCAAGAACCCGAACGGTTTCCGCGACGCCAAGTGACTCCTCCTCGGCTCCCTCTGATGAGGGAGCTGGCCGCGTAGCGGACTGAGGGAGAGACCTAAAACAGTCTGATCTATACAATCCGCCTATCGGCGGCCCAGCGCGTGAGCTCGGTGCGGTTGGAAAGCTGAAGCTTTCTCAGCACCGAGCTCACATGCGTTTCCACGGTTTTAATCGAAATAAACAGCTCAGCGGCCACCTCTTTATAGGTGTATCCGCGGGCGATCAGCCGCATCACCTCCTGCTCGCGAGCAGACAAACGGTCCAATTCCTCGTCATGCACTGGCGCATCGGAAGCACTGCCAAACGAACCACCTTGGAATGCAGACAGCACAAACCCAGCCAATTTCGGCGAGAACACAGCGTATCCCTCATGCACTTGCTTGATTGAAGAAATCAAATCAGCGCCGGTAATGGTCTTCGTCACATACCCTCGCGCGCCGGCGCGAATCACCGAACCCACATCCTGCGGTGCGTCGGAGACGGATAATGCCAAAAACACGGTATCGGGGGAGTACGGACGGGACTTCAGCAGAATCTCAGCGCCGCCGCCGCCTTCACCACCCGGCACATGCACATCCAGTAACACCACTTGCGGTTTCACCTGCGCAATCATGGCCACCGAACCGGGCACATCCGCTGCTTGGCCCACGATATCGAACGTGTTCTGCAGCGTGGCGATTACGCCGGCGCGGAACATCTCATGGTCATCCACCACAGCAACACGAATCTTCGTTCTGTTCTCTTCGCTCATTGCTTCTCTCCTTGCTGTGAAGCAGTAGGTGCTATCGGCATATGCATGCGCACCTCGGTTCCCCATCCCGCTCTGGACACGATTTCCACTGTACCGCCGCGCCGCTCGACTCGGCCGATGATCGATTCACGAATGCCAAGACGGTCCTTCGGGATCGTACGGATATCGAATCCATTGCCATGATCGCGCACGAACACTTCCACCAGGGTTGCATTGGCCTCGCAATAGAGGGAAATCGGCTCCCCGCCATGTGTCACCGCATTCACCAGTGCCTGACGTGTGGCGTCCAGCAACGCATCGGTCTGCGCGCTTGGGCGAGCGTCTCCCACGGTCACCACCTCGATGGGCTTGCCGTGCCCGTCCTCCACCTCAGCGGCAATCGCCTTCAAGCCGGCGCTGACCGAACGATCTGAAGTGGCTCGCTCCTGATACAGCCACTCGCGCAATTCGCGTTCCTGCGCGCGCGCCAATGTGAACACGGTATCCGGTTCTTTGGAATGCAACTGAATCAACGCCAACGTCTGCAGCACGCCATCATGCAGATGCGCGGCCATATCCGCGCGCTCCTCCTCGCGCTCCTTAAGCGATTGCTCATGGGTCAGCTGCCGCAGCATCGTATTGGCCCAGGGAAGCACGGCAGTCACCATTGCCGCAATCATCACCAATCCGGATGCCATAATGCGGCGGGGTGAGGTGCCCCAGCCGATGAACGACACATTGGACACATACAAGGCCCAGCCAATGAAAATCAGTGCAAGCCCACCCAGCATCGAAAACACCTGCATGCCTCGCGGCGCAAGATTCATCCAGGCCAGAGCGATGCCGCCGAATACCAGCAGCAGCGGCAGGATAATCGCATTATCCACGCCGGCGCTGAGCAACAGCAGACCTATAGTCATCAGAGCAAATCCGCTCAACGCCACCAATGCCGGTTTCGGTGCCCGTTTTATGGCGTCCGCCAAGGATTCCGCGCTGCCGACAATATCTTCCGGGGGAATTGCCGAACCTTGTGCATCCACAGGACGATTGCCGTGAGCCAGAGGAGCCTGATTGATGGGCACTGTACTGGATTGTGCCGCAGCGACTGCAATCGGATTGCCCGCTGGTACGAAAATCCACAAGAACACATAGCCGACAATGCCGGCACCGTAGAGCATCGTCAATACGATGAATGCCAAGCGCACCCATGCTACGGAAATGCCAAGGTGCAATGCAATACCTTGGCATACGCCGGTAAGCCAACGGCCACGTTTAGGGCGCAACAGCGGCATACGTGCGGGCAACAATGGCTCGGAAGCTAGCAGTGTGGGTGAAGTCATGGTTCTATTGTGCCGCGCCTAGGGAGTCATCACCGGGTTTTGAGCCTATGTTCAGGGATGAATCAGGGTGCTTTCCGGGGAGTATGGCACTGGTCAAGCGCTGTAATGGAACCATGAGCAATCCGAATATGAATCAATACCAACCGCTGCGTGGCGAGTATGACCACAGCAATAGCGCCGGCAATGGCAACATCGCTGGCAATGGCAATGGCAAAGGCAATGCCCCACGGCGCATTTTCTCATGGATTCGGTCGAGCGGCTTGATGCGAGGCGATGACCGATGGATCGGTGGCGTATGCAGTGGCATCGCCGCCCGACTTGGCTGGAGCCCTACTCTGGTGCGTGCGCTGGTCATCATCGCGACACTGTTCTTCGGCTTCGGTGCTGCGCTCTATGCATTCGGCTGGTTCCTCATGCCGGACGTGCGCGACGGGCGCATCCTCGCTGAGGAGCTGATCGCCGGCCGATGGGACTGGAACTGCTTGGGATGCTTTGTATTCCTTGCTGTGGCGTTGTTGATTCCAGGCGCTGGCTGGGTGAGTATCGTGGTGGCGGCGATCGCCCTGTGGTGGCTCGCGAAAAGCGGCATCCGGCAGCGTGAGGGATACGGTTTCGGTGCTCGCGGCGGACAGGCGCGCGGTGCTGCTGGACCGAATCCAGCTGCGCCTTACCCGCCGTATGGGTTCGGTGCTGACCCTGTAAATCCTCATGTTGTGCCGAACGGTATGCCATCATATGCGCCGGCTGCTCCGTATGGTTCGCCGGCATCGTATGCGCAAGGTGTCAATCCCGGTATGGCAGCTGGTGTGCCGAATCCAATGATGAGCCAGCCGCAGCCGGCTCCCGGACCGTTTGCAGCGCAACCAGCACCTCACTATGTTTCACAAGGTGTTTCACAGAACTTCATGCAGGGGAACGCCACTGGCACTGCTGCAAGGCCTTCAACGACCTTCACCTCTGCCACGCCAGACATTGTGCCCCACAAGTCCAAGCGCCGCAAACCGGCCGGCCCAATCGTGGTGCTGAGCATTCTCGGTATTTCCTGCATCTCTTTCGCTGCGCTGATGGGATGGATATGGTTCAACGATTTGGGCATCGAATCCATTGTGCGTTGGGGAACCGTATGGATTTCCGCGCTGTGCGTGCTGATGGGACTCGTAGTCGTAGTGCTGGGCATGAAAGGCCGGCGAACCGGAGGCCTGATTCCGCTAGGTCTTCTCGCTGGATTCTGCGCGGCATGCATGATCATGGTGTGCAGCACCTATTCGGCCTATTGGTACCACTACACGCTTGCCGATAGGCAGAACCCGGTGCAGAACATCGAACTGACGAAGCACTATGGTTCCGAAAACGCATATGACATGAACGAAGTGCAGACCGATCGCACGTTTGCGGCTGATTCCAGTGATCGCACATTCAAGAAACTTGAGAAGGGCGTGGCATTCACCGGTGACAACTATGACCAAAGCAAGGCCATCCTCGACCTGTCCGCATGGGGTGACACGCATGCGCCGCATCAGGTGAAAACACATAACGGCAAAACCATCACCAGCAATTGCCCAGCGGGCACTATCAAGGTGGCCGCGAGAAGCGCTCAGGTGCATATCATTCTGCCGGACGGTTGCACATACGGCTTCGGCGAGGGACAGTACGGGTACATGGTCGGTCCAACCAGTGTCGGCGGCAAATACGCGCTGGTATATGACACGTCGGGTAGCTTCAACTTCAGCTTGGATGGCAGTTCGCCATTTCCCTCTGCACCGATAGGTGGAAAGAACTATGAATGGATGGGTAATCAGCCTGACTTGATGCCTGAATCCGGCCCCGAGCTGCTGATCGCCGTGCCCTACACCGTGGAGGGCCGCGTCAACGTGGTGTACGCGTCCGACTGGGAGGGAGATAGCTTCCAGACATTTGCCGACAAGTACGGCACTGAGAGCGGCAATGTTGAACGTCAGCAGTATCTGGACGAGGAAAGTGATTACGCGCCTTGGAATCAGCAGCCCGATAACTCCGGCAATGATTCCGGCAACGCCAGCAAGGAGGCGAACAATGACTGACGATATCAATGCAACCAAGGAATTCCAGTCCGTTGAGGATATGTCTCAGACGCAGACCATTCCCACGAAGCCGAAATCAACGGAACCGGAAGTGAGCGATACCAAGGTGTTTGCATCCGTGGCTGATGACAGCCAGACCCAAGTGCTGCCCACGGCAGACGATGGTCAACAGACTCAGGTGATTGATTTTCAGGCAGCTGAGCCTCACGATGATGAGCAGCCGGAAGCGGATACCATCGCATTGCAGTCGGTAGCCGATGTGGAGGAGCCGGACAATGCGGGAGCGGATACCACGGAAGCCACGGCAGTCACTACGCAATCTGCTGAGCCTGCGCCTGAAACTTCAGTCAAGCCGGATTTGAACGTGCCACTGATGGAAGCGTTCGCCCAGCAGACAGCTGCGCCATCGCAGTCTCCGGACGTTGCGCCGGACAATGCCGATACCACTGACCAGCATGATTCCCACGATAAATCGGATGCACCTGCTCCAGCAGTGGCCGCTGCCGCTCCGGTAACAGCCGCCGAGATACAGCATCCCAAGCGCAAGGCCAGCGTTCCGACCATTATCTTCGGGACCCTTGGCATGGTGATCGGTGTGATTGGCCTGCTATTCGGCTGGTCATTCCCCGGGCTGCTTATCGAAAGCTTCTACATCGACCCGCGCGTGCTGACGGCCATCATTTGCGGCGGCGTTGGTGTGGTGCTGGTGATCGTGGCCATCATCTGGGCCGTTATGGGCAGCAGAAAAAAGCAGACCGGCGAACAGTGATTTCCTATATGGGCTCCTCTCGGTGAGAGGAGCCTTGATCTGTGTTGCAACTGGGCAGTACTGCGAGTACACCTATGTTGCGTTGCGCAAGCGGAAAGGATTGCAATGAAACGGGTGGCGCATGTCGGAGGCATCGCATTGATTCTGCTGCTGATTTGCGCGCTATTGGGGTGGGGCATGATGCCGAGGTGGGACAACAAGCCCTATACCGGTCACATCGCTGTGGCATCTGCCAGCCCCGCAATCCTGCCGGCACAAGCATCCATCGCTCATGAGGGTCAATATAAAACTCGCGAAACCCAGCTTTCCATTGACATCGGTGGCGGCGTATCGCTTCCTGCGGTGCTGCGCGAGCCAGTCAATGCGCCCGGGCCGCGCCCGGCATGCTTGTTCATTCACGGATCGGGAACCAGCGGGGCCGAGGACTTCGGTGATATCGCCAATGCGATGGCCTCCGCAGGCATCGTGACCCTGGTGCCGGCTAAAAGCAACGAAAACTATACGATATTCCATCGTGATTATCCGCGATTCGCCAGCGAATATGGTAAAGCATTGGACGTATTACATGGCATTGATGGCGTAGACCAATCCCATACCGGCATCTATGCCGAATCCGAAGGCACGTGGATCGCCACGATTCTGGCCTCCGAACGTCACGATATCGCGTTTGCGGCACTCACTTCCGCGCCGGTGTTCAAAGGTCGTGAACAGATGGCCATGGCTATGAGCACGTACGCGCATGAAGCCGGAGCGCCAAAGCCGGTCATCGAAGACACGATGAAGCTGCTGTCTTTGGATTACCGACCATTCGGACTGCAATACGCCGACTTTGATGCCGATTATTACCTGAAATCCCTCACCATGCCAGTGCTCGTAAGCTACGGTGTATACGACACCGCCATGCCGATTGAACAGGGCGCGCAGCGCATTATGCGTGTGGCCGCGAGTAACGGGAACAATGCAGTGACCGTACGGTATTTCGCAGGCAATCATCAGATGCGAGCCGGCAAAGGGCTGTTTGTTCCGGGGTTGCCGTTGGCTGATGGATATACGCAAGCATTGGAAAACTGGGTGAATGGCGTATCGGCCGGTGCGTCTGTGAGCGGTTGGTCCACACCTCAGGTGGCAGGTGCTGCGCCGAGCCAGCAATATGAGGCACCTCGTCGGACCAATTCCGGCATCATCGGATCATTGGGAGTGCTGGTGGGCGTGATGCTTGCAGGTCCGATATTGCTGGGAATGGCATTACTGCTGGGTCTCATTGCGACTGTGCGTGCGGCATGGCTCGAGCGGGATACCGGCATCGTGCACATGCGAGGGAAACGCGCGGCTCTGTATGCGGTACCGCCATCGCATGCTCAGAGGACGGCGGCGGTCAGTGTGGGCGAGCCATGTTGGGGCTTGGGATTGAGCTTACTCGTTTCCTCCATGTTGCTGTATGTCTATCTTGCCGCAGTAGGTGCCGCCGCGGTATTCGCCATGACCCCAGCGCCGGGACTATTCGACGTCGGCTGGCATGCTTTGCAGGTGATTGCCGTTGTCGTGGTGATCATTCTTGCGTGGAGCGGGAAGACCATGTGGTCGGTGCGTCATGGCATTACCGGTGTGCAGCGTGCGACGTGTTGGCTGGTGCTCGCAGCTGCGGCCTTCACGCTGCTCTCCATGGCGTTCTGGGGCTTGTTCGGCTGGTGGTGATTTACGTTTCCTTATGCCGCTTGCACGGCTTCCGCCTCTTCAAGACTCTCGAAGCCGCCAAGTCTCACCGTGTGCAGCAGGGTTTCCTCGGTGATGTTGAGCGGGGGATTGGCGCTCGCGCGCTCGTTGATCATGGTTGCATAAAGATCAAACGTGGCATCCGAATAGGTGCCGAGTTCGCCGCGCAGATAGGTTTCGAACGAGGTGGCTTGCGGCGTGTCTTCATTGGTGGTGAGCACGCGCATGGCTTGGCCGAGTTTTGGGTATCGGGAGCGAAAATCGGCGGCCCACGCCACTTGCTGTTTGATGACCTGTTCCTGCCGTGCGATGCGGTCCGCGGAAAGTCTTGGAATATACGGCTCGATGTTCTTTCGGAACTCGTCGGGCGCGGTGGCTGCCATCATACGACCGTATTTCTCGGTGACGAGATTGCGGCCGACCTTGTCTGCCGCATCCAGATCCGCCGCATAGGAAGACAGCAAATCATGCGGCCATGTTAGGAACTGCGCCGAACGCATCTGATGGAACACCGGCCAGTTGCCTTGGCAAGCCGCACGTCCGCCCTCGTTATTGGTGTTCTGAAACTGATTCCATTCATGCCGCACAATGGATTCGCGCAGCTCGTCATCGTGGTTCATGGTCATGCCAGACTCCTCAGCGCGGGGTTGCGCGATTCGATATGCTCCTCCACATATGGCCGTTGCCATTCGAGGAACGTTTCGTTGGACGAGGTCAATCCTTCGCGTTGCAATTCTTTGACGATTTCGGCGGCGATATGTTCCACCGTATCGGCAATCGTCTCGGCGGCAGGAGCGGCCCCCTTGCCTCCTTCGCCAAATCCAGCGCCGCCGAAGCATGCTGCCGAACTTAGACGCATTACGGTTTCCAACTGCTCACAAACATCCGGCAGTAAAGCGAACATCGAGCCGGATAGCTTGCGTAACGCGGCGAACTGCCACTTGTAATACGGCGCATACCCAACAATCAGCGGCTTGTTGATTAGGAACACCATTGATGCCGTAGCCTGGACGAACTCATTGATGGACAGCCAGGCTGCCGCACCATCACCACGTTTCAAGGAACGCGGCAGATTGTATTGCCCTGCTTGCGCGATCATGCCCAGACGCTTGGAAATCAGCGACAGCCTCACATCCTCAGGCATATCCTTGAAACCCTGACGCACGGCGGAAAACTCGCCAGTAGGGTCTTGGAATATTTGACCATTGGTGGCAGTAGCCAATGTGGCCTCATCCAGCATCAGCCATTCGTGCGGCGCGTCCTGAGCGGGAGCCTCGGCATATCCGGTGATGGATGTGAAGAAATCACCGATGCGGAATACGCCATCGCGGCGGTTTGCGCCTTGTGCCCGCGGTGTGGCGGGGGAGAAGTGCTGTGCAGCATGGTCCTTGGATGCGGATGCATCTACCGAGGGCTCTTGAGCATTTCCGGTGAAGTGCACAGCATCTTGCTCATCCACCGTAAAGTCACGTGGCAGTGCCTCATAATCGGACTGCAGTTGCTCACCAATCGCGGCATAATCCTCATCGGACAGCCATAGGCAGAATCGCGGGCCGAAATCATGGTCTTGGGAGTATTGGTCGTCAAAGCCATAGCACTCCGAACCATGGCCTACCAGGCCGGCTGCGATGCGGGCGACGTACTGCGGATACCGATGTGCAATCATCGGCTTGCCGACCTGCATCCAGAATTCGCGGGCCAATTTGAGGCCGGATACCGGACAGGGAGAAGATTGCTCGCTCTCGGAATCCGTTGTCGGCAGCGGAGCATCGTCTGCCTGTCGCAGAGCGTCGCTGCCGGTCGCGACGGTGTCCGCATTCGCCGGAGCGGAACGATCATCCGCAGTGCCAATCTTGGCTTCAGCTTCGCGTAGATTCTCGGTGGTGATGCGATAATAATCCGTATCCGTGCCGTAGCATTCGGCGATGACCGCCAATGCCTTGCGATAGTGAACCGCGGCTTCGCCATAACGCTGCTCGGCATACAGCACTTGCGCGAAACCAGCCAAAGCGGACGCATAATGCGCCGAATGCGTGAGCTTGCCGGTGGCGTAGATGGTCAATGCCTGGGCCGCATGCGTATGCGCATCTTCAAGCTTGCCCTCTTGAAGCAGCACCAAAGCGAGATTGGTGTGAGAGGAGGCCACATCGATATCGGCTTGCGGATTTACGCTGGATGCTTCGATAATGGTCAGGGCTTGCTGCAGTTCTTGTTCTGCTAGCGGTAGGCGGTTGGTTTCGCTGTAGAGCATGGACAGGTTATTGTGCAGCGCAGCGAGGCGTCGGTCGTTGGCCGGGTAGACTTTTTGCGCACATGCCAGCGCCTGCGCATACAGGTCTTCGGCTTGGTCGTATTGCTTTGCCGCACGCATGGCCGTGGCGCAATTGATTAAGGTGGTGGCCCAGGTTTCGGATCCCTCCAATCCCATGCGTAGTGCAAGTTCGATGGCTCGCTGCACAATCCACTGATTTTCTCTGTGCTTTCCTTGCGAACGATTGAACCCCATCGTCTCGTTGAGCACGGTCAAGAGGCCGGCTTCGTCACCGGCGTTCTCGGCGTCGATGGCCGCTTGCTCCAAATATGGTCCAGCCTCGCTGGCGGCGGCATGGCGATTGAATATATCGTCCAAACCCTTGAGAAAGGCATCGGTATCGAACGGTGCGGTATCTTCATCGGTGGTGTCTTCGCTATCGCTCGGCAGACCCGCAGTATCGTCCAGATCTCCAGGACCATGCGCAAACTGTGCAGCGAATTGTTCGAGCAGCGCGTCTTCGTCAACCACCATGTACCTCCTTGAACAGAATCTTGTATCAGTCTATGGGCAAGGAGGCCGATACATGCAGCTAAATGGCTGTGAATTCGCTCTCAGTCTTTGCGCATCACTCACTGACTCTTGTTGACTGTCGGATATTGCACACTGACTGACGGTTTTTCAACAACCGCTGTAGGTTTTTGAACGTTGACTGTCGGATTTCTAACGAAATTCGTTCAAAAACCTACAGTCAACGTTGAAAAACCGTCAGTCAACATTGATCTCGTGCAGACGCTGGGCGGCTTGGGTGTCGGATTCGCAGCGCCAGGAGTAGAACGTGAGTAAACCGACCGACAAAATTGCCAATGGCAGACCGCCCAGTCCGGTGTAGCGGTAATTCATGGAGAACGTGGTCAGCATAGCACCGCCGACAATGGAGCCGACCGCGTTGCCGAAATTGAACGCCACCTGCACTGCGGCTCCGGCGATTAGCTCACCACCACCCTGACCGGCTTCAGTCATCAGCAACTGCTGCGGAGCGGAAATGAAGAACAAGCCGAAGGCGATCCAGAACGTGAGCAGTGCGGTGGTGAAATGATTACCAGGCAACAGCAGTACCATAAGCAAACCGATTCCGGAAATGGTCTGTCCGAGTGCCGCCGTGCCGGCGTGGCGCCAACGGTCGGTGATGCGTCCGCCGATCAGGCCGCCGACCACCATGCCGAAGCCGGCGAGCATCATCAGGAACGGTACGAATGCGGATGCCCAGCCGCCGGTTTTCTGCAGCCAGGGGGAGACGTAGCTCCACCAGCAGAACACACCTGCGTTGCCGGTGAATACGGCGGCCAGAATCACCCATGGGCCTCGGCGGGTAAGGAACTTGAACTGACCTGCAATGCCGGCATCCTTGATTGGAGCCACATATGGAATCATCGTGATGGTAAGCACAATGGTCATGGCGGCCCATGCGGCGAGCACGCCAAAGGCGAGCCGCCAGTTCAGGTATTCGGCCAGCAGCGTGCCTGCCGGTACACCGAGCATATTGGCCACGGTCTGACCGGTGACCATGATGGAAACGGCCTGAGCTTCCTTGCCCTTATCGGCCAGGGTTTTGGCGATTAACGTAGCGGTGCCGAAGAACGCACCATGCGGCAGGCCGGAGATGAATCGAGCCACGATGAGAATCGCGGCGTTTGGGGCAAAAGCAGACATCGTATTGCCGACAAGCGCAATCACCATGAACAGCACAATCAGGTTGCGTGGTGGAACTTTGCGTCCGAATACCAGAATCAGCGTACCGATGCACACACCGATGGCGTAGGCGGAAATGTAGTTGCCGGCGGTCGGGATGGAAACGTGGGTGGCCTCTGCAGCCTGCGGCAGGATGCCCATCATCACAAATTCGGCAGCGCCGAGGATGAATGCGCCGGAGGCGAGGGCGAGCAAACTTTTCTTCATGATGTGATTCCTCTGATGATAGTGCTGCTGTGCGGCACCGTGTGACAGGTGCAGCACATAGCAAAAGGGCCACCGGCTTGCACCGATGGCCCTTTGAGTTGTCGGGCTGGCGGGATTTGAACCCGCGGCCTCTTCGTCCCGAACGAAGCGCGCTACCAAGCTGCGCTACAGCCCGTTTTGACAACAGACGTAGATATTACAGGATTTTGGTTTGAGTGCAAAATCGGCGTGTCGTGCAAGTCGCATTGCATGTATGTTCCGCTTACGTTCCTTTTATGGCTTGTGCGCTGCACGCATGCCTCGAGACAATAGTGTCACCGGCCGCCGGTAGGCGGGTCAGAAGCTTTACTTATATAATCGCCGGCCTTGCGTACACTGATGAACCATGGCTGAAGTTGTAGAAAACACTGAAAATACCGAGAACGAAACCCCGGCGGTCCCGCAGATGACCACCGTTGAACGTGCGGAAATGCTGCTCAAGCAGGACGCCACCATTACCGAAAAGATCAAGTCCGGCGCCACGCTGGACGAGGCTGTGGACCCATCCAACAAGGAATTTGGCCCGCTGGCCCACCCGGAGCAGGTGCAGATGCGCGTGGCCAAGCGCGCCATGATGCTGGACGCCGGCATCGCCCCCTACCCGGTGCATTTGGACGTGACCAGCACCATCGAAGCCGTGCGAGCCAAGTATGACGGCAAGCTCGAAGCTGGTCAGGAAACCGAGGATATGGTCGGCATCGCCGGTCGTGTGCTGTTCCTGCGTAACGCCGGCGGCCTGTGCTTCGTGCAGCTGGCCGCGGGCGATGGCACGAAGATTCAGGGCATGATCTCCAAGAAGGAGATCGGTGCCGATTCCCTGAAGCAGTTCAAGCAGCTGGTCGATCTCGGCGATCACCTCTATCTGAAGGGCCGCGTCATCGCCTCCAAGACCGGTGAGCTGTCCGTGTTCGCCACCGAGTGGGCCATCGCTTCCAAGGCGCTGCAGCCACTGCCGGCTCTGCACAAGGAGCTGAACGAAGACACCCGCACCCGCAAGCCTTACATCGCCATGATCGCGGACGAAAAGACCCGCAACATGGTGCGCAATCGTTCCAAGGCTGTTGCCTCCCTGCGCAGCACCTTCGCCAGCCACGACTTCCTCGAGGTCGAAACCCCGATGCTGCAGACCTTGCACGGAGGCGCCGCGGCCCGCCCGTTCACCACGCATATGAACGCCTTCGACCTGGACCTCTACCTGCGCATCGCTCCGGAACTGTTCCTGAAGCGCTGCCTGGTGGGTGGCATCGACCGCGTGTTCGAGATCAACCGCGACTTCCGCAATGAGGGCGTCGACGCCACGCACGCTCCGGAGTTTACCATGGTCGAGGCTTACCAGGCTTACGGCACCTATGATTCCATCGGCCAGCTGGTCAAGGAACTCGTGCAGAAGACCGCCATGGACGTCTACGGCTCCCATAAGGTCACGCTGCTCGACGGCACTGAATACGATTTCGGCGGCGAGTGGAAGACCATCAGCATGTATGACTCCCTCTCCGAAGCCCTCGGCGAGGAAATCGTGCCGAACGGCGGTCCTGAGCATCCCGGAACTTCCGTGGAACACCTTGGAGCCATCGCCGACAAGCTCGGTGTGGAGCGCGACGAGGTCGAAAACCATGGCAAGCTGGTCGAACACCTCTGGGAGCACTTCTACGAGGACAAGCTCTACGAGCCCACCTTCGTGCGTGACTTCCCGGTCGAAACATCCCCGCTGGTCAAGGGCCACCGCACCAAGCCAGGCGTTGTGGAGAAGTGGGACCTCTACGTGCGTGGCTTCGAGCTAGCCACCGGCTACTCCGAGCTCAACGACCCGGTTGTGCAGCGCGAACGCTTCGTAGCCCAGGCCAAGGATGCGCTCGCCGGCGATGAAGAAGCCTGCGATATCGATGAGGACTTCCTCGAGGCCCTCGGCGTGGGCATGCCTCCGGCAGGCGGCATGGGCATGGGCATCGACCGACTGCTCATCGCGCTGACCGGTGCCACGATTCGCGAAACCATCACCTTCCCGCTGGTCAAGCCTTTGGTCGCCTGAGTCTCGTATCTCGTAAAAATCCAGCCCTCACGGAATGCGCGTGAACGCAAGTTCGGCATACGTTCCGTGAGGGCTGAGTTGTTCTGTAGGGTTACTAAGAAAGCTAGTGTAGGGAAATATGAATCTACGTTTATGGCTCAGCGGTTTGCGTCCCAAGACTCTGCCCGCCTCCATCGCACCGGTACTGGTGGGCGCGGCATTGGCGTCGCGCATCATCAACCAACTCGGCACCTGTATCGAGATCTATCCAGAGCCGGCCGATTGTGCTGCCAACCGAACCATTGCCGAGCCATTACAAGCCCATTTCTGGCCAGTAGCCATACTGTGCATGCTCGTTGCCTTGTTCCTGCAAATCGCGGTCAACTTTGCCAACGATTATTCCGATGGCGTGCGTGGCACCGATGATGGGCGGAATATGGCGGAATCGAAAGGATGGTCTCAGGCGAACGGCCGTGGTGCCAAGCCGCAGCGACTCGTTGCTTCCGGAGTACCTCCGAAGCATGTGCTGGCAGCTGCCGGCATTGCAGCGGTGCTCACCGCCGTCTGCGGTCTGGTAGCGGTTATCATTTCGCAAGCATGGTGGCTGCTGGCCGTAGGTGCTTTGAGTCTGATTGCCGGCTGGTTCTACACCGGAGGCAGGCATCCATATGGCTATGCTGGACTTGGCGAAGCCGCGGTATTCCTGTTCTTCGGGCTTGCCGCGGTACTGGGCACCGAATATGCACTAAGCAGCACCATCGATACGCTCGGCGTAGCCGCTGCCATCTGTTGCGGGCTTAATGCCGCAATGTTGCTGATGGTCAACAATCTGCGCGATATCGAATCCGACCGCGCGCATAGCAAGCGTACGTTGGCTGTGAGGCTGGGGGAGAAGCGCGCGACCATCATGCTTATGATCTGCTGCATCTTAGCGTGGGCTTTGGGATTGTTCCTATGCATGTACCTGTGGATGCCGTGGGGAGGTATCCTGCTGATTTCCGGTATCGCGGTGCCGATTCGCATGGTCTCCAGCGTGCCGAAACATCAGTTCCGCACGGCTTTAAGTGATGCCGGCTTCCAGACGCTGTTGTTTGCCGTGGTAGTGGTTCTCTCAGCCATGCTGTAGTAACGACTGTTATGCGACCGTGCGCCATAATGCCTGGTCCGTGCGAAAAGTGCTATAAAAGGGCAAATTTGCTTAAGTTTCCGTAATATTCGCGCGAAACGTGTGCGGCAAGTAAGATGAATGCTCGCATTTGGCGGCTTCGGGCGGTAGACTGGCCGTATGTCTTACAAACTAGTACTGCTCCGTCATGGACAGAGCGCATGGAATAAAACCAACCAGTTCACCGGCTGGGTCGACGTTCCGCTGACCGAACAGGGTGAAGCTGAAGCCAAGCGTGGTGGCGAGCTGCTCAAGGAGAAGAACGTCCTTCCGGACATCGTGTTCACCTCCCTGCTGCGTCGCGCCATCAACACCGCCAACATCGCGCTGGATGCCGCAGATCGTCTGTGGATTCCGGTTGAGCGTAACTGGCGTCTTAACGAGCGTCACTATGGCGCTCTGCAGGGCAAGAACAAGACCGAGATCCGTGAAGAGTACGGTGACGAGAAGTTCATGCTGTGGCGTCGTTCCTACGCCACCCCGCCGCCCGAGATTGATCCGAACGATGAGTACGCCCAGAACCACGACCCGCGTTACGTCGGCGACCCGGTTCCGGAAGCCGAATGCCTGGCCGATGTGGTCAAGCGCGTTGAGCCGTACTTCAAGTCCGCCATCGAGCCGGAGCTGAAGGCTGGCAAGACCGTTCTGATTGCCGCTCACGGCAACTCCCTGCGTGCCATCGTCAAGATGCTGGATAACCTGTCCGAGGAAGAGATCGCCAAGGTCAACATCCCGACTGCTATCCCGCTGCTGTACGAGCTGGACGAGAACTTCAAGCCGATCAAGCCGCGTGGCGAGTACCTGGATCCGGAAGCTGCCGCTGCCGGTGCCGCTGCCGTCGCCGCTCAGGGCCAGAAGTGATCTGAGGCGCCCTGGCGCTGCTAAGACATTAAGGGACTGCACGTTCATGTGCAGTCCCTTTTTTCATGCACCGCGCCGACACGGATTCTGAAATCAAGCAAAAGAAAACGGCGTCCAGTCGTAACCGGATCGCCGTTTCGGGCATCCCCTAGGGGATAGGTCTTGAATTATCAGTCGATATCGGTACCCTCGTCACGGGTCGGCTTCTTAGAAGGATCGAAGCCGGAGACGATGTAGGCCACGCGACGTGCCACGGAGACGGCGTGATCACCGAGACGCTCCAGGAAGCGACCCAGCAACACGATGTCCACCGTCTGCTGACGGGTCACATCATCGGAGAGAGCCAGCTCGAAGGTCTTGTGATGCAGATCGTCAAGCTTGTCATCGTTCAGAATGATGCTCTCAGCATGCTTCTCATCGCGGTTGTCCAGCAGGTTGACCAAATCGTCGGCGGTGTGGTTGAGGAAGTCGATCATCTCAGCGAACACCGGCTGAGCGGATTCCGGCAGCGGAGAAGCCGGGTAGGTGCGGCGGGCGGCTTCGGCAACGTGGCGGGCAAGATCGCCCATACGCTCGAAGGTGGAAGCCAGACGCAGGGTAGAGACCACCACGCGAAGATCCGTCGCCACCGGGTTCTGCTTGGCGAGCAGCTTCACGCACTGATCGATAACGGAGGATTCAAGGGCGTCAATCTCGATGTCGCCGTCAATCACGGTTTGCGCGGCCTCAACGTCCTGCTTCAGCAGGGCTTCGCCGGCACCGTTGATTGCCTTACGGACATCTTGCGCCATATGGTCGAGGTCGTCAGCAACCTGCTTCAGCTCCTCGTTGAAAATAACGCGCATTTCTCTAGCCTTTCATGCTTGCTTGTTGCAACCTGTACCAGTTTATTATTCCAACTCATGCGCACTACATCAACGTAGTTAAACGCAACCTCAAGTTGTTCAACTGTTCATTGGGTCGTTTACTCGTTATTCATATTAGCGGCGCGCCGCAGCGATGAACAGCAATGAACTTCGGCGTGTGGAAGAATGTAATGCATGATACAGATGCCGATTGCAGCGCTGATTGCGCTTATCGCGTTGTCCGTTGTTCTGCTGGTTGCGATTGCTGTTGTGTCTGTGGGAATCGCCACGCATCGGGTAACGCTGTCGTTTGCCCATCGCGATGAAAATGATGTCGATGATTTGTCTGATGATACGGCGGCTCTGCTGTCCATGTTGCCCGGCACGTCGATTGTGGTGGATGAGCATGACTCGGTGGTGCGATCGAGTCCGGCCGCCTATCAACTTGGTGTGGTGGAGGAAGACGCCATCATCGACGCCAAAGTGCTCAAGGCCGTTCACGAGGCAAGAAAATCCGGTGGCAAGCGTCAATTTGACCTGACCACGTCGACCCCGGATCGCTATTCGGTGGATCGCGGCGGCAACGATCACGTGACCGCACAATCGGTGAGTCGCCCGAATTGGCTGAAGGTCACGGTGGCGCGCATCAGCGAGAAATTCGTCATCGTACTGGTCACTGATGTCAGCGAAGTCGTGCGCTTCGGCCAGGTTCGCGATTCATTCATCACCAATGTATCCGAACAGCTATTGAAGCCCACGCAGGCGTTATCCCAACTGGCCGACTCGCTCGAGCACGGTGATTTCGATAGTGAGCAGATTGCCAAGGATGCAAGGCTCGTGCGCTCCAGCTGCAACAAACTCAATCATATGGTCTCCGATTTGCTGCTGCTGATTCGCGCACAGGAGCCGATTACGCCATCCTCCGCCAACCGGCTCAATGTTATGGAACAGTTGCGTGCCACGGTCAAGCGTCTTGAGCCGGAAGCCGAGCAGGCTGGCGTGCGGTTGCATCTTAAAGGCGATGATGCCTTGGTCATTAATGGGCTGGCCGATCAAATCGACAGCGCTGTGACCAAGCTGGTGGAGAACGCCATCGGATATTCCAAGGACAATGGTGTGGTCAGTGTTTCCGCATCGGTATCCAAAGATGGCAAGCAAGCGGTGATTCGTGTAATCGATCAAGGTGCGGGCATTGCGAAGCAGGATCAGGATCGTATTTTCGAGCGGTTCTATCGCGGTGCCTCACAGAACGAGCGCACGGCCGATGGCGTGGGCCTCGGCCTGGCCATCGTCAAGCATGTGGCATTGACCCATCACGGTGATGTTTCGGTGTGGAGCGCCGCCGGTCAGGGCAGTACGTTCAGTCTGACGTTGCCGCTTGCGCAATAAGAAAGAATCTACAGACCAAGTCGCCGGTAATCCCAGCGGTCGAAGAACTCCCAGATCAGCAGCAGAAGACCGATAATCACGCCCGAAGCGCAGATCACGACGAATGATTCCGTGCCGTGGTGAACGGTCAGTGCGATGAGAGCGATGACAAGCGCCACGGCCCATAGGCCGGTACCGATGCCGAAAACCTTACGCAAATCGACCCGCACCGGTTTCGGCGCGGGTTTGCGAATGGCGGGATCGATGATGGGCGCAAACTTCATAGTCTATGACTGTAGTAAAGAGGAACGTCAAACGCTCCTCTTTACTACTTCCTTTACTATGTCGCGAATGTTCCGGATGCCGTGCTGACGAATGTCTACAAATGCTCGACCACGTAGTCGATGCACTTGGTCAGATTCACCACATCAGATGGTTCCACCGAGGGGAACACGCCGACGCGCAGCTGGTTGCGGCCGAGCTTACGGTAGCCGGCGCAATCCACAATGCCGTTTTCACGCAGCAGCGCCAGCACCTGATTGGCCTGGACTCGTTCATCCAGATCAATGGTGACCACTGCATGGGAGCGTGCGGCGGGATCGGAGACGAACGGTTGCGCGTAATCGGAACGTTCGGCCCATGAATACAGCAGCGATGCGGACTTGGCGCAGCGGGTGGTGGCCCAATCAAGACCGCCGTTGTCATTCAGCCAGCGAACCTGGTTCTCCATCATGATGAGATTCGCCACGGAAGGCGTGTTCAGCGTCTGATCCTTGCGGGAATTCTCCAATGCCTTGGTCAGCGAGAGGAACGGCGGCACCCATCGACGCGCGCCATCGAGATGCGCGCTGGACTCCACGCCTGCCGCTCGTTCGATGGCGGCGGGGGAGAGCACGGCCACCCACAGGCCGCCGTCCGAACCGAATGCCTTTTGCGGGGAGAAGTAATACACGTCAGTCTGGCTGATATCAATGGGCAGCGCGCCTGCTGCACTTGTACCGTCGATTACGGTCAGTGCGCCAGCCTCCTGACTACCGGGGACGCGATGAATCGGGGCGGCCACACCCGTGGAGGTTTCATTATGCGCCCAGCAATACGTGTCCACACCCTCAGTGAGCTCGGGAAGACGATACGTCCCAGGTTCCGAAGAGAAAATCGCAGGCTCTTCAAGGAAGGGCGCATTGGCTGCGGAGGCGGCGAACTTCGCGCTGAAAGAACCGTAGGTGCCGAATGCGGCACGTCGAGTGATCAGGGAGGCGCATGCGATCTCCCAAAATGCGCTGGCGCCGCCGTTACCCAAGGCGATTTCATAGCCGTCCGGCAACTTGAAGAAGTCGTGCAATCCCTCGCGAATTGAGCCAACCAGCTGCTTTACCGGAAGCTGGCGGTGAGAAGTACCGAGCAGGGTAGTGGCGCCTGCATCCAATGCGGCGATCTGCTCTGGGCGTACTTTGCTGGGGCCGGAACCGAAACGGCCGTCTTCGGGCTTTATTGAATCAGGAATCTTTACTGTCGTAGTCACGGAGAATAGGGTAGTCAACATGTAGGAATAACGCCAGAACCTGATCGGTTACCGGATTGACGGTTTGTCAAAAAATAAGGTGTCGAACCGGTTTGACACGCCCGTATGTGCGTCATTGTGTGCTCCAATGACGCATGTTCGTTGTAGAGTAAATGTCAGTGTCGGTACAGCAGTACCTGATCATGACGTACTGTTGTCAACCAAACCAAGGAGTTTATTAGGTATGAAGCATGCTTCGCATAAAGCGGCCAAGGTTACGCGCCAGAAGTTTAGCTTAGCGAAGGCACTGTTCTCCTCTGGTAAGGGGACGCATTCCATTCGCTCTGTTCGTGCTGTGCAGTCCGCAGGCGACGATGCCGCCGTATTGGGGTTGGACCCGGCGGTGGCTGCAAAGATCAATGAAATCGCTCCGCAAACCCGTCGCTCAATCCGTCAGGCTGCTCGTGCCGCCGAGCGTCGTAGTCATATTCTCGCCTCTGCATCGCTTGCCGCTCTGGTGGGTACCGCAGCCGGTGCCATGGCTTTTGCTAACACCGATGAAGATCTGACTGTCGCCGATAACGCCACGACCACCACGCAAATCAAGCGGGTGAGTGACCTAAGCGCTGCATCACGTTCTGAAGCTCGTGCCGATCTCACCTCGTCGGTGGCTACCCAGTCCGATGTCGAGGGTGATTGGGGCTTGAGCAATTCCGATGGCGCCCTGGATACCAAGCTGATGAACCGCAATGCGGCAAAGAATGCGGTGGTCTCCGTATTGCTCGATCAGGATGCCAACGTGGTGCCGAATGGGTTCAATCCGAATCATGATACCGGTGCCAACGGCAATACGTACCCTTGGGGTCAATGCACATGGTATGCCTATGAGCGCCGCGCGCAGATGGGATTGCCTACCGGCAGTAAGTTCGGCAATGCCACTACCTGGGCTTCTTCTGCCAGCGCTCTTGGATATTGGGTGGATGGCACCCCTCGTCATGTCGGCGATGTCGTGGTGTTCCAGCCGGGGCAAGAAGGTGCCGCTGCATATTACGGGCATGTGGCCGTGATAGAGAAAATCAACGCGGACGGTTCGATTGAGGTTTCCGAATCCAACGTTAAGGGATTGGGTGTTATTTCCAGCCGCTCCTTCTCCGCTGATCAGGCCAGCAAACTTCAGTTCATTCACTACTGATATCCAGTACATTCATCCATTCATCGTGCTGATTGCCATGAAGTCGGTTTGCGTCCGGCTGATGGCGGACAAAGCACGACACGCCGTGGAATGTGCATTATCTCATAGCTTTGGATTCCACTGTCAGCGTGATTTGTTGAACGGTGCAGTGTAAGGTGAGGGTTCTATGAAGACTAATTCCGTGATTTCTTCTGTGGTGGCAGTGTGCGCCGCAGCTGCATGCTTATTTGCTTTTGCTCCTGCAGCTTCGGCTGCCTCAGTTCAGGAGACCATCACCTCCACCAAGTCCTTCCCTGCATACACACAGGTGCGCAAGAACTTCGCCGCTGAAGCCACTTCCACGGATGTGGCCGATGACGCCAGCTGGGGAGATGTGGAAAGCCTCAACGTTCCTCAGACCAAATCTCAGGCTGAGAAGGATGCAGAGGCTCAGAAGAAAGCGCAGGAAGAGGCAGCTCAGAAGGCTGCTGCTGAACAAGCTCAGTCTCAGTCCCAGTCCGACGCAGCGGCAAGCCGTAATAATTCCCGTTCCGCGTTAAGCAGCTATTCTGATTCAGGATCCAGCGCCAGCGCTGGTGCCGCAGCCTCTATTGATCGTGCATATTCGTTGATCGGCGGATCGATGGACTGCACCGCACTGGTGACCAAGGCGCTTGCTGCTCGTGGCATTAATTTCCACGGTTGGCCTGAGGATTACGTCAATGTGCCGGGCGGTTATGTGGTCACTGATGGTTCGCTCCAGCCAGGTGATATTTTGATTTACAAATATACGAATGGCGCTAATGGTGGTCTTCATTACGATCACGTCGCCTTGTATGTTGGTGGCGGCAAGGCCATTCATGGTGGCTGGAATGGTAGCAATGTCGCGCTAGCGGGCATTTTGGCAAGCAAGCTCACCACTGTGGTGCGCATTCCGTGATATAACGGTCTGATTGTTCTTCATAAGGCTCTGCGAAATCTCGAGATGAGGCTTTGCAGAGCCTTATTTGTTATCGCTACAGGTACCGTCGCGGTTGGTGACGGTGACGATTGTGATTTTTCCCGCGTTTTTATTACCGGCTAACTTGAGTATTGCGGGGTATTGTTGAAGGTATGCGGTGCTGATGCCGTAATAACTTCAAGGAGGTCGTCATGATTAACGACAAGGCCATTCTCGTCGGTGTTGACGGGTCCCATGCCAGCTATAAGGCAACATGGTGGGCCGCGAATTATGCCAAGCATGCCGGGCTCACGCTGCAGATCGTCTGCGCGTATTCCCTGCCCAGCTATGCCGCCGTATCGTTCGATGCCACCTATACGGCGATGGGGGATGACAACGCCGCCCATTCCGATGCGCAGGAGATTCTATCCAAGGCCAAGGCCATCGCCGATGAACAGGGCGTCGAGGCCGCCACTTTGATTGTCACCGGGGACCCGGCATCCGTGTTCGTGGAGCTTTCCCGCAACTACAACCTGATCGTCATCGGCAACCGAGGCAAAGGCGGTCTGGCAGAGCGTCTGCTCGGCACCACGTCGTCCTCATTGCCGGCGTACGCCTACTGCCCGATCGTGGTGGTGCCGTACACCGATGATGATGGCAACTTGATGCATCTGAACAACACCATCACCAAGGTAGCTGTCGGTTCCGATGAGTCCAAGTGGGGTCTGAAGGCATTGGAGATTGCCGCCGATTTCGCCACATGCTGGGGCGCCGAGCTCGACGTGCTGTCCGCCGTGCCGAACCTGAAGGGCATCGATGGTGAGGATGATGTGTTGAAGTCCTACGAGGACGATCTGGAAGTGCGCATCAAGCCGTTGCAGGAATCCCACCCGAACCTGAAGATCAACAAGCGCATCGTATCCGGCCCTGCCGTGAGCGCCCTGACCAAGGCCAGCTACGATCATGATGTCGTGGTGGTCGGCTCCCGTGGGCGTGGTGGCTTCACCGGTCTGTTGCTGGGATCCACCAGCCAAGGGCTGCTGCAGCATGCCGTGGGCCCGGTGTATGTGGTGCCGCGCAAGTACGTTGAAGCCGCAGAATCCCGTCTTGACACGGTTCCGAGCTCGCCGGCTGAAGTGCCTACCAAGTCGCTGGAGGAGATTGCAGGCGTCGAGGAGGTTCCGGTGGCCAAGGCTGAACCGGAAGTCGCCAAGGAGATCGAGAAGACCATTGATCCCGAGCGCCAGTAGGCTGCGATAGGGCAACGAAACACTATTGCCCGAGAATTTACCGCACTGAGTCCGTCTCAGCGCGGTAAATTCTCGAGCAATAGCTTTATTTCGAGAAAAACCGCGTTCAGTTTCAACATCAATTGCAACTGAACGCGGTTTTTTGTTTGGTGATATGAGTAACAGTTGAATTAACGCTTGATGGTCACGTTCATGCGCACAGGGGTCTCCTGCACATAAGTGTGCTTCACCGTGCAGCCCTTGTCGATGTGACGAGTGATGCGTTCCTTGAGCTTTTCGGCATCTTCATCGGAAAGACCGGCGTCGGATGCGTCCACTACAACCTGCTCTTCAAAGCCGGTGTAAGCGTCGTTCTCGGGGTCGTAGGAGCCGTCAACCACGATCTTGGCGCCCTTGCCCTCGCCGAGCGTATGTTCGATGGCGAATTGGCTGGAGAGCGCGGCGCAGCCGGCCAAAGCCACCTTCATCAGGTCTCCCGGCGTGAACTGTCCGCGGTCCTTACCGAACTTGATGTGCGCGCCGTCGTCACTGAACGCATCCCATGAACCATCCTTGTTGCGCTCCACCCACAGTCGCTTACCCATATTTGCCTCCTTAGGCTCAATGCTGACGGTTTCTATTATGCCCCAGCTACACTGTTGGACTATGGCTTTGACTCAAGAACAGCTCGCGGAGATTCGCGCGCGTATCCCCGCCCGCCCCAAGACCGACATCCCGATGCCTTACGAGGACCTGGTCCGTAAGATTCTGACCGAAGGCACGTTGAAGTCCGACCGTACCGGCACCGGCACGATTTCCCTATTCGGCCAGCAGATGCGATTTGACATCTCCAGCTATTTCCCGCTGCTCACCACCAAGACGGTGTTCTTCAAGGGATTGGCATACGAACTGCTGTGGTTCCTGAAAGGCTCCACCAATGTGCGTTGGCTGCAGGAGCACAACGTGCATATCTGGGATGAGTGGGCGGATGAGAACGGCGATCTGGGCCCGGTCTATGGAGCTCAGTGGCGTTCATGGCCTGCGCCGACGCCCGAGGATCCGAACCGCACCATCGATCAGATCGCCAATGTGATGGATCTGATCAAGCATCATCCCGACTCGCGCCGCATGGTGGTCTCCGCATGGAATCCGGCGGAGGTGGAACAGATGGCGCTGCCCCCATGCCATGCGCTGTTCCAGTTCTATGTGGCCGACGGCAAGCTTTCCTGCCAGCTCTACCAGCGCTCATGCGATATGTTCCTTGGTGTGCCGTTCAATGTGGCGTCCTATTCGCTGCTGACCTTGATGATGGCCCAGCAGGCGGGCCTGGAACCCGGAGAGTTCGTGTGGACCGGTGGCGACTGCCATATCTATGACAACCATATCGACCAGGTGCTTGAGCAGCTGAGTCGCGACCCGTATCCGTATCCGCAGATCGAAATCCGCAAGGCCGATTCACTGTTCGATTACAGTTATGAGGATTTCACCATCGTCGGCTACCAGCATCACCCCACCATCAAGGCGCCTGTTGCGGTCTAGTCCGATATCGGCGTGTCACGTTCGGCCCTGCTTATCGCGGCGGGGCCGTCTGACACATCAACTACACTAAGGCCCAGTTCCGTTGAATCCAGGAGGAGTAAAGCGAAATGGAGCATGACAGTAGCCGTAGCGGCTATCACGAACCCGAGCCCGGGTCTGCCGGGCTGTCTGCGAGCGAGGAGGACTGGGGAGACGACTTTCCCAAGACCTTCTCGGTGAATATGATTTGGGCCGAGGCCCGCGACAAGGAAGGTCGCCCGGGAGCCATTGGCTTTAACGGTGGAATGCCGTGGCATTGCGCCGAAGATATGAAGCATTTCAAGGAGCTGACCGTATCCCATCCGGTGATTATGGGCCGCAAGACTTGGGAGTCATTGGGATTGAAATACCGGCCGCTGCCGAACCGAGACAACATCGTCGTTTCCCGGGACCCGCTGTACAGCGCCCCTGGGGCGACAGTGGTCACCAGCCTTGATGATGCGCTTGACCTGGCCCGCCAGGAGGCGATTCCGGATGATGGCCTGGATCGCTCCGAAATCTGGGTGATCGGCGGCGCGCAGTTGTTTGCCGAAGCCCTGCCGTTCGCCAATAAGGCTTATGTGACGGTGCTGGATGCCGAGGTTGATGCCGATTCCTATGCGCCTGACATGAACGCCCTTGTGGAAGCGGGTCTATGGCAGGAGACGGAAGTGGGGGAGCGACTGAAGCCGGCCGATCCTTCGTGCGGCATCGCATCCTACCAGTTCCGTATTCTGACGAAGACCAAGTAGTGCCCAGCCCCGCATTCCATATGCGATGATGAGATCTCGCGGGATTGTGAATTGCGGGGCCGCATGCGAGAAGATTGAGTATTGATGAGCAACACCACCCATCCCTATACCGTAATGACCGTTTGCACGGGTAACATCTGCCGTTCCCCAATGGGCGAGATCATCTTGCGTCACTTTTTTGACGAACGTGGTCTCGGCGATAAGGTGAAAGTGGAATCCAGCGGCGTGTCGGACGAGGAGTGGAGCCATCCGATCGATCCGCGCGCCGTGCGTGTGCTGCGCGAACGTGGGTATGGCGATGAGATTCCGCGTGACCATTTCGCTCACCGCATCTCCCGCGACGAGATCAACCGCACCGATCTGTTCCTTCCGATGACGGCTTCGCACATGCGCGCCCTGCTGCGAATGCTGCCGGCCGGCAAACGTGCTGAAGTGCATATGTACCGCAGCTTCGATCCGAATCTGCCCAAGCCGAAGCCGGGGCGCGAGGACCAGATCGATCTGGTCGACCCCTGGTATGGCGGTCCACACGAGTTCGAAGTCGCAATCGATCAGATCGAAGAGGTCGCACCCTATATCGTCGACTGGGTGGAAAAGCAGCTGAAGGACTGATGGCCCAAGGCTCGGATATCGGTAAGGCTCCCTGTGAGGGGAGCCTTTTTTCGTCTCTAGAACACCAACTGCACCAGTAGCATGTACACGATCGTGCCGGCTGCAATCGAAAGCAGCATATTGCGTTTCCACCAGTGCAGCAGCACAATCACAACGCAGGCAATAAGCTCAGGAATACCATGTGAGCCGGTGAGGATCGGCGTATTGCGCAGTGCGTACACCACCAGCAGGCCGGTCATGGCATACGGCAGTACAGCGCCAAGGTACTCGATGACGCGTGGCGGTTCCTTGGATTCCGGGAATACCAGGAATGGCAGGAATCGTGTGAGGATAGTGCCGAATGCCACCACCGCAACGGTGATCACTCCTTGCCAGATGGCCATGGTCATAATCAACGAACCTCCGTGTGGTCGATGGTATTGCCGTCGGTATCGCTTTGAGAACCAGACTTCAACGTATCCAAATAAGGTCGCAGCACCATGAACAGCACCAGCATGGCGATGAGCGAGGGGATCATGAAATCGTCAGCGCCGAAAATCGCGAGGCATGCCACGGAGGCCAATACGCCGATTACCGCGGAAAGGCGCTCGCGATGCTTGCCGCCCAGCCACTGGTCCAGGAAAATCACCAAGAACAGTGCGGTAAGCACGAAGTCAAGGCCGTCGGTGTTGAATTGCAGATGCGAGCCGATAAGACCTCCGATGGTGGCTCCGGACACCCAATACGCCTGATTGAACAGCGTGACCCATAAATAGAACCAGCCTCGGTCTACGTCTTGAGGAATGCGTGCGGAGGAATTGATGGCAAACGTTTCGTCGCACATGCCATAAATCAGGTACGGGCGTTTCCAGCCAAGACCCTTGAACTTGCCCAACATTGACAGGCCGTAGAACAAATGACGAGCGTTCACCATAAGTGCCAGCAGAAAAGCGGCCAGCGGATTGAACGCGGAAAGCAGAAGATTCACGGTCACGAATTCCATCGAACCGGCGAAGATGAACGCGCTCATGCACATGGGCCACACGAATGAGAAGCCTTTGGTACCCATCAGCATGCCATAGGAGGCGCCGAGGAAGAGGAATCCCATGCAGATCGGCACCGTGAGCGGGAACGCGGCCTTCAATGCCCGTATGCGTATGCCGCCATGACTGTGGCGAGACATAGGACCAGGAGTGATTTGTGATTCATGTGCCATGAATAATCGTGTGCCTCCCGCTGTGATTCACTTTCTGGCAGTGGGTGCAGGCGATGAACATGTTGGGCATCATGGCCGCAGCCCAACATACGAAGATATGAATAGACCTAGACCTTGGTCGCCGGTGCGGTTGTTGGTTGTGCGGCAGGCCAGGCAAAGTAGGGGCGTACGGCCTGTCGCTATGCAGCCGTGTGATTGTCGTCGTCTACGAGAAGAGTATCCTTGATAGCTTTCATAGAGGCTCCTTGTACGCTAGTGTGATCGTCTTGGTGCCTGTCCCATGCGCGCTCCACAAAAACTACGGGTATGGGAGTCATACCGGTTACGGCGATATGCTCATGTACAACGTCAAGGTCGAGCATGGCCATGAAATGTCGTTGCTCCCATTTCGGCCGCGGGTCAGGCTGACCGTTCAGCGCCTTCCATTGCGTATCGTCGATATATGCCGGTATGTGTACCGTTCGAGGTGTCGAGTTGATCTGCCAAATGACGTATTTCACCGGATACGTGGATATGTCATCATCATTGCCTCGCACATCGGCATACGCCACAAGGCCTGGATGGATTTGTTCCGCTGCGATACCGACAAATGAATCGGACTTGAGCTCCTGGCGCAGACGTTGCCATGAATGTTGGTCGCGTGAGAATGCAACCGCAATGGCCAGTGGCAGCCCGGACACCAGAATCAATGCGATCCCGCAAACCAGAGCCGGCAGATCAAGCGCTTCAGGCGTCCATACAGGTAAGTCGCCATGATTGGATACCCATAGGGATCCTGCCGCTCTGATGAGCAGGAGAATTCCTCCGCATACGAGGAGTATGAAGATGACAGCTGAGCGCCTTGTGGTACGCATGTCATGCCGTATTTCGACGTCTTTTCCCCTGATGGCCCTGAGAACTTCAGTGTGGTTGCCTTCCAGCCATTCCATACGCTCGTCCCTTCTCCTGACGGTTCGGTGAATTCGGCTGATAATGAGGCCTGATATTCGAATCGCCAGTTACCCACTTTAGTGAGCTAAAGCATGATCTTTGGAATGAGCGGCTACATCATGCGTAACCGCGTATGAACATACGAAAAAACCTCGACCGATTGGCCGAGGTTTTTGTTGAAGTACCCCCAGAGAGAGTCGAACTCTCGTTGTCAGATTGAAAGTCTGGTGTCCTAACCGTTAGACGATGGGGGCGGACAACTCGTCTTACTATAGTGAGCCTCTGTATTTCGCGCAAATCTCACGCCGTTTCGGCGTGTCGCGTTGGAATTGCTAGGTTTTGCGGGATGGATTCGCACTGAGGCGTTTTTTGTGGTTGCGTCCCACTTGTCTGCGGGATGCAACCACAAATAGCTCGATATCGCAGTCGCATCCCACGGTGTATGGGCAGGAAACGTTGATATTATGCCAATTCGGTTGTTGGGGTTAATTTGAGCATGCGGGATGGAAACGCATAAATGGCCGTGATGCTTTTCCGTCCCGCGCCTGCCCTGTGATTATTTCACTGCATTGAGCGCAACTGCCTGATAAGTGAAATCATGGATGACTCGCCCGGCATCCAGTCCCTTCTTCTCGAAGTTGGTCAGTACTCGCCCGACGAATCGCTCTGATTCGGTAAAATCCGCGTGCGGCATGTCGGCGGCCAAATCGGCGTTGCCTTTGCCGACATGCTCCAGTGGCAGGCTCGAGTTGATGGTGCCGATGTTCTTCCAGCCGTCAAGGTGGTCCATCACCTCATGCACATGCAGGGCGTAATCCTCAATGTCGGTGGCAATGCGCCATACACCGCCATCCACCAGTGCATCGTGAATGTTGCCGGCGAGCTCCGGCTGCACGATGCGGCGCTTGTGATGCTTTTTCTTCGGCCACGGGTCGGGGAAGAAAGTCCAGACCTCGGCGATGCTTCCCGGTTCGGTGACCTTGAACAGTTCCGCAGCGTTGACCTGGGCGATGCGAATGTTGGTGAGTTGCTGCTTGCCGGCCAGCAGCAGGGTATGCGCTACGCCCGGGTCGTATACTTCGAGCGCCAGAAAGTTGGTTTCCGGATGAGCGGCGGCCGCGGCGACCACATTCTCGCCTTGTCCGGTGCCGATTTCCACGATCAGGGGATTGCTGTTGCCCCAAGTGGACTGAATATATGCCTTGGTCAACGAGAAGCCCTCACGCACGTCGAGTCGGGCGTTGCCGGCTGCGATGTCCAGCAGATACGTGTCCGCGTAGTTGTCCCATGCGCGCTGCAGGCGGGTGTCAAGTCGTGCCGAGCGGCGGACGAATGAGAGCACCTTGTGAATCGGATGGGCTGGCGTTGTTTGTTCTTCGATGGCATGTGCCGTGTCGAGACTCTCGTTTGTCGGCTCGGTGGGGGCTTGGGTGTCGGTCATGGTATTGCTTGGCCTTTCGTCGAAGAGAGGTTTATGCCCTGCAGGGCTTGAATCAGCTACTGAATCACTATCTGACCATTGTGCCACCCGCTATGCCGTGCCGACTGGTGATGCGCTGGTGATGCGATAGATGGATGTGTTGTATTTGAAGAATGTCGTAAATCGTTGGAAATTAGCCAGACACGCCGTAGTTTGCGTAAGTTCCGATTTTCAGTAATATATCTATCTGTTGCCTGTCGCAAGACAGAAACAACACGGCCCCGTAGCTCAGTTGGTTAGAGCGCCGCCCTGTCACGGCGGAGGTCACCGGTTCAAGTCCGGCCGGGGTCGCTTGGATGGCCACTTGCTTGCAAGTGGACTATTCAATGGCTCTGTAGCTCAGTTGGTAGAGCGAGCGACTGAAAATCGCTAGGTCAACGGATCGACGCCGTTCGGAGCCACAACTAATAAAGCCCCGCTTTGAAAGCGGGGCTTTTGTGTTATCAGGCCTTCCACCAGGGGCGCAGCGGGTACCACTTGCCGTCCGGGTGGCCGACACGGTCGGGCTTGACCGCGAGGAACTGGTGGATCTGGATGCCGTCGAGCTCAAAGTTCAATGCGCAGGCGGCCATGTATAGGCCCCAGACCTTGGCGCGTTCGAAGCCAACCTGCTTGACCGCGTCATCCCAGTGTTCGGAAAGGTTCTTATTCCAGTGGTGCAGGGTCAGCGCGTAATGCTGGCGCAGGTTCTCCTGATGCACCACGTTGAATCCGGCGTCGTGAATGCAGGATTCAATGAATCCGGGCGCTCCGAGATCGCCGTCCGGGAAGATATACCGATCAAGGAATTCGTCGGTGCCTGGCTTGCCGTTCGGTTTGTCATGGCTGATGGTGATCTGATGGTTCAGCAGGCGACCCATCGGCTTCAGGAGCCTGAACATCTCCTCAAAGTAGCTCTGATAGTTCTTGGTTCCTACATGTTCCATCATGCCGATGGAGCAAATACCGTCGAAATCACGCTCGGGGACTTCTCGATAATCCTGTACGCGCACTTCGGCCAAGTCCTGCAGCCCTTCGCGAGCAATCCATTCGTTCGCATATGCGGCCTGCTCTTTGGACAGAGTGACTCCCAAGGCCTTGATACCGCGGCGTGCTGCGGTAATGACCATCGAACCCCAGCCGCAGCCAATATCAAGCAGACGTTCTCCGGGCTGGAGCCCGAGTTTGTCGAGAATCAGGCGCAGCTTATTGGCCTGCGCATCCTCCAGACTCATGTTCTCGCTGTCAAATACTGCGCAGGTGTAGGTCATGGAAGGGCCCAGGAAGTCGGCGTAGAACTCATTGGACATATCGTAATGGAAGCTTACGGTCTCGGAGTCGGCCTTTTCCGTATGCGGCATCAGTCCCTGCTTGATGCGGGCGAACTTGCTCGGCCCCTCGGTGGAAGGCACCGGCGGCTTCTTGAATCCATGGCTCAGAATACCCGCTGAAACCCGTGCGAATGACACCGGTGTGATTGGCTTTACGTACTTGGCTAGGGAAATCAGTTTGCGCATGGCAGGGTAGGGGTCGGCGTAGTCGATGCCCTCCACGTCGAAGTCGCCGAGCACATATGCGCGGACCACGCCGATCTCATTCGGATGTGCGAGTAGCTGATACATGCAATTCGGGCTGGTGATGTTTACCGTGAGATCCGCGTCGGCAGGCCCGAAATGCGAGCCGTCAAATGCATTGACACGCACCGGTGCACTCTGTTGAACGAATAATCCCACCATTTCGGCTACGGTCATAGCCTTGCCGTTGGCCATTTTCCACCTCTTTTGCTGTTTAGATACATACAAACCCCAACTACGCTTGTATCCTAGTCTTCTTTTCCTCTCAGCGTGTTTTCAGGTTAACGTTCACAAACGTAGTACGCTAACAATTGTTAGGTCGTTCAACGAATGAGCGACTGGAACAGGTACGAGCTCAAAAGGAGAGCACCTATGGTCTATCGGATGATTTTCAACCAGACTGCATATTTCGGCCGCGGCGCCATCAAGGAAATCCCCACCGTTGCAAAGCAGCACGGCTTCACCAAGGCGTTTATCGTCACTGATCCGGTTCTGTTGGAAACCGGTACCGCCGAAAAGGTCACCAAGGTTCTGGACGAGGCAGGACTTCCATACGAGGTCTTCTCCAATGTCAAGCCGAATCCGCCGGTCGAGTGCATCAAGGACGGCGTTGAGAAGTTCGCCGCATCCGGTGCTGACTTCCTGATTGGTCTGGGCGGCGGATCCCCGCAGGATACCTGCAAGGGCATCGGCATCATCACCGCCAACCCGGAGTTCTCCGACGTGCTTTCCCTTGAAGGCGTCGCCGACACCAAGAACCCGTCCGTCCCGATCTTCGGCGTGCCGACCACCGCGGGCACCGCGTCCGAGACCACCATCAACTACGTGATCACCGACACCGCCAACAAGCGCAAGTTCGTGGCCGTCGACCCGCACGACATCCCGATCGTCGCTTTCGTCGACCCGGATCTGACCGACTCCATGCCGCGCGGACTGAAGGTCGCCACCGGTCTGGATGCTCTGACCCATGCCATCGAGGGCTACATCACCCCGGGCGCTTGGAGCCTGTCCGACTGCCTGTCCATGCAGACCATCCGCATGATTGCCAAGAACCTTGCCAAGTCGGCAGACGGCGATATTCCGGCCGGCGAACAGATGGCATATGCCTCCTACATCACCGGCATGGCCTACTCCAACGTCGGCCTTGGCCTGGTGCACGGCATGGCTCACCCGCTGGGCGGCCGCCTCGGCGTGGCCCACGGTGTTGCCAACGGCATTCTGCTGGCCCCGGTCATGGAATACAACAAGGACTTCACCGGTGAGAAGTACCGCGACATCGCCGATGCCTTCGGTGTCGAGGATGCCTACACCGGCGACCTCGAGAAGGTCCGCGAAGAGGCTGTGCAGGCTGTCCACAAGCTGACCGTCGACCTGAAGAACCCGACCAAGATTTCCGAGGTCGGTGCCACTGAGGCCGATCTTGCCCCGCTGGCCCACGACGCCTTCAACGATGTGTGCACCCCGGGCAACCCGCGCAAGGCCACCGAGGAAGACATTCTCGCCATCTACAAGTCGCTGATGTGATTCAGTGCATAGGCCCCCTCTGATGAGGGGGCTCCCGGCGAAGCCGGATGAGGTAGAGATGATCGGGCATCACGTTCTGGTCGTCTCTACCTTCGTCATCGCACAACGATGACACCTCCCTCGTCAGAGGGAGGCAAGGAAAACTACTCGTGCTTTGCGTCCCACTCCTCATCCGTGGGCGTTTCGGCATAGAGCTTCTTGCCCTGCGCCTCGGCAAGCTCCATCTGCTCATTGATCCATGCCGCCTCGGCTGGGTTGATATCGGCGGTATTCAGCACCTTCTGCCACACCGGGTAGAACAGATGCATCGCCGGATACATGGCGGTGAACAGAATCTCCGGCTTGTGCCTGCGCCAATGCTGCGGATGCGCGTTGAACGTGTTCTTGAAACGACGCATGTAGTTAAGGAACGAGCTCAACGATGTATCCATGCGTCGAGCGCTCATCGCGGCGATCATGCGCGGTGAATACACGGTTTTCAGGTCCTTGCCCATCAGATGCAGTGAGATATCGATATCCTCATGCATCATATCGGCCTTATCGCGGCATACCTCATCGGCGATCTGACGCCATGCGGAGGCACGCAACGCCATATTCGAGCCGAATAGCAGAGGTTGACCACCATCCGCACGATAGATACGCTTGCGCAGTGAATTGTCACCGCGCAAACCGAAATGACGTGACGGCATGTCGTAATACATCACCGGACCCGTGGCCCCCATCGCCTCGGGATCCTCGGTGAAAATACCGCTGACCACTTCCACCCAATCCGGACGAATCATGCAATCGGCGTCGAAACGACCGAGCACATCGCCGGTGGCATGGTTCAGACCATAGTTGCGTGTGGGGATCAGCCCCTGCTCATCGTCCTGATGCAGCAGCTTGACCGGGGCCTCAGGGTGTTCGGCGATGAACTGTTCGACGATCTCGCAGGTGTTGTCGGTGGAACGATTGTCCACCACCAACACCTCATACGGCATCACGGTCTGGCGCGTGGCGTTGAGCAGACAATCGCGAATACGTTCGGATTCGTTCCACGCTGGGATGATGATCGAAACGGTAAGCATGGTTCCAAGGATAGAAAAGCGGGTGTACTCAGTCCAGAGTTCGATTCGTGTGGATGCTGCGCTCAGCCGAATGATGCTTCGGCAACATCGAGCCTCTCGCTACAATGGGGAGCCATGAGCGAAAGCGCGCGCAAAACTTATGAATCAGGCGCCGGCAACACCACCAGTGCCGCCAATGCACAACCCGGAACACCCAGCGGGGAGGAAAATCGCATCGATTTGGGGTCTCTGTTCCCTGCGAAAGGTGATCCTCGCAGGCCTCCGGAATGGTTCGGGCGCGCACTACTCTACGTGGCCATAGCCATTGTGGTGTTCAGCTTCTGCTGGCGTTCCTGGGGCAGCATCTCCTATCTGGTACTTGATATCATCATCTCCCTGTTCATCGCGCTGGCCATCGAACCATTGGTACTGGCTTTGGTGGAACACGGCTGGAAGCGCGGCGTGGCTTCGGCTACAGGAATGGTCGGCCTTGCCATCATCATCTGCGTGCTGCTCACCCTGTTCGGCAACATGTTCGTCTCGCAGGTCATCGCCATGATCAGCGGCCTGCCGACCATGTATGAGCAGATCCGCGAATTCATCGGCCAATACAGCACGTTCGAACTGCCGGAGATCAATAGCCTTGGTTCGGAGATACTCAATAACATCCAGACATCCTGGGTGACCGACTTTGCCGGCACCGCCATGAGCACGGTGAGCGGGCTGATGGGCTTCCTGCTGAATCTGATGACCGTGATTATGACCACGTATTACATTTCCGCAGCCGGTCCGAAACTGCGTCGTTCGTTCTGCCGTTGGCTCGCCCCCAATACGCAGCGTCGATTCCTGCTGGTCTGGACCGTGGCGCAGGACCAGATTTCGTCCTTCCTGTTCTCCCGCTCGATTCTGGCATTGATCAACGCGGCCTGCACTGCAATCTTCCTTGAGGTGCTGCAAGTGCCGTACTGGCTGCCGCTGGCCCTGTTCTGCGGCGTCGTCTCCCAGTTCATTCCGACAGTGGGCACCTATATCGGCGGCGCTCTGCCGGTGCTGTTCGCCTGGGGCAATCGGGGATGGACGTATGCGCTCGCCGTGCTGGTGTTCATCATCATCTACCAGCAGATCGAGAACCTGATCCTTTCCCCGAGAATCTCCCAGCGCACGATGGATATCAATGCGGCGTTGGCCTTCCTCGCCGTGCTGGCGTTCGGTTCGCTGTTCGGAGCGCTTGGCGCATTCCTCGCCTTGCCGGTCACGGCCTCCATTCAGGTGATTTTCCGCGCCTACACCAGACGATATGAGTTGGTTGATTCCCCGCTGATGTATGACCCGGTGCCCGAAAAGAAATCCAAGATCGTGGAGGCCTCCGAGGCGTTCGGCGAACATGTGCTGCACCCAATCGGCGAGCACGTGCCACGCGCCGCCAAAGGCTCGACCAAGAAAGTGCCGATGGATGAGGAACTGCGCAGGCTGCAGCAGGAACTGTATGCCTTCGAGCAGGGAGGCCCGTTGCTGCCTGAGGATGATGATTCGGCGACCGTGGCTATTCCGAAGCATGTGCTATCCGGCAGCGTTTCAGGTATGGTGAAGCCTGGTTTACGGGGTGCTGAGGAGCCTGACACCGGCAAACCTGAGGAAAGCGAAGTCGATCAGACCAAGGCGCTGCCAGCCACTGAATCGACTGACAATACAGACAACCATGCGAACGGAGCTGACGTGAGCAAATCGGACGAGGCGAAGCCCTCCTCCAACAGCAACCCGAGAGCGGGGTGGCGCTGATGACGCTGCTCTCCGTGCTTGACGTGCTGCTGTTCATCGTGGGCGGTGCCGGCATGGTGTATCAGGGCGTATGCATTGTGATGTCCCTGTTCGCCAAGCCCGTGCGATTCCCCGACGCGCCGATGACCAATCGGTATGCCGTGCTGATCTCCGCAAGAAACGAGGAGAACGTCATCGGCAATCTCATCGATTCGATTCACGCGCAGACCTACCCGTCCTCGCTGATCGACATCTGGCTGGTGGCCGACAACTGCACCGATAACACCGCTGAGGTGGTCCGCGCCCGGGGCTGCCATGTGCTGGAGCGCCACAATATGGAGCAGATCGGCAAGGGGTATGCGCTGACCTATCTGCTGAACCATATGTTGGAAACCGGTGTAGCCGACGATTACGCCGCTTACTTCGTGTTCGACGCCGACAACAAGCTCGACAAGCACTACTTCGAGGAGATGAACAAGGGCTTTAGCGCCGGATTCAAGATTCTGACCAGTTACCGCAACTCGGTGAACCTGGCTGATAACTGGGTGTCTTCCGGCTCCGCACTCTGGTTCATCCGCGAGTCGCGATTCCTTTCCAACTCCCGCATGATTCTGGGATCCTCATGCCATGTGGGTGGTACTGGATTCATGTTCTCCCGTGACGTCATGAAGCGCAACAGGGGATGGAAGTTCCACCTGTTGACCGAAGATCTTGAGTTCACGATGGATTCGATTCTGCACGGCGATCGCATCGGATACTGCGGTAACGCGATCCTTTACGATGAGCAGCCGGTGACCTTCGCGCAAAGCTGGCGTCAGCGTCTGCGCTGGAGCAAAGGCTTCCTGCAGGTATTCCGCTACTATGGGCCCGCATTGCTCAAGCGTGCGGTGCGTGAACGTGATTTCTCCTGCATCGACTTCACACTGATGCTCTGCCCGTTCACCGTGCTCGGCGTGGTACGCATCATCATGGGTGCGTTGTTCGCGGCGTTCGGTTTTGTGAGCTGGACCAGCCAATGGCAATCCTTGGTGGGATGGTCGAACGGCATCATCACCTCCGTGCTTGGTCTGATGGCGCTCGCCGCCCTGACCATCATCGTTGAGCGCGACCAAATCGGTGCGTCCAACAAGGAGCTGCTCGCCTATGTGTTAAGCTTCCCGATTTACATGTTGAGCTACGTGCCGATTTCCTTCCAGGCCATCTTCGCCAAAGCCCAGTGGAAGCCGATTACGCATAAGGGATAGCAAGCGTTGTTTTTCGGCCTGACATCAGGTTCGGGCCGGAAAACGGCGGTGTCTTTTCGTCAAAGCTCGGCGTGCCCGCTCGCATAGGCTAGAGTGGATTTATGAGCATAGACAACATGCAGGGGAATGTTGGGTTTTCGCCGAATCCCGGAGCTGCCGTGTCTATTCGCGGCCTTTTCAAACGCTTTGGCGGCAAGATCGCCGTCAATGGCTTATCGCTTGATATTCCAGTAGGTTCGTTCTATGGCCTTGTAGGCCCGAATGGTGCCGGCAAAACCACCACCCTCAATATGGTCACCGGATTATTGAAGCCGGATGCCGGCCTTGCCATGATTCTCGGGACTAATGTTTGGCAGGATATCAATGCCGCCAAACGCGTCATCGGAGTCATGCCGCAGCCCGATCAGATTTTCGACCGATTGACCGGACTGCAATTACTCGTATACGCGGGCATGCTGCGTGGTATGAAATGCGCCGAGGCCACGGCCCGTGCACAGGATCTGCTTGCCGCATTCGATCTCAAAGCCGCGGCCAGCACTATGGTCGCTGATTATTCGGCTGGCATGACCAAGAAGATCTGTTTGGCATCGGCTATGATTCATTCCCCGCGCATTCTGGTGTTGGACGAGCCGTTCGAATCCGTGGATCCGGTCTCCAGCGCCAACCTCAAAGACATTCTTATCGAATACGCTCAAACCGGCGGCACGGTGATTATTTCCTCGCATGTCATGGCCTTGGTGGAGAAGATGTGCACCCATGTGGCGGTGGTGAACAACGGTCAGGTGTGTGCCGCCGGCACGGTGGAACAAGTGGCGGCAGGCGAAGACCTGGAAGACCGATTCCTACAGCTGGTGGGTGGGCGCCATGAAGCCGCGCATTTGTCTTGGCTGGACGGCGGAAAGGCCGGCTCATGAACATCGCATTGACCATAGCGCGCTTGAGATGGGCGTTGACCTGGGCCACTTTGCGCAAATCCGTATGGCAGACTGTTGCGTATATTCTTGCGTTGATTGTTGCCGTGATCACGGTGGTGGGCACGGCGATGGCCGCGTGGTCCATCGGCAGTTTGGATGGCATGCCAGCCGGTGGGGTTCTTCCGTCTGATTATGGAACGTTCGCCGTTACCCGAGGGTTCGTGGTCATTGCCGGTACCGTGATCATGCTAGCCACGATATTCACGCAATTCATGGTGTTCGGCGACGGTTCCAGTATGAGCCTCAAGAAATTCGCGTTGTATGGCATCCCCGACCGCCAGCTGCAAGTCGGCCTACTGCTTTCCGGGATGTGTGGTCTGCCTGCCATCACCGGTATGCTCTCGTTCATGGTGTGGACGCTGTCCTACCGCCGTATGGGTGCTGCGGTCGTTATCACATCGCTGATATCGGCGATATTCGCTGTGTTCACCATCATTAGTCTGTCCAAATTGTTGTTCGCGCTGTTGGGGTCTCTGGTCACCTCGAAACGCGGCAAAGCCATGTTCTACATGGTCACCGTGTTGGGATTCGTGCTGCTGTGCCAACTGCCGAACATCATCGTGAACTCCGATGCCATACACGATGCCACACCTGACGAACGTGGTGCGGGGCTTCGTATTGTGGCTGATATTGCGAGTTGGACGCCGTTTGGAGCAGCGTTCCAGCTGCCATTCGATGCCGCACGAGCCAATCTGCCGGCATTGGCTGGTCATCTGCTGGTTCTGGCGGCCACTTGGACGGTATGTTTTGCGGGTTGCCTGTGGTGTTTGCATCATGAACGCCGGATTACGGGTGCCGCATCACGTACGATGACCATTGCTGGGCTTGGCGCGTTTCAACATATGCCGGATTCCGTTTCCGGAGCGGTATCGGCGCGACTGATCACCTACCTGAAGCGTGATCCGCGCCAAGCGATGCTGTTCGTCATGCCGCTGTTTTTCGTAGTGATTTTTGCGGTACAGGCGCATGGGGAGAGCCTGGCCATCTGGCCATCCCTGATTACTGCCGGGTGGTTGTTGGCTATCGCGGAAAGCAATGGAATCGCCTACGATGGGCGAGGATTCACTATGGAGGCCATCGCCGGGGTCCCCGGCGTCAAAGACAGAATCGGCCGTGTGCGCATTTACGTGGGTATTGCACTGGTGTATCTGCTGGTTATGGGTTGCGCACTGCTCGCCATCACCGGAGACTGGACGCATCCTGTGCGGCGCACATTCGCCCTGCTGTTCTGGGCCTTGGGCATCGCCGTGGCCTTGTGTGGTATCGGACTTGCGGAGGTGACCTCCACTGTGTTCCTCTACCCGGTGGCTTCCATGGATAAGCCGTTCTCCTCTCCACAAGGGCGTGCCGTGGCGCAAGGTTTCTTTCCCTTCATCTACCTGATTGGCACATTCGCACTGTTGCTCCCTACCGGTGTGGTTGCTTCGATACTGGCTATCGTCGGTGTAATCGGCTCTATGTTCTGGATATTGATTCCTGTTGCACTCGTCAATGGCATCGGCATGTTGGCGTTGGGGACTTGGCTGGGCGGTAAGCTGTTGGATGCGCGAATGCTATCGATTGTTGAGACTCTTGATTCATTCGCCTCACTTCAGCATTAACCGGCGCATCGGGAGAAACAAGGAATGGTCGTGGCGAAGTCACAGAACAATGGGTGCACGTCAAGACGCAGCAGAGCCAGTCGGCGCGTCACGGTAGCGGTCTCCTCACTGCTTACCGTCGCATTATTCGCCGGGTATTGCGTTGCGGATATCGCCGACGTCGTTCCAGGCATGCTGACCATGAAACCGGTTCCCGATGTCACTTTCGCCAAGCCTGCTACCGCGAAAACCGGTGAAGCCATCGCCTCGCAGGTCGATCTTAATAAATCAATCAATACCGGCCAAGCTACAAGCCTTATGAACGAACTGCTTTCCGCTGAGGGGGTGGGACAGGACGTTTCAGTGATCATTCAGGACGCGCAAGGCCATACCGCTGCCGAGCATGAAGCGGATACGCCACGCGAACCGGCGTCCACGATGAAGACCCTGACTGCGCTGGCAGCTTCCGCCACGTTGAATATGGCTTCCACACTCGATACGCAGACGTTCATCTCAACGGACGGCGAGAGCAATGTGGTGACGCTCAAAGGCAATGGCGACATGCTATTGTCCGCCGGAGCTTCCGATCTGAACCATATCAACGGTCGTGCCGGTCTTGCCACGTTGGCTCAGGCCACAGCCTCCGCACTCGCTCAGCGAGGCATTGATACCGTCGGACTCAATTATGATGACACCCTATTCGGTGAGAATCGCATTCCTCGGGGGCTGTCTGACGGTGAATCGGTATTAGCGGATTACACGATGTACTACACGCCGGTGTCCTCGATGGCCATTGATGGTGGACGGCAATACTCTGATGTCTTCCCGGCACCAAGCAATCCTGACGATTCAGCCGGGTATCCCGAACTTTCCCAGCACACGGCAATTGACGTTGCACAACGATTCGCGCAGCTGCTGCAAGACAACGGCATCACGGTGAACGGCGATCCCGTCGCTGCCGCGGCTCCAAGCGGTACCAGTCCGGTGGCCTCGGTAAGCAGCGCGACGCTGTCCGAGATTCTCGCCTATACGTTGCGCCATTCGGACAATACATTGGCTGAAGAGTTCGGTCGTCTGACCGCGCTCGCCAAACAAAACGTGCCCAATAGTCCCGAAGGCGGCACGCAAGCGGTGCATGCAACTCTGCAAGCGCTTGGCATCGATACGACAGGGCTGACCATGGCGGATTGTTCGGGATTGTCAGATGGTTCGCAACTGACCGTGCGCACGTTGATATCGGTGCAACAGCGCAATCTGAAGACTGGCATTGGCGCGCCGGCTGCGGAGGGATTATCGATCACCGGTCTGATTGGCACTGCGGCAGACCGATACACCGACGATAAGGTTGCTGGCCTTATTCGTGTCAAAACAGGCAGTTTGGCGCATGTGACGTCCATGGCCGGCAATGTCTCCCGTCTGGGCGGGGGAGCGCTGGCTTTTGCAGTAGTGGTGAATAATCCTGATGATTATGAGGCCGCCCGCAATGCGATCAATAGTTTCATTACGAAACTCGCCGATTTGTGATCGGTAGGGAATCAATAAGGACTGATATGGCGTATTCATCCCGGCTGCGGAAGGCCGTCGGCGCAGTGCGTGCCGCCTTGGCCGATATTGGTTTGGAGCGGCAGTCGCCGCAGTTTTCACAGCATGGTGAGCATAAGCCGCTGCCGGATGCACCCTTGGTGTTGGTCGCATGTTCGGGCGGACGGGATTCCATGGCTCTGGCTGCGGTGGCACAGATCGTATGTGCATCATTGGGGCTGCGTTGCGGTGCCGTTATCGTCGATCATCAATTGCAGGATGGTTCCGGTGCGGTGGCCGAGCGTGCGGCGGCAGGCTGCCGGAACCTCGGTCTTGATCCGGTGCTGGTTCGCCGTGCCGATGTTCGTGATTCGGGCAAAGGGGTAGAGGCCGCGGCAAGAGAGGCGCGATACCGGGAATTATGCGCCGTTTCATGCGATGCGCATGCCGCTTGCGTATTGCTTGCCCATACGATGGATGATCAGGCGGAAACCGTGTTACTGGGGCTCTTACGTGGTTATGGACTGGATATGGTTGCTGGAATGCCCGCAACCACAGTGCGTGAGCAGGTGTTGTTCGTACGCCCGCTGCTCGACCTCACACGTGACGAGACCACAGGTATCTGCGAGGAGGACCTGCATCTGGCTTATTGGGATGACCCTACGAATGGAGATAGTGCTGAAGGACCGTTGCCGGGCAACTATCCGCTCCGCTCGCGCATCCGCCATGATTTGCTGCCGGCCATCGAACGGTTCACCGGCAGCGATGTCATTCGCCATCTGGCCGGCAATGCGCGTCTGATTCAGGCGGATAAGGCGTATCTTGATAGCCAGGCCGAACGCATTGCCGCCTGCAGCGTGACCATCATCGGCGAGAATGACTCAGACCGTGGTGTAATTGTCGCGATTGACGCGAGAACATTGGGACGCGAGCCACGCGCGATGCGGCTTCGCGTAGTGGCGCATGCCTTGAACCAGGCCTCGGTGGAAGCCAGTGCGATTCAAATCGAAGCCATAGACCAATTGATGGTGAATTGGCATGGGCAGTCAGCTGTGAATCTTCCCAGAGGATATTCAGCGAACCGCAAGAAACACGTCATTCGCGTGTGCCAAGATAGAGCGCATGCGAATCGCTGACGTTAAGGAAGATATTGACCACGAGCTGGTCAGCAGAGAACAGATTGATGCCAAAATCCATGAGATGGCCGCGCTGGTAAGCGAGGACTATCGAGATAAGGATCCGCTGGTCGTCGCGGTGTTGAAGGGTGCCGTGAACACGTTGGTGGCATTCACTGAGGCCCTGAGCATCCCTGTGCAAATCGATTTTATGAGCTTGTCCAGCTACGGTGCCGGTACCAAGTCAAGCGGCACCGTGACGGTACGTCAGGATCTGTCTGCCGATGTTCGCGGCCGGCACATTCTTATCGTGGAAGATATTATCGATTCAGGACGTACGCTCGCATGGCTCGTTGAGGAACTGAAACGTCGCGGCGCGGCCTCGGTGGAAGTGTTTGCACTGCTGAACAAGCCTTCCCGCCGAGAAGTCGACGTAGATGTGAAGTACCCGGGATATGAAATCCCGGACGAATTCGTTGTGGGCTTCGGCCTCGACTATGACGAACGCTACCGCAACCTCGAATCGATCGCGGTGCTGAAGCCGTCCGTTTACCAAGGAGAATAAGCATGAGCTTCCCCCAGGGACCTGGGCAGGGCAACGGAAACAATCCGAACCCTAATAACCGTAATAACGGCAACCCATTCACCAACCCGTTCAAGCGTGGTGACGATGGCAACAAGAAGAACGGTGGCAACAACGAGAACCGTCCGGTCTGGCAGTCTCCGTGGCTGTGGGGCGCGGTGCTTGTGGTCATGGCCGTGCTGATGTTCCAGATGTTCTCCACCGGAGCAACCAAGACCATCGACACCAAGGATGGCTTTGCGTTGTTGAAGGAGGGCAAGGCCACCTACGCCGAGATCACCGACAACAAGCAGGTGGTGCGTCTCGAGCTCAAGGATGACTTCTCCAAGAAGAATCCGGACACCGGCAAGGTCACCAACTACGGCAAGGACGTGCAGTTCTACTACACCTTCGCACAGGGCGCGCAGGTGGCCAAGGCCGTGGAAGACGGCGATCTGGAAAAGGGTTGGACCTCCAACATCGAACAGACCAGCATGCTGAGCTATCTGGTCACTTCGATTCTGCCGTTCATCATCTTCTTCGCGCTGTTCTGGTGGCTGATGAGCCGTATGGGCGGTGCCGGCGGCATGCTCGGCATGGGTGGCAAGAAAAACAACGGCAAGTTGCTCGAGGGCCAGACGCCTACCACCAAGTTCTCCGATGTGGCCGGCGAAGATGAGGCGCTTGCCGAAGTCGAGGAGATCAAGGACTTCCTGAAGGATCCGGCCAAGTACAAGGCGCTGGGCGCTCGCATTCCGCGTGGCGTGCTGCTGTACGGCCCTCCTGGAACCGGTAAGACCCTGTTGGCTCGAGCCATTGCAGGTGAGGCTGGCGTACCGTTCTACGCGATGGCCGGCTCGGACTTCGTCGAAATGTTCGTCGGCCTCGGTGCCTCCCGTGTTCGTGACCTGTTCGATGAAGCCAAGAAGAACGCTCCGGCCATCATCTTCATTGATGAGATCGATGCCGTCGGCCGCAAGCGTGGTTCCGGCATGGGCGGCGGCCATGACGAACGCGAACAGACGCTGAACCAGCTGCTTGTGGAGATGGATGGCTTCGACAATGACACCAACCTGATCATCATCGCCGCAACCAACCGCCCCGACGTGCTGGATCCCGCACTGCTGCGCCCGGGTCGTTTCGACCGTCAGGTGGGCGTGGCCGCGCCTGATCTGGAAGGCCGTGAGGCAATCCTTAAGGTGCACGCCAAGGGCAAGCCGTTCGTGCCGGATGTCGATCTGCACATGGTGGCGGTGCGCACACCTGGCTTCACCGGTGCCGATCTGGCCAACGTGCTGAACGAAGCTGCATTGTTGTGCGCTCGTGCCGGTGCCCAGCTCATCGACAACCGTGCCATCGACGAGGCCATCGACCGCGTTCAGGCCGGTCCGCGCCGTAAGTCCAAGGGCATGGCTCTTGAAGAGCTGCGTAACACCGCATACCACGAGGGCGGCCATGCTCTGGTGGCGGCTGCTCTGCGCAACACCGACCCGGTGACCAAGGTGACGATTCTGCCGCGTGGTCGTGCGCTCGGCTACACCGCCGTGATGCCGACTGCCGATCGTTATTCGCAGTCCCGCAACCAGCTGCTCGATCAGATGGCCTACGCGATGGGTGGCCGCACCGCCGAGGAAATCGTCTTCCACGATCCGACCACCGGTGCCTCGAACGATATCGAGAAGGCCACGAAGATCGCCCGTACCATGGTGGTCGAATACGGCTTCTCCGATAAGCTCGGTGCCATCAAGTGGGCTGATGACGACGATCAGACCACAGTGATGGATGGTTTGGCTCCGCGCAAGTATTCCGATCGCACTGCCGAAGTGATTGATGAGGAGGTCCTGAAGCTGGTGGAGACCGCCCATACCGAGGCGTGGAATATCATCAACGACAACCGTGAGATTCTTGACGAACTGGTTCGCCAGCTGCTCGTCAAGGAAACACTGGACGAAAAGGAACTCGCTCAGATCTTCGCGCCGATTAAGAAGGCTCCGGAACGTGAGGTGTGGCTCTCCAATGAGCGTCGCCCTGATTCCGATAAGCCGCCGGTGGAGATTCCTGAGAGTCTGAAGCGTTCGGCAGGCATCAAGCCTGGAGAGTGATCGCCGGTGTGCAAGAAGCCCGTGGACTGACCGTGCTCTATTGCATGGTCAGTCCACGGGCTTGCTCAATTGACCGGTACGAACCGGTACTTGGAGACATGTGAGGAGAGCAGATGACTGAGGAGCAAGTAGGCACCTACGATGAGGAAGGCGTGCGCAAGGCCGTTCGCCTGTTCCTGAAATCGATTGGTGAGGACCCGGATCGCGAAGGTCTGGTGGAGACGCCGGACCGTATTGCACGAGCTGGCCGCGAATTGTTCGCAGGCCTTCATGCCTCGCCGGCTGATGTGCTGGAAAAGCATTTTGATGTGGACACCGACGAGCTGGTGCTGGTCAAGGATATCGAGCTGTATTCCGTATGCGAACACCATCTGCTGCCGTTCCATGGTGTGGCTCATGTGGGATACATCCCAGCCAAGGATGGCGTGATGGGTCTGAGCAAATTGGCCCGTCTGGTGGAGGTCTATGCCCGTCGTCCACAGGTGCAGGAGCGCCTGACCCAGCAGATTGCCGATGCGTTGGTGGATTACGCCGGTGCGCGAGGCGTGATTGTGGTAACTGAATGCGAGCATCTGTGTATGTCGATGCGTGGCATCAAGAAGTCCTCCGCCCGCACGGTGACCTCCGCGGTTCGTGGTCTGCTGCGCAATCCCGCTACTCGAGCCGAGGCCATGAGCCTCATTTTGGACAAGTAGTCATTCTCGGCCCCCTCTGACGAGGGGGGCTCCCGGCGAAGCTGGGTGGGGGAGACTGAATACCAATAGAAGGGGAATACAACAATGACTGATTTGCAACAGCTGCATGATGCGTCGCAGACGCTGGTGATGGGCGTGCTCAACATCACCGAGGATTCCTTCTCGGACGGTGGCCTATGGCTTGACCCTGACAAGGCCGCCCAGCACGGTCGCGACATGATGGCAGCCGGCGCTGACATCATTGATATCGGCGCCGAATCCACGCGTCCCGGTGCCAAGCGCGTGTCCGAAGAAGATGAGCTCAAGCGCATCACCGGCGCGGTTCATGCATTGGTCCCGGCGGGCGCGGTACTGTCTATCGATACCACGCGTGCTTCAGTGGCCGCCGCGGCTTTGGAAGGCGGCGCGCAGATCATCAACGATGTCTCCGGTGGAACCTTGGATCGAGAGCTGCCGCATGTGGTGGCCGACCATGATTGCCTGTACATCGTGCAGCATTGGCGTGGCTGGCTGGCCGGCTCCAAGGGTGCCAATCCCGATCAGGACACATCCGTCTATGAGCATGGCGTGCTGACCGATGTGCATGATGAGCTGATGCGCCAGGTCGATGACGTGCTGGCGGCCGGCATTAAGCCCGAACGCATCATCATCGACCCGGGTCTGGGCTTCTCCAAGCCGGGCATCGAACATAATCTGCCACTGCTGGCCGGACTTGAGACCTTCCGTGCCACCGGATACCCGGTGCTGATCGGGCAATCTCGCAAGCGCTTCATTTCCGCCATGCTGGCCGACAACGGTATTACCGAGCCTACAATGGCTCAGCGCGATGATGTGACTGCCGCATTGTCCGCTTTGAGTGCCGAACATGGTGCATGGGCCGTACGCGTGCACGACGTGGCCAAGAGCCGTGCCGCCGTCATCGCCGGTAACGCTTGGCGCCAATACAGCGCACAGAGCGCACAGTAGAGTTGTATGGGGCATCGCATCCCTGAATCCAACGGCGGTCAATGCAAACAAGGAATCAATCATGGACATAATTCGACTTACAGGTGTGAGCGCCAACGGTACTCATGGCGTACTCGACTTCGAGCATCAGCGTGCGCAACCGTTCATCGTGGATGCCACGCTGTATCTCGACCTTTTTGCGGCCGGACGGTCCGATGCCTTGGGCGATACTGTCGACTATGGGCGCGTGGCCAAAGACATCGTGGCGGTCATCGAGGGCGAGCATGTGGACTTGATTGAGAAGCTTGCCCAGCGTATCGCCGAACGAATCCTTGCGATCAAGCCGATTGCGAAGGTTGATGTCACCGTGCATAAGCCGCATGCGCCCATTACGGTGCCGTTCACGGACGTGGCGGTATCCATCACCCGCGTCCGTGATGCCCAGGGTGCCGTGGTGCCGGAGCATAAGACCCAATCCGATATTCAGGTCGCTGTGCAGTCAGCTGCCGCGCGGTCCACTGAACAGCCGGCGGTGCATCATGCGGTGGTGGCGTTGGGTGGCAATATCGGTGATGTGGAATCCACCTTACGCGCGTCGGTACGTGAAATGGACGGATTGTCGGGCACGCAAGTCGTCGGTATTTCACCGTTGTACCGTACGGCTGCATGGGGTATGGCCGATGACACGCCTGATTTTCTGAATGCGGTCGTGGAACTCGAGACCACATTGGACAGTCACGAACTATTGGCCGCATTGCAGGGCATTGAGCGCGCACACGGCCGCAATCGTGAGAATCACTGGGATTCGCGTCCGCTGGACCTTGACATCATCGACTTTGATGGCATTACCAGTGCGGACCCGGATCTGTCGTTGCCTCATCCGCGCGCATGGCAGCGTGCATTCGTGCTGGCACCTTGGGTGGCTTTGAATCCTACGGCCCGACTCGCCGGTGCCCATGGTGGATTGGCGTCCGATTTGCTGGCGGTTGCGGCGGATCGCGATGCCGTGCAACTGGACAGTGAGGATTGGATGCTCGCAGGGCATGCCGCCAATGCGGTTGACGATGCTGGAGCGAAGCATGCCGCTCTCGAAAAGAATCGCCAAGACGCTGCTCCGGTCTCCCGCAAAGCCGTGATTTCCATGGATTCCACCGTCCGCGACGCCGAGCAACTGTTCCGCGAAGCCATCGTCTCTGTTGATAGCATTCCCGGAAACCAGGTGCAGGGCATCTCGCCGCTGTATCATGTCAGTCATTTTGATGGTCCGGATGCGCTGAGTGCGGTTATTCAGATAGAGACCAAATTGCCGGCAGCCGATTTGATTGCCGCGCTCGGCAGTGTCGAAGCCGCGCATGAAGGCCTGATTGATCTCGATCTTGTGGATATGGATGGCGTTACCTCGGATACGCCGGACTGTCGAGTGCCATGGCCATCCGCCAGGAACCATGCTTCCGTGCTGGCTCCCTGGATGGATATGGACGCCGATGCCACGCTGGGATCGGAGCCGGTATCGTTCCTTCTGGCCATGGCGCCGGATGCCGGGCAGGTCGGCATGCTGTCGGATAACTGGATCATGGGTAAATGAGCCTATGCGGCATATAACCCACAACGCACAAGGAGAATGACGTGAAAGTACGCCGAACACCATGGTGGCAGTACGTGATTGGTGCCGTACTGGGCCTGCTTGCCGGCATGGGCCTTGCCTCGTATGGCGAGCAGTCCGGATTGTCTCTGATCGGCACCCCGTGGGTGGTGGCCGGCTTGCTTGCGGTGCTGGGTGTGATTGTGCTGGTATTGGCATTGCAAGTGCACAAATATGCTAATACCGACCCCAAGAAGCGCCCGCACAGTTTCATCAATCCGAGCATCGCCGTGAATACTTTGGTGCTTTCCAAGGCATTGGGCTTGGCTGGTGCCACGCTCGCCGGATGGTATGTGGGGCAGATTCTGATGAGCGCAAGCCATTTCGAAGCGCCGTTCTACCATGATGCGATTATCCAATGTGCGATATCCGCCGTGATCTGCATCGCCGATATGATTATCGGCATCATCGGAGAATGGCTTTGCCAACTGCCGCCGAACGAAGGCCCAGAGAACCCTAAGATTGCCGAGGCCAAACGCCGTCAGGAAGTCTCCCCGGCCTACCGCAAGCAGTAGCAGTAGCTGCAAGCCTTATCAGACGTACACTGACGCTCGCTCAGCGTACGTCTGATAAGGTGTTACTTCTGAGGTACGCGGACCATGGCCTCCTGGGCGATTACGGCCACCAATTCGCCATCCTGCGAGTACACCTTGGCATTGCCTAGTCCACGGCCGTGCGCGGCAATCGGCGTATCCTGCACATACAGATGCCATTCATTGATGTCGATGTCGCGGTACCACCACATCGAATGGTCGATGGAGGCGTAGGAGATGCCCGGTGTGGAAATCGACAGGCCCGCGCGGCGAAGCACCGGTTCCATCATGAGCTGATCGCAGCCAAGAGCGAGCAGTGCGCGGTGCATCACCTGCGGTACGTCGGCGTGACCGTCGGCACGCATCCACACCATTTGCTTGCCGGAATCATGCTCAGCGGATTTCTTATCGGCGCGAAGCATCACCGTCGGCGTGATGTGGCGAATATCAAAGGGTGATTTTTCCGCATAGTAATTGGCGAACGGCGACTTCTCGGCGAATGGTTCCATCAGTTTCTTTGCGGAGGTCAGCGATTCGGGATCAGGCAGGTTTTCAGGCATGGGGTCGGCGAATTCCACGCCCTCCTGACCGGTCTCCTGGAAGGATGCGATGGCGGTTAAGATTGGTCCCTCAGCCTGGGTGACGTTCACCCGGCGTGCGGAGAATGATCGGCCGTCGCGCAGCGTTTCGACGTCAAAGAGCAGATCCTGGCGAATATCACCGGCCGCAATGAAATAACCATGGATGGAATGCGGCAAGCGGGATGCCGGCACGGTTTTGGATGCGGCAATCACCGACTGGGCGATGACCTGACCGCCGTAGACGCGGCCGGTGGGGAAGAACATGCTTTCGCCATTGATATAGGTGTGATTTCGGTATGCGGAGGGTTCACCCAACCGCAGCACTTTCACCAAACGATCCAGTGGGGTAACAGTGGTGGGCTGAGCCATGACTTCCTCGATTCATGTGACGGTCTTCGTTCAATACTGTTTGGCAGTTTACGCACTGGGAGTTAAGAGTCATGGCAGCATGATGTAACGAGCCTGTGAGGAAGGTTAATTACCGGTTAGATGTGAGCATGGTCCATCATTCGGGCGTAGATGTGGACCTGTATCGTTTGCGGATTCTGCATCCTTCTACAATGACAAAAGACCGCCACCGTATATGGTGACGGTCTTCTATCGCTTCAGCGGAGCAATGAATCAGCCGCGCACGAGCTTCTTGTGCAGGCGGTGCGGGCGGGCCGCGTCCTCGCCGAGTCGAGCCACACGATTCTCCTGATAGGCCTGGAAGTTACCTTCGAACCAGTACCACTTGGCCGGATTCTCATCGTCGCCTTCCCAAGCGAGGATGTGGGTGGCTACGCGGTCGAGGAACCAACGGTCGTGGGAGATCACCACGGCGCAGCCCGGGAAACCGAGCAGCGCGTTTTCAAGGCTTTCCAGCGTCTCGACGTCCAAATCGTTGGTGGGCTCGTCGAGGAGCAGCAGGTTGCCGCCCTGCTTCAGGGTCAGGGCCAAATTCAGACGGTTGCGTTCACCACCGGAGAGCACGCCAGTGAGCTTCTGCTGGTCGGAGCCCTTGAAGCCGAAGCTGGCCACGTAGGCACGGGTCGGCACTTCCACGCCGGCCACCTCAATGTAGTCGAGACCGCCGGAGACGGCTTCCCACAAGTTCTTGTTCGGGTCGAGGCCTTCACGGTTCTGGTCGACGTAGCTGATCTTGACGGTGTCGCCGATCTTCAACTCGCCGCTGGTGAGCGGTTCCAGACCGACGATGGTCTTGAACAGGGTGGACTTACCCACGCCGTTCGGGCCGATCACGCCCACGATGCCGTTACGCGGCAAGGTGAAGGAAAGATCGTCGATGAGCACGCGGTCGCCGAAGGCCTTGTGGATGTGATTGGCCTCCAGCACCAGGGAACCCAGACGCGGGCCAGCTGGAATCTGAATTTCGGAGAAGTCCAGCTTCTTGTTGTTGCGTGCCTCCTGCTCCATCTGGTCGTAGCGCTCCAGACGGGCCTTGTTCTTGGCCTGACGGGCCTTGGGGGAGGAACGTACCCAATCGAGTTCGTCCTTCAGGCGCTTGGCCAGCTTGGCATCCTTGGCGCCCTGGATCTCCATACGCTTGGCCTTGGTCTCCAGGTAGGTGGAGTAGTTGCCCTTGTACGGGTACAGATGGCCGCGGTCGACCTCGCAGATCCATTCGGCCACGTTGTCCATGAAGTAACGATCGTGGGTGACGGCGATGACGGCACCCTTGTACTGGTGCAGGAACTGCTCCAGCCACAGGATGGATTCGGCATCCAAGTGGTTGGTGGGCTCGTCGAGCAGCAGCAGATCGGGAGCTTCGAGCAGCAGCTTGCACAGTGCCACACGGCGGCGTTCACCACCGGAGCAGACGTTCACCGGGGTGTCCGGATCGGGGCACTGCAAGGCGTCCATGGCCTGCTCGAGCTGGGAGTCGAGATCCCAGCCGTTGGCGGCGTCGATCTCGGTTTGGAGCTTGCCCATCTCCTCCATCAGGGAGTCGAAGTCAGCATCCGGGTTGGCCATCTCCTCGCCGATCTCGTTGAACCGGGCAACCTTTTCGGCAATCGGGCCGAACGCCATCTTGATGTTCTCGCCCACGGTCTTGGTGTCATCCAGCGGCGGCTCCTGCTGCAGGATGCCCACCGTGTAGCCCGGGGTCAGCGTGGCCTCACCGTTGCTCACGGTTTCCAGGCCGGCCATGATCTTGAGCAGGGTGGACTTACCCATACCGTTGGGGCCCACCACGCCGATCTTCGCGCCCGGCAGGAAGCTCAGGGTCACGTCGTCAAGAATCACGCGGTCGCCGAAAGCCTTGCGTGCCTTGATCATCTGGAATACGAATTCTGCCATGAGTTGCAGTTGCTCCTTAGAAAGGTTGGAATTTCGCCGTTTCTAGTCTTGTCGTGTTGTTTGGACGGGCGGTCGGCGCATTGGCCGCAGTCGCTCCCATGGTTTTCGGCGTACTGGCCCAAGCGATGCAATGCTTGCCCATATTACGATCGAATCCCCGTCAAACTACCGCAACCATGGTATCGGAAGGGCTGGAATGACGCGGCTTGCGCGCCGGTTTCCTACAATATGAGGAATGGGTCGAAGAACAACTGAAGAACATGATTCGTTTGCTGGCTCGTTAACTGGGATGCCGGTTAACGGTGGGGCTGCGGCGACGCCTCCATTGCTGGCGGCGTTGATCTTCCTGGTGGCGCTGAATCTGAGGCCCGCCATCGCCGGGGTCGGGCCGGTACTGGCGCGTATCGGCAACGATCTTGACTGGGGTGAAAGCGTACTCGGCATGCTTGGCGCGATGCCATTGTGGGCATTCGCCGCTGTCAGTCCCTTGGTTCGATTCGTGACGAAACGGTTCGGTGCCAACCGCACCATCCTCATCGCGCTGCTTGTACTTGCCGTCGGTGACGTACTCCGGTCATTCGGTGGACCGGCGTGGGTATGGCTTGGCACATTCGCCGTCGGTGCTGGTATCGCTGCCGGCAATGTACTCGTGCCGGTGATTGCCAAACGGGACTATGCCGGGCACGTGGCAGTAGCCACCGGCATATATTCCGGTTGCATCACTGCCGGATCTGCCATCGCCGGACTCACTGCCGCACCACTTGCTACCCAACTTGGCGGTTGGCGTCCAGCCCTCGCAGTGTGGGCTGTGCCGCCGCTCGTCGTTGCCGCGCTATGGGCGATTCGCGTGGTGTTCGATGAACGAAGGAACACGGGTGACGGTACTGCGCTGTTCTTAGCTCCGTCTCCTTCTTCTTCGATGGCGACGACAGCCGCCTCGCTCACTTCGGATGCGCTCCCACTATGGCGGCGTCCGATGACGTGGTGGGTCACGCTATTCATGGGCCTGCAATCATCGGCGTTCTACACCATGTCGAACTGGCTGCCGTCCCTCTCCGAGGCCGCCGGCTTCACCGAATCCCAGGCCGGCGTGCAATTGTTCGTCTTCCAGTCGCTCGGCATCTTTTCCGGTCTGCTGATTCCTGTACTCATGCATGTACGTGGCAATCAGATATGTGCGGCACTCACGGCCAGCGTTCCGATGGTTATCGCCGGCTTTGGATGGCTGTCAGCACCGCAATATTCGCTGTTGTGGAGTGTGATCGGTGGCGTCGGCCAAGGGGCCTCGCTGGTAGTGGCGCTAACGCTGATTGCTTTGCGAGGCCGCAATCCGCAAGACACGGTTGCGCTATCCGGTCTGGCGCAATCCCTTGGCTACTTGATTGCTTCGCTTGGGCCGCTTACTTTTGGATCGCTTGCTGAGCTGTCTGGCGGATGGGTTGCGCCGCTCACGTTGTTCATCGCATTTGCCATTGGACAGTGTGTAGTGGCAGTACTTGCTGGAAAATCGAGGGACGGAACCGCATAACGGCCTATTTTGTAGTTGTATCCCGTTATCTACCCGTTGTATTCCGCACCATCATTGGTAAGAATGGCGGAATTAAGCCATTTGTGTGCTGCCCTACTATAGGAGATAGGTAAAGGCCGTGGCCCGCAACTGCACATTGGCGAAAAATGCGGTTGCGTCCCACACTTGTTGTTGGAATTGAGGTGAATGACGCAATGACACCAATTGAACTGGCCACGCGCAGGCGAGTCACCGGACTGACTTCGGGGGAGTTCGCCAAGCTGTTCGTCACACTGGAACGCAAGGTAGATGGAGAATCCGCGCAATGGGATGCCTCTGACGTGGAATCATGGGAGATCGTCGGTCCGCCGGTCGTGGCCGAACAACATCTCAATGACACGTTCGCCGCAGCCAACGAATTCGTGGCAACGCTTGCCAAACGCCTGTATCGCACGGTCATGCCGGCCCAAGAGGGTACGGCGCTCACCGCATTCCCCGATGACCTGACGTTCTGGTCCGCGCAACCGGATTTCGGCGGCATCCCACACGCCCTATGGAATATCGCGGCGCTTCAGGCCGCTGAATGGATCCGGCAGGAAACCGGTATTATCTGCGAGTTGCACGCCTGCGAGCCGCTGGTGTGATGCGCCAATCTTGGTGCACCACGGGGTGTTAGCTCGTCGCATCAGCGGCAACGAGCGCCTATGCAGTTTCGTGAAACATTCGTCTATAGGATAACCATGTTGTTTGATATGCAACAGTCCAAGGCGAACGGAGTCCTATGAACGAACGCAGTGCGTCTGCCCAGTCATCCGATCGACTGCCCAATGGCGGCAAACAGCCTGTTCAATCAAGGCTGGTTATTGCGGTGGTTTCATTGGCGATTCTGACTTTTCTGGGCATCCTTTCGGAGACCTCACTGAACATCGCCTACTCCACATTGATGCAGGAGTTCGCGATTGATGCATCCGTGGTGCAATGGCTCACCACCGGTTACCTTCTGCTGCTTTCGGTGGCGATTCCAGCTTCGCCGTTCATGGTGCGCCGATTTGCCACGAAAGCGTTGTTTATCGCAGCAGTAGTTATTTTCGCAGCAGGCACGGTACTTGGCGCGTTCGCGACGAACTTTCCTCTACTGCTCGCCGCACGTTTGGTGATGGCACTGGGCACCGGCATCTCACTGCCTCTGATTACCAACATCATTCTGGAAAAAGCGCCACTTGAACAACGTGGCGCGATGCTTGGCATCGTAAGCCTGGTGACCTGTGCGGCGCCGGCCATCGGTCCGGTGTTCGGCGGCATAGTCATGGAATACCTCAACTGGCATTGGATTTTCTACACGATGCTGCCGTTCCTGGTGCTTTCCTTCCTGCTGGGTATGATCACGGTGCCGGAAATTCGGCATGCCGGAGATAAAGAGCAGGCGAATATCAGCGTGCCGTCAATGATCCTGGTGGCTTTCGGATTGGCGGGTCTGATCGTGTCTGTCAGCTTCTTCGCCAGCTGGCAGGGTGACTGGCGCTTCTGGTTGACATTGGTGGCCAGCATAGCGGTGCTGGCTGTGTTCGTGGCGGCGCAGTTGAAGATGAGCAGACCGTTGGTGCAGGTTCGCGTATTCGCCTACCCGGGATTCTCGCTGGGTATGCTGATTCTTCTCATGGCTTCAGGAGGCGTTCTCGGGCTGAACTTCCTGCTGCCGATTCTGCTGCAGCGTGGATTTGGTATGGGAAGCCTTGTCGCGGCGCTGACATTGCTGCCAGGCGCTGTAGTCGGCGCTATTTCGGCACCGGTGATTGGCGGCTCGTTGAAGGGTCATTTCCCGCCGAAATTCATTGTGATTGGATTTGCCGTGGTCACGGTGATGGACGCAATCTTCATTGTGTTCACCGATAATGTGTGGGTGATCGCTGTGATATACGCGGTGTTCATGGCATTCTCCGGATTCGTACTGGTACCTGATCAAACCCATGCCCTGAACCAGCTGCCGCGTCAGTTGAACGCTGATGGTTCGGCGGTGATGAACACGGTGCAGCAAATGGCCGGTGCGATGGGTACGGCTGTAGCCAGCGCGTTGATCACCGAATTCGCCGCGGCCCGAGGGTCGGCGGGGGAGAGCGCGACTGCCGCATATGTGCATGCATTCGCTCAAAGCATGTGGGCGATTGGTGGCATGGCAGTGGTCGGTGTGCTGCTCGCGGCGCTGATGTTCCGTTATTCCACGCGTCGCCCGCCCGAACTGACCGAAGTGGCTTGATGGTTCATTTGCTGTTCACTCAAATCCCCGGCTGCGCTTGACGAGAGATGACACAATGGCGTTATGAGTGCCTCGTTTCAACGATCGTTTGATGATGTTGAGGATGCAAGTCAGACCAATGGTGGTGCATCGTCAACTGTTGTGCTGGATACAGAGCGGGCTGCTGTTGCCAGGATCCGATTCAAGGCATTCGTGTGGCTGACGATATTCCTGGTTGCGCTGATTGCAGCAGTTGTCGCCGGTACGGATCGCAGCGGTGGCCCGGCGGTCAGTGAGCAGGTGACCGGTACGGTAGCCAGGGTGGACACAGCCAAGAATTCGGTTATGGTCGAGGTGAACGGCGTTGAATATCCGTTCCGTCACCGTACGCATTCACAATATGCCTACCATGTGGGCGACCGGTTGCAGATCTATGTATTCAATGGCGAAGTATATGAATCACTGAAGGGCGTCAGCAACCTCACCATGCTAAGCCGAGCATATCCGTGGCTTGCATGTGCGGCGCTCGCATTGGCTTGTGTGGCGCTCACCTATACGCTGGGGTGGCGTAGAGCTGCGAGCGTGATACGCGATGCCGATACCGGCGACCCCATCGCCATTGCCTATCTAAAGCGGGGGCCGCAACTGGGAACGGTCGAATGGTGGTGGGCCACTCCGCCGGTCAGGCCATCGTCGGAGCGGCGCAAGGTCGTTGTTCTGGGCGTGATGCTGTTGTGCGCGGCGGTGGCTTTCATTGCCATGCTGGTGGTGATGTGGCTGCTCGGTGGTCTTGGTTCGGCGTCGGGACTGTTGGTAGCGTTTGCGTTCTCGGCATTGCCGTTCGCCGTTTTGGCGATTTGGTGTTTCGTGTTCGCCGTACATCCGTCTGAAGGTAAGATTCGGGCGCTCAGGTGGATGGGGTGGGCGCTGCTTGGCTCCGGTCTGCTCGGTCTATTGATGATTGGTTGGCTCTCGCACGATTCGTACCTGTATGCAGGTGGCACCATCGCGATGGTGTACGGAGCATCGCAGACGTTCGTTCGGGCATTGCGCTCGTTGGGGACCATCGCCTTGCCGGGGCCCGTGACCATGCCCAGGTATCGTGAGCGCATCGAACAGGATATCGCCCGACGTGCGAGAGCCGAATCGCAAGTCGCCTCCGAGGGATGGGGATTGGATATGGTGCGCGCGAAACGCGAACGCAGTGTGTTCGTGCGCTACACGTTGATATCCATCGGATTCATCGCCATCATAGTGGTTGCGGCTTGGTTGAAAACCGTGATGTAGCCCGTGTGTTAAGGCGTTAAGTACCGCTAGGCACGTTGCAGTGCGGATTTAACGGGCTACTATTCCTGCTCTTCCTCCGGGTAGCTCAAACCCCACTGGGCGCGGCGAATCAGGGTCATCATATCCATCACGTCGCGCGTGTAATCCAAGTGCATGATAGAGCGGTCGCCCGCGATGGCGGCTTCCATATCCGTCACCTCATAGGCCAATGCCTTGGCGGTTTCGCCGGCCTCGATGACCTCAGTGTGACCGTCCTCCACATAGGTGATGGTGGCGCGTTCGCCACGAGGATAGTCGTAGACTTCCACATAGCCCTTATCGAAGGACAGCAGTCCGCGCTTGGGCTGCTTGGCGTGAAGCGACAGGGTAACCGTAGCCATCTGGCCGTCCGCGTTGGTCAGTAGGATGCCGGCCTGTTCGTCGACTCCGGTCGGGGCGAGTTTAACCTGCGAAAGAATCTGATTTGGAGTGGAGCTCATGAACCAGCGCACGAAGGAGAGCGCATAGACGCCGATGTCGAGCATGGCGCCGCCGGCAAGGTTGCGGTTGAAGAAGCGGTTGGCCATGTCGTACTCCTTGTAGGAGCCGAAGTTCATCTGAATAAGCTTCAGATCGCCGAGTTTGCCGGAAGCGATGATTTCGTTGAGCTTCTTATACAGCGGCATATGATACAGGGTCATGGCTTCGGCGAGCACCACATTATTGGCGGCGGCGAGGGCTACGGCCTCATTGAGTTCCTCGCTGTTCAAAGTGATGGATTTTTCGCACAGCACATGCTTGCCGGCGCTCAATGCCTTACGTAGGAAATTGATATGCGTGTTGTGCGGCGTGGAAATATAGATGACGTCCACATCCGGGTCGGCGAACACATCGTCGATGGTGTCGTACACCTTGCCGATGCCGTACTTTTCGGCAAATGCCACGCCTTTGTCATGGGTTCGGTTCGCCACCGAATAGAGTTTGCGACCTTCACCCTCCAATGCTTGTTCGAGCTGGTTGGCGATGACACCGCATCCTAGCGTAGCCCAATTGAGTTCACGCATGATCGTCTCCTTTGCCTGTAACGTTGCCCTTGTAGAGGGTTCTGGGGTTCAGCATACATTCAGGCTATTTTTCAGGCATGTATTGTGGCATGTCGTTTGGCTCGTGACCCTGTGTTGTTCTGCCGCCTACTTGTTTGCGACACGCCGAAGATGACAGAACGTTCATGTTCCATGTAATATAACCTCTCGTGCTTCATTGAGAAACACAACGGCCCCGTAGCTCAGTTGGTTAGAGCGCCGCCCTGTCACGGCGGAGGTCACCGGTTCAAGTCCGGCCGGGGTCGCCACCAAGCTTCCGATGGATTCGGGAGCTTTTTTGTTTTTCGTTTGATTGTCATCTATCTGATATCGCGGCTTGATTCCTTGCTGCTGCCGACACGCCAATAGAACGATTGACGTAATGTTCCTACGGATGCCAACGTTTGCGCTAACAATCCTTATATCGCTTGGAAATGTCATGACAACGATTGCGGTGCAAAACATGTTTCGCAGCGAACAATTTATGTACCTATTGGTAGTTAAGTCATCCCATTTCGTTATGATTTCAGTATCTCAACTGACATATTCATACTCAAGGAGCGAGTTATGACCACACTTGCCGTGGATATCGGAGGAACCAAAATCGCCGCCGCCGTGTGCGATGAAAACGATAACATCGTTCAGCGTTGGCGCGTGCCCACGCCAATGGATGCGGACGCCATCAACCAACACATCGCCAATGTGTACAACGAAGCCGTTGCCGCAGGCCATACCGACATTCAGGCCATTGGCATCTCCGCTGCCGGCAATGTTGGCGCCGACCGCAAGACCTTGACCTTTGCCGCTAACATTCCGGCTTGGATCGACTACAACCTGTCCGAGCACGTTGGCGCGCTGATTGATCACGCCGTGCCGGTGGTTGTGGAGAACGATGCCAATTGTGCCGGTTGGGGTGAATATGTTCATGGTGCCGGTCAGGGCAGCCGGAACATGGTGGCTCTGACCGTGGGCACCGGCCTCGGCGGCGCCATCGTGATCAATGGCGAGCTGTACCGCGGTTCCTTCGGTATGGCAGCTGAAATCGGCCACCTGCCAATGGTCCCGGATGGTGATCACTGCGGTTGCGGTCTGCGTGGTTGCGCCGAGCGCTACACTTCCGGCACTTCCTTGGAGAACTTCGCTAAGTCCGCTGTGCGCCGTCGTCCGCAGGATGCCAAGCGACTGCTGGAGCTGTGCGGTGGGGACGTGACCAAGCTGGAAGGCCCGATGGTTTCCCAGGCCGCCCAGGAAGGCGACGAGCTCGGCCTGTACGCCTTCGGCAAGATCGGCGAATGGCTCGGCCGCACGATGGCCGCCGTTTCCGCCGTGCTCGACCCGGATTTGTTCGTGATCGGTGGCGGCGTAGTGGCCGTCGGCGACATCCTGCTCGAGCCGGCTCGCTACAACTACGCACGTTTCCTGGAAGGCAGCGCCTATCGCGGCCATGCCGAGATCGTGGCTGCAACCGCCGGTCAGGATGCCGGCCTGATTGGCGCCGCCAACCTGGCCCTGCGCTGACGCTAGTAAACCACTGCTAACGGCTCTGTGCGACTGTTCGCCAGAGCCGTTTTGCTATTCTGCTGAGAAAAGCACTGAAATAGAAGAAAAAGAGATTGACATGCAGCGACCGATTATGACATCACGCTCATTCCTGCGCATGCCGGGAGAGCCTGCCGGTCCGGGGGATGAGAACACGGCGCGCGATCTTGTGGATACATTGGAGGCCAATCGCTCTCGTTGTGTGGGCATGGCCGCTAACATGATTGGCGTGAACAAGCGCATCATCGCTTTTGTGGATGAAGATCTTGGCGGTCGTATTTCGGTAATGTACAACCCGAACATCACGTCCTGCGACGGGGCTTTCGAGACCGAAGAGGGTTGCCTGTCCCTGACCGGCGAACGCCGCACGATGCGCTACCGTCGTATCGAAGTCGATTTTGAGGATCGCCGATTCCATGCTCGTCATGCCACGTTTACCGGTTGGACCGCGCAGATCATCCAGCATGAAGTGGATCATTGCAACGGTATTATCATCTGAAATCATCTGAATGCTGGTTGCCGATTTGCGTAGCGGGTTTGGCAGCAATTTGGTGTCAAACCACTCGTAATGAAGACACGCCGAAGCCGCAGCATCTACAAGTCCTCTGTGGATAAGTAATGGCTGTTGCGGTGGATAACCATGGCATATGCCTCATTATCCACCGGTGGGCAGGTAGGTTATGCACCGTTCACCGTCCACGGTGCGTTGACTTATCCACTTATCCACTGATTCGCGAATGTGACTTGCGGGCGTTGCCGGCAGACTCCTACAGTGTGCCTCACGGCGGGCAATGAAGCCCGCCGTCCACTAGCAAGGAGGCTGTGATGACTATGACGAGCGTTGCAATCGGGGATTCCGATTTGCCGGCGATGCTGAGCTCGAGGGATGTTGCTGACATCTTCAAGCGCCGCAATCTTGCCGTGTATGCCGAAGCGCGGCGTGAATTCTTTCGGAAGGTGAATCTCAACCCGTTCAAACCCCACTCCCAGTATGTGCTTCAATTGCTGGACTGGTCGTTTCAAGACTGGTTCTCATTCGATTGCCTGGTAAGCGCCTCAGGAATAACCGGTGATGAATCGGAAGATCTGCGCATTGAATTGGAGTATGACGCCAACCGTGGCATCTCGCCATTTCTGGCCATCGGGGAATACCTTCACGCCGACTGCGGGAAAGATGGTATTGATGAACATGCGGTGCAGGATTTACGCGAGGTGAATGACACCAATTTCGCTTCGATTTTCTGGATTCGTGATGCGCATGCGGCAAGCGGCCGTCTGATGGTGGAAGACCTGCTGCACGGCGAGCTCTATTCGGTGTTCGACCCGCGCGCGGCATCTCAATATGACGGGGCGAGGGGAGGCATGATAGTCAATCGCATTGCCCACAATCGTGGAATGTGGAGGTCGTGCGCCATACCATTGTATGAGGCTCGCCGCCCCGATTCGGAAGCCGCAGGGGTGGAGGCCGTCGAACTGTTCCGAGATTCCGGGTACACGCCTGATTTCGTGGGCCTGGTGCGTTTCTTCTATGGGCGGGCCAAGGACACCGGTCTTGGTTGGGAGGATGCGGTATCTCGCCGTAACACCAGTATGCTCGACCGCTTTCTGAACCGGATTTGCGCATAACGTGACAACAGTATGGGGGAAGGCTCCATCCAGCGGCGGATTATCAGGGGAATAATCCGCCGCATTTTTATTTGATTGCGAGCAGTCGAGTTTGTCTGCCGGTGTGAAAACCGCTGCAATTACAGGCAACACGCTGTACGAGTACGTATTAATTCAATCATTTGACAAACATAGTTCATTCGTTTTATTATTTATCCCGTAATCCGTTGAACCACTACTGCAAAGGAGCGCCCAAATGGGTCTGTGGGATGTTGACAAGGTCGAGTACGTCGGTCGCGAGAAGGGACCGAAGGAAGGCCTCGCTTTCCATTACTACGATGCTGACAAGGTCGTTGCCGGCAAGAAGATGAAGGATTGGCTGCGCTTCGGCGTCGCTTGGTGGCACACCTTCAACCAGGAACTTGTCGATCCGTTCGGCACCGGCACCGCTCACCGTCCGTACTACAAGTACACCGATCCGATGGATCAGGCTCTGGCCAAGGTTGATTACGCCTTCGAACTGTTCCAGAAGCTCGGCGTTGAGTACTTCTGCTTCCACGATCGCGACATCGCCCCTGAAGGCGACACCCTGCGTGAGACCGACGCCAACCTGGACAAGGTTGTCGACAAGATCGAAGAGAACATGAAGGCCACCGGCGTCAAGCTCCTGTGGAACACTTCCTCCCTGTTCACCAACCCGCGCTTCGTCTCCGGTGCTGCAACCTCTCCGTTCGCTGACATCTACGCCTACGCCGGCGGCCAGCTGAAGAAGAGCCTCGAAATCGGCAAGCGCCTCGGTGCTGAGAACTACGTGTTCTGGGGTGGCCGTGAAGGCTACGAGAACCTGTGGAACACCGAGATGAAGCGTGAGACCGATCACATCGCTCAGTTCTTCCACCTGTGCGCTGACTACGCCAAGGAAATCGGCTTTGACGCTCAGTTCCTGATTGAGCCGAAGCCGAAGGAGCCGACCCTGCACCAGTACGACTTCGATGCAGCCACCGCCATCAACTTCCTGCGCGAGCACGACCTGACCGACGTCTTCAAGCTGAACCTCGAAGGCAACCACGCCAACCTGGCCGGGCACACCTACCAGCACGAGATTCGCGTTGCTCGCGAGTCCGGCTTCCTGGGCTCTCTCGACGCCAACCAGGGCGACAAGCTCATCGGCTGGGATATGGATGAGTTCCCGACCGACCTGTACGAGACCGTCGCCGTGATGTGGGAAGTCCTGCAGGCCGGCTCCATCGGCCCGCGCGGTGGTCTGAACTTCGACGCCAAGCCGCGCCGTACCTCCTTCTACGCTGAGGATCTGTTCCGTTCTCACGTTGCAGGTATGGATTCCTACGCCGCAGGCCTGCTGGTCGCCGACAAGATGAACCAGGATGGCTTCATCCAGGATCTCATGGCCGAGCGCTACAGCTCCTACGATTCCGGCATCGGCAAGGAGATCGAGGACGGCAACGTGACCCTGGCCGACCTCGAAGCCTACAGCCTCGACAAGCCGCAGTCCGAGCTGATCGCCGCTACCAAGTCCGATCACCTGGAGTCCGTCAAGGCCACCATCAACAACTACATCATCGACGCTCTGGCTGAAGTCAAGTGAACCGATGACTGACTGATGATTACTCGAGGCGCGGGGCGCGCTTGGTGAACCTCGCGCCTTGAGTATCCATCGCTGCTATCCATGCTTGTTCTCAGGTGCGCACATGCCTGAGGGCAGTTTATCCACCTTCCTTTTTCTTTCTTCTCCTTCCACTGGAATGCCGCTCGGGGCAATGGCGCACCGAGCGGCATTCTGGTATGTGCGCACAGGCGCATCAATCACCATGAAACATGAATGCAGAGGTAACGTCATGGCACACGATCTCGAACAGCTCAAGCGCGATTATCCGGATGTAAGGGCTTTATTTGCCGATGACTGGTTGCAATATCGCAAATCGAAGATTTTGCCCGAATTGACGCGTGAATCGCAGGAAATCAGTGATCGCATCAATCGTATTTATTTCGAGGACACCGCTGAAGCCGAGCGTTTGTTCCGCGAACTGGTGCCGGAAGCGGGGAAGGGCGTGGACTTTCGGCCGCCGATTCGCTTGGATTACGGATTAGGTCTGAAAATCGGTGACCGCACGTTCATCAATATGGACTTCCTGATTGTGGGCGGTGGCCCGATTTCCATCGGCTCAGACTGCCTGATTGGGCCGCGGGTGAGCATCTATACGCCGAACCATGCCATCGCGCGCAAACCAAGACTTGAGGGCTGGCAGCATAACGAAGATGTGACCATCGGCGATAACGTCTGGATTGGTGGCAATGCGGTGATCTGCCCGGGCGTAACCATTGGCGACAACACCATCATCGGTGCGGGGGCTGTGGTGACCCACGATATTCCCGCGGATTCCATTGCCGTGGGCAATCCATGCCACGTGATTGGCCAAGTACCTGAGGATTGGACGCCCGAGCAAAGAGCTCAGGTGGAACATTAAACGTTGCTGATTATGCGAAAGTGTTTCCGCCATAAGCGTGCAATGCGCATAGCGGTGGAAGTTGCAGTGTTCAAGGTATGCGAGCTTAACGTGGTGATTCCGGGGAGTGAAGTCTTGGGTCGAAGCGAAGTGTTTTTTGATTTGCGTTCGTAACGTAACGGGTATATGGTTAAATCATTAAACTAAATAATCACATCCACTCTGCGTACTTGCGCAACGTCAATGGAGATACTGCTATGCACGCACATCGAATGCTGTTATTCTCGCTGGCACTGCTAGCTGTGGCTTACGCCGCGCTACTGTTCGTCGCCCCTGTGGCTGCGCCGCTCGGCGCCGTGCTGACGGCCGCGGGATTGGTGCTGGTTTCCACACGGTATGCCTGGCGGCCGAAGTTCCTGGCGCTTTTTGAGCTAGGGGAGTCGGACTGACGGTTATGCGGATATCGTATGGTCGCGCTTTGTGCTCGGCCTGACAATGCCACTCTGCTTATGGGCAGGGTGGCTTTTTTATTTGAAGGTGATGCGATTCGCGTACATGCGAAATAAATATGTGCGTTTTTGATTGAATGATGTGTTCTTTTGCTTGAGAATGTTGCACTTCTGGCAAATCTTAGAGTTGACTGAGTATCGGCGTGTCGCGTTTTTCTCATCGATGAGATATATACTTTCTTGAACTAAAAACGTTGATGTTCTGTCATTGTTATCGCTCACAATTAGTTAGCCGAATGAATCAAATCTGTCAAAAATGGCGTCATTTCAAGGAAAGTCACCAATTGGTAATTGTTAAATCGAAAAACTATATGGTATATTTTTATCAGGTTCGGCAGAGTTGCCGGAACCAAGGAAGAGGAAATCAAAAGTTCCTATTCAGTGACGAAAGGAATATCCCATGAACAAGTGGACCAAGGCTCTGGGCGTTATTGCTGCAACCGCCATGCTTGTCCCGCTGGCCGCCTGCGGCGGATCCCGTGGCGCCACCACTGCCGGTGGCAGCGGCTCGGACACCGTCAAGGTCGGTATCTCCATGCCTGAGCAGATGCTCGAGCGTTGGAAGATCGACGGCGAGAACCTGAAGAAGCAGCTCGAGGGCTATGGCTATGACGTCACCCTGCAGTACGCGGATGGTAAGACCGATTTGCAGACTTCTCAGATTCAGAACATGGCCAACAACGGTATGAACTACGTGGTCATCGCATCCATCGATGGCACCGCAACCGGTGCAGCCGCAGAGCAGGTCGCCGCCAACGGTGGCAAGGTCATCGCCTACGATCGTCTGGTCATGAACACCGACGCCGTTGACTACTACACCACCTTCTCCCTCGAGGATGTCGGCCGTATGCAGGGCGAGTACATCGAGCAGAAGCTCGGCCTGAAGGATGGACAGAAGGGTCCGTTCAACGTCTAGCTGATGGCCGGTTCCCCGACCGATAACAACGCAGGCTACTACTTCAAGGGTGCCTGGGACGTGCTCGGACCGTACTTCAAGTCCGGCGTGCTGCAGTCCAAGTCCGGCAAGGTTCCGGCCTCCGCAGATGATTGGCAGTCCATCGGCATCGACAACTGGGATCGTCAGAAGGCCCAGAACGAGATGGAGAACCGTATCAACTCCTTCTACAACGACGGCACCAAGCTCGACGCGGTCCTTGCACAGAACGACGCCGAGGCAACCGGTACCTACAACACCGTGGAAGCCGCTGGCTGGGACTACTACCCGATCATCACCGGCCAGGATGCTGAGAAGGCTAACGTCCAGGCCATCGTTCAGGGCAAGCAGTCCATGACCGTCTACAAGGACACCCGTGAGCTCGCCAAGGCCACCGCTGAAATGATCAAGGCTCTGGTCGACGGCAAGGAGCCGAAGGCTCCCGACACCTTCAACAACGGTGTCAAGGATGTTCCGTCTCAGCTGCTGACCCCGGTTACCGTGGACAAGGACAACCTGAAGGAAGTCCTCGTTGATGGTGGCTACATCTCCGCTGCCGACGCTGGTCTGTGATCGCACACTAACCAACTGACCAGTAACAAGCGAATCAAATAGATAGGAGGCGCCGCACTGCAATGTTGCGGTACGGCGCCTTCATCATGCACAGTGACGAAATTATCGGAGGAGGTAACTGTGGCTACAAACGATGACGTGATTTTGGAGATGCGTCATATCGTCAAGCGCTTCGGCCCGGTCACCGCATTGAACGACGTGAATATCACGGTCAAAAGGGGCCAGATATTCTCGATTTGCGGTGAGAACGGCGCTGGAAAATCAACACTGATGAACGTGCTCTCCGGTGTGTACCCGTACGGTACCTACGAGGGCGACATCATCTACAATGGCGAGACCTGCAAGTTCAAGACGATTCGCGATTCTGAGGAAAAGGGCATCGTGATCATCCACCAGGAGCTCGCACTGGTTCCCTATATGTCCATTCAGGAGAACATCTTCCTGGGTAACCAAAAGAAGAAGGGCATCGCGATCGATGCCGACGAACAGCGCCGCATCGCCTACGACGTGATGAAGAAGGTCGGACTGGACGAGAATCCGGACACCCTGATCTCCAACATCGGCGTCGGCAAGCAGCAGCTCGTCGAAATCGCCAAGGCCCTGACCAAGAACGTGAAGCTGCTCATCCTCGATGAGCCGACCGCAGCACTGAACGACGAGGATTCCAAGAACCTCCTCGACCTGATTGACGGTCTGCGCCGAGAACAGGGCATCACCGCCATCATCATCTCCCACAAGCTCAACGAAATCGCCTACTCCGCAGATGCCGTGCAGGTGATTCGAGACGGCCACACCATCAGCCACATCGACATCGACGCCGCACATCCGCTCGACCAGGATGTGCTGATTCGAGACATGGTCGGCCGCCCGCTCACCAACCGCTACCCGGTGCACGAGAGCCACATCGGCAAGGAGATGTTCCGCATCGAGGACTGGAAGATGCACCATCCGCTCGATGAGGCCCGACTGGTCGCCAAGAACGTGAGCTTCAACGTTCGTGCAGGCGAGATTGTCGGCCTGGCGGGCCTGATCGGTGCGGGCCGCACCGAGACAGCGATGAGCGTGTTCGGCCGCCAATACGGTGTGAACGCTTCCGGCAAGATCTTCGTGGAAGGCAAGGAAGTCCACTTCCCGACCGTGCGTTCGGCCATCGATCACGGCGTCGCATACGCCACCGAGGATCGTAAGGTCTACGGTCTGAACCTCATGAAGACCATTCGTGAGAACACATCCCTCGCAAGCCTCAAAGAACTCTCCAACAAGTTCGGGGTGGTCAACGAAACCAAGGAAAAGCAGGTCGCGGAGAAATACCGCAAGGAATTCCGCACCAAGGCCCCAACCATCGAAATGCCGGCAGGCAACCTTTCCGGTGGTAATCAGCAGAAGGTCGTGCTGGCCAAGTGGATGGCCACCGATCCGAAGGTCTTGATTCTGGATGAGCCCACACGAGGTATCGACGTCGGTGCCAAGTACGACATCTACGAAATCATCGACCAGCTCGCCGACTCCGGTTCCGCCGTGGTGGTCATCAGCTCCGAACTGCCCGAGCTGCTTGGTATCTGCGACCGCATTTACACGATGAGCGCAGGCCAGATCACCGGTGTCTTCAACGCCAAGACCACCAACCAGGAAGAGCTCATGCGCTACATGACCTCCGCAACCCCGCTGCCCAAGGATCAGGTGTTCGCCTGACCGCGCGCCCGGAATAACGTTCTTTGAAAGGAAATTGCTGAAAATGTCTACTGCAACCGCAACCCCCGCCGCAAAGAAGGGCGGAGAGGAACAGAGCCTCAAGTCCCTGTTGCTGGGCAACATGCGCTCCTACGGCATCTACCTGGCCCTCGTGCTGGTGATCGTCGTCTTCCAGATCCTGACTGGTGGACGTCTGCTGAACCCGAATAACGTGGTGGCACTGTTCCAGCAGAACGCATACGTGCTTATCGCTGCCATCGGTATGTTGATGATCATCATCGCAACCCACATCGATTTGTCCGTGGGCTCCGTGGTGGCCTTCATCGGCGGCGTCGGCGCACTGGCCATGAAACATGGCGTTCCGTGGTGGGCCGCCATCCTTCTGATGATTGTCATCGGTCTGGCCATTGGCGCATGGCATGGCTTCTGGGTCGCCTACGTCGGAGTCCCTGGCTTCGTGACCACCTTGGGCGGCATGCTCATCTTCCGCGGTCTCGCCACCGTCGTCGCCGGCGAATCCATCCCGGTTTCCAACGCCGCATTCCGCTCCATCTCCAAGGATTACATCCCGACCATCTTCGTTGGACCATTCGCATTGACCGCACTGATCGTCGGTATCGCCGCCATCGTGCTCGTGATTTGGAGCCAGCTGACCAAGCGCGCCAAGGCCGTCAAGAACGGTCTGCCGGCCCAGCCGATGAGCTTTGTGATCTTGAAGTGCGTGGTCGCCGCCCTCGCCATTGGCTACGTGACCTACCTGCTGGCTATGTCCGGCAACGCCACCCAGGGTGGTATCCCGATCGTGCTCGTGATCATCGGTGTGCTGGTGTGCGTGTACTACTTCGTCCTGAACCGCATGGTCTTCGGCTGTAATGTCTACGCCGTTGGTGGCAACCGCAAGGCCGCCATCCTCTCCGGTATCGACACCAAGAAGGTCGACTTCGAGATCTTCCTAAACATGGGCTTCCTGGTCTCCATCGCCTCCATTATCACCCTCTCCCGCCTGGCTTCCGCTTCCGCCCAGACCGGTATGGAGTTCGAGATGGACGCCATCGCCGCCTGCTTCATCGGTGGCACGGCCGTTACCGGTGGTATTGGTACCATCCCGGGCGCTATGGTTGGCGCACTCATCATGGGTGTTCTGAACCAGGGCCTGTCCATCATGGGCGTGGATGCCGCCTGGGTGAAGACCATCAAGGGTCTCGTCGTGATCGCTGCTGTGGCCTACGATCTGCTCTCCAAGAAGAAGAAGGGCTGATGTTGCACCTGGTAGCCGGGGTGTGCGCCCGGCTACTACGGGGATAGGAACTTGCTTGGTTCCCTCCTCCTCCGAAAGGGACGTCATGAATGTGACGTCCCTTTTTCCGTGCATGCGCGCCCTTGCATGCGGTCTGTGAGCCCGCAATCCTCACTATGTATGCGGTGGAACCAGTGCATCGCATACATAGTGAGGATTAAAGCAATAGAAACGGCGCTATGTATGCGGGGTCTTCGTCGGGCCGCATACATAGCGCCGGTTATTGGTTATTGAAAGGTATGAAGGAAGACGATTACTTCTTGTTGGTCTTCTTGACGCGCTTCGGCTTGGCAGCGGGCTTCTTGGGCTCAAGGAAAGGCCACTTGTTCACGGCCCAGGTGTGCAGCGCCGGAATCTTACCGATGGCGAAGCCGATGACCAATCCGATGACGATGCCCCAGGTTTCGAGGTCACGGCCGGCGACCAGCAGGCCAATGAACACCAGGGCGATGACGAAGCACATCATCTGCGATGCTTTGGATTGCTTGGCGGTGACCTGATCGGCCTTCATTGGGATAAGCCCCAGGAACAGGCCGCAGGGAATGCAGATAACGCCCAATACGATGCTAATGATGATTGACATGGTTGCGGTTGCTTCCATTGATGCTCCTTGTGTAAGGTACACAGACTTCTATGTTTCTATGCCGTGTTGTGCCTGAAAACGATGCTAGTAAAGCGTCAGGCCGCCATATGGGGTACCTGCCGTTTTATGGTGAATAGTTACTTATTGTCGATGTGAGAAGAATGCTCTGCAGTGGAAGAATCCGTCTTGGAGTCTTTGGATGCCTCCGTGGATTCCTCGTCTTCCTCGGTGTCTGTTGCGGATTCTTCGTCATCATCCTTGCCTGGTTGACGCCACCAGATAATCAATGCGTTGGCGGCGCAGTAGATGGCGGCGATGCCGATGCATATGAGGAAGATGATGTTAGATGTGCTGATGATGGTGCCGTCCAACATGGATTCCTTCACGGACTGATAGATCCAAACCACACAAGCCACGGAGGTCAGGGCGTACAACATCATACGGGAGCGATTATTCATAAGAATCTCCAGACTTATTCAAACGCATTGATTATAGCGAGTTTGATGGATTGTGACGACGCCAAGTGACTAGCAGCCGAACGCAAAACCGCCGTGGCGGGCAACCGAGCTGTTAACGGTTGCCCACCACGGCGGTAGCGTGTTCAGTTTATCTTGCAGGGAAGGCCGCATGCAACGCTGTGATCAGCCGCGAGCCTTCGCGTAGGCCTCGTACACGGCCTCGGTCGGTTCGCCGGTTTCCACGCCTTCGATATTGAGCTCCCAGGTCGGCGGCTCAGCCTCGCCGGAAAGTACCCAAGCAGCTTGACGGGCAGCGCCGATGGCCACGTACTCGTCGGTGGCCGGGCGGGTAACCTCCATGCCGAGAATGGAGGGTGCCAGCGTGCGGATGGCCACGGATTTCGCTCCACCGCCAATCAGCAGAATGCGGCTGATCTGGGCGCCGAGCGAACGAATCAGCTCGAGGCAATCGCGCTGGGAGCACAGCAGACCCTCTACGAATGCGCGGGCCAGATTCTCCTTGGTGGTGTTGTGCAGGGTCAGGCCGGTCAGGGAGGCGGTGGCGTCCGGGCGGTTCGGCGTGCGCTCGCCGTCGAAGTATGGCACCAGCGTGATGCCGCCGGCACCCGGCTCGGACTTGAAGGCCAGATTGGCCAGCTCGTCGTAGTCCACGCCGAGGGCTGCGCGGCCGGCGTCCAGGATGCGAGAGCCATTGATAGTGCAAGCCAGCGGCAGATAATGGCCAGTGCAGTCGGCGAAGCCGGATACGGCACCAGTCAGGTCATAGACCGGGTTCTCGGCGATGGCAGCAGCGACGCCGGAAGTACCCAGAGAAATAGAGACATCACCGACGGCCATGCCCAAGCCAAGGGAGGCCATGGCGTTATCGCCGCCGCCGGGGCCGAGAATGCATCCGCCTTCAACATTCTTACCGGCGATGGCTGGAGAAGCCTTGACTGCTGCGGCCTCGGTCGGGCCAAGCACAGTGGGCAGCACGATGGCGTCGGCATGGGCTTTGGCGGCTTCCTCGCCTTCGGCGGCGGCAAGCACCATGGCAATCAAGTCACGGCGGTACTCGTTGTGAGCGGCATCGTAATAAATGGTGCCGGAAGCGTCGGAACGGTCGGTGAACAGAGCCTCGAGATGGGCGTCCTCTCCTTCGGCCACCGGGCCATAACCGGCGATGCGCCAGCTCAGCCAGTCATGTGGCAGACAGACGGCTGCGATCTTCTTGGCGTTCTCCGGCTCGTTTTCGGCCACCCAAGCCACCTTGGTGAGGGTGTAGGAGGCCACGGGGGAGGAGCCGACAGCCTTGACCCAACGCTGCTTGCCGCGGGCGACCACGTCTTCAGGTTCGCCGTCCTCGGCCGGTGCCTCGCCGAGCTTTTCAATCAGTGCTGCAGCCTGTGGCGCAGAGCTGATGTCGTTCCACAGCATGGCGTCACGGATAACGTTGCCCTGCTTGTCCAGAATTACCATGCCATGCTGCTGGCCGCCCACGGCCAGAGCTGCCACGTCGTCCAGCCCGCCGGCCTGTTCGGCGGCCTCCTGGAATGCCTTCCACCAGAATTCCGGGTTGACCGAGGTGCCGTCCGGATGCTTGGCTTGGCCGAAGCGAACGAGTTTGCCGGTTGCGGCGTCCGTAACACGAACTTTTGTTGATTGGGTTGACGTATCAACGCCGGCGACCAATGTAGTTGCCATAAAATCCTCCTCGATGAGGCTGAAGCGCTTGTATTCGGCGCGTCCTGATCAATAAGTTAGACGATTAAACTATACTGTATTGCAACGCTTGAATGCAAACGGGAACACGCAATGGTGCGGTCTCGAATGTGCTCGATGGCGCATAATACATATTGGACAAGTAACTGTGAACGCTCACGGGCGGTTCTATCAGCGGGCGACAAAGAGGTGAGGTAACGATGGCGAATCTACGCAGAATCAATCAGGAAGATTTGCGCAACCATAATCTCTCGGTGACGCTTGATGCCCTGTTGCGGGCCGATCATCCGATGAGCCGTGCTGATTTGGCCAAGGAGACCGGTCTGACTAAAGCGACAATGTCGTTGCTGTCGTCCATGTTGCTCGATGGCAATATCATCTATGAAGGTGAACCGGTGGTGTCTACCGCATATGGACGCCCGAGCACGCCATTGAGGATTCGCGGCGGCAGCGTGGCCGGCATAGGTTTGCAGATCAACACTGATGGTTACGGATGCCTTGCCCTTGACCTCAACGGCGATACCTTGGGTCAGGAATGGGTCAGCGAGGATATGACCGGCACTGATCCTTATGAGATATTCGCCAAGCTCGATGCGATGACTTTTCCCATTGAACGCCGACTCAAGCGCCGCGGTTGCAAGGTGGTGGGCGCGGGGCTCGCGTTGCCGGGTATTGTCACGGATGACATGTGGCTGCTCGTGGCTCGTAACCTTGGCTGGGAAAATGTGAACCTGACCCGATTCAATGTGGTCCGTAGGCTCGATGTGGTGGCGGGCAATGAGGCGAAAATGGCTGCTATCGCCCAGATTCCGGGCTATGCCACCGAAAGGGCGGATTTCCTGAACGTCGTCGATCGCATGGATTCGTTCATCTATCTTTCGACTGACATCGGTATTGGCGGCGCTGTGGTGCGCGATGGCGCCGTGGTCACCGGTTCGCACGGATTTGCCGGGGAAATAGGCCATTTGTCGGTATCCATGAACGGGCCGCTGTGCCGTTGCGGCCGTCATGGGTGTCTGGAGGCGTTTGCCGGCCGCCGCGCGTTGGTGGAGTCCGCGGGAATCGCCCAAGATGAGGACGCTACGTCTGCCGAGGGCATCGCGGAGTTCCTGCGTCGCTGGCGCATGGGCGACCCGGTCGTATCCAAAGTGGTGGAGCAGGCTGCGGACGCATTGGTTTCCGCCATCGCTTCGGCTGTAAACATGATGGATGTGGATACTGTGTTGCTCGGTGGTCTATGGACGCACTTCGGTGATGAACTGAGCAATATTCTGGAAGGCCGACTTCGTTCCGAGATTCTGGGATATCCGAATGTGAAGATTCATGTGTCGGTGCCGCCGGTGGCGGAACATCCGTCGTTATATGGTGCGGCGGAAATGGGTCTACGACGCTTTATCGAGAATCCGCTGGCGTACATCGAAACGGATTCCAAAGCGTAATGACTGTTGGGCAGCGGGCTTGTGCTACACTATCCAAGTTGGCTTTTGCCGATGCAAACCAATGTGGGGCCGTAGCTCAGTCGGTTAGAGCATGCGACTCATAATCGCCCGGTCCAGGGTTCAAGCCCCTGCGGCCCCACTCATTTTCACTTATCGCACATGTGACTGGCGCACGTCCATGTACGCGAGTATTATCTGTCAGGTTCCGGTTCACGCTATGCCATAGGGGCATTGCGACCCGGGTCCCCCGAATCCATAGGAGACGTACAATGAAGCAGGGTATTCATCCTGATTATCACCCCGTTGAGGTGACTTGCTCTTGCGGCAACACCTTCGTGACCCGCACCGCTGGCAAGGAAGATCACATGTTCGTTGACGTGTGCTCTCAGTGCCACCCGTTCTACACCGGCAAGCAGAAGATTCTCGACACCGGTGGTCGTGTTGCTCGCTTCGAGAAGCGCTACGGCAAGAAGAGCAAGTAGCATACTTTACGCCAGTCCGATGGGTTTGGCATGCTTCGGCATGCTTTCCAAGGACTGGCGTTTTTGTATCTATACGCATCTGAAAACCGTTGAGCAGTAATTGCTGACTGATTATTGTTAGTTGATTGTTGACTTTGGAAAGAAACGTTATGGCAGACGAACAGTTCCCGGCGGCGGCAACCGCACTCGAGGAGTACCAGTCCATCGAAGAACAGATGGCCAGCCCCGAAATCGTGTCCAATCCCGATAAGTTGCGCAAGCTGGGTCGTCGTCATGCCGAACTCGGCTCTATTGTGAGCGCCTACAAAGCATGGCTGCAGATCAGGGACGATCTTGAAGCCGCTCAGGAAATGGCCAGTGAAGACGCAGACTTCGCCGAGGAAGCCAAGCGCTTGGAAGGTGAGTTGCCTGCTGCTGAAGAGAAGTTGCGCACCGCATTGATTCCTCGAGACCCTGACGATGCGCGCGACACCATCATGGAGATCAAGGCCGGTACCGGTGGTGAGGAAGCCGCACTGTTCGCCGGCGACCTGTTGCGCATGTATACCCGTTACGCCGAAAAGCGTGGCTGGACCGTGAACATTCAGTCCGAGAACACCACCGAACTTGGTGGTGTCAAGGATGTGCAGATTGCCATCCGCGCCAAGGGAACCCCTGCTCCGGAAGACGGTGTATGGGCGTCGATGAAGTATGAAGGTGGCGTGCATCGAGTGCAGCGCGTGCCGGTCACCGAATCGCAAGGCCGTATCCAGACCTCCGCCGCTGGCGTGATCGTGTTCCCGGAAGCCGATGAAGACGACGATGAGATCGAAATCGATCCGAAGGACCTGAAGATCGATATCTTCATGAGCTCCGGCCCTGGTGGTCAGTCGGTGAACACCACGTATTCCGCCGTGCGTATGACCCACATTCCCACCGGCATTGTGGTAAGCATGCAGGATGAGAAGTCGCAGATCCAGAACCGTGCTGCCGCCCTGCGTGTGCTGAAGAGCCGCCTGCTCGCCATGAAACATGAGCAGGAAGCCGCCGAAGCGGCCGATATGCGCCACTCCCAAGTGCGTTCACTGGACCGCTCCGAGCGAATCCGCACCTATAACTTCCCGGAGAATCGTATCGTCGATCACCGCACCAATTACAAGGCATACAATCTGGATGCCGTGCTCGATGGTGATCTGCAAGCTGTCATCGATTCGGACATCCAAGCTGACGAAGCCGAGCGTCTGGCCAATCAGAAGTAATCGATGTGCGGTTTTGGCTGACATATATGATGCCCGACACGCTCCGGGCCGCTCAGGCCAAGTCCTTACGGTCGGACATCACATATGTCAGCCAAAACCTTGCCGAATAACGTAGTTCCATATTCGGGAAGGAACCGGTTGTGACCACCAGCGATGTGATTCATGAGGCGGCGGCTCGACTGCGTGACGCGGGCATTGAAACGCCCGAGCATGATGCGAAGCTGCTGCTGGCAGAGGCTGCAGGCGTTGAGTTGCGCGATATTGACAAGTCGCTGTTGATGGGGGAGCCGGTCGACTTTGACGATGCTCGATTCCAAGCGATGATTGAACGCCGTGCCAAACGTGAGCCGTTGCAATATATCGTGGGCCATGCGCCGTTCAGATATTTGGATTTGGAAGTGGGTCCCGGTGTGTTCATCCCACGTCCGGAAACCGAAACCGTAGTGCAGGCCGGACTTGATTGGATGACCCAGCATGGGCTCATGCATCCGCGTGTAGTCGACCTATGTGCCGGTTCCGGTGCGATTGGCCTTGCCGTGGTCACCGAAGTACCGGGTAGTCAGGTGTGGGCTGTGGAGCTCTCGCCGCGGACCGCCGAGTGGACGCAGAAGAATCTGGTGCGTACGGCGAAGCTGTGTCCTTCTATCGCCTCGAATTATCAGCTGGAAATCGGCGACGCCACGTCATTGACTACTTTGGCTCAGCTTGATGGCACGGTGGATATGGTGATCACCAATCCGCCGTACATTCCCGAAACTGATATTCCCGAGCAGCCTGAAGTACGCGATTGGGATCCGGAATTGGCGTTATATGGCGGTTCTGCGGATGGCACATTGATTCCCGAACGCATCATCGAACGGGCTTTCCGCCTGCTCAAACCTGGAGGTGCACTGGTTATGGAGCACGACATCAGCCAAGGCGACCGACTCGTGGCCTATGCACGGGCCACCGGATTCGTCAACGCCTCCACCGGCAAGGATTGGACTGGTCGCGACCGGTACCTGTTTGCGCAGAGGTAGCGGTTCTCGGCTGGCTCCACGTTTGTATTATGTGCGGGTTTTTATGGGACGCAAGCGCATTATCGCCTGGATTGCGGTTGTATCCCACGGAGTAACGGGATGCAGCCGCAATCCGAGCGTTTTTGCATATACGTCCCACACGCTCACTAGAGAAATCATTGGAAATCCGCCATTCTTTAGATGAGTGCCAATAAGTATCGCGTTATAGCAGTGGGATGCAATTGCATTTATGCCAAAAATGCAATTGCATCCCACAATTATCGTTGAATATGAACGCTCACTGCGCGTAATACTGCAGAACGGATGCATCCTTGTCGGTGATTTCCTTGATTGGGCGTGCGGGATTGCCCACGGCTACTGTGTGCGGCGGAATATCGCGCGTCACCACAGATCCAGCGCCGATCACGCAGCCCTCACCGATTGTCACACCGCCAATTACCGTTACGTTGCCGCCGAACCAGCAGTTCGAGCCAATCACAATCGGCTTGCCATATTCATAGTCATACATCGAACCATCCGCAGCCTGACGCACATTGCGATCCTGCCAGCGCAGCGGATGCATCGGCGGTAGCAGGGAAACATTCGGGCCGAAGAGCACGTCGTCGCCGATGGTCACCGGATTGCAATCGAGCACGGTGAAGTTGAAGTTGGCGAATACGCGCTCGCCGATAGTGGTGTTGCAGCCATAATCAAAGAAGATTGGGCCGAGCACATCCAGTCCCTTGCCATGGCCAGGCAGCAGTTCGTCAAGTATTGCGTTACGGGTGGCATGGTCGGCACGAGAAGTGGCGTTGAACCGCGTGCAGAGGTCGGCTGCCTTGTCGCGCAGGGCAACAAGCTCAGGGTCGGCGGGATTGTACAGTTTACCGGCCAGCATTTCCTCACGTTCGCTGGCACGCGGCATGCGTGGCTCGACGGGAGGCAATTCGTTCGAGGATTCAATGCTCACAGCGTCACTCCTTTATCTGCCTTGAGAAACAAAAATCGAGTCCATTGTATAGACGTAGGGGAGTGGCGGCGATTTACTGACCGTGTGATGGAGCGCTAGGGCTGGGAACATATAAGGCGCCAGGGTGCGTATGCTTGACGCACGTCGTGGTTCGATGATGCAATGGTAGATTGTTGCATACGGTAGTGAACGGAGATGGTAGGAACATGGTGTCCACGCAAACATTGAAAGTCACGGATGAGTCGCTGGCATTGGCCTCGCGTGTTGTGCGTGAAGGTGGACTGGTCGTTATTCCTACGGATACCGTGTATGGTGTGGCCTGCGATCCGCGCAACCGTGAAGCCATCAGCCGCGTGTATGAACTGAAGCATCGCCCGAGGTATAAGGCATTGCAGGTGCTGCTGGCGTCCATTGATCAGCTTGATGAACTTGGACTTGATTTGCCGTCGCCGCTGAACCGTCTGTCCGCGGCTTTCCTGCCTGGTGCGTTCTCGCCGATCGCCGTGGCCCGTCCAGACTGCACGCTGGCCACTTTGGCTGATACCGGCGATGGGCGGCCGGGAACCCAAGGCATTCGTATTCCCAATTCGATGCTGTGCCTCGATATTCTGCGCGCCACTGGTCCGCTTGCCGCATCCAGCGCGAACCGTTCGGGCGAGGAAAGCGCGCAAAGCGTCGAAGAAGCCAAGCGGGCATTCGGCGATGATGTTGATTTGTATCTGGACGGCGGCCCTACCCCAGGGCACGTGTCCAGCACTGTGGTGAAGGCCGACCCGTATGGGCGTGACGGCATTGAAATCCTGCGTGAGGGAGTCATTGCGCAAAGCGTGATTCGCAAGGCTCTTCACCTGAACGGCGGAGGACTGGGCGCGTGAGAATCTATCTGCTGATTGCGGCTATTGCGGGCGGCGTGACTTGGCTGGTGACGCCGCTGATTCGCCATGTGGCCATTGAAATCGGGGCCGTGGGTGAGGTGCGTGCACGCGATGTGCATACGATTCCGACGCCTCGCATGGGTGGCCTCGCCATGCTCATTGGTTTTACGGTGGCCACCATTTTCGCCAGTAAAACGATGTTTTTGTCTGGATTGTTTACCGGAAATTACCAGATGTGGGTGATTCTGGCCGGTGGAATTATGATCAGCCTGCTCGGTATGGCCGATGATTTGTGGGATTTGGACTGGATGCTCAAGCTCGCCGGTCAGCTGCTCATCTCAGTGTTTGTAGCGTGGGGTGGTCTGCAGATCATCTCCCTGCCGCTCGGTGGGTCGCTGATTACCGCTTCGCCTAGCTTGTCGATGGCGATCACCGCATTCCTGATTGTGGCATCCATCAATGCCGTGAATTTTGTGGACGGCCTTGACGGCTTGGCTTCCGGCATTGTGGCCATTGGCGGCATCGCATTCGCGATTTACTCCTATATCATCGCGCGCTATTCGCCCAGCTATGCGTCGCTGGCCACGTTGATTGATGTGATGATGGTCGGCATCTGCGTGGGCTTCATTCTGCATAATTGGCATCCCGCCAAATTGTTCATGGGTGATTCCGGCTCGATGTTGCTGGGGTATCTCATTACCTGCGCTTCGATTGTGATGACCGGTCGTCTTGATCCAGCATCCATTCACCCCAGTATCTATCTGCCGGTGTTTATGCCGATTCTGTTGCCGATTCTGGTGCTGTTCCTACCGGTGCTGGATATGTGCCTGGCAATTGTGCGACGACTGGCCAAGGGGCAGTCGCCAATGCACCCCGACCGCATGCATTTGCATCACCGTATGCTGCGCATTGGTCACTCGGTGCGTGGCGCCGTGACGATTCTATGGGGCTGGGCTGCGCTTATTGCTTTCGGCTCGTTGATGATTCTGTTCTTCAGGGCGCGATATGTGTTGATTGGCATGGCGGTGGCAGTGGTGGTGCTGACCGTGGCCACCATGTATCCGTATCTCAAACATCGCATTCCTGAAATGCAGGCGGAGAATCGTGCCATGGAAGCGGCACGCGAAGGCGCGCAGCATGCGGCGATGCCGTCTGGGAAGCCGGGAAAGCCGACGATTGAGGCTGAGTCTGGTGAACAGCATGGCCAGGTGAATCGCCAAAGTGCGGATCAAAACTCGGGCCAGAGTATGGAATCACGCAAGTAGCCCGGGCTTACATGGGTTAATCTTGGCAATATTGTGACCGCTAACAGGAGTGTGTCGCGTTAGGTCAGCGCATGTTCATATAGTGTTTACATGGCTACAAACCTTGATGAATTGAACGCCCAATCGGCGTACGCCCCCCTTCCCCCGATTTTCGCCAAGCTCGGTCTTGCCTATGACGATGTGCTGCTGCTGCCGAACGAGACGGATGTCATTCCTTCCGAGGTGGATACCAGCACCCATCTGACCCGCAAGATCACGATGAAGGCCCCGGTGCTTTCCGCAGCCATGGATACCGTGACCGAGTCCGAGATGGCCATTGCCATGGCTCGTAACGGCGGCATTGGTGTGCTCCACCGCAACCTCTCCATCGACGATCAGGCCGCTCAGGTCGATGTGGTCAAGCGCTCTGAGTCCGGTATGATCACCGACCCGCTGACCGTCAGCCCGGAAGTCACCCTGGCTGATCTCGACAAGCTCTGCGGCAAGTTCCACATCTCCGGTCTGCCGGTTGTCGACAAGGAAAACAAGCTCGTCGGCATCATCACCAACCGTGACATGCGCTTCATCGCCTCCGAGGACTACGACACCCTGAAGGTCAAGGATGTGATGACCAAGGAGAACCTGGTCACCGGTCCGTCCAACATTTCCAAGGATGACGCCCACCGTCTGCTCGCCCAGCACAAGGTCGAGAAGCTGCCGCTGGTCGACTCCGAAGGTCACCTGACCGGCCTGATTACTGTGAAGGACTTCGTCAAGACCGAGCAGTACCCGGATGCCACCAAGGATGAGCAGGGCCGCCTGCGCGTGGCCGCCGGCGTCGGCTTCCTCGGTGACGCTTGGCAGCGCGCTTCCGCTCTGATGGAAGCCGGCGTTGATGTGCTCGTGGTCGACACCGCCAACGGCGAGGCTCGCCTGGCTCTCGACATGATTTCCCGTCTGAAGCACGACTCCGCATTCGACAACGTTCAGATCATCGGCGGCAACGTCGGCACCCGTTCCGGCGCCCAGGCCATGATCGACGCTGGCGCTGATGCCGTGAAGGTCGGTATCGGCCCAGGCTCCATCTGCACCACCCGCGTGGTCGCCGGTGTTGGCGTGCCGCAGCTCACCGCCGTGTACGAGGCCGCTCAGGCCTGCCGTGCCGCTGGCGTGCCGTGCATCGCCGACGGTGGCATCCACTACTCCGGTGATATCGCCAAGGCTTTGGTCGCCGGTGCATCCTCCGTGATGCTCGGTGGCGCCCTTGCAGGTTGTGAGGAAGCCCCGGGCGAGAAGGTGCTCCTGCACGGCAAGCAGTACAAGCTGTACCGCGGCATGGGCTCCCTCGGCGCCATGGCTCCGCGTGGCAAGAAGTCCTACTCCAAGGATCGTTACTTCCAGGCCGACGTGACCTCCAGCGACAAGGTCGTGCCGGAAGGCGTGGAAGGTGAAGTGCCGTACCGCGGACCGCTGAACGCCGTGCTCTACCAGATGCTCGGTGGCCTGCACCAGTCCATGTTCTACATCGGCGCCCACAACATTGCCGAAATGCCGGAACGTGGCCAGTTCATCCGCATCACTGACGCTGGTCTGCGCGAATCCCACCCGCACGACATCGTGATGACCGCGGAGGCTCCGAACTACTCCGGCTTCCACAACTGATCTGATTCCTGACTTGGGTCAGGACTGATTACTGCCGAAAGGGCTCGCTTATGCGGGCCCTTTTCGCATATATGGGGGCTTTCCCTGCACTTTTCGCGCGAATCGTACGCAAAATGGGGCTTAGAAGGAGCTTTTTAGTACTTTTCGTGCGAAAAGTAGGCAATAAGAAAACCGGGAAGCAGTATGTAGGCGTCGCGGTATAGTCTGAACTGTTCTTAATTAATGGGTGAAATGAAGAAAAGAGGCATGGGCATGGTCGATAGCCATGATGCAGAGACATACAGCGCCAAGGATTCGCGCCTGATCTGGATTGATTGCGAAATGACTGGACTGGATATCTTCGGCGGCGACGAGTTGGTCGAGGTGTCCGTGGTCCCCACTGATTTTGACCTGAACGTGTTGGATGAAGGCGTCGACTTCGTCATTAAGCCGAGCCAGAAGGCTGTGGACCATATGAACGACTTCGTGCGCAACATGCACACCCGCTCCGGCCTAATCAACGAGTGGGAAAACGGCCTGAGCCTCGAAGAAGCCGAGAAGAAGGTCACGGATTATGTGCTGCGTTTCACTCCGGAAGGCGTGAAGCCGCTACTCGCCGGCAACACCATCGGCTCCGACAAGAAGTTCCTCGACCACTATATGCCGAACCTGATGAGCCACCTGCACTACCGCAGCGTGGACGTGAGCACGCTGAAGGAGCTCGCCCGCCGTTGGTATCCTGCCGTGTACGAGAATCGCCCGCCGAAGAACGGCGGTCACCGTGCGCTCGCAGACATCATCGAATCTCTCGATGAGCTGCGCTACTACCGCAAGGCGTTCATGGCTCCGGTCCCTGGCCCGGATGATGCTCAGGCTAAGGCGATTTCCGCTGAAATCGTGGCCACTAGCCTGCTGAATAAGTAGCCGGAATAAGAGAGATTATGCGTCAAAGCGAAGCCTTAGCCATTTTGAATGCTGGCGCCAATGTTTTTCTTACCGGTGCTCCAGGTGCCGGCAAGACCTACATGCTCAACGAGTTCATTCGGCAGGCCAGGGCTGACGGCGCTGATGTGGCCGTCACCGCATCCACAGGCATAGCTTCCACACATATCAATGGGCAGACCATTCATTCGTGGAGTGGTATTGGTGTAGCCACAAGCCTGACCTCCAATCTGTTGAAGCTCATCAAAACCCGTCGCAAACGCAAGATTCAGGCCACTGACATCCTCGTCATCGATGAGGTGTCCATGCTGCACGCATGGCTGTTCGACATGGTCGATCAGGTTTGCCGTGCCGTTCGCCGGGATCCAAGGCCCTTCGGAGGCATCCAAGTGGTGCTGTCCGGTGACTTCTTCCAACTGCCACCGGTTTCGGTGTCCGGTCGCAACAATGATGTGATTGCGCCGACGCCGGAATTCGTGGCATCCCGTGAGCAGTATGCCAAGGCTGGAAAGAATCCGGAAGGATTCGTCACCGAATCACTGGTTTGGGATGAACTGAACCCCGCCATCTGCTATCTGACTGAACAGCACAGGCAAGATACCGGTGATTTGCTCACCGTGCTCACCGATATCCGCGAAAGCAACGTAACCCAAAACGACCGTGACGTATTGGTGACTCGTTTGGGAGTCATGCCCGAACCCGGCAAAGTGGCAGTGCACTTGTTCCCGGTGAATCGCCAGGCCGATGGGCTGAACGATTTGCGATTGCGGCAGATTCCAAATGAAAGACATGAATTCTTCGCCGAAACTGCAGGCCCGGTGAATCTGGTAAGCAGGCTTAAGAAAAACATGCTTGCCCCGGAGCATCTGGTGCTGAAAGTCGGTGCTGCGGTCATGGCCCTGCGCAACGACGCCGATCGCCAGTTCGTCAACGGTTCGCTCGGCACGGTGCGCGCGTTCGCTCCGGAGGCCAAGGGCGGCTGGCCGATTGTGGAATTCGAGAACGGCAATATTGTGACGATGAGGCCAGCCACTTGGGAAATGATGGATGGCGAAACTGTGCTTGCTTCGGTTTCGCAAGTGCCGTTGCGTTGCGCATGGGGCATCACCATTCACAAGTCCCAGGGCATGACGCTTGACCGTGCGGTCATGGACCTGCGACGGACCTTCGCACCCGGCATGGGATACGTGGCATTATCCCGTGTGGAATCGCTGGGCGGGCTTTATCTGGCCGGCGTCAATGAGCGCATGTTCCTGGTTTCGCCGGATGCCGTTGTCCTCGATGGTGCCTTACGCGAAGCTTCTGCTGCAGCTGCTGATCAGCTCGCCCAGGAAGGCTCCACCGCATTCAAACCATCCTCCACTGCACTTGACGATACCGACGACGACTTCGCCCAGGAAGCTTTGTTCTGAATGATTTGCGACGACTACCATGGTGCGTAGGGGGTGGTCGTTATGGTGCATTTCGATATATTCCATGAGAACAGTGACGTTCGTGGCAATAAAGGTGGCACAACTGGGCAAGGATATGTGCGCCCGGCAGCGGTGGCCGGTGCGTTCTACCCGGCGGATAGAACGCGGCTCAAGCAGCTGATTAACACGCAACTCGATTATGGACGCTCGCTGCTCAAACAGTTGGAGCCGCAGCTGCCTGCAGGAGTGCCGAAAGCGGTGATTGTGCCGCATGCCGGATATGTCTATTCCGGTACGACTGCTGCGCTTGCCTACGCATTGCTGGAACGCGGGCGTGGAACGGTAAAGCGTGCGGTGATTGTAGGCCCGACTCATCGTGTGCCTGTTCGGGGTGTTGCCTGCTCGCATGCGGTGGCCTTTGAAACCCCGTTGGGTGCGGTGCCGGTGGATGTGGATGCGGAGCGCAAGGCATCAAGTGTGCTCATCGTTAATGACCCCACTCATGCGCAGGAACATGCGGTAGAGGTGCAGGTTCCGTTTCTGCAGACGGTGTTCGGTCCGGATCTGACCATTGTGCCGCTGAATGCAGGGGACGCAAGCCCTGAAGAAGTAGGTGACGTGCTGCGCGCGCTGTGGGGTGGCCCGGAAACCGTAATCATCATCAGCTCCGATTTGTCGCATTATCATCCTGAGGCTTATGCGCGGCAATTGGATGATGAGACGATAGGCAACATCGCACATTCGAGAATGCCGATTCATCCGCGTAGAGCGTGTGGAGCATATCCGATTAACGGGTTGCTCGATGTGCTGGTACATGGGCTCAAGTCAGCACAGTGTGAAACGATACGTGAAACATCTAATGAGGAGGGGGAAGCCTGTCGCACATTCGCAGCCGAACAGTTCGACCTTCGACTTCTTGGCCGCAGTACCTCCGGCGATGACGGCGTCGTATCGCTCGCCGGCAAGCCGCGCTCGGATATGAACGATCCGGATGAACCTGTGGTTGGATATGCATCGTTTGCCATGTGGCAGAATACGAATACTGGTATTGGCGATGAAACTGCACGGAATACCGGCATCGCTACACCGGAAGACCGCGGTGGTGTGCTGCTGAACCTCGCCCGTGCGGCAATTCGCCAGCATCTTGGCATTGATAACGAGCCGGGAAATACGCCAGACGCCATCATCGAGCAAAATCCTTGGCTGGATGAGCCCGGTGCCAGCTTCGTGACGCTAACCGAACATGACCAATTGCGCGGGTGCATCGGTACGTTGAAAACCTATCGCTCGCTTGGCAAGGATGTATCCGACCATGCCGTTGACGCAGCTGCGCACGATCCGCGATTTCTCCCTGTCTCACCGGAAGAATATCCACTGCTTGAGGTGGAAGTCTCGGTGCTGGGCAAGCCGATGCCGATGCCGGTGCGCTCGCGAGCAGCACTTGAGCAAGCATTGCAACCCGGCAAGGATGGCCTTATCCTGACTGACCAACACGGCCGCAGCGCCACCTTCCTGCCGCAAGTCTGGGAGCAATTGCCGGCTCCGCATGATTTCGTCTCGCATTTGTTGGCTAAAGCCGGCATCCAAGCATCTCTTGACTGGAATAATGGGGAAATCGAATGTGAGCGATATGAGGTGACCGCATATGCCGAGCACTAGGGTGGTTTCTCGCTCGGGGCAGAGTGCAGTGACATCAGAACCAGATGCAGGACTCGCCACAGTGACGCCTGCCGCCATCGGACGCTGGCAAACCAAATTCAATGACGGCACTCGTCGCGCTCGCTGCGAACTTTGCCCACGCCGCTGTGTGCTGAAGCCCGGCCAGCGTGGATTCTGCTTCGTCCGATCGAATCATGATGGCGTCATCGTTTCGGATACCTACGGTCGCAGCTCGGGATTCGCAATCGACCCGGTGGAGAAAAAGCCACTCAACCATTTCCACCCAGGCTCCAGTGTGCTGAGTTTCGGCACGGCTGGCTGCAATTCCGGATGTCGATTCTGCCAGAACTGGGATATCTCCAAAGCCCGTGACTTCGACAGGCTTGGTGTGGAGGCCAGTCCGGAGAAGATTGCACAAGTGGCGGCGGACCGTGACATCGATTCGGTGGCGTTCACCTACAATGATCCGATTGTGTTCGCCGAATATGCGATTGATACGGCTGAAGCCTGTCGTGCACGAGGCATTCATCCGATTGCGGTTACCGCTGGATACATGAGTGCCGAGGCGCGACCGGATTTCTATGCGGCGATGGATGCGGCGAACATCGACCTGAAAGGCTTCACCGAGGATTTCTACTGGAAGGTGACCGGCACGCATTTGCAGGATGTACTCGACACCATCGATTATGCGGTGAACGAGGCGCGCACGCCAGACGGCAATCATGTATGGGTGGAACTCACCACATTGCTGATTCCTGGGCTCAACGATGACGACGCCCAACTGCACGCCGAATGCACATGGATTCGTGAACATCTCGGCCTTGATGTGCCATTGCATTTCTCCGCATTCCATCCGGCTTGGAAAATGCAGGATGTTCCACCAACTCCGCATGCAACGCTGACCCGGGCGCGCGAAATCGCACTTAACGAAGGATTGCACTACGTATACACCGGTAATGTGCATAATCGTGAAGGTGACACCACGTATTGCCCGAATCCGCAATGCCATGCAGCACTCATTGAACGTGACTGGTATCGCATCATCAATGACCGACTCAGCGGTACCGATGGGCGATGTCCGGAATGCGGCACGATTATCGCCGGGCGATGGTGAGTCCATCGCTAAGGGATATCGCAACGACTAGCGCAAATCACTGATACGCGAAGCCAACGTGCGCACGGATTTGAGGCTCGCCTCATACCGTGCCGCGGCGGCAATGAGAATCACGCCACCGGTGAGCAGCCACGCCCACCAATAATGGCGGGAGAACTCGGCAAGCCACGGCCACACCACAATCAGCAGATGCACGACAAGAATCACGGTCCCATAGATCAGCGGCGCCTGCAGCCCCAACGCGGCACCCAGCAGCAATGCGCACAGTGACATGGCAAACAGGGCAAGCATACGCGGCAGCGAAGGCGGCTCCACGCAGCTGATCAGCAACGATGGCACCATAAGCAACGTCAAAGCCGGCCATAATGTCGGCCAACTGCGTGCGGTCGGTTTGACCTGCAGCCAACGAACGCCGACAATCAGCGTAGCCGCACCCGACACCATGGCGATAAGATCCACCGGCGCATACGGTTGCGGATCGGTCCATGCCAGGAACAGCAGCACGATGCCAGTGACCGCGGTAAAGCAGGTCACGACGATTTGTGCAGCGGTAAGCAATTTCAAGGTCTGCAATGTTGAAGAGACATGTGGTTGCTGTGCGACAACCGGTTGTGGAATGGTGCGGATTTGCGGTTGCGGGAACGTTGGTTCCGGCGCTGGGGGATAAGGACGAGGGCGCAATGATTCCGGGTGCGGTTGTGTACTTCGTACTGGAATGAACGGCGATGGCGCAAATGTCGATGATGCGAACTGTGCTGTCTGTGTGCTCGCAGGGCGTGGAACGATCGGCACGGCAGTGGCCGGCTGATATGCCGTTTGCGCTGCGATAATCCAGAACACAACGCATATCGCGAGCATCATGACATATCCCACGAGGGAAGCCACCATCGGCAACGGGCTGCCGTGCGTAAAGTCGCCGGCGATAAGAATCAGCAGCATCCACGATCCCATAACAGCGGCGGATATGCGTTCCTGCGAGCTGATGGCTGTGCTGCGACGCATGAGCAACGTGGCAGCGATAAGAGCGAAACCAGCAATGGCAATCGCAGCAAAGTCAGCAATCGTGCGTGCAGCCTGGTCGTTGCTCATCACATCGCTTAAGATGTGGCGTAACAATGATTCCACGGCAATCGTCAACGACCAGAAGAATCCCAGCACAGGCGCTATGCGATGTGCCGGATGCAGTAACTTGCCTGTGTGAATGGCAGGCTTCTTATGCAGTATGACGAGAATCGCCGTCCATAACACCGGAGGAATGAAACCGGCGATAGCGGTGAGCCACAACGGATCGGCGCCATCGATGGATGTGTAGCCAAATACGGAAACAACGCCCAATGCAACCATTGCCGCAATAATCGATGCCATCCATTCGAAATCGGCATAGCGGGCCTGCTGCGGAACACGCACAATGGCGGCGAACGTTATGGATGCCAGTGCGCCGACGGAAAGCCCTAGCACCCATTGCACATCATGATTGGGGATGGGCATGGCTGAAATGAATGACATGAATGCGAACGGCAATGCGCACATGGCGTACAGCGTGGTGGCTCTGAGCGACAATGACGATGTGGGCGACGCTATTGGCTGAGTGTTTCGTTCCGGAATATGCGTTGCCATCGCACGCAGGGCATACGCCAGAGCGGTAATGCAAAGAATGATGATGCCTGAGAAATAACCTTCGGGAATCGCCTGTGCTATCGGTGGTATGTCGCTAATGAGCACGGCATCGATGGAAAGAGCCGCAAGACCAGCCCAGGTCAGACCTTCAGCGGTGACGCGCAGACGCTTGGTGAGCAGCATGCCGATGACCAGTGCCGCGATGCCGACGACGCCGATGCATACTGCGCGGCCGATGTCGCCGAGCAAACCATAGGCAAACGAAGCAAATGCGAATACGGCAATGGTTACGAGAGCTACGCCAAGAACCAGCAGTAATACTTGGATGCTGGAATGCTTGGGTTGATTCGGCTGACTGGGCTGATTCGGCTGACTGGGCTGATTCGGCTGCACATATGGATTCGGCTGGAATGGTGAATACTGCGGCATCGATTGCATCGATGGTGTATTGTGCTGCTGCCATGCCGGCGGCGCCGATTGCATTCGCGGCTGTGGCCGCACCTGTTGCGGCTGCACTTGTGATTGTGCCTGCTGCTTGTTTCCCCAATGCCCGGTTGGCTGCGTCATCGTGCCCTCCTGCCCCTTCGTACCCACAATTCTCGCATGGCGGATAGGGAAAGCCAAGATAGGGAAGTCCACAAAAAACAGTGCGAAATTTGTATTTTGGTGCAGTGCATGGTGAAGCGTAAATGTTGCGACTATTCGGGCTTGTCGGTTCACGCGAATATCTTGGAACCTATGACTTCCAATACCCTTCGTATGTCTACTTTGTTCCTGCGCACGTTGCGCGAAGATCCGGCGGACGCGGACGTTGATTCCGCGAAGCTGCTGCAGCGTGCCGGCTACATCCGCAAGGCCGCCCCCGGCATCTGGACTTGGCTGCCGCTCGGCCTTCGCGTGCTCAATAAGATTGAGGCCATTATCCGTGAAGAGATGGCCGGCATCGGCGCCCAGGAAGTGCACTTCCCGGCTCTGCTGCCGCGTGAACCGTATGAGGCCACTCATCGCTGGGAGGAATACGGCGACAACATCTTCCGTCTGAAGGACCGTCATCAGGCCGACTATCTGCTGGCTCCCACCCATGAGGAGATGTTCACCCTCCTGGTCAAGGACATGTACTCCTCTTACAAGGATTTGCCGGTCACCCTGTACCAGATCCAGACCAAGTACCGTGATGAATTCCGCCCGCGCGCCGGCCTGATCCGCGGCCGCGAATTCGTGATGAAGGATGCCTATTCGTTCAACGTGGACGAAGAGGGCATGCGTAAGGCATACATGGATGAGCGTGGCGCCTATGAGCGCGTGTTCCAGCGCATCGGCCTCAAGTATGTGCCGGTGTTCGCCATGTCCGGCCCGATGGGTGGCTCCGCATCCGAAGAGTTCTTGGCTCCGATGCCTATTGGCGAGGATACCTTCGCGCTGGCTCCTTCCGGCAAGGCTTGGAACGTCGAAGCTCTGCATACTCCGGAACTGCCGGAAATCGACGCTTCCAACACTCCGGCCGCCACTAAAGAAAGCACGCCGGATGCCAAGACCATCGACAAGATGATTGAGCGTGCGAATGCTGACCATCCGCGTACCGATGGCCGCGAATGGGCCGCTTCCGACATCCTTAAGAACGTGGTCATCGCCGTCAAGCATCCTGAGGATGAGGAGCATGACGAACCGTGGCGCGAGCTGATTGTCGTCGGTGTGCCGGGAGACCGTACGGTCGATATGAAGCGTCTCGAAGCGCAGTTTGCTCCGTCCGAGCTGGAAGAGGCTACCGAAGAGGACCTGAAGAAGCATCCCGAACTTGTGCCGGGCTACATTGGACCGATGGTGCTTGGCCCGCAGGCTGAGGCTGCCGGCGTCAAGGAACCGCTGCGTTACTTCGTGGACGCCCACGTAGTCAAGGGCTCCGCATGGTTCACCGGTGCCGATGAGCACGAGGTCGATTACTACAACCTGGTGTACGGCCGTGACTTTGAGGCCAGCGGCGTAGTGGAGGCCGTCGAGGTTCGCCACGGCGACATGAGCCCGGACGGCTCCGGCCCGCTGAGCTTCGAGCGCGGCGTGGAGATCGGCCAGGTCTTCCAGCTGGGTCTGAAGTACTCCAAGGCTTTGGACCTCAAGGTTCTGGACCAGAACGGCAAGGCCGTGCCGGTGTGGATGGGCTGCTATGGCATCGGCGTTTCCCGTGTGCTCGCATGCGTTGCCGAAACGCATCACGATGAGGCCGGCCTTGCCTGGCCGTCCGTGATCGCCCCGGCCCAGGTGCATGTGGTGGCCACCGGTAAGGACGCCAAGGCGTTCGACGGTGCCGAGAAGCTGGTCGAGGAGCTCGAAGCCAACGGTGTCGAGGTCATCTACGATGACCGTAAGAAGGTTTCTCCGGGCGTGAAGTTCAAGGACGCCGAGCTCATCGGTGTGCCGACCATCGCCGTGGTGGGCCGCGACTTCGTCAACGACGGCACGATTGAGATTCGTGACCGCAATGGTGACAACAAGGTCGCCGTGCCGGCCGACGAAGCGGTGAAGACCCTGCTCGAGCGTCTGTAAAGGCTTGCGCTGAGCTGCCTGTGACGAACGCCATCCTGCTTATCTGCAGGGTGGCGTTTTTTTGTTTTTGTTGTGTTCTTGTGGATAACCGAAAGTTATCCACAGCGCTGCAAACCCCGTCACAGTATCCACATTTGCCAGTCGCCCTTGTGCTATTGAACCGCTGTGCCTCACAGTGGAGATACCGCCAAATTCGCCGATCGATGATGACAGCGGATGATTTGGCGGTCCACGGCATTGTGATGAATGAAAGGACTGATCATGGCAATACAACAGGCAACGGTTACAATAACCGGTTTCGTGGCGACCGATCCCATACTGAAGGAAACGCCGAATTTTTCCGTGCTGAATTTCCGTGTTGGATCGAACAGATCGCGTCTTGACATGTCTACAGGGGAGTGGAAGGATCTCGGCTCATGCTGGATTCCGGTCAAAGCTTTTCGGGCGTTGGCGGTAAACACTCACAAATCCATCCGCAAAGGGGACAAGCTCATCGTTCTTGGAACGCTGACCACTGAACAATGGAAAACTGAGCAAGGTGAGACGCGCAGTCGGATGGTGCTCGAGGCCAGCAACATCGGCCACGATTTCAACTACGCGACGACCACGTTGACCAAGGTGCCGCGTGCTAATCAGGAGAATAAAACTGAAAACACCGCGGCTCAAGGCGTCACACTCCAAACTCGTTCGGAGGAGGAACCGAATCAGCGGCAGGATGCGCCAGTTGACGATGATTTTGAAAATAGCCCTGGAATATAAGGAAATACGGTGGTGGGGCGTAAATCAACCTTGGATTTACGCCCCACCAGTTACTGGATTCAGTGCGATAGTCACCGCAGAATACCGATAGTGCTACCAGATGTGTACGCGGTGCTCAGGTGCGAGCCACATGGCGTCGTCCTCATGCACGCCGAACGCATCGTAGAACAGGTCCACATTGCTGACGATGCCATTGGTGCGGAATTCGGCGGGGGAGTGCGGGTCAATTTGCAGGTACTGCTCGGCCAGCTCATCGCGGTTCTTGGTGCGCCAGATGGAGGCATAGCTCAGGAAGAAACGCTGCAATCCGGTGAAGCAGTCGATTTCGGGAGCAGTGTCCAGCAGCGCCTTGATGGCGGCTGGAGAGCCATTTTCGTCGCCATCGTTGGTGATGGTGCCTGCGGCCTTGCCGAGTGCGAACGCATAGGCCTTGAGTGCGATGTTCACACCGCCCAAGTCGCCGATGTTCTCGCCGATGGTCAAAGCGCCGTTGACGTGCGGAGCCTTATCCGGCTCATCGGCGTACTTTTCGGCCAGCTGCAGCGGCACAAAACCGTTGTACTGCTCGATAAGCGCCTTGGTGCGTTCTTCGAAGTTCTTGCGGTCCTCGTCGGTCCACCAGTTGTTGAGCTTGCCGTCGCCATCGTACTGGGAGCCCTGATCGTCGAAACCGTGGCCGATCTCGTGGCCGATTACGGCACCGATGCCGCCATAATTAGCAGCGTCATCGGCTTCGGGGTCGAAGAACGGAGGTTGCAGGATGGCTGCCGGGAACACGATGACGTTCATGCTTGGCTCGTAGTAAGCGTTCACCGTTTGCGGGTTCATCAGCCATTCGTCCTTGTCGGCGGGCTTGCCCACCTTAGCCAGCTGATAGCCGGTCTCATAGAGGTTGGCTGCCTTGGCGTTGTCGGCGAGCACGGCATCAGCGGAAACGTCCAATGCGGAGTAGTCGCGCCAATGGTTGGTGTAGCCGATCTTCGGTGTGAACTTGGAAAGCTTTTCGAGAGCCTTGGCCTTGGTGGTCTCGCCCAGCCAATCGGAGTTCGTGATGGACACGCGATAGGCGTCGATCAAGTTCGCCACAAGCTGTTCCATACGCTTCTTGGAGCTTTCCGGGAAGTGGCGGCGCACATATTCCTGACCTACGTCTTCACCGCAGATACCGTTGACCAGGCTCACGCCGCGCTTCCAGCGGTCACGCTGCTTCTTGGCGCCGGAAAGCACCTTACCGAAGAAGTCGAAGTTGGTGGCGTCGAACACACGGGAAAGCATGCTGGCGGAGCCGACGATGGCATGTACGCGGGCCCAAAGCTTGAGATCAGCCAAGTCGGCATCAGCCCAGAACTGGTCAAGACCGGTTAGGAAGCTCGGCTCGTGCACGATCGTGCGGGCGAACACGGACTTGAAATCGATGGGCTGGACCTTCGCGGCGGTGGTCGCATCATATGCGGATTGCCATGCGCCGATCCAGGAGTCCAAATCGAAGTTCCTCAGCGTTGCGGCGAGGTCAGCGTAATCGGTGGGGTTGTACGTTTTCACCGAGTCGCGAGTGGCCACATTATCCCAATGGTTGGCGGCGATTTTGGTCTCCACTTCAAGGAAGTGGCGGGCCATGGCCAGTGCGGCTTCACTCGGCGTCACTGTCGGTGCCTCGTCGCTGCTGTCTTCGGCGGATAGCGGCAGTTCATCGCCGCCATTGGATTCGGCGGCGGGCGCATAACCGGCGTTTACCAGTTGCGCGGCCACCATCGCCACATATGCCTCACGCACGGGGGCGTAATGATCTTCGCGGTAGTAGGCCTCGTCGGGAAGCATGATGCCGCCCTGTTCGATGTGTGCAATGTTCAGATCGGGATTACCAGGGTCGCCATATACGGCCAGGCCAAACAGGTCCGGTCCGCCGGCAGGGTTGATGGTGCCGAGCACGCGGGTGAGTGCGGCTTTATCGATGGCGGAATCAATCAGATCCAATTCGTCGCGAATCGGGTCAAGTCCAGCTTCCTCAATGGCTTCAGTGTTGAGGTACGAACGATACAGCGCCTGAGATTTGGCGGCGGGGGAGTCGCTATCCTCCAAGATCTCGCGTACTTGGTTCTCGGCATCCTCGGCGAGCTTATCGAAAGAGCCGTAGCGAGAACGGTCGTCCGGTAACCGGTAGGTGTCGATCCACGGTCCGTTTACATAACGGAACAGATCATTGACCGGCTTGATGGTGGATGAGAACGATGATGGGTCGATGCCCGACTTCGTTGTTGCGGTTTCGTTAGTCATGCCCTCCAGCCTAGACCATGATGTGGCGGGTTCGTCTCACTGTATTGGGCTGTGGGCTTATTTCGTAGTTCGCAACTCAATAATTAGACACCATGACTACCTGTGCATATGGTGTGAATTAGGCAGTTTGTCTAAAATTGGTGACTGGAACATGAAGTGAAAGGAGCCATGATGAGCGACCCGAATTTCAACAACCAGAACCCGGATGCCTCGCAGTCGGGGCAGCCTCAGTACGGCGCATACGACACCAATCACGGCGGTCAATACCCGCCGCAGAATAACGCGAATCAGACCAACCAGAACCCGTACTACGGTCCGTATGCCACCAATCCCAACGGGCAGCCGTATGGTCAGTACGGACCATACGGTCAGCAGCCTTATAGCGGCTACGGCCAACCCAATGCATCCACGCCCAACAATACCGATGATGGTCAGGACTTCGATCCTTTTGCTGGTCAGCCAAATTGGTATGCCGGCGACTTCAACCCGTTCCGTCTGATCGAGGAATGGCTGCCGCAGCGCGCCAAGTCCACCATCCGCGTGATTTACGGCGTAGTAGGCGTCGCCGCCATTGCCCTCGGTGCTGCACTGCTGATTTCGCCGAATAAAACATTGGCGTTGGCTGCACTGCTACTGGGCATCTACTTTGTGATTTCTGGCGTGGTGCGCATTGTCAGCGCTTTGGTGGTGCCGGCCTTACCAGGAGGTTGGCGCGTGCTGGACGTGCTCATAGGCATACTGCTTACCTTCGGTGGTGTAGTGGTCGTGCGCAATTACGGTTTGACCGGCCAGACTCTGGCCTTGCTCGTCACTTTGATGGTGGGCTTCGGGTGGATTATGGAAGGCGTGATGGCGCTGGTGGAATCCTGGCGCATCCCACGCTCCGGTTGGGCCATCGCCTACGCCATTATCTCCATCATCGCCGGTTTCGTGGTGCTGATGAGCCCGTTAAGCTCCACGGTTTTCATGATTATCTTCGGCGGTTGCGCGATGATAGTGATGGGCATCACGGCCATGATTCGCGCGTTCACCTTTGGAAAACCGCGCAAGTAGGGCGCTGTGAGTAGGCTGGCAGGCATGATCGAACTGAAAACCCCTCGTGAAATCGAGGAAATGAAGCCTGCCGGCCGTTTTGTCGGCGGCATTTTGAAGGAACTGCAGGAAACCACCAAGGTCGGCACCAATCTGCTGGAAATCGACGAATTCGTTCACAAGAAGATTGTCGATCGCAAGGGTGCGGAATCCTGCTACGTGGATTACGCTCCTGATTTCGGCACCGGTCCGTTCGCCCACTACATCTGCACGTCCGTCAACGATGCCGTGCTGCATGGCATTCCGTACGACTACAACCTGAAGGACGGCGATTTGGTCTCTCTCGACCTCGCCATCTCCGTGGACGGCTGGGTTGCCGACTCCGCAGTGAGCTTCGTGGTCGGCAAGGATCCTGATCCGGAAGACCTGCGACTCATCAAGTGCACCGAAGAGGCGCTGGCCGCCGCCATCGACGTGGCCAAGCCGGGCAACCGCCTTGGTGACATCTCCAGCACCATCGGCGACGTTGCCCGTACCTACGGTTACCCGATCAACCTCGAATTCGGCGGTCATGGTGTGGGCCACATCATGCACGGCGACCCGCATGTGCCGAATGACGGCAAGGCTCACCACGGCTACAAGCTGCGTGAAGGTCTGGTCATCGCCATCGAACCGTGGTTCCTGAAGACCACTGATGAGATCTACCAGGATCCGAAGGACGGCTGGACGCTGCGCTCCGAAGACGGTTCCCGTGGCGCTCATTCCGAGCACACCATCGCCATCACCGAAAACGGCCCGATCATCTTCACCGATCGCACCAACCTGTGATTGCCTAAGCAGCCTTATACTGCATCGCCCACCCACGGTGTGGCGATTCCTCCACGGTGTGGTAAACGAAAAATGGCTTATTTCTGCGGTTTTAGCGGAATGGTCATAGTGTTGTTTGCCACACCGTGGAGTTTTTTTATTATTGCGGCGTAATAATATGCGTTTTTGAGACAGCAACTTGCATTGAAACACTCGTGCCATATAGTGAGCCATACTTTTGAACCGAATGGCATATCCATCGGTATCAGCTCGTATGTAATAGGGAGCAACAAGTATGGCAACAGCCCAGCTGAATGTGGATGACAGCAAATACACCTTGCCTGTGGTGAAGGCGACGGCGGGTGCGGACGGCATCGTCGTCTCAAAGTTGCGCAACGACGGCTGGGTGACGCTTGACCCCGGCTTTTTGACCACCGCACAGTGCGAGTCGAAAATCACCTACATCGATGGCAAGCATTCGATTCTGCGTTATCGTGGCTATCCGATTGAACAACTCTGCGATCAGTCCGATTTCCTTGAAGTTGCTTGGCTGTTGCGTCACGGCGAGCTGCCCAGCAAGGAACAATACGAGAAATTCGTCTCCGACATCAACCACCGCACGATGGTGGGTGAGGACTTCCGTACGTTCATGGGTTCGTTCCCCCGTACCGCGCATCCGATGAGCGTGCTCGCCTCCGCCATCAACGCGCTCGCCACGTTCTACCCGGATACCACGGATATTTCCGATTCCGACCAACTCGATGAGGCTGCAATCATCATCATGGCCAAGGTGCGCACGATTGTCTCCTACATCTTCCGCCGTCGCCGCGATGAGCCGATGCTCTACCCGGATTATGCACGCGGTTATGTAGATGATTTCCTGCGCATGTGCTTCGCCGTACCCTACGAGCCATTCGAATCCGACCCACTGTATGTGCATGCGCTTGGACGATTGCTGATTATTCATGCCGACCATGAACAGAACTGCTCAACCTCCGTGGTGCGCATCGCTGGCTCAGCGCACGCCAATTTGTATTCCGCCGTGGCCGCCGGTGTGAATGCGCTCTCCGGACCGCTGCATGGTGGTGCGAACGAAGCTGTACTGCGCCAGTTGAAGGCAATTCGCGACTCCGGCAAGACGGTTACGGAGTTCGTGGAAGAGGCCAAGAAGAACGGTCAGAAGATCTCCGGCCTCGGACACCGCGTCTACAAGTCCTACGATCCGCGTGCTGCCATCGCCAAGCAGTACTTGGAAAAGATCATGGAACGTGAGGATACCTCCAAGCTACCGGCTGACGAGCGCGCATTGTTTGATGTGGCCGTGGAACTGGAACGTATCGCGCTAAGCGACGAATATTTCGTATCCCGTAATCTGTATCCGAATGTGGATTTCTACACTGGGTTGATTTACCGCGCCATCGGCTTCGACCCGGCCATGTTCACCACGCTGTTTGCTCTGGGCCGCATTCCCGGCTGGATTGCCCAGTACCGTGAGATGCTCGCCGATCCAAACACCAAGATCGGCCGCCCGCGCCAGGTCTACACCGGCCCCGTCGAGCGCAACTATGTGCCGCTCGACGAACGCTAACAGTGATTTGGCATGCTTCTAGGATATGGATGATATTTGCTCAATATGTGGTGCGTTGCGTGGGGGAATATCGATTAGCCCGAGGATTTGCCCCACTGGGTGGGTGTTTAGTGAGTCAAATCTTCGAGTCTGTTGTGGATGTGCCGCGTTAAGAGAGCTTACTGAGGCAATGTGCCTATTGAGCCGAGGTTTTGCCCCGGTGGATATGCGCTCAGTGAAGCAAAACCTCGAGTGACATACGAAGATGCCTCGCTGAAGTATCAAGTGAGGCATCTTCGTATGTGTTTTTATGATTATCTGCTCAGTTCTTGTGGAGCTTGGCGTTGAGTTCAATGCCCACCTTGCGATAGCGGGCTTCGATACGGCCATTCACCGAGTTGCGGATGAAGAGGATATTGTCCTTGCCGGAAAGATCCGCGCCCTTGACTACCTCGAGCGGCTCGCCGGCTGCAGCCTTGGCCTTATCCCAAATGGTCACCTTGGTGCCGGCGGTGACGTATAGGCCGGCTTCGACCACGCAGTTGTCGCCCAAGGAAATACCGATGCCGGCGTTGGCGCCCAGCAGGGAATGCTCGCCGATGGAGTTGCGTAGCTTGCCGCCGCCGGAGAGGGTGCCCATGATGGAGGCGCCGCCGCCGATATCGGAACCATTGCCGACCACAACGCCCTGGGAGACGCGGCCTTCGACCATGGAAACGCCGAGGGTGCCGGCGTTGAAGTTCACGAAGCCGGCGTGCATCACGGTGGTGCCGGCGGATAGGTAGGCGCCCAGACGCACACGGTCGGCGTCACCGATGCGAACGCCGGTGGGCACAACATAATCGATCATGCGCGGGAACTTGTCGACGCCGAACACGTTGACGGTGGTGGCTGGGGCAGCGGCAGGAAGACCGGCCTGCGTGGCGAAAGCCAGAGCGGCATCGGTGGCGGCACGCTCCACATCGGCCTTGCGCAGGGTAAAGTCCTCGACGGCGAACGGGCCGTAGTTGGTCCATACCACATTGTTGAGCTGGGCGAAGATGCCGTCCAGATTCAGCGTATTCGGCTGAGCCATGCGCATGCTCAGCAGGTGCAGCTTCAGGTAGGCATCGGCGGCGGAGTTGATCGGTTCATCAAGCTGGCTGACGGTGAAAACCGGAATGCGGCGGATGCCGCGGGCATCAGGCTCGTCGTATACCAGAGTGCCGAAGTTATGGTTCGGGCGATCGGCTTCGGCCGGTGCCTCGCCGAGTGTCAGTTCCGGATACCAGACATCCAGGGTGTTGCCGGCAGCATCAATGCTGGCCAGACCCCAGCCCCATGCAGTGCGCTCTTCGCTCATGTATTGCTCCTTATATTGTGCGCGTGTTCTTTCGCGTAACGTGAAGTAATCACTGATTTCTAAGCTTAATGGGTGGTACAGCACGGTCGCATACGGTTTTCAGGTTATGGCGCGCGATTTATTGCATGCAACATATGCCTACCCCTCAGTCAGCTGCGCTGCCAGCTCCCCTGACAAGGGGAGCCAAAATGGTGGTCTATGGCGCGGGCTTGTAGATGGTGGCCATGCGGACTCCGGCATCATAGAGCCGGTTACGCAGTGATTCCGGTTCGATGATGGCCACGCGCCCATCCCAGGAATACTGCAACGCCCACCAGAACACAGCGCGCTCGGGCGCATTCACGATGACTTCGAACTGTTCGCCGTCGCGTGAATGCTTGATCTGCGGATCATCGAACCATTCGAACACGTTGTTGAGCATCGATTTATCGCGAATGGCCATGCGAATGCGCACCGGATCGTCGGCCACGGGATAGGGACGATGCCGCATGAATTCCACGGCATCAAAGTCGGCTGGAGCGGGCTGCTCGATGGGAATTGGCCCATTAGGGCCTTGGGTGCTCACGTCCGCAATGCGATTGACCACGAAAATGCGCAGATTGTCTTCACCATGCAGGTGGCAGATCAGGTAATATCGACCATTTTTGTACACCATTTGATACGGGTCCACCGTGTAGGTGCCGGCTCGCCCGCTAGTGTGACTCGTGTGCGGCACCATGGTGCCGTCCGGACCGTAATCGCAATACTGGAAAGTGACCGCGTGATTGTCTTCAATGGCCTGATTCAGCTGATCAATGGTGGAGAGGAACTCGCTGTTGATATGCGTGTAGGTGGTCACATGGTCCAAGTAATCAATGGAATCACCGGCCGCTCCGGCAAGTTCACGGATTTTGCCGATGAGCTCATCCAGTGTATCGAGGCTGATGCGGGAGAGCGTCAGGCTGTCCGCCAGCAAGCGCATTTCAGCCGGGGAAAGGAACGCATCCACATACCAGCCGGGTTGCGGGTTCTTGCATTCGATACCGGCGACATCAGCTTCGGTCAGGTATCCGATACGCCGGCCGAGAAATTCGCTGGTGGTCAACTTGCGCAGCTGATTGCGTACGGTTTTCGCGGTCGGCAGTTCGCTGGGATCATCCACATGATGCAATTTCGCCAGTTCATCGAGAATTTCGCGTACGGATAAACCATGCCCGAAATAGCTGTGCCGCCACAGCACTTCGAAGATTTCCAAAGCGCTATTGCCCGCATACGTCTTGCGTTTGGCTGAATCTGCATGTTCTGCATCCATACTGCCAAGGCTACCGCGGATTCGTCTAGGATAGGAATGTTGGGCTTCTTGCGATAATCGGCGACTTCTTCATCGCGGGAATGCGGATTGTACGGGAAAGGAGATGCGTTCATGGCACATGGATACGGTGTATTCGGGCATGTCTCCGATGGGTTTGACGATTCAGGCGCCTCTGACGAATTCGCCTATGACGATGCGCTGGGCGACGAATTCGATGATTCCGCACGCCGATGGATTCAACGCAGGCGCAATCCCCAAGCAGGGCATCTCACCGACGATGACGAATCCGCGGTGTTCGGCTCTGGCGATCAGCTCACCGCCGATGATATTCCGGTCCCATACGAGCAATATAAGGATTTCGCCCGCAATGCCACGCATGCAGTGTGGTTCGATGACGACGATGCTAGCGCTACGCGCTCAACGGCTGCCGTTGGCGCACAGCAGCATCCCCTCCCGATTGACGCATTGCGCCGTGATGTTGAGACCTCCACATCCCGTGCGGTGATGCAACGTGCCCGTACCATTGCGAATAATGCCGGCATCATGATGATTGGACCCACCTACAGCGGCAATGAGCGTATCGGATACGCGCAGCTCAACGCCACGATGCGCGGCACGACCAGTCCCTCCAGCCGATACCGCGTCGAAGTGCTGTTTTCGCTTGACAACGGTGAGCTTACCGGCGGCTCATGCACGTGCCCGGCATATGGGCGAGGCTATGGCATGTGCAAGCACATGGTAGCAATCGCACTCGCGTTCTGTGATGATCCGCAACGCTTTGACGGCTACCATGCCGGAGCCGTGCGCCCCTCAAAAGCCATGCTTGACTACATGCAACGGCTCGACAAGCGTCAAACCCAAGCCAAAGAACGCCGCCGTACCGCTATTTTGCAGCGTTTCGGCAATGTGAAATCAGCGAGCCGTACCGGCTTGGCTTCGCGCCGTAACACCCAAAGCCGCAGCGGATATCAAGGCCTTCCGCAAACCGTTGAGCCGGGAGAAGTGCAACTTACGCCCATATTGAGCTTTATCGATGGCACGTGGAGCGTGGAGTTCAAAATAGGCTCGATAATGGACGGCTCCAACTATGTGATGAAAGCGATCCCCCAATTCGTGTTGGCTATGCAGCATGGGGAATACGTGGAGTATGGCAAAAAACTGGCATTCACGCATACGCCGGAAATGTTGGACGCCGAGTCCGAGCCGCTCTACGAATTCTTGAGTTCGGCGCTCGCTGTACGCCATGCTGCGGAACAGCAGGGCCGTTATTATGGGCACATCGCCATTGACCGACGCCTTACGCTCTCCGAGCAGGAGGCCGCCTCACTGCTGTCGCTGCGCGAAGGCAAGGGCGTACAGCTGGTGCTGGACACCTGGTTTGCAGGCCAACCCGCATCAGTGCCAGTGGATGGTGGCGACCCGGAACTGACCATGCGCATTATGCGCCGGGATTATCGCGTGTATGGCTCAGACGCAGGATATCTGCTCAAAGGCGAACCCGGCATTGAAACCGTGGTAGATGCCGGCAGTCAGTCATGGTTATTGCTAGCCGCTACACAGCCGACGGCATTCACTTCCCCGATGATGCGCCAATCACAGCGCAAAAGCGCAGCGGGATGCCGCTTTGTACGCTGCCCGAAATCGTTGGCCTCCATCCGTGGGCTCATCGGCGAACTGTTCGCTCCGCAAAGCGAGGGACAGGTCATTGCCGGCGACGACATGGCGTTGTTCGCCAGAACTCTGCTGCCGGAACTGATTGCTTCCGGGCTGCTCGACGGCCATGATATCCCGCGCGAACTGGCTGAGCTGAATCCCGTTGAATGTCGCAGTGAATTCTATCTTGACCGTACCGAATACGGCGTGGAATGTGAGATTAAAGCTCGCTACGGTGATGTCGTAGTGCCGCTGGTGCCAGCCGGGCCGACGATGAACGCTGATGGCAGTGCTCCGGCGCAAGCCGTTGTCGGTCGTGATTTTGATGCCGAACATCTGGCTATGGATGTAGTGCGTGAATTCTTTGACATGCCCGGAATCGGCAAAGCTGGTGCGGCGGTGACCGCATCGGAAAGCTCGGCGCGAGGATTCAGAACCAAAACGGCTCGTGCATCCGCCGCACGCGCCGCCGCTCGAACGCGGGCGAAGCAGTCCGGGGCTGCCACCATCGATCGAGACAACACCACACAAATCGTGCGTCTGTTCGATGAAGGCCTGCAGGCCTTGCACGAGGTCGGTAGCGTATTCACCACACCAGCGTTTGATCGACTGGTGGCCCCCAAAGCACCCAGCGTCAAAGTGGGACTGTCCATCAAAGGCAATCTGGTGGAAATCTCGCCGATTGCGGACGAAGTGCCGCCGGATGAGGTCGGTGCATTGTTGGCATCATATCGACGCAAGCAACGTTTCCACCAGTTGAAGGATGGTACGCTGGTCCGCCTCGATGGTGCTGACCTAAGCACGTTGGACAAACTGGCGTCCGATTTGGATCTGAGTGAGAAGCAGCTTGATGCAGGAACCATCGAATTGCCTGGCAACCAGGCGTTCCTGCTGGACGGCGAACTGCCCGATGATGGCTCGGACGTGGTCAAGGATGCGTCCTTCACTCAATACATTGATGACTTGGCGGTCATCGATCCGAACTCCTATGAGGTGCCGGATAATCTCAAGTCAATACTGCGCCCATATCAGACAGATGGTTTCCGTTGGCTGAGCACGTTGTGCGACAAAGGTTTTGGCGGCATTCTTGCCGATGAGATGGGCTTGGGCAAATCAGTGCAGCTCATTGCCCTGATACTTTCCAGATATCAGCGAGCTGCGCAAGCGGAAGCCACTGCACAGCTGAAGCCTTCACTGATTGTCTGCCCGGCTTCTCTGGTGTACAACTGGGCCGCCGAGTTTGCGAAATTCGCGCCCAGCTTCAATGCGGTAGTGGTGGCCGGTACCAAAACCGAACGCCGTAACGCCATCGCCCGAGCATTCCATGCGGACGAGCCTACCGTGCTGATCACCTCGTATGATTTACTTCGTCGTGACGTGGAGGAATATACGGCGGATGATTCAGGCAGCATCGACCAGGGGAGCGGCACTGACGGTGCCCGGTGCTGTGCCATCATGGCGTTGGATGAAGCCCAGTACATCAAGAATCACACCACGAAAATCGCCAAAGCGGTCAAATCAGTGGCCGCCGATCATCGATTCGCGTTGACCGGCACCCCTATCGAAAACCGGCTTTCCGAGCTATGGAGCATTTTCGACTTCCTCATGCCGGGATTATTAGGCTCCTATAAGCGGTTCCGTGAACGCTACGAGCTGCCCATCGCCAACGCGCGCGCCGCGGACAGCACGACCGCTGAGGGGCGTGCCGCCGCTGAAGTCAACCCTGAGGCGGCGCGCGTTGCGCATAAATTGCAGGCATTGGTGGGTGTGTTCATCAAACGCAGGTTGAAGAAACAAGTACTCACCGATTTGCCGGACAAGCTGGAGAATACGCTGACCGTACAGTTGGAAGGCGAGCAGCGCAAACTGTATGCCGCACACGAGCAGCGGTTGCGTATGCAGCTGGAACATAGCGAGGAAGCGGATTTCAACACGTCGAAGATTCGCATTCTCGCCGAACTGACCCGTTTGCGGCAGATCTGCTGCGATCCACGGCTCGTATATGCCGATGCCAAGGACCAGTCGGCCAAGTTGGCGGCCATTGCCGAGCTCGTGGAAACCTGTGTGAACGAAGGCAAAAAGGCGCTGATCTTCTCGCAGTTCACCAGTTTCCTCGAACTGATCGCCGCACGATTCGACCAGCAAGGGCTGCACTACTACACGATTACCGGCTCTACGCCGAAGAAGCAGCGTCTGGCACTGGTGGACCGTTTCAACGCGGACGATACGCCGGCGTTCCTGATCTCGCTGAAGGCCGGCAACACCGGTCTGAACCTGACCGGTGCCAGTGTGGTGATTCATGCCGATCCGTGGTGGAACGCCGCGGCCCAGGACCAGGCCACCGATCGCGCGCATCGCATCGGGCAGACTGAAGATGTGAACGTGTATCAGGTGGTGGCCAAGGACACCATCGAGGAGCGCATTCTTGAGCTTCAGCACACCAAGAGCGAACTGGCTCGACAGTTCACTGATGCGTCGCTCGATGCCGATGAAACCGGTGCTTTTGGTGCCAGTGCATCCGGTTCGCCGTCAATCGCCTCGCTGACCCGCGACGATCTGCTCGATCTGCTGGGCTGAGACGCCTCACAGAATCTGCTCCATGCCGATTTTGTAAGGCGTCAATCCCATGCGCTCGTAGAATTGCTTGGCACTGGGGTTGCAGGACCACACGTTCAGCGTCACGTTATAGCAGCCGGACTTACGCGCGAAATCCAGCACATAACGGTAGAGTGTGGAGCCTACATGCTCGCCGCGAGCCTGCTCATCCACGCACAGGTCATCAATGTACAGGGTTTTGACATCCGTCAGCACATGGTTGTTGTGATGCTGCTGGAATACGCAGAACGCGTAGCCCAGCACTGTGCCCTCAGCGTTGGCGGCCACGAACACTGGAGTCTTGTCGTCGGCGAGAATGGCTGCGAGCTCATCGTCTGTGTACTTCTTGGCGCCACCTTTGAACAGGTCGGGGCGGCCGTGATGATGCACTTCAGCCACCTGGAACAACAGGTCGTTGATGCGTGGCATATCGGCCGCCGTGGCCCTGCGAATCGTAAGATTTCCCATAGTCGGCCAGTTTAGTCACTGTGGAGAATTCATATTCGTTGGACTCTCCACAGATGGTTTCGCCGCCGGCTCCCCTGACAAGAGGAGCCGGGAAAACGGCTACGCCTCAAACGGGAACTTCAAGCCCCACTCGCCACGAATCTGATCCATCAATTCCATGATGCGAATCGTATCCGCATGAGGCATCGCCTCACACTCGATCTTGCCGTCGAGCAGCGCGTTCGCCGCATCCGCCACCTCGTACTCGTAGCCGGTCAGCTGCGGCGGCACTGCAATGCTGCGAACAGGCTTATGGTCATTGTCGTAGATATCAATGGCCTCAGGGTTATTGATATTGGTGACTTCCAGATAGCCTTCGGTACCCCATATATAGCCGCCACGGTCCGAGGAAACCAGCATTGAGCTGCTTGCCACGCCCATAGTGCCGTCGTTGTAATACAACGTGGTGGAATTCTGAGCGTCCACACCGGTCTCGTACGGCACCATCGATGTGGCTATGCGTTCAACCGTGCGGCCATGGTTGGCACCGATCGCCATATCGAGGAAGTTCAGCGGATAAACGCCAACATCGAGCAGAGCACCGCCAGCGCAAGCGGGATCGGTCATGCGCGGCACCTTCCACACGGGATAGCAGAGGTTCGCGCTCGCGGACTTCACCTCGCCGATTTCGCCGGAATCGATAACCTCGTTGATGAGTTTGCGGCTGGGCATATAACGCGTCCAAATCGCCTCTGTGCACAGCATGCCGGTTTCTTTGGCCACATCAAGGGTCTGGCGTGCCTGTTCAGTGTTCGCGGTGAACGATTTTTCCACTAACACATTCTTGCCGGCCTTCATGCACAGGATGGCGTGCTCGGCGTGCAGGCTATGCGGGGTGGCGATATACACCAAATCCACATTCGGGTCCTCGGCAAGCTCCTCATAAGAGCCGTATGCCTTATCCAGATGCCACTGGTCGGCAAAAGCCTGAGCGCGGTCCAAACTGCGGGCCGCCACCGCATACGGGTGAATCCATGAGGAATACATTGGGGTTTCGGCCATTTGCGTCAAGGTGTCGGCCATAGTGTGCGCAATATTGCCGGCTCCCAGAATAGCCACATTGATTTTCGCTCCACTCGCCTCGAATTCGGCGCGCTTGCCGTTCCATCGGCTCATTATTCCTCCTTGAATATGGGGTTATTGGATGCATGTTCTGATGAAATTATAAATGCGCGTGGTTTTTCAATGTGAATTCGGCATCTTGGATGGATATCTCGCTTAGGAGGGGTTGATTCGTGGTTTTGGAAACATCTATCTGCTTTACGAGGGGTTCCTAATCCATGGTATTGCAAGTATTCATGGAGATTCCGTACCGTCATTTCGCCATTTTGCGGTGAATGGTACTTGATGAGCAACCCCTCGTAAGGCAGATAGATGTTCCGTGAGGTGAGAATCAACCCCTTCTAAGCGAGATACCGTTGTCCCAACAGACGGATAGAACCTAAATATGGTTAATGAAGTAGTGTTGCAGTCTGTCACGCCGGTTATGTCTCGTCGCGCGCGTGAAGCGAATCCATTCCGTGCCATGGTATTTGGTGAAAAAGCCGATAAGATGATTGCCTCCGGCATCAGCGTCATCAAGCTCAGCCTTGGCGAGCCGGACTTTGGTGCGCCGCCTGCTGTGCGCGACGCCATGCGTGAACAATATGACGGTCGTGCGCTGCCGTATACCGCTGCGATGGGCTTGCCGGAGCTGCGCCAGGCCATTGCCGATTTCTATCGCGAACGCCATGATCTTGAGATTGACCCCAAGCGCATCTGCGTGACGGCTGGAGGTTCGGCGGCACTGTTGCTGGCAACCGCACTCACCGTGGATCCCGGCGACGATGTGATGGTAGCCGACCCTTCGTACCCGTGCAACCGCGAGCTTGTGCGCTCGTTCGAAGGCAATGTGATTGATGTGCCAACCTCGGCCGCAACTCGGTTCCATCTGAACGCCGAACTGTGCTCGCAGTATTGGACCGAGCGCACCAAGGCGGTCATGATTACTTCGCCATCCAACCCCACCGGCACCACCATTGATTTCAACGTGCTGAACGATGTATGCCAGCTGGCGGCTTCTCGCGGCGCGTGGCGCATCGTGGACGAAACCTATCTGGACTTGGCTGACCGTGAGCCGGATGGTACGGAGGTGAAGTCCGTGCTGGCCTGCGACCCGGGTGCCATCGTGTGCAACAGCTTCTCCAAGTTCTTCGGCATGACCGGTTGGCGTTTGGGATGGGCGATTCTGCCGGACGATCCAACCGTGCTGGAGGCTGTGGATGATTTGGCCACCAATTATTACCTCTGCGCCCATACGCCCACCCAGCATGCGGCGCTCGCATGCTTCACGCCGGAAAGCCTTGCCGAATGTGAGGCGCGTCGTCAGGAGCTGTTGGCCCGCCGCCGCATCGTGATTGATGGACTGCAGCGCATCGGCCTGCCGGTTGAAGTGGAGCCGAACGGCGCATTCTATGCCTACTTCAACATTTCCCGCACCGGCTTGGACGCATGGACCTTCTGCGAACGCGCGCTGGATGAAGCCCATGTGGCATTGACGCCAGGCCGCGATTTCGGTGCCGCAACCGCCGATACGCATGTGCGTTTGAGTTATGCGGCATCTCGTGAAGCGTTGAGCGAAGGTCTTGAGCGTTTGGGCAAATTCGTGGAATCGCTGTGATGCGCCGCATTGGTGTACAGTAATCACGTTTGCGCCGACGGCGTGCCCGGTATGCGGTGATGGAACTGGGCGCGTGCAGGTCGAGCGCCAAGGCAATAGGAATTGCTGCGATTGCCGGCTGATTGATGCCGGTGCGTCACAGTGGGAATGAGAGCAGGAATCATGGTCAATCTTCGTGCGCATACCACCCGACTCGGTGTGCTCGATATCGGTTCGAATACCATTCATATGCTGATTGTGGATGCGGCACCGGGCGCACGCCCTGATCCGGAAGCCAGCACCAAGTCCACCGTGCGCTTGATGAAGTACCTCAAGGAAGATGGGTCGATCAAGAAGGCCGGCGTCGAAGCGATTCTCGAAGCGGTGTCCGATTGCATGAAGCTTGCTGAGGAATATGACATCACCCAGCTACTGGTCATGGCTACGTCCGCGTTGCGTGAGGCGCCTAACGGCAACAAGGTGATTCACAAGATCGAGGAAATGATAGGTCAGGGCGTGACCGTGCTGTCCGGCACTGATGAGGCTCGACTGACCTTCCTGGCCGCACGTCGTTGGTATGGCTGGGATGCGGGCCGTCTGCTGGTGCTGGATATCGGCGGCGGTTCCCTGGAAGTGGCCATGGGCTCCGATGAGGAGCCGACTGTGGCGCTGTCCGTGCCGGCTGGCGCAGGACGCGTGACCACCGAATTCCTGCCTTCTGGCATGGCGACTCCGGATGAGTTGGAGGACGTGCGCAAGAACGTGCGTAAGATTCTTGAACCGATGGTCAAGGTGTTCCCGCAGTCCAAGCATCCGAACCATGCAGTGGGCACTTCGAAGACCTTCCGCTCGCTTGCCCGCCTATGCGGTGCCGTGGTGCGCCAGCCGGGTCGCGAGGATACGTCGATTATGACGCGTGAACAGTTGGAGGATTGGATTCCTCGTCTGGCTGCGATCGCACCGGAGCAGCGTGTGGCGTTGCCGGGCATCACGCCGGAGCGCACGATGCAGATCGTGGGTGGTGCCGTGGTGGCCGACGAGATCATGAAAGCGCTCAACATTCAGGAAGTTGAGATTTGCCCGTGGGCATTGCGTGAAGGTGCCATTCTGCGCTGGCTCGACCAGTTCGGTCGCACTCGTCTCGGTTTCTAAGACTGCATCACATCCACAGTAACCAGCAGTGCCGCATGGTCTGACCCGGCGATTTTCACCACCTTGCACTGGCCGGCCGTCATGCCTTGATCGACTACTACATGGTCGATGCCGGCGAACATCGGCAGTCCCGGTCGGTTTGTCGGCCAGGAGAACGTGAATCCATGCCCGGAGATTCGTGCGGCATCATAGAATCTGGTGCCAAGGAATTCGCGGAATGGCGCATGGTCGTAGGTGGCGTTGAAGTCACCCATGAAAATGTACCGGTTGTCGGTGTGTGATTGCATGAGGCCGAGCTCGTCCAGTGAACGTTTCCACTGCCGCCAGTAGCCGGGCACGGGCGCAGTGGTGTGCACGGAGACGAATCGAATCGAGTTTCCGCCCATATCCACCGTGCCGGCCGGCATGAAGGAAGCGCTGGAATTCACTTCGTCATCCACCGGCTGGGCGAGCGGCGTGGCGGACCATAGGCCATTGCCGTATACGCCATCGGAAGATGAGATATTCGAATACGGCAGATAGCGTTCGATGCCGGCGTCCTTGAGTTTTTTGACGAATCCGTCGGTGGTCTCCTGCAGTGCGAGCACTTCGACGCGCTGATCGCGCACGGTTTCGACGATGGATTGCGCGTCGGCTTGGCCTTTGTAAACGTTGAAGGTCATGACTCTGGCGAAAGCGTCCGAGGTGTTTGCCTCGTTGTATGCCACCGCATTGTGCGCTGCTTGGGGGAGCGGCGTGGTCGAGTAGAAGAACGGGTACTGCCAATAGCCGTTGAGGGCCACTGCGGCAATGGCAATCAACGCGGCCAGTATTTTGCGCGACACAATGGCCAGCAGCAGTGCGATCAATCCCAACAGCATGAACCATGGGGTTGCGGATATCAGGATGGGAACATATGGCAGTTCCTGCAAATCGGCCGGAAGGGCTCGGGCTGCCGTGGCGAACAGCGTCAGAAGAGCGAATACGCAGGCGAGGAATCCGAGGAAACGATGCTTCTTATGCGGCTTGAGCTGTTCTTTGGTATAGGGCTTCGCTGATGGGCGCGACTTTGCGGCAGCCGCCGTGCGCTTGCCGCGGTACGCGTTGCGTTTGTTGGCGGATGTCGCTCGTGCCATCATGCCCTTCCTTTGAACGAATATCTGCGAGTTGCCACTGTAGCGGTCGCATCTGTGCGGTTTGGTGAATTCGGGGAATATCGGTTCTGGTTCGCACCAAACCGGCACGATTTGTACGAATTGCCGGCTGGGCTTAAGTCCGTGTACAATGAAACGTCGTTGCCCGAGTAGCTCAGTGGATAGAGCACCGCTCTCCTAAAGCGGGTGTCGTCGGTTCGAATCCGATCTCGGGCACTTCGTTTGCCAATATGCGAAATCATGGCCGGTTGACTGGAATGTGAAGGCTAACATAAGCGGCCATGGCTATTGAATACACCGAAGAAAAGCGTTTTACCCAAGATCAAGTTCAGGCTTTGTTCCGCTCGGTTGGTTGGGAGTCGGCGAATTATCCTGAGCGACTGTTCAAGGCACTGCAGCATTCCGATACGGTGATCAGCGCATGGGATGGCGATCATCTGGCCGGATTGGTTCGTGTGCTGGATGATACCGAGATGGTGGCGTATATGCATTGGGTGCTGGTCGACCCCGCCTATCACGGCCATGGCATCGGCGGCCATCTGGTTGAGTTGGTCAAGGCCAAGTATCACGATTACCTATTCCTTGAAGTGATGCCTGAGGAAAGCAAGAACGCGCCGTTCTACCAGAAGCACGGATTCCATCTGATGGAAGATGGTCGTGCCATGCAGATTGTGAATCGCGGCTGAGCGGTATGGTGCGGCATTATCCACGGTTTTCCAGCAAATAGGCTGATTTGTTCACCATATGAAACAGTGTTCAAAAAATGAACTATTTGCTGGAAAGCGAGTGGTGCTGCGCTATGACTGTGAACCATGAGCGAAAAGGAATATGACTTTTACGTGGCTGGCCCGTTCTTCGACCCTGAGCAGACCGCAAGCATGGAGCGTCTGGAAAAGGTGCTGGAAGATCACGGCAAGAAGCTGTTCAAGCCACGATTCGTCAGCCAGATCGAAGAAGTCGGTCCGGAAGGCTGCTTCAACGACGATATTCATGGCATCAACTCCGCCAAAGCGGTTATCGCCAACCTCATGGACGAGGATGCGGGAACCATGTTCGAAATCGGTTATGCTCACGCGCTGGGTATGCCGGTCTATGGCTATTATGAAGGCCTGACCCCGATGGATCGCGTGAATCTGATGGTGGCGCAGGCGGTAAATATGGTGTTTGCCGGTCCGGATGATGTGGCCAAATATCTGGAAACCGGAGAACATACGGAAATCGATTACATTCAATTCTGACTTGTGCATTGCCGTGCTTCAGTGGACGGCATAGGCTTACGTACTGCCTCGATTCGGGTTGAGTCCCGGATCGGGGCAGTTTACGTTTGGCCATGCGTGTGATGTATGGAGCGTTACAGATAAAAGGTATTTGATTGCTGAGCTATTGCGCGGTTCCATGGAAGGGATTTCATGGAAAGGAACTTCTGATGACTGCGCAAACCACCGATATGCAAGCCGATGAAACAGATAACGCTTATGAACCTCACCTGACTCATGCCGCCAGCGAATATCTCGCTCGCATGTTCCCCAATGATGATGTTCCTTCTCTGCCGCAAACCGATCCGGAATTCACCGAGCGATTCGATAACTTCGCGTTCGATGAGGTGGTTAACGGTGGTGCGCCCGACGGTGAGGATCCGTTGGATGACCGGACTCGATTCATTGCGATTCTCGCCACTCTGCTGGGGTGCCAGGGCGTTGATCAATTCCGTGTAATGCTGGGCGCAGCCTTGGATATGGGCGTAACTCCTAGCGAGGCCAAGGAAATCGTGTATCAGGCGGTTGCCTATCTTGGTATCGGCCGTGTGTTTCCGTTCTTCGACGTTACCAATGAGGTGCTGACTCAACGCGGTGTCGCGTTGCCGCTCAAACCCCAGGCAACCACTGAGCCGGACTTTGCAAGCCGTGTCACTGCCGGTGAGCAAGCTCAGGTTGATATCTTCGGCAAAGGCATGAAGGGTTTCGCTACATCTGGCAATCCGGAATATCCGCAGATAAATCGTTGGCTGGCCGCCAATTGTTTCGGTGATTACTACACGCGTGGCGGACTCGATTTGCGCGAACGTGAAATGATCACCTACTGCTACCTGGCGGCGCAGGGCGGCGTGGAGCCGCAGCTCATTGCCCATGCGAAAGCCAACATGCGTATCGGCAACGGCAAGGCGTTCCTATTGAAGGTCGCTTCGTCTGTGATGCCGTTCATTGGATACCCTCGCACGCTGAACGCCATTCGCTGCATTGAGACCGCCGCCGCCGATCAATAAATTCGATCTTCTCGTGGTGATGTGATGGCCACATTCTTTCGACTGCTGGATGTCGAGAGGATGTGGCCATTTGTAACAGCCGTGGAGTTACATAGTGAATATGACTGAAAATATCGCTGATGTGGCACACAATGACACCACAATCGTCAAGCAGTTCACCAACCCGGTCAAGGAGCCGATTGACAGCGACATCAATCTGTTCGATCTACTCGATCGCCGTGCTGAGCGCGACCCTCAAGGATCGATGATCGAGTACAAGGGCGAAGATGGCGCTTGGCATCCGTATAGCGCCGAAGAATTCCGCCGCATGGTCATTGATTTGGCCAAAGGTCTAATTGGGCTCGGCGTACATAAGGGGGATTCAGTGTCTATCGTCTCCCACACTCGTTGGGAATGGACCGCACTGGATCTTGCGATTATGTCTATCGGCGCGCTCACCGTGCCGGTGTATGAGACGAATTCCGCCAGTCAGGTCAGCTGGATTTTCAATGATTCCCAAGTGACCATCGCCATTGCCGAGGATGATGGGCAGCGCGACAAGATCGAATCCGTACGCGATGAAGTGCCGACGCTACGCAATGTGTTTGTTATTGAAGCTGGTGGTCTGGATGCCATCAAGGCATATGGCGAATCAGTGACCGATGCCGAATTCTGGGAATACAAGAATGCTTCCCATGGCGATGACCTGGCCACCATCGTGTACACCTCCGGTTCCACAGGCACTCCGAAGGGCGTGGAGCTTACGCATCGCAACTTCGCGTTCCTGGTGCTCTCCGCCTTGCAATACATGCCTCGCGCTGGCGCTTGGCCGGATCGCCGACTGCTGCTCTTCCTGCCGTTGAGCCACGTGTTCGCGCGATTCATGGAATTCTTCAGCTTCGGCGGCACCATTACGCTCGCATTGAGCTCCAATATGAAGACCATGGTCAAGGATTTTGAAACCTTTGGGCCGACGCTGCTGCTTGCTGTGCCGCGTGTGTACGAGAAGGTCTACAACGCCGCTTCCCAGCGTGCCGGCACCGGTTTTGCGGGCAAGATGTTTGCCCGTGCCGCTGAGAATGCGCGCGCATGGTCCCGTGCCGAGCAGCAAGGGGAGAAGCTGCCACTTTTCGGACGCATTGCTCATGCCTTCTACGAGCAGGTGGTGTACAAGAAGATCCGCACCATTTTCGGTCCGAATGCCGACTTCGCCATCACCGGTGGCGCTCCAATGGATTCTGAGCTCTCACACTTCTTCAACGGCATTGGCATGCCGGTGCTGGAAGGCTATGGTATGACCGAAACCTGCGGTCCGGTGTGTGTGAGCTTGCCTGAGGATAACCGCATCGGAACCATTGGCATGCCGATGTGTGGCATCACCGCCGGTATCGCCGAGGATGGCGAACTGGTGGTCAAGGGGCCACTGGTGTGCAAGGGGTATCACAACAATCCGGAGGTCACCGCCCAGCAGATTACCGATGGTTGGCTGCATACCGGCGATTTGGGTGATATCAACGAGGATGGTTTCATCTCCATCACCGGCCGCAAGAAGGATCTGATTATCACCGCTGGTGGCAAGAATGTCTCTCCGGGCCTGTTGGAGGCTTCGGTGATGACCTCTCCGGTGGTGAACCAGTGCCTGGTGATTGGTGATAAGAAGCCGTTCGTGGCTGCTTTGGTCACGTTGGACTTCGCGGATGCGAACGCATGGCTTGAAGCGCAAGGTGCCAAGCCCGAGCCGGATTTGGCTGCGCTGGCCAAGAACGCCATTGTGCATGCCGAGGTGGAACGTGCGGTGAACGCCGCCAATGAGGGTGTATCCCGTGCCGAGTCGATTCGCAAGTTCGAGATTTTGCCGGACGAGTTCACCGAGGCCAACGGCATGCTGACCCCGAGCCTGAAGACCCGGCGTGCTCAGATTGTCAAGCACTACCGCGAACTCATCGACAATGTGATTTACGTTCCATTGAAGAAGTAGAGGGCTCCGTCGATTGACGGCTGCACCTGTGGGGTTCTTTGTGCATGCAAAGGACCCCACAGATGCAGCTCCCCTCAGTCAGCTGTGCTGCCAGCTCCCCTCGCCGAGGAGGACTCAGTCTAAGTTGGATTGGGCTGAGCCGTGTAGCGGACAGTCCGGTGGACTGCCTGTAGGCGAGGGGAGCGGCTGTGCCGCGACGGGGAACTTAGTCCAGATTGGATTGGGCTGAGCCGTGTAACGGGTAGTCCGGTGGACTGCCTGTAGGCGAGGGGAGCGGCTGTGCCGCGACGGGGAACTCAATCCAGATTGGATTGAGTTCCCGCGGTGGCTTCGTTGGCGGCCTGGTTAGCTTGTGCCTGGTCGAGCTTGGCGCGTACGTCATTGAGCAGGCCTTGTGCGCGCTGGGCCAGCGCTTCGCCGATTTCCCATTGACGCATTGACTGGTCGAGGTTCAATCCGCCGGTTTCCAGTGCCTGCACAGCCTGAATGAGCTTGTCTCGAGCCTCCTCATAGGGCATCTGTGCGATGAGCTTGCGCTCCTCGTCGGTCAAGGACGAAGCCGGGGTGGTGTTCTTGTCGGTCATGCTGTTCTCCTTTTATATAAGTGTTATGTCAATAATGTGCTGGTGATGATTATTCGGTTGCTGATGTGGCAGTTGCGGTGATGACGCCCTTCTTCAACGTCACGGTGAAATTGTCGCCGGCGTTGACGGTACTGGCGTCATCCACTACATGGCCGTCAGTGGATTGAACCACGGCATAGCCACGATTCAATGTGGATTGCGGGCTCAACGCCGTCAGCGAGGCGTGAGCCTTCTCAATGGTGAGCTGAGCGTCGTCCACAATGCGTCGAAGTCCGATGTCGAGCCGCTGCAACGAGTCGTCAATCAGTCGCTGATGTGGTTCCAGCATGGTGTGTGGCTGGGTGAGGCTTGGCCGGTTGGCATAACCTTCGACCAGCCGGATTTCATTTTCTACGCGTGAGCGCATACGCAGACGTATGCGGTCGATGGCGCCTTCGATGAGCTGCGATTGCTCGAAGACGTCAGGAACAACGCGCTTGGCTGCATCGGTAGGTGTGGAGGCGCGTAGGTCGGCCACCAAATCAAGCAGTGTCCAGTCATCTTCATGCCCGATGGAGGAGATGAGCGGTGTGGTGCAGGCATAAGCCGCACGTACCACACGTTCATCCGAGAAGCCCATCAAATCCTCGAAGGAACCACCACCGCGTGCCACGATGATGACGTCTACTTGCGGATCGGCATCAAGCTGCTGAATGGCTTGCACCACGTCTGCTGGGCATTGCTCGCCTTGCACATGAACGTGAACGACTTTGAATGAAACGGCTGGCCAACGCAAATTCACATTGGTAATCACATCGCCTTCGGCACGGGCTTGTGGTGCGCAGATTAGACCGATGGTCTTCGGGAACTCAGGCAGCGGCAGCTTATGATCAGCATCAAACAGACCTTCGCCTTTGAGCCTCTTACGCAATTCGTCGATCATGGCCTTGAGGCTTCCGCCTGCTCCAACGCGCAAAATAGTGTCGCCGCGCAGCGACAGTGACGTGCGCTTCATCCACAGATTCGGTTTGCCATGAATAACCACGCGATCGCCCTGCACGAATTCGCTGGCTGCTTGGGCAAATCGGCCGAAGCCATTGACCTCCATGGCAATGTCTTCGAAGTCGTCGCGCAAGGTGATATATGCTGAACCGGCTCGACGTGTATTGATTTGCGTAATCTGTCCGGTGACCCAGGCCGAAGGCCACCGTTCCACCGCGCCATAGAACTTTTGGCTGAGCACACTCACCGGCCATGGATTCTGTGCGGTGGTTTCAGCGGCGCGTGCCGGCAACTGGTCCGCTGGACGCGGACCGTCCGGCAGATTAATGGTGCCGTTTGTCTGCCCTGTGCCGGCAGCTTGCCTCGGGCCAAAACCGGCAGCTGCCAGTGAAGCGGCGGTAGGTGCCGCGCCTGTGTGAGAATACCCCATTGCTGTAGTCATGCTCTCCACTATAAGTGCGAAAAACGAAGAGGGAAAAAATTTACCCTGCCTGAAAAGTCATGCGATACTGCAGATACGTTGTCGACGAATTTATGGAGGAATGTCAATGCGGTGGATAAGTCTGTGGATGACACGCCAGATGAAAACTGTCACGGTAATCACACACTTGTAGTTTTGGCGGAAAATAGCCGAAAACCACTATAAATAGTCCAACACGCCTCTACGGGGTACTAGATATAGGGGTGGGGTTGCCGTATTGTTCTAGAGGTTCAAGAAAACGACACCCATGTAATTCTGCTTGGCTGGCGTAAGCGCGGCCAAAAACGAGTGTCTGTGAGTTGTGTGTTTAGAGATGAAAGGGGTGCCCGATGGGCGCACAGGTGATGGAAGAGACCGCCACCAAGCATGAGGCGAGAGGCGCTGTCCGTGGTGGCGTGGTGCTCGTGGAGAAGCGTGATGGTCGTGTGGTCGATTTTGATCCGATCAACATCATCTCTGCGGTCAAGTCCGCTTTCAAAGATCTGGACAAAGAAGTCGGCCCGGAAGAGGAAGCCATGATTCGCGGCTTCGCCAACCAGGTCGAAGGCGAGATCAAGGAACGTTACGCAGGTCCCGCCAAGATTGAGGATATCCAGAACCTGGTGGAGCACGCCCTTATCGGCGCTCACCTGTATGACGTGGCTCGTGCCTACACGAACTACCGTCTGGACAAGGATATCCAGCGTGCCAAAGCAACCGACGTGAACGAGGCTGTGGCCCGCTTCATGAATCACGATCCTTCGTTGATTCATGAGAACGCCAACAAGGATTCCAACGTCTACGCCACCCAGCGCGACCTACTGGCCGGTGCCGTCTCCAAGGCCGCCGCATTCAACATGCTGCCGCCGGCCGTCTCCAACGCGCACATGAAGGGCGATATCCACTTCCACGACGCCGATTACTCGCCATTCACCGCACAGTCCAACTGCTCCCTGCCGAATTTCTGGGACATGCTGGCCAATGGCTTCACTTTGGGTAACGCTCCGATGGCCTCCCCGAAGTCCATCGCCATCGCAGCCACCCAGATCACCCAGATTATGAAGGATGTGGCCTCCAGCCAGTACGGTGGCCAGACCGCTAACCGCGCCGATGAGCACCTTGCCCAGTACGCCAAGAAGGATTACGAGAAGTTCCTTGAGGAAGCTCGCGAAACCATTCCGGACGGCATGCCGGTCGAGTTCGCCCGCCGCCAGGTGGAGAACGCCAAGAAGAACGAGCCCTCCAAGCTGCACTTCGGCAACCGTGCGCCGCTGCCGATGGACGTTCCGTTCCACACTGATGTAGACGAGCTTGAGCAGGAGCGTGAGATTCTCGCCAAGATTCGTACCCGCAAGGCTATCTACGACGCCATGCAGACCATGGAGTACCAGATCAACTCCAACCGCGTCTCCAACGGCCAGACCCCGTTCGTCACCGTGGGCTTCGGTCTCGGTACCGATTGGTTCTCTCGTGAGATTCAGCGCGCCATCCTGCTGAACCGCATCCGTGGCCTCGGCAAGGAACATCACACCGCTATCTTCCCGAAGCTGGTGTTCACTATCAAGCGTGGTGTGAACTGCGACCCGAGCGACCCGAACTACGACCTGAAGCAGCTTGCCTTGGAATCCGCCACCAAGCGCATGTACCCGGATGTGGTGTTCTACGAGAACATCATCAAGATTACCGGCTCCTTCAAGGCCCCGATGGGTTGCCGTTCCTTCCTGCAGGGCTGGATCAACCCTGAAACCGGCAAGGATGAGGAAGATGGCCGTATGAACCTCGGTGTGGTGACCGTGAACGTGCCGCGCATCGCCATTGAATCCCATGGCGACAAGGAACGTTTCTGGAAGCTGTTCAACGAACGTATGGAAGTGGCGCATCAGGCCCTGCAGTTCCGCATCATGCGCTGCAAGGAAGCCACTCCGGTCAATGCTCCGACCCTGTTCCGCTTCGGCGCGTTCGGCCGTCTCGGTGCCAACGACAACGTGGACCAGCTGTTCAAGAACGAGCGTGCCACCGTATCCCTCGGTTACATCGGTCTCGCCGAAACCACCGCGGTCTTCTACGGCAAGAACTGGATTCGCGATCACGGATGGGATCCGGAAGGCAAGGAATTCGCACTCTCCATCGTCAAGCGCATGAACGAGCTGTGCAAGCAGTGGAGCAAGGCCGAGGGTTACCACTACTCCGTGTACTCCACTCCGGCTGAGTCCCTGACCGACCGCTTCAACCGCATGGATCGCGAGAAGTTCGGCCGCATCGAAGGCGTGACCGATCACGACTTCTACACCAACTCCTTCCACTACCCAGTGTGGCTGCAGCCGACCCCGATGGAGAAGCTCAACTACGAGAAGGACTTCCCGTACTACGCTTCCGGTGGTTTCATCAACTACTGCGAGTACCCGTGCCTGCAGGACAACCCGAAGGCTCTCGAAGCCGTGTGGGATTACGCCTACAACATCGGCATCGGCTACCTCGGCACCAACACCCCGATCGACCATTGCTTCGTATGTGGCTTCCAAGGTGACTTCGAGCCCACTGAGGAAGGCTTCAAGTGCCCGGAGTGCGGCAACTCCGATCCGGACAAGTGCAACGTGACCAAGCGCACCTGCGGCTACCTTGGCAGCCCGGTCCAGCGCCCGATGGTGCACGGTCGTCACGAGGAGATTGCCCACCGCGTCAAGCACATGAGCGGCGAAACCGGTCGCGTGACCTTGAACGACGGCACCACGCGCGAGTGGTTCGAAGAAGCTAAGTAATCGTTAGCGTGGGGCGTGAGGGTCTCCCCGATATGTTGTTCGACACACTCAAGGCCGTTCGGCCGAGCTTACGGTCTTGCAACACATCGGGGAGACCCTCACTTGGCTTCCAGCTCAACGTTACGGTTAGGCGGAAGCGGGAAAATGGAGGATATCCATGATGCGCGAAATCAAGCGCCATGACTTTGCGGCAGGAGAGACCGGTCGAGGACCCTCCGTCCCCTCGCATGGGCTAGCCAATGATCCGAAAGCCGGCCAATGGGATGGGCGGCGTATGTCCAAGCGCATGATCGCCGACTACAAGACCTTCATCGTCACCGATGGCGAAGGCGTGCGTAACTCCCTGTATGTCTCCGGTTGTCCGTTCCATTGCGTGGACTGCTTCAACGCCTCCATCTGGGACTTCCAAGCCGGGCATGAATACACCCAGAAGCTCGAAGACAAGATCATCGAGGATCTCAAAGCCCCATGGGTGCAGGGCATCACGTTCCTTGGCGGCGAGCCACTGCTCAACACCCCCGTGCTGGTGCCGCTCGCACAGCGCATCCGCCAAGAATTCGGCCATGCCAAAGACATCTGGTGCTGGACCGGATACACATGGGAGGAGCTCATGCGCCCCGGCGAGACGCCTGACAAGCTCGAGCTCCTGCGCCTCATCGACATCCTCGTGGACGGCCGATACTTGAAGAATCAGAAAAACTCCCTGCTGCAGTTCCGCGGTTCCGCCAACCAGCGTATTCTCGATGTACCGAAGTCCCTCGAAGCCGGCAAGCCGGTCATCTGGGCCAAGCTTCATGACCAGGAACGCGACATTCCCGAGATCTACCTGAAGGACCGTGAGGCCGGCGAGGGTTCGCAGGCGTCCTGAAACGAGGTTTATGAATTCGTTTGTATGTTCTCGAGGGATTGGTAAATGCGTGAACATACAAACGCGTGCCGAGATGCCCAGACGAGAAGCATTGCGGTTATGAATATTATGTGCACGACACAGGCAATATCTTGAAAAGTGTTGGGAAACATGCTTTCCGTGAGCGAAATCACGATGAAGAGTGCCATGTTGGGCAGGTGGTCAGACTAAGCTAACCCGAAGAAGTAGCCGGGCGAAGCCGTCCGCAGGGTGCCTGCCAGCCGTCCGAGGCGGTCGTTGGTTCCCTTGCGGCTTGTGCAGGCAGTTATCCCGGAGGCCGAAGCTAAGAGGAACACATGGTTGATACCGCATCGAACGTGACCGCGGACGACGCCCGCATTGCCCACGCAGATACGCAGGCGAATGCGAATACCGCGTCGGACACGAATGTGGCCGCAGCAGCCGTATCAGAAAACATCAAACCGTTGCGCGTGGGATTGGATATTGGATCCACCACCGTCAAAGCAGTGGTGCTCGATCAATCCGACTCCCTCAAATCCACCCTGTTCTCCGATTATCGCCGTCACCATGCGAACGTGCGTGCCACCGTGGCCGGTCTGCTCGTAGACATTCATAAGAAGCTTGAAGAACTTGGCCGTGGCGATGAGCCGATTCGTTTGGCCATCACCGGCTCCGGTGGTCTGGCCTTGGCGGACAACATGCATGTGCCGTTCATTCAAGAGGTCATCGCCGAAACCGAAGCCATCGATAAGGAATATCCGCAGGCGGACGTCATCATCGAACTTGGTGGCGAAGATGCCAAGATTACTTACTTGAAGCCGACTCCCGAGCAGCGCATGAACGGTTCCTGTGCTGGTGGCACCGGCGCGTTCATCGACCAGATGTCCACGTTGCTGGACACGGATGCCGCAGGCCTCAACGAGATGGCCAAGAGTTACGAGAATCTGTACCCGATCGCATCCCGCTGCGGCGTGTTCGCCAAAACCGATTTGCAGCCACTCATCAACGATGGTGCCGCCAAGCCGGACCTCGCCGCCTCCATCTTCACCGCAGTGGCCACGCAGACCATCGCCGGTCTTGCCTCCGGCCGCCCGATTCACGGCACCGTGATCTTCCTCGGTGGCCCGCTGTTCTTTATGTCCGAGTTGCGCGCCGCATTCCAGCGTGCGCTCGAAGGCAAGGTGGACGAATTCATCGTGCCCACCAACGCCCACCTGTACGTGGCCTATGGTGCCGCATTGCAGGCGGATATCGATGCCGACGATGAAGGCCACCATTTCGAAGCGCACAGCTGCGCTGAGATTTTGAAGCGTTTGGAAGAGCTTGAAAACCTGCCCTCCAATACGCCCACCATGCCGCCGTTGTTCCCCACGGAGGCGGACCGTGAGGCGTTCAACAAGCGCCACCATAAGGAACACATCCACATCGGCACGCTTGAAGGTGCGCACGGTCCGCACTTCCTCGGCATCGATGCAGGCTCCACCACCATTAAGGCCACATTGGTCAATGACGATCGCGAAATCGTCTGGTCCAGTTATGCCAACAATGAAGGCAGCCCGCTGACCGCAGCCATCAACATCGTCAAGAAGATTCAATCCGAACTGCCTGAAGGCGCTTGGATCGCACGTTCCTGCGCCACAGGCTACGGCGAAGGACTCATCACCACCGGTCTGCATTTGGATGAGGGCGTGGTGGAAACCATGGCCCACTACCGCGGTGCCGAAATGGTCAGCCCCGGCGTCACCGCCGTCATCGACATCGGCGGCCAGGATATGAAGTACCTCGCCATCACCGATGGCGTCATTGATTCCATCGCCGTCAACGAGGCCTGTTCCTCCGGTTGCGGTTCATTCCTGCAGACCTTCGCCATGTCGATGGGCTTGACGATTCAGGAATTCACGCAGAAGGCACTCGCCTCCACCCATCCGGTGGACTTGGGCTCCCGTTGCACCGTGTTCATGAACTCCTCGGTCAAGCAGGCACAGAAGGAAGGCGCTTCGATTGAAGACATCGCGGCCGGTCTGTGCTATTCCGTGGTGCGCAACGCCTTGTACAAGGTCATCAAACTGCGTGATTCCGGCGAACTCGGCGACACCGTGGTGGTGCAGGGCGGCACATTCCTGAATGACGCCGTGCTCCGCGCCTTCGAACTGCTGACTGAGCGTGAAGTCACCCGCCCGAACATCGCTGGCCTGATGGGCGCGTTCGGCGCGGCTCTGACTGCCCGCATGCATTATCAGGACGAAGCCGATCATCTGGATACAGTGGTCAAAGCTGACGGCACCGAAGAAAAACCGCAGCCAGCCGGCGAATCCAAAGCCGAAGGCTTCAAGAAGACCGGCTCTGCTGAAGCAAACGCCTCGGAAGCGCATACGGTCGTCATCGATGGCGTGGCCCATACCGCCAGCTCCATCCTGACCGGCGAAGCACTCGACAACATGTCGATGACCACCGAACGTGACGTGTGCAAGCTGTGCCAGAACCACTGCAAGCTCACCATCACCACGTTCTCCGACGGCTCCCGCTTCGTAACCGGCAACCGTTGCGAACGCGGCGGCGACGCCAAGAAGAAGCGCTCCGACCGCCCGAACCTCTATGACTACAAGTACAAGCGTTGCTTCGCCTACCGCCGCCTGACCGATAAGAAGGCCACCCGTGGCGAAATCGGCATTCCGCGTGCGCTCAACATGTATGAGAACTACCCGTTCTGGTTCACGCTGCTGACCTCCCTCGGTTTCAAGGTGATGATTTCCGGTCGCAGCTCCCATGAGCTGTTCGAAACCGGCATCGAATCCATTGCGTCCGAGAACATCTGCTACCCGGCCAAGCTGGTGCACGGCCACATCAAGTGGCTGCTCAACAAGGGCGTCAAAACCATCTTCTACCCCTGCGTGAGCTACGAGGAGAATCTGGTCCCCAACACCGACAACCATTACAACTGCCCGGTGGTGGCCAACTATCCACTGGTCGTCGGTGCGAACATGCCCGAACTGCGCGACCCAAGCGTGCGCTACATGCACCCGTACTTCAACCTTGCCAACCATGAGCTGATGGTCGACCGCATCGTCGAGGAATTTGCATGGGCCAACGTGACCCGTGAGGAGGCCGAAACCGCAGTCAAGGCCGCCTACGCCGAAGACAAGGTGTTCAAGCACGACGTGCAGCAGGAAGGTCTTGCCGCGCTCGCCTATATGAAGGAGCACGGCTGCCGGGGCATCGTGCTCGCCGGCCGTCCGTACCACATCGACCCTGAAATCAACCACGGCATCCCGGAGACCATCTGCTCGCTCGGCATGGTGGTGCTTTCCGAGGATTCCATCTGTGAACTGCAGCCGGGGGAGAAGCTCAACCTTACTGCCTTCCTTGCCGAAGGTGAGCAGGACCCACGCTCCAAGAATGCGGCTGGCTTCCGCCATGTCGGCGACCGTACGGTGACCAAGATGCCATTGCGTGTCACCAACCAGTGGGCATACCACTCCCGTCTGTATGCGGCCGCACACTTCGTTGCCTCTTACCCGGGACTCGAACTTGTGCAGCTCAACTCGTTCGGCTGCGGCCTCGACGCCATCACCACCGATCAGGTGGCTGAAATCCTCGCCGATAAGGCCGATGTGTATACGCTGCTCAAGATCGATGAGGTCTCCAACCTTGGTGCCGCAAAGATTCGACTGCGTTCGCTGAAGGCCGCAGTCGAGGAGCGTGAAGCCAATAAGGCTCGTGAAGCCGCTGCAGCCCAAGCCGCAAACCAGCAGGCGGCTGACAAGGCAGAAGCTCTTCAGGCTGAAGATGCGGCACAAGCCAAGGCTCGTGAAGCCGCCAAGGCCAAGGCCGAAGCCGATTTGGCCGCCGCCAAGGCAGCGCTTGCCGAAGCGCAGGCCGCAGTCGAAGCCGCCGAAGCCAAAGTCAAGGCGGAACAGTCCGAAGCACAACCGGCAGCCGGCCCCAAGCCGATGGGCTTCCGTAAAACCGGTTCTAAGGCGCCGACCCCCGGCCGTCAGGTACTGCTCGACACCACAATGGCAGCCAATCCGAAGCTCACCAAGGCTATGCGCGAGGCTTCCAAGAAGGCCGCGCAGCGTGACCTCGATGCCGCAGTGAACGCCAAGAACGTGCTCGCGGGCTCGAACGGCACCGTTGATCAGCCGGATTCCAAGCAGGGCAAGACCACCAAGAAGAACGCGCATAACAACGCCACGATGAGCCGCTACGCCCATCGCCAGAAGTTCCTGAAGAACATGAAGCGGGACTATACCATTGTCGCTCCGCAGATGAGCCCGATCCACCTTTCATTGGTGGAAGCGGTCATCCGCTCCGGCGGATACAAGTTCGACGTGTTGAAGCACGCCAGCCGCGGCGATGTGGAAACCGGCCTGAAATACGTGAACAATGACGCCTGCTATCCGGCCATCATGGTGATTGGGCAGCTTATCGATGCGATTCTGGAAGGTAAGTACGATCCCGATCACGTGGCTCTGGCCATCACCCAAACCGGCGGCATGTGCCGCGCGACCAACTATTTCGGCCTGATTCGCAAGGCCCTGATCGACGCCGGATACCCGCAGATCCCGGTCATCGCCATCTCCACGCAAGGCTTGGAGGATAATCCGGGCTTCAAGGCCACGGTGCCGATGCTGCATCGCGCCATCAAAGCATTGATTCTGGGCGATCTGCTGATGAAGTGCCTCTACCGTGTGCGTCCATACGAGGTGGAGAAGGGTGCGGCCAACCGTCTCTATGAGCAGTGGGACACTATCATCCGTGAAACCATCGAGCATCACGGCTTCTCCAAGACCGCGGCCAAGACCCCGTGGCTGAAGAAGGGATATCTGCCCTACGGCACGCTCGCCAAGGAGATCGTGAAGAGCTTCGACGCGCTGCCCCTGAAGGATATTCCGCGCAAGGTGCGCGTCGGCGTGGTGGGTGAGATCCTCGTCAAGTACCAGCCGGATGCGAACAACCATGTGGTGGATGTCATCGAATCCCAGGATTGCGAGGCCGTGGTGCCCGGCATCATGGAATTCATGACCACACGCCCCTACATCACCGACTGGAACGAGAAGAACCTTGGCATGGGCGGCAACCAGCAGCTCTATGCGCTGATGCGCTGGGGGCTCGACATGTACAATGCGCCGATCAAGAAGGCCATTGCACTGTCTCACGGTAAGTTCAAGCAGGACGATCCAATGCCTGAACTGGTCCAGAAGGCCGGCGAAGTCACCTCCATCGGTGTGCAGGCCGGCGAAGGCTGGCTGCTTACGGCCGAGATACTGGAACTTATCGAACAAGGGTGCCCGAACGTAATTTGCGCGCAGCCATTCGCCTGCCTGCCGAACCATGTGACCGGCCGCGGCATGTTCGGCAAGATTCGTCGACTGCATCCGGAAGCCAACATCGTGTCCATCGATTACGATCCTGGTGCCTCCGAAGCCAATCAGCTCAACCGCATCAAGCTGATGATCGCAGCCGCAAAGAAGGCGCATCTGGCCAAGTTCTCGGAAGCTGGGGAGCCGCAGGGCTTTACATCCGCTGACTGATGTGAAAATGGTACGGTAACGTAACCGTGTTTGGACGGCAGGTAACGCATTCCGACACACTCAAGGCCGTTCGGCCAAGCTTACGGTCTGAATACGTCACCTGCCGTCCAAACACTCCATATCGGTAATGTGCGCTTTGCAGTTTGGCTTTGTGGCATGGCTTTGTGACATGCGAGGCAATCGCCGGCTATCGGTTTTTTATATAGCCGATTGGCGGGCATTCGGGCGCGGCCGAGGACTGGCTCGCATACGATACCGTTTATGGTTACTCCGAGGATTAGTTATGCGCATTTGCTCGCCAAGCCGAACCCCAAGCATGTCGAAAGCCTGCTGAAGTTCTTCGAAAGCGGTCGCGCCCAGCGCGGCACCGGTGGATTCGGTGTGGAAATCGAGCATCTGCCTGTGCATAACGGCAGCGATACGGCCGTCAGCTATTACGAACCGAACGGCATCGAGACGCTGCTCAAACGGCTTGCTCCCTACTATGACGAAGCAAAAGAATACTGGGAGAACGGCCATCTCGTAGGCCTCGCGCGCCCCGGAGTCTCGGTTTCCCTGGAGCCCGGTGGCCAGGTGGAGACTTCAATCGGCATCCTGAAGAAGCCCAGCGATTTGATCACGCTGTACACTAAGTTCCGTCGTGAAGCCGATCCGATTCTCAAGGACCTCGACTTCCGCTTGGTCAACTACGGCTACCAGCCCAAGTCCAGCTTCGCGGATGTGCCAGTGAACCCCAAGGATCGCTACGATGCGATGACCGACTACCTCGGCCGCGTCGGACAGTTCGGTCCATGCATGATGCGCTGCTCCGCATCCACACAGGTCAGCATCGACTTCGTGGATGAGCACGACGCCATCGAGAAGATGCGTCTGGGTACGGTGATTGGCCCGATTCTGGCGTACTTCTTCCGCAACACCCCCTATTTCGAAGGCGAGACGAACCCATGGCCGCTACTTCGTCAGCGCATGTGGGATTACCTTGACTTCCAGCGCACGAATGTGATTCCAGGACTGTTCGACCCACGCTTCGGCTGGGAGGATTATGCGATTGACGTGCTTTCCACGCCGCTGATGTTCGCCGATCTGACTCATACGCCCGAAGCAGTGGCCTCCGGTGCCAGCCCGAAGGAACTGCACCGCCCGGCCTTCCGTGAGAATGCCGGCGACGTGTATCCGGATCGTGAATTGAACCCATACGAGATTAACCACATCATCTCCACGCATTTCAATGATGTGCGATTGAAGAACTTTGTGGAGCTGCGCCACTGGGATTCACTGCCGATCGAGCGTGCGGAGCGTCTGACCGAAATCGTGGCTTCCCTGTTCTATGTTCCGGAGAACCGCGAACGCCTCGAAAGCTACTTCGATGGCATCACCGAAGAGGAGGTGTTCGAGGCCAAGGCCAACATTCAGGCTCATGGCCGTCAGGCTTCCCCATACGGTCAGCCACTCGAATTCTGGAAGGAATTCCTGGGGCTCGAAGGTTTGCTCGCGGACATCCCCGGCGACCCGAATCACCCGGACGTATTCCAGGAGTAGGAATCAGCCTGAGGCTGATGATTATTAAGCAATCTTCGATTGCGGTCTCTCCCTCAGTCCGCCTGTGGCGGCCAGCTCCCTCATCAGAGGGAGCCGATGGAAACGAGCCTCCCTCTGATGAGGGAGCTGCCATTGTGCTAGCAATGGCGAAGGGAGAGGCTTATATCATGCGGTATCATGCGAAGCATGATTACTACATGCGCCCGGCGTCGCAATGGTGCCGGGTCATTCTTACGCGCATCGAGCCTTCAGTGGTATGACTGCCCCAGATTTCGCAAATGGTGACATGCCGCCATTCATTGGAATCGAATTGCATGGCCATCGCCAGCGCTTCATCGAAGCATGCGGTTAAGGATTCCCGCTCGATAACTTGGCCTTCTGCCGGTCCGCCATCCGGATGGAAAACGGTCAGAGCGGCATCGAAGCCGAAATCAGCGTCCGCGGGCTTGCTGCCAGTAGACGAGCCGTCTGCAATCTTTGGCTCGAACTGCTGGTATGCGTATGCCTTATGCTCCAACAAGTCCACCAGAATGCCTCGCCGCAACAGACGCGGCAAACCGGAATCCCGCACGGCCGCGCGTAACGCGGTCATCGCCCGCAGATACGGCTTGAGTTGAAAAACGTCGCCAAAATAAGGCCATGATTTGCCCAGCATCCATGTGGCCGGCAGATCGGAACGCACGATGCCGTCATCGGGCGTACGTGCCTTACGCGTCACTTCACCTAAATAATCATTCAGACTTGTCTCCAGCGTGCGTAAGCGAGTCACTTCCCGCGCCACACGCTCGCGTCCGGTTTCCATCAACGCTCGCCAATCAAGCGATCCATCGGCTTCGCGGAATGATTCAATCAAATCTAGGGGAACTCCGGCATCCAAGCACAGCCGAATCACATCCATTTCCAGCATCTGATCGGGCGTGTAATACCGGTAGCCAGTGCGCGAATCGGTTACGAACGGCGTCAAAATACCGTGTGCATCGTAATAGCGCAATGCTTTGGCACTCGTGCCATCAAGCTTGGAGACCTCACCGATGGTCAGCAGCTCATCATCCTCGCGCATCGATGACACTCCTTTGTCATCCTCGTGAATTTGACCTTACCCTCGGGGCAAAGTTTAGCATCGCAGCTACCAAGCCCGGCGGCATCAACGGGGATGCGGCCGAGCCTGGTGCATAAGCGCACAGCGATGTGTGTGGTACCGCGAACAGCGAGCATAGGAGGTTCGCTCATGGATGAGCGCAAAGACAATAGTTGGTTGGGATTATTCGGTGACGTATGCGTAGTCACCGGAGCGGTTGGTGGCATGGGCACCGCCATCGCCGCTGAGCTGGCTCACGCCGGAGCCCGACTGGCATTGGTCGATATCAGCGAAGAACATACCGCGGCATATGCGGTTCAACTTGCCGACGAATATGGTGTTGAAGCGCGCGGCTATGGTTGCGATGTCTCCGATGCCGATGATGTGGAGATTCTTAAAGATAAAGTCGTCAAGGATTTCGGCACTGTGGACGTGCTCGTCAACACGGTCGGCATTCTGCGTTTCGCTCCGCTGGAGGACCTGCCGCTTTCCGATTGGAAAGACGTCATCAATGTGAACCTGACCGGCGCATTCATCCTTTCGCAAGCCTTCGGCAAAGTGATGCTGGAGCATAAGACCGGCCGTATCGTGCACATTTCCACGGTGGCTTCGCATTCGCCGGAAACCTTCTCCGGCGCGTATTCGTGCGCCAAAGCCGGCCTTGGCATGCTCTCCAAGATGATCGCCGCCGAATGGGGGCCGTTCGGCATCCGTTCCAACTGCGTATGCCCATGCTTTGTGAAGACCCCGATGAGCGCCTCTTTCTACGCCGACCCCAAGGTGACCGAGGAACGCGAACGTCTGATCGCCTCCCGTCGTATCGGAGAAGTGCAGGATATCGCCAATGCAGTGGCCTTCCTTGCCTCCAAGCGCTCCGATTTCGTCAACGGCGACGAAATCAGCGTGGATGGCGGATTCCATCTCATGATGGGAGACCTCACGCCCAAGCCGGGCGGTCGCCGCCAGTTCGCCATCAATTCACTGAAGCAGCGCGGACTGCTGTAATCGGCCAAATTCAGCGCTTGGATCGCAGTTCCATCACAGTGCAGAAAGGATCATTCATGACTTCCCTTACCGCAGTTTCCGGCTCCAATGCGGCTGCCAAACATGAACCCAACCGATACGGCGTATTGTCCGCCGCATTCGTGGTCATGTTCTTCGTGGCATCCATCGCCCTGTTCAGCGTCTTCCTCAATCCACTGTCCGAACAACACGGGTGGACGCCCGCCGAAGTCAGCCTCTCATACTCCATTTTCCAGACGGTGATGGCCGTCACAGGCATCTTCTCCGGGCGTATCTCCGATAAATTCGGTCCGCGCACGGTCATGCTCGTCGGCGGTTTCGTCTTCGGTCTTGGCTGGTTCCTGACCGGCATCGCAGACAGCCTGCCAATGCTGTATATCTGCCATGGATTGATTGCGGCTGTCGGCAATGGTCTGGTCTACAACCCGGCCCTCACCACGGCGCAACGTTGGTTCCCGGATATTCGAGGCAAAGCGTCCGGCATCCTTTTGGCCGCTGCCGCCATCGGCCCGGCCACACTCGCCCCGGTGGCCAACGCCCTATCCAGCGCGTTCGGCGTCTCCAATGCGCTGAAGATTCTCGGCGTCACCTTCTGGGTGACCATCACCTTGGGCTCGCTGTTCGTTCATCCGGCACCTGCCGATTACCGACCGAAGGGCTGGGAGCCTCCAGTCGCCGACAAGCCCACAGGCATCGCTGCCGCTACCGGCGATGACGGCAGTTTCGATTTCAAAGCCATGCTCGCTTCGCCGCGCTTCTACGTGTTGCTCGCCGTCTACGCGATGGCCGCATCCTCCGGCACCATGCTGGTGGGTGCCGTCTCCTCCATCTCGCAGGAGCATGTGGGGGCCGTGGGCACGATGACCGCCGCCGCATTCGGAGCGATGGCCGTATCCATCTCCACCATCTCCAACTTCCTGGGACGCTTGACATTCGGTGCGCTGTACGACAAATTCGGCGCATTCAAATGCCTGTCGCTGATGTTGATGGTCACTGCGCTCGCCATGATCGCGATGTCGTTCGCCTACAATGCCGTGTTCTTCGTGATTTGCGTGATTGTGCTCGGTTTCGCCTTCGGTGCGCTGTTGGTGATTTACCCGCCGCTGACCGGAGAAACGTTCGGCACCAAGCATCTCGGCGTCAACTACGGCATCATGTTCCTCGGCTATGCGCTTGGCGCATGGATCGGCCCGCGTCTGGCCACCGGGCTGCACTCCGAAGCGTATGGCTACCGCATCGCATTCTATGCGGCGGCAGGCGTCACTGTATTTGGCCTGGTGATCGTGCTGTTTCTTGCCGCCCGAGTCAAGAAGGCCGGCACGATGATGCCGGCAAAGAAGTAACCAATCAAGGAGTAAATAATGACAGAACAACTTCGACTGGCTGTTATTGGCGCTGGAGCCATGGGCCGCGATCATATCCGCTATATTCAGGACGATGCCGACGCGCGATTGGTGGCCATCGCAGATCCGATGCCGGCCACTGAGCAGGTGGCCAAGGATGCCGGCGTGCCGTGGTTCGCCGATTACCAGGAGATGCTGGATTGCACTGCGCTGGATGGCGTAGTGATCGCCTCGCCGAACCATCTGCACGTGCCGATGGCGCGCGAAACCGTAAAACGCGGCATTCCGACCCTGGTGGAGAAGCCAATCAGCGATGATTTGGATGACGCCCGCGCGTTCGCGGCCGAAGCGCGTGCCTCCGGCGTACCCGTGCTGGTCGGCCAGCATCGCCGCCATAATCCCAAGGTGCGTCGTGCCAAGGAGATCATCGAATCCGAAGCCCTCGGCAAAATCGTGACCGTGGCGATCTTGTACAACCTGTACAAGCCGGACACCTACTATGACATTCCGTGGCGCAGGCAGAAAGGCGCCGGCCCGATTCTGGTGAACATGGTGCACGATGTGGACCTCATGCGTTATCTCATCGGAGAGCCGGTGGAGATTCAGGGCATGTCCGCGAATTCCGCGCGTGGCTTTGAAGTAGAGGATTCCGCCGTGGCCACCGTACGATTCGCCAACGGTGCATTGGGCACCATCACTTTGTCGGATTCAGCGGCCAGTCCGTGGAACTGGGAATCCACCGCGCGTGAGAACCCGTTCTTTGCACCATACGACACCGACGCCTACTACATCATGGGCACCAAAGCCTCGCTTTCACTACCGCGACTGCATCTGTTCTCGCATGCCGGCGGCGTGAGCGATTGGACCAAGCCGTTCGTCTGCGAGGTGCAGGGCGTGCGCGAAGGATTGCCACACCGCTTGCAGTTGAAGCATTTTGAACGCGTGATTCGCGGGGAGGAAGAACCGCTGGTCACTCCCGAGGACGCGATTAAGACGTTGGAAGTGCTGAACGCCGTCAAACAGGCGGCGGACGGCGGTGAACTCGTGCGTCTGTAGCGTGCTATTCGTACTTTTCGCGCGACAAGTACGCTACGAGGGCTCAAACTGGTCCTTTTGCGTCCGATTCGCGCGAAAAGTGCGGTAGAGTGACCAGATTTGGGCCGGAAACGTACTTTTCGCGCGAAAAGTACGTATAGGAGATGAGGAATGCATCTTATCGAATGAACATTCGATATAATAGCTCGCATGGTAGCAGCGAAGCAGAAGCGAGTGCGCAAAAGCCCTGAAGAGCGACGCAATGAGATTGCGCAGGTCGCAGTGCGTCTGGTGGGGGAGAAGGGCTATTATGGCACGTCCCTGAAAGACGTGGCCGATGCGGTGGACATGAGCCAGCCTGGTCTGCTGCATTACATCGGCAACAAGGAAGGTCTGCTGTCGATGCTGATCACCGACAGCTACGACACCTACGGAACTCCGGATGATTTCATGGCATCGGGGTTGCCCGGCAGCGATCCGGAGCGTTTGCTGTTCCCCTCGTATCTGCGCTACCTGGTTCGTTACAATGCCCAGCGACGTGAAATGGTGCGCCTGTATATGAACCTGGAGTCCGAGGCGTTCAGCCCGGAGCATCCGCTGTTCGAATACTTCGAAAACCGCCCGGAAGCGGTGTGGGATCACTATTCGCGCTATCCATGGGTTATTCCTCCGCAATTGGGTTCGTGGGAGGACTCCATGAAACCGATAGTCCGTCTATGCATTGAAGCCATGGATGGCGTGCAGCTGCGCTGGATGCGCCAGCCTCCGGTGGACCTTTATGACGAGTGGCTGAACTTCGAGGCGATGATTTTCCCCTCGCCCCTGTGGGACAACTATCGCTGATGCTGTGATTCCTGATATGCTGCATGCCGCCGACAACGTCGTTGGCGGCACGGGTTTACGCTGTTCGCGGCTTTGCATAGTCATAACTAGATAAAAATGTTCCCGCGTGTCGCAATGAGCTGTTGGTGGCTGTAAAACGTTGAAATATAAGCGATTTAGTGTATCTAATAGTTGTTATATAACAATTTGACAAAGAATGCGTTCGGCTTTATGCTAATGGCATATCTAATGCATGTTAGATACATGTCAAAGCAGACAATGGCGAATAAGAAACACGAGGTTCAAGGATGAGTGCTTCAACCGCAATCCCCGCAGACGAGCGTCTGGCGGCTTTCAATGCGAACATCGAAGCGGCGGATAAGGATCCGTCGCTGTCTCCCGAAACCGGCAAGCAGATGGACAAGGTCACGCTGATTCGTTTCGGCGCCGGCTTCCTGGTCTTCGGCCTGCTGTGGATGAGCGGTCTGGCCATCGTTTCCGCCGTGCTGCTTACCAAGCATCTGCAGTCCATCTTCGGCCCGGACGTTGAAGGACTGACCGGTGTGATCAACGCCTGCACCGCAGTCGCATCCCTGGTCTCCAACCTGCTGTTCGGCACCCTGTCCGACCGCTCCCGCTCCAAGTGGGGCCGTCGCACTCCGTTCATCGTGCTGGGCGCCATCCTCGGCGGCGTAACCCTGTTCCTGACCGGCATGGTGACCAACGCCGTGGCCATCACCATCATCTACTGCCTGTGCATGTTCGGCCTGAACGCCATGATCGCCCCGCTGGTCGCCATGATCTCCGACCGTATCCCGATGAACGTGCGCGGCACCATGTCCGCCTTCTTCGGTGCCGGCCAGACCTGCGGCGCCCCGATCGGCACCCTCATCGGCTCTGCTTTCATCCTGAAGCCGTTCCCGGGCTTCATCCTCGCCGGCGTCCTGATGTTCCTCGGCGGCATCGTCGCCGTGATCATCGTGCCGAAGGAATCCTCCGCAGACTTCCTGCCCAAGGACGAGGGCAAGGCCTCCGATGTGCTCCGCAGCTTCATCCCGCCAAAGTTCTCCACCGCTCACGACTTCTACAAGGCGTTCGCCGGCCGTATCTGTATGCTGCTGAGCTACCAGATGATCACCGTCTACCAGCTGCTCATCTTCCAGAAGTACATCGGCCTCGATGACACCGCCGCCGGTGCCGCAATGGCCACCATGTCCGTGATCACCATGGTCGTCTCCCTCGGCGGCTCCGTGGTTGCCGGCCCGATCTCCGACCTCATCGGCCGCCGTAAGATTCCGGTCGTTGCCGCCTCCGTGCTGTTCGCCATCGGTATGGCCATGCCGTGGATTATGCCGACCACGCTGGGCATGTTCCTCTACGCCGGCATCGCAGGTCTCGGCTACGGCGTCTACTCCTCCGTCGATCAGGCCCTGAACGTCGACGTGCTGCCGAACAAGGAAGAGGCCGGTAAGGACCTCGGTGTGCTGAACCTCGCCACCACCTTGGGCCAGATGCTCGGCCCGGTGCTCATGTCCGTGATCACCATGACCCTCGGCTACGCCGCCGCCTTCCCGATCTCCATCGTGTTCGCACTGCTCGGCTGCGTGTTCATCATGATGATTAAGGGCGTCAAGTAAGCCTCGCGCGGTGCGCGACATCATGCAAAACCCTCTCGGCTGCGGCCGGTCCGCTTGAATCAAATCCAGTGGGCCGGCCGTTTCCATATGAGCGCTCTCGGTTCCTTCCAACTCCTCTTGTTGACAGGGAGGCTGACGGCAGAGCCGGCTGAGGGGCAGACCAATGAAAACTCGACAACAACTTCAATAAATCGGCAATCAGCCTAACCCAGACACAGCAGGGGAGTGACCTTACGATGAGCAAGACCAGCGTTGACCGCATCCTGTTCGGTGCAGCCTACTACGACGAATACATGCCCGCCGGCAAAGACCGCATCGAAACCGATATGCGCATGATGGATGCTGCAGGCATCAATGTGATTCGCATTGCCGAATCCACGTGGAGCACGTGCGAGCCGCAGCCGGGAGTATTCGACTTCAGCCATGTGGACCGTGCGCTGGAAGCCGCCCATCGCCACGGCATCAGCGTGATCGTCGGCACACCTACGTACGCGGTGCCCGCATGGCTGGTCAAGATGCATCCGGATGTGCTGGCCGATACCCCAGCGGGACCGGGCAAATACGGTCCGCGCCAGATCATGGATATCGTCAACCCTTCCTACCGTTATTATGGCGAGCGCGTGATCCGCCGCTTGATCGAGCATGTAGCCGACCATCCGGCGGTCATCGGCTATCAGGTGGATAACGAAACCAAGTATTACGATTCCGTGAGCCCTGATATGCAGGCATTGTTCATCAAGTACCTGCGCGGCAAGTTCCATGATGATTTGGATGCGTTGAACGCTCACTTTGGGCTCGACTACTGGTCTAATCGCGTGGATGCTTGGGAGGATTTCCCGGATGTGACCAACACGATCAACCAGTCGTTGCGCGGGGAATTCGACCGTTTCCGCCGTGAGCAGGTGGCCGAATTCCTCGCATGGCAGGCGGATATCGTGCGCGAATACGCTCGTGAGGATCAGTTCGTCACCCAGAACTTCGACTTCGAATGGCGTGGCTATTCCTACGGCATCCAGCCGGCCGTCGACCATTTCAAGGCCTCCAAGGCCGTGGACATCACCGGCGCGGACATCTACCACCCCACCGAGGACGAGCTCACCGGCACCGAAATCGCCTTCGGCGGCGACGTGACCCGCTCTACCAAGAATGGCGCCAACTACCTGGTCTTGGAAACCGAGGCTCAAGGTCAGCACGGCTGGGTGCCATTCCCCGGTCAGCTGCGTTTGCAAGCGTACTCCCACCTGGCTTCCGGCGCGGACATGGTGGAATACTGGCATTGGCATTCCATCCATAACTCCTTCGAAACCTATTGGAAGGGTCTGCTGAGCCACGACATGGAGCCAAACCCCACCTACGAAGAGGCCGGCGTATTCGGTCGCGAGGTTGCGGACATTGCCATAGGCGGACGTCTGGTACATCTCGCCAAGCGCAACAAGGTGGCCATCATGGTCTCCAACGAGGCCCTCTCCGCGCTGGAATGGTTCCGTGTGGAAACCGGCTTCCCGGATGGTGTGGGCGTCAACTACAACGATATTGTGCGCCGCGTCTACGATGCCTTCTTCCAACTCAACGTGGAATGCGACTTTCTGCCGGTGGACGCGCCCGCCGAACGTCTTGCGCAGTACGCCATGATCGTGACCCCGGCACTCTACTGCACGCCGGAGGAAACCATCGTGCGCCTGCGTGATTTCGTGGCGAACGGCGGCCATCTGTTCTCCACAATGCGATCGTTCGTCACCGATGATGAGGTCACGGTTTGGGATGATCGCGCACCGCACAACCTCACGGACGTGTTTGGCCTGACCTACAACCAGTTCACCCGCCCGAAGAACCGAGTGGCCGTGCAATTCGCGGATGATGCCGCGCTCGCCGGCACCGCGGAGACTCAGGCCGAGGCGCTGATCGAACTGCTGAAAGTGGATGCCGCCGCCAACACCGAAGTGCTCGCCCGCTACGGTCACTATGCGTGGGAATCCTACGCGGCGGTGACCCGTCACCAATTCGGCCAAGGCAGCGCCGAATGGATCGGCACCCTGCTGGATGCCGATACGATGCGTGCCGTGGTTCGCGAGGCCGTGGAACATGCTGGTCTCAAGCCGGTCGGCTTGCCGCTCGCTGGTACCGTCACCGTGCGCCAGGGTGTGAATAAGGCCAGTGAAACCGTGACCTACCTGCTCAACTATTCAGCCGATGAGGTCACGTTCCCAAGCCCGGTGGCCGGTTCGGTGGTCGTGGCGCCTGAGATTATCGGGGCGGATGGCACGATTGATGAGGCGGCGTCCGTCTCGCTCGCCGTGCGCCCAGGCAAGAATGTGCAGGTTGGCGAGGAGCTGACGATTCCGCGTTGGAACCTGGCTGTCATCATTGATTGATGATGGTGATTTTGGCTCTCCTTCTCTCGAGGGAGAGCCTTTTTGCTGTGTACGACAGCGTATGTGGTATTCAGTAACTACTAGAAAGTAGATAAATAACTCATAAGATATTCACAATAATTGATATATGTCGGTGTTTCCAAGTCATATCTTGCACTATTATATATCTAGTAGTTGTTAGATAAAGAAATCGCCTGACAACGAAGATGCATAACTCAATGAAGAGCAACGCGGCTGGAGCAACCGCGCAACCATCCCAAGAAAGGAAATCCATCATGACCACATGGATCGCCACCACCCCAGGCGCCAAGCTTGTGGACCGTTCGGCTGAAATCGCGGCAACCGGAGCCACCGCGGCCCCGGACCTGCAGCTCGACGGCAATGAATACCAGTCGCTGCGTGGTTTCGGCGGCTGCTTCAACGAACTCGGCTGGCTACCGCTGCAGACCGTGACCGAAGCCGAACGCGATCAGATCATCAAGGAACTCTTCGACCCTGAAGAGATGAACTTCACGTTCAACCGCGCGCCTGTGGCCGCCAACGACTTCGCCGACCACTGGTACAGCTACGACGAGGTCGAAGGCGACTACGACATGGAGCACTTCTCCGTCGAACGTGACGAGGAGACCCTGATCCCTTACATCCACCGTGCTCAGGAATGGCAGCCGGATATGCGTCTGTTCTCCAGCCCGTGGTCCCCGCCGACTTGGATGAAGCGCCCGAAGGCCTACAACTACGGCCGTCTCATCCAGACCCCAGAAAACCTCAAGGCCTACGCCAAGTACCTGGTCAAGTACATCCAGGCCTACGCCGAACACGGCATCACCGTGAACCAGCTGCACGTGCAGAACGAGGTGTTCGCCGACCAGAAGTTCCCGAGCGCCCTGTGGGACGCCGAAGCCCTCAAGGTCTTCATCCGCGACTACCTCGGCCCTGCCTTCGATGAAGCCGGCCTCGACACCGACATCTGGCTGGGCACCCTGAACGGTCCGGAAGACATGAAGTGGACCGGCGGTGGCTATGGCATGGCCTTGAACAACTACAACCGTTTCGTGGACAACATCCTCTTCGATGACGGCGCCCGCCATTACATCAAGGGCATCGCCTACCAGTGGGCCGGCCAGAACTGCATCGCCCGCACCCACGAATCCTGGCCGGAGATCGAGCTCATCCAGTCCGAATCCGAGTGCGGTGACGGTCAGAACACCTGGGAATACGCCGAATACGTGTTCCACCTGATCAACCACTACTTCCGCAACGGTGCCACCGCATACACCTACTGGAACATGATCTTGGATGATCAGGATTCCACTTGGGGATGGTGGCAGAACTCTCTGTTCACCATCACCGCCGACACCCACGAAGTGCGTCGCAACCCCGAATACTACGTGATGCGTCACTTCTCCAAGTACGTGCGCCCGGGTGCCAAGGTGCTCGGCACCACCGGTCACTTCAACTCCATGGCCATCGCCTTCCGCAACCCGGACGGCACGGTGGTCGTCGTGGCCCAGAACGCGCTGGAGAACGAGATGCCGTTCGAGTTCGCCGACCCGGCCAACGCATCCCGCGGCCTCAAGGCGACGCTCGCCCCGCGCTCCTTCAACACCTTCGTGCTTGACTGATTGATTTCGGTTGGCCTAGCAGACTCCCCTCAATCGCACATGATGAGGGGAGTCTTGCGTTATTAGGCATCTGCCGTATCGTGACTGCCGGGCAGGTTGCTTTTCGTCTGGGAATTCATGCTTCGACTCTGGTTTGGTGGCTGCTGATGATATCGTTGTCATGAACGACAGGTGGCACCCCACGCAAAGGAGCACGGCATGACTTTCCCGCAACTGGCAACCAACCCCGGCATGAATCCGGCGTCGGTGATTCAAGGCGACCGCTGGCGCGTCGGCGTGCTTACCGAATCACTCATCCGCCTCGAATGGCAGGGGGATGGTCACTTCGAAGACCATGCTACGCAGATGGTTGTGGACCGCGATTTCGCCGGTGAGACTCCGCGGTTTACTCAGACTGTTCGCGATGGGTTGCTGATTGTCGATACGCCGGCTTTGCGCCTGACCTATGACATGCAGCCCTTCAGCAAGGAAGGCCTGAGCATCGTGGTCAAAGGCGTGGCCAACTCCCAGATGAACACTTGGCATTACGGCGATGTGCAGCGTGGCAATCTCAGGAGCACCGCCCGAACGTTGGATGAAGTGAATGGCGAGACGGAACTTGGCCTTGGCGTGATCTCCCATGACGGATGGGCGGTCATCGACGACTCCGCCTCCAACATCATCGTGGACGGTGCCGAAGCTGCCGAAGTCAAGGGCGAGACCAATCCATTCGGTACTTGGGTCGTCCCACGTGACAACGATGGCATCGATCTGTACTTCTTCGGCTACGGTCATCGGTTCATCGAAGCCGTGCAGGACTTCTACCGCTTGACCGGCCCAACTCCGCTATTGCCGCGCTTCGCCCTCGGCAACTGGTGGAGTCGCTACCATCGCTACACCGAGGCCGAATATCTGGAGCTGGTGGACCGCTTCGAACAGGAAGGCTTGCCGTTCACCACCGCCGTCATCGACATGGATTGGCATCTCGTGGATGACGTGGACCCCAAATATGGATCCGGTTGGACCGGATACACATGGAACCGCAAATTCTTCCCCGATCCAGAACGATTCCAGCGCACGCTACACGAGCACGGCCTCAAAACCACACTCAACGTCCACCCGCGTGACGGTATTCGTGCCTTCGAAGATGGATACGACGAAGTGGCCGAATCCATGGGGCTTGACCCTAAAAGCGAAGAGCCGGTGGAATTCGATCTGACCAGCCCGCGCTTCATGAATGCCTACTTCCAACTCCATCACAGGCTCGAAGCCATGGGTACTGATTTCTGGTGGCTTGACTGGCAGCAAGGCGGTGTGACCCGTCAGAAGGGTCTCGACCCATTATGGATGCTCAACCACATGCATTACCTCGATTCAGGACGCGACGGCCATTGGCCGCTCACCTTCTCGCGTTATGCAGGCCCGGGCTCGCATCGTTATCCGGTCGGTTTCTCCGGCGACACGGTGGTCACATGGGAATCGCTCAAATTCCAGCCCTACTTTACTTCGACTGCATCCAACATCGGGTATGGCTGGTGGAGTCACGACATTGGCGGCCACATGTTCGGCTACCGCGATGAGGAACTTGAGGCGCGCTGGTATCAGCTCGGCACGTTCAGCCCTATCAACCGACTGCACTCTACTGATTCGCCATTCAATGGCAAGGAACCGTGGAACTTCCACGCACAGACGGAAGCGGCGATGGATATGGCGCTGCGGCTTCGCCACATGCTGCTGCCATACCTGTACACGATGAATTGGCGAGCCGCCGTCGAAGGCCGTCCGCTGGTTGAACCGATGTACTGGCAGTCGCCGGAAAACGTGAACGCCTATGGCGTGGAGCAGGAATTCCGCTTCGGAACCGAGCTGATTGTGGCGCCTATCGTGACGCCCGCCGATCGCGATGTGCAGATGGCAAAAGCGGACGTCTGGTTGCCGCGGGGCACATGGTTCGATTTCTTCACCGGACGCCGCTATGAATCTCGTTCGGCCAACGGTCGTAAATTCGAGGTATGGCGCGGGCTCGACAGCATGCCGGTGTTCGCCAAGGCAGGCGGTATCGTGCCGCTGCAGCAACTGGATGAACTGAACGGCCGCGAGAACTCCGTCGATAATCCGGTGCATCTCGAGGTATTGATATTCCCCGGTGCTTCTGGCGCGTTTACGCTCAAGGAGGACGATGGCTCCAATCAGGCCCGTCCGGACACATCGGCTTTGGCCTCCACATCCATGACCTTTACCTGGCATGGGGGAGGGGAAAATACAGCCATTGCCGGCGAAACCGCTGACCTGTCCAGGTTTGTCATCGCACCGGTGTCGGGCAATACCGCGGCTGTTCCCGAATGCCGTACGTGGACTATTACCTTCCAAGGCGTGGCACGAACCGATCTTGCGGTTACTGTGGACGGCGAGCCTGTCGAAGCGCGGATCTCGTATGATGCGGACACGTTCGGCCTGTCGGTCACCGTCGCCAATGTGCCGATTGCCGCGGAAGTCGTGATTTCGGGTGCATTGGCTATCGCAGATGATCCGGCCATCGAAGACGCCTTCCGTGTGCTCTACGATGCACAGATCGACTACCTCACTAAGGAACGCGCATACTCGCTCATTCGCGAGAACGGTGCCGGTGCATTGGGTGCTTTGCATACGTTGGAAAGCCACGCCAGCAGCCATCCGCGTCATGACTTCGATGATTCGCATATGCCGGTTTCAGTGATTCAAGCCGTGGCTGAGCCGCTACTTCGCACCGCGTGATCGAATCCGCGGCGATTCATGGCCGGTGGCTCCCATCGCATCCCGCAGTGGGAGCCCTTTGTTACCGCTTGGTAATGAAGTGGGATACACTAGGCAGCTATGGCCGCAGAAACCACTTCCAATCACAAACGAGTCCGTAAATCGCCGCTTGAACGCAAACGTGAGATTCTCGACGCCGCAGTGCGCCTGATCTCCGAGCGTGGATACAACGGCATTTCGGTGCAGGATGTGGCGGATGCAGTAGGCGTCACCAAGCAGGGCGTGCTGCGATATATTGGCAGCAAGGACAATATGCTTTCGATGGTGTACCTCGATAACTACAATGTGGGTGGCAATGTCAGCGACTTCAAGGCTTCTGGTTTGCCGGGCTCCACGGCCGATGACCTTCGCCTGCCGGCCTATTTGCGCTATCTGGTTCACTACAACTCCCAGCGGCGTATGTTGGTGCAACTGTTCTCCGTGCTGCAGGTGGAAACCTTCAACCCCGATCATCCGCTGCATAAGGAGTTCGCCGATCGTCAGAATTCGATTTGGAAATATTATTCCGGTTTCGACTGGCGCATTCCTCCGTCATTCTCCTCATTTGATGAGATTCGACCCACTGTGCGCAAAGCGTTGGAGGTCATGGATGGCATCCAACTGCGTTGGCTGCGCGAACCTGCCATTGATCTGAACGAGGAATGGGCCGAATTCGAGCCCTTGCTGTTCCCGTCGCCATTGTGGGATGGCTATCGCTGAGGCTAGCTGCCTCCAGCTGCCCCTCGACTGTACCCGGCTGCGCTTCGTCCGTATCCCGGTCGCGCAGTTACTGCCTGTTTTGCCGGAAAAACAGACTGTAACTGCGCGTGTGAACGAATAGGCCGCGCAGTTACTGCTTGTTTTGGTTCGGAAACCGGCAGTAACTGCGCAGGTGTTGCATTGCTGCGCGCAGTTACTGCCCCTTAGGGTAAAACCATCGCTGTTTTCCGCGTGTTGCGACGCAGGCCACGGTAAACTACCAATTGGTAATTAAAGATGTTCGATTTCATCGAGGAAAGCGAAACCGCCATGACCGCAAACACCGCAACCGCAACACCCCTGCCTTACAAGAACCCTGAACTGCCTGCATCCGAACGCATCGCAGACCTGCTCTCCCGCATGACGCTGGAGGAGAAGGTCGGCCAGATGATGCAGCTTGACGCCCGTGGCGGCGACCTGGACGACCTCATCGTCAACAAGCACGTCGGTTCCATCCTGCACACCAGCCCGGAGGATCTGCCGCGCGCGGTCAAAACCGTCAATGAGAAAACCCGCCTCGGCATCCCGCTGGTCATCGGTGATGACTGCATCCACGGTTACTCCTTCTGGCCCGGTGCCACGATCTTCCCCTCGCAGCTCGGCATGGCACTGAGCTGGGACGCCGAAAAGGTGCGTCAAGCAGGCCGCGCCACCGCTGAGGAAGTCTCCTGCACCGGTGTGCACTGGACCTTCTCTCCGGTGCTGTGTATCGCACGCGACACCCGCTGGGGCCGTGTGGATGAAACCTTCGGCGAAGACCCGATGCTGATCGGCGAGCTCGCCTCCGCCATGGTCAAGGGCTACCAGGGAGGTGCCAAGGCCGGCGAGAAGCTGCCGAAGGATGCGATCTTGGCTTGCGCCAAGCATTTCGCTGGCTACTCCGAAACCCAGGGCGGACGCGACGCTTCCGAAGCTGACCTTTCCCACCGCAAGCTTGAATCATGGTTCCTGCCGCCATTTGAACGTGTGGCCAAGGAAGGCTGCGGTACCTTCATGCTTGGTTACGAATCCATCGACGGTGTGCCGGTCACCTTCAACAAGTGGCTGCTGACCGACAAGCTGCGCGGTGCATGGAAGTACAACGGCACGCTGATCACCGACTGGGATAATGTCGGCCGCTCCGTCTGGGAGCAGAAGGTCAAGCCGGATTATGTGCACGCTGCAGCGGACGCGGTCAAGGCCGGCAACGATTTGGTCATGACCACCCCGCAGTTCTACGAGGGTGCCATCGAAGCGGTGAAGACCGGACTTCTGGACGAATCCCTGATTGACGAAGCCGTCGCCCGTATTCTGGCTCTAAAGTTCCGCCTTGGTCTGTTCGAAGATCCACGTCTGCCTGATGCCGAACGCATTAAGACTGTCATCGGCTCCGAAGAACACCAGCGGATCAACCTTGAACTGGCTCGCGAAGCCGTGGCTCTGCTGCGCAACGACGGCAACCTGCCGTTCGCTGCCAACAAGGCCAAGCGCATCGCCGTGGTCGGCCCGCTTGCCGATGACGCGCAGAATCAGCTCGGCGACTGGACCGGCAACTCCGGCCAGGTCTCCTGGATGCCTGACGGCCAGCCTCGTGAGATGATCGCCACCGTGCTCGACGGCATCAAGCAGTTTGCCGGCGAAAACACTGAAGTCGTGTACTCTCGCGGTGCCAACATCGTTGACCTCGTCACCGATCCGGCTGGCGAACTCTATCCGGATGGGCAGCCCCGTCCGAAGATCGGTGTCTCCGCCGCAGTCGATCAGGCGATGCTCGACGAAGCCGTGGCCAACGCTCGCCAATCCGACCTGATTGTGGCTGTAGTGGGCGATACCGTGCAGCTCACTGGTGAAACCTGCTCCACCGCCACCCTCGAACTGCTCGGCGGCCAGAACGCGCTGCTCGATGCGCTCGCAGCCGTGGCCAAGGAAACCGGCAAGCCGATGGTCACCGTACTGGTGAGCTCCAAGCCGCAGATTTTGCCCGCATCCATCGTGGGTGAAAATGGCGTGTTCGCCAAGCGTGTAAGCGACCCTGAAACCGGCACCGGCTCGATTCTGTGGGCCGCAAATCCAGGCATGAAGGGCGGTCAGGCCATCGCCGAAATCATCTTCGGCCTGACCAACCCGTCCGGTCGCCTGCCTGTCACATTCCCGCGTCACGCCGGCCAGCTGCCGGTCTACTACAATCAGGTGCGCGGTCAGCATGGCGACCGTTACGCCGACCTCACACAGGATCCGGCTTTCGCATTCGGCGAGGGTCTGAGCTATACCACCTTCGAATATGGTGAGCCGGTCATCACCGGCGGCGCAACCAACACGGACGGTACCTTCACTGAATCTGATACCGTACACGCTGAAATCACCCTGACCAACACAGGTGATGTTGCCGGCACTGAAGTCGTGCAGGCCTACATCGGCGACATCGTGACCTCCTACAGCTGGACCGACCGCGAACTGAAGGCCTTCCAGCGCGTGACACTCGAGCCCGGCGAAACCAAGACCGTCACCTTCGAGATTCCTGTCGCTGACTGCACCATCGTGGACTCCGAGGCCAACCGCATTGTTGAGCCCGGTGAATTCGAACTGCTCATCGGCCACTCGTCCCGTCGTGAAGACCTGAAGCGCACCACGTTCACCGTGGCATAGTGCGCAGGGGCGTCGGAAAGCCACTGCCTCTTCCGTCGGTAATCTGACGCGATGTTTCGGAGGCCCTCGAACGGGGGCCTCCATTATGTTGATGGGCGAGGTTGTTTCCGAAAACTGGCACCCTTGACCGGCTGAAGAAATTCCTGGTATCCCGTATCGAAATAATGATGTATGAATAACAGCATGGGAATAGTCGAGCGAATCAATGGAGTGAACCTCGGCAATTGGCTGGTGCTGGAACGGTGGATGAAGCCGAAGTTATTCGAGCCGAGTGGCGAAACGGACGAAATGTGGCTGCACCGGGCCATGGAACCGGCCGAGCTCGAGGCTTTGTTGCGGCGCCATCGCGACACGTACATTACGGAAGCTGATTTTCGCAATATTGCCGCGCATGGCTGCAATCTGGTGCGCATCCCTGTGCCGTATTTCGTATTCGGTGATATTCCAGGCCACCCGGGCTGCGTCGAATATCTGGACAAGGCGTTTGATTGGGCCGAACAAACGGGGCTCGGGATTCTGATTGACTTGCACACGGTGCCCGGCTCGCAGAACGGATTCGATAACGGTGGACTCACTGGTGTGGTGCGCTGGCATCACAGTCCACGTGCGGTCGCCTATGCGTTGGAGGTGTTGACCTGTCTGGCCAAGCGATACCACGATCGCGAGGCGTTGTTCGGCATCGAGGTATTGAACGAGCCGATTGATTGGCTCACCTATGTGATGTCGCCGTCGAGCAGGCAGGCGAAAGACCGGTCCGAAGCGCGGGGAAGTGGGCCAATTCCGATGGCGTTCCTCAAGCGTTTCTATCGCGAAGCGTATCGTCGGTTGCGTCCGGTTCTGACGGAGGGTCAAATCATCGTGTTCCATGACGGCTTCCGGCTAGGCCGTTGGCGGGACTGGTTTATACGCGAAGGCATGCAAGGTGTCATGCTCGATACGCATATCTACTTGGTCGTGGCTGAGCAATTCCCACTGCTTCGCATGATTCCCGAGCGGAGGATGATGGACTTTTATCAATTGTTCGTGCGTTGGAGCGAGCTGCGCATCCGTCTTGCCGCCCGGTATACGCCGGTGATTGTAGGGGAGTGGTGCGTGGCCAATAATCTGGTGAATCGGCTCGGAAGGACCGGTTCAAGGAGGTGGAGTGACGCCATCTATCGTCAGGTTGCCGCCATACAGCGCAAAGCATGGGATGCTTCCGCCGGCCAGATTTACTGGAGCTATCGGCTGCGCGGCGATTCACCCATCGCACATCCTGACCCGTGGGATCTCACCCACGTTTGGCATGCCGGTTGGATGCTCTGAGTGGCAACGCGGGATGTCGTGCAATCGTACGATTGCGAACAGTGGCTAGGCGTCGCAGTCAGCGATACCCATTCCAAATCGGCAGCGGGAACAGCACCTCCTCGCAATCCGTCCACATGACGTTGAGGTCCTGTCCGGGGGAGCGCAGCCAACGCAGCTGGATGCCGTCCATCATCGAAAAGGCGGCCTGCAAGACATGCTCGACGTTTACGCCGTTCGGCACAGACCAATTGATGTTTTGCGCATTGGCCACGGTCTGCCGCTCGCGGTCGGCGAAATAAGCGTGCGCGGGGTGGCCGGAATCCAATGCCTCGGCGCTCAACGTGGAGAACATGTGCACCAACGAGGGGCGCTTCGCGTTGACGGCCACCACGCGGCGCAGCATATCAGGTATCAGAGGTCGGTCCTCGGTCACCATGCCAGCGGTAAGAGCAATGGTTTCCTTGTCGTATACCTCGCCAAGTACTAGCTCGAGCAACCCCTCTTTGCTGCCCACGTAATGCAATACGCCGGCTTTGGTGAGTCCCACTTCTGTGGCGATGCGCTGCAGGGAGGTGCCGTAGTAGCCAAGTTTGCCGAAGGATTCGACGGTGGCTTCGATGATGGCGTTGCGACGGTCATCTGTCTGCGTGTTAGGGGAGGTGCTGCTCATGAAGGTAACCTTACGGTCGGTTAGTAGTGTTTTCAAATGATTATGGCGTGTTGTGATTCTGAATTTGATAATCTACCTACCAACCGGTTGGTCGAGAGAAAACGACCTGGAATTCATGGCTGGGGATTCACTGCTGAATTCGCAGATGAATTCCACGGATGATGAAGCGTCGCATGACGGTGCTTGGCTCCGAACCGCACAGACCGACTGAGATCGCACAACTCAAAGAAAGAGGTTCCCATGAGCGAGCAGACATACCCTTCCGTCAAGGACCTGACCCTCGAAGAAAAAGCATCCCTCACCTCGGGCGGCGACGCATGGCATCTGCAGGGTGTCGAATCCAAAGGCATCCCCGGCTACATGATCACCGACGGCCCTCACGGCCTGAGGAAATCCCTGGCCTCCAGCACCGGCGAAACCGATCTTGACGACTCCGTGCCGGCCACCTGCTTCCCGCCGGCCGCCGGTCTGTCCAGCTCGTGGAACCCGGAACTCATCCATCAGGTCGGCGAGGCCATGGCCGAGGAATGCATTCAGGAGAAGGTGGCCGTAATCCTGGGCCCCGGCGTCAACATCAAGCGCAATCCGCTCGGCGGCCGTTGCTTCGAATACTGGTCCGAAGACCCGTATCTGGCCGGCCATGAAGCGGTCGGCATCGTCGCCGGCGTGCAGTCCAAGGGCGTGGGCGCTTCCCTGAAGCATTTCGCTGCTAACAATCAGGAGACCGACCGTCTGCGCGTGGACGCTCGCATCAGCCAGCGTGCCCTGCGTGAGATTTACCTGCCGGCATTCGAGCACATCGTCAAAACCGCCCAGCCGTGGACCATCATGTGCTCCTACAACCGCATCAACGGCGTGCACTCCGCCCAGAACCACTGGCTGTTGACCGACGTGCTGCGCAACGAATGGGGCTTCGAAGGCATCGTCATGTCCGACTGGGGTGCCGACCATGACCGCGTGGCCTCTCTGAACGCCGGACTGAACCTCGAAATGCCGCCGAGCTACACCGACGATCACGTGGTGTATGCCGCTCGCGACGGCCGTATCTGCCCGGCTCAGCTTGACCGCATGGCTCAGGGCATGATCGACCTGACCAACAAGGCCCGTGCCGCCATGAGCATCGAAGGCTACCGCTTCGACGTGGACGCGCACGATGAAACCGCTCACCAGGCCGCCGTGGAATCCATGGTGCTGCTCAAGAACGATGAGGCCATCCTGCCGCTCGACCCGAGCGCGGGCGAGAAGATCGCCGTCATCGGCGAGTTCGCTCGCACTCCGCGTTACCAGGGCGGCGGCTCCTCGCATATCACACCCACCAAGATGACCAGCTTCCTCGACACCCTTGCCGAGCGCGGCATCGCAGCCAGCTTCGCCCCTGGCTTCACGCTCGACCTCGAGCCTGCCGATCCGGCACTGGAAGCCGAAGCCATTAAGGCAGCCAAAACCGCCGACAAGGTGCTTATGTTCTTGGGGCTTCCGGAAGCCGCCGAATCCGAAGGCTTCGATCGCGAGAACCTCGACATGCCGGCCAAGCAAATTGAGCTGCTGCGCCAGGTCGCCGAAGTGAACCCGAACGTGGCCGTGGTGCTCTCCAACGGTTCCGTGGTCTCCGTGCACCCCTGGGCCCAGTACGCCAAGGGCATTCTGGAATCCTGGCTGCTCGGCCAGGCCGGCGGCCCGGCGCTCGCCGACGTGATCTTCGGCAAAGTGAGCCCCTCCGGCAAGCTCGCCCAGTCCATCCCGCTGGATATCAACGATGACCCGAGTATGCTCAACTGGCCAGGCGAGGAAGGCCATGTGGACTACGGCGAAGGTGTATTCGTGGGCTATCGCTACTACGACACCTATAACAAGGCGGTCGATTACCCGTTCGGCTACGGCCTGAGCTACGCCACGTTCGAAATCTCCGATGTGAAGGCCACCAAGACCGGCGATAATACTGCAACCGTGACCGCAACCGTGACCAACACCTCCGATGTGGACGCCGCCGAAACCGTGCAGGTCTACGTGGCTCCGGGCAAGGCCGATGTTGCCCGCCCGGTGCATGAGCTCAAGGGCTTTGCCAAGGTGTTCCTCAAGGCCGGCGAATCCGAGACCGTGACCATCGACCTCGACGAGCGCGCGTTCGCCTACTGGTCCGAGAAGTTCAACGACTGGCATGTGGAGACCGGCGAGTATGGCATCGAAGTCGGCGTGAGCTCCCGCGACATTGCCGCAACGGTGAGCGTGAAACTCGACGGCGACGGCAAGACCCAGCCGCTGACCGAATGGTCCACCTTCGGCGAATGGTCCGCCGACCCGGTGGGCTCCAAGGTGGTCGAGGACTTGGCTGCTGCAGGTGAAAAGGGCGAACTGCCAAAGCTCACCGATAACGCCATGATGCGTATGTTCCTGAACTCCATGCCGATCAACTCGCTGCCTACCTTGATGGGCGAGGCCGGCAAGGACGTCACCAAATTCCTGCTCGACGGCTACGCCGAACTGCATAAGTAAGGAATGCGCGATTTGGCTCCCCTCAAAGAGGGGAGCTTTTTTGCGTCGTGCGACACGCTGATTGTTGCATGTGCAACTGTTGTATGTGGTGCGCATTACACTGTTTCGTTGCATATACAACAGTTGCACATGCGACGTAAGTATCGAAAACAATTAGGCAATCGAATGGGGGAAGAACCATGGATCATCATGCCCTCAGCATCGAAATGCGCTCACTGAGCAAGGCCGTGGACCGATATTTGGGAGAAAGCATGCCGGAATCCGCGCGTATCGCCACCGGCGGCAATGCCCATATCATCATCTTCCTGGCACGCAATCGCGGCCGCGATATCTACCAGCACACCATCGAGCAGAAATTCTGCATCACCCGATCCACCGCGTCCCGTGTGTTGACGCTGATGGAGAAGAAGGGGTTGATCGTGCGTGAGCCGGTGGCCCATGATGCCAGACTCAAACGCATCGTGCTCACCGACAAGGCCGATTCCATTGTGGCCGATCTCAAAGCCAATGGGGAGCGTGTGGAGCGTCTGCTGGTCGAGGGGCTGTCCGCGGAAGAGCAAGCAGCACTGCGCGATGGCGTCAGACGCATGCGAGCGAACATCGATGCCGCACAACGAGAATACGAACACGATATGAAGGAGGAGAGCAAATGAGCGATACCGCAACCAAGCGCAGTGCCTCAGCCGGCGATATGACGGCGGAAGACAGCGCAGCTGCCACTGAAGCGGCCATTGAACGTTCGCGCAAAGCCGTCGAACCCGAGCGCCCGAAGCACATTATCCGCACGCTGTTGGGATCGATGCGCCAATACACCAAGGAAAGCCTGCTGGCCCCGCTGTTTGTGTTCATCGAAGCCATTCTGGAAATCGTGATTCCTACGGTGATGGCCACCTTGATCGACCAGGGCATCACCGGCGGCAGCATGCCGGCCATCATCAAATTCGGCCTGATTCTGCTAGTATGCTCGCTGGTCTCTCTGGCCTGCGGCTTCCTGGCCGGAAAGTACGCCGCCATCGCCGCAGCCGGCTTCGCCAAGAACCTGCGTCGCGACCAGTTCGAACAGGTGCAGCGCTTCAGCTTCACCAACATCGACCGATTCTCCACCGGCTCCATCATCACCCGTTTGACCACTGATGTGACCAACCTGCAGATGGCCTACGGCATGATGGTCCGCATGGGTGTGCGCGCCCCGATTATGGTGGTTGTGGCATGGATCTTCTCGTTCCGCATCAGCCCATCGATTTCCATGGTGTTCCTTGCCTGCATCCCGATCCTGGCCATCGGCCTGTGTGGTCTCGCGGTGCTGGTGCACCCGGTGTTCGAGCGCGTGTTCCATACCTACGATGCGCTGAACAACGTGGTCGACGAGAACCTGCAGGGCATCCGCGTGGTGAAGTCCTACAACCGCGAATCCTTCGAAATCCACAAGTTCGACCGCATCTCCAAGCGCATTTTCAAGGACTTCACGCTGGCCGAGCGCATCATGAGCTTCAACAGCCCGATCATGATGTTCTGCATCTACGCTTCGATGATCCTGATTTCTTGGATGGGCGCTCAGCAGATCGTGGCGTCCGGCAACAACGCTGCAATGGGCCTGACTACCGGTGACCTCACCGCTCTCGTGACCTACGCCATGCAGATTCTGATGGCCATGATGATGCTGTCGATGATCTTCGTCATGTTCATCATCTCCCAGGCCTCCGCCGAGCGAATCTGCCAGGTGCTGCAGGAAAAGAGCACCGTGGTGGACCCGGAGAACCCGGTCAAGAGCGTTGCGGATGGCTCCATCGAATTCGATGACGTCACCTTCCGTTACTCCGATAGCTCCGAAAAGCCAGTACTCGACGACATCAACCTGACCATTCCTTCAGGAGCCACGGTGGGCATCGTCGGTGGCACTGGTTCCGCCAAGTCCTCGCTGGTGCAGCTGGTTCCCCGCCTCTACGATGTCTCCGCCGGTTCGCTCAAGGTCGGTGGCCGCGATGTGCGCGACTACGATCTCGAAGTCCTGCGCGATCAAGTGGCCATGGTACTGCAGAAGAACGTGCTGTTCTCCGGCACCATCGCTGAGAATCTGCGCTGGGGCAACCCGGATGCCACCGACGAGGAGATTCGCCACGCATGCCAGCTCGCTCAGGCGGACGGCTTCATTCAGGAATTCCCGGATAAGTACGACACCTACATCGAACAAGGTGGTACCAACGTATCCGGCGGCCAGCGCCAGCGCCTGTGCATCGCCCGTGCGCTGCTCAAGAAACCGAAGATCCTGATTCTGGATGACTCCACCTCCGCAGTCGATACCAAGACCGACAAGCTGATTCGTGAAGCCTTCCACCATGAGATTCCGGACACCACCAAGATTATCATCGCCCAGCGCGTGGCCTCGGTGCAGGAATCCGACATGATTCTGGTCATGGATGAAGGCCGCATCATGGCTCGCGGTACGCACAACGAACTGCTCGAGACCTGCGATGAATACCGTTCCATCTACGAATCCCAAACCAAGAACACCGCAGCAGGCCAGGCCGAAATCGAACAGGCCGCGGCCGAAGAAGCCGAACGCATGAAGAACGCAGCTGAGGAAGGAGAGGCACGATGAGCGACAAGCAGAGTTTCAAGAACCGTAAACCCGCCATGGGCAAGCCGGCTCCTGGCACCACCAAGCGCATCTTCGGCTACATCATGCAATACAAATGGCGCGTGGTGGCCATCGTGGCATGCATCCTCGTAGGTGCCGCCGCCCAGGCCGGCTCCGCGCTGTTTCTCCAGTCGCTGATCGACACCTACATCCTGCCGATGGTCGGCGCCAAGAATCCGAACTGGGGCCCGCTGCTTGAAGCCATCACTCTGATGGGCTGCCTGTATGTGGCCGGTATCGTGGCCAGCTGGCTCTGGCAGTGGCTGATCGTGACCGTGGAACAAGGCACGCTAAAGAAGATTCGTGACGACATGTTCGCCCACCAACAGCGTCTGCCGATCCGTTACTTCGACACCAATGAGCATGGCGACATCATGAGCCGCTACACCAACGACACGGATACGCTGCGCCAGGCCATCTCGCAGTCCTTCCCGCAGATGTTCGCCGCCGGCATCTCCGCGGTCGCCGCCGTGATCTCGATGCTGTGGCTCTCCATTCCGATCACCGTGTTCGTACTGCTGTTCACCGTGATGCTGTTCTTCATCGTCAAGGCGATCGTCGGCCGTGCGGGCCGCTACTTCGTCAAGCAACAGCATTGGCTGGGCGACGTGAACGCGTTCGTGGAGGAATCCGTGAACGGACAGAAGGTCATCAAGGTCTTCAACCATGAGGAAGCCACGCAGAAGACCTTCGATGAAAAAAACGAGGAACTGTTCGAGGCAGCCGCCGAAGCCAACACCTGGGGCAACGTCACGATGCCGGTGGTGGGCAACATGGGCTACATCCTCTACATCCTGCTCGCCATCGTGGGCGGTGCCATGGCGCTCGCCGGCGTGGGCAACGTGGGCCTGAACGGTTTCGGTCCGCTGACCCTCGGCACGCTGATCTCCTTGCTGACCCTGTCCCGTTCGTTCATCAACCCGCTTGGCCAGGTATCCATGCAGCTCAACATGGTGATGATGGCGCTCGCCGGTGCATCCCGTATCTTCGCGCTGATGGATGAACCGATTGAATCGGACAACGGTACGGTGACCTTGGTCAACGTGGCGCTGGGCGAGGACGGTCGAACCATGACCGAAGTCGATCATGAGACCGGCCACTGGGCATGGAAGCGTGAGGAAGGCGACGACGGCACGCGTTCGCTGAAGGCCGCAGAAAAACTGCATGGCGCCGCCCGCGAAGTGGCATTGAAGGCCAAGGAGCAGGCGATCACCTCATCGGACGGCCGCTTGACGCTGCTGCAGGGCGATGTGCGTTTCACCAACGTGACCTTCGGCTACAACCCGGACAAGCCGGTGCTGCACGACATCACCTGGTTCGCCAAGCCCGGCCAGAAGATGGCGCTCGTCGGTGCCACCGGTGCCGGCAAGACCACGGTGACCAACCTGATCAATCGCTTCTACGACATTCAGGAAGGCCAGATCCTGTACGACGGCATCGATGTGAAGAACATTCGTAAGCCTGATCTGCGCCGTTCGCTCGGCATTGTGCTGCAGGACGTGAACCTGTTCACCGGTACCGTGATGGACAACATCCGCTACGGCCGCCTGAGCGCCACCGATGAGGAATGCATCGAGGCCGCCAAGCTGGTGAACGCGGACGGCTTCATACGCATGCTGCCGCAGGGCTACCAGACCGTGCTTGAAGGTGACGGCTCCGGTCTTTCCCAAGGCCAGCGCCAGCTCATCTCCATCGCACGTGCCGCCGTGGCCGATTCCCCGGCTCTGATTCTCGACGAAGCTACTTCTTCGATCGATACCCGTACCGAGGAAGTGGTGCAGGCCGGCATGGACGCCTTGATGAAGGGCCGCACGGTCTTCGTGATCGCCCATCGTCTCTCCACTGTGCGCAACTCTGATGTGATCATGGTGCTCGACCATGGCAACATCATCGAGCGCGGTTCGCACGATGAGCTCATCGCGCAGAAGGGCGAGTATTACCAGCTGTATACCGGTGCCGTGGAGCTTGAGTAAGACGGACTGCTTTCGGTAACGTATGCAACAGGGGAGCCTCTCAGCATCTGGTTGAGAGGCTTCCCTGTTCATTTATGTGTTTTTCTTGGCTCCCCTTGTCAGGGGAGCTGGCGGCGAAGCCGACTGAGGGGTAGTTCCATGAAGATGCACCTCGGTTAGGAATGCGCACGACTGTAGGCGAGTGAAACGGCGTGAGTCTTTGACCCAGCGGCGTGCTACGATGTGCACCGTTGTTAGGCGTTGATCCGTTATCAGCGGGGAGCCTTCGGAAGAACAGCGGTTCTTGGCCTGATATATGGCCGCAGCCGCTCAGTAGAACCGACGGGATCGGCCCGAGACAGCCGAACGCAAGCGATCGCACGAATCGCAAAGCCGTTACGGTTTCGAATCCATCGAAATCAGGCATGCGAAGCGTGACGATAAGCGAGGTGGTACCGCGGTGCGGAGCGCGAACATAGCGCCCATCATCGTCCTCGTAGGTAGGAATGGCATGTAGAGCCGTTCCGGGGAATATAATGAGTTCCAACAGCGAGGCGATGAGTATATCGCACTCAGTTGGTGCACATGAATTCCCGGAATCTCAGTCAATACCGTTCCTGCAAGGACCAGCACAGTATTACTAGGAGATTTACGGTGAGCGAAAACGTATATCCCAAGGCGAACGAGGGCGGCGAAACCGCACACGTGGCGCCGAACCCCAGCTTCCCCAACATGGAGGAAACCGTTCTCGACTACTGGGATAAGGACGATACCTTCCAGAAGTCCGTGGAGCGCAACCCCTCCGGCGACCACAGCCAGAACGAATTCGTGTTCTTCGACGGTCCGCCGTTCGCCAACGGCCTGCCGCACTACGGCCACCTGCTGACCGGCTACGCCAAGGACGTGATCCCGCGCTACCAGACCATGAAGGGCCGCAAAGTCAACCGCGTCTTCGGTTGGGATACTCACGGTCTGCCTGCAGAGCTCGAAGCACAGAAGGAACTCGGCATCGACTCCGTCGATCAGATTGAGAAGATGGGCATCGATAAGTTCAACGATGCCTGCCGTGCATCCGTGCTGAAGTACACGCATGAATGGCAGGACTACGTGCACCGTCAGGCCCGCTGGGTGGACTTCGAGCACGGTTACAAGACCCTGAACATTCCGTACATGGAATCCGTGATGTGGGCCTTCAAGCAGCTGTACGACAAGGGCCTGGCCTACCAGGGCTACCGCGTGCTGCCGTACTGCCCGAAGGATCGCACGCCGCTTTCCGCGCACGAACTCCGCATGGATGCCGACGTCTACCAGGACCGTCAGGACACCACCGTCTCCGTGGCCGTGAAGCTGCGCGACGAGGACGCCTATGCCGTCTTCTGGACCACCACCCCGTGGACCGTGCCCACCAACTTCGCCATCGTGGTCGGCGCCGACATCGATTACGTGGAAGTCCAGCCCACCGAAGGCAAGTTCGCCGGCAAGAAGTTCTATCTCGGCAAGGACCTGCTGGGCCACTACACCAAGGAACTCGGCGAGAACTACGAAGTCGTGCGCGAGCTCAAGGGCTCCGAACTGGCTGGTCGCCGCTACTGGCCCGTCTTCCCGTACTTCGCCGGTGAAAAGGCCGAGACCGAAGGCAACGTGCCTGGTCCGAACGGCTACACCATCTTCACCGCCGACTACGTCGACACCGTTGAAGGTACCGGTCTTGTGCACCAGGCTCCTTACGGCGAAGACGATATGAACACGCTCAACGCCAAGGGCATCAAGAGCACCGACGTGCTCGATGCCGGCTGCCGTTTCACCTCCCAGTGCCCGGAATACGAAGGCATGTTCGTATTCGACGCCAACCTGCCGATCCTCAGGAACCTGCGTGCCGGTGACGGCCCGCTCGCCCAGATCGACGAAGACAAGCGCGCCATCCTCTTCCAGGAGAAGAGCTACGTGCACTCCTACCCGCACTGCTGGCGCTGCGCCACCCCGCTGATCTACAAGCCGGTGAGCTCCTGGTTCGTTTCCGTGACCAAGATCAAGCCGCGCCTGCTGGAGCTCAACCAGCAGATCAACTGGATTCCGGAGAACGTGAAGGACGGCCAGTTCGGCAAGTGGCTCGCCAACGCCCGCGACTGGTCCATCTCCCGCAACCGCTTCTGGGGCTCCCCGATCCCGGTGTGGGTCTCCGACGACCCGAAGTACCCGCGTGTGGACGTCTACGGCTCGCTCGAAGAGTTGAAGAACGACTTCGGCGACTACCCGCGTGACAAGGACGGCAACATCAACATGCACCGTCCGTGGATCGACAACCTGACCCGCCCGAACCCGGACGATCCGACCGGCAAGTCCACGATGCATCGCATCCCGGATGTGCTTGACTGCTGGTTCGAATCCGGTTCCATGTCGTTCGCGCAGTTCCACTACCCGTTCGAGAACAAGGAGAAGTTCGAACAGCACTTCCCGGCCGACTACATCGTCGAATACATCGGCCAGACCCGCGGTTGGTTCTACCTGCTGCACGTCATGGCCACCGCACTGTTCGACCGCCCGGCCTTCAAGAACGTGATCTGCCACGGCATCGTGCTCGGCTCCGACGGCCAGAAGATGTCCAAGCATTTGCGCAACTACCCGGACGTGAACGGTGTGTTCGACAAGTACGGTTCCGACGCCATGCGCTGGTTCCTCATGTCTTCACCGATTCTTCGTGGCGGTAACCTGATCGTCACCGCCGAAGGCATCCGTGACACGGTCCGCCAGGTCATGCTGCCGGTGTGGAGCTCCTACTACTTCTTCACGCTGTACGCCAACGCAGCCAACGGCGGCAAGGGCTTCGATGCTCGTCACCTCAACGCTGACGAAGTCGCCGGTTTGCCGGAGATGGACCGCTACCTGCTGGCACGTACCCGTCGCCTGGTGGAGAAGGTGGAGAAGTCGCTCAACGAGTTCGCCATCTCCGATGCCTGCGATGCAGCCTCCGACTTCATCGACGTGCTCACCAACTGGTACATCCGCAACACTCGTGACCGCTTCTGGAGCGAGGACGCGAACGCATTCAACACGCTGTACACCGTGCTCGAGGTGTTCATGCGCGTGCTCGCCCCGCTTGCCCCAATGGAAGCCGAATCCGTGTGGCGTGGTCTCACGGGCGGTGAGTCCGTGCATCTGGCTGATTGGCCGTTCGTCGTGGATGAGAAGACCGGCGAAACCACCGAACTCGGCCGCGTGTTGGTCGACGATCCGAAGCTGGTCAACGCCATGGAGAAGGTGCGCGAGGTCGTCTCCGGTACCCTGTCCCTGCGCAAGGCCTCCCAGATTCGCGTGCGCCAGCCGCTGTCCAAGCTCACCGTGGTGGTCGAGGATGTGGATGACGTCAAGCCGTACGCTGAGGTGTTGAAGTCCGAGCTCAACGTGAAGGACATCGAGTTCTGCACGATGGAGGACGCCGGCTCCCAGGGCCTGAAGATCGTGCACCAGCTGAAGGTCAACGCCCGTGCTGCAGGTCCGCGCCTCGGCAAGCAGGTGCAGTTCGCCATCAAGGCATCCAAGACCGGCGCTTGGCATGTGGATGCCTCCGGCGCTCCGGTGGTGGAGACTCCGAACGGTGACGTGGCTCTGGTTGAAGGCGAATATGAGCTCATCAACCGCGTGGAAGAGGAGAACGCCGCGGAGGCTGCCGCTTCCGTGTCCGCAGCTCTGCCGACCGGTGGTTTCGTGATCCTTGACACCGCGCTGAACGACGATCTCGTGGCCGAAGGCTACGCCCGCGACGCCATCCGTGCCGTGCAGGATGCCCGTAAGGACGCCGGTCTGGAAATCTCCGACCGTATCGCTCTGACGCTCACCGTGCCGGCCGCCGACGTGGCCAAGGCCGAACAGTTCAAGGACCTCATCGCTCACGAAACCCTCGCCACCTCCTTGGAAGTCAAAGAAGGCGCCGAGCTCGCTGTCGAGGTGAAGAAGGCCTGAATGATCTAGCCGCATAGCACATTCGCATCAGCGGCTGCATCACAGATAGGAAGCCTGGCTCCCATATGCATAGGGAGTCAGGCTTCTTTTCGTTGATCAAGTTACATGATTGTGCCACGCCCATGCTCACGAGGTTTGCCACATTCCCGTTAATATTAACGAGGTAAATCAATAGCCAATCGACTATTGATGGCAACACAGGGAAAGGCACTCCCATGACAAAGAAACTCATTCTGGATCTTGACACCGGTGTGGACGACGCCCTTGCCATTTCCTATGCGCTCGGCAGTCCGGAAGTCGAACTCATCGGCATCACCGGCACCTATGGCAACGTATTGCTCGAACAGGGTGTGCGTAACTCTCTGGCTATCACTGACCTGCTTGGTCACCCGGAGGTCAAGGTGTACAAAGGTTTGCCACATTCCAGCACCACTGATTCCTTCGAAGTACTTGACATTTCCGCGTTCATTCACGGTAAGAACGGCATCGGCGATGTGGATATCCCGGATTCGGACCGTGAACCGGAAGCCGAATCCGCGGTGGATTTCATCATCGATGCGGTCAAGACCTACGGCAAGGATTTGATCTACGTGCCCACCGGCCCAATGACCAACATTGCTGCTGCCTTGAAGAAGGCGCCCGAAATCAAGGATGAAATCGGCAAGATCGTACTCATGGGCGGCGCGTTGACCGTATGCGGCAATGTGAACGGCTGGGAGGAAGCCAACATCTCCCAGGATCCGGAAGCCGCGAACGAACTGTTCCGTTCCGGCGCTCCGGCCACGATGGTCGGCCTTGACGTCACGCTGCAGACCCTGCTGACCTACAAGGAAACCCAGACCTGGCGTGACCTTGGCACCAAGGCCGGTAACTTCCTTGCCGACATGACCGACTTCTATATCAAGGCCTATGAGACCACATCGCCACACCTCGGTGGCTGCGGCCTGCACGATCCGCTCGCCGTCGGCGTGGCCGTCGACCCCACATTGGTCACCACGCTGCCCATCAACATGAAGGTGGATGTCGAAGGTCCAACCCGAGGTCGCACCATCGGCGACAACACGCGCATGAACGATCCGGTCAAAACCATGCAGGCCGCCATCGACGTCGACGTGCCGCGCTTCCTTGACGAATTCATGACCCGCATCACCACGCTCGCCAAGAACGCCTAAGTGGCACGTTTGAGACTTCCCGCAAAAGAGAGAAAGAAGAAGGAAGAACAAATAATGACACAAACCACTACCACCGCGGTTGCCGATCCCTGGTCCGATCCGGAAACCAGCAACAAGATGGCCATCAAGGCCTTGATCCTGCTGCTGATCACCTTCATCCTCGGCACCCTGTGCCTGCAGGGCTTCAACCTGGTGTTCACCCAGGTTGGTGAAGATGTAGGCGCTCCCGCCCAGGCTTCGCTGATCACCGCATTCCCATCACTGGTGCTCGGTATCGTCTGCTTCATCTACGGCTCGCTCGGCGATTTCGTTTCCCTGAAGAGACTGGTTGTCGCCGGTCTCGTGACCCTGTTGGTCGGTTCCCTGTTCGGTTTCGTGGCGAACTTCTTCTTCACCGCGAACATCTGGACCGTAATCATCGCCCGCGTACTGCAGACCGCTGGTGAGCAGGTGGCCGGTTCCGTGTTCCTGGTCATCGCCGCCAAGTACCTGAAGCCATCGCTGAAGGTCATCTTCTTCGGCTTGTACACCGCCGCCTATCAGCTGTCTGCATCCATCGGCGTGTTCGCGGCCGGCGTGCTGAGCTCCATCGCATGGCAGTACCTGTTCCTCATTCCGGTGGTGACCATCTTCTTCCTGCCGACCCTGCTCAAGAACCTGCCGGGCCGTCAGGGTGGCAACGAGCACGTTGATTGGATCGGTTTCACCATCTTCGGTCTGGCCAGCGCGTTCCTCACCCTGTTCTTCTCCTACATGGCATGGTGGATGCTTGCCGTGGCTGTGGCTTTGTTCGCTATCTTCGCCGTGTACATTCACAAGGCTGCCCGCCCGTTCATTACTCCGGACTTCTTCAAGAACACCCGTTGGCTGGCTGCTATCAGTCTGATTCTGGTGTTCTACTTCACCAACTACTGCATCTCGCCGCTGTTCAACGCCATCGGCACCTCCGTCTACGGCATGACCACTGCCCAGGTCTCCACTTACATCGTGTGGGCCTTCGTTTGCGCCGCCGTGGTCGGCACCTCCTCTGGTTGGATCATCGGTAAGATCGGCCGTCAGCCGGCACTGATCACCGCAGCCTGCCTGATGATCGCAGGCTTCGTGGCCGCCGCCCTCGCCGTCAATGCCGGCTTCCTGGTGCTGACGCTCACCGCATGCCTGTTCTACTGCGGCGTCGGCCTGCTCTACTCCCCGGTGGTCTCCACGGTGATTGACACGTTGCCGCAGAGCGAATCCGGCCGTGGCGTGGGCATGAACGATCTGGTCATGAACGTCACCGCATCCATCGGCATCACCGTCATCGGTGGTCTGATGGGCTCGCAGTCGCTGGCCGGTTCCAGCATCACCGGTGCTACTGGTGCTGCCGCGGGTTACGCCAACCTGCTGCTGATCGGCGGCGGTGTGATGCTGCTCGGCTTGATCGTGTTCCTCATCTTCCGTAAGAAGATCTACAGCCAGAACTGAATATTCAACTGATGCATGGCTCGCATACTGTCTGGTATGCGAGCCTTTTTCACTATTGACAACAAGATAAAGGAAATTATCAATGACGATTACCTTGGCTATTGAAGGTTCAGGTTTCACCTCACGCACCCATGATGAAGTGCATTATTTCGATCATTCGCTATTCCTGATTGATGAGCATGGTGTGATTCAATCAGTGCTCGAGCCAGACGATGAGCGCTATGACACCGAAAAGACGCAGGCACGGGAGAGCGGCAACTACCGCGCCATTGCCGAAGGCTCATATCTGCTTCCAGGATTCATCGATTTGCATGTGCATGCCCCGCAATGGGCTCAAGACGGTACCGGATTGGACGAGCCGCTGGAAGTCTGGCTCGGCAAGTACACATTCCCCACTGAATCCAAATTCGCCGACGAAACATTTGCGCACAAAGTATATGGGGATTTGGTGGGCCGTATGCTCTCCACTGGTACCACCACGGCGGCCTATTACGCGACTGTGCATCGCAAAGGTTCCTTTGTGCTGGCTCAAGAAGCCAATCGTCTTGGCCAGCGCGCGTTGGTGGGCAAAGTGGTCATGGACGATCCTGCGGCCAATCCGGATTACTACCGTGATGCCTCCGCACAAAGCGCCATCGAGGAGACCGAACGATTCATCAACGACGTCGCTGAACTGAACCGGCACAGTGTGCAGGGCGTGTACCCGGTGATCACCCCGCGCTTCATCCCAAGCTGCACCGACGAGGCGTTGCGCGGACTCGGCGAACTGGCGGAAAAGTACAAGACTTACGCCTATATTCAAACCCATTGCAGCGAAAGCGATTGGGAGCATGGATACGCTTACGAGCGGTATGGCCATAGCGACACGCATATGCTGTGTGAATTCGGATTGTTCACCTCTCGGAGCATTCTGGCGCACAGCGTGTACCCCAGTGAAGAGGATATGCGCGTATTTGCGCAAACCGGTGCGATTGCCGTGCACTGCCCGCTGTCCAACGCGTTCTTCGCCGGCGCCGTGGCGCCGATTCGCCGCTATCTGGCTGCCGGCATGCATGTGGCAATGGGCAGTGATATTTCCGGTGGCTACAACCCGGATCTTTACGGAGCGATTCGCCAGGCAGTGACCTCCTCACGCATGCTGGAAACCGGCGTGAACCGTGATATGGCTGCGGGGGAGAGGGGTGTGATGGATAGTGCGCTGACGCTGAACAATGCGTTCTACCTGGCCACCGCCGGCGGCGGTGAATCCTTGGGACTGCCGATTGGCCGCTTGGAGGCAGGCTACGCTTGGGATGCCCAAGTGGTGGATACTACATTCCCAAGCGCGCGTCTGCCGATTTTCGAGTCGAATGAGCCGGCTTCGGATATCTTCCAAAAGATCCTGAACCTCGCCGTGCCTGAGAACATTCGTACCGTCTGGGTGCAGGGCCGTGAGGTCGTCAGCAAGTAGGCAGCCTTGATTCGCAGTGCTTATTGCAATCCGAGTTCGGCTTCTTTCTGACGCACCAACGGGATGACCTGCTCGCTGAACCGCTGCATTTCCTCAAGCTGTGGTGAGAACTGAAGCAGCAGCAGGTTCACGCCGGCACGCTCGTATGCAATGATGCGATCGGCAACATATTCGGGCGTGCCGACGAATCCCGGCCTGAGTCCTCTATTGGACACTGAATAGTCGCGCAAATCGATGTCGACGTTCAAATGAGAGTTACTGACGAACTGCTGGAAGTTATCGTAGGCCTTCGATCCGGGTTTCACGGAGGTGATACGGTCAAGCTCCTGCTGCGCCTCCTCCTCGGTGTCGCGCACGATGATGTAGCCGGCCATGCCGAATCCTTCGAAATCACCACGGCCCTTGTCGCGGCGGCGCTGGTTGAGATCGGCGATCTTATCGCGTAATTCCTCCACAGTGCCGCCGTGGGTCACATACACATCGGCGAACTGGGCGATGGTATTGCGGCCGATCTCGCTCTCACCGCCGGAATACAACGGGATACGTGGTTCCGGCTTGGGCTCGGCCCACGTGTTCTCGTAGTCGTAGTAGTCGCCGTGGAACGTGAAGGGGGAGGGGCCCGACCATAGCCCCTTGAGTACCTTCACGAACTCCAGCGTGCGCGCATACCGGTCATCATGCTCCGGGAACGTGCCGCCGTATTGACGCGCTTCCTCCTGCCACCAACCGGAGACGATGTTGATGGCGAATCGTCCATGGCTGATATTGGCCAAGGTCACCGCTTCCTTGGCCACAATCGTCGGCAGTTTGTACACCGGGCGCAACGCGGCGAGAATGGTCAGGCGTTCGGTGGTCGCCGCAAGCCCGGCGGATACGGTCCAGGCGTCAAGACTTGGTTCGCTGTCGCCTTTGATGTCGTTGAGGTTGAGTTCCGGAACCAGGGTCAGGTCGAAGCCGTGCTGTTCCGCATACTGTGCGATGGTTTTGAGATGCTCGAAATCCGCGGGTGTGTGCTCGTCCTCGACGTTGCGCAGCCATCCCCCGAAGACCGGCGTCCAATATCCGAATGAAATAGTCATGCCCCTCTGTCTATCCGATGACTTCCCGGTTTGGCAAGAGCGAATGCGGAGTGTTCCCATGCGTAAAATCTATGGGCTGTTATCAAGGTGTTCGCATGACTCGCATAACAGGAGCCGTTGCGCGTCGATGCTGGCGTGATAGGCGAAAATTGGCGAAATTTCGCCATTTTTGTGACCTACATCTCATTTGTTTCATCAATGGCAGACCTGATTGCGGCAGCACCTGAGATTGATAGCTGTATATCCATTTTTGTTATATGACCCAGTCACGATTCCGGCACTGTTCCGATGGAAAACCCTGCATAATGGAGCGCAATCCTTGTTCCCGAAGGGGATGGGAAACGAGGAGACGGTGAGTGAAGCTTGCCGACATGCGATACGTGGCACGGAAGGGGATCATCATGAGCGCCACTGCATCACACGGAACACATGCGTCCAATGTCACCATATCCGTCGCCGGTGGTGGCGTCGGTACAGTACCGGCAGGCCCTCTGCTGAACGCTGGCGGGCAACGTGAAATACGGTTCAACGCCTTCGACATGAACTGCATCGGTCATCAAACGTCCGGCTTATGGCGGCACCCACAGGACCATTCACGCCAATACAAGGACCTGGGTCACTGGGTGAACAAGGCGAAACTGTTGGAATCCGGCTACTTCGATGCATTGTTCATCGCCGATGTACTGGGCGTATATGACATCTATGGCGGCAACGCGGACGCCGCCATACGCACTGCCAGCCAGGTTCCGCTGAACGATCCGATTCTGTTAACCAGCGCGATGGCCGCGGTCACCAAGCACCTGGGCTTCGGCATCACCGCAGGAACGGCATATGAGCACCCGTATCCATTCGCCCGCCGTATGTCCACCTTGGATCATTTGACGAAAGGCCGGGTTGGCTGGAATGTGGTGACCGGATATCTGCCAAGTGCCGCGCGTAACTTCGGTGATACCGATCAGCTGAAGCATGATGAACGGTACGATCGCGCCGACGAATACCTTGAAGTGCTGTACAAGCTGTGGGAAGGCTCCTGGCAGGACGACGCGGTCATCGAGGACCGCAAACACGATATATTCGCGGACCCCGCAAAAGTTCATCCCATCAATCATCACGGTAAGTACTACCGGGTTCCGGGCATCCATGTGAGCGAGCCTTCGCCACAGCGCACCCCGGTGATTTTCCAAGCAGGCGCAAGCCCGCGAGGCACAAGGTTCGCAGCGGAAAATGCCGAGGCGATATTCGTGGCCAGCCCCACCGAATGGCAGCTGAAGGAGACGGTTGCACGCATCCGCAAGGCTTTGGAAGACGCGGGAAGAAGCCGATACGATGCGCGCATTTACGCATTGCTTACCGTGATCACTGATGCCACTCACGACAAGGCCGAAGCGAAATACCAGGATTATCTGCACTATGCGTCGGCGGAAGGTGCGCTGGTGCTGAACTCCGGATGGGCTGGAGTGGACCTGTCGCAATACGACTTGGATGCTCCGCTAGGTGAGATTCAATCCAATGCGATCCAGTCCACTGCGGCATCCTTGGCAGCTGCCACCGGCGAGGATGGCAGTGCATGGACGATTCGCGATATTGCCGAACGTACGAAAATCGGTGGATTGGGGCCGGTGTATGTAGGCTCCGGTACGGAAGTGGCCGATTATCTGCAGCAACTGCAAGCCCATACGGATGTGGACGGGTTCAATCTGGCCTATGTAATCAATCCAGGAACATGGGAAGACATTATCCGATATGTGGTGCCAATATTGCAGGAGCGTGGCGTATACCCGCGCTCCTATCGGGAAGGCACATTGCGCAATAAATTATTCGGACGAGGCGATCGTGTGCCCGATAACCATCGAGGTGCGCAATACCGCGTTGGCGGTCCGCTAGGCCCACAGCTGGTCTGAGGTGCAGAACATCACGATATGATTCCCGCACATTGTCGACAACGCACGCAACGATTCGTTTCAGTGACCCACGACTTACGATAAGGACAACGATCAACCATTATGAGTGATTCGACCGCAACCGCACCCAAGGTATATATCGTCCATGAGAATCCTGAATGGATTCCACCGCTGGCCAAAGCCTTTGAAGACGAGCATGTGCCGTTTCAGGAATGGGATATCTCCACCGGCTCGATTGACCTGTTCCAAGAGCCGCCGCAAGGCGTGTTCTGGTCCAGACTTTCCGCATCCTCGCCATCGCGAGACCACCCACACGCCAAGGAGTACGCAAGAGCGCTCTACGCTTGGCTGGAAAGTTATGGGCGCACAGTGGTGAATTCGTTGAACGTGCTGGAGTTGGAAGTCAGCAAAGTGGCTCAATATGTGGCGTTGAAGCGTGCGGGGTTCGACGTGCCGCACACGGTAGCGGTGTTCGGCCGCAACGATCTGCTGGAACGGGCCCGGGCATTCGCCACGCCATTCATTACCAAACACAATCAGGGCGGCAAGGGTCTTGGCGTGCGCAAATTCGAATCATTCGAGGAATTCGAGAGGTTCGTGGTCAGCGACGAATGGCGGGATCCCATTGACGGCGTGACCTTGTTGCAGGAATATGTCGTCACCGCTCAGCCGTTCATCACACGTCTGGAATTCATCGGCGGCAAGCTGCATTATGCGGTGCGCGTCGATACTTCCGGTGGCAAGTTCACATTATGCCCGGCAGATGCTTGTGCGATCGACGATGACGACCATGTTCATGGAGCACAGACCGGCCAAACGCAGGGATTCGCGCCGGCTGCATGTGAGGCGCCGGCGGCTCCTGTGCCACAAGCGGTACGTCGCTTGCCTTCGGCCGCAACCACGCTGACCCTGCAGCGGCAGACGTTGGCCCCCGCGGCATGCGAACCCGAGGTTGCAAGCGGTGTGCCGGCCTTCACTCCTCGCATCGACATCACACGCAATACGCCATTGGTGCAACAGCTGGAAGCATTTCTTGCGGCCCAGCACATTGACATCGCAGGCATCGAATTTTTCGAAACCGCAGACGGACGTACCGTGGTCTACGACATCAACACCAATACGAACTACAATTCCGCAGTCGAAGCCGTGGCCCCTTCCGCAGCGCATGCGGTGGCACGGTACCTGGGAGGATTATTGGCAAAAGAATCCGCAGGCTGATAATGCAAGTGATTGCTTGATTGGTATAAGAAAACCCGCCATGGCGAAGACGGGTTTTCTTAATCCTGTAAAAGGTCCGTGATTACTCAGCGTTCCGCGGCAATGGCGGCCTTGAGCTCTTCGACCTTATTGATCTGCTCCCATGGGAACTCGACATCGGTACGGCCGAAGTGGCCGTAGGCGGCGGTCTTCAAATAGATTGGACGCTTCAGATCGAGCTCGTCGATGATGGCAGCTGGACGCAGATCAAACACCTTGCGCACGGCCGCGGCGATCTGGCCGCGAGTCACGCCCTGCTCGGTACCGAAGGTCTCCACGTTGATGGACACCGGGTCGGCCACGCCGATGGCGTAGGCAACCTGCACTTCAGCCTTGTGTGCCAAGCCTGCGGCGACGATGTTCTTCGCAACCCAGCGGGTGGCGTATGCAGCGGAACGATCCACCTTGGAGGGATCCTTGCCGGAGAACGCGCCGCCGCCATGGTGGGCGGCACCACCATAAGTGTCGACGATGATCTTGCGGCCGGTTAGGCCGGCGTCTGCGGCCGGGCCGCCGAGAATGAAGGAACCGGTAGGGTTGACCAGCTGGCGGTAGCCTTCGTATGGCACCTTGTCGCCAAGTACTTCCTTCAGCACTGGGTCAATGACATGTTCCTTGAGCTGAGCCTCAAGCCATTCGTGGGTGGCTTCAGGATCATGCTGCGTGGAAATCAGCACGGTGTCAAGACGTACAGGCTTATCGTTCTCATCGTATTCCACAGTGACCTGGGTCTTGCCGTCCGGACGTAGATGCGGTACTTCACCGGACTTGCGCACTTCGGTCAGGCGGAAAGCGAGGCGATGAGCCAGATAAATCGGCAGAGGCATCAGCACTGGGGTTTCATCGGTGGCGTAGCCGAACATCACGCCCTGATCGCCGGCACCCTGAGCCTCATAGCGCTCCTCGCGGCTAGCAGCGGTTTCCTGGGCGGCGGTAAGACGGGAAACACCCTGATTGATCTCAGCGCTTTGACCGGTGATGGCGACGATCACGCCGCAGGAATCGGCATCAAGGCCGACTTCGGAGGAAGTGTAACCGATGTTACGTAGTGTTTCGCGGACTTTGGATTGAACGTCGCAGTAACCCTCGGAAGTGACTTCGCCGAACACCAGGAATACGCCGGTTGCGGCAGAGGTCTCCACGGCAACATGGCTCGTGGGGTCTTGGGCGAGAAGGTCGTCAAGAATGGCGTCGGAGATTTGATCGCAAACCTTGTCGGGGTGGCCTTCGGTCACGGATTCTGCGGAAATAAGCCGCTTCTCTTCAGTCATATCATCCCTTTCACTAGGACTTATCGCCCCGCGCAAGCGAGCGAGGCACAATGATACGGTTTTTTAATTGTTGATACAGCAGGGCGGACATAACAAAAGGGCTCGTGCCAACCAGCGCGGTGGCACGAGCCCTGTGCATGTTTGCTCTTGTTCGATTTATAGCCTATCGATGGTGCTAAAGCAAGTGTGTCAGTAGAAAAACTGCGAGTGACTTACCTTACATCAATAGTTTCAATCGGGGAGCGAGGGTCTATCAGTTGCCTTCGTTGACGTCGTCCTCGCCCAAGGTCTCCTCGAGCAGGCCTTCGTCGATCTCGCGGAATGCGATGGACAACGGCTTCTCGTTGTTCTGGTATTCCACCAGCGGGCCGACGTTCTGCAGCAGACCCTCGTTGAGTTGGGTGAAGTAGGAGTTGATCTGACGGGCACGCTTGGCGGCGAAAATGGCCAGCGCGTACTTGGAGTCGGCGTGCTTCATCAGGTCGTCAATCGGCGGATTTGCAAGACCGGTGGGGTGCGGGTCAGTGCCGAACGCCTCGTTACCCTTAACCTCGGTATCTTCTGCCATAAGTATGTGTCTCCAAACGTTGGAAAATCTATCTCAACCGAAGCAAGTGTAGCCTTGCGCCGGGACTTATGGTTGCTGCTGTAATCCGCCGTTACCTACCAGTTTTCACAGAAGAAACTGCCGTGGCAGGGTGTGAAAAAGGTTACGTTTTTGAAAATTCCAATATTCGACTCTTGACAAGAGCCGTGTCCCATGCAAGGGCTTGAATGGGACTATGACTGAAATGCGATCTGCAAAACTCATGTCCGGCCGCGTCTTCGCAGGCGCGCGCGCCCTGTATCGTGCCGCTGGCGTCAGCGGCGACGACATGGGCAAGAAGCCCATCATCGCCATCGCGAACTCCTTCGACGAGTTCCTGCCTGGCCATGTCCACCTGAACAAGGTGGGCCGTCTCGTCTCCGAAGCCATCAAGGAAGCTGGCGGCATTCCCCGCGAGTTCAACACGATGGCCGTGGATGACGGCATCGCCATGGGCCACACCGGTATGCTCTACTCCCTGCCTTCCCGCGATATCATCGCCGACACCGTTGAATACCAGTGCAACGCCCACTGCGCCGACGCTCTGATTTGCATCCCGAACTGCGACAAGGTGGTTCCGGGCATGCTGATGGCCGCACTGCGACTCAACATCCCGACAGTGTTCGTCTCCGGCGGCCCGATGGAAGCCGGTACCACCGTGCTGGCCGACGGCACCGTCAAGAAGAACACTGACCTTATCTCCGTGATGTACGCCTCCGCAGATGACAACGTCTCCGAAGAGGACCTCCTCAACTACGAGAAGACCGTCTGCCCGACCTGTGGTTCCTGCGCCGGCATGTTCACCGCCAACTCAATGAACTGCCTGACCGAGGCCATCGGCCTGGCACTGCCGGGCAACGGCACGATCCTGGCCTCCCACTCCTACCGTAAGGACCTGTTCAAGCGTGCCGCCGAACAGGTGGTCAAGATCGCCAACCAGTACTACCGCGATTCCGACGATTCCGTGCTGCCGCGCTCCATCGCCACCAAGGAAGCCTTCGAGAACGCCATGACCATGGATGTGGCCATGGGTGGTTCCACCAATACCGTGTTGCACATCCTGGCCATGGCCCAGTCCGCAGACGTGGACTTCACGCTGGATGATATTGAGCGCATTTCCCACACCGTGCCCTGCATCTGCAAGGCTTCGCCATCTGGCAAGTGGGAGATTTCCGACGTGCACCGCGCAGGCGGCATCACCGGCATTCTGGGCGAACTCGACCGCGCCGGCAAGCTGCACCGCAATGTGCACTCCATCGACTACCCGACCCTTGAGGACAAGCTCAACGATTGGGATATCATGCGCCCGACCTGCACCGAGGAAGCCAAGCATATGTACAAGGCCGCTCCTGGTCACATCATCTCCCCGGAGCCGTGGACGCACACCACGCTGTTCGACACGCTCGACACCGACCGTGAGCACGGCGCCATCCACGACATTAACCACCCGGAGATTCACGAGGGCGGCCTCGCCGTGCTGCGTGGCAACCTGGCTCCCGACGGCTGCGTGGTGAAGACCGCAGGCGTGCCGCAGGAGATCTGGAAGTTCCGTGGACCGGCTCTGGTGGTTGAATCCCAGGAGCAGGCCATCAAGGTGATTCTGGACGACACCTTGAAGCCTGGCATGGCTCTGGTGATTCGTTACGAAGGCCCGAAGGGTGGCCCGGGCATGCAGGAAATGCTGTACCCGACCTCCTTCGTCAAGGGCAAGGGCATCGGCAAGCAGGTGGCCATGCTCACCGACGGCCGTTACTCCGGCGGTTCCTCCGGTTTGGCCATCGGTCATATCGCTCCTGAGGCTGCCAACAAGGGCCCGATCGCACTCATCAAGAACGGCGACATCATCAACATCGATATCGAGAACCGTTCGGTGAACGTCGAACTGACCGACGAGCAGCTGGCCGAGCGCCGCGCCGAGCTCGAAGCCGGCGACGGCTACGTGGCTCACCGCGACCGCAAGGTCTCTCAGGCGCTGAAGGCCTACGCCGCCTTCGCCCGCTCCGCCGACAAGGGTGCTACGCGAGATCCTGAGCTGATCAACAAGCTTTCCGGCCTCGCCTGATAGCTCATTCGGCGTAATTAAGGGGTTCGGTGCTTCCGATTTGATGGAGGCGCCGAACCCCTTACTATATGTCTGTGCTTTTGAACATTAGATATGATAAATAGATTTTTATAGGGACTAATTGTATGAAAAAATATGCAAATAAAGAGGAGCTGAAAGCTGAAATAAAAAAGTCATTTGAAAAATATATTTCGGAATTTGATAATATACCAGAATCCTTAAAAGATAAGAGGGCCGATAGCGTTGATAGGACTCCTGCTGAGAACCTCGCTTATCAAGTTGGATGGACGACATTGGTCCTTAAGTGGGAAGAGGACGAAAGAAACGGACTTCCGGTACATACTCCATCAGATGATTTTAAATGGAATCAACTTGGTGAGTTATACCAATGGTTTAATGATGAGTACGCTCATCTATCACTCGATGTTTTAAAAGCTCAATTAGAAGAAAACGTTAATTCTTTATATGCATTGATTGGTTCGATGAGTGAAGAGGAATTATTTACTCCACACATGAGGAAATGGGCTGATGAAGCAACTAAAACAGCAGTGTGGGAAGTCTATAAGTTCATACATGTGAATACTGTTGCACCATTTGGGACCTTTAGAACAAAAATCAGAAAATGGAAAAAGATAGTGCTATAGATTTTGCATGACAAGCATCAATAATGATTGATGAATCTGATTGTTGCAAAACGGTACTTTGCATCCGTTGAGCACACCATTATTGCAGTACGGAATTAGACAAATCGGTAGGTAAGGATGTTGATATGTCTAATGAAGTAGGAGCCTAAGCAATACCAATCAAGAGATGATGACGGATGCGCGTTTGCCCATAGCCTGGGCAAGTGCGTCAAGGGTCCGGATGGACGGGCTGATTCGAGCTTTCTCGATTCGGTTAATAGTGCTGCGGGAAATATGCGAGAGCGATGCAAGCTGTTCTTGGGAGAGTCCTGCTTCTTCACGTGCCCGCATAAGCACTACGGCTGCATCAAGTCGACGGCTCTCCTCTTCGATTTCCTCGCGCGCGATAGGGTTGTCCTTGACCTTTGCGAGATGTTGTTCGAAACTCATGGTAGGCATAATCAGTGCTCCTCCCGTTCATATTGATTTTTAATGCGGTGTGCTCGTTCGATTTCAATTCTGGGTGTTTTCTGCGTTTTCTTAGTAAAACCGTGCGTAATGATGTATTGGATTCCGTCGAAGTGGAAGTAACAGACGCGTTGAATATTATTCGATTGCTGTGATCGTATCTCCCATATATCGTTATCCAGTTTCTTGACCCATTGCATTCGCAATGCTGTGGGAATGCCGTAATACTCGATACGGTCGATGAGCGCATCAAGTTTATGTGCATCCTTTGCGGGTAAACTTTTGTACCAATCCTCGAAAGGACTGGATCCGTCGTTGTTGATATAAATCTCAAACGATACTTTTCTTTTACTTTCGCAGTGTAGCATATTTGCCTCTTAACTGCTGTCTTCGTTGATTTCTGACCTCGTTGTCGTTTTTCCTGTGACTAAAACCGTAAAGCGGCTGGGTAATGCTTGTCTACTTGAATCGACTTATGTGGTTCGAGCTTGTCGAGTTATCCACATTCCAGTGTTATTCGGCTAGTTGATGGATTAATTGTGCATGTCCGTGTGTGCGTGGTTCGAGCATTATGGGTTCTTAGAACAGCCCTAAGGTTCAGGCGGTGTAAAATGTACAGCCAGAGCGGCGTGAAATGTGCAACCGCTCTGACTGCACAGCGATATGGTGAAGCTGCTACTTCACACAGGCGGAATTGCTGAGGCGGGCACCGCGGGCCCAGTCGGCGGCACGCATGGCTTTCTTGCCTTGCGCTTTGACTTGGGTGAGTTCCAGCGCAGTGGTGCCGGTGCCGACCCAGACGTTCTTCTTGCCGGTTTTGATTTCGCCGGGCTGCAAGTCGGTGGGAGTATTCGGATTGGTCGTGCCCGCCGGCTGAGCTGCAAGCACATGTAGCGTGAGTGGCTGGGCGGAAGCTGCAGCGGACTCAGTGTCTGCATCTTCTGGCAGGCCTTCCGCATATAGCTTGGTCCATGCGCCGGGGTGCGGGGTACAGGCACGGATCTGACGGTCAATGGCCTCAGCCGAATCAGCCCAGTTGATACGCGCATCCTCAACGGTGATCTTGTGCGCGTATTCCAGGCCTTCAGCCGGCTGCGGTGTGAACGTGGCCGTGCCATCGCCCACGGCGGCCAGCGCATCCACATACATGGGTGCGCCTTCCTCCGCCAAACGCTCAAGCAGCTCGCCGGAAGTCTCACGGCCGGTAAGCTGCATGGTCATTGAAGCCACGATAGGACCGTCATCCAGGCCTTCGCCCACTTTGAACACATCGGCACCGGTGGCGGCGTCTCCTGCCCAGATGGCACGTTGTGCCGGGGCAGCGCCGCGCCACTTCGGCAGATTGGAGAAGTGCAGGTTGTACCAGCCCATCGGCACCGCATCAAGCACATTTTTCGGCAGAATATTGCCATAGGCAATCACGGCGGCGATATCCGCGCCGAGTGCGTTGAGCGCATCCAGAAACTCGGGGGAGCGTGGCTTGGTGTCGATGATTGGTAGCCCCAGCTCCAATGCCGCCGCCTTCACCGGGCTGGGCATCAGTTTGCGGCCGCGGCCGGTAGGCGCATCCGGTCGGGTGATGACACCCACCACGTCAAAACGCGGGTCGGCGGCGAACGCCTTCAGGGAAGGCACTGCCACATCAGGGGTACCTGCGAACACCAGTTTCAGCATAAATCTCCTTATGGTTTATTGAACGTTGGGGATGTTGACACCGTTGGCGATAAGCAGTTGACGAAGCTTCACTGGATCCTGGAAGCGCATGCCACGAATGCCCACGGCATTGGAGCCTACGATATTCATGGCCTTGTCGTCGATGAACACCGCGCCTTCGGCCTTGATGCCGAATTCCTTCAGTGCGGCCTCATAGATCTCCTTGTGCGGCTTGCGTAGCTTCACAAAGCCGGAAACCAGCTTGCCGTCGAGCTGCTGCAGGATATCGCACTGCTCCTCGGCCACATGGAACAGGCTGGCCTCCCAGTTGCTCAGGCCCCATACGCCAATGCCGGCGGCCTTTAAGTCATTGACCAGCACGCGTGCGCCCGGCACAATACCGGTCAGGGAATCGCGGAAGTTGTCGATATAGTACTGGAGTATATCCGCCCACTTATCGCCTTTATCCTTGCGCATGATGGCGATGGCTTCATCGGTGTCCATGCCACCATCCATCAGATCATTGACGTCGTAGAAGCCGGAAATGTCATTATCCAGGAATTCGTCGATGGTCTTCTGGCTGTAACGGGGAATGAGCACAGCAGCAGGATCCCAGTAAATCAGCACATTGCCGAAATCGAAGATTACGTCAGTGATTGGTTTGCCGGCGTTGGCGGCGGCTTCGCCGTCTGCCACCAGCACGTCGTATTCCATATCCGGTTCTCCTGGCCAACCCTTCATTGCAGCCTCTTTCTGTAGTAGTGGATATGTATCAGGTTCTATGGTTCCATGTGTAGGCGACTGTTGCGCCACCGTTTAAATCAAATCCTTTGGATCGACCCGGAATCGCAATTCGCCCGGTTCGCGGGCCGCCACATGGCGGGCTGTTTCCCGCTGCAGCCGTTCAGCGAGTTCAGCGCGTTCGGTTTGTGGTACACGCACTACCGCTTTCACACGATCGGCTGTGGCTTCCAGTTCGCGGGCGTCCACGGTTTCCGGTTGAGGTATTGGAACCGGCCCCAACATGCCGGGCAGTTCGCCGCATACAGCCCAGTCGCCGCCGAGCGCGCCGATGCGTTGCATCAGTGTCATCACAGCATCTCGGCGGCCCCATACGCAAGCCGCTGCCACAGCAGGAGGCATGCCGGTTTCCACGCGTTCCTCCATGTCTTTGGCGGCGAGAATGCGTGAATCCCATACCATCAGAGATTGCGCTATCGCAGGATCCGTTTCTCCCAGAATCAATGCCTGGCCCTTGCGCGACCTTGGTGCGCATAGCGAGATCGCGCGCATCCATGCGGTCAGCGTATCCAAACGGGCATCCACACCCAACGCATACAGGCTTGTCCACGCGTCAAGAATCGCCACGGCACGGTATTCACGGCCTGCCGCCCCTTGAGAAGCTTCCACCGGATGCACGCGCGGCTCGAATCCTGGTGTGGCGATAACAATCATCGGCTTGGCCGGCACATCCGCCACCAAGCCTCGCGCCTTGCTGGACACCACCACCGGCACACCGCGGAACAGGCCGGCGAGTTCCTGGGCGGTTCCAGCCGCACCCACACGCACCACACGCATCCGTTCATGCTTGCAGGCAGGACATGCCCAATGCAAAGCTGGAGCCCCGCACCATCGGCAGCGCGGCGTATTATCCGCACAGTCGGACGGCACTTGCAATGGTCCGGCACATTTCGGGCAACGGGCCTGCCGATGGCAATGTGCACAGCTCAAAGTCTCACTCATACTGTCTTGCGGAATGGAGAGCAGCACAGGGCCGTTTTCCAACGCTTTACTCAGCACGCGCACAGCGGTATGTGGCACACGTGCCCCGATAGTGGGGTCAGCAAGTCGAGACAATTCCTCACGATTCAGCCAGCGCACCCACGGTGTTGCATCCTTCAACGGGGAAGACAACGGATGAATCGCCGTCGAGAAACCACTCACCGGTGTCTCCACCGTGTCCGGCCCGGCATTTTCCCAATGGCTTTGCGGGGTGCGCGCATTGGCCATGGCCACGAATACACCACCATGAGCTTTGGCGCGAAGTCGCATCACACCACGAGCCTGCGGGTAGGGCATCATGCCATCCATATTCTGGTAGGCGGCATCCTCAAGAATCGCAAACAACGCAGGTCCCTCAACTGGCGCATACGCGACGGCGCGCGTGCCGATCACCACTTTCACCTGCCCCAGCGCCACCGCCAGATAAGTACGGTACCGGTCAGCGGCGGGCATCGCTTCGGCATTGAGTACAGCCACATCACCTACCCAACCGCCGTTTGCGGCCGGAGCAAAAGGCGTCAGCCCGTAGTTGCGTAATACTGGTAGCAAATCGTTGACCTCGCGCATGGTCGGCAACTCCACCACAGCGCATTTACCTGCCGTCAGCGCCGTGGCCACCATCCAGGCCATATCCTTCTGCCACTCCTGCGCGCCGGGCATCAGGTCAAACACGAACGCCTGGAAACGATTGCCGGTAAGCGATTCCTGCAGCACATGGGCGTCACCGTAATTGGCGCTTATGCGTTGGTATCCTTGTTCAGCGCCTTTGAGAGCCTGAGGGGCGAGCCGACGTGTTAACGATGCCGCCAATCGTTGTTCGGCCTCGACTTTGGCCACGCGCGGGGGAACCGCAAAACGAAGGATATTCGCGCGCGTGCCACCGTATGCTTCAGCAATCAACGAAATATCCTCGCGCATGGATTCCGGCACCAAGATGTCAGAACTCACCACACGCTCCAGATACCGCAGCGAAGAGCGCGGCGTGGCACTGGTGGCAGCACGATTCCAAATCACGCCATTGACCCGCTGCCCGCCGAACCGAACACGGACCAGTACGCCGGGCTGCGCCGCATCGCTGTCTTTCTCATCAACGAGATAGTCGAACGTCTGCCCCAAATGCAGGGCCTGTACCTCCAACACCACTTGGGCTATGGGATTATGCTCGGCTGGCGTATGCTCCGCGGGCGCGCGTTTACGCCGTTTGCGTGGAGCAAGCCCCGCAAACGCCAACTGTTCCGCACCCTCAAAAGTCATGGCACCACTATAAGCGTGGATTTTGAGGAGGGAAAATTTTTACCTCAGGTAATCCAGCACCAAACGCAAGTCGCGAGTATTAATGGCCTCATCGGCGGCAAGCTGCGTCTTCGGTTTTGCGCAGAACGCAAGACCAAGGCCTGCGGCCTGAATCATAGGAATATCATTCGCGCCGTCGCCCACGGCCACCGTCTGGCTCATCGGTACGCCAAGACGCTCCGCCCAAGCGCGCAACGCATGCAATTTCACCGTCTTGCAGACGATCTCACCGAGCACCTGACCGGTCAGCTTGCTGTCCTCGACCTCAAGACGATTCGCGATCCAGAAGTCGATGTTGCCTTCCGCGGCAAGACGGTCCACCACCTCATGGAATCCGCCCGACACCACGCCGACCTTCCATCCATGCGCATGCAGGGTGTCAATCAGCTCCAAAGCGCCATTGGTGAAATGCAGCTTGTCGTGCACGGTATCGAATACCGAGACAGGCAGACCTTTCAGCAATGCAACACGGGCACGCAGCGCATCGCAGAATTCCAACTCGCCGCGCATGGCCCGCTCAGTCACTTCGGAGATTTCCTCGCCCTTGCCGGCTGCCTCACCCAACTCATCGATGACCTCTTCATCGATCAGCGTGGAATCCACATCCATCACCAGCAGCCCCGGCTTGCTCAATGTCGGGGCTGCGAAATCCACAGAGACTTCCCCAACCTCGGTCTCATCGGACTTGTCAACAAAGTGCACATCTTCTTGCGTCATGCCTTAGATTGTCGAAAAACCTTGGGACAATACCCGCTATGAGTTTTTCCCCCGAGCTTGTCGTCGCTCTCGCGGCAGAGCCTACCCCTATCTGTACTGCATCCGATGGCGGGTTGATTGGTGCCATCACCGAATGGCTCATCACCGTAATGGAAACCATCGGCGGTGTTGGCGTGGCGCTTGCCATAGCCCTCGAATCTGTATTCCCTCCTATTCCTTCCGAAGTGATTCTGCCACTCGCCGGCTTCACGGCTGCGCGCGGAACTCTGAGCTTGCCCGGCGCTATCATCTGGGCGACCATCGGATCCGTGCTCGGCGCATGGGCCTTGTACGGCATTTCCCGCTGGGTTGGCCTGCATCGCATCAACCGCGCCGCGGACATGATTCCGGGAGTGAGCCGCAAGGATGTGGGTAAAGCGAACGACTGGTTCACCAAATACGGCACTTGGTCGGTGCTGATCGGCCGTGTGATTCCCGTGGTGCGCTCGCTGATTTCGATTCCAGCCGGCTTCAATCGTATGAATTTCCTGCAATTCACCGGATGGACGTTGCTCGGTTCCGTCATCTGGAACACGGTTCTCGTCTCCGCCGGCTACCTGCTTGGCGACCAGTGGTGCTCCATCCAAGGCGCACTTGGCGTGTTTGAAGATGTGGTTATCGCAGCGGTGATTGTGGTCATCGTTTGGTTCGTTGCGCGCAAAGTGCGTACTGTGGTACGTAGTCGAAAACAGCAATAAGCCAAGCCGTACGAAGCATTTGCTCGTGCAGTCAAGGAAGTCGAATGAGCGAAGCAGAAGATCTTGCCGCATTGAATGATCGGTTGATGGCGCGTAATCATGCGCTCGCCGAGGCATTGTCTCGCGCAGGCAAGGAACTGACTAAAGCCAAATCGCAGTTGGCTCAGTTGGCGCAGCCTCCGCTGACCTTCGCCACGATGGTCAAGGTGGATTCCTCGCACATCGACGCGGACGGTGTCCAGCATGCCTCGGCGGAAGTGATTTCCGGTACTCGTCGCATGGTGGTGCCGGTGGCGGCGAACGTCAATGCTGCCCGCCTGACCGCTGGAGCCACGGTGATGCTCAATGAGAAGCTCGTATTGGTGGAACAGCGGGATAGTGACACTGTCGGCCAGGTTCGTGCGGTGAAAGAAACGTTGGATGACGGTCGTCTGATCGTCGCCGATGCATCCGGCAACCCTACGTTGATTCGCCGAGCAGGTGCTTTGGCGCATATCACGATTAGCCAAGGCGACCGTGTGATCGTTGACCCGTCCGTGCGCTTGGCCTTGGAAGTGTTGCCGGTTGAGGAGGACAAGGATCTCGTGCTCGAAGAGACCCCGGATGTCAGTTTCGCGGATATCGGTGGCCTTGACGCTGAAATCAGCCGCATTCGCGACGCTGTGCAGCTGCCGTTCCAACATCGCGCATTGTTCCAACGCTACGACCTGAAGCCGCCAAAGGGCGTGCTGCTCTATGGTCCGCCTGGCAACGGTAAAACGATGATCGCCAAAGCCGTGGCCAATGCGTTGTGCGAAGGCGGCTATGATGCCGATGGCGACGGTACGGTGGATGATTCCGAACGCATGGTCAAAGGCGTATTTCTGTCCGTCAAGGGTCCGGAACTGCTCAACAAGTACGTGGGCGAATCCGAGCGGTTGATTCGGCTGATTTTCCAGCGCGCCCGCGAACGTGCCGCCGAAGGCCGGCCAGTGGTGGTGTTCATCGATGAGATGGACTCACTGCTGCGTACCCGCGGTTCCGGCGTTTCCTCGGATGTGGAGACCACCATTGTGCCGCAGTTCCTTTCCGAGCTCGACGGTGTGGAATCGCTGGATAATGTGATGGTGATTGGTGCATCCAACCGTGTGGACATGATTGATCCGGCGGTGCTGCGTCCGGGGCGTCTTGATGTGAAAATTCGCATCGGCAGGCCTCGCAGGGACCAGGCCATGGCTATCGTCAGCCATTACTTGACCGACGACCTGCCGTTGGAATCCGGTGTGGATGCTCATGCGCTTTCCGCAGTGCTGGTGCGAGACATCTACGAAACCTCTGAGCGTCGTCATATTTGCGATGTGCAAGGTGAATCCGGCCAGTGGTCCGCGTTGTTCCTGGCCGATGTGGTCTCCGGCGCAATGCTGAAGAACATTGTGGACCGAGCTAAAACGCGTGCCGTCAAACAATCGATTGAATCCGGGGAGGACGTGGCGTTGACCATACCGTTGCTGGCCGCGGCCGTGGAAGACGAATTCCAGGAGACCCGGGACTCTATGGCGGATGTGGATCCCGAGCAATGGTCCCGCATCAACGGCATGGATCCCGTGCGACGCATTCGCCCGATTATGCAGTCCGACTACAGTCAGAGGTGACAGAGACATGACCGTTCAACGAGTGATGGGTACGGAGACTGAATATGCGGTCTCGCTCAAAGGCTCCGGACATTACAACCCGGTGCAGCTTTCCTTTGATGTGGTCAATGGGGCCGCGGACCAGCACAGCAAGTCGATTCGCTGGGATTACCGGCAGGAGGATCCAGTCAACGATGCGCGTGGCACTCGACTGGAACGTGCCGCCGCCCGACCGGATATGTTGACGGATTCCCCGCAGCTCAACATCACCAATGTGATTGTTCCCAACGGTGGACGAGTCTATGTGGATCATGCTCACCCCGAATACTCGGCTCCGGAAACCACAGACCCGTTCGAAGCCGTACGCTACGACCATGCCGGCGACCTCATCATGCAAGCCGCCACTGAGCGCGCTTCCGAAGCCACCGGGACCCCGATTGCATTGCACCGCAACAATGTGGACGGCAAAGGCTCAAGCTGGGGCACGCATGAAAACTATATGATGCTGCGCAGCGTGCCATTCAGCCAGGTAGCTCGGCTTATGACCTTGCACTTCGTTACCCGCCAGATTTACGCCGGCTCAGGGCGCGTGGGGATTGGCGAACACAGTGAAACGGCCGGTTTCCAATTGAGCCAGCGCGCCGACTACATTCATTCCAAGGTTGGCTTGCAGACCACGTTCGAACGCCCCATCATCAACACGCGTGATGAATCCCATTCCACCGATGAATTCCGTCGCCTCCATGTGATCGTAGGTGACGCCAATCGCATGCAAGTGCCACAGGTCTTGAAACTCGGTACCACCAGCATGCTGTTATGGCTGTTAGAGCATGCCGAGGAAGCGGATTTTGATATCGATGCATTCCTCGATGAGCTGGAATTAGCCGACCCGGTGGAAGTCATGCACGCGGTCTCGCATGATTTGACGCTTGCCGCTCCGCTCGAGCTGGAGCACGGTGGGGAAACCAACGCTTGGTTGATTCAGCTGAAACTGCGTCAGGCTGTTTATCAGGTGGCGGCGCTGGTCGACGGCACGGATACCACGGGCGAGCCAGCTTGGCCTGATAAGTCCACCACCTCGGTCATGGCGATGTGGGGGCAGGCGCTCGCCGACGTTGCCGCCATCCGTCATGCCGACAATGATGATGCGCGATTGGCGTTGAGCAATGAAGCCAGCCGTGTGGAATGGCTGTTCAAATGGCAGTTATTGGAGAAAATGCGACGCAAGATTGCTGCTGCATCAGAGGCAGAGGATGCCGCAAACACATCGTTTGGCTGGAACAGCCCTAAGCTCAAGGTCATTGATCTTGCATGGGCGGCGTTGGACCCAAAAACCAGCGTGTTCGCCAAATTGGAATCTCGCACTGAGCGTGTGGTGCGTGCGGAGGACGTTGCACAGGCGGCAACGGAGCCTCCTGAACATACCCGCGCATGGTTGAGAGGCAGGTTGGTCAGCAAGTTCGGCAGTGAAGTCGCCGCGGTCAGCTGGTCTAAACTGACTGCACGCGATTTGCAAACTGTATCAGAGGGTAACTCCGCCGAATTCTACGGTAACGCCAGCCATGCTGCCGCCTCATCCGCAAACCTGTTTTCCTTGGACACCTCCAATCCATTACGATTCACCAAACAGGATTGCCAAACCAAGCTTGATGCGGCGGAACACGCCATTGATCTGCTGAAGGCTCTGGCCATCACCACGGAAGGTTAGACTGGATTGTTATGGAAGACACAACGACACAGAGTCCACAGGAACTGCGCAGTCTTGCGCTGACGGTAGCCGCTCTCCTTGAAGAGGCCGGTAAACATGCCCTCCATGATCAGATCAATCCTCGCAATATCGTGCAAACCGTTGCCGATAACGATTCATTGCGGGGCAATCGCTACAAGCTGGAAGCCGACGGTAAGATTCTGCGCTTTATGAGTACGCGCCTTGCCGATATCGCACATTTCGATGGCTTCTGGTCCACGCGTCCGGCAAACAGCCGTCCAGGACAGCGATACTGGTACATCGGCAAGATCGACGGCGTCATCAACTATGTGCGCCGTATGAGCGAATGGACGCTGACCGCGGCACTGTTCGAATTCGATGAGAACAATGAGCCGAAGCCGATTCTCGGTGTGGTGCACGCTCCTGCACTGGGCCTGACCTATTTGGCTGCCAAAGGCGCGGGTGCGGTGCGCATCCATAAGACCGCGGTTGGTGAGAAGCGAGACAAGGTCGTGCCGTCCATGACCTCTTCGTTGGATGGTTCCGTGTTGAGCTATGGCATGTCGTTCCTGCCAGGCGAATCGCAACGTGCATTGGATGTGGCCTCTGCTCTGGTGGCCGGCAAGCCCGCCGACATCAAACGCGTCGGTCCGGCCTCCTTGGATTTGTGCAAGGTGGCGGATGGCACGTATGACGCCTACTTCGAGCCGATGCTGCACGTGTGGGATATCCCCGCCATTGCCGCCGGCACCGTGGTGGTGTGGGAGGCGCAGGGAACCCTGAGCCGCTGGGATGGCGACCGCATCCATTGGCGTCATGACAATGACGTGGTGGCCACCAACGGCCTTATCGTCCGTGACCTCAAGCAATACCTGAAATAGAAGAAGGCAATATGCCACAGCAATTCGAACAACCGCAATCCCAGCCACAGGAAGTCCATGAAGAGGACGCCCTCACCGCTGCGCAAACCAATCAACAGCAGCAGAGCGACGACCAATCCGATGTGCTGGACAGCATCCTTGACGACATCGAATCCACGCTCGAGACCAATGCCGAGGAGTACGTTAACAGCTTCGTGCAAAAAGGCGGCGAGTGATGCCCCAATTGCGTGATAGCGGTACCCGTACCCTCCACGCCACAGAACCCGTGCCATCCGCTGAGATGGACGGGTTCTGCCGTATTTTCGGCGTGGAAACCGAATATGGAGTGGCCGTGACCGGAGCTGAGAAGCCCGTGGACGCCGGACAGGTGGCTATGACCATGTTCCAGCCCATTGTTTCCCGCTCTCGCTCCACAAACACGTATCTGACCAATGGTTCCCGTCTCTACCTCGACGTCGGCTCGCATCCCGAATACGCCACCGCCGAGGCGCGCGACCCTTATAAGGCGTTGGCCCAGGACCTCGCCGGCGAACACGTGATGCGCAACCTGGCCCTGAAGGCCCAGCGCAAACTGCGCGAATCCCATGGCGAACATGCCACCATCCACGTATTCAAGAACAATGTGGATTCGGCCGGTCATGCTTTCGGATGCCATGAGAATTATCTGGTTCGTCGTTTCGTGCCGTTGGAAGCCATCGAACATCAGCTGCTGCCATTTCTCATTACCCGTCAGCTGTATACCGGTGCAGGCCGTATGACCCCCGACGGCTTCCAGATAACCCAGCGCGCGGATTTCCTGGACGAAGCCGTCTCCTCGGCCACCACGCGCTCGCGTCCGATGGTCAATACGCGTGACGAACCGCATGCCGATCCGGATTCATTCCGTCGTCTGCATGTAATCATCGGTGACTCCAACCGTTCACAGTGGGCGACATGGATGAAACTTGCCGTAACCCATCTCGTACTGTGCGTCATTGAAGATGCCTTCCGGCAGGGCGTCTCTTCCGGTTTCGAAGATTGGGCGTTCGCTGATCCTGCCGCCGCTAACCGTGCGGTGAGTCGGTTCTTGGATATGCCGGATGCCGAGCTATTGCTGGCTTCTGGCGAATCCGTGACCGCACTGGCCTTGCAACGCCGGTACTATGCCGCTGTTGCGTCATTTGTTGCCAATCATCGTGAGATGATGGATGCCGCATTCGCCGGTGAAGCTTCCGGGTGGAATGTTGCTAATGCTGCTGTCTCACCGACGGCTGCGATATTAGGGCAGTGGAATCGCGTGCTCAATGCTTTGGAACAAGGCAATTATGATGCACTCGCCGATTGCGTGGACTGGGTGGCAAAACGACGGATCTTTGACGCACTGCATCGTCGCCGTCCGAACGTGACCTTCGCCCAATTGGAGCAGTTGGAACTCGACTACCATGACATCGCCAACGGACGACTCTATAGTTCGCTGGCCGATCGCTCGCAGATACGCCAGCTATTGACCTCCGATGAGATCGAACGCGCGGTTCATGAGGCCCCCCAGGATACACGCGCTGCACTGCGTGGCCGGTTCGTCGAAGCGGCCCTTGCCTCCGGTGCCCAGTTCTCCGCCGATTGGACTCATCTGGCTGTGACCGCTCCCGAACGCCGTGAGGCAGTGCTTCTGGATCCATTCAACGCTGCATCCACTCCGGAATTTGATGCGTTGATGAGTGCGCTGCAATAAAGCAAAACCCCGACCGTCATGGTCGGGGTTTTGCTGATTATCTCGCTGCGAAGCGTTTGGGCTCGCTAAAAGCGAAGGGTCACTCGGTGACGGCCTTCTTCAGCAGGGAGCCAGCGGAGATACGCACGCCGTAGGAAGCCGGGATGTTGATGGTCTCGCCGGTACGCGGGTTGCGGCCGGTGCGAGCAGCGCGCTTGACGCGCTCGGCGGAGAAGAGGCCGGTGAGCTTCAGGCCTTCGCCGGACTTCATAGCCTCGACGAACACATCCTGGAAGGCGTTAACAGCAGCCTCGGCCTGGGCCTTGGTCAGGTTGGACTTCTGGGCAATCTTCGAGACGAGATCAGACTTGTTGTATGCCATAAAGCATCCTTCTTGAGTCAGTGGGCAGGCACGGTTGCCTGTCCGTGTTCATCACATGATGATAGCGCATGGACCTGCCTAAACCCGCATTTTATAAGGCTTTTCACATCTTTTTTCCGTGATTCTTCGTCAAATTCGCTCACTAGATGGAAGTTGGCCCACAATAGGAAGGCCAGAGCGCGGATTTATTGACGATTTGCTTGTTTTTGGCACTGTGATATTTTGAAACCCCCTTTATTCTGAAGGCTTTTCAAAATATCACACAAGATTATGCTGCGCCAGCCATTTCATGGCCGCAGCACCCAGTGGGATGCGCAGCCAGTAGAACACCACGCGATGTAGCAATGTTGCGGAAAGAGCCACGGCTTGGGGGACGCCTACGGCGACAAATGCAAATGTCAAGGCCGCTTCCACGCCGCCCAAACCACCTGGGGTCGGGACTGCGGAGCCAAGTGCGTAGGCCAGCATGAATACGAACGTGGTCTCAATTGGATTGGTGGAATATCCGAACGCCTGCAGAGCGGACCAGAATGCCAATCCAGTGGTGATGTTCTGGAACAGTGCGCCAGCACAGCTGATGGCAAGCTGCTTGGGTTGCGACAACACGTCGAACAGTTGGTTGATATAGGTTTTGGCGAGCGGCATCAGCTGCTGCATCACCCAATGACGTACCGGTGGAATCATCATGGCGATGGAAAGCACTACGACCACTGCGCCAAGCACAATCACTAACGTATTCGTGGGAATCGCGCCGGACAGCATATTGCGGCCGGTGAACATGCCGATAAGCACCAGCATGGCGAAATACACCACGTAATACACCACTAGTGCGGCGCTCATAATGGCCGTTGCCGTGGTGTTTCGATATCCGGATTTCCTCAGGAACTGCAAGTTCACGAAGGAGGGGCCAACACCGGCCGGCATGGACACGGTGGCAAAGCCCCCGGCAACCTGGCTCATGAATACGCCGAGATTATTACGGTTGCCGCGATTCATCAACGCGCCCAACGAAACAGATGAGCCGGCCCATCCGCATACGCCGAAAATCAGCGTCACCACGGCCATGATCGGATTTGCATTGGTGAGCGCATCGATGATCTCCTCCGGCTTGAGCTGGGTGAAGACCACGGCCACGGCCACAATGACCAGCAGCATCGTAATCATAGAGCGCCAAGAGAACCGAGCCAACGTCACTGGTTCGGCGGCTTCAGCGGTATCTTCATTGGATAGAGCGGTAATGCTGCTGCGCAAGGATTTCAATAACTGCTTGTCCCAGGAATCCAGTGCACGTGTGGGGGAGGGGACGGCGACTTTCTGAATGAATGGGGCAAGCGCCGACAGCGTCAAATCGCTCCATGCCTCACGGGCCGCATCGATGGCTGGTTGCACGCCGATCAGCGCGGCGAGCAGGGACAGCAACTGCACTTTATCGAGTGCGGTGTTCGCCGAGCTGGATGCGTTATCTCCATTCAACCAGCCTGCGATAACAGGAGTGCCGTCTTCAAGACGCGCCAGTGTATCAGGTGTGATGCGACGATGGGTGTAGCCGCGACGATTGGCCACTGATAGATACCGCATATACGCCACGGCGTCGGCTTTGGTCAATGTCTTGAGATTGGCGGGCATGGCAATCGTGTGCGCATCCAATACCAGGATGGCGGATTCATCAGTATCGGCGATGCCAAAGGGTGCAGGGGCTGGAAGCTTGATATTGTGCAATCCCAGCAGCATGGAGAAATGATGCTGCACGGCGTCTCGCACGGACTTATCCCGTCGGATGGACACGCTGGTAAAACGAATCCAATCCCAAACCTGTTTCAGATAGCCGACCGTATGCGTCTGTGCATCGATTACCGACACAATGAATTTACGGCCGTCAGTGGTCTCAAGATCATAAAGACGCGAGCCTGCGGTCAGATCATCCTCCAACGAGGCAGCCAGCGATCCGCGTTTGACTATCACCGGCTCCTGATGTCTCATCAGAGTCGCGGTATCGAGGCCGATGCTTTTGAGAGCCGTTACCAGTGGCATGCCCCAAATGCCTTTGTTCTGAGTGCCGACGGCGAACCGGATGAGCATGCCCACGGTGCGTCCGGCGGCCATGGAAACCAGCATGCCGGTAACCGAATGCCAGGAAAGCACCACCATCACCACTGCGGTGACGTACAGGATATTCCAACTCCACTTCACACTGGAGCGGGTGCGGCGAGGACCGGCGGCCGTCAGAAATGCCGCCATACCGGCATACATATCCGGCAGAAGGCCCGAACCGAATGAGGTGGCTGCGGAGGCCAATGCCAAGGCGAGCGTCTGATCGTTAAGTCCGCTGATTAGTGTGGAAATGGCCCATACAGTGCCATAGCCGGCAAGCATGGCGATAGCGGAGACGGCGGCTTGCAGCCATTCTCTCGCCACCAGAATCTGCGCCAGCACAATAACCAACATGATGATGGTTACCAATTGGGTCAGCACGGTGGAAGGATAGTTGGCCAACCAGTTGATGGCCTGCGCTGCGGTGTGTGCATCGGATTCGACACCACGGGTTATGCCGCCCATGAACACGGCGAACACCATCACGATAGCTGCAGTCAATAGAGCTATTGCCGCTCTGGTTAGATCTGCGAAATCACGGGTGCGACGAGGCGCCACATCGTCGATAACCGGTTCTTCCACCTGAGCTCCTGTTCGATGCTGAAATGAAGGGGTTGTGCTTCCAATGGTAAGGCGCGTACGCAATCGCGCACGCGCCTTAGTGTGTGTCTGCAAGACTTTTATGCGATTCAGCGGTCAAACGCTACCAGCTTGGAAGCCACACCGGTGTAGGTGGCTGGGGTCAGGGCCTTCAAGCGAGCCGCGGTTTCAGGGTCGAAGGACTGCTGATCGATGAATGCCTCGACCTGTTCCTTGTTGATCTCATGGCCGCGCATCAGCGCCTTGACCTTCTCGTACGGCTTGTCCATGCCGGGCAGACCGCGAAGTTCGCAGGCGCGCATGGCGGTCTGGATCGGCTCGCCGAGCACCTCCCAATTCTCATCCAGCTCGCGGGAGATCACATGATCGTTCGGGTGGATGGACCGCAAACCGCCCATCAGGTTGTACAGGGCCAGCTGGGAGTAGCCGAGTGCGGAACCGATGTTGCGCTGGGTGGTGGAATCGGTCAGATCGCGCTGCCAACGGGACTCCACGAGGGTCGCGGAAAGGGTGTCCAACAGCGAGCAGGAAATCTCGAAGTTGGCTTCGGCATTCTCGAAACGAATCGGGTTCACCTTGTGCGGCATGGTGGAGGAGCCGGTGGCACCCTTGACCGGAACCTGGGCGAACACGCCACGGGAGATGTACATCCACACGTCCACGCACAGGTTGTGCATGATACGGTTCGCATGGGAGACGGTGGAATACAGCTCGGCCTGCCAGTCGTGGGATTCAATCTGCGTGGTCAACGGGTTCCAGGTCAGTCCCATGCGGTTGGTCACGAACTCGCGGGAGACGGCGATCCAGTCCACATCCGGGCAAGCGGCCAAATGGGCGCCGAACGTGCCGGTGGCGCCATTGATCTTGCCCAGGTATTCCTGATTCTCGATGTGCTTCAACTGGCGGTTCAGGCGGTACACGTAGACGGCGAGCTCCTTGCCGAGCGTGGTAGGGGTGGCCGGCTGACCGTGGGTCAAAGAGAGCAGTGCCTTGTCCTTGTATTCCTCAGCCTTGTCGGCCAGATGGTCGATGATCTCCTTGAACGCCGGGGTCCAGACGTTCTCCATGGCGTTCTTCACGCAGCGGGCGATGGAGAGGTTGTTGATGTCTTCAGACGTGCAGGCGAAGTGTACGAGGGTCTTCAACGCATCGTTGATGTTCGTCATCTCGGCCGGGGCCTTGGCGAACTGATCGTCGATATAGTATTCCACGGCCTTTACGTCGTGATGGGTCACGGCCTCATGGGCGGCATGCGCGGCGATGCCTTCAGCACCGAAATCTTCCGGGATGGAGCGCAGGAAGGCCTTCTCCTCCTCGGTGAACGGGTGAACGCCGTCAACAATCGGCTTGTTGCCGTTGCCGTCGAAGCCGTTGGCCAGAAGAATCATCCACTCGACCTCGACGCGCATACGTTCACGGTTCAAAGCGGGCTCGCTCAAGTATTCCACGAGCGGGGCGGTGGCGTTATGATAACGGCCATCAAGCGGGGTCAATGCGATTGCAGGGGAAATATCAGTAAGCTTCATAATCCTCTAGGGTACTTCCAGCCGTGAACCGGCAAATCCGGATGCATTGTTCTACGTGTTGAGCGGCTGATGGGTGCGTTGACGAGAAACACCAGGAATATCGCCTATTCATTGCAGCGTCATCCGAGTCAGAGCCTATACCATTCCGAACCATTGACGTATTCAGTGGAAGGTGCTGATTTCCTCTGAATGGTCAGATGGGGCTTGGATAGTGCTGGCGGTCATGCGCCCTTGGAAGTAGCGGGTTTCCTTGAGCTCGCCGCTGATCACTCCTTGGAAATGAGACTCATGCCGTTGTAGCGCGGGTGATCCCAGGTCGGTGGCGTTCTGATAGGCGGCCTGATGATATTTGAGCCAATGGCTTATCTCTCGGCCGTTGGTGGGCCCTCCTGCCACCGGCGCAGCATCGTATGGGGTCGCTCCGTAAATTGGCGTCGCTCCAGGTGTGCAGGAGCCGTCGGCATTCACGCTGCTTGGCGTGGCTTCGGGCGCAGGGGAGACATGCCCGCGAACGGTGAGCCAATTCTTCGTTGCCGGGTTCGCCGCTCCATCCAGCGCGCCGACCAGCTCGTCATCGATTTCCACGCTGGTCACCCACGTATCGGAGGGAATGGGATGATTCGCGACCGGCGAGCCAGCGGTGACCACATGTTCGATGTTGTATTGTTCCGACCAATCCGATGCTATGGTTGCGGCCACGATGCCGCCTTGCGAATGGCCGATCAACGCCACTGGTTCGTCGGCTCCGATGCCGGCCTGCTCCATGGCCTGCGTGACCATACGCACGCTATCGGCGCGTATTCGGCGTTCTTTGTCCGAGCTCATCAGCTCGACGTTCTGCTCCCAGCCGAATGGAGAGTCCGCCTTGCCGTCCGTACCCGGGATGGTGACCAGCCATGCGCTGGAACCATCTGATTTCTCGTATCGTTGGATGGCTATGGTGCCGTATTCAAGTCCGCTATCAAGGTTTATCTTGCCCAAACGCTCTTCAGCCAGCCGCCGCAGGTTCTCCATCGAGGTGCTGACGCTGTTGCTCGCCCCCACTACCTCATTGCGCGCATAGACCTCGGTGATATCGATATGATTGCCCTGCACAATATCCTTGATCGGCCCTGATACCTTGGCGATGTTCCCGGCACCTTTATTCACTTCGTCGGTATGCGCCACGCCCTTGCCGATGGGTACACCGCCGAGTAATGCTCCCGCACCGCTCATCACACCCTCCTGAAGGGGATACGTGGACGTAGACATCCACGAGGCGTTTGGTCTGCCTTCTATAGCCCAACCTGAAAGAAGCCCACCAAGGGCGACCGCCGCGGTTCCTATTGCGGCATGACCGGGTTTGAACTGGGTACCGGCCTGGATCAGTTCGGTGAAAGTACGTCTGGCTTGCAACTCGGCTTCGGAATACAAGGCGTGCGCACGAATCAGCAGACTGGCCGTATCGGCAAGATCGATGCTGAGCTTGCGGCATGCCAGGGCATGGTCCTGACATCGTTGCTCCAGTGCCGTGTATGAGACGGTTTCATGTCCGGCCGTTTTCATCAATGGGTCTCCGGACGAGAGCGTGGGGCACAGCGGCGCGCTGGTCCTATGTGATTGCAACTGCAATGCCGCATTACTCCATGAGACGGAAAGCATATCGAAACCGGATGCTTCGGCATCAAGTGCCTTCGCGATGGCCGTATATTCCTCCAAAGTGGCCGGAGCGTAGCCTATCCCACCGTAAATCGAGGATTCCACTTGCCAGTAATAGTTCGTTTGTGTCATGACTAACTCCATGCCAACTGATGTGTGGTTTGCATGTGCGACGCCAGCAGCTGCGAGCTGTTTGCCAGCTCGTCCAATCTGGAACGGAAAAGGTTTGCGGCATTGCCGGTCCAGACGATGCTTTTGGCTTGAGCGGAGGCCGCGGAAAGGCGCTCGCAGACGGCCAGCGTGGCTGATTGCTGCACGCCGATGAGATCACGACTGCGTTCCACGGCTTTGTGGCATGGGCAATCGCCGTAACTGAACGGCGTCACCGTGTTACCGGCGAACCCGGCTGTGGAATCGACCGGCGCTGATGACGGAAATGCGCTATAGGTGTTGAAAATACTCATGAATCCACTTAACGGGATATAAGAGTAGTCTGTCCATCCGAATCAACCTATGTGGTTCGAGCTTATGGAAAAAGGGCTGGTTTATACACATTTGTTGTGCATAAACCAGCCCTAGGCCATATTGCGGTACTCGTCATCACAGAACCATCACCAAGGCTTGGCTGCTCCGCTGCCCTTGTTCTGCTGGGTCTTCTGCTCTGACTTGGTGTTGGATTGCGTGTCGGTGGATTGCTGATTGGCTTTCATCAGCTCTTCAACCTGTTTCTTCTGCTCCTCAGTCAGTGCGCCGCCTTTTTTGGCGTTGGATTTCGACGTATTGCCGGCCTGCTGAGCCGCAGTCTCACTGCTGACATCGCCGTTTTGCTGCGCTTCAGCCTGTTTGAGCGTGATTTTGGTCAATTCCGAGGAAATGGAAGCATTGGCATCGATCGCATCACGGATTTGGGGCAACAGCACCGCGCGCATTTGCCCGGCCTCAGCGAACTGGGCATCGGTCTGTTGCTGCTGCGCATGCAGTGTAGTGATGTCAGTGGATTCCTGCTGAGCCGCTTTGATATTCGCATTGAGCGTGCTGGTGGCCTGATTGAACTTGGCGGCCGCCGAAAGATTCGCTGCCGCAATGCCGGCTACTGCTACCAACACAATCGCTGCGATAATCAACGCGATGCGCACGCCGAGCGATACACGGGCGCGGAATGCGGGAGTGGTATCAGATGCGCTCATATCAACCTCCTTGACGTGGCAATCCAGGCTCCCAATTCCCAAGCGAGCAAGAGCGCCGCCGCAATGGCGAGCGGCCACACCACAGGCGTGGTGCGTGTTCGTTCCTTGGTCGTAGTGGTGACTCGCCACTGCTTGGATGCCTTGGATGAGGTTTGCGAAGCCAAGGTGGTTGTGGCATTCACCGCAACATAGGTACCGCTGATTTCATCGGCGATATCTTTGAGATTTTTCTCATCCATTTTCGAAATGCCGGGCTGACCGGTGTCCGGATCGGTAATCCATTGGTCGGTGGTGTTCGAATCCCCTGCGCTGACGCCATCAGCCACCACAGGAATCTTGCCGCCCTCAGCGGAGCCTACGCCAACGGTGAAGCCATCGTCCACATACTGCCGAAGTGAGGAGAACGAACGGCGGGTTACATTCGAGGTCTGTTCGCCATCGGTGATGATATACAGCACAATCGCATCATCAGGATGAGCGTCGCGAATGGATTTCGCCGTGACCAGCAGTTGATCGATCGGAGCGTCCAGACTGGAGCCGGAGGACACGGAAGTGGATTCCACGGCCAATGTGTCCGCCCAATTATCGATTGCCGGCGCATCTGGGGTAAGCGGCACGTCAAGCGTGCCGGAGGCGCCGAACCGTAGCGCGGCGAAACTGGCGTCTGCATATGCCGCCGTCACATCATGTACGGCTTTACGCGCGGCCTCGATGCGGGTAATCGTCTCATCGGAACCATAATGCGCATCGGCAACCGCCATTGAACCGGTGGTATCCACAGCCACAATCACGTCGGTGGCATTGATGGCTCGAGACGTGGTGGGAGCCACCACACTGGGAGTCAGCACCATGAATGCGGCAACGATCAGCAGTAATGTGCGGCGAGCGCATGCCCATGCCGTTTCATCGGTGGCGTTGGCTTTGCGTCTGCGCATAAACTGCGCGATTTCGCCCACGGCCATGAGTGCCAGCACGCCGGCGAGAATGCTGCCTGCGATCCAACCCAAAGCGGGGGAGAAGGTGAATCCATTCATCGCTTCAACCTCCAAGCACAGATCATCGCCACGATCATCGCCACGACCAACGCGAGCGTCCACCAGCCGGGGGCATCGGACATCGAAGCCTTGGCCTTGTTGCTGGATTCGGTGTCTCTACGCGATTGAATATCCTTCACAAGTTCGTTGACGGATTGACCGTTGGATTGGGTGAGGAACACGCCGCCATGAGATTCGATGGCCGACTTCATATCCAAGGTGGCCTGATCGCCTTCGCTGGATTTCGGGCCGGAATACAGGCCATCCACGGAGATCTTGGTCTGCTGTGTCAAATCAAGCGCCTCGGAGAGCGTATACGTGGGCTTGCCGGAAACCACATTATCGGTGGCCAGTACGATAGACGCCGCACGCTGGCGTTCGGCGTTCGCCGCCGTTGCGGAGCCGTAGGCGAATCCGGGAAGCATGGCGGCACAGGATACCACGCCATCGCCGATCAGCGATGTGGCGTCCTTGCGATTCTGCGTGCCTTCCAGCCAATCGGCGATTTTCTGATAATCAGCATCGGACATGTTGTCGATGTCATCCTGGGTTTCCACGCCTTTCAGCGCTTTGCTGGCAGCAGTGAGCTGCTTGGTGACCAACTCGTAATCATCGGTGAGCGGGAACACCGTGCGCGATGTGGAATTGAAAATGCTCAATCCGATGCGTTCGCCCTCGAAATGTCTGATCAGCTCAAGATAGGTATCAATTACTTCGCGATCATAAGGCAGTGTGGATCCGGAGACATCGAGGCACAGCACGATGTCTCTGCTGGAAGAACGCTCATCGCTGGCATCCACCTGCGAGGGGCGGGCCACCAATGCGATGCCTAGCGCAAGCGCGATCGCCAACATTGCCGCGGCCACGCGGTTCAATGCGCGCCACTGCCGAAACAGTTTGGAGGCATGCTCGGTGTTGAGGTCGTCGTCCAATGAGAATACAGCCTCATCGGCGCCGCTTGCGTGCCGGGAGAAGGCCATGATCAGCACGATTAATGCCAGCGATACCAGCACGCCGGCCAAAGCGGCCCAAGGCCAATGCCATGTGAGCATCATGAACGCCACCTTTCCACCAGGTTGGCAACCCATTCGGCAGCCTGATTAACGGTAACGGTTTGCGCGTGAATGTTGAATGCAGGGTCGGCGAACTCAGACGGATACAATGCCTCGATGGTTTGACGCAAGGTATCCAGACCCTGTCGATTCGTGGAAGTGCGGTCGATTCGCATCAGATCGGTTAACGTGCTGGAGTTGAGCGGTCGGCCACTGGCGTCGGAGGCGAAATCGCGGGCAATCAAGGCCAGCTGCGCAAAGGCCTCCTCGCGGCTGATTGTTCCTCGCCCATGCTGTGCGATGACATCATCGATGCGCGCATGCCACACCGCCTTGGATCCGGCATTGCGGTGCGCTCCGCGAAGCTGTTTGGCTTTACGTGGCTTGCGGGCAGGACGGGACAACAGAATCGCGGCAACCAGCAATCCAATGGCAAGAACAATGCACACGATGATGATCGCAATCAGCGGGCCGGTGACGGACAGCAGTCCAGTTGGATGCAGATCGCTTGGATCCGCGGCCAAAATCAATGTCGGTGATGGGACGAATGAGATCATGAACGATCACCAGCCAGCATCAATTCAGGTGCCTCACCGAGTTGATTGCGCGTGGTGCGCGCCAGAGCCACGGAAACCAGTTGCACGAAACGGTTGAACATATCCTCACTTGAGTCAGCTCGAATCATGAACGATCCGGTACGGTTCAGCTCCTGTTCCAAGGCGGCGGCAAGATATTGACGGTGGGTCGCAACCTGCTGGGCACTGACCTTGGAGCGCATGAACGCCGGCACTGCGCGATTGGTCGTTCCGTCCAAAGGAGCGGCATGGCCTTTGGCCAATGGCTTGAACGGATTGAGTGTGGCCACGTCGATCAACACGATCGGATGGGTGCGGGCAATCCGGCGGAATTGAACGAGATGCCGTTCGGCTATCGCAAGTTCATCGGTGGCCAGCACGATCAGCGCATGACGGTCCCTGATGCGGCGGGCATATTCAAGCAATGCGTCGATATTGCGCTTATGCTTCCATGCGCGCTGCAGCGATGCGTCCAACGTACGTTCGAACTGGGCGAAACCGCCGTTGAACGGGATTCGGGTGATACTCGACTCGTCGCCAAACACAATCGACACGTCATCGGCGCGGCGCAGCGACAGCGCCGCGAACATGCGCAGCGCATTGGCGGCAATTTCATACGCCTGCTCACCGGATGGGCATACGCCGGTCATCTCACGGCCGACATCCATAAGCAACCATACGCGGGAAGTGGAGAGTCTCTCGCGCTGCACCACCATAGGATGCCCTTGCCTGGCGCTGGTCTTCCAGTCGATCAGGCGAGATTCATCGCCAGGTTCATAGGCACGAACGTCCATGACGTCGCCATTGCCGCCGCGGCGGCCGGACGCGTGCTCGCCCTCCAGGACACCCAGCGCCTTACGCACGGTAGGCAGACTCATCTGGGTGCCGAGGGTCTCGATCTTTCTGCGGATGGAATCGGAACTCACGGAACAGGGACCGTTTCGACGATTTTGTCTACAATCTGATCGCTGATCACGCCATCTGCCAGCGCTTCGAATGTGAGCACGATACGGTGGCGCAACACCTCGTGGGCGAAGGCCTTGATGTCCTCCGGCACCACATAATCGCGGCCGGAAAGCAGCGCCTTGGCCTGGCCGATACGCACCAGGGCGATAGTGGCACGAGGAGATGCGCCCAGGCGAACCAGCGTGGAAAGTCCCTTGATCGGACGGGAGCCCGCGCCGCGGGAGGTAGCGGCGATATCTACCGCGTACTTCATGATGGCGTCCGAGACATGAACGCGCCGCGAAGCCTTGCGCAGGAACTCCACATCCGAGACGGTGATGCGCTCGCCGGTGATGGTGTCCGGGCCGATCATGTCCGAACCGCGGCGGGTGAGCATGGCCAGCATGCGCGCTTCTTCGTCGGCGGTCGGGTAGGTCATCACGGCTTTCATCATGAAGCGATCCATCTGGGCCTCAGGCAGGTTGAACGTGCCTTCCTCCTCGATGGGGTTTTCCGTGGCGATGACCATGAACGGCTGAGGCAGGGCGATGCGCTGGCCGCCAATGGTGGTGGCGCCTTCGGCCATGGCCTCGAGCATGGCCGACTGGGTCTTCGCGTTGGAACGGTTGATTTCGTCCAACAGCACGAAGTTGGCATGAATCGGGCCGATCTGCGTAGTGAACTTCTGCGAGGCGAAATCAAACACCTGGGTGCCGGTCAGATCCGATGGCATCAGATCGGGGGTGCACTGCACGCGTTTGAACGAACCGGATACGCAAGTAGCCAGCGTCTGCGCGGCGGTGGTTTTGGCCAGACCCGGCACGGATTCGATAAGGATATGTCCACCCGCCACCAAGGTGACGATGAGGGATTCGCGCAGATTATCCTGACCGACCAGCGTCTGGGAGAATCGGGAACGAATGGTATCCGCCAGCATACGTGCACGTTTGGCGTCGTCAAGGCCCAAAGGCGCAGCTGCACCCGGCGTGGGCGCTGCCATGGGGGTGGCTACCGGGCGCTGGACGGACGGTTGCGGAGGCAATTGCGGTTGCGTTGGGAACAAAGTCATGCCCACCACTGTAACTACCTACACTGACTGCCGGCTGTGAACACCGAAGTATTTTGGCGGAATTTTCAGCCTGAGGCCAATGGAACTACAGTCGCCAATCCACTGGTTCAGCGCCCATCGAAACCAGAGCCTGATTCGCGCGGGAGAACGGCTTCGAACCGAAGAATCCGCGCGATGCAGAAAGCGGGCTCGGATGAGGGGATTTGATGATGAATGCGTTCGTCAGCAGCGGTTCAAGACTTTGAGCATTGCGTCCCCAGAGAATCGCCACCAGTGGCTTCGGCTTGCCGTTTTCATCCACACGGGCGTTCAGTGCTCGGATGGCGGCTTCGGTGACCTGCTCCCAGCCTTTGCCCTGGTGGGAGTTCGGTTGCCCCACGCGTACGGTCAGGCACCTGTTGAGCAGCATCACCCCTCGTTCGGTCCACGGCGTCAGATCGCCATTGGGCGGCATCGGTACCCCGAGGTCGTCGACGAGTTCCTTATATATATTGATCAGGCTCTTCGGCAGTGGTCGGACATTCGGTGCCACGCAGAAGCTCAATCCCGCCGGGTGTCCTGGCGTGGGGTAAGGGTCTTGCCCCACGATCAGCACCTTGATGGAATCGAAAGGAATGGTAAAGGCTCGAAGCACGTTATGGCTTGCAGGAAGCCAAGGGTGGCCGGCGGCATTTTCAGCTCTGAGAAAATCACCCATGTGATGGATGTTCGGTTCCACGTCGGCCAGAGCCTTCGCCCAACCTGGTTCAACCAATTCGCTCAATGGTTTAATCATGATTCAATACTGTAGCCAAACGTGCATATACCGTGCATGGCAGGCGGTGTGGTGGCCCATTTCGTGCCGGACGGTTACACTCGTGGGTAGTTTTGCATTAAGGAGGGCGGCTTATGGCGCGCGACAAGGTGACCTACGAATCATATGAGCAGGACCTCTTCGATAATCCGCCGAAGGGTCCGGTGGGTGCCCATCGTGGTTCTCGTCCGCTTATCACCCGTATTGCACCGTTTATCATCGTTATTCTCGTTGCGGCATTGTGCGGTTTCGCTGCATGGGCTGTGAGCAGTGGTGAATACCAGAACCTGCTGAACCTGAAATCCGCGCAGTCCTCGACCGCGGCAAGCACGACCACCAAGTCCGAGAAGAAATCCGATACCAGCAAATCCGACTCCTCTTCTTCGGATTCCGCCAGCTCCTCGGATGCTTCCTCGAATACTTCCGATGCCTCTACTGATTCGGATTCCAACGCATCGTCTGATTCCTCGAGCGGCGATCAGAACACCCAGCAGCAGACTCAAACTGCGACTGTGAATAAGGCCACACAGGTCCGTGTGGTGAATGGAACCGGCGTCTCCGGATACGCAGGGCAGAAGGCCGATGTACTGCAGACTTCCGGCTACACCAGTGTCGATGCGGCAAACCCGACCGGTTCGTTGCCGTCCTCCACGGTGGTGTGGTACCAGAATGAATCGGATAAGGCCACCGCACAGGATGTGGCTAATACACTGGGCATCAGTGATGTGCAGCAGGTGCAGGGACTGTCCGTCCCCATCACCGTGGTGCTGATGAACTGAGACGATTCGGCGTCGAAAACGATGTTGAGAATTATGATGTATATCGAATAGCGGATATATCGCGATGCCGCCCTGGCCGGTTGCCGAGGGCGGCATTTTGCTATTGTTTTACAGGGGTTGGCGGATGACTTCCGCTCATTAATTGAGACGGTTCGCCGGTTGTATCGCCGTTGTGATTTGTATTGTTCCCTCTTCACGGTACAATCTTTCACTAGTCGCGAGGTAGGGGGAGCGCGATGCGGTTCTTTCTACGTTCCCTATTGGCATTTTTCGCGACGCCTAGGGAACAAAGGAAAGATCAAATATGGCACAAGGTACCGTAAAGTTCTTCCTTGCCAAGAAGGGGTTCGGGTTCATACAGCCGGACGGCGGAGGCGAGGACGTTTTCGTGCATTACGCGGAAATTAAGGACGACGGCAGCAACAACAAGTTCAAGATGCTGTATGAGGGCGATCGGGTGGAGTACACGCCTGTATCGTCCGGTAAAGGTACTCAGGCTAAGGACGTCGTCAAGTTGTCTTCTGGCGAAGAACGCCCCGAGTGAGTGGTTTTACCCGCAAAGGTGCTGATGAGCTCCGACTGGCAGGTTCGCGGTCGGAGCTTTTTTATGCCCGATTTCATGCCTATAGCGCAATCGCAAACGCGATTGTTGGCACTCTCGGCCGGTGAGTGCTAATGTCTCAGTTAGCACTCGGAGGTCGAGAGTGATAACCGGCAGCTGACGGCCGGCACTCGTTCTCGGCGCTTGCGGGTGATAACCGGTATACATAGCCATTTGGAGGAACACACAACCATGGCAAAGATCATTTCTTATGATGAGGAAGCCCGTCAGGGCATGCTGGAGGGCCTCGACAAGCTCGCCAACACCGTCAAGGTCACCCTGGGCCCGAAGGGCCGCAACGTCGTGCTTGACAAGACCTACGGCGCTCCGACCATCACCAACGATGGTGTGTCCATCGCCAAGGAGATCGATCTCGAGGATCCGTACGAGCGCATTGGCGCCGAGCTGGTCAAGGAAGTCGCCAAGAAGACCGACGACGTCGCTGGCGACGGCACCACCACCGCAACTGTGCTGGCACAGTCCCTGGTTCACGAGGGCCTGAAGAACGTGGTCGCCGGTTCCAACCCGATTGCCCTGCGCCGTGGCATCGAGAAGGCCACCGAGGTCATCGTCAAGGAGCTCGTCGCAGCTGCCAAGGACGTCGAGACCAAGGATCAGATCGCTGCTACCGCCACCATTTCCGCTGCCGATCCTGAGGTCGGCGAGAAGATCGCCGAGGCTCTGGACAAGGTCGGCCAGGACGGCGTCGTGACTGTTGAAGACAACAACCGCTTCGGCCTGGACCTCGACTTCACCGAGGGCATGCGCTTCGACAAGGGCTACATCGCCCCGTACTTCGTCACCAACGCTGACGACCAGACTGCTGTTCTCGAAGATCCGTACATCCTGCTGACGAGCGGCAAGGTCTCCTCCCAGCAGGACATCGTGCACGTCGCTGAGCTGGTCATGAAGACCGGCAAGCCGCTGCTGATCATCGCTGAGGACGTCGATGGCGAAGCTCTGCCGACCCTGATCCTGAACAACATCCGTGGCACCTTCAAGTCCTGCGCTGTCAAGGCCCCGGGCTTCGGTGATCGTCGTAAGGCCATGCTGCAGGATATGGCCATCCTGACCGGTGCCCAGGTTGTTTCCGATGAGCTGGGCCTGAAGCTCGACTCCATTGACGTGTCCGTGCTCGGCCACGCCAAGAAGGTCATCGTTTCCAAGGATGAGACCACCATCGTCCAGGGCGCTGGCTCCAAGGAAGACATCGACGCTCGCGTTGCCCAGATCCGCGCTGAGATCGAGAACACCGATTCCGATTACGATCGCGAGAAGCTGCAGGAGCGTCTTGCCAAGCTGGCCGGCGGCGTAGCCGTCATCAAGGTCGGCGCTGCTACCGAGGTTGAGGCCAAGGAGCGCAAGCACCGCATCGAAGACGCTGTGCGCAACGCCAAGGCCGCTATCGAGGAAGGCCTGCTGCCCGGCGGTGGCGTGGCCCTCGTCCAGGCTGCTGCCAAGGCTGAGTCCGACGAGGCTGTGACCTCGCTGACCGGCGAAGAGGCTACCGGTGCTGCCATTGTGTTCCGCGCCATCGAAGCCCCGATCAAGCAGATCGCCGAGAACGCTGGTGTGTCCGGCGACGTGGTGATCAACAAGGTTCGTTCCCTGCCGGACGGCGAAGGCTTCAACGCCGCCACCGACACCTACGAGGACCTGCTGGCTGCCGGCGTCACCGACCCGGTCAAGGTGACCCGTTCCGCTCTGCAGAACGCTGCCTCCATCGCTGGTTTGTTCCTGACCACCGAGGCCGTCGTCGCCAACAAGCCGGAGCCGAAGGCTGCCGCCCCGGCCGCTGGCGCTGACATGGGCTACTGATCCAAAACGGATGAGGCGATAGCCTAGGCTGGCTTAATGGCTGATAAGGGGGAGTCTCCTACGGGAGATTCCCCCTTTTTCCATACATACGGTCCTTCTGACGAACGGTGTTGACCATAGTGGTGGCCCGTTCTCTGGTTCCCCTGTTGAGAGGAGTCAGAGAACGCAATAAGACAGAGAGACCGCCACTACTGCACAAACAATCGTGAAGCGGCGGCTTCCGCGTCGGCATAGACCGTCGATGCCGAAGCCAACGAACGCTGAATGGATTCCAGCGAGGCTTCCATCTGCTGCTGTGCCGCACGCCACTGTGCCGCAACCGAAGTAAATTGGCTGGCCGCCGAGCCTCGCCATGCCTCCTGCAAGGCATTGAGATTGGTGTACATGCCGCTCACGGCCTGGCGAATCTGGCTGATGGATTGGGCCACGGCGGCGGAGGACGATTGGATTCGTTCCGAATCCACTTGATACTGGGGCATGGTAGCTCCTTTCATAGGAAGAATGGTTTTCGTTTTTTCGCAACGCGTTCGGCATTGCGAATACCGAACGCTAAGGTGGAGCCTATGGCAAATTCGAATTGGGCACCCATACAAACGACCAATGTGGTTCCAGCTTGCGCTGATGCTGATGAAAATACCCGTAGCATGGCAAGGAAATGGCTGATTTGCGCCGTTGCCATGCTTGTCGCATTGGTGCTCAGCTGTGTGTGGATAACCGCATATGCCTATGGGGATAACTCCGACGGCAGCGGCAATGATTCGAACAGTTCGAACAGCGGCGTCACCATCACCGATAACATCACCGATACAGAGAATCTTCTGGGCTCCCATGCCGCAGAGGTCACGGATGCCATCGCCAAAACCGAACAGGAAACCGGCGTGCATGTGCACTTGCTGTATCTCTCGAGTTTCAACAGCGACCAGACGCCGCAGAAGTGGGCCAGCACCGTGCTGGAATCCACAAATCCGAAGCCGAACACCGTATTGCTGGCAGTCGCTTCGAACGACGGCAACCTGGTGGTGGCCGTTTCCTCGAATTCCGATGAATGGCTCAAAAGTCAGGAGACAGTAGACAAACTATCGGCAGCGGCGCAGGAACCGCTGATGAAAAGCACACCGGATTGGCCCGGTTCCGCAACCTCCATGATGGAACAGATCGTCCAGTCCAAGAAGACCTCCACCTCCAGCTCGTCCGTTACCATTGGCGTGATCGTCATGATCGTCGTTCTAGTGGTGTTGCTCATCGTAGTGGCATTGATGCTCATCATTCGAGTTCGCAGTAAGGGCAAGAAGCCTCGTCGCGCCAATCGACAAGCGCTCTCCAGGGATGAGAAGAAGGCTCGCAAGGCGAGGATCGCACAGCGCAAAGCCCAAAGGAAGGCGCGGCAGGCAGCTGGAGAAAAGGCCGAGACAGCCGACGAAAATGAAGAATCAGGTTCGGAATCGAACATAGAATCGCTGGATGAAGAGCGAGACAACGAATAACTTCAAGCGGACATTCAGGAAACGCTCAGACGAACAGGCCACTCTAGGAAGCATGAGTAAGCCTATTGAAGCATCGATTGTTGTTGTTGACGACGAGCCGTCCATCCGTGAACTGCTGGTTGCCTCGCTGCATTTCGCCGGATTCGAGGTGAACACCGCGGCATCCGGTTCGGAGGCCATCGAGGTGATTGAAAAGGTCCAGCCCGATCTCATTGTGCTTGACGTCATGCTGCCTGATATCGACGGTTTCACCGTGACCCGTCGTATCAGGCAGGAGGGCATCGACTCGCCGGTCCTGTTCCTCACCGCTCGTGATGACACCCAGGATAAGATCATGGGGCTGACCGTGGGCGGCGATGATTACGTGACCAAGCCATTCAGCCTCGAGGAGGTCGTGGCACGCATTCGCGCCATCCTGCGTCGTACGCGTGAGCAGGTGGAGGATGATCCGATCATCCGTGTGGCCGACCTTGAAATCAATGAGGACTCCCACGATGTGACCCGAGCCGGTCAGCCTATCGATTTGAGCCCCACCGAATACAAGCTGCTTCGCTACTTGATGGATAACGAGGGGCGTGTGCTGTCCAAGGCGCAGATCTTGGATCATGTCTGGCAATACGACTGGGGCGGGGATGCCGCCATCGTGGAGTCGTACATCTCCTATCTGCGCAAGAAGGTGGATGGCCTTGAAGTCACCGACGAGAACGGTGAGAAGCACAAGGTGACCCCGCTGATTGAAACCAAGCGAGGCATCGGCTATATGATTCGTGAGCCCAAGCACTGATTCGTTGAAATTAATACGCCTATGAGTGAACCACAGCAGCAGCCGGGAAAGCCGGCTCCAGAGACCACTGCGCTCCCAAACGCCGCTGGCGCGCCTATGGCGCAGCGTGTCAAAGAGCATCACGAACGCAAGAAGAACATCTTCTTCCAGCATTTCGACCGCATCTCCCTGGGCGGCAAGCTTATGGCCGCGACCATTGCCGTGCTGCTGGTGGGCATCACCGTCATTTCATTCTCATTGCGCACCTTGGTGGGCAATTACATGCTGGAGAAAACCGATACCCAGCTTTCCCAGCAGAGCGACCTGGTGTTCCAGAACATCGATTTGCTTTCCAAATCGGATACGTCCAGCGGTCTGTCCGGTCCGAATTCATATTTCCTGCAGATCCAATACACCGATGGGACCACCGATTCCGATGGCAAACCCTTGGTGGTGACCCCATTGTTGCCGCAGTTGCAGGACGGCATCGTTTCGGTACCAGTGCTGCCCACCTACGGCAATACCGATAGCATCACCTTGGGCAAGGTGTTCACGGCTCCGGCTGTCGCGAGGCAGATCGTGGAAGTGCAAACCAATGATTCCGGGTCGTCTTCCAACGGAACCTCCAATGGAAACGATGATTCGGGTAATACCAACGGCAGCGATGGCTCAAGCAGTCCGGATTCATCCGGGGGACCGGCAACCGACCCGGCCCCCAATGGTTCCAGCTCCTCCGGCTCGGTGACCAAGATTCTCTCTTCACCAAGAGTGAATGCCAATCGCGCCGCGGTGTCGGCGGCCAGTGCGCCTTGGCGCATCGTTGCCAAGGAATGGACAGCGAAGACCAGCAATGGCGGCAAAGTGGTTCGCGGAGTGGTGTATATCGGACTGTCCATGTCCGATCAGATCGACACATTGAAAACCCTGACCCAATACTGCATCGTGGTCGGCATCGCCGTGGTGCTGCTTGGCGGATCCCTATCCACGCTGATTATCCAGCGCACACTGATGCCGTTGAAGCGCATGGAGAAAACCGCTGCGAAAATCGCCGCGGGAGATTTGAGCCAGCGTATCCCATCCGCTCCGGAGAATACGGAAGTCGGTTCGCTTGCCGCATCACTCAATACGATGCTGACGCGAATAGAAGTCAGCTTCCATGAGCAGGAGGAGACGACCGAGAAGATGAAGCGGTTCGTTTCCGACGCCAGCCATGAGCTGCGTACGCCTCTCGCCGCCATTCATGGCTATGCGGAGCTGTACAAGATGCAGCGGGATATGCCTGGTGCATTGGAGCGTGCGGATGAATCCATCGAACATATCGAACGGTCCAGCCAGCGTATGACCGTGCTGGTGGAGGATCTGTTGTCATTGGCGCGTCTGGATGAGGGGCGCGGCATCGACATCACCGGTAGTGTGAACCTTTCCTCGCTGGTTACTGATGCCGTGGATGATCTGCATGCACTCGATCCGGATCGCGCCATTGCTCGTGACCGTCTGGAACTCGTCCCCGCGCAGGATCTGAGCCATCCTGCCTCGCTGCAGACGATAAGCGGCAATTGGGATGCCGTCACTTTGCCGGGAGACGCGTCTCGCTTGCGCCAGGTGGTGACCAACATCGTCGGTAACATTCACCGATACACCCCTGCCGATTCCCCGGCGCAGGTGGCGCTCGGCGTCATGCCTGCTGCCATAGATCCGCGGCAACTTGCGCAAATGCCCACCACGGAAGCCTCTATGAGACGTTTTGTCGAGGCGGCTGAAGTCGGCCAATCCATGCAGACCGGTTATCGATATGCCGTGCTGCGCTTTGCGGACCATGGACCAGGCGTTCCACCGGAATCCCGCTCGAAGATCTTCGAACGGTTCTACACCGCCGATCCCTCCCGAGCAAGGCAGAAAGGCGGCACCGGATTGGGCATGGCCATCGCCCAATCGGTAGTCAAGGCGCATCATGGATTCATTTGCGCTACCGGAACCGAGGGCGGAGGACTGACTCTCACGGTGATTCTGCCTGTGGAGCGTATGAACGCAACGCCTCTGGTGCAGCCGGCAACCGCCAAGCCCAAGGAATCCAAGCCGAAGACCTCTTGGTTCGGCGGTGAGCGTAAAGCGTAAGCGGCTCCTCCAAAGTGGCGCAGGTCAAGGCCTGTGAGGTACACTGTTCCTTCAGTTCACTATTCCCTATGCACTAAGGAAGGTTTCGCAATGCCCACCGGTCGAGTTCGTTGGTTTGACGCAGCCAAGGGTTATGGTTTCATCACCAATGAGGAAGGCAAGGATGTGTTCCTGCCGGCTCAGGCCCTACCTGCAGGCGCCACTACGCTGCGCAAGGGTGCCAAGGTGGAGTATTCCGTGGTTGATGGCCGTCGTGGACCGCAGGCCATGGGAGTCCAGCTGATTGCCTCAGCACCGAGCCTGGTGAAGGCCACGCGTCCGAAGCCGGATGATATGGCGGCGATTTGCGAAGACCTCATCAAGATGTTGGACGCCGCTGGCAATACTTTGCGTCGTCACCGTTATCCGTCTTCCGCCGAAAGCAAGAAGCTGGCCACTCTGCTGCGTGCCGTGGCGGACCAGTTTGACGTACAGGACTGATTGCATCCATGACTGATTCCACCGAAACCACTGTGACGCCGGATCCTCGCGCCATAGCGCATGCCGTGCTGCTGGAAGTGGCTGACGAGCCCGAGCAAGTGGGGCAGTTCGTTGCCGCCAACGAGCTTGAAGATCACGTTACCGACTTCCGGTTCGCGGCGAATATCCGCGGATATGAGGGCTGGCAATGGTCGGTGACGCTCTATCACGATTTGGAGCTGGACTCCTGGACCGTGAATGAATCCTCGCTGATTCCCACCGAGGAGGCGTTGCTTCCGCCGAAGTGGATTCCTTGGAAGGACCGTCTTGAGCCAACGGATCTTTCGCCGACCGATTCGATTGGCACTGATCCCGATGATGAGCGTTTGGAGACTGGTGAGGTAGAGGAATCCTCGGTGCCGGACGTCAACGATGCCGCGGAGACGTTTCGCCTGACCCGCCGCCATGTGTTGAGCCCCCTGGGGCGTGCTCAGGCGGCCAAACGTTGGTATGAGGGCCCGCGCGGTCCCAAAGCGTTGAGCACCAAGACCGCAGCAGGCAACCTATGCTCTGATTGCGGGTTCTTCGTGCCGCTGACCGGTGAGCTGGATCGTATGTTCGGCGTATGCGCCAACAAGTGGAGTCCGGATGACGGCCGTGTGGTCTCTCTGGATCACGGCTGTGGCGAGCATTCCGAGATCGAGCCACCGGAGCCGAGCCATCTGTGGGTGCAGTCCAAGCCAGCCTTGGATGATTTGCACATCGATGTCGTGGCACGTCCGAAAGTTCGCAAGGCGGAGGAAACTGACGAGGCCGAGCCTGAAACCTTATCTGAAGCGAGCACCGCTGATGAAGAACATTCCGAAACCGCTACCGCGGAAAACCGTGGTGATGAGTCTTCTGAAGTTCACGATGATGGCGGGACGGCATCACCGTCCGTGTCAGATGATGCCGTGACCTCTACGGGCGATACTGCCTCCGACGAAAGTGCGGAGCGTTCGTATGCCGATGTCGAATCCAGCGCTATTACTACTGGTGCGGATTCCGGTACTTCCGCGAATGAGCCCGAAGATATCGTCGAAGTGTCGGCCGCCACTGGTGCGAACGGCGCTGATGCAGTCGATGCAACCGACGTGAACGGTGATGAAGGTTTGGTTGCTGAATCGGATGTCCTGGACGATGAGTCTGATGACGCCGATGCCGTTTTCGATGATGGCGACGATGACGATGATTCCGATGATGACGAGGCCACTGAGGAAGACATCATCAACAACACGTCTGTTGATTTCGACGATGACGATGATCTCGACGCTGATGATGAGATGCCTGAAACCACGGAAGAAGTGGCCCCGGAACTCGAAACAGTCATCGATTTGATCGAACAGTTGCGTCAAAGCAAGGCTGAAGAGGAATCCAATACTGACATTGACGCCAAAGGCAACGACGATGAATCCGACGGTGAGACGGACAGAATCATCGATGAAAGCGCCGATGACGCTCAGTCCGAATCGAAAGATACCTTCTGAACTCTCTGGCGTAAGCGTCCTTTGACTCATCCCCGATTTTGCAGCGTCCATATTTCCGGGAAACAGTGTATTCCCCCGGAAATATGGACGCTGATTCGTTGTCAGCGTCCAGAATTTGGCGTTTTCAGGTGTATTACCTGAATTTTGGACACTGGTAGGCACTCAGTGTCCAAAATTCAGGGTGAGTGACTTATTTCCCTGAAATATGGACGAAGGAAGTGCCTAGTTCACCCCACCGGATGGGATCCGTCTCATAGATGAGATGACAATCATTAATAATCATCGTATTTTTGGTACTCCGGCGTCCATCAGCGTGGCATCCAATGTATGGGAGTCGGCTACCGTCTCGTAAAACATATGAACAATTGTGGTAACTCCCCGTTCTTTGAGGTGACGTTCTCGCCGTCGTTCATATTCAAGCTTCATTTTTACATTCGCTCTATTAGGATTACTCGTATCGATATATTTGGCGACGCCATCGTATTCAGCCACGATGATTCGTCCATCGGCGAGTTTCCAACAGAAATCGACTCGATACGGCATTGACGGGTTATCGGGATTATCAAATGTCTCTTGGAATAGGGGCTCGGCAAAACCTAGCTTGGATATGTTGGCGTATGCCCACGATTCGCCGCCATTCTCTCGTAAAGGATTGGCGTATTGCAGTAATTTCTTCACTGCTATTTCGTCGCAATTGATCTGGACCATCAATGTTTCTACATCGAGAATAGTGGCATGGCCGAATCTAAGCGCGGAATCATAAATGGCTAGTGCCTTGTCGAAAGGCAGACGAGCGCAATCGATGAGTGTCTGGGCGGGTGATGTGACCGGAAGATTGCGGTAAAGAAACACTCTCATGCCATTGTGAACATATATTCGGTTTAAATGAGCATGGTCATTCTTATTGGAGCCTCTAGAGGAAGCAATGTGTATCGTCCCGTCGTGTAGTGAAAAAGAGTGATGATATCCGTAGATGCACGCAGCGCTTAGGCCAGCGAAGACCCATTTTGGATGAAGTTTCGATAATGCTCGGATGGTATGCAATGACTGCTCCTCAACAGTGAGCGAAGTCCAGTACGATGCGGATGCGAAAACGTTAGGATACGGTGATATGAGTTCTCCGGATCGGACACGTCGTTGCAGGGCTCGATAAAGTGCTTCGTTCTCTCCTATGGCGCAGCGTTGCTCTCGTTCGGCGGTTTGCAGTAGTGCAGACACTCCTTTGTGCTCTTTCATGATTCGACGCTAAAACGGTTCGGTCGTATTGCACAAGCTGAACCGGCCTATGTGGTTCGAGCTTACGGAGTTATCCACATTTTTCCGTGATCAAATATGTTGCGGACTGTTTCTCTGAGAAAAGACGGAAGCTGCTTACTATGTTGCGTCCGATATTCGGGTAAATATCGTGCTCGTTCGTAATTATGGACGCTTCTGTGTGGGGAGTGTCCATAATTACGATACATAGGGGAATCAGCCGTAATTATGGACATTGACGAATACTCAGCGTCCAGAAATCAGGCTGAGTGGAGTGGTTGCCGGAATTATGGACGCTGGAGGAATCGGGGGAAGAGGCTAACAGATGATGAGAAGGTACATTTTGGATAAGGAAAACTGTGAGATTCCAGACAGTGCTTACGCTTAAAAACTCTATGAAACTACCATAAGGAATCGGACGGTGGAATTGCGAAGGGGGGAATTCCACCGTCCAGTTTGATTCATATGGATTCGGGAGCCACCTCCCTGTACTCGCGTTGCCTGAGTGAAGACAGGTACAACTCGTGGAATTCATGCGTCTGTGAACACTGCAGTTTTCGGGGCAATAGTAAAAACCGGGCAATGAGATTACCAAGTGGATAGCTCATTGCCCGGATTATGTACTTGACTATTGAAAGGCCCTACCGCTTCAGTGCACGACGGTCACCGTGCATTCGGCGAAATTGACGATCTGACGGGACACTGATCCGAGGAAGTGGGCGTCAAGCCCGGACAAGCCTCGAGAGCCCACCACCAGATGCGAGGCATAACGCGAAGCTGCGATCAGACCCTTGGAAGCACGGATGTGGAAGGCATTCGCGGTTACTTGCACGTCTTCGGGAATGGAAACCTTGGCCATCAAACCGTTCAGTATTTCCTCTGCGCGCTGCTGCCCGACTTCAACCGATGGCACGGCGTTCTCATATCCGGGAACTGCGCCAAGATCGCGCAGCTGCCAGCAGAACATCACATGGAACGGACGGTGATGGATACGGGCTTCTTCCAATGCGAAATCAAAGGCTCTCCGAGAGATTTCGGAACCGTCGACACCGACCACAACCGGGCGAATCGCGGGTTCGGTTTCCGGCTCTGGCTGCTCATAGTGCACAGGCTGATCGCCGGGAGTCAACGCGTTGGCAATGGCGTCGGTAACGTTTTCCTCTTCGCCGCCGATCAAACGCACCACGGTGACCGGTACCTCAGCTTCTTCGGCAAGAGAAGCGGACAATGATCCCAGGAACCAGCGCGCCACGCGGCCCAGAGAACGACGGCCGACCACAATCTGCTGCGCATCATGACCGATTTGCAGCAGGGCAGTGGTGCCGGAGGCCTTGACGGAAGTGAGCTTCAGGTTGGCCGGATCGAAATCGATGCCTTTGGTGGCGCGTTCCACCCATTCGCGCAACTCGTTGGCGATATCATGACGTACCTTGGCCCATGCCTCATCGCTGTCCGGTTCGGCACCCATATCCCAGGAGTGCGTCCAACCGAATACGGCGTTTACACTTTGCCCGGTCAGCGAGGCCTCCTCCAAAGCCCACTTCAATGCGGCGAATGATTCATCAGAGCCGTCAACGCCAACCACGATGTCGGCCTTGGTGTTCAATTCAGTCATCACAACCTCCTTTGGTATCAGCGTGAATGATGAATATACGTCCAGCATATCGTTTTCTTTCCCGCTTACGGCGCAATTCATGGAATCAGGTGAATAAACGTCACCGCAAATCGGTAGAGTAAAACGGAATGTCTATTGAGGAAGGACAAGCATGTTCGAACGGTTTACCGACCGTGCACGGCGCGTGATTGTGTTGGCGCAGGAAGAGGCAAGGTCTCTTCAGCACAACTACATCGGCACCGAACACCTGCTGCTCGGCCTGATTCGTGAGGGCGAGGGCGTGGCCGCCAAGGCGCTGGCCTCGAAGGGCGTGGAACTTGATGCCACCCGCAAGCAGGTTGAAGAGATGATCGGCAAGGGCAACGCTGCTCCGAATGGGCACATCCCCTTTACTCCGCACGCCAAGCAGGTGCTGGAGTTCTCGCTTCGTGAGGCCCTGCAGCTGGGCCACAGCTACATCGGTACCGAGCATATTCTGCTTGGTCTGATTCGTGAGGGCGAGGGCGTAGGCACCCAGGTGCTCATCAAGATGGGCGTTGATCTGGGTGAACTCCGCAGTGCTACCATCGATATGATTCGTGGCAACTCCGGTACCTCCAGTGACGGCAAAGGTGATTTGGCGAACGCCGGTGGCGTGGCCGATAAGCAGAACAAGTCTGGTTCTGCGATTCTCGACCAGTTCGGTCGCAACCTCACGCAGGAAGCCGCTGAAGGCAAGTTGGATCCGGTGATTGGCCGCACCAACGAGATCGAGCGCGTTATGGTGGTGCTCTCTCGTCGAACCAAGAACAACCCGGTGCTGATCGGCGAGCCTGGCGTGGGTAAGACCGCAGTGGTCGAAGGCTTGGCTCAGAAGATCAACGCTGGCGATGTGCCGGAAACTCTGAAGGGCAAGCAGGTCTATTCGCTGGATCTGGGCTCTATGGTGGCTGGCTCCCGCTACCGTGGTGATTTCGAAGAGCGTCTGAAGAAGGTGCTGAAGGAAATCAAGACCCGCGGTGACATCGTATTGTTCATCGACGAGATTCACACCATCGTGGGCGCGGGCTCCGCGGATGGCGCTCTGGGTGCGTCCGATATGCTGAAGCCGATGCTCGCTCGTGGTGAGCTCCAGACCATTGGCGCCACCACTACCGACGAGTACCGCAAGTACATCGAAAAGGATGCGGCTCTGGAACGTCGTTTCCAGCCGATTCAGGTGCACGAGCCCACCATCGCCGAGACCATCGAAATTCTGAAGGGCCTGCGTTCCCGTTACGAGAACCATCACCACGTGACCATCACCGATGGTGCCCTGCAGTCCGCAGCCGAACTCTCCAGCCGCTACATCCAGGATCGTAACCTGCCGGATAAGGCTATCGACCTGATCGATGAGGCCGGTGCACGCCTGCGCATCAAGCGCCTGACCGCGCCGCCTGAGCTCAAGGAGCTGGACGAGAAGATCGCCAAGGTGGCCGCCAAGAAGGACGAGGCCATCAAGGCCCAAGACTTCGAGAACGCAGCCAAGCTGCGTGACAGCCAGGAGAAGCTCGAGGCTGACCGTAAGGCCAAGGAGGATTCCTGGCGTGAAGGCGAATCCGATGTCAAGATGGTTGTGGATGAGGACGTGATCGCCGAGGTCATCAGCTCCACCACTGGTATTCCGGTGTTCAAGCTGACCCAAGCCGAATCCAAGAAGCTGCTCAACATGGAAGCCGAGCTGCACAAGCGCATCATCGGTCAGGATGAAGCGGTTTCCGCGCTTTCCCGCTCGATCCGTCGTACTCGTGTGGGCTTGAAGGATCCGAAGCGTCCGTCCGGTTCGTTCATCTTCGCCGGCCCGACCGGTGTGGGTAAGACCGAGCTGGCCAAGGCGCTCGCCGAATTCCTGTTCGACGATGAGGACGCGCTGATTCGTGTGGATATGTCCGAGTTCTCCGAGAAGTACGCGGCTTCTCGTCTGTTTGGTGCACCTCCGGGATACGTGGGCTACGAGGAGGGCGGCGAACTCACCGAAAAGGTGCGTCGCAAGCCGTTCTCCGTGGTGCTGTTCGACGAGATTGAGAAGGCACACCCGGATATCTTCAACACGTTGCTGCAGGTGCTGGATGACGGCCACCTGACCGATGGTCAAGGCCGTAAGGTGGATTTCAAGAACACCATCATCATCTTGACCACCAACCTCGGTACGCGCGACATCGCGAAGGCCGCCAACACCGGCTTCAATCTGGGCGCAAACAACGAGTCCAGCTACCAGCGCATGAAGGATCAGGTGAGCTCCGAACTCAAGCAGCAGTTCCGTCCGGAGTTCCTGAACCGTTTGGACGACATCATTGTCTTCAAGCAGCTCACTGAGCCGCAGGTGCGCCAGATCGTCGATTTGGACGTCAAGCAGCTCAATGATCGTCTGTTCGATCGTCACATGTCGCTTGAGCTCACCGATGCCGCCAAGGACCTGCTCGCGCAGAAGGGCTTCGACCCGCTGCTCGGTGCACGTCCGTTGCGTCGTGTGATCCAGCGCGATGTCGAGGACGCCATCTCCGAGAAGATTCTGATGGGCGACCTCGAAGACGGCCAGCGCGTGGTGGTGGACGCCGAAGGTGAAGGCATCCTTGGCGAATTCACCTTCAAGGGTGAAAAGTTCGAGGAGCCGGCCAAGACTGATGACTCCGATGGCACTGAGACAGCCGAAGGTGAGACTGCTGATATCAACGAACCGGAACTTGCCGATGCCTCCGCATCAGTCACCGATTCCGGTGATACCGGCGAACAGCCCGCTGAATAATCCAGCTGACAACGCATAAACAAAAGCGCCTCGATTCCGTATGGAACCGAGGCGCTTTGGTAATTGCAAGAACTGTCTTGCAGTTACCCACAGTTACCCATCGGTCAATCAGCCACTGAAGTCCACTTCGCCGAGCTTTTCGATGAGTTTCATGTTTTCGGAGTAGTCGACCGGGCAGGCGATGATGTCGATTCCGGAGCCGGAACGCAATGCCGAGCGCAGCGTGGGGTAGAGCTGATCGGCGGACTCGATGAGATGGCCCTTGGCGCCGAAGCTCATGCCCAACTCCACCACGTCCGGATTATTGAAGTCCACGTATTCGTGGCTTCCATCATGAATGTCCATCTTCCATTTGATCAGGCCATACGCCTCATCAACCCACACCAGGATTACCATGCGAGCGCCCACGCGTACAGCGGTTTCGATCTCCTGCACGTTCATCATGAACGAACCATCGCCCATAACAGCCAGCACCGGGCGTCCAGGATTCTCCAGCGAGGCCGCCACAGCGCCCGGCAGCGTCCAGGCCATCGTCGAAAGCGAATTGTCGATTACGCAGGTGTTGGAATAATACGTGGGGTAGAGGCGGGCCATCCACATCTTCAACGCGCCCGTATCCACGAGGGCGATATCCGTATCTGTCTCCATCGCACGACGGGTATCGGCCACAATGCGCTGCGGCTTCATCGGGAACGAATCGTCACCCGCATACGAGGCGTATTCGGTTTCCAACAGCTCGTGAATCTTCGGATGCGAGACGCCGAACGTCACATGTTCCGCCTGCAGCTGGGCAATCAGCGCCTGCAATGTGGCGTCAATGTTACCCATAATGTTGAGGGCCGTGGAGTAGTGCGCATCCGTATCTTCAATGAACGTGTTGATATGAATGATGGTCTTGTCGTCATTCGGGTTGATCTTCTTCGGGTCGAACTGCTGGATGGAGAAGCCGACGGCAATAATCAAATCCGCTTCGTCAAACGCGAAGTTCTCATAATCATGGCGCATGAATCCCACCACGCCAAGTGCCAGCGGAATGCGATCGGAGATCACACCCTTGCCTTCGAACGTGGTGGCCACCGGCACATTGAGCTGTTCGGCCAAAGCCAGCAGTCGATTTTCGGCATGGCCACGGGCCACACCGTTGCCGGCCAGAATAATCGGATGCTTGGCGCCGCGGATAATGCTCACAGCGCGAGCAATCGTGTCGCCTGTAGGGGCGAAGCTCATCGGATTCGGCAGCGGCAGCGGATGAGCATCCGCGGGAGCCGGCATTTCCGCCACGTCCTCCGGCAGAATCAAGCATGTGGCGCCCGGGCGATTGCGCTGGGAGATGGAGAAGGCCTTGCGCACCATTTCCGGCACGGAAGCCGGTTCCACAATCATCGAGGTCCACTGCGTAAGCGGGCGGAACACGGACACCAGATCAATGATCTGATGCGATTCCTTATACAGACGGCTTACGTTGCCCTGTGCGCAGATGGCAACCAGCGGTGTGGTGCTGGCATTCGCCTGTGCCACCGGAAGCGTGAGGTTCAGCGCGCCCGGGCCAAGCGTGGCCAGGCAGACGCCCGGTTTGCCGGTCAGATGGCCTTGCGTGGCGGCCATAAAGCCGGCACCCTGCTCATGGCGGGTTAGAATGAAGCGGATGCGGCCGTCTCGTTCAATGGCCTCCATCAGCGGGATGTTCTCCTCGCCGGGGATGCCGTACATGGTTTCCACGCCTTCGTTGACGAGGCATTCCACGAACAGATCGGCTACGGTACGGATGTGATCGGTGTTCTGGGTCGGTGTATTCACGCTAGGGAAGTGTAACAGGCAGTATGCAGGGAAAACACCTCTCTACCGAACAATATTGAGTGTGCGCTTCCTCACTATGTATGCGCGAGAACCATGATGCCGCATACATAGTGAGGACTTAGAGGTCCAAACAGACACTATGTATGCGGGTCCTTCGTTCAGACGCATACATAGTGAGGATTCAAGGGTTCATATGAGGGCGCGAGACGACAAAGAAGTCGCTAAGAGTTAACTTCGGCGTCGAATAGGCGCGAAAAGCCGTTTAACTAGTCGCCATAGCGTAAAACTGTGAGCAAGGGCATGAATCGCCGGCATATGTGGTCCGGCAGGCGGCCTAAGGTCGCCATAGCGGTAGTCATCGCGACTGTACTTACAATTCTTGTTATTCCTAATGCTGTGGCCGGAGCGTCTGGCACTGTTCCTTTTTCCGGCAATGATGCCGCTACTGGTACCAGGACGGTGACCATTGCGGATATCACCGATTTCCATGGGCATATTGAACGCGGAGCGGATAATGCGGCCGCGTTCACTCTGGCGGACAGTCACAACCCAGGCAATATGGTGCCGGTTTCCACCGGCGATTTAGTAGGTGGCTCGCCTTACGAGTCTGCGGTCGCCAAGGATCAGCCGACGCTGGATATGGCCAAGTCGTGGGGGTTGACGATTTCCGCAGTCGGCAATCACGAGTTTGACCGCTCGGTGGCTGATTTCAATAATCGTATTGCCTCGCCTGCCAATGGCATCGATTGGCTGTGCGCCAACATTTCCGCCGAGAACAAGGCGTCTGGCGGCAAATTGAGCCGAGTCAAGGATTATACGATTCGCGAAGTCAACGGCAAGCGCATCGGATTCGTGGGTGCGTTGACTGATGCGCTGGGCTCAGTGGCTACTCCGCAAATCACCAAGGATGCTGATTTGGACAAGCGCGCAGTGGACGCGGTCAATCAGGTGGCGCATAATCTCAAACAATCCGGCAAAGTGGATGCGGTAGTCGCATTGATTCACGCCGATGCCACGGCTGCACAGGGCCTCGGCAAGGATGTGGACGTAGCATACACAGGGCATACGCATGCGCTGAAATACGGCACAACAGATGGGGGCGCCCCCATCTATGAGGCAGGCAGTTTCGGACGCGCAATGGCAGTGCAGGATCTGGTCATTAGCGGTTATGGACGCCGCGCCAAAGTAACCGTCGAAAATGTAGATCTTGGCAATGGCACAGAGCCGGCATCACCAAAAGTTCCCGGAGTGATCCGCGTGGAAGGACTTGACGCGCATACGACGCAATCAGCATGGATGTCCGCAGGCTCCACCGGTGATGGCATGGTCGATCATGCCCAGCATGTGTATACGGTGGCGCAGGCGCATGCCGATCAGGTGGGCAGTACGATCATCGGTACATTGGCCAACGGCACGAACTTCGATAAGCGTATAGAACATGGCCATGAGGATTCGGTTGGACAGCTAGTGGCGGATGCCAATCGAGCCATGATTCAGCGCAAGATATATGCGGGGCAGCGGCTTCCTGTCATTGGCTTCTCGAATGATGGCAGTTTGCGCACCGGTCAGCTTGACTTGAATGGAGACGGAAAGGTAAGCGTCAAGGAAGTGGATTCCCTGATGGCTTTGCAATTCAAGGCAGCGCATGAAACACTCACCGGTAAGGACGTCAAGGACGTATTGGCCGAGCAGTTCCGGTTCAAGGATGATCAATTGAAACGTCGGTGGATCGGCATCTCTTCGAACGTGGGTTATCGCTTTGTCGAGCGTGACTCGAATGAGGCCGAAGGAGCCGGACATCCGGCAGACACCGACTTCGATGCCGATAATGACGATTCCGCGGTTGCCATCGTGGACCTCACCATCGATGGTAAACCGATCGCCGACGATGATCTGGTGATTGTAGCGTCGAATTCCTATCTGCTGCAGGGTGGAGACGACTATCACGCCTTTAGGACGGGAACGAATTATGGCGAATTGAATATGCCGTACAGCGAGCCGCTGAAGCAATATCTTGCAGCGCATCCCGCACTCGCTCCGAAGAAGACACCGCTCACTGGCGTACATGCATAGATGAGTTTCCGCCGCATATAGCAAGAGGCTCCCCTTTGCAGCAAGGGAAGCCTCTTCAGCTAGCTACAATCGATAGCCGTTTTTACTTGATGGCGTTCAGCCACTGCTCCTTGGTGGCCTTCTCGGCTTCGAGCTTGGCCTTCTTCTTCGGATCGGACTCAGCGGCGATCTTGGCGTCGAGCTCGGCGAGCTGAGCGTTCAGCTGCTCTTCGAAGCTGGACTTACGAGCGTCGGCTTCAGGATCGGACTGCTTCCAGGCGGCATCCTCAACGGACTTGATCTGCTTGTCCACAGCGTCCAGGCGGTTCTCGATACGACGCATATCCTCGCGCGGCACGTAACCGATCTGATCCCACTCTTCCTGAATCTTGGCCAGCTCCTGACGGGCTTTCTTGGCCTCGGCGTCGGTCTTGACCGGCACCAGGGCCTCGGCCTTGACCAGCAGCTCTTCCTTCTTGGCCAGATTCTCCTTCTCGGCGGTGTTCATCTGGTCGCGATCGGCCTGACGGGCGTTGAAGAAGGCATCTGCGGCCTCACGGAACTTGCCCCACAGCTCGTCATCCTCGGTGCGGCCTGCACGGCCGGCCTTCTTCCAACGATCCATCAGATCGTTGAACTTGCGGGAGGTCTCGCCCCAAGCGGTGGAGTCCTTGAGCTCATTGGCCTCGGCGATAATGGCTTCCTTGACTTCCTTGGCGTGGTTGCGCTCGTTGTCGCGAGCCTGAGCCCACTTGCGGCGAGCCTGGTTGAAGGTGGTGCGGGCGGCGGAGAAGCGCTTCCACAGGGCTTCGGCCTCCGGCTTGTCGATGCGAATGGTGGTGCGCTGGTGGTTCTGCCACTCGTCGAACAGGTTGCGGAACTTGTCTGCGGTGGAACGCCAGTTGGTGTTGTCGCCAAGGGAAGCGGCCAGGGCCTCAGCCTTCTCGACGATGGCGGTGCGTTCGGCGACGGCCTTGGCGATGGCGGCCTTGCGAGCCTCGGCCAGAGCGGTCTTCTTGGCTTCGCCGGCGGCCTTGAGCTCCTCGAACTGAGCCTTCAGCGCGGCGATATCGCCCACCACGGCCGGCTCATTGGTTTCCTCGCCCAGAAGCTTCAGGGACTCGTCGATTTCACGGGCCTTGACGTTCGGGGAGGTCAGGCGGTTGGCCAGCAGATCAAGCTTGGCCTTCAGATCCAGGAAACGGCGGGCGTAGAGGGCCAGTGCCTCTTCCTTGGAGACATCCGGGAACTGGCCGACTTCGCGTTCGGCGTCGCCGTCCTTTACGAATACGGTGCCATTATCATCCACGCGGCCGAATGCTTCCGCAGCCTTGACGTCGGCCTCGGAATAAGCGGTGTTGCTGGCCGGGGCTGCCGTGTGCTGCTTGGCCGGGGCCTTCTTGGCGAATGCGGCGGGGGAGGGGGCGTGCGGCTTCGGCATTGAAGCGGGAGTCGGCTTGGCCTCGCTGACCGCGGGTGCGGGTGTCGTTGCCTGCTCTTCGGTTGCAGCGGTGTTTTCGGTTTCGGTGACAGTCTCGTCGGCCATGGCCAGCTCCTTACAAGCGTAGTGTGAGTGAGTGGAAGCGCCTCGCATGCTGGAAAATAGCATGGCTTGACGCAACCCTCACCTATTATATTGATTTCGTGGCTAAAGGTGCATCAATATCAGGATTCCCGGAGTGGCTCCCCTCCGAACGTGTTGTGGAGCAGCGTGTTATCGACACGCTTCGTAAGGTTTTTGAGCTCAATGGCTTCATCGGCATTGAGACCAGAGCGGTGGAAACTGGCGCTTCTCTGCTGAAAAAGGGCGAGACCAGCAAGGAAATCTACCTGCTGAGCCGTCTGCAGGAGGTCGGTCATGAATCCGACACTCCCATCGAGGAGCGTTTGGGCCTGCACTTCGATCTGACCGTGCCGCTGAGCCGGTATGTGGTCGAGCATTCGGGCGCGCTGGCCTTCCCGTTCAAGCGTTGGCAGATTCAGAAGGTCTGGCGCGGCGAACGTCCACAGGAGGGTCGTTTCCGTGAGTTCGTCCAGGCCGATATCGACGTGATCGGTGCCGGCGACCTGCCGGATCACTACGAAGTCGAACTGCCGTTGGTCATGGTCTCCGCCCTTGAGGAGCTGCATGCGTTCGGTCTGCCGAAGGCCACCGTGCACGCCAACAACCGCAAGCTGTCCGAAGGTTTCTACCGTGGTCTTGGCTTGACGGATATCGAAGGTGTGCTGCGCGAAATCGACAAGCTCGACAAGATCGGTGCCGATGAAGTGGCCCGACTGCTCACCGAAAGCTGCGGCGCGACCGAAGCCCAGGCTCGTGCATGCCTCGAGCTTGCCGAGCTGACCGCGGCCGATGGCAAGGAGCTGGCCGAAAAGTTCGACGCGCTGTGTGCCGCTCACGGTATCGCACAGGATTCGGAAGCGTATGCGCTGGCTCGTCAGGGTCTCGATACGCTGGCCATGATCGTGGACGAGGCCGCTGTGATTCGTCCGGGTTCGGTGATTGCCGATCTGAAGATTGCCCGCGGTCTGGATTACTACACCGGTTCCGTCTACGAGACCTTCCTCGACGGTGCCACATCCCTCGGCTCCATTTGCTCTGGCGGTCGTTATGACAATCTGGCCTCCCAGGGCAATCGCAAGTACCCGGGTGTGGGCCTGTCCATCGGCTTGAGCCGACTGGTGAGCTACATGTTGCACACTGCAGGCGCTCATGCCAACCGCGTTTCACCGGCCGCCGTGCTTGTGGCCGTGTGGAACGAAGAGGATCGTCCGGCCGCCAACCGCATCGCCGCCCAGCTGCGCGCCCGCGGCATCGCCACCGACGTGGCACCCACCGCGGCTAAGCTTGGCAAGCAGATCAAGTACGCGGACAAGCTTGGTATTCCGTACGTGTGGTTCCCAGCTAGCGCCGCGGACAGTGAGAACGGTGAATCCGCTGGAGACGAGGTCAAGAACATCGTCACCGGCGAGCAGGTCGCCGCAGATTGCACGTCGTGGGAGCCGGATACTGTGGTTGCCCAGCAAACCGTCGAAATCTGACGAATTCGCGCGAAAAATCGAGGAGAAACAAGACAATGAGCCAGACGGCTTACAGAACACATCATGCCACTGACGTGACCGAGGCCCTGGTCGGCCAGAAGGTCACCCTCGCCGGTTGGGTCGACCGTCGTCGTGACCACGGCGGCGTGGCCTTCATCGACCTTCGCGACAACACCGGCTTGGTGCAGGTCGTTATCTATGACGAGGAAGTGGCCCGTCCGCTCCGCTCCGAGTTCGTGATTCAGGTCACCGGTGAGGTGCGCCTGCGTCCGGACGGCAACGAGAACACCCACCTGGCCACCGGTAAGATCGAGGTCGTTGCCGAGAACATTGAGATTTTGGCCAAGGCCGACGCCCTGCCGTTCCAGGTCTCCACCGCTCTCGAGAACGAATCCGAGAACAAGCTGCCGGGCGAGGACGTTCGTCTGAAGTACCGTTACCTCGATCTTCGCCGTCCGTCCATGCAGCATAACCTGAAGCTGCGCTCCGACATGGCCAAGGCCGCTCGCCACGCCCTCGAAGATATGGACTTCACCGAGGTGGAAACCCCGACCTTCATCAAGTCCACTCCGGAAGGCGCTCGCGACTTCCTGGTTCCGGCACGTCTGGTGCCGGGCTCTTGGTACGCCCTGCCACAGTCCCCGCAGCTCCTGAAGCAGCTGCTTATGGTCTCCGGCGTTGAGCGCTACTACCAGCTCGCCCGCTGCTACCGTGATGAGGACTTCCGCGCCGATCGTCAGCCTGAGTTCACCCAGCTCGATATGGAGATGAGCTTCGTGGATCAGGAAGATGTGATGGCCATGGCCGAGAAGGTCATCGCCGCCATCTGGAAGACCGCCGGTTACGAGGTTCAGCTGCCGTTGCCGCGCATCACCTGGCAGGAAGCCATGGATAAGTACGGTTCCGACAAGCCGGACCTGCGTTTCGGCAATCCGCTGGTCGAGCTCACCGATTACTTCAAGAACACCCCGTTCCGCGTGTTCCAGGCTCCGTATGTGGGCGCCGTGCTCTTCAAGGGCGGCGCTTCCACTCCTCGCCGCCAGTTCGACGCATGGCAGGAATGGGCCAAGCAGCGCGGTGCCAAGGGTCTCGCCTACGTGGTCTTCGCTGAAGATGGCGAGCTGAAGGGCCCTGTGGCTAAGAACCTTTCCGAGGAAGAGCGTGCTGGCCTGCGCGAAGCCGTTGGCGCCGAGCCGGGCGATGCCGTGTTCTTCGCTGCCGGTTCCCGTGAATCCTCTCAGCTGCTGCTGGGTGCCGCTCGTGTGGAGCTCGCTCGCCGCGAAGGTCTGCTCGACCCGAAGAAGTTCGCTTTCACCTGGGTCGTTGACTTCCCGCTGTTCAAGCCCACCGATGATCCGGACGATGACGATGTTGCAGTCGGCCACTCCAAGTGGACCTCCATGCACCACCCGTTCACCATGCCGAGCAAGGATTGGATCGACAAGTTCGACAAGGATCCTGAGCACGCCATGTCCGACTCCTACGACATCGTCTGCAACGGTGAGGAGATGGGCGGCGGTTCCGTGCGTATCCACCGCGACGACATTCAGGATCGCGTCCTGAACGTGCTGGGCATCTCCCCGGAGGAAGCCCAGGAGAAGTTCGGCTTCCTGCTCGAAGCCTTCAAGTACGGTGCTCCGCCGCACGCGGGCATCGCTCTCGGCTGGGATCGTACCGTGTCCATTCTGGCCGGTGCCGACACCATCCGCGACGTCATCGCCTTCCCGAAGGCTGGCGGCGGCCGCGATCCGCTGACCGGTGCCCCGGCTCCGATCACGGACGAGCAGCGTGCTGAGACCGGCGTCGACTACGACCCGGATGACGAAGACTGAATAATGGAGCGTTAGCTGCGTTGCTCCTCGGTCGACGTACCTTCGTACGCCTTCCCTCGGTGCGCCTTGCTACCGCACACATTATTAAGTTTTCTGCGAAAACGGCTGAATATAATAACGCTGTATAGCTAATGCGAATAGCGCTAGTGGCATGTGCCGCTGGCGCTTTCGCTATTCTGGGCCCCGTTCATTCGCATAATGAGGGGGTATGGCTATGACGTTGGAGATTTTGGACTGGCATGACGGGGATTTGCTGGCCAAGCCGGTATTCGACAAGCTGAACGCATTGGTGGCGGCCGGCGTGCCGGAGTCGAAGATTCTAGGCGTCACCATCAACACCGATGAGGAGTCGGACACCGACCTGTGGTGCCCCAAGTACGGTATTCCATTCGCCATTACCGGCAACGTAGTGGTGGTCCACACGCACAAGACGCGTAAAGCGCCGCCTGAGTTCGCGGCAGCATTTGTAACGGCTGACACGCGCGCCGATTTGAATGGTGTGGTCAAGCACACGTTGGAGGTCTCCAAGGTGAGCTTTGCGCCAATCGATGCTGCGGTGGAGGCCACCGGTATGGAATCCGGCGGCATGTCTCCGATCGGTCTGCCGGACGGCTGGCCACTGTTGGTGGACCAGCATATTCTTTCGATTCCGAAGCTCTATCTGGGTTCCGGTATCCGCCCATCCAAGCTTGTAGTGGATGGTTCCATTTTCGCTGATATTCCGGGTGTGCAGTTCGTCTCTGCGCTTGGTAAGCCGCGAGGATGAGATGGCAGGCCATCATCTGGTGCGTAGAGGTTTCGTTATTGCTACGCGCAGCATGATTATTGCGGAACGACCAACAATCGGCTGCAATACGCGTGTGAGCGCTCACAGCTACTACTTTGCGCAATATGATCGTGATGGTCTCATATAGTGAACGGTCTGCGTCCGATAGGTGTTATTTCGGTAACACATTGCCGTTATACTGACCGCTTATGTCAGAGAAACAAGAAGAAACGCGCCCTGTGGCACCGCTGGTGCCGGGCAATGAACCTGCAGGACGACCGCTGGTCGAACTGACCCACGTGGAAAAGCACTTCGGCGATCTCCACGTTCTGAAAGACATCAATCTCACCGTCACCAAGGGCGAGGTGCTCGTTGTGGTCGGACCGTCCGGTTCCGGCAAATCCACGATGTGCCGCACCATCAACCGACTCGAAACCATTGATTCCGGCGATATCCGCATCGACGGCAAGCCGCTGCCTCAGGAGGGTAAGGAGCTCGCCAGCCTCCGCGCCGAAGTGGGCATGGTGTTCCAGTCCTTCAACCTGTTCGCCAACAAAACCATCCTCGAGAATGTGACGCTCGCACCGATCAAGGTGCGCCACATGGATAAGAAGGAAGCCGAACAGCTCGCAATGGACCTGCTCGACCGCGTCGGTGTGGCCAGCCAGGCCAACAAGATGCCATCCCAGCTTTCCGGTGGCCAGCAGCAGCGCGTGGCCATCGCACGCGCACTCGCCATGCGCCCGAAGGTGATGCTGTTCGATGAGCCTACCTCCGCGCTCGACCCGGAAATGGTCAACGAAGTGCTTGACGTCATGGTCGAACTCGCCCATGAAGGCATGACGATGATCTGCGTGACCCACGAGATGGGCTTCGCCCGCAAGGCGGCCGACCGCATCGTGTTCATGGCCAACGGCCAGATCCTTGAGGAAAACACTCCGGACGAGTTCTTCGAGCATCCGAAGACCGACCGTGCCAAGGACTTCCTCTCGAAGATCCTCACCCACTGAAAGAGGGTGCACGCATGACATTGAGCAAACGATTCAAGCGCACAGCCGGGCGCATTATCGCGGCTGCCTGCGCTTTGGCCTGCACCATGTCCTTGGCGGCATGCGGGCAGGACGAAGCCGGCAAAATCCGCATCGGCATCAAATTCGACCAGCCGGGTCTGGGCTTCAAGAAATCCGGCACCTATGTGGGCTTCGACGTGGACGTGGCCAAGTACATCGCCAAGAAGCTCGGCTATTCCGAAGACGAGATCATCTGGAAGGAAGCCCCTTCCAAGCAGCGTGAAGCTATGCTGCAGAACGGTGACGTGGATATGATCCTCGCCACCTACTCCATTACTGACGAGCGTAAGAAGGCCGTCTCCTTCGCCGGCCCATATTTCGTGGCCGGCCAGGATCTCTTGGTGCGCAAGGACGACCAGTCCATCAATGGCCCGGAAGACCTGAACGGCAAGCGCCTATGCTCCGTGACCGGTTCCACCTCGGCGGCAACCGTCAAGGAGAAGTTCGCTTCCGAAGTGCAGCTCATGGAACAGCCTGGTTACGCCGAATGCGCCACCGCACTGTTCTCCGGCATCGTGGATGCCGTGACCACCGACGACATCATCCTCGCAGGCCTCGCTTCCGCATCCCGCGGCAAGCTCCGCGTGGTGGGCAAGCCGTTCACCCAGGAATACTATGGCGTGGGCATCAAGAAGGGCGATACGCAATTCGCCACGAAGATCAACAACGCCATCGTGGACATGATCCAGGATGGTTCGTGGGAGAACGCCATCAGCGACAACACCAAGGGCACCAACTACACGCCTGATGTGCGCTACAACCCGCCCACTCCGGATGAGGGGGAGGCCGACTGATGAACGGATTCCTGGAACTGTTTAGCCAGTATGATGTGCTGGGCGCCTTCCTGGTCAACATCGAACTGACCCTGTGGAGCACACTGTTCTCCCTGATTCTTGGTGTGATTCTCGTAGTCATGCGCATTTCGCCGATTTCCTCGCTCAGAGCTGTGGCCGGCGCCTACGTGGAGCTGTTCAAGAACCTGCCGCTGACCATCATCATGGTGTTCATGGTGCTCGGTGCCTATGCGCAGCTGAAGCTCAGCTTCTCCGACACGTTCGCCACGAATTTCTTCTGGCTGGCCGTGACGGGCTTAAGCCTCTACACGGCCGCGTTCGTCTGCGAATCCCTGCGCTCCGGCATCAACACCGTGCCGCTCGGCCAGGCCGAGGCCGCACGCGCTCTGGGATTGGGCTTCATGCAGTCCGCCACTGAAATCATCCTTCCGCAGGCTTTCCGCGGTTCGGTGGCACCTCTCGGCAACACGCTGATCGCACTGTTGAAGAACTCCACCGTGGCCGCCGCCGCATCGGTCTCCACTGAGACCTCATCGTTGATGAGCCAGATGATCGAATTCCGCCCGGACGTGATCATCCAGATCTTCCTGATCTTCGCATTCGGCTACGTGATTCTGATCATCCCGATCGGCATGCTCACCACGTACCTGTCCAACAAGCTCGCTGTGAGGAGGTGACCGATGGCCGATACCGCAAATTCCGTATTGTTCGACGCCCCTGGTCCTAAGGGCCGCCGCACCATCCGCATCGTCAACTGGGTCGCCGGCTTCCTCTTCGCCGTGGTGCTGGTACTCATCCTGATGCGTCTGCATAATCCACCGAACGGCGAAAACCAGCTGAGCTGGGAGCTGTGGAAGCCGGCCATCGAGCGTGAGGCGTGGACCGACTTCTACCTGCCCGGCCTGTGGATGACCATCAAGGCCACCGTGTTGGCCGTGATTGGCGCTGTAGCATTCGGCTTGGTATTCGGCGTCGGCCGACTGCTGCCGAACCCGTTGCTGCGTGGTATTTCCGCCGTTATCGTCGAGTTTTGCCGTGCAGTGCCGGTGCTGCTGCTCATGATCTTCTTCTGGCGCTGGTTCGCGTTCGCCGGTCTGCCCAGCCCTTCCTACTGGGCTGTGGTGCTGGCGCTGGTACTGTACAACGGTTCGGTGGTCGCCGAGCTGGTGCGCTCCGGCGTCGGCAATCTGCCGGGTGGCCAGCGTGAGGCTTCCCTTGCCTTGGGTCTGACCGAGACCCAGTCTCTGATGGAGATTGAAGTGCCTCAGGCCGTCTACGCCATGCTTCCGGCGGCAGTCACCCAGCTGGTCGTGGTGTTGAAGGATACCGCTCTCGGTTCCATCATCATGTACACCGACCTGTTGCAGGAATCCCGCCGACTCGGCTCGATGTACTTCAACATTCTGCAGACGCTGGTCATGGCCGCGGTGATCTACTTCATCGCCTGCTGGCTGCTCTCCAGACTTGCCGAATGGCTGCCTGAGCGTATGCAGCAGCGCACCGCCGCTCCCGCCGAGCCCGAGCCGGTGGCTCCAATCGCCGCCGGCGACGCCTCGAATGTGAATCAGATCGCAGTGGCCAAGGAGGTCGAGGAACTGCCGCTGGGCGGCACGCCGCGTAAGTACCATGTGCATCACCGTGGCACCAACGCTTCGATTCGCAACTGGCGCAGAACCAAGTACGAGCAGGGCTATGACGTGACCCAGCCGGAATCGGAAGCCAAGCATGAACGCGAGAACGGCAAGCCGGCAAGCCCCAAGGCCAATGATCCGAAGCTGTCGTCGAACGAACATGAACAGGCCGACCACGGTACCGTGTTCAAGCACGGCAACGATATCGGCAAGGGCCATGTGAAGTTCGGCGGCAAACCGAAGATCTGATTGATCTGGGTCTAAGCCTTGGCTAAGGCGGCACGAAGAGTTCACCAAGTGTTCTATCGTGCCTGAGGCTACGTAGCCTAACGGAGGATAGGTTGGAACGTATGAAGACGTTTCAGAACCTATCCTCCGTTTTTGCTATTGCCATATGCCTGCCGTTGGCGTTGGCCGCGGTCCCGGCAACCGCACAAGCCGACCAGCTGCCGAATCCGGATTGGGTCGCATTGCTTTCCGATTATGAGAAGAACTACTGGCAGGCTCCAGTGGACGCCGGACATGGCGGCAAAGTGCTGGACGCCAAAACCATGAAACTCGATGAGGATATCACCGTCGAAATCAATCATCTGGGTGCCAAGAACGCCGATAAAGACGGACTGACCGCTCAACGTAAACGCGCCTTGATCGACTCTGACCTGTATGGCGAAGAAACGCTCCCGGATTCCCTGGGCCCTGTGCTCGGCAAATACATGAGCGAAGGATTCAAACAAGGCAAGCTCAACCTGATCTCCGACCTGTTCAAATTCAATGTGGCCTCCACGTTCCAATCCAAGCGTGCAGCCATGCATCCGAGGCCCTATCTGGACCGTTCTCAAAGCACCTTGGGCGGCACCAACGATCTGGCCGGCCTGCCAGCCACGCTCGATATCAAGCAATCGCCATCATGGCTGGAGCATATTCCGGGTTATTCCACGCTGCAGAAGAACAGTTCCTATCCATCCGGGCATACGACCGGCGCATATTCGTGGGGCATCGCGCTCGCCGGCATATTGCCGGAACTCGCTCCGCAAATCATGGCGCGCACCTCGGAAGCAGGCAACAATCGCATTGTGCTCGGCGTGCATTATCCGCTCGACATCATGGGCGGGCGCATCGGCGCTTCGGCGCAGAACGGCCAGTATTGGCATAACGAATTCGCCTCATCGATAGTTCCCGCAGCCCGGCAATTGCGCGACTATCTGACCGAACGCTGCAAAGCAGACCATCATGGCGATACATTGCCCGAATGCATTAGCAATCTCAAAGCCAATTCCACAGATGGTTACACCAATGATTTCGTCGATCCTGTAGCCACCGAGCCGGTGAAGGACCAGGCCTCAGCGGTGTGCGTCTATACTGCGCGCATGACCTACACCTTCCCGCAGGTCAAATCCCAAGCCGGCGTGAAATTCAAAGCCCCGCGCGGTGCGGCTGATGTGTTGCGTCTCGCTTATCCGCAGCTGCACGTCGACCAGCGCAATGCGATTTTGAAAGCCACCGCGATGGACTCCGGCTACCCATTATGGGAATCCTCGGATGGTTGGCAGCGGATCAACTGGGCCAAAGCCTTGTGCGCCCGCGTGACCCTGAACCAGAATGGTGATGTGGCCAAAGTCGAGACCGCCGATCAGGTGGCGCTTGATGGGCCGACTGTGATCAACGCCCAATGTGCCGATAAGGGTAACCACCCAGCTTCGGATGCGGCGGCAGGTCAGAACAGCGCCGAGTCCGCAGGCCCGGACCTCGCCGTACTGCATGCAACTCAACAACCCGCATTGACCGCCGTAGCAGTAGGAACGGTGGCGGCGTTGCTTGTTGGCTTCCTGCTACGCCTACGCCGCAAGCGCCAATAAAGTTCAGTTAGAGTTCAACAGGCGGATTCCCCTCATTCTTCCGAATAGGGCATCTGGTTCATGTCCTCTCCTTACGCTCGACCATAAGTTCATGATTGCTCAGCGGAAAGTCACCTTGGCTTGATTCCGCTCATGAACAACCGAGGAAGGGGATAGGGCAGTGAATCAACACAATGAATTCAGGCGAGGTGCGTCTCGTGCCATCGCGCTCGTCGCATCCATCGCCACATTGGCGGGATTGGCCGGTATGGCACCTGCGGCGTTTGCCGCACCGGCGTTGACCGTATCCGCATGGCCAGGTCTCGCGGACGTAACCGCGCTGGACAACACCGATGAATTCGGAGCCGGCCAAGCCACCGGTGAACACACTGACGGCAACCTTTCCGGGTTGGTCTACGAGCCTGGTGCGAATGGTGCTGAAGGCACGCTTTGGGCCGCGGACAATGACTTGAACCCGACTCTGGGCATCACTGGTCCAAAGGGACCGGGGTCCATCAACAAGTTCGTTTACAAGGATGGCAAGTGGCAGCAGGATCCGTCTGACGGTTGGACCTTCACCAAGGATGGTCAGACCAAGGGCGGTAAGCAGCTGCACTTCAAGGATGGCAAGGGCGGCGTCGATTCCGAGGGCATCACGTTGATTCCTGGTGCGAACGGTACTCTCGATGCCTCCAAGGGCGTGTTCGTTGGCGCCGAGCGCGACAACGAGAACAAGAAGGTTCCTCGCCCATCCATTCTGCAGTATGACGTGACCGCCGCAGCCACCGACACCAATGGTGATGGTGCGCAGGACCTGACGGCAACGCACGAATGGGATTTGCAGTCGGCGCTCACCCAGTTCGGCGTTCAGCTTGAGAAAGGCGATGACGCCAACCTCGGTGTGGAAGGCGTGGCCTTCATCCCCGATTCCGCTCTGCTGGCCAACAAGTTCCAGTCGAACCTCGACCCGAACAACGTGCATGCCTACAATCCGGACGGTACCGCCAATGATTTCGGCGGCCTGTTCTTCGCCGCTTTGGAGAAGACCGGTGGCGTGTACGCCTTCGCATTGGCCACGGTAGACGGTCAGGACGTGGCATACCCGGTCGCAAAGACCGATTTGCCTGCAGCCGCCACCAACGCCGGATACTCCGGTCCGCGCGATCTGTTCTGGGACAGCGAGCACAATCAGTTGATCGCCGAAGGCGATAACGACTTGAACACCGGTGCAAAAATCGGCACCTATGAATTCAAGAACGGTACTCTCGAACTGACCAAGCTCACTGCTACCCCTGCGGAAATCGCCGGCCAGAACTCCGAAGGCTATGCGGTGACCCCGGATGCCGAAGCCACCAAGATTGTGGATGGCAAGGCATACAAGCCGGTGTTCTGGTCTGATGATGGCGTGACCAACGGCCACTCTCTGCGTGAAGGCTGGTTGGAAACCGCCAAGCCGGCATCCACCAAGACCACCATCAACCTGCTCAACACCAACGATTTCCACGGCCGCATCGACAAGAACCTGACCGTACCGTTCGCCGCAACTGTCGAACAGCTCAAGGCGGAGTATCCGAACAGCTCGCTGCTGCTCGGTGCTGGAGACCTGATTGGCGCTTCGCTGTTCAACTCCTCCGTGCAGAAGGACCAGCCCACCATCGATGTGCTGAACGCCTTGGATCTGAAGGCCTCCTCCGTGGGCAACCACGAGTTCGATCAGGGGTATGACGATCTGGTCAACCGAGTGATCGGCAAGGATGGTGAACGCAACGCCAAGTGGGATTACCTCGGTGCCAACGTCTACAAGAAGGGCACCAAGACCCCGGTGCTCCAGGAATACAGCATCCAAGACGTCGACGGCGTCAAGGTCGGCGTCATCGGTGCCGTTACTCAGGAAACCCCGACTTTGGTTGCTCCTGACGGCGTGAAGAACCTTGATTTCGGCGACCCCGTGGAAGCCGTAAACCGCGTGGCCAAGCAGCTGACCGATGGCGACGAATCCAATGGTGAGGCTGACGTGCTCGTGGCTGAATATCATGAGGGCGCTCCTGAAGCTGAAGACGAGTCCACCGGCAAGCCGACGTTGGACGAACAAAAGGCCGCAAGCCCAGTGTTCAAGCACATCGTCGATGACACGGATCCTTCCGTCAGCGCCATCTTCACCGGCCACACCCACATGCGGTACTCGTACACCGATCCGAACAAGAACGATCGCCCGATCATTCAGACCGGCAGCTACGCCGCGAACGTCGGCCAGGTCGTGCTCGACTACGACAAGACCACCGGCAAGGTGACCTACGAGAAGACCGGTACCGTGGCCGTGGACACCAGCAAGTCCGACGATGAGTTGGCGGCTACCGGCGACGATACGGTCAAGCAGGTCAAGTCCATCGTGGACGCGGCTGTCGCCAAGGGCACTGAGGAAGGCAATAAGAAGGTCGGTGCCGTTTCCGCCGACATCACCACCGCCTTCAAGGACGGCAAGCGCGATGATCGTGGTTCCGAATCCACACTCGGCAATCTGGTGGCTGACTCGCTGCTCTCCTCGCTCTCCAGCGCCGATCGCGGCGGTGCTGAAATCGGTGTGGTGAACCCCGGCGGCCTTCGTGCCGAACTGTGCAAGACCGGCGATAACGCTTCCTGCCCGCTGGCCGCAGATGGTTCCATCACTTACGCTCAGGCCAACGCCGTGTTGCCGTTCCTGAATAACCTGTGGACCACTACGCTGACCGGTGCGCAATTCAAGGAAGCTCTGGAACAGCAGTGGCAGACCACTACGGATGGCACCACGCCGTCTCGTCCGTATCTGCAGCTGGGCCTTTCGCACAACGTGTCCTACACCTATGATTCGAACGCCGAGCAGGGCCATCACATCACTTCCGTGACGGTGAACGGCAAGCCGCTCGACCTGAAGAAGAACTACCGCATCGGTTCCTTCAGCTTCCTGCTGCAGGGCGGCGATAACTTCCGCGTCTTCGCCCAAGGTACTGACACTCGCGACTCCGGTCTGGTCGATCGTGACGCCTGGATCGATTACTTGGGCAAGAACAATCCGGTCTCCCCGCGTTACGACCGCCGTGCGGTGGCTGTAACCGGTATTCCAACCGGTTCGCTCAAGGCTGGCGAGACGTTCACCTTGAACTTCTCCAAGCTCACGCTGACCTCGCTCGGTGTGCCGGCCGAAACCCAGCTGACCGCCACCATCAATGGCAAGGCCGCGGGCGAAGCGGCTGTCGCCAACGGTGATACCGCTGTGCTCAAGGTCACGGTTCCGGCCGATGCCAAGGCCGGTGACGCAACGCTGACCGTGGTCGGCGCCACGGACAAGACCACCGTGACCTTGCCGCTGACCATCACTACAGGCTCTGCGAATGGCGGCTCCCAGCAGCCGGGGCAGCAGCCAAATCAGCAGACCGGTAAGAACAACGGCAACAAGACCGCTGTGAAGGCCCAAGCCAAGCGCACTGCGGATACCGGTGCTGCAATCGCGCCGATTGCGGTCGCCGCATTGCTGCTTGCCGCAGGTGGCACGGTGCTTGCAGTGAAGCGTCGCAATGCCGCCAACAAGTAACAGTTGACAATTCAGCTGACCGATTGACCTGACCGGTTGGCCACCTGGCAATCACAAGGCGTCTGTGGATTACTGCACGACATGCAGATCCGCAGACGCCTTGTTCGTTGTATCTGACGTAATTCCTTGCGTAATCAACCCATAGATGTGCCCAATACGCCGGGAGCGTTGAAGTTTGGACGGTCGCTAGACTTGGAAGTTATGACTGACGAGAAGGAACAAGCATACGGTTCTTTGGGGCGTCTGGCCCCCGAGTGGGACGGCAATGAACGTGAGCGCAATCTCACTGCCGACGATATCTATGAGCGGTTCTTTGATTGGGTAACGGACGTTATGGGCATCGAACCGTGGCCTCACCAGGAGGAGGCCATTATGGATCTGCTTGCCGGGGACCATGTGATTCTCAACACCCCGACTGGCTCCGGCAAATCCTTGGTGGCGCTCGGCATGCATTTCGCCGCCCTGTGCACAGGTCGCCGCTCGTATTACACGGCACCCATCAAAGCGCTGGTTTCGGAGAAGTTCTTCGATCTGGTTGAAGTGTTCGGCCGCGAGAATGTGGGTATGATTACCGGCGACAGCCATATCAACGCGGATGCGCCGATCATCTGCTGCACCGCTGAGATTCTGGCCAATCAGGCGCTGCGCGAAGGTACGCATGCCGATGTGGGACTCGTGGCGATGGACGAATTCCATTACTACGGTGACCCGGAGCGCGGCTGGGCGTGGCAAGTGCCGCTGCTCACTCTGCCGCAAACCCAGTTCCTGCTGATGAGCGCCACGCTTGGCAATGTGGATGCCGTGGCCGATAAGCTTTCGGATCTGAATGACACCCCGGATGTGGATGTGATCGCCGATGCGCCGCGCCCGGTGCCGTTGAGTTACGAGTACACGCTCGACCCACTTGAAAAAACCGTGGAGCTTGCCTTCCGCAATGGTGAGACCCCGATTTACGTGGTGCATTTTTCCCAGGACGCCGCTCTGGAAACCGCACAGGCGCTCGCCTCCACCGGTGTGTCCAGCAAGGAGCAGCGCCAGGCCATCGCCGAAGCCATCAAAGGCGTGAAATTCACGACGGCTTTCGGCAAGATCCTGCAGCGCCTGCTGCGCACCGGCGTGGGCATTCATCACGCCGGCATGCTGCCGCGTTACCGCAGACTGGTCGAACAACTTGCCCAGCAAGGTCTGCTGCCGGTGATTTGTGGCACCGATACGCTCGGCGTGGGCATCAATGTGCCGATTCATTCGGTGGTGCTGACCGCCTTGACCAAGTTCGACGGCTCGAAGATGCGCCGGCTCAGGGCTCGTGAATTCCACCAGATCGCAGGCCGCGCCGGCCGCATGGGCTTTGATACGGAAGGCTTGGTGATCGCCGAAGCCCCCGAATACGAGATCGAAAACCAGAAAGCCATCGCCAAGGCCGGAGGAGACCCGAAAAAGCTCAAGAAGATCAAGCGCAAGAAAGCCCCCGAAGGCTTTGTGACGTGGAATGAGAACACGTTCAACAAGCTCATCGACGCCGAGCCGGAAACCTTGGTGCCGCATCTGAAGATCACACATTCGATGGTCTTGAACGAGGTGGCGCAAGGCGGCGATGCACGAGCCCGCGTGGAGGATCTCATCGACGACAGCGCGCAGACGCCGGAGCAAAAGGAGCATCTGCACCAGCGTGCCGACGAAATCTTCCAGACCCTGTTCGACACCGAGGTGATTGAAACCGAAGAGAGGCCGGACGGCGGCAAGGATTATTACATGACCTTGGACATGCCGGATGACTTCGCCCTCGATCAGCCGCTTTCGCCGTTCCTGCTTGCCGCACTGGAGCTTTTGGACCCTGAATCCGAAACCTATGCGCTGGACGTGATTTCCATGGCCGAAGCCACGTTGGAAGACCCGAAGCAGGTGTTGCGCGCCCAGGAGCGCCAGGCGCGAGACAAGGCACTCGCTGATATGAAGGCGGACGGCCTCGATTACGACGAACGCATGGATAAGTTGCAGGAGATTACGTATCCCAAGCCATTGGAAGACATGCTTGAAGCCGCATTCGACCAGTATCGTCACGACGTGCCGTGGGCGAATGATTACTATCTAAGCCCGAAATCGGTGGTGCGTGACATGGTGGAGACCGCATCTGATTTCACCGGATACATCGCGCGCTATAACATCGCCCGCTCCGAAGGCACACTGCTGCGATACCTTTCCGACGCCTACCGTACGCTTGCCCGCACGGTTCCGCCCGAGAAGCGCGACGAACAGTTGAAAGACATCATTTCGTGGCTGCGCGTGCTCGTACGCTCCATCGACTCCTCGCTGGTGGACGAATGGGAGAACGCGGGAGACTCCACGGATCAATCCGAAGCGGCGGCGTCCCTGGCGGCCCCCGGCAAGAAGAACGCAGTGGTGGAAGATCGCCGCGGTCTGATCGTGCTGGTCAGAAATGCGTTGTTCCGCCGTGTGCAGCTGATGGACCTTGACGATCCGGACAAGCTTGGAGCCCTCGACAAAGACTGGGGCTACGGCGTGCACGAGTGGGAGGATGCGCTCGACGATTACTACGACGAACATGAATATGTGGGCATCGGTGCAAACGCCCGTTCGCCCAAGCTCTTTATGCTCGATGACAGCCACGAGCAGGACGAGCATACGTGGAAGGTCCGCCAGATTATCGATGACTCGGATGGCGATCATGACTGGGCCATCGAAGGCATCGTGGATCTCGATGCCACCCAGGACACCGGCGAAGTGGTCTTCTACGACTACAAAGTCAGCAACTAAGGCATCGGCCGCAGGCCGATTCAATATCGAACGCATGTTCGAACGCTGGGGTAGTATGCAAGTATGACTGAGAATGATCTGTTTGGGGCTATGGATGCGCCGGAGTCGATGACCCGCCCGCTGGCGGTGCGCATGCGGCCGCGCACCCTGGACGAGGTGATTGGGCAGAAGCATGTGCTGGGGGAGGGCTCGCCCCTGCGTCGTCTCGCCAATCCAGCCAGCCGTGGCAGTCTCACCGCCCCAAGCTCGGTGATTCTCTTCGGCCCTCCAGGCGTCGGCAAAACCACGCTCGCCACCATTGTGGCCGGCCAGTCCGGCCGTGTGTTCGAGGAATTGTCCGCCGTGACCTCCGGGGTCAAGGATGTGCGCGACGTACTCAATCGCGCCCATGAGCGACTGGTCGCCAAAGGCCAGGAGACGGTACTGTTCATCGACGAGGTACATCGGTTCTCCAAATCCCAGCAGGATGCGTTGCTGCCCGCCGTCGAGAACCGTGATGTGACCTTCATCGGAGCCACCACCGAAAACCCAAGTTTCTCAGTCATCAAGCCATTGCTCTCGCGTTCGGTCGTAGTCAAACTCGAGTCCCTCGAACCTGAACAGCTCACTGAATTGGTGCAACGCGCCCTCGCCGATGATCGCGGTCTCAAAGGCGAAGTCAAAGCCACGGACGAAGCCATCGCGGATATCGTGCGTATGGCAGGAGGGGACGCCCGCAAGTCCCTGACGATTCTGGAGGCCGCCGCCGGAGCGGTAACCGGCGATGAGGCGCGCAAAAAAGGCGCCCGTCGGCCCATTATCACGCCTGAAGTGGTGGCCAACGTCATGGATACCGCCACCGTGCGCTACGACAAAGATGGTGATGACCATTACGATGTGATTTCCGCATTCATTAAATCGATGCGAGGTTCGGACCCGGATGCGGCCATCCATTATCTGGCGCGCATGCTCAGGGCCGGCGAGGACCCGCGCTTCATCGCCCGTCGCATCATGATCGCCGCCAGCGAGGAAGTCGGTATGGCCGCGCCTCAGATATTGCAAGTCACCGTAGCCGCGGCGCAGGCCGTGGCATTGGTGGGCATGCCGGAAGCGCGCATCATTCTGGCCGAAGCCACCATCGCCGTGGCCACGGCACCGAAGTCGAATGCGAGCTATAACGCCATCAACCAGGCGCTCGCCGATGTGGACGCCGGCAAAATCGGCGCAGTGCCCCTCTATCTGAGGAACGCGCCCACCAAGCTGATGAAGGAATGGGGCAATCATGAAGGCTATAAATATGCGCATGATTGGCCTGGTGCGGTGGCTCCTCAGGAATACATGCCCGAGATTCTGCGTGGCACTGAATACTATCATCCCAACGATCGCGGCTATGAACATGAGGTGAGCCAGCGACTTGCCAAGATTCGCCCTATTCTGCATGGCGAGGACGGGCAAAAGGGGTAAAGTGTAACGGAACAGTAAACGCTTTCAGTGGTGCAGGGGAGCGGAACATAAGATAAGGAGCGTGGAACGGCATGGCGGTCATTTTCATCGTGGACGACGATCAGGCCATCGGCGAGATGCTCAGCCTCGTGTTGGAAAATGAAGGCTTCCAGACTGTTACCTGCATGGACGGTCTGCGCGCCGTGGAAATGTTCCCCACAGTCAAACCTGATTTGATTCTGTTGGATGTGATGCTGCCCGGCCTGGATGGCACCGAAGTGGCCCGTCGCATCCGTGAGACTTCCAATGTGCCGATCATTATGCTCACCGCAAAGTCCGACACCACGGATGTGGTGGCCGGCCTCGAAGCCGGAGCGGATGATTACGTGCCCAAGCCATTCAAGGTGGCTGAACTCCTGGCCCGCATTCGTGCGCGTTTCCGCATTGCGCGCCCGGCTGAAAGCTCCGGCGCCGACCAGAGCGGCAACAGCGTGGCGAATACCAATCATATTGAGCGTGGCAGCATCGTCATCGACCGCCTCGAGCACACCGCCACCAAGAACGGCAAGGATTTGAACCTGACGCCGATGGAATTCGAGCTGATGTTCGTCCTAGCGGCCGCCGCGGGGGAGGCCATCAGCCGTTCCACTCTGCTCCATGATGTATGGGGGTATGAGAGCTCCGGCGACACCCGATTGGTGAATGTGCACGTGCAGCGTTTGCGCGCCAAAGTCGAAGATGATCCGGAAAACCCGCAGATTATCCAGACGGTTCGTGGCATTGGCTACAAGTTCGTCAATCCTGAGCACTGAGACTGATGCCGACCTCCCAGACCTCACCGTCAGTCATAGAGGCTAATACGGCTCCGCCGGCTGATGGTCTTGATCCGCGTCATCGTTTTCGGTTCAGCTTCCGAAGACTGCTCAAACACGGGCGTTCGGAAGTTCGTCGCTCGTTGCAGGCGCGAACCGTGGCGTTGACGGTGATTCTCACCCTGTCCGTGGCCATCGTATTTTCCGTGGTGTCCATGATTTCGGTGCGGGCATCGCTGTTGACGCAGACCACATCCCAATCCCAATCGGATTTCTCCAATATGGTGGAGCAGGCGCAGAATGGTTTGGACGCCTCCGACGCCACCACCACCGTGCAGATCCAGCAATTGGTCAATGATCTGGCCTCCAATCTGCAATCCGATGGCGCCTCCAATTTGGTGGGCGTGTACATGTGGAGCCGCGAATCCACAGCCCGTTCCATCATCCCGATTTCCACCGAGCCCACCTATGAGGATGTCATCACGAATGAGATTCATTCCGCGGTGGCCTCTGATGTGGAAGGCAATGTGTTCTATCAGCCGGTTACGCTGCCTATAGCCTCCGACGCATTAAGCGGCAATACACCCGGTGCGGTGCTGGGCACTGTGCTGGACTATGGCGTGGCAGGTAATCTGGAGTTCTTCACCATTTATTCGTATGCCTTGCAGCAGCAGTCATTGACGCAGATTCAGCTCAGCCTGCTCGCTGTGTGCGCGCTGCTCTCCGTAGCCGTGGGCGTAGTGATGTGGATGGTGATTCGCGGCATTGTGCGCCCGGTAGAGCATGTGGCCTACGCGGCGGAAACGTTGGCATCCGGCAATCTTGACACGCGTGTGGAAGTGAATCGCAAGGATGAGCTTGGCGTATTGCAACGCTCGTTCAACGGCATGGCCGACTCGCTCAACCAGAAAATCGATGAGCTCGAAGAGGCCAGTGCTTCTCAGAAACGGTTCGTATCTGACGTGAGCCATGAGTTGCGCACGCCGGTGACCACGATGCGTATGGCGTCGGATTTGCTGGAAATGAAAAAGGATGATTTCGATCCGGCGACGAAACGCACGGTCGAGTTGCTCTCCGGGCAAATCAACCGATTCCAGGATCTGCTCGCCGATTTGCTGGAGATTTCCCGATATGATGCCGGCTATGCTGCACTCGATCTGGTCGATGCTGATATGCGCGACCCTGTGAACGCGGCAATCGAACAGGTGGCTGGTATCGCGGCGGCCAAGCATGTGGATATTCGCGCCGTGCTGCCCAACGTGCAGATACTGGCCAAGGTGGATACGCGTCGCGTGACGCGCATTATCCGCAATCTGCTCGCCAATGCGGTTGATTTTGCCGAGGATAAGCCCATTGAGGTGCGTATTGCGGCTAATCGCAAGGCAGTGGTCATCAGTGTTCGAGACTACGGCGTAGGCATGGACGCGAATACGGTGGCTCATGTGTTCGATCGTTTCTGGCGAGGTGACCCCTCCCGTTCTCGTATCACCGGCGGCACAGGCCTCGGCCTATCCATCGCCATGACCGACGCATTGCTGCACCATGGTTCGATTCGGGTTCGCTCGGCACTTGGGGAAGGCACCTGGTTCCTGGTGATGCTGCCACGGGACCCCAGGGAGGAATCGATAGCCGATAGCGATTTGCCGGTCGATTTCGCCCGAGCGGCATCGAACGATTTCACCATCACCGGCGGATTCGGCGTGGCGGAGAGCCCGGTGGCGGATCGCAGCAATGCCATTGCGACTCTGCCTGCCATGGCACCGCAGCAGCGGACGGCATCGTATGCGCATATATCTTCGGACGATGATGAGGAAGGCGGTGAGCAATGAACCGGCGACTGCACACAACAATCTCATCGGCTGTGGCCGCACTGTGCTTCATGGCGCTGACCGCATGCTCCAGTCCTCTTGCCTTGCCGACCGGCGGCAGCGTGCAGACATTGGCGCCCGTGCAACAGCAGACGCAACGTGTATATACCAATCCACAAGGCCCGGTGGATGATGCGCAGCCGGAAGGCATCGTGCAAGGCTTTTATGATGCCATGCCGGCTGGCGTGCAGTCCGATGGATACCAGGTGGCTCGTGAGTTCCTCACCTCTTCAGCCTCCGTGGGCTGGAACGGCGATAATGCTGCGGTGATTTACAGCGGCACTCCGGATTTCCGCCGCCGCGCCAACACCATGACCGCGCCTCAGGGGGCGGAAAGCACGTTGATCGTGGAAGTGGAAGTCCAAGTCGTGGGCATATTGGACTCCCGTGGATTGTATACGCCGGTGCATGATACGCAGCCCCGTAAGCTTTCATACACGCTGATTAAGCAAAAGGGGCAGTGGCGCATTTCATCGCTGGAGAATGGCGTGGTGATTTCCACTGCGGATTTCGACCAGGTGTTCCGCCAAGTCTCCGTATACCAAGTGTCCTCGTCCGGCAAGCAATTGGTGCCGGATGTGCGCTGGCTCAGCTGGCGTAATTGGCGTACGCAGGCGGTGCGGGAAATCCTTGGTAGTGTTCCGAGCTGGCTGGAGGGTGCCGTTCAGGAGCCTCATCTGGCCACGGTGTCGCTTGCGGTGGATTCGGTGCCGATGCAGGACACGGCCGTCACGGTCAGCCTCACCAACGGCATGAACGCGTTGAGCGACGAGGACCGCAGCATGTTGGTGCATCGCATCAGATTGACGCTGGGGGACGGCAATTCCGGATACAACCTCAAAGTGACCGGTGATGGCGTGGATTATTCGGATGCTGATTCCAACATCAAACTCAGCGCCGACCAGCCGGCGGTGGGCGTATACACATTGACCGGCGGGCATATCGTGTCCCTGTCCAGCTCCAGCCCATTACGTGTGGCGGATGCTCCGGGATTCGATAACGCACTCGGTTTCGCGTTTTCCGCCAATGGGGGAGCAGTGCTTCGCGCTGACGGCGTTGCGGAATGCCTAAGTGCTAACGGCGGTTCGTGCGGTGTGCTGTTCGGTGGCGTTCGTATACGTTCGGTGACCGCCGGTTTGAATGGCGAAGTATGGGCCGTGGGTGATGATGGCAGAACGTTGTACATCCATCGCAACGGGCAATCCGCGAAGATCACTATCCCGTGGCTGGATGCGGACGGACGGGTGACCTCGGTCAACGTCTCCACTGAAGGGTCCCGATTGGCGCTTGCCGTTGACGGTGGCTCATTCAGTGGTGTGGCGATTACCGGTATCGTGCGCGATGAAAACAACGACGTGACCGGGCTCAGCAAGGCGGCGGCACAGGTGAGTCTTACGCAGGATGTGGCCATGCTGTCGTTCTATAACGATTTGAATCTTGTATATGCCACTTCGGCCGGCACGGATGGCACGCGGCAGAGCGCGTATCGTCAGATTGTGCCCGGCCCGGCCGTGACCCAGCGACTGCCGGAAGGCACGAGTGTATCGATGGCATCCGGCCAGATCAGCCTGTACCGTCGTCTATCCGTACTGGACAACACCGGTACCGTGCGCTCGGTGTCCGGTTCGCTCGATGGCTCCTGGTCCATTGCCGACAGTCAGGTCGATGCGCTCGGCTCCCAGTGAGCGCCACTGAATACATGCCGGCTGAATCGCCTCTTATATGCAATAACTCCCGTACGCTCGCTCAAAGCGCCGGGAGTTATTGCGGTAGGGGGACACCGAATCAGATGCCGCCGTACTCCTTCTTGAACAGTTCGGCCGGCACCTCGGAGTTCATCGGAACCTCGTAGATGAGGTATTCCATGTTGAACGGAATGTTGAACAGGTGGCGGGTCACGCCATACTCTTCCTTGGTACCCAGGAAGTTGAAGTTATCCGGGCACTCCGGCTCCCACTTGGCCAGAAGCTTGGCGGCGTCACCGATGGTGGCGGCCACGCCGGCCAGGTGCTTGACACCCTCAACCTGCTTGATGATAAGGAAAACGGTCTGCATAGTTAACCTTTCTGTATACCTTGTGGCGGCGGCCTTGTCGCTCGACCAGCAAGCGACTCTGCCGCTGTGCAACGATTACCATTATGGTAGATAAACGGCCAGATTCCGCCAAGTTTCGCCATTTTCCCGGCACTGTTATCAATTTGTTATAAACCTGTTATCAAAATGTTATCGCTCACGATTGAACATTCAATCTGTTCGCTCCATACTTGAGATTGTCGATGACACGAAGTCATCAATGTGGATGGATGAACATCCAGAGAACACTGCTCGAGGAGGAGTATTCATGAAGAATTGGAAGAAGGCCATTGCCCTCGTTGCTTCTGCTGCTGCACTGGTTAGTGTCGCGGCTTGCGGTTCCAGCAGCGCCGGCGGTAGCAGCAATGGTGGCAAGAAGACTGTCGGCTTCGTGGCCGTTGGTCCTGAGGGCGGCTTCCGTACCGCTAACGAGAACGACATCAAGGCAGCATTCAAGGATGCAGGCTTTGATCTGGTCTACTCCCCGACTCAGAACAACGATCAGCAGAAGCAGATTCAGGCTTTCAACAAGTTCGTGAACGACGAAGTTGACGCCATCATTCTGTCCTCCACTGAGGATTCCGGTTGGGATGATTCCCTGAAGAAGGCCGCTGAGGCTGAGATCCCGGTCTTCACCGTGGATCGTAACGTCGAGGTCAAGGACGCCGACGCCAAGAAGGCCATCGTCTCCCACATCGGACCGTCCAACGAATGGGCTGGCCAGCAGGCCGCCGAGTTCGTCAACAAGAACTTCCCGGATGGCGCCAACGGCTTCATCCTGGAAGGCCCTGCAGGCCTGTCCGTGGTGAAGGATCGTGGCACTGGTTGGTCCGACAAGGTTGCCTCCAACATCAAGGTCCTTGAGTCCCAGTCCGCTAACTGGTCCACTGATGAGGCCAAGACCGTGACCGCTGGTCTGCTCGACAAGTACAAGTCCGAGAACCCGCAGTTCATCTTCGCCCAGAACGATGAGATGGGCCTCGGCGCCGCTCAGGCTGTTGACGCCGCCGGCCTCAAGGGCAAGGTCAAGATCATCACCATTGATGGTACCAAGAACGCTCTGCAGGCTCTGGTTGACGGCGACCTCTCCTACGTGATCGAGTACAACCCGATCTTCGGTAAGGAAACCGCTCAGGCCGTCAAGGATTACCTGGATGGCAAGAAGGTTGAGAAGGACATCCAGATCGAGTCCAAGACCTTCGACGCCACCAGCGCCAAGGAAGCCCTGGACAACAACTCCCGCGCTTACTGATAGCACGGCTGTCCAAAACCGATAACTGAACTGAACCAGTAGTGATGGTGTGAGAAGGGAAAATCGATTCCTTCCACACCATCACTCATGTTCGGCCCAAATATCACAAAACGATAACAATTCCCTTCTCGTTTAAGGCAAAGACATGACTGATAAAACCCCTATCGTCGTGATGAAGGGCATCACGATTGAATTCCCGGGCGTCAAGGCTTTGGACGGTGTCGACCTGACCCTCTACCCAGGCGAAGTGCACGCTCTCATGGGTGAGAACGGCGCTGGTAAGTCGACCATGATCAAGGCTCTGACCGGTGTGTACAAGATCGACGCCGGCTCCATCACCGTGGAAGGCAAGCCGCAGAGCTTCAACGGTACCCTGGACGCACAGAACGCCGGTATCGCCACCGTGTACCAGGAAGTGAACCTGTGCACCAACCTCTCCGTTGGTGAGAACGTGATGCTCGGCCACGAAAAGCGCGGCCCGTTCGGCATTGACTGGAAGAAGACCCACGAAGCCGCCAAGACCTACCTGGCGCAGATGGGTCTGGAATCCATCGATCCCCACACCCCGCTGAGCTCCATCTCCATCGCCATGCAGCAGCTGGTCGCCATCGCACGCGCCATGGTCATCAACGCCAAGGTGCTGATCCTTGATGAGCCGACCTCCTCCCTGGACGCCAACGAGGTGCAGGACCTGTTCAAGATCATGCGCAAGGTGCGTGACTCGGGCGTGGCCATCCTGTTCGTCTCCCACTTCCTCGATCAGATCTACGAGATTACCGACCGTCTGACCATTCTGCGTAACGGTAAGTTCATCAAGGAAGTCATGACCAAGGACACTCCGCGTGACGAACTCATCGGCATGATGATCGGTAAGTCCGCCGCAGAGCTCTCCCAGATCGGCGCCAAGAAGTCCCGCCGCGAGATCGAGCCCGGCGAGAAGCCACTGGTCGAAGTCAAGGGCCTGGGCAAGAAGGGCACCATCAACCCGGTCGATCTGGACATCTACAAGGGCGAGGTCGTCGGCTTCGCAGGCCTGCTGGGCTCCGGCCGTACCGAGCTTGGCCGTCTGCTCTTCGGTGCGGACAAGCCGGATTCCGGCACCTACGAGTTCAACGGCAAGAAGGTCAACATCTCCGACCCGTACACCGCCCTGAAGAACAAGATCGCATACTCCACTGAAAACCGTCGTGACGAGGGCATCATCGGCGACCTGACCGTTCGCCAGAACATGCTCATCGCTCTGCAGGCCACCCGCGGTATGTTCAACCCGATTCCGAAGAAGGAAGCGGACGCGATCGTCGACAAGTACATGGAGGAACTCAACGTTCGTCCGCGTGACCCCGATCGCCCGATCAAGAACCTGTCCGGTGGTAACCAGCAGAAGGTGCTGATCGGCCGTTGGCTGGCCACCCACCCGGAGCTGCTCATCCTCGACGAACCGACCCGTGGTATCGATATCGGTGCCAAGGCTGAAATCCAGCAGGTCGTGCTCGACCTCGCCGCCAAGGGCATGGGCGTCGTCTTCATCTCCTCCGAGCTTGAAGAGGTTGTGCGTCTGTCCGACGACATCGAGGTCCTGAAGGATCGTCACAAGATCGCAGAAATCGAAAACGGCGACACCGTCTCCCAGGCGACCATCGTCGAAACCATCGCTAACACCAACGTGAACGGAAAGGAGGCGTGAGATGGCTGAAAAGGCAAAGGAAGAGGGCAACGCTCTCGTGAAGAAGCTGCTGGGCAACAACCTGACCTGGTCCATTGTGGCATTCATCCTCCTGGTTGTCATCTGCACCATCTTCCAGCATGACTTCCTGGCTTTGAGCTGGAACACCAACACCGGCGGTCTGGCTGGCCCGCTGATCACCATGCTTCAGGAATCCGCCCGATACCTGATGATCGCAACCGGTATGACCCTGGTCATCTCCACCGCAGGCATCGACCTTTCCGTCGGTTCCGTGATGGCAGTGGCCGGCGCAGCCGCCATGCAGTCCCTTTCCAACGGCGTCAACGTTTGGGTCGCCATTCTGATCGCCCTGCTCGTCGGCCTGGTCATCGGCTGCGTCAACGGCGCTCTGGTCTCCCTGCTCGGCCTGCAGCCGTTCATCACCACCCTGATCATGATGCTCGCCGGCCGTGGTATCGCCAAGGTGATCACCTCCGGTGAGAACACCGATGCTTCCGCAGTCGCCGGCAACGAACCGCTGAAGTGGATCGCCAACGGCTTCATCCTCGGTATCCCCGCCAACTTCGTCATCGCCGTGGTCATTGTGATTCTCGTCGGCCTGCTGTGCCGCAAGACCGCAATGGGCATGATGATCGAGGCCGTCGGCATCAACCAGGAAGCCTCCCGTATGACCGGTATCAAGCCGAAGAAGATCCTCTTCCTCGTCTACGCGGTCTCCGGCTTCCTTGCGGCTATCGCTGGTCTGTTCGCCACCGCATCCGTGATGCGTGTCGACGTGGTCAAGACCGGTCAGGACCTCGAAATGTACGCCATTCTGGCAGTCGTCATCGGCGGCACCTCGCTGCTCGGTGGTAAGTTCTCCCTCGCCGGCTCCGCTGTCGGCGCTGTGATTATCGCCATGATCCGCAAGACCATCATCACCCTCGGCATCAACGCCGAAGCAACCCCGGCCTTCTTCGCCGTCGTCGTGATCGTGATCTGCGTGATGCAGGCTCCTAAGATCCACAACTTGGGTGCGGCAATGAAGCGTAAGCGCGCGCTCAAGGCTCAAGCTAAGGCGGTGGCAGCATGACAACAGCTACGGCAAACAAGGTAAAGGCTCCTAAGAAGGGCTTCAAGCTCGATCGTCAGATGATCCCGACCCTCGCGGCCGTCGTGATCTTCCTCCTGATGATCATCATGGGACAGGCACTGTTCGGCACCTACATCCGACTGGGCTTCATCTCCTCCCTGTTCATCGACCACGCCTACCTGATCATCCTGGCCGTGGCCATGACCCTGCCGATCTTGACCGGTGGTATCGATCTGTCGGTCGGCGCCATCGTGGCAATCACCGCAGTCGTTGGTCTGAAGCTGGCAAACGCCGGTGTTCCCGCTGTCCTGGTCATGGTAATCATGCTGCTGATCGGTGCTGTGTTCGGTCTGCTCGCCGGCACGCTGATTGAGGAATTCAACATGCAGCCGTTCATCGCGACACTGTCCACGATGTTCCTGGCCCGTGGTATCGCCTCCATCATCTCCACCGATTCCCTGACCTTCCCGGACAATAACAACTTCGCGTTCATCGCCAACGAGATCAAGATCATCGATAACCCGAAGATCTCCAACGATCTGTCCTTCAACGTCGGTGTGATCATCGCTCTGGTTGTTGTGGTCTACGGCTACATCTTCCTGCACCACACCCGTACTGGCCGCACCATCTACGCCATCGGTGGCTCCCGTTCCTCCGCTGAGCTGATGGGTCTGCCGGTCAAGCGCACCCAGTACACCATCTACCTGACCTCCGCAATCCTTGCGGCTCTGGCTTCGATCGTGTACACCGCCAACATCGGTTCCGCAAAGAACACCGTTGGTGTGGGCTGGGAGCTCGACGCAGTGGCCTCCGTGGTCATCGGCGGCACGATCATCACCGGTGGCTTCGGCTATGTGCTCGGTTCCGTGCTCGGCGCTCTGGTCCGCTCCATCCTCGACCCGCTCACCTCCGACTTTGGTGTGCCGGCTGAATGGACCACCATCGTGGTCGGCCTCATGATCCTCGTCTTCGTGGTGCTGCAGCGCGCTGTGATGGCAGTCGGGGAGAAAAAATAGGTCCCGAGCCTGAAGGCTCTCCAGATCCCCGGAACCAAGTAAATAATTGAATAATAACTGAATAGGTGAGTTCCGGTTCGGCCGTTCTTCATCAATCATTGAAGATCGTGGAGCGGTTCAACCGGGGCTCGCCGCAATCTTTCTCCTTTCTCTTTTCTTCCTTTCATCGACGTGTGGGGCGCAGTTCGGATTTCCGGGCTGCGCCCCACACGTTTTTTCATGCCGATGCTGTGATGCAGCGTCCGCCTTCAGGCCTAGACTACGTTATGGCTATAAACGGGACGCACCCTCGGAACCTGTTTCGGTCTTATCAGAAGGTGCGTAGAGACACATACGCCGGTTGGTAAACCTGACATTCCATTTTGTTTGAACCAAAGACGTAGAGGAGCTTTTCTATGCCCGAAACTGAGCAGATGCGCGCACTCGATACGGAGAAGATTCCGCTGAAACTGATTGGCGCCATCGTAGCTGTGGGCTCGCTGGCCTTTATCGGCATTCTGACCGAAACCGTGATGACTGTGCTGTTCCCCTCATTGATGCGTGAGTTCCATGTGGACACCGCCACCGTGCAGTGGATCACTACGATTTATCTGCTGTCCGTGGCAGCCACGATGCCAATCAGCTCGTTTCTGAAACGCCGTTTTCCGCTGAAGGCCATCTTCCTTGCCGCAGTAGCGCTGGCCGTCATCGGTTCGTTGATCATGATTGTGGCACACGTCTTTCCGTTGCTGATCGTGGCACGCATTATTCAGGGCATCGGTTCCGGCATTGCCACACCACTGATGATCAACATCATTCTGGAACAGTCGCCACGCTCCAAGATTGGCCGTCTGATGGGTGTCGGCTCCCTGGTCATCACCGTCGCTCCCGCCATCGGTCCGACCGTCGGCGGTGCCGTGACCGCGATTTTGCCGTGGCGTGCCATTTTCGTGGCTGTTGTTCCGTTGGTGCTGATCGCCGCGTTTATCGGTATGAAATGCATTGAGCAGAAAATCCCCACGGAGGCCGCATTCCTTGATCCGATTCAGTTGGGCTCCATCATTCTGGCATTGGTCGGGTTGGTGCTGGCATTGAACCAGGGCGGTGTGGCCATCAGCGCGGCGGTGTCCGGCCAGGCGGCAGCCAAGTCCGGTGTGATTGCGATCGTGAGCTTGATCATCGGCCTAGGTTCTCTGCTGCTGTTCGCTTTGAGTTCCAAGAAGGCGTTCTCTCCGTTGCTGCGTCTGGGCATTCTGCGCGATCCTGTGGTACTGCTGCATGTCATCGCCTATCTGGTGCTGCCGCTGGTGGCCATAGGATACGGTTACGTGATCACCAATGTGTCCCAGCTCTCCCTTGGCGTGAGCGCCTTTGTCGCCGGCTCTCTGGTACTGCCTGGTGCGTTGATTGGTGTGGTGTGCGCTCCTGTGGGTGGCTGGTTGTATGACCGTTTCGGTGCGGTCAAGCCGATTCTGATTCCTATTGGCATCGCCATCGCGGGGCCGGTGCTGATGCTCATCTTCTCCATGCATCTGACTGCTGCAATGCTGTGCGGTTTCTACTTCATTTTCGGCTTCTTCTACGCCGTGGGTGCCGCGAACATCATGACCAGCGGATTAAGCGGTGTGCCGCATGAGTTCCGCCCCGATGGCAACGCCATCTTCAATACCTGTCTGCAGTTCGGCGGCGCGGCCGGCACGGCCCTGTTCTCCACTATTCTGGCGGTGGCGCAGGCAGGCGCCGGCGAAGAAGGCACGTCGCGGTTCGCACACGCCACGGCGGTCGGTGGCGCATGGACTTTCGCCACGATGACCGTGATTTGCCTCATTGGCTGGGGTTGTTTGGCGGCTGCCTTCCGTATCCGCGCCACACGTCGTTAGGTGATTCCGGTCAGGCTCCTCTTACCAAGAGGAGCCGATTTTTATCCGCACCGCGGCCTAGGTTGGTGGCCATGGGAATCGAGAACACGCATAAGCTGATTGTCAATTGCCTGCCGCTGAACGAATCCGAACGGCAGACCTTCATCAAGGCTGCGCATGGGGTGCCTCAGGAGTTCGTGGGTGATTATGCGCATCGAACGGATATGGTGTGGCCGGTGTCCATTCCGGAGGAACTCCGCGCCAAAGCCACGGCCGTAATCGGTAACTTTCCGCCAAGCGAAGCCGCACAATTCCCCAGACTTGAATGGCTGCAGACCTTCAGTGCCGGTGTGGACGCCTATCTCAAAGAAGGAGTCTTGCCTCGCGGCACAATGGTGACCAACGCCTCCGGCGCATATGGGCAGAGCGTCTCCGAGCACATGTTCGCCCTGATGTGGGCGCTGATGAAGAACATTAACCAATATGCCGCAAACCAGCGTGAGCATCGTTGGCATGATCAGGGCTCAGTATTGAGCCCTGAAGGTGGCATCGCGCTGGTGATTGGCGCCGGCGATATCGGTTCGCATTTCGCACAATTGGCGCAGGGCATCGGTATGCGCACGTTTGGGGTGCGTCGTCACGCTGACGTGCCGGCAAAAGGCATCGAGAAAATGTACGGTTTCGAACGTTTGGATGCATTGTTGCCATTGGCGGATGTCGTGGCTCTCGCCGTGCCGCGTTCGCCGCAAACCCACCATCTGTTGAATGCAGAACGCTTGGCACGTCTGAAGGAAACCGCTATCGTCATCAACGCTGGACGTGGCGATGCCATCGACCCGGATGCGTTGGCCGAGGCGCTGCACGAAGGCCGGATTCATGGAGCCGGTTTGGATGTTACCGAACCGGAGCCGCTGCCTGAGTCAAGCCCGCTGTGGGATGAACCTCGCTGCTTGATCACCCCGCACGTGGCCGGCGGCAATCATTTGGAAAAGACCTCCGAACAGATCATTCGCATTGCACAGACCAATGTATCCCGCTATGCGCGTCATCAGGAGCTGATCAACCTCGCTCGCAAATGAGTGAGCAACCAAACAACATGAATGCGGCCCGCAGAACATCATTGTCCTGCGGGCCGCATTCATGATATTGGAGAAGACAATCAGTCGCGATCAGTACTTGTTCGCGCCGTTGCCTTCGAAGTCAACCTTGAATCCACGCTGGTAGTGCAGGAACATGGCGGCGCCGTAACGATCAACCGGACGGTGGGTGAACAGCATACGGATGGCGAACGCCGTCTGCACATCCTCCGGCAGCGCAAGGAACGCCTTGTGCGCATCCCAGTACGGGTTATGGGTGATGGCGGCGTCCGGAACGTAGGCGTAGCCGTATCCATCCTCGTTCACGTAGCCCATGAACGGCAGGCCCCAGGCGTTGTGGTTGGTCAGCTGGGTCTTGAAATACTCCACCTCGTCGAGCGCCTGATCGCTGATGCCAAAGCTCTTGGCAACCGAATTGGCCTTGGCGGTCTTGGATGCCGGGTCCTTGCCGAACATATCCGGGTCTACAACGATGACTTTTTCTTCAGCCATGATGATCCTTTCACTGTAATGCCGTGCTTCATGGTGAAGTCGGTAATGTTCAATTACGTAGTAAAACGCACATCTCTAATCCTTGCTCTTGTGAGAAAGGATATGCACATTGGTTTGTGCTGGTTCTTTAGCCTAGCACTCAAAATGGCGTAAATAAGCGGTTTAACAAGTAATTCATGCGTTGGTAACTGTTTTGGAAGGTATTGTTTTTCTGTGATATCCAGTGTGTGTTTTTTGCTAAAGTGAACATTTATGATGTTCGATTTAATTTGCAACTGAACAACAAAAACGGCCGTACATGATTGGAACATGCACGGCCGGCGTGTCGCAATGATTGCGCTGCGTCTGTTTGACGGCGAAGGATGCTAGTCGGAAAGCTCGTGGCCGTTAGCGTCCTGATGCCATGGGGAGCCATAGCGGCTAGTAAGAATGAGGATGCCTTCCACCAAGCCCCAGATGGTGGCGGCCAGCGGGCCAAGTCCGAGCAGAATCCAGCCCACGCAGGTGAGCAGCAGCTGGGCTATCGCTTTGCCGGTATTGCCGAGGTAGAAGTTGTGCACGCCGAAAGCGCCAAGGAAGATGCCGAGCAGGCCTGCGGCGAGTTTGGACTTGGATGAGTATCCGGCACTGTACTGCGGAGCGCCATACTGCGGGTTGGGGGCGGTGTATTGCGGCTGCGTGTACGCGTTGGCAGGCTGACCATACTGCGGTTGCGCGTATTGTTGCTGACCATACTGCTGTCCGTAAGGCTGCTGCTGCGCATAGGCGCCAGGTTGAGCGTAGGCATTGCCCGGCTGCTGGCCATACTGCTGAGCGGATGCCGGCTGCTCATAAGCGTTCGTCTGTGGCTGCTCGTAGCCGCCGGCCGGTTGAGCCGGTTGCGTGTATGCGTTTGCCGCAGGGGCAGTTGGTGCCGGCTGCTGAACGGATGGGTCCGGCACGTTCGATGGTTCCGGAGTGGTGTACGCGTTGGGGTCCGGATTAACCGGAGTATACGGTTGCTGATTATCACTCATCATTGGGCCCCTTCTCGAGGTATATGGCGATGTTGTTTCGTCATTGACATACATCTTCTCACGTTTTGTCTAAAACAGAAACATCGGCTCGCACAACACGATGCGGCTGGCGGCTATGTTCCTCCATTGGAACATAGCCGCCAGCCGCATCATAGATAATTCAAATAGTGCTGAGACTATCTGAGCCTTACTCGCGTACCAGTTTGATGTGCTCCACATCCTCACGCTTGGAAGCGCGGTAGATCACGAAACGGTTGCCGATGGACTGCACCACTTCGGCGCCAAGCTGCTCGGCGAGTTCGGCGGCCGCCTCTTTGGCGGTCAGACCTGAGCCATCCTGCACGGCGCACTTGATCAGCTCATGCTTCTCGATGGTTTCATCAGCCTGCTTGATGGCCGCCTCGGTCAGATCGTTCTTGCCCACATAAAACAGCGGCTTCAATGTGTTGGCCATTGCGCGCAGCTGTTTGATTTGCTTCTTGGTTAATGCCATGAGAATTCCTTACATTCGAGTAACCACTCGAGCATAGCCGTCGGGCCGGATGTGACTGCAAGCTTGACGGCTATACGGCTAGAGCATCACGATGGCCGCGATATAGGCGATGATGATTACAGCGAACAGCGCATCGGCGGGGCCGGGGGAGAACACTCGCCAATGCGTGCGCGTGATGCCTTCCTCATAGCAACGGGCGTCCAATGCCAGGCTCAGATTGTCTGCATGACGCAAGGTGCCCGCGAACACCGGCACGATGATTGCACTCATGGCTTTCACACGTTGCCCGAGAGAACCGGTTTCCACTGATCCGCCACGTGCCGCCTGGGCGTCGATGATTGACTTGGTCTCGCCGGTCAATGTAGGGATGAATCGCAGTGCGAGGCTCATCACCAATGCGATCTCCTGAGTATGCATACCGAGTCGCTGCAACGGGTGCAGCAATGATTCGAAGGCATCGGTCATGGCCGTGGGTGTGGTGGTTTGTAGGAACACCGCGCCAAGAATGATCACCAGAGCGAATCGGCATGCGTAGAGCACTGCAATCATCACACCGTCCGAGGTTATGGAAAGCGGGCCAAGGCTGACAAGCGTGCTGCCGGTACGTACCACGATGAGATTGGTCAGACTCATCAGTGCAAGCAACGCCAGAATCGGATGAATGGCGGAGAACAACCGAATTGGGTGGATTCCGGCGGCGGTGATGATACCGAAGGTCACAGCCGCGCCCAATATGAGTTGCGCGGGCGTATTGACCGCAAACATGGTGAACATAGCCGCCAGGAATCCCACCATTTTCATTCGGGGATCCAGTCGGCCCACGTAGGAATGGTTGCGTACGGGTTTGGAGCTGCCATTCGTATCAACGGATGTTTCACGCACGGTTTCATGCTCATCCGGCATGCACGTCACACGGTCGGCCAATGCGAATGCCTCGGCACGATCATGGGTGATCATCACGATGGTCACCCCTTGGCGCTGCAACGTGCGAATCAGCTCATGGATGCGCGCCTTGGCTCGCATATCCAAACTCGCCGTTGGCTCATCCATAATCAGGACTTTCGGCTGGCATGCCACCACGCCGGCGATGGCGACCAGTCGTTGCTGGCCACCGGAAAGATCGAATGGGGAGCGGTTCGCAAGGTGCTCGATATGCAAGGCTTTCAACGCATCGCCCACGCGAGTCTGCACCTGCGCCTCGTCCAGCTTCTGGTTGCGAGGACCGTACGCTACATCGTCGGCCACGGTATCCGCGAACAACTGATGCTCAGGATGCTGCATCACATAGCCGACGCGGCTGCGCAATTGCATAAGCTGTTCGCGGTTCGCGCCACGAAGCTTTCCCGCACGCGTTACCTGCGATACCGGGACACCCGACACCTCGATGGAACCGCCCGTCGGCTTGCCCAAAGCGCACAACAGCTTGGCCAACGTGGACTTGCCGGAACCATTGGCGCCCATGATGGCCAAGGTCTCGCCTTGCATCACATGGAATGAAAGATTCTGAATAACCGTGCGGCCAGAGCCGTAACGGTATTGCAGATGCTCCACACGAATGGCTGCGGAAGCATGTGTTCCGGCTGGCTCGCTGTCCAACGCTTGATCGCCCAGAAGCGGCAGATTACCGCCAGTTACAGAGTCTGATGTGCCAACGGGCACTACAGTTTGCACAACTCCAGGTTCAGGGCAAGGAGCATCATGAGGATTGGCGATTTCGATGATGCGCCCTTGTTCCATATGCACGATGCGGTCGGCATGCAGCGTCTCATCGGCGTGATGAGTCACGTGCACAATGGTGGTGCCTCGGGCCTGCAGCCTGTCAAGCACGGTCATGACTTCCGCACGTGCAGTCTCATCCAGCATGGCGGTGGGTTCATCGAGCACCAAAATAGCCGGATTCATGGCAAGCATACCGGCGATGGCCGCACGCTGCTGCTGGCCGCCACTCATGCGTGTGGGGTCTGAGGCGCGATGCGAGGCAAGGCCTACGGCTGTAAGGCTTGCCTCGATGCGCTCGCCGATATGGGAGCGCTCCAACCCTAGGTTTTCCGGGCCGAAGGCGACATCGTCCTCGACCACTGTGGTGACGATCTGGTCTTCCGGATTCTGGAACACCATGCCGATGCCACGGCGTGCGGCACGGTATTCAGCGGCGTTCGGACCGGCTGACGAAGTATATACAGTGTGGCCAAGTAAGGTGATGGCACCGGAGTCGGGTGCGGTCAGGCCGGCAATCAATCTGGCCAACGTGGATTTGCCGGAGCCATTCGGCCCTACGAGGCAGAGTCGCTCACCGGCATATACGGTGAGCGAAACGTCATCCAACGCCCAAGTCGAACCGTGATCATAACTGAATCGAATATGACTGAGCTCGGCGGCTGGGGTGGTGGACTGTTGCGGACTGTCTGGCATGGTACTCATTCGTTGACAATGCTCTGTTGGGCTTCAATGTTGTGGAAAATCAGGTGATTTCGGCATTATGTGCGCGGCCGAACGAAGAGCACGCGCACATAATGCCTGTTTGGGCCATTGAAAAGACACTATGTGCGCGGGACTGTCGTTCAGCCGCGCACATAATGCCTGTTTACAGAAATCGAATGATCTCACGCATCTGTCACTGCTGCTTGGCGAGCAGGTTGGAGATCGGCTTGTAGATTAGGAAGGTCACCACGGCGTGGATGGCCATCTTAGCCAGGTTGAATGGCAGCAGGATTGGCAGAATCATGGCGGCGACCGCAGCGTATGACATGTGCGCGTAGATCGGGGTGATCACCAGGTTGCCGAGCAAAGCGGCCACGATGGCCAGCACGGCACCTGCCAGAATGCCGAGAGCGGCGCCCTTGCGGGAACGAATCTTACGGTAGATGAGCGATGCCGGAACAGACAGGCACAGTGCCACGAGCACGGCCATCAGCGAACCCCACGGATCGGCGAACATATGGGGCACGAAGCCCAGCACGGAGACGATGATGGCGGCGGAGGGGCCGTAGGCGAAGCCGGCAATCAGGCAGACGATGCCGGATGGGTCGTACTTCAGCCAGGCGACCGGCGTGATCGGGAATTCAATGAAGCTGGTGACCATGGCCAGTGCCACGAACAGGGCGTACATGGCGATGCGCCTGGTGGACCAGCGGCCGGAATCGGCGACGCCAGTGGAGTGCGAGCCGAGCTTGGCGTTGGCGGTTGAACCGGCTGCGCCTTCCGCCTCGGGTGCGACGGAACGGATTGCTTGCATGCGAATACGCGAAGAAATGCTCATTAGAGCCCTCGTTTCTTCCATCCGGACTATACCGTTGGCTCCGGAATCTCACCGGATCAGCCGCTTTCGCGGGTCGCGGGCTTCTGCGCGTTCCCGTTATGAACCCCGGGTGCACAGTTACCGCCAGTAAGGAATTTCACCTTCCCTGAAACTAACAGGCATATTCATACGCCATGTTCCGTACAGATGCAAGCCGTATTTCATTTTGGGCATAGCGTCATGCCCCGAACATCGGGGTTGATGCTATGCCTGCCTGTACTGAACACCGTTCGTGTGAGCTAGGGAACAAGTGTGCATAGAATGGAACCCATGAGTGAAAAGCATGCCGCAAAGCGAACCATCAACAAACTTGCCTTGATCGTCACCACCTTCAAGCGTCAGCAGCTGCTTGAAGTGCTGTTCGATTCGATTCTCGCGCTGGAACAGGCACCTTGGCGCATCATCATCGTGGACAACGAGCACTCCGACAAGACCGCCGACATGGTCAGTGAATTCTCCGCAAAGGTGACCGGCCAGTGGGGGACCACTGTGGCGGATCTTTCCGGCAACGAGGAACGTGTGGTATACGCTCCGCAAACCGAGAATCTTGGCGGCGCAGGTGGCTTCTCCGCCGGCGTGAAGAAGGCCTACGAACTTGGTGCCGAATGGTTCTGGGTGATGGATGACGATGTGGCCGTGCTGCCGGACGCCCTCGGCAAACTCGCCAAGTGGACCGATAAGCATGAAGTGATTCAAGGTTCCCGCTATGACTATGATGGCGGCCCGTTCTACTGGCAGTACGATTTCATCGTGCCGCTGGGCATTCCGAATCCCATCGCTCCGGCCGCATTCGGTCCGGCCGGATACCGTGTGATGGACACCCTGTGCTTCGAAGGTGGCCTGTTCAACCGCCGCGTGGTCAAGGCCATCGGCCTGCCGGACCCGCGCTTCTTCATCTACTGGGATGACACGATTTACGGCTACCGTGCCAGCAAGGTCACCAATCCGATCGTGGTGCCGGATGTGATTCTGCGCCGGACCCGCGAAATCGGCAACTGGGATATCGCCGGTGTGCGCCAGCTCAACTCCACCTCCGACATGAACCGTTACCACATCATGCGCAACCGCGGCTACATGGCCCGTTACTTCATGGTGCACGGCGACTTCCATCCGCTGATTTTCGGCTTCGGCACGTTCCTGACCGCAGTCAAGGAAGTAATTCGCCTCGTGATGGTGGACCGCGAACATGTGAGGACCGGCTTGGCCAAGATTGCGCAAGGCTGGTGGGATTCCCGCAAGCTGCTGCACGATCCCGACTGGAAGCCAATGCCTCCACTGGAGTAATGAAATAGCTCCCTCTGATGAGGGAGCTATTTCATTACTTACTTGTGAATAAACAGGCCGCCGTCGCCCCAGGCCCATTGGCCTTGGCCGGCGCCGATCTGGAAGTGCAGCTTGGCAATGCCCAGATCGTTAAGCGCATGATGCTCATCGCCTGCAGCCGTATCAATATGCGCTGCAGCAGTATCGTCATCCGGATTATAGGAGAACGTGATTGGCTGGCGGTTCATCGCACTTGGCGCCTTCATCGCAGCCTCAACACCGGCCTTGAACCAATCCGGAGCCTGTGCGCGAGCCTCATCGTTCATCGTTGCCGTGAATTGCTCGTAGGTCTTGCTGGAACGATGCGTGCGTTGACGCTCGCACAACTCGTCGTAGGTCATCGACTGGTACGCCAGATGATTCTTCGGATGGCCGATCACCACGCCCAGCAGTAGTTCCTCGTTGTTGGCGATGCGGCAGTGTTTCGCAGCTTCGGCCTTATCCCAAGAGCCGGCCACCCACAGTGTGGCCAGGCCTCGAAGGGTTGCGGTCAGCACCACGCGTTCGGCATAGAAGCCAGCGCGTTCCTTGGCCTGCTCATCATTCTTAGGAGCCACAAGAGCCAGATAGTTTGCGGCGCCGGTCAGATGTCCGGAAGCGTTGGCCTCCTCGAACACCTTGGGCTGGTTCAGCACCAGTTGCAGGTTTAGGTTGCCAAGCAGGTTGACCGGCTGCAATGCCATCTCAAGCTGTCGTGCCGCATCGTCATCGATCGGCTCGTCATCATAGGCGCGCACGGCGGTACGAATATTAATCGCATCAATAAGTTGATTATGTTCTGCCATGCTTCTTATTATTACCCGTTCGTGGCTCGCGGAGTCTGCGCAACGCCCGGTTTTTCGCGTGTGTCGCATGAAATTCGACTACGTAGCTGATGCATACGATTGCATCGCGTGGTCACAATCTTTGGAATGTGCTTTGCACGGCGTTACACTTAGGGCAAAGTGATTCCTCGTCTGAAACGAAAGGAAGGTCAACGATGATTGAAACTGCACAGGCTTTTGGCGTTGACATTGGCGGCTCCGGCATCAAGGCCGCTCCGGTCGATCTGGAAAAGGGTGATTTCGCCGAGCCTCGTCTGAAGATCCTGACTCCGGAGGTCTCCACGCCTCAGGCTGTGGCCGCCATCGTCAAGCAGCAGCTCGATCATTTCGAGGTGCCGGAATCCGCTCCGGTGGGCATCGCGTTCCCGGCTCCGATTAAGCCCGGCCAGAAACTGGACTTCATGGCCAATCTCGATCAGTCCTGGATCGGCGTGGACGTCACTGAAGTGTTCTCCGAAGCATGCGGTCGCCCGGTCGTCGTGGTCAACGATGCGGATGCTGCCGGCCTTGCCGAAGTGCAGTATGGTGCAGCCAAGGGCCAGGAAGGCCTTGTCATTGCAACCACACTGGGCACCGGCATCGGCACCGCGCTGATTTACAACGGTCAACTGATTCCGAACACCGAACTTGGTCACATCATCCTGAGCGCCAAGCATCTGGATGCTGAGAAGTATGCCTCCTCCGCTGTGCGCGAGAACGAGGATTTGGGCTACAAGAAGTGGGCCAAGCGCCTGACCAAGTACTACGGCCTGATGGAGAAGTACTTCAACCCGGATCTGTTCACCGTGGGCGGCGGTGTGAGCCGTGTGAGCGAGAAGTTCCTGCCGTACGTCGATATCAAGACGCCGATTGTGCCCGCCAAGCTGCGCAACCAGGCCGGCATCGTGGGCGCCGCCTACTACGCCAGCACCAAGCAGCAGTGAACTCAACGCTAGCTGCATTGCTTACAAGCTCTCCTCGTTATTGAGGAGAGCTTTTTGTCATCCCGCCAAAAAGGACGGGGCAGGTCTAAGGTAGAAGCCTATGACCGTGCATTTCTCCTCTCGCGTGGATATCAGCGCCCCGAACCCGATTGCCTCCGCCGAGGCCCAAGCCAAGGCGCAAGGCATAACCCTTGGCAAACTCAATGATTCCAACCCCACACGGCATGGCTTGGCTCCAACGTTGGTGCCGAGCGTGTACACGGCCGATCCACGTGGGCCTCGAATGGCGCGGGCGGCGTTGGCGGCATTCCTCTCCGATGGGGAAGACCGACCAGACGCAGACGATTTGTATATCCTGAGCTCCACATCCGAGGCCTATTCATGGCTGATCAAACTGCTGTGTGACCCAGGAGACGCGGTGTTGGCTCCTAAGCCCGGTTATCCGCTGATTGAATCCATTGCGCGGCTCGAAGGCGTGGAAACCGTGGAATATCAGCTGCAGTTCGACGGTTCATGGTTCATTGATGCCGCAGGTCTGGAGGAGATTCTTGACTCACCTCATGGCGAGAACATTCGTGCGTTGGTGCTGATCAACCCCAATAATCCTTCCGGTTCGTATGTGAAGCCCGACGAGCGCAAGGCCATTGTGGAACTATGCGGCAGTCATGGCATTGCATTGATCGCCGACGAAGTGTTCTATGACTACAGCCTCGAACCATTTGCCGGCAATGCCCGGCTCGCCGGCGAGCCCGGCGTACTCACCTTCGCCCTCGACGGGTTCTCCAAAATGCTCGCCGCGCCGCATGCCAAAGTCGGCTGGATTCAGGTATCCGGGCCTGCCGAAGATGTGGCGGAGGCCAAACGCCGCCTCGATGTTATCGCCGACGATTACCTGCCGATGAGCGATATCATCGCGGAACGGATCCCCGCACTGCTTGAGGCCGCTCCCGCACAAACCACCCGCGTGCAGGAACGCGTGCGTGGCAATCTTACGAGACTCCATGAACTGCTAGACGCTGACTCCAATGGGCTGGTCAATGTGCTGCGTGCCGAAGGCGGATGGAATGTGCTGCTGCGCGTGCCATCGGTCATCGACGAAAATGAGCTGGTATTGGGGCTGATTGAGCATCACAAGCTCAGCGGACAGCCTGGTTACTTCTTCGATATGACATCCAACGGCTATCTGGCCATATCTCTGCTGCCGGAGCCAGAGGAATTCGAACGCAATGTGCGGGCGATATTAGATGAGGTGGCCGCCCTCCTTGCGAGCTAGGCATACAATAGGCGGCATGGGATTCTTCTTCAAGTCCAAAGAGCTGCCGCGCCCGCAATCGCTGACTTTCCGCCTCGAGCAGGCTGGTCATACCTATGATGATGGTCAATTGGGGCTTGCGCCCACCACTCTGACCATCAGTGAGAAACGTGTGGCGATCATCGGTCTGAACGGTGCCGGCAAGTCCACGTTGTTGGGGCTGCTGGATGGCACGCTGAAGGCCACAACAGGAACGGTCCGTGTCGAAGGTGGCGAGGAGAGGCTCGATCCCGGCGTCAAGAAGGATGCCAAACGCATCGACGATCTGGTCGGCATTGTGCGCCGCGAGGAGATTCCGAACTCGTTCTACCGCGCGAAGAATATCTCCGAAGCCGTTTCCGAAGCGCTGAAGAAGCATAAGATCCCCGAGGGGGAGCGTCAGGCCCGCATCGGCAATCTGTTCGCGCATTTCGACCTTGCGCAGGTTTCCCGAGCCAAGGCCAGTGAACTTGATTCGCTGAAACGGCACCTGTTGGCCATCGCCGCCGCGCTGAGCTTCGAGCCAAGCGCCATCGTGGCGGACGAGCCCAGCAAAGGCTTGGATGAGATCGGCACCGCTCATGTGGCGAAAGCCCTGTTCAGCTACGACAAACAGGTGATTTTCGCCACGCACGATACAGATATGATTCGCCGGCCCGAATATGCAATCGACCGCGCACTCGTACTGGACGAGCACACGGTCGTATTCGATGGCACTCCCAAGGATGCCGTGGTGTTTTATGAGGATTTGATTCGCCGCAAGTATGAGGCTGCGAAAGAAGCCTGACGCCTACGCGAAGTAGAAGCCACGGAAGCCGTACTGGTAGACGCGGTAGATGTATGCGGTGCTGAGCTCCATTTTGTACTGCGCCTTCAGATTGCCGCTGTCATCGTAGACGCCGAAGACGCCCTGCATGCCGGTATCCACCAGATTGAGATCGTCGGACAGTTCCTGTGCGGAGGAGACGTACGGGGAATACGGCACATCGAAGGACTGCACTTCGGTGTAGGTGCCGGCATTCTCATCAACCAGATACTTGCGGAACTGGGAGTTCGAGTTCTCGTCCTTGGACGATTGAGCGGTGGAAATGCCGTCGATCACCGTCCAATCGTAATCCGGGCGGGTCATCGCATAGCCGAAGTTGTTGTCGAACAGATACACGTAGTATTGGCCGCTCGGCAGCGAGGAATCATACTGCACGGTAATCGAGTGCTGGCCGCCGGTGTCGCCGAAATCGCCGACCTTGGTCAGGAAGGAATCCTGCTCGCTCATACCATCCCATACGGTCGGCTCACCAATCATGTAATCCAGCTTCGGCGTGCCCTCGATATCGTTGATCTTGATCATCGTGGAGGTCTCACGGGCGGAAAGCAGAGCGGAACCATCATCCATCAGCTGAATCGTGTTGAAATGAATCCAATCCCAGCGGTTCTTGGCGGTCGGATCCGACTCGTCAATGCCGGAATGATCGGTGGAAGCCTTGTAGTCGGCGAACAGTTCGCCGAAGTCGACCAAGAGGCTCACCTTGCCGGTGGATGTGTTGACCTTGATCACCTGATCCTGCACGGCATGGTCGCTGCGCTGCAAATCAGTCGCCAGGGAGACGATGTTGCCATCGGAATCCAACGCATAATCATGGTGCAGAATAAAACGGTCGCCCAAGTCGATGTTCTTGACGATTTTGCCGAGACGATTCATCGCCACGAAGTTCTTGGTGGAGGCGGAAAGCCACATCAAGCCGTTGTTGTCGAACAGCAGACGATGGGAGCGGTAGTAGAGCACCGGCACTTCGCCGCGCAGCACGCCGTTCGCATCGTAGTAGTACATGAAATCCTGCTCGTCGGAATCATTGCCGAGAACGGCGTACAGGCCGTTGCCGAGTTCGCCGAGCGTAGTGCTGTCCGGCGAAGTGGTTTCCTCGAGCTTGACTTCCTCGCTGCCGAGCAGCTTCGGGCCGTTCTGCGTGATCGTGCGAGTGGTGGTAGTGCCGTCGGTGGCGGTGATGGTCAGTGTCACCGTGTTCTTCATCTGAGGAATCAGACCCAGAACCAGGAATTCATGCGTGGCGGAGGCCAGCGAATCCTCGGCAACGGTGGAGGCCACGGAATCCTCGTCGGAGGCGCTGGGGCTCAACGTGTTGCCGGTGGAGCTTTCCGAAGCGTTGATGGCGGAACGGATGGCGCTCGCAGCCTCATCGCTGGTCACGGCGGTGGCGGTGTAATCCGGGTAGCCGTCCGCGGAGACCGTGTAGCTTACGGTAGAAGCGGTATCGGTGGTGAAGTACACGTACATGGATGTGGTGTTCGTGCCGTATGGATTCACCTTGGTATAGATGCTGTCCACCGTGCGCTCTTTGCCGTCGCGTTCCTTGGTGAGCTGCTCATCCATCATGGACTGGTAATCGGTGGTATAGATGTTCTCCACCTGGGCGTTGAGTCGCTCAACGCGGCGCTGTTTGATGGCTGCGCTCACGTCGTCCTGATAGAACAGGCACAAGCCCAGTGCAATGGCGATGGTGATGATTGCGGCGGCAATTCTAAAAATACGGGCGCGCACGGTACTGGACATGGAAATCCTTACGATTAAGCGATACAGCACATAAAAATTACATCGTGTACATTATGGCGCGAGACTTGGAGAAGACTAAGGTAATTCCTGTGCATACGCTGAGGCTTTGCCTAAGCACGACTCGAAAAAAGTACGTAGTTTGCTGAGTCTTGGTATGCTGCCGCTGGACCATTGCACGGCCACCGCAGCACTACAGCAGTGAGAACCAGGACTGTATATCGTGCCAGAGCCCGGGATTATTGATGATCATCGCATCGTCCCTGGCCAATACGAAACAGCTCAACACCGCAATGGCCAACGCCCATAGCACCAGCAGTAAAACGGTCCAGCGCATCAGCCAACGCCATGGGGTCACGTGGGCGATGCCATCTCCCGAAGCGGCGTCGTTCGCACCGGCCAGAGATGTGCTCGGTTCACGGCCGTTGATCAGCCACAAGGTGCCGGGAACCGCGGCGAGGGCGATCAGCCAGCCGAAATCGGCCATATAACGCCAGCCCAAGCCGCCGACTGCGCTGTCGAATACGACGAGTCCTGCGCCGAGTGCTAGACAGCTCACCAGCCATGGGCGCATGCCGTGCATCTCGAGGTTGCTCAGATATGGCAGAACCAGAGACAAAAGCATCAATGGGGTCGCCGTGAACAATGCGCCGACCATCACCTCGTAATATCCCCAGACCGGCATGGGGGCGGGGGATATGGCCAACCATGGGAATTGCTGGGTGAACCGCAATGGCAGGAACAGGTAATACCAGACCGTTGACGGCATATCCGCCATGGGCGTGGTGTAACGGGTCATGTCCGAGACGGTGAATTGATAGGCGTTGCCGAAATTGAAGAGGGAACCGAAACGGGCCTTGTTCCACAGCATCAGTGGGGTCACCACAATAATGGCGGGAATGATCATGGCCGCGGGGGCTCTCAACGCTTTGAGCAGAGGAACCCTATGCTGCCTGAGATCGCCGACCATCGCTCGGATCTGTGGCCAGAACAAGGGGAATGCCAGCAAAGCGGTAAGCGTGAATGTAGGGCGGCAGCCGAAGTTCGCGGCGATGCACAAGGCGCCGGCGGCCAGACGGGGCAAGGACAGGGGAGCGGTATCGCCGGCATGCCATCGGTCGGCGGGCAGCAGTGGGCGAGCCGATGTGTCAGCGCCCAGCCAGAACCATAGGCCGAGAGAGGTGAGCGCCAATGATGCAGCGAACGGAACTTGATAGAAGTTCGTGCGGTACACCAGATATCCGACCTGCGCACCCAGCAGACCTGAGGTCGTGACCAGTGAGGCGGCCGCCAGCGATGTCTTCGGCATAACGCGGTGAATGGTGCGCAGCAACAGCATCGAGAAGAAGATGATGAACAGCAGCATCAGGAATTGTTCCGCGGCTCCCGTGGGCAGCACGCGGCCGGTCGCAAGGCGGTAGGGGGCGAAGAGCAAGGCCGCCGGCAGCACGCCGAAATAGGAGTACCAATGGCCGTCATAGAACGCGTAATCCCAATAGATGGGGCTCACGCCCTCGCTGAGCAGCTTCAAACGCGTAGGCACATCATAGGGGTGAGTGACTTGTGCCAACTGGCTGGGCACCTGCAGATCCAGCCAGGGGCGGCCGGCGATAAGGGAGTCGGCCACATGCGCATACTGGTCGAAGTCATAGGTGTAATTACCGGCCGTATGGAATGCCAATGGTGTGGAATACAGCAATTGCCAGATGATCGACCAGCCGAGCGCCGCAGTGGGAATCAGCATAATGGCGGCGAATGCGAGGCGTTGCTTGATGCTTGCCGGATTCAGCGTGATGCGCCACAGCTTGGAACCTGGTCTCCACAGCGCGATAAGCGTGAGTATCAATGCCATGGCCGCCACGCGAACCCAATTAAAGACGAACGGCACTTTGACATTGGCACGTGCGTCACTGATCGGCACTATGGCGCCGTGTTCCTCCTGGATCCATACGCGAACGACGCCCGAACCGGAAGCATTGATGTAATGGCTGCGAGACGAGGAGATGCCGATGGATTGGGCTTTGCCGGTCTGGGTGACCTGCGTCGCCTGGCTGGTGATATCCACACGCACATGAACGGTAGTAAGAGGCTTCGGGATTGCGGCGTCGCCCTGCGCGCGGGATTGCTCGTCCGCCTGCTTCCACGCTTTGGCGATGACCGATCTGCCAACGCTATCGATGCGAAGAAAATCGGATGTGCCGTCCGCGGTCAATTCCAGATAGGCGTTGGTCGGATCCGTGACGGTCAGCATACCGTCATCGGTGCGTTTTAGACCGCTGCCCAGCGCATTGTGCACGGCATTGGTATCCGTGCTGGCACCGAGCGTACGCCAGAACGGCGTATTGAACACGATGCATTCCACTGCCGTGATAATCGCCAGCGCGGCCAATACCAAGGCAAGCAGCCTGCGAATCCGCCTGAACATACGGAAAGGCCTGATGTGATGCGCTGCCGGTGCGGCTGCGGAAGAGAGGTCTATGGAATGCACGCCATTATTCTATAAGCTTTATGCCGAGCTGTATGTCTGGCAAACAGTAGAATGTGAATCATGCCAAATCGTATGTCGTTTCCCAAGAAGAAGTCCCACACGTCGTTACTGGGTGGACTCAAGGATTCGATGAACGCGCTCGCATCCGATTTGGGTCTCGTCAAACCGAAGAAGGCCGAGACCAATCCGTTCGGCGATGCGCTGCGTGAAAACAGTGAGCGCAAAGGCGGTGTGATTGACGAGCTGATTCGCAGAGCGGTGCCTATCAGCCCGGTGGTGAAGCGTCACACATTCCCCGCATTGGAGAACGTGCCTGAAGGTCTGGTGCTTGGATGGGCGCAGTTGCCGTCCACCCGTGGGCGTGGGTTCTCTCTGGGTGTGTTCCCGGACCGCGATCATTTCGCACAAGTGGCGTTCGCCGATTCGCACGGCCGTGTGTTCGTGGGCTCCGACCCGGACATGGACGTGCAGGATATGAAGCCACGGTTCATGTTCGGCAAGGAAAAGGAAGTCACGTTGCCCGATGGCGAGCGTCTGGGCCTTGATGAGCATTCTCGTGCCGGGCGTATGCGCTCGCTGGAGCATGCAGTACGTCAGCGCGCCGGCAAATCGGTGAACGCCATCGCCGGCGGAGTGGTTGGGCGAGACGATACCGGACGCATGACATGGCTCGCCTCCTGGCTGAAGACCGGCAACAGGTACACGTTGGAGCAGATGCGTGCCAACCTGCCTGCGGACATGCGCCACAACCTCGAATACCGTGATGCGATCGCCATCGCATTCTTCGCCGCATACATGCTGCCGCAGATCAACGGCCTACTGATTGGTTTCGGCTCCGGCAACATTTTCCGCCGCCTGAACCGTGAGGCGCCGATCGGTGCCATCCGGCGTTCGGTGAGGGATACGTTGGCCGCGCGAGCCCATGGCATGCGTGCCTCCGGTCTGGAGGACCATTTCGCCGATTTGATGCGCGAAGCCGGTGCGATGGACAAGTTGCCCGGCCTTGAGGCGGTGCATGGCGCCGAAGCGTTGCATCTCTATACCTCCAGCTATTCGAACAGCTACTTCTTCGCTTGGGACAAGTCCCTGGCGTTCACCCAGGCATTGAAGGCGTTGAAGATCGAAGGCAATCTCAACCGGTTCGCTGCGGTCAGCGCATGGTTGGAACGCAATTCCTCGCTCGGCCGCACGCTGACCGAAGATACGGTGACCCGTGCCGAGGCCGCGCAGATCGACATGAAGCTCATCGAGAATCCGGCGATTATGGCCCTTGATCCATACGACGGCGCCGACGAGCATCAGGCGGTGCTTCGCCTGGTGGATATCGCCAAGCAGACGGCTGAACAGATTCGCGACGATTTTCCGGATCCACGCAATACTGATGCCGGATTTGCGCATAATGGCGAATCGAGTGGGCTGGGCGGGCCAAACGGATCCGGCGAGCCCAGCGAATGGGTGTATCGTCAGACCCTTTCCACACTGTTACGCCGCCTACGCCTGCCATACCGTTTCGACGTGGAATTCCGCTCCTGCCTGGAGAACGGGGAGGTGGCGATTGGTTTCACCACTGCCGGCACATCAATGATGCCGAACAGTCGATATGACGACACCAGACACACATGGCGCAACCTGTCCAGCACCGAGCGCGCGGCCATGAGCGTGGCCTACAATCTGCGCGTTGGTCTGATGATGGCGGCGATGAGCTTCGGCGCCAGCCCGGCTGTCAAACAAGTTTCGTTGCATATCGATTCCATCGGATTGGAAGAAGCCATCGCCGAACAAGACAGTGCCATCGAACAGATGATGAGCGAGGCGTTGCGCGCGTTCGAGCATCTGCGCAGCGGCGATTTGGGCCGCTCCGGCTCCAAGGCCGATCCCAAGGACGGCGACTTCCACGGTGATCCGACGCGTCCGATCACACACGAGGAGACGTTCAACCAGAAATCCTCGTCATCGGGTGCAGGTGCTGGCTCCGGTCTGGCGAATGCGGCGGAGTCTGGCTCGGATCAGCATGCCGAGGCGCAGGAAGGCGACAATGCTTCCGGTGCCGATAACGTATCCATCGATTCCCAGTTCGAGGATCTGATGAAAGGCATCGACATCGATGAGATGGCCTTTGGACTCGGATCGGATGACGAAGCCGGCGATGACCAGAGCACGGACGATGCCGATATGGACATCAGCAATGCCGATCCGATGAGCGTGCTGCGCAGCAATCCGACTGTGCGCAACATGGTCACGGTCACGCTCACCCGTGACGCTTTCCTTGAGCGTCTGCATACGGACGGTCTTGATCATCCGCAAGCCACCTACCGCATGTTCGGCGCGGTGATGGATGTGGACGGCGAAGGCGGTCTGAAGCCCATCAACGCGGACTTCGATCTTGCCGATTCCCGTTTCTCCCCATTGGGATCGCAGGAGGAACCCGAACTGGCGGAACGTGAGTTCAACCCGGCCACCGCACAGGTGTTGGGTGCCTCCGGCAGCGACGGCTTGGCGATTCAGCGCGTGGACAGGCTGCAGCGCGCAGTCAATGAATTCCACACCATCGCCCACAACGATCAGCTGGATTCCGTGGAGAAAGCACAGCAGGCGATGAGCATCATCGATACCATGTGCGATCCGGAATTGACCAATCTTGCCTCTCAGGTGACCAGCGCGCTAATCGACGGCAAGGATACGCCGGACTTCAAGTTCACGCTTGCCGACGAGCTTGACAAGGAACGTTTGCGGGCTCGCGACCTGCTGTTTTCCGGTCAGGCCGACCAAGCCATCGAGGTGGCTGAAGCGGCGGTCGCCCGAATGGATCAGATTTTTGCGGCCGGCTCGGGCGTGCCGCGCTATTTCAACTCCTATGCCGAACGTGTGGTCTACAACCGTCTGTTCGCTACGCGCGATGAACGTACGTTGCTTATTCCGGACAACCTGTTCTACGCGCATATGGAGCTAGCCGACGTGCTCGGCCAGATCAAGGGCGCCGCGGCCGCCGTTCCGCATCTGAACCGTATGGTTGCCTACGCCCCCGCATATCCGCTTTCGCATTTAAAGCTGGCCATTCAACTGGCGCGCAATGAGGATTGGGATTCGGCCCGTGCCGCCTGTCTGAACGCGTTGCGCGTGGCCCTGGACCGTGATGATGCGGCGTTCGCCTATTACCGTTTCGCCTACTGCGAATGGATGCTCGATCATTTCGAGACCGCGGTGGCCGCATACATTATGAGCGATCATATTGCGCCCGGTGCCATCGCTTCCTTGGAAGGTGAACTGCAGGAGCTCGTGGCACGCGCCGACTCGCAGTGCATCCATGTGCCGGAATCCGTGGAATCCGCCTCCTATGTGCTGGCATCGCATGATCTGCCGGTATGGCCGAATATCGAGGTCGGCGGCATCGTGCGCGACGCCGCCCGTGTTTGCGTGGACGAGGGCATGTTCGTGCCGGCCCGCACGCTGTCGGTGGCCGTGGCACGCATGAACGATGGCGAAGGCGGCGACATCGACGTTATCCAGGCTCAGTACCTGCGCTCCCTGACTACCTGACCATTATCGGCTCCCTCTGATGGAACAGCGTATGGATGTAAAGCTGACTGAGGGAGAGAAGCTTTGGAATAATCTTCGATTCCCTAGCTCGGCTAGGATAGTCGAATATGAGCATTGAACAGTTGGCATGGGATTTTGACGATGGCGATACCGTTGCGGTAAAGCCGAATGAAGGTGCAACCAAGTTCGCGCCTGGCTCCGAGCAATGGATAGCCGCATTGCAGCCAACTGACGATGATGCCGTGCGCATTGATCGGTTGGATGTGAACACGCTGAGCGCCGAAGCCGCCGCACGGCTGTGGGCGCGTGTGGCCGCCTGGGTGGAGGCCGACCAGATCGCATACTATATCGACGATTCCCCGGTTAGCTCCGATGCCGCCTATGATGCCCGCATGCGGGTGCTGGAACGGCTCGAGGCCGCATTCCCCGCGCTTGATAATCCGCAGTCGCCCACGCATCGCGTCGGCGGCACGTTCTCCAACGATTTCGTTTCCGTACGCCATCCCAGCCGCATGATGAGCCTTGACGATGTGTTCTCCATCGAAGAGCTCAAAGACTGGTACGATTCGGTGATCCGCGACCTCGACTGGCCTGAAGGAAAGCCGCTGCCGATGAGCTGCGAGGTGAAAATCGATGGTCTCGCGCTGAACCTGATCTACCGCAATGGCGTACTGGAGCAGGGCCTGACCCGAGGCGATGGCGTCACCGGTGAAGACATCACGTTGAACGTGCGCACCATCGGTTCCATTCCGGCGAATCTGGGAGGGCCCAAGGAGGATATTCCAGACTTTGTGGAAATCCGAGGCGAAGTGTTCATGCGTTGGGATGATTTCCGTACTTTGAACGCTGAGCAGGAGGACGCCGGCCGTGCGCCGTTCGCCAACCCGCGCAATGCCGCAGCCGGGTCCCTGCGCCAAAAGGACCCGCGCATCACCGCCACCAGACGTCTCAGCTTCTACGCGCACGGTTTGGGCCAGCTCACGTGGGGTGCCGACCATCCTCGCGGTACCCATGATGTGGTCGCCGACCAGTCACAGGCCTATGAGCTGTACCAGAAATGGGGTGTGCCGGTTTCCCCGCACAATCGTTCGGTGACATCGTTCCAAGAGATTTTGGACATGATCGATTACTATGGCGAACATCGCGGCGATATCGAACATGCGCTCGATGGCATCGTGGTCAAAGTCGACGATTTGGCATTGCAGCATACGTTGGGCGCCACGTCGCGCGCACCGCGCTGGGCCATTGCGTACAAATACCCGCCTGAGGAAGTGAACACCGAACTGCTCGACATCCGTGTGCAGGTGGGGCGCACTGGTCGAGTCACGCCGGTGGCCATTTTGAAGCCCGTATATGTGGCGGGCTCCACGGTGGCCCGCACCACCTTGCATAATGCGTTCGAAGTCAAGCGCAAAGGCATTTTGATTGGCGACACCGTGGTGGTGCGTAAGGCCGGCGATGTGATTCCTGAACTCGTCGGCCCGGTATTGGAGCGGCGTAAGGGCCGCGAAGACCGGCTTCGTGAATTCGTAATGCCTGAATACTGCCCATCCTGCGGTGCCAAGCTGGCTCCCGCCAAAGAAGGCGATAAGGACATTCGCTGCCCGAACGTGGAAAGCTGCCCGGCGCAGTTGACCGAACGAGTCATCTCTCTGGCTTCCCGGAAGGCCTTCGATATCGAGCATTTGGGCGATCAATCAGCTATGGCGTTGACGAATCCTGAGGAAAACCGCCCAGGTTCGGTAGACACCTATGCGCCGAACATCGCGGAAATCATCGTCAAGCCTGGTGAGGAGCCTGAGCCATACGAGCCGGTCGCCGGATTGGAATTGCCGGCCGAGCAGACGCCAGTGCTTTCCAGTGAAGCTGGCTTGTTCGCGCTGAATGCCAACGATTTGAAGGACGTGCGTGTCTGGCGTGAAGCGGCGATCATCGAATTACGTGAAACCGTGGATGCCAACGGTAAGAAGAAGCGTACCCGTAAGCGGGTGGGCGGCTCTGGCCTGTGGCATCAGGTGCCGGCATTCTGGACGGCGCCGGTTGCCGCCAAGAAATTGACCGCCAAGCAGTTGGCCGCGCGCGGGGGAGCGGCGGCTTCAGATATCACGGTGACCGCCTACCCGGATTACGATGTTCCGGCTGATGCGGTGATTGTGCGTGTGGACCATAAGAAGACCCGTACCGGTGAGACGGATGTGCCGGTGTACATCCGCCCGGGCGAGAACACGCGCAAGATGTTCGAGGAAATGGACAAGGCTCGTCATGCCGACCTATGGCGTGTGCTGGTGGCGTTGTCGATTCGTCGTCTCGGTCCGCCCACTGCGCGCCTGATTGCCTCGGCAATGGGCTCGCTGGAAGCTATTGAAGCTGCCAGCGTGGAGGATTTGACGCAAATCGATGGTGTCGGCCCGGAAATCGCAGAATCTGTGGTGAACTGGTTTGCCGCCGCGCGCGAACCGGGGGATTGGCGTGGAGAGACCTTGCGAGCATGGACGGCAGCCGGCGTCGGCGTGGCAGCTGCGGAAAAGAGCACATTGCCGCAGACCTTGGCTGGCAAAACCGTGGTGGTCACCGGTTCGCTCGAAGGCTATTCACGTGATTCCGCCAAGGAAGCGATTCTCGAGCGTGGCGGCAAAGCCGCAGGCTCGGTGAGCAAGAAAACTGATTATGTGGTGGTTGGCGCGAACGCTGGCTCCAAAGCCGCCAAGGCCGAGGAGCTTGGTATTCCGATGCTCAATGAAGACCAATTCGGTGAACTCTTGGAAACCGGCGAAGTCAGTGCATTGCAAGCATGATCACTGGGAATACAATCGCACCTACCAGCATGAGCGTGCCTAATAGGCGTACATTTCCCGTGTAAAAATCTGTGGGCTCCCCGCCTTTGACATCAAGGAAATGCTCCAGTTTCCAGACAAGATCAGGCTTCCACAGCAGGAATACGCCAATCGCGATGAGTATTACTTCGCTGAGCACTATTTGCAGGATGATGGGCATCATCGCTCCTTTTCTTCGGCGAAAGTAATCTCATCATAGCTCTAGCATGCCGGCGAATTGCACGGTACTCTAGTGGGCGGCAATAAGGAGGATTGATGAGCGAAACCCGCGAGATTGAAGCAGCAATCTACAACCGTTTGAGCCGTGTGATCGACCCGGAATTAGGTCGATCGGTCACTGATCTGGGCATGATTGCCGCCATTAACGCGGTGCCTGCGGATGGCGCCGATGGTGAGTACGACGTCACTGTGCACGTGGAACTCACCGTGGAAGGCTGCCCACTTTCGGAAACCATCACCAATCAGATCAACGGCGCGGTCGCCTCCTACCCGGATGCCAAACTCACCCCGCATATTGAAGTCTCCTCAATGAGCCGGGACAAACTGGACGACTTGGTGGCCGATCTAAAAGCCGAGCGTAAGCAGAATCCGTTCAACAAGCCGGGTGTCAAAACCCGTATCTTCGCCATCGCATCCGGTAAAGGTGGTGTAGGCAAGTCCTCGGTGACCGCGAATCTTGCAGCCACTTTTGCGGCGCTGGGCTATGACACTGCCGCCATTGATGCGGACATCTACGGTTTCTCATTGCCGCGCCTGTTCGGTGTGCATACGCAGCCGACGAACCTGAACGGCATGCTGATGCCGGTTACTGCTTGGGGCGTAAAGCTTATTTCCATCGGCATGTTCGCGGGCGCTGATCGCGCGATCCTCTGGCGCGGGCCGCGACTGCAGCGCTCGCTGGAGCAGTTCCTGTCCGACGTATGGTGGGGTCAGCCGGATGTGCTGTTGCTTGACTTGGCGCCAGGAACCGGCGATATGGCGATTTCCGTGGCCCAGGCATTGCCGAATGCGGAGCTGGTCGTAATCACCACACCGCAGCCTTCCGCCTCCGACATCGCCGTACGCTCCGGCCTGGTTGCACTGCAGGTGCCGATGAAGGTGCGCGGCGTCGTGGAGAACATGAGCTACTACGAGCATAAGGGCGAAAAACTGCGCATCTTCGGCGAAGGCGGCGGTCAGCGAGTCAGCGAGCAGCTGACCGAAGCGTTGGGCTATGACGTGCCGTTGATGGCTCAGCTGCCGTTGGAACCTGAAGTACGCGAAACCGGCGAGGCCGGACGCCCAGCCGTCTTGGATGCCGACGGTGCATTGCGCAATGATGGCATCGGCAAGACCTTCCGGTCCCTGGCGGAGCAGCTAATGGCGTAGCATACCCCGCAGCGAATGGTTCTCATTAAGAACTGTGCGGGGATTTTTTGCTGGTTAATCGCACATGGTAGGGGCTGGGAGTGGCTGAATAAAGCCATTCTCAGCCCCTATGCATCTGTGCGTTTATGTGCGTTTTTCCCGCACTCTTCTTAATGAGAACCATTCGCTGCGGTAAGCTGCCGCACAAACCAATCATCATGCGAAACAATAATCAATGCGCCAGGGTAGCTACCGAGCGTGCGTGCGAAGGCAACCTTGGAATTGAGATCAAGATGATTCGTTGGCTCATCCATCACAATAAGCTGCGGCTTACTCACCAGTCCAAGGCATAGCAGCAGTTTGCGCAGCTCACCGGGGGAGGCCACCTCACCTTGAAGAAGCCGATCAGGATCTGCATTAAGCTGCGCGTATGCGCTTAACACCATCGATTTATCGGCTTGGCTTAAACCATGCAGCAATGTCATAGCCCGCTCGGTATCCGCAAGCGTTGTATTTTGCTGGATGACCAGCATAGGTATATCAATGGCAGCATCAATCATCGCGCGTATCAATGTTGTTTTCCCAGCTCCATTTGGCCCAATAATGGCAAGATGGTCACGCGGACCAATGCTGATCAATGGTATTTTCACTCCTTGAGGAGCTTCGCCATCCTGTGGAGGATTAAGCCGAATGACATTGCTTGATTGAGCCGCCATAGTCAACGATTTGTCCTTAAGCTGTTCCGGCAATAGTTGCTTATTGAATGGAATGACTTCTGATTTCAGGCGGATTAATTCGCGTCTGCTACTGGGTTCGATATTCAGCCAAATATTGCCGTCGTACCGTTTGGATGCCGTCGATATCGCTTCGCCGGTTTGCCGGACCTTGGCGAGCCGGCCATTGAGCTGCGCGTATGAGCGACTGACTCCGGCGTCCAGTCCGGTCATTTTTGCCAGATTCCTGCGATTGCGGGCGTCGTGGTCCTTGGGATTGATGCGCTCTCCGTGCTGCTTGGCGGATTCGATCTGCTGCACCTTGGCAAATCGTTGCGACTGTGCGGATTCCAATCGGCTGATCTCTTTTCGAGCATCGGCAAGCCGTTGCGAAGCGGCACGGTCATTACAGTGCTTCTGTTGCGTGGCTTGACTGTAATTGCCCTGATAGGTAATGATCTCGGTGAGATTTCGCCCGTTGACGTGCCTGCGTTCAAACATGATGCAGCGCGTGCAGGTGGCGTCGATGAGCGTCACATCATGGGAGACAACGATGCCAATTCCTTGGTAATTTCGCATGACCTCAATGATGGCTTGCTGAGTGGGCTCGTCAACATGGTTTGTCGGCTCATCGAGTATCAGTACATCGGGATTCAAAATCAACGCGCATGCGATTTGCAGACGCTTCCTTTCTCCTCCTGACAAGGTGTCATACCGGTATGCCCAATCATCTTCAATGCCGAGTCGCTCTCGAATCCGAATGGTTTCAGGCTGCCAATCGGCGGCGAAGTCTTCCAGATTCACGGGCCGGACCGCTATATCTTGTGGACAGTAGCTCAACACGAGATTATTGGGCGACACTTGACCGCTATCAGGACGGAGTTTGCCTCGCGCGATTGCCATCAATGTTGATTTGCCGATGCCGTTATCGCCCAATACCGCAGTCCAACCTTGTGGGAAAGTGCAATTGGCCTGAGCGAAGAGCGGACTGTCGGCCGTCGGATAGGTAAAAGTGATATTGCTTAAGGACAAGGTGATAGGTTGCATAAGCGCCTCCATATGGTTGGGCGCACTGCCTTTTTGCGAGTGATGGCAGCGGATACAGATTGATAGCAGCATGGCAGTGCGCGTCGATGCGCATGGTATCCGCAGCTATCAGATCAGCAACTTAGTATGTCCTTTCTTTTGCGATGTCAGCATAGCACATCCCGCAGCGAATGGTTCTCAATAAGAACCGTGCGGGGATTTTTGCCGGCGAATCGCACATGGTAGGGGCTGGGAGTGGCTGAATAAAGCCATTCTCAGCCCCTATGCATCTGTGCGTTTATGTGCGTTTTCCCCGCACGTTTCTTATTAAGAACCATTTGCTGCGGGGAAATCCCAGAGCCGGGCTGACCGTACAAGATGTCGTTGCCGATTGACTATGGTTTTCGCCATGTCAAGAAAATGCTGGCGAGCTTCGGAGGTACGAAAATCATCGGCGGTGACTAATATGACAACCCATCCGCGTGTCTGCAGCTTATTGATGCGTGCCATATCTGCGCGCATTTGAGCGGGATCTGCATGGTATGCGCCTTGGTATTCAAACACGACTTTGCAATCGGGGTAGGCCATATCCGCAATGACATAGGAATTGTCGCCGAAATTGATACGGTAGTTAGGAATCGGTTTACCTAGGCCCGAGTCGTTAAGCGTTCCATACAATGTTGTCTCAGGTGGTGAATCCGTGTTTTCAACGATGTAGGGGAGTGCGGCAAGGCACGTATTACGGCCTACGAATTTCGGGCTAGTATCTAAATATTTTTTCAATTTATTGAGTGTCGTGACTTTGCGGCTGCGATGACGGCTCATCAATGCTGAGCCTAAGGCGGCTAGTTCTTCCACACTGCAATATTTCGCCATTTGTGCCCATGTCATAGCTGGTGATGTCACCCAAAATTGCTCATATTCACGTTTGAGATACTCCTCTTTGCCTTTAAATACATGGAAGGTCACACCTTTGATCTCGCTTCTCATGGATGCGTTCGGCACGGTTGCGTGGACGGTATCTAAGGTAAGTGCGCAACTCTTAGGTATTGGTGCACCCCAATAATTTGCGGCGTTGGTGAACCCGACGCGTAATGGACCACGGGCTCGTTGCGCTGCCTCATTGCATCGGTCCCGTTCGATTTTCCGCTTGGCGGCGATGCTCTCATTCATAAAGGAAACCATGCCTCGACGGTAAATGTCTTGGGGCATAGTCTGCAAGCTAATTGGGGGTATGTGGTTCGAGCTTTGGAAGTTATCCACATTACTTTCCCACAGCGAATGGTTCTCAATAAGAAACGTGCGGGGAAAACGCGCATAAACGCACAACCGAACAGGGTTGAAATTGGCTTCGTTCTGCGAATTCCAGCCTGATCATGTGAGATTACACCCAAATAATCCCCGCACGCTTCTTATTGAGAACCATTCGCTGTGGGAAGGGCAGCTAATGCTGAGCGCGCCAGATGTCCGGCTCGACGTAGATCTCCCACTCATACCACGGCAATGCGCCGCGAATATTGGTCTCGATCTTATCGACGGTCTGCACGTCGAAATCACGGTCAAGCTTCGAGGTCTCGACTTTCAGGCACAGCAGTACCGAATCCTCATCCATGTGAATCGCCTGCATATTGATCAGGCGGTCCACGCCGCTGGTGCTTTCCACTGCCTTGACCACTTGGGCGCGCGTGCTTGGGTCAAGGCTTTCGCCAACCAGCAGGGAACCGGATTTAAAAGCCAAGGCCGCCGAACCGCAGACCAGCACCAAGCCGACGAGCATACCACCGATGGCATCATAGAGTTCGTCGCCGGTGATAATGGACAAGCCGATGCCGAGCCCTGCGAAAGCCAAGCCGATCAATGCCAGTGTGTCTTCCATCATTACTGAAGCGAGTTCGGCCGACTTGGTGCGGCGCCAGAACCCGACCAAGGAACTATCCTCAACCTTGACTCGTTTCATACGTTCGCGGGCCTCATGCACGGAAGTATGCAGGCCATAGCCTTCCAAGCATGCGGAAACACCTACCACAACCAATGCGGCGATCAATTCCAGCGATTCGGCCTCGCGCGGCACGGTGCCTTCAATCAGACCGCCGAGTTTGCCGGCGGCCTGCGAAACCGCAAAGACGCCGCCGACGAAGAACAGCAACGTTGCCACAATGAAGCTGGCCAGATATTTCACACGATGCAAGCCGAATGGGTGATCTCCGCGGGATTTATGATCAGAAGCCTTATCTCCCAACATCAGCACGAGTTCGTTGGCGCAATCAGCCACCGAATGCACGGATTCCGAAAACATTGAAGACGAGCCGGTAAATGCCGCGGCGGCGAATTTTGCGCAGGCGACACCGACATTGGCAAGCAGAGCAGCCTTGACTGCGGCTCCTGCATTCTTCTGATCAGACATGATGATTCCCTCTTTCGAGGCAGCATTATAGGCGCCTGTAACGTACTTTCAGGGTATACTAGCCACTCATGGGAAAAACGACGATCAGGGTAGCTTTTGATGACCCGCTTGAGGCGGCGCATTTCCTGCAACAATGCCGTAGAAAAGGTTATGATGCGCAGGTGGAGGACTCGCGCCCGCAGGTCAAGCGCAATGGTCCGGCTTTGGCGGCATGGCTGAAGGCGCATCCCGGCTGGTATAAGGTGGGCGAGTCGGTTAATCGTGCGGCGGCCAATAAGGCGGTGTTGAAAATCCGCAATGGCGAGCGCCGTGGTTTCGAGGGCGGCAAATTTGAGGCCCGCATGGAGAATCAGGATGGCAGCTGGCTGGTGTATGCGCGTTACGCCGGCAGGGTGACCAAGGTGCGTAAGCCTCAAGCCGAAGGTATGGAGCCGTTGTTCTAAGACATTTCAGTGTCCTGTGCGCATCAGGAATCCAGCAATAGGAAAGAAACAGTAAAACCCCAGCTGCATTAAGCAACTGGGGTTTTACCATGACCTGAAACTACCTATCAGATGTGGTAGTAGAGCTCGTACTCGAGCGGGGTCGGGGTCAGGCGAGCCTGATCGATCTCGTCGCGCTTGAGGCCAATCCAGGTCTCGATGAGATCGTCGGTGAAGACGTCGCCAGCGGTGAGGAAGTCGTGATCCTCTTCCAGGGCGTCCATGGCCTCAGACAGGGAGCTCGGAACCTGCTTGATGCCAGCGTGCTCTTCCGGCGGCAGCTCGTAGAGGTCCTTGTCGACCGGCTCCGGAGGCTCGATGTGGTTCAGAATGCCGTCCAGACCAGCCATCAGCTGAGCGGAGAAGGCGAGGAACGGGTTGCAGGACGGATCCGGAGCGCGGAACTCGATACGCTTTGCAGCCGGGGAGGTGCCAGCCAGCGGGATACGGATGGCTGCGGAACGGTTACGAGCGGAGTACACCAGGTTGACCGGAGCCTCGAAGCCCGGAACCAGACGGTGGTAGGAGTTCAGGGACGGGTTGGTGAAGGCCAGCACGGAGGAGGAGTGCTTGATCAGGCCGCCGATGTACCAGCGAGCCAGATCGGACAGGCCAGCGTAGCCCTTCTCATCGTAGAACAGCGGCTTGCCGTCCTTCCACAGGGACTGGTGGCAGTGCATACCAGTGCCGTTGTCGCCAGCAATCGGCTTCGGCATGAAGGTTGCGGACTTACCGGCCAGAGCAGCGGTCTCGTGGACGACGTACTTGTACTTCATCAGGTCGTCGCCTGCATGCTGCAGGGTGTTGAAGCGGTAGTTGATCTCCTGCTGACCAGCGCCGGCCACCTCGTGGTGGGAACGCTCGAGGATCAGACCAACCTTCTGCAGGTTGGCGACCATGTCGTCGCGCAGATCCTGGGTGTGGTCAATCGGCGGAACCGGGAAGTAGCCGCGCTTGACGCGGTTCTTGAAACCGATGTTCGGGGTGCCGTCTTCTTCAACGTCAACGCCGGAGTTCCACGGAGCTTCGATGGAGTCGACCTCGTAGAAGGAACGGTTCATGCCGTTCTCGAAACGAACCTTGTCGAAGATGAAGAACTCAGCTTCAGGAGCGAAGGATGCGGTGTCGGCGATACCGGTGGACTTCAGGTAAGCTTCGGCCTTGCCGGCGACCTGACGAGGATCGCGGGAGTACGGCTCGTCGGTCAGCGGGTCGACGATGGAGAAGGCCACGTCGAGGGTCTTGTGCTTACGGAACGGATCAACGAATGCGGTGGTGACATCCGGCACCAGCTTCATATCAGACTCGTTGATGGCCTGGAAGCCCTGGACGGAGGAACCATCGAACGGCATGCCGTCGGTGAAGGCGTCCTTCAGGAACTCGCTAGCCGGCACGGTGAAGTGCTGCTGAACGCCGATAAGATCGGTGAAACGGACGGAGACATACTCGATGCCTTCCTTATTGATAAGGGCCTCGGCGTCTTCCTTGGACTTGAGTTCGGTCACGGGACCGCTCCTTTCGTGTGGAATTTAACGATATCCATCGTAAAATCGTGCGTTTCGCAAGCTCGAAACTTGGGTTACGAGAATGTTTCGTACTGGTTGATGGCAATTCATAAACCGCGGAATTTCAAGGAATTGAATTTTTCGGAAGAGTGTGATGGCGTGCTTACTTCGTCCGCAACGTGGACAGTTCGTGTATGCAAAAAGCCCGGTCCATTCATCTTCACCATGAATGGACCGGGCTTGGTCAGTCGAAGATCCGCTATAAATAAATCAGCGGCCGCGCATCGCGCGACGGGAGACCTTCTGCGGATGGTAGGGGTCGATGCCCTTCGGGATGTTGTAGCCGGTCTTGGCCTGCAGCGTGCGCAGACGATCGTTCAGCGTGGACATCTCGGCCTTGGTCAGCAGGAAGCGACGACGCGGGTGGATCTTGGCGATCAACGCGTTCTTGTGATTGGTCGGCTCGTAGCTCTTGGAGTGGGTCACCTTGTCGCGCAGCTTGTCCAGCGGCACCTGCTTGGGGCCGTGGCCCACAGGAATGCGGTAGACCGGAATGGAGGAGCCAGCCGTGACACCCTTGATTTCGCGCTCCTGACGATCCATGGCCTTCATGATGCGGCCGTAGTCGCCTTCGCCGATCAGGTAGATGCCGTTCATCGAAGTGCCGCGCCAGATGGCGTCCTTGGTCTTCGGATCGATCCACACCGGCTCCTGCGGGAAGTCGAAACCGGCCTTGCTCATGTTGCTGAGCACGCCGATGGCGGCACCCGGCTTGCCATCGATCTGCTTGTAGCCCACGGCATCCGCGCGGCGGGTCAGCATCATCGTGGCGAACAGCAGACCCAGCATCACGGCGGTGATCATCAGGAAGATCCAAGTGAGCCAAGACCACTTGAAGATCAGGCCGATGATGATCATGACCACAACCGGCAGCAGGAAGGAGCCGGCCTCAAGCCACGGCAGAGCCTTGTCTTCCTTGGCCGTGTACTTGTAGATCTGGATAACCTGCTTGATTGTGCTTTGCTTCTTGGGCTTTGCTTCCTTGTCCGCCATCACTCTTTCCTTTACTGCATGGTCTTCAAAACGAACACACTGGCAAACAACTGTATCAGGTGCGCTGGTCTGCGATTATCGCGTGTGTAACGGGCGTCCGTCGGCCTTGAGCAGCGCCTCGCCCAGCGTCTCGCTGAACGTGGGATGAGGATGGATGAGGCGTGCGGCATCCGCGAGCGGCACATGATTGCCAACAAGCTGTTCGGCTTCGGCGATGATGTCTGAAGCCAGGGGAGAAACCATATGCACGCCAAGCACTCGTGGAGTATCGGGGTCGTCTTGACTACAGCCGGACACCACGGTCAGTGATCCGGCGGTGCCACGCATGAGCATACGGGCGTTGGCCATCATCGGGTACACGGTTTCCTTGACCTCAAGCAGGTCATCTCGCTCCTGCGCCTGATCCAACGTCAGCCCGACTGATGCGGCTTCAGGGGAGGAGAACACAACTTGCGGCACGGTCGCTTCGTCTACCGGTGCAACATGCAGACCGGCGATGGTCTCCGCAATGACCAGGCCCTGCTCAAAGGCGCGATGCGCCAGCGCATGGCCGACAGTGACGTCACCCACAGCCCAGACGCCGGGAACATCGGTTCTGCCGAACGCATCCGTGGCAACGAGCCCATTCCCGGTCAGAGACACGCCCCATGCCGGGTCAGTATTGGGATCACGGCCGATGGCGGCCAAGGCGATTTCACCCCAAACCTGCTGCTCGCCGTCAACGCCGTCGCGCGTGTAATGCACAGTGGCACCCAGGTTCGCGCCGACATCCACATGGGTCACAGCGGTATGGGTAATGATATTGACGCCGTGACGCTTGAGCTCGCGAGTCAGCGTGACTCCGGCACGACGATCCCAATTCGAGAGCACACGGTCTTTTCGAATCAGTAACGTGACGTTCGATCCGGCTGCATTCCACATCGAAGCGAATTCCAAGGCCACCGCGCCGGCTCCGATGACCACGGCTGAGGAGGGGAATTCGTTGAGCTCCAATGCCTGGGTGGAGTCAATCAGTGCCGCGGCAAATGGATTGTTCGGCAGCGGGCGAGGCTTGGCTCCAGTAGCGATAACGATATGGTTCGCCACCATGTCGATATTGGTGCCGGCCGGCTCCGGCACGTCCGCCTTATGGTAAACGGTTATGCCGTCCTGGCCGGGAGCAGGGGCCAGATGCACGGCATGCCTTCCGTCGGCATCGGTCTCGTCGGCCTTGAATGATGCGAGCGCGCGGAACACGGTAATGCCGCGATGTGCCAAAAGACCGGCGAGCCCGCGGACCATCGTGTCGACGATGCGCAGTTTGTAGTCGTGCAGTGTGCCGAAATCGATGCCATCGACTGTGGCGTTGACGCCAAGCTCGGCCGCCCGGTGCACGGTGTCGATGGTATGAGTGGCCGTGATCAATGCTTTGGAAGGAATGCATCCGCGATTGAGACAGGTGCCGCCAACGGTGGCGTCGCGCTCGATCAAAGCGACCTTCAGCCCAAGTTCCGCTGCTCGCAACGCAGTGGAATATCCGCCAGGACCTGCGCCGATAATCGCTATATCGTATTGCTCGCTCATTATGCACTCCTTTGTTCGCGGCCGGTACCTATGCGAGCCGGACCATCATCCCCACCATATGACTATGGCTCCCATCATAGGGAGCCATAGTGCAAAAGAGATACAACAAACGTTGCTGATCAATCAGTGAGAATCAATGATTAATCCTCCGGCCAGTGGCCGCGCTTGGCGTAGCGCGGCTTCGGCAAACGCCAGCGGCGCATCTGGATGGAGCGGCTCCATGCATAGGAGAAGGAGCGGGAGCCCTTGGCCACGGAAGCCTCGCCATACTTGGCGATGAGCTTGGCCTTGAGCTTGCGCCACATCAGCCACACATCAATGATGACGGCGATCAGGTAGCCGTACATCAGGGTCATCATGATGATGGAGGCCCAGGCGTTCTGCACTGCGGAAGTGACGAACATGGAGACAATCAGAATGGCGAATGCCACAGGAATGAACCATTCGCCCAGGTTGAAGCGGGCATCCACATAATCGCGGATGTAAATGCGCCAGGGCAAACGCTCGGACTTCGGCATATTGTTCAGATCGCCGCTCTGCATGGCTGCATACTCGCGGTTCTCGCGCTCGCGCATACGGGCCTTGGCTGCTTTGGCGCTGGCCTTGCGGTCGGCAGGGACCAGCGGACGGATGCCGGCGGCCTGTGCCTTCTTCATCTTCGGGGTCGGGCGGCCCTTACCAGCGGACGGATCGGTTTTCTTCTCTTCGGCCGGCTCCACTGGAGTCTGGGCCTCTTCCTTCTTGAACGGGTTCCATGTCATGCTTTGAGGTTACGGTGACGTTCAGACACATGTTGTGTAGGCGTAACCATTGGTATAACGCCCTTATATATAAGGAGAACACATGGCGGAACTCACCGTGGACCAGGTGCGCGAGCGCGTCGAAGAAGACTGGAATCGCATTGTCGAACTGCTGAACCGGAAGATTGCTCTGCAATCTGTTTCCGCCAAAGGCATTACCGCCGAGCATATGAAGCGTTCGGCTGAGTTCGTAGCCGAGGAGCTCAAGCTGGTTGGTGTCGATGCCAAGGTGGTGCAGGCCACGAATGAGGACGGTACTCCGGGCGCTTGGGAGGTTATCGGCTCGCGTATCGTCGATCCGGGTGCTCCGACCGTTCTGCTGTACGCTCACCATGATGTGCAGCCGGTGCCGGACCCGGCTGAATGGAACACCGATCCGTTCGTAGGCACTGAAATTGATGGCCGACTCTACGGTCGCGGTTCCGCCGATGATGGCGGCGGCATTGCCATTCATTCTGGTGCGTTGAAGGCTTTGGGTGATGATTTGCCGGTGAATATCAAGGTCTTCATCGAAGGTGAGGAGGAGATGGGCTCGCCGAGCTTCATTCCGTTCATCACCGCGCACAAGGATGAATTCGATTCCGATGTGATCATCGTGGCCGATTCCGGCAACTGGTCCGCTGAGATCCCGTCCCTGACCACCTCGCTTCGCGGCAACACGTGCGTGGACGTGACCGTGCGTGGCCTGAAGCATCCGGTGCACTCCGGCCAGTATGGTGGCCCGATCCTGGATTCCAATACGCTGGCTGCCATGCTGATTGCCTCACTGTATGACGCCAATGGTGATATTGCCGTGCCGGGCATTGCCTCCGAGGAGCCGATTGGCGGCTTGCAGCAGGATGTTGATGAGGCTGGTGTGCGCGCCGACGCCGGTACGGTTGATGGCTATGTGCTCGCCGGTACTGGTTCGTTGGCATCCCGCTTGTGGACCAAACCAAGCCTGACGGTGATCGGCTTTGATGCTCACCCGGTGGAGGGCTCCTTCAATGTGATTGCCCCGGAGACCCGTTTCCGCTTGTCTCTGCGCACCGCACCGAACCAGCGCCCTGAAGAGGCTCAGGATGCGCTGGCTGCATTCCTCATGGCCAATCCGCCATTTGGCGCCGAGGTTGAAGTGGCCAAGCTGGAGAACGGCATGGGTTGGGCTATGGACCCGAATGCTGAGGCCACCAAGGATGCGCTTCAAGCCATGGAAGAGGCGTTTGGTGTTGCTCCGATCAATCAAGGCCAGGGCGGTTCGATTCCGTTCATCCCGGAGCTGCATCGCTTGTTCCCATCCGCCCAAGTGCTGGTCACCGGTCCGGAAGACCCGAAAGCCAACGCGCACAGCCCGAATGAGTCCATCTCGCTCTACGGTCTGAAGCACAACGTGATTACCGAGGCGCTGTTGCTTGCCAAGCTCGGTAAGTAGGATCACTCCTCGATCGAATATGCGGCTCTTTTGCAACTCGCTGCGAAGGAGCCGTTTTTCATATGTCTCCGGTAAACTTACCCCCTAACTGAGTCCCTATTGCGCTGTCTAAAAGCAGCTCTATCAGGGGCGCTCTAATGTTTTGCATTTTTGCAAATGCATCGCTACAAAGGGGAGAGGTTTTAGCCCATGGGCAACGATGTATATAAAGGTCTACAAGCAGCTGTCGCGTCGATTGCGGCAATTGCGATGTTAGGGTTTGGCATTCCTGCAGCATATGCCAAGGATTCCAGTCCGGTCTCCAGTGGTCAGGCAAGCAATCAGATAAGCGTTGCCTCTGACGCTGCGGTGACCGATCAGGACGGCAACGGATATGCTACCATCGCTGCGGCTATCAAGGCGGGTGCCGTCACGGTGACGTTGCAGTCCGATTCAGCCGAAAATGTTTCCATATCGGGTAAAAGCGGTCTGACTATTGAAGGAAACGGTCATAAGCTCAGCGGCAGCGTCACGTTTGCCGGCAACAATGATGGCGTTGCCGTGAGCAACCTCAATTTCGTCGGCACGGGTGTGCAAATCCATGTGAATGGAGCGAACAACAAGAATATAAGTATCCGCAATAACGTCTTCGACGTAACCGCAAACGGCACATGGGCGGTCATCTATATTCAGAAGACCGTATCCGGCTTGAACATCGAAGGCAATACGTTCAACGTGACCGATTCGGTTACATCCACGGTCCAATGCATCGGATTCGCCTATACGCCAGATATCCGAGCCACAGATATCAGCATCAAGGGCAATACGCTGAACTCCTCGATTACCAAAGCCTACGCATATTTCGTCATCGGCGGTGGCAATGTGACCAATGGTGAATATGCTATTACCAATCTAGCGCTCGAAGGTAACACGGTGACTCCGGTTTCAGGCGGAAACGCGTATGGTGCCTGGTTGCGGAACGTGGATACGCTTACCGTCAAAGGCAACGCTTTCTCCGGCTATGCCGGTATCGGTCTCGGCTCTGGTACGGGCATAGCGCCGACCAGAAACGTCACGTTGGAAAACAATAGCTTCAACGTGGCCAACGGCGGCTTGGTGGTTTCTTCCGCCGAAGCCTTGGACGGTCCAGTTGAGGTGAAGAACAACACGGGTTTCTCCTATGCCAACACCACGTTGCAGGCTGGTGTCGTGCATGCCGATGGAATGACTGACTACTACAAGACACTGTCTGAAGCCTTTAACGCAATTGCGGATGGAGAGACACTCAAGCTGCTCAATGACGCTACCGCTGCCCTCACCATTCCAGTAGACCAGAACATCGTCATCGATCTGAATGGACACACGCTCACCAACGAGGACGGTAAGCACACCATCGTCAACAAGGGTACACTCACCATCACGGATTCCTCTGCAGCGAAGACCGGCACCGTTGACAACGTTTCCAACTCCAAGGCGGCGGTCGTCAACTACGGTGGCGCCACTGCGACGCTCGCAGGCGGCAACTACACCCGCTCCAAGGAGGCGAGCACCTACGACCCAGACACCGATAAGGCCAGCTCAGGCGGCAACTCCTACTATGTGCTCAAGAATTTCGGCACGATGACTGTCAAGGATCCGTCCAGCGTTAAGTTCGCCGACAAGAATACCGGCATGAATTCCAGCCTCGTGGCCAACGGTTGGTACAGCACCTCCGACAACGATGGCGATGCTACGGCCAATGCCTACGGAGCCAATGGTGGCGCCACCCTCACCATTGAAGGCGGCACGCTCACCGGCGGCAAGATCACCGTCAAGAATGATGACTGGGGCGTGCTCAACGTCACCGGTGGCACAATTACCCAGCCAGTTGACAACTTCTATGCTGTGCTGACTTATCATAAGGCCAGCATCACCGGCGGCAGCATCACCGCACCGCTGTTCCCAATCGGCGCTTCCGGCATCAAGGGCACCAACGGTGACGTGGGTGAGACCGCCATCGGCGGCGATGCCAAAGTCGTCAGTGAAAAGGGCTACGCGTTGCGTGCACTCGACAATGGCCAGCTTACTGTTACCGGTGGTACCTTCACCTCCGGTAACAAGAAAGGTGTGAGTGATCTCAAGCCCAGTACCAACGGCACCCCGTCCGTCGCCATCTCCGGTGGCACATTCAACGTACGTCCTACCGAAGTTGAACTTGCCAAGGACTATGTGGTCAAGGAGAACGCGGACGGCACGTTCGGTGCCAAGCTGCATGTAGTTGCCACCATTACCAAGGCTGATGGCAGCATCGCGGAATACACTTCGCTTGCCAAAGCCTTCAAGGCGGCTAAAGCGGGTGACACCATCGCCGTGCAGGATGACGATACTTTGACTGCGGATATTGAAATCAGTAAGAATGTCACACTTGATCTGAACGGTAAGACGGTTAAGACTGCAGGCTTCAAATTCGCTGTCAAGAACGGTGGCAAGCTGACCGTTGCCGGCAACGGTACCATAACCAACTCGGTCGCAGCCGACGAAGATAACGATGACCTGCATGTCATGTTCGACGTGGCCAAAGGGGGCTCCCTCTCCATTGAGAATGGCGCCTACAAGGGCACCGGCGCGCCGGTTGCTTCCGTTGAAGGCGCATTGACCGTCAATGGCGGTGATTTCTCCGTCACCAAGGCGGCCATCTTCGTTCTGCCCAAGGCGGATGGTGCGTCGTTGACTATCAGCGGCGGTACTTACAGGGAGGCCACCGTGGCGATTTCCGCCCTTGCCGGCACCAATAAGCTCGCCATCACAGGCGGCGATTTCGACGTAAGCCCGGCATCCTTCGATAAGGATCAGGCATATACGAGGTACATTACTGGCGGCACCTACGCCAAGAACCCCGGCCAGAGCACCATCGCCGATGACAAGAAATTTGCCAAGAACGATGCTGGCAGGTATGTGCTCGCCGATGCCGTGATTGCATCGGTTGAAAAGCTGCAGGATATTACGGTTGCTGCTGGCACTGATCCGACTGGTAAGCTGCCCACCAAGGTGAAGGTCAAGCTCGACAACGGTCTGACGCGTGATGGAGTGAACGTTGTTTGGGACTCCATGCCTGATACGTGGAAGGGCCCCAAGGGCGGCACCATCGAGCTCAAAGGCACCGTGGATGGTTCAAACGACGTGAAGGCGGTACAGACGATTATCGTCGAACATGCCACCATCAAGTCGGCTACGGTTGATGTGACCGAACTGTCCACGCCGGCCGGTGTGAATCCGACCGATCAGCTGCCCAAGCAGGCCACGATCGTCTGGTCTAGCGGCGACGCGGAGACGGTAGATGTTAAGTGGGACGCAATCAAATCCAGCGACTTTGCCAAGCCCGGATCATTCGAGGTCAAAGGCACGGTGAGCGTGGACGGCTATAGCGATTCCGTCACCGTCAAGGTGACCGTTGGCAATGCGGTGGCCATCAAGGTTGAGCCGACCGAGACCGCAGTGGAGACGATTGCCACGAATGCTCCTGATTTGAGCAAGGTGAAGGCGACCGTTACTTGGTCCGATGGCACGACCACCGCTGAGAAGGTCGAGTGGAAGGCGATTGATGCCGACCAGTATGCTGCGGCAGGTTCTTTCGATGTGACCGGCGTTGTCAAGGGTGTGCAGATCAACGGCGTTGATGCAACCATCACCGTGACTGTGAAAGTCGCAGCCCGCGCGATTACTCAGGTGACTCCTTCGGATAAAAGCATCGAAGTCGCTACTGCCACTGATGCGGATCCGAAGCCGGCTGTCAACGGTAAGGTGACGCTGACGTGGAACGATGGCAAGACTTCGACTGTCGATGTGCCGTTGATGCTGCCTGATGGTTGGAATCATCCGCGTACTGCGCATGATGTTGCCCTGACCGGTCGTGTGGATGGTTGGAATGCCGACATTCCGTTCACCGTGCATGTGAAGGCCGCGAAGGCGACCGGTGTGATCGCTTCCGATACTTCGACGGAGGAGAAAATTGCACCTGTACTTCCGGAGTACGCGGCAGTGGTCTGGTCGAACGGTGAAACTTCCAATGAAAAGATCGAATGGCCGTCCATCGATGCAGACAAGTATGCGGTTGCAGGTGATTTCAAGGTGACCGGCAACGTCCAGGGCATCACAATCGATGGCAAGGATGCGACCGTAACCATTACGGTGACCGTTCTCGCCGCGACGATTACCGGTGTGGATGCGCCTGCGGATACGGTAGTTACCCAGTCGGGTGTGAAGCCTGATTTGCCTGCCACGCTGACCGCGCATTGGTCGAATGGTACCGAGTCTCAAGTGAGCGTCACATGGGACAAGCTGGACAAGGACAAGTATATGGCTCTGGCCGGTGGTGATTTCGAGCTTAAGGGTTCGGTCGCTGGCTGGGATGACGAGGTGACCGTCAAGGTGCATGTCGATCCTGCGACTCCGGTCAAGCTGGCCAACGATGGTAGGATCGAGGCGACAACCGAGGTGGGTGTGGCTCCTGAGCTGCCTTCTGAGGTGGATGTTGTCTGGTCGAATGGTGACAAGATTGCTGCGGCGGTGGTGTGGAATGAGATTGATTCCGCGCTGCTGGCCAAGGCTGGCACGTTCACTGCTACTGGTACTGTCACTGTTCCTGCCGATGCGTTCGGTCTTGCCGATGGTGCCGTGCAAACGTCCACCGTCACCTTCCCGATTACTGCAACGGTAACCGTCAAGGCTGGCTCGTCCACGAAACCGGATGACGGTAAAGACAACGGTAAGGACAATAACGATAACGCTGGCAAGAAGCCAAATAAGACGCCTCTTTCCGACACAGGCGTTGCAATTGGCGGCATTGCCTGCCTGACCGTGCTGCTGTTTGTCGCTGGTATCGCTTTGTCAATCAAACGCCAGCGTCGCTGACTAGGAGTGTCTAACTAGGAAGGCACACGTAGGGTCGGGCTTCGGATGTTTCCGGAGTCCGACCCTATATTTATTCCAAAGTTTTACGACAGTTATTGCCTTTGGCGGCGGTTTGCCTTATAGTCATGGAGTTGACACGGGAGCTGCCTTAAGGCGGCTGAGAGGAGACATACAAGTCTCGACCGATGGAACGTGACCGGGTAATGCCGTTCGTCACGGAATTGTCGCTCTTACATACCCGTGCCTGAACCCAAGCGATGTTGAGTATTTCGCAACCCGACATCACATGAGAAGAGAAGAAAAGGCACAATCATGACTGAAGCTGTGGCTAAGGCCAACTACAAGTGGCGTGTTGTTGATATCGTCGTCGCCGCTATCATCGCCGTTGCATCCGGCGTTATCTTCTGGGGCTGGGACATCGTCTGCGCTGTCCCGCTGACCCTGTTCGAAGGCGTTACCCCGGGCTTCGAAGGCCTGCTGAACGGCTTCTGGCTGTTCGCCGGCCCGCTGGCCGCCATCATCGTGCGTAAGCCGGGTGCTGCACTGTTCGCTGAAACCCTTGCCGCTTTCCTCGAGCTCACCCTGGGCAACCAGTGGGGCGTTGGCGGTTCTCTGATCGTCGGCATCATCCAGGGCCTTGGCGCTGAAATCGCTTTCGCCGTGTTCGCTTACAAGAAGTGGAACATCGGCACCACCCTGCTCTCCGGCGCTCTGGCCGGCGTTGGCTGCTGGGCTTACTACTGGGCGACCAACCCGGGTTGGAACGGCCTGCGCGTCACCTGGTACCTCGTTGGTTCCATCATCTCCGGCCTCGTGATCGCCGGCATCGTGGTGTGGTTCCTCTCTCGCGCGATCGCAGCCACCGGCGTGCTTGATCGCTTCGAGTCCGGCCGCGCTCAGGCTCGCGTCTGATGCAGGTACAACCGGCCGCCGTTGAAGCCAACGGCTGGGGCTGGAGGCACGCAACGCGTAAGGATTTCGCGTTGCGTGCCGTTGATTTCACTATCCAGCCAGGTGAACGTGTACTCTTACTCGGCGCTTCGGGCGCTGGCAAAAGCACAATGATGGCTGGGCTCGCAGGCGTGCTTGGCGGCGATGAGGAAGGTGAGCAGGAAGGCTCGCTGACCATCGACGGCGTGGACGCCCGCGAAGCGCGAGGCCGCGTGGGCTTGGTGCTCCAAGACCCGGACTCGCAGATCATTCTTGAACGATTGGGCGATGACGCGGCATTCGGCTGTGAAAACCTGAACGTGCCACGTGAGGAGATTTGGCAGCGTGTGCGCGAATCCCTGAACCTTGTCGGTTTGGGAGACCTCGACCTCAATCGTTCCACTCGTCATCTTTCCGGTGGCCAACGCCAGCGTCTGGCTTTGGCCGGCGTGCTCGCCATGAAGCCGGGACTGCTGCTGCTTGACGAGCCAACCGCGAACCTCGATCCCGAAGGCGTGGTCGAAGTGCATGACGCGGTGAAGAAAGTCGTTGAATCGACCGGCCAGACGATGGTAGTGGTGGAACACCATATTGATGTGTGGCTGGATATGGTCGACCGTGTGATTGTGCTTGGCCGTCCTGAGCCAGGCTCTCCAGCCGGTGCGGTCATCGCCGATGGCAAGCCTGATGAAGTGTTCGCTGCAATGGGCGATGTGCTGGCTTCCGGTGGCGCATGGGTACCGGGGCGCACTATTCCCGACTATCGCCCGGGATCGGCCGCATCTCAGGCTGTACGTGTGCGCAATGTGACCGCCGATACTTCCCAGACCGACGAACATACGCCAGTGTTGAGCTGCCGCAACTTAAGCTTCGGCCGAGGCAGTGCGCTGGGTACTGGTATCAATCTTGATTTCTATCCTGGCGAAGTCACTGCTCTGATGGGTCCGAACGGTGCCGGCAAGTCAACATTCGCGCTGACGTTGGCCGGATTGCTGCCACCGGTTGATGGGCAAGTACTGATCGCGGAGAATCTTGCGCCTCGGGCAGATCGTCGTGAGCCGATTACATGGAAAAGCCGTGAACTCCTTGGCCGCATCGGCATGGTGTTCCAGGAGCCGGAACACCAGTTCGCAGCGAACTTCGTACGCGACGAAGTGGCCGTAGGCCCGAAATCGATGGGTAAAACCCAGGAAGAGGCCTATGCCATTGCGGATTCCATGCTCGAACGCATGAATCTGACGCGATTCGCACAGGCGAACCCATATACCTTGTCCGGCGGTGAGAAAAGACGCCTTTCCGTGGCCTCGATGCTGGCCGCTGCGCCGCAAGTCTTGGTGATGGATGAGCCGACATTTGGTCAGGATTTCACCACTTGGACAGAGATGGTCAAGCTCATCGCAGCCATTCGCGATCAAGGTTCCTGCGTGATCATGGTGACGCACGATGAAGCGCTGGTGAATGCGCTGAGTGCACGTCGTGTGATGTTCCAAGAGGGGAGCCGAGCATGAGCGAACCCGTGCAGATTACCGTGCAGACGAATGAGACTGATAGTGCTGTCTCTGGTAAAACCGAAACCGCAACAATCTCCGATTATGTGACGGTCAGCCCACAAGACAGCCGCGTGGAGCCGTTTAAGCCGGCTTCGCCCTCATGGTTCGTGGCACGCATCAATCCGGTGAGCCGCATTATCGGAGCGCTGCTGCTGTGCATCCCGATGTTCTTCAGCTTAGATTTGGTCTCCGCATCCAGTGCGCTTGCCATTGAATTCGTGCTGCTGTGGATCGGCGGCGTGGCACCGTGGACCGTATGCCGCAAGACGTGGCCGGTGTGGATTGCCGCACTCGGCAGCTTTATCTCCGTATTTCTGTATGCACGAGTCTCCGGCGAGATTCTGTGGTCCGCCGGCTGGATTGTGATTTCCGAGGGTTCGTTCCCTCTGGCTCTTGCCACGGCTATTCGTGTGGCCGCCATCGCCGTACCCGGCGTGATTCTGGCTCTGGGACTCGATCCCACCGATTTGGCGGACGGCTTGGTTGAAATCCTCCATTTCTCACCGCGATTCGTGTACGGCGGTCTCGCAGGCCTGCGCATGTTCACTTTGCTGCAGGATGATTGGCGTGCTCTGGGTCTCTCTCAGCGCTCTCGTGGACTTGGTGATGGCAACGCCATAATGCGTGCGCTCTCTCAGGCATTCGGCCTTCTGGTGCTTTCCATCCGCCGCGCCACCAAGCTGGCAACCGCAATGGAAGCCCGAGGCTTCGGCTCCGACGCTCCACGTTCCCAAGCGCGCGTCTCGAGCCTTCATGCCATTGACTGGGTCTTTTACGCCATTTGCCTTTCCATCCCATTCGCCGCCCTGGCCCTAGCCATCGCCACCGGCAATTGGCATTTCGCTTTTCAGGGTGCCTGAAAAGCGTCAACAAGCACAGTGCTTTTCAGGGTGCTTGAAAAGCGTCAACAAGCACAGTGCTTTCCAAGGTGCTTAGTTTTTCTCGGCTCCCCTTGTCAGGGGAGCTGTCAGCGCAGCTGACTGAGGGGTAGCCAATAGTGCAGGACCATTTATTTGTGATGCATGCTTTCCGTCACCTCCGCTGTACATCCTTGCGGTAGGCTAAGGCCTATGCCGATTAATGCCCAGATTCTTGATAATCCGAAGTCGGACCGTGTGCGCCGCATCGCTGACCTTGCGCGTGCCAAAGGTCGCGAACGTTCGGGTCGCTTCCTCATTGAAGGCCCACAGGCGGTGCGCGAAGCCGTCACCTGGCGACCGGATGCAGTACAGGACCTGTATGTGGAGGTCTCCCAGGCTCTGGAACATCCGCGCATCATTTCGTCCACATTGGAAAAAATCGTGGACAAATCGCAGGATGCCACGATTTATGTGCATCAGTGCACCGGCGATGTCATCCGCCATATCAGCAAGGACGCACAAGGTATTTTGGCTGTGGGCAATGCGCGCGCGATGCATACTGAGGTTGAGGATGTGGAGCTGCAGAAGAATCCGCAGATCGCTGCGTTCTGGCAGGTCCGCGATCCCGGTAATGCCGGCACGGTGATTCGTGCGGCCGATGCGGCCGGCTGCGATGCCGTCATTTTCGTGGATGATTGCGTTGATCCGCTCAATCCCAAGGTGATCCGCTCCACAGTCGGCTCGTTGTTCCATATTCCTGTGCTGCAGATGGGTACTGAGGAGTTCTTCAGCTGGGCCGCTGACCATAATATGGACGTGTGGGCAGCCGATGTGTATGGTACCGAGAACCACAAGCCGGAAAGCCTACCTCAAGTGCTGGCGGACGCTTCCGCAGTGGCAGCCGGTAAAGCTGTGCTGTTCGGCAACGAAGCGCGCGGTTTGGAGCCTGAAATTCTTGAGCAATGCCAGCGTATTATTTCCATCCCGCTCTACGGAAAAGCCGAATCATTGAACCTTGGCACTTCGGCTGCGGTCATGCTGATGAGCTTGGCTATGTCGGGTCATATTGAAACAATGTGAGTTTGGAAAATACGCTGCAAACATTAGAAAACCGCGTTGAGTAATCATCGAACGAAAGGGTTCTCGTGGCAGAACAATTGGTGTTCGATGCTGATCAGGTAACCGCTGCGGTTGCCGAGGGCATCGAGAAAATCCAGAACGCCTCCAATCTGGAGGAGCTGAAGGCTATCAGGACGCAGTATGCAGGCGCTGATTCTGCGATGACTCGTGCCAGCAAGGCCATCGGTTCGCTCCCTGTAGATAAGAAGAAGGACGCGGGCAAGCTTATGGGCAAGCTGCGCGCCGACTTCGGCCGCGCATATGGACCCAAGGAAGCAGAACTCAAGGAAGCCGCTGAGAAGGCTGCTCTGGCTGCTGAAACCGTGGATATGACCCTGCCGGTGAACCGCAAGCCGCTGGGCGCCCGTCACCCGCTGGCCAAGCTGATGGAAGACGTCGAGGACTTCTTCATCTCCATGGGCTGGCAGATTTCCTCCGGCCCGGAAATTGAAGCCGAATGGTACAACTTCGACTCCCTGAACTTCGGCCCTGACCACCCGGCCCGCCAGATGCAGGACACCTTCTACGTCAAGGGCAACCAGGCCAAGGATGCCGCTGGCTTCGTGGGCTCCAACATGGTGGTGCGCACGCAGACCTCCTCCGATCAGGTTCGCGCACTGCTCACCCGTGGCGTGCCACTGTACATCGCCAGCCCGGGCCGTGTGTTCCGTACCGATGAGCTTGACGCCACCCATACGCCGGTGTTCCACCAATGCGAAGCCCTTGCCGTCGACAAGCACCTGACCATGGCCGATTTGAAGGGCGTGCTGGACAAGCTCGCCGTGGCCATGTTCGGTCCGGAAGCCAAGACCCGTTTGCGTCCGAGCTACTTCCCGTTCACTGAACCGAGTGCCGAGCTTGACCTGTGGTTCCCCGATAAGAAGGGTGGTCCGGGCTGGCTCGAATGGGGCGGTTGCGGCATGGTGAACCCGAACGTGTTGAAGTCCGCCGGCATCGACCCGGACGTGTACACCGGCTTCGCCTTCGGCGTGGGCATGGAGCGCACGCTGCTGCTGCGCAGCGACATCAACGATATGCACGACCTGGTCGAAGGCGACGTGCGTTTCGCCGAACAGTTTGTGATGGGGGAGTGATTCAGCCATGCCTATGATCGATATCGATTGGCTCAAGGACCATGTCGAGGTTCCGGAAGGCCTGACCTACGAGCAGCTCGCCAAGGACCTCGTCAAGGTGGGCCTTGAGGAAGAGGAGATTCACGCCTCCCAGGTGACCGGCCCGATCGTGGTCGGCTACGTGGTGGACGCCACCCCGGAACCGCAGAAGAACGGCAAGATCATCAACTGGTGCCATGTTGACTGCGGCGACGAATGGAACGAAACCGACGAGAACGGCAACAAGGTTCCGCGCGGCATTATCTGCGGCGCTCCGAACATGAAGGCCGGCGAGAAGGTCGTCGTGACCCTGCCGGGTGCCGTGCTGCCTGGTGATTTCAAGATTGAGCCGCGTAAGACCTACGGCCACGTCTCGAACGGCATGTGCGCCTCCGAGCGCGAGCTGGGCCTTGGCGACAACCATAACGGCATCATCCTGCTGCGCGAATACGGTTTCACCGAAGCCGAATATGAAGCTCTGAAGCCCGGCCAGGATGCCATGCACCTTCTGCACTTGGATCAGCCGCTGCTCGAGATCAACATCACCCCGGACCGTGGCTACACGCTGTCCTACCGTGGCGTGGCCCGTGAATACCACCACTCCACCGGTGCTCCGTACACCGATCCGGCGATTGCCCTGAACGAGAAGGCCCCGGAACCGGCCGACTACCAGCCGGGCACCAAGGTGGACATCGACATCGAAATCGACGACAACAACCCGATTCACGGTGTTCCTGGATGCGATCGCTACTACGCCCGCATCGTCAGGAACTTCGACCCGACCGCCAAGACCCCGAACTGGATGCGCCGCCGCCTGACCCGTGCAGGCATGCGCTCCCTGTCTCTGGCAGTGGATGTGACCAACTACGTGATGCTGGACCTCGGCCAGCCGATGCACGCCTACGATCTCGACAAGCTCGAAGGCCCGATTGTGGTCCGTCGCGCCAACGCCGGTGAGAAGCTCACCACGCTGGATGGCAAGGAACATGAGCTCAGCGTCGAAGATCTGCTCATCACCGACTCCCCGAACGGCGAGCGTGGCTCCCGAATCATCGGCCTTGCCGGTGTGATGGGTGGTCTGTACGGCGAAGTGACCGCCGACACCAAGAACATCCTTCTGGAAGCCGCACACTTCGATCAGGTGACCATCGCGCGTTCTGCACGTCGCCACAAGACTCCGTCCGAGGCCTCCCGTCGCTTCGAACGCGGTGTGGATACCGCGTTGCAGCCGGCCGCCGCTCAGATGGCCGCCGAACTGCTGGCCAAGTACGGCAATGGCGAGCCGAGCGAGCACCCGAACGATGTGAACAACACGGTTCGCCGTAAGGTCATCCACTTCAAGGCTTCCGAAGTGGCTCGCGTGGCCGGCCTCGATGTGGACATCAACCGCATTTCCGACATCCTCACCGACATCGGCTGCACGGTTGCCGGCGGCGGCAACGGTGAGTTCTCCGTGACTCCGCCGACTTGGCGCCCTGATCTGAACGAGCCATGCGATCTGGTCGAAGAGATCGCCCGCCTGGTCGGTTACGACAAGATTCCGGTCACCGTGCCGCCGGCTCCGGTGGAAGGCCTCGTGGGCCTGACCCCGAACCAGCTGCGCCGCCGTCGCATCGCGGACGAACTCGCCGAGTACGGCATGGTGGAAGCGCTGAGCTACCCGTTCGTGGGCGATGAGGATTATAAGGCCTTCGGCTATGATCCCGAGTCCACCAAGAAGGTCAGTGTGGAGATCGCCAACCCGCTGTACGGCGATCGCCCGTACCTGCGTCGTGAGATTCTGCCGACCCTGGCCACCACCGTGCAGCGCAACATCCGTCGCGGCATCGAGAACGTGTCCTTGTACGAGCTGGGCCACGTCTATCTGTGGGATCCGGAAGCTCCGGCCATCCCGGCACTGCCGGGCGGCGTGCGCCCGACCGACGAGCAGCTGGCCGCACTCGACGCCGGTTTGCCGGACCAGCCCGACCATGTTGCCGGTATTCTGACCGGTCTGGCTGAGGATGCCGGCTGGCTGGGCGGCAAGCGTCCGGTCGATTGGTCCGATGCCGTGGAAGCCGTGCGCCGCATCGCCGGCCGCATCGGCGCGAACATCACGCTTGATCAGCCCGCCGCCGACGATGTGCCCGCACAATGGCATCCGGGTCGCGCCGCCCGCGTGATGGCTGGCGATGTGTTCGCCGGCTGGGTGGGTGAGCTGCACCCACGCGTCAACGAAGCCCTTGGTTTCCCGGAGCATTCCGCCGCCTTTGAGCTGAACCTCACCGACCTGTTCTCCACTTTGACGGGCAAGCCGGTTCAGGCCAAGCCGATTTCCACCTTCCCGCCGGTCAAGCAGGACCTGGCCTTCACCGTGGACGATACGGTCAGCGCCGCTCAGGTGGAAGCCGTGATTCGCGAAGCCGCAGGCGCCAACCTCGAATCCATCGAACTGTTCGACGTGTTCACCGGTGAGCAGGTGGGCGAAGGCAAGAAGTCCCTGGCATATGCCGTGGTCTTCCGTTCCCCGAGCAAGACGCTTTCCGCTGAAGACAGCGAGGCGATTCGCGCGGATATCGTCGCCGCGGCGGCAAAGATCGGTGCGCAGTTGCGCGCCTGACCCGTCATCAGGTTTCCCTCGGACTGCTGGCTCCTCTCTGTGAGAGGGGCCAGCAGCACAGCGGCTGAGGGGAGCCTTACCTATATGTGATACACAGTAAGGAGCGCCATGAGCCAGCCAGAACAGCAAACACCGGAATACGGGCAGTACAAGCAGCCTGAATACGGTGCCATGGCTGGGCAATATGGCCCCAATTACAACCCATATCTGTATGGCGCTCCCGAATCCGATTCCCAGCAGAATGCTGCAACGGCACAGCAATCAGCAGACAGCGTGCCTGCGGGTGCTGCGCAACCGCAGAATACGCAGGGATATTATCCGGGTGGATATCCTGGAACACAGGGCCAGCCTTATGGTCAGACCGGTCAGGGCAATTCCGCCTTCAACCAAGGCGGCAAGCCCTATCAGCCGCATTATTACAACGGCATTGATTTGAATGACCCCAATCAGAATCCTCTGTACGGTCATTGGGATTCATATGCGATCATTTCCTTCGTACTGGCGTTGTTCTTCCCTGTTCCGGTGCTATCGGCGCTGATGGGCATCCTCGCCATGTGGCGTACGCGCACCTTCCATATGAAGGGCTTCGGCTTGGCCCTGGCGGCAGTGATACTGAATGTGCTGTATACGCTGGCCGTTATCTGGATGGCGCTCAATGGCTATGATGCCATGAGTCTCTATCAGGAGGCGTTGCAGCAACTCACCGGTGGGGCCGGTTCTTCCTCCGGTGATTCCATTTCCGCTTGATTGCCGCGCGATTGCTACACGGCTGCTATGCGGCCTGCACGCGATTGCGATTGCTGTGCGTTGGTGAGCCAACACACCCATGCATAACTATGCATAAGTCTGCATAATCATGTATACTCATCCCAGGTTACATCAGTTGAAAAGAGATGAGTATGCCGAAATATTCAGTGGCCGTGGCCGGTGCCACGGGATACGCCGGAGGTGAGGCGCTGCGTATTCTTGCCGCCCACCCTGACTTTGAAGTCACCTGCGTGGCAGGTCATTCCTCCGTGGGCGATTCCATGGCCAAGCATATGCCGCACATTCCGCAATTGGCTGGGCTTACGGTGGAAGACACCACGCCGGACGTCTTGAACGGTCACGATGTCATCATCCTCGCCCTGCCGCATGGTGCTTCGGGCAAATTGGCTTCGCAGCTTGATCCCAATGCCATCGTTGTCGACCTTGGCGCCGATCATCGCCTTGAAGAGAAAAGCGCGTGGGATGAGTTCTACGGTGGCGACTTCTACGAGCACTGGACCTACGGTATGCCGGAACTCATCACCGGCAAGAACGCCACTGGAGACTACACCCGCCAGCGTGAAGCGTTGCCCGGTACCAAGCGCATCGCCGGACCTGGCTGCAATGTGACGGCAACCACTTTGGCTCTGCAGCCGGCCATTGCCGAGGGACTGATTGAGCCGGAGGACATTGTGGCCGATTTGGTCGTCGGCTACTCCGGCGCAGGTAAGAACCTGAAACGCACGAATCTGCTGGCTTCCGAGGCCTTGCAGTCCGCACTGCCATATGGCGTCGGCGGCACACATCGCCATATTCCTGAGATTCTGCAGAACTTCGCGCATGCCGCCGGCAAGAGCGCCGCAGCCGCCAATGAATTCACGCTGGGCTTCACGCCGGTTCTGGCCCCCATGTCCCGTGGCATTCTCGCCACCGTTTCCGCCCATATGAGCGAAAAGGCGCTTGGCATGAGCGACGAGGAAATTCGCGGCGTATGGGCCAAGGCCTATGAAGGCCAGGACTTCATGGTGCTGCTGCCCGAAGGCATGCTGCCGGCAACAGGCAATGTGATTGGCTCCAACGCTGCGCATTTGCAGGTGGTCGTTGACCGTAAGTCAAAGCGACTGTACGCATTTTCAGCTATTGATAACCTCAACCGTGGAACAGCCGGTCAAGCGGTACAGTCACTGAATGTCGCACTGGGTCTGCCTGAGGATGCAGGCCTGACCAAGATTGGAGTAGCCCCGTGAGCGTTACATTCGCACAAGGATTTACCGCAGCCGGTGTCGAAGCCGGCATCTCCGCGGTCGAAGGCAAGAAGGATTTGGCACTGGTCGTCAACAACGGCCCGATCGACGCCGCCGCAGGCGTATTCACCTCGAACCGTTTTTGCGCGGCACCGGTGCAGTGGAGTCGAAAGATCGTGGCGGATGGCCATGTTAAAGCCGTGATCCTGAACTCCGGTGGCGCCAACGCCTGCACTGGTGAGGAAGGCTATGCGCAGTCCAAAGCCACTGCGGAAAAGGTCGCCGAACTGGTGGATGCCAAGCCGGAAGATGTGGCGGTCTGCTCCACCGGCCTGATTGGTGAGCTGCTGCCGCTCGACCATGTGCTGGACGGTGCCACCAAGGCGTATGCCGCACTCGCCGATACCGCCGAAGCCGGTGCCGATGCCTCCCATGCCATTATGACCACCGACACCAAGCCCAAGACGGTCGAACTCACCGGATCCAACGGCTGGAAGATCGGCGGCATGGTCAAGGGGTCCGGCATGATTGCCCCGCAGCTGGCCACCATGCTGTGCGTCATCACCACCGATGCCGTGGTCTCCGCCGGCCAGATGCAGGCGGCACTTACGGTTGCCGCTGAGCACTCCTTCAACCGCATCGATGTGGACGGCTGCATGTCCACCAATGATACGGTTCTGTTGCTCGCCTCTGGTGCCTCCGGCATCGAACCGGATAAGGATGAGTTCAACAAGCTTGTGCGTGAGGCATGCGCCAGCCTGTCCCGCCAGATCATCGGCGACGGCGAAGGTGCATCCCACGATATCCGCATCACCGTCACTGGCGCCACCAGCGAAGAGGCGGCTCTGGCCTGCGGCCGTGCAGTCGCGGCGTCCAACCTGCTCAAGTGCGCGATTTCCGGCAACGACCCGAACTGGGGCCGTATCGTCAGCTCCCTTGGCACTGTGCCTGAAGACGTGGCTCCGTACGATTCCAACAAGGTCACTGTGGACGTCAACGGCGTGCGCATCTGCGAGAACGGTGGAGCCGGCCGCGATCGCAGCGAAGTCGATATGACCCCGCGCGAAGTGCACATCGACATCGACCTGAACACTGGCTCGGATGCTGAGGCCACTGTGTGGACCGATGACCTGACCCACGAATACGTGCACATCAACGCTGACTACGAAAGCTGAGTAAAGCTATGCGAGGTTGCTGGAGATATTCGTTGTCTGACACACTCAAGGCCGTTCGGCCAAGCTTACGGTCTGACAACGAACATCTCCAGCAACCTCTTACCTATGGCATATGTGAGGGGAAATAAATAGATTTATGGCTACGGAATTAAAGGGACCTGGGTTCCATTTTGACGTGCACACGGATTTGCGCGCCGACCAGAAAGCGGAAGTGCTGATCGAAGCATTGCCGTGGTTGGAGGAGTTCGCCGGCCAGCGCATTGTGGTCAAATATGGTGGTAACGCCATGGTGGATGAGCACTTGAAGCAGTGCTTCGCCGAAGATATGGTGTTCCTGCGCCAGGTGGGCATTCACCCGATTGTGGTGCACGGTGGCGGCCCGCAGATCTCCCACATGTTGAAAGCTCTGGGCATCAAATCCGAATTCAAGGGTGGCCTGCGCGTCACGACTCCTGAAGCAATGGATGTGGTGCGCATGGTGTTGACCGGTAAGGTTTCCCGCGAACTGGTGGGCCTGATCAATGCACATGGCCCGCTCGCCGTGGGACTTTCCGGTGAGGATGGCGGCCTGTTCTCCGCTCATCAGCGCAAGCCGGTGATCGATGGCACCCCAACGGATATCGGTCTGGTCGGTGATGTGGTGTCCGTGGATGCCTCCGCGGTGGAGGATCTGGTTGCCGCCGGTCGTATTCCGGTGGTTTCCTCAGTGGCTCCGAACGAGGACGATGCCACTGAGGTATTGAACGTGAACGCCGATTCCGCTGCCGCCGCATTGGCCGCCGCGGTAGGCGCCCACAAGCTGGTGATTCTGACGGACGTGGATGGCCTGTACGCCGACTGGCCGGATAAGAATTCATTGATCGGCCGTATCGGTGTGGAGAATCTGCGCGATATGTTGCCGGATCTGGAATCCGGTATGCGCCCGAAGATGGAAGCCTGTGTGCGTGCCCTTGACGGTGGTGTGCCCCAGGCCCATATCATCGACGGTCGCAAGCCGCACTCCATTTTGAACGAGATATTTACTTCCGCGGGTATCGGCACCATGGTCGTGCCTGAGGACGGACTGGAAATGAGGAGTTCCTATGTCTACTGAAGCAACGGAAACACTGGGTGCGGAAGATAGCAAATGGCTGGGGGAGTACGCCCAGGTCCATATGAATGTGTTCGGCACTCCGCTGCGTGTGATGGACCACGGCCAAGGTGCTCATCTCTGGGATGTCGACGGCAATGAATACCTCGATTTCCTGGCGGGCATCGCCGTCAATTCGCTGGGATACGCGCATCCCAAATGGGTTAAGGCCGTTTCTGAGCAAGCCGGGAAGATGGCTCATATCAGCAACTACTTCGCTTCCGAGCCGCAGATCGAGCTCGCGGCGAAGCTGGTCAAGCTTGCCGGCGCCCCTGAGGGGTCCAAGGTCTACTTCGGCAATTCCGGTGCCGAAGGCAATGAGGCGGCGTTGAAGCTTGCCAAGCTGTATGGCCGCACGCTGCCGGGCGCCCTGCCGTCGGTCGGCGGCAAGCCGGCTCGTATCATCGCAATGACCCAAGGATTCCATGGCCGTACGATGGGTGCGCTTTCCGCCACATGGAAGCCGAACATCCGCAAGCCATATGATCCGCTGGTGCCGAATATCGAATTCGTGCGCCCCGGCGACAAATTCGCGTTGCATGATGCGTTCGCGCAAACCGGTCTCGGCCATTACGGTAAGGGCCCTGTGGCCGCGGTGATTCTTGAGCTCATCCAAGGTGAGGCAGGCGTCAAGCCTGTGGGCGCTGACTATGTGAAGTTCGTGCGTGAGATGTGCGACATCAACCATGCGCTGCTCATCATCGACGAAGTGCAGACCGGCATGGGCCGCACCGGTTCCTGGTTCGCATTCCAGAACGAGGAACTTTCCGGTGGCGTGACCCCGGACATGATCACCTTCGCCAAAGGTGTGGCCGGCGGCTTCCCGATGGGTGGCATGATTGCCTTCGGCGCCAAGCTCGCATCGCTGTTCACCCCGGGTTCTCACGGTTCCACATTCGCCGGCAATCCGCTAGGCGCTGCGGCAGGTCTTGCCACCATCGGTGTGATCGAGGAGGAAAACCTTGTGGCGAACGCCGAAGAGCGCGGCAAGCAGCTGCGCGAAGGCATTATGGCCACCGGCAATCCGCTCTATGTATCCGTACGCGGCAGTGGCTTGCTTGATGCCGTGGAACTGAAGCATCCGTGTGCCCATGCGGTAATGAACTATTGCTTGGAACACGGACTGATCGTGAACGCCGTGGCGCCGGATGCCCTGCGTTTCGCACCACCGCTGATCGTCACCGCCGAAGACGTCGACAAGGCTCTGGCCGTGCTGAAGAGCGTCCCCGCCGACTTGCCCAACGACTGATTAGAGGAAAGCCGTAACGGTATTTGATTTTTCCCTCCAGCTCCCTCTGTGAGGGAGCTGTCAGCAGAGCTGACTGAGGGGAGTCCCCACGTTACCCGTAATAAAGGAGACCAATATGACCCCAGAACTTCGCCACATGCTGCGCGATGATGACCTCAGCCATGAGGAGCAGAAGCAGGTTTTGGAACTTGCCATCAAATTCCATCATGACCGTTTCTACAAGCAGCCGTTCGCTGGTCCGCAGGCCGTCGCCGTGCTGTTCGACAAGCCATCCACCCGTACCCGTTCCAGCTTCTCCATTGGTGTAGCCGAATTGGGCGGATACCCGCTGGTCATCGACAAGTCCGGCTCACAGCTGGGCCGTGGCGAGCCGGTTGCCGACACCGCTCGCGTACTCGACCGTATGGCCTACGGCGTGGTGTGGCGCACCTTCGGCCAGGATCGTGTGGAGGAAATGGCCAAATACTCCACCCATCCGGTGATCAACGCCCTGACCGATGACTTCCACCCCTGCCAGATCTTGGCGGACTTCCAGACCATCGCCGAGCATCGCGGTGGCGTGGAGAACCTGAAGAACCAGACCATCGCTTATGTGGGTGATGCCGCCAACAACATGTCCAACTCCTACCTGCTTGGCGGTGCTGTGGCTGGTATGAACGTGCGTGTGGCTGGCCCGCAGGGTTACCTGCCGCGTCCGGACATCGTGGCCGACGCCGAGCGTATCGCTGCGGAAAACGGTGGCTCCATTCTCGTTACCACTGACGCCAAGGAAGCCGTGAAGGATGCCGACTGCGTGTTCACCGACACCTGGGTTTCGATGGGCGAGGAGGCCGAATACGCAATCCGTTCCAAGCCGTTCTGGAACTATCAGGTCAACGCTGAACTTATGGCGCTCGCCAAGCCGGACGCGCTGTTCCAGCACTGCCTGCCCGCCTACCGAGGCAAGGAAGTCACCGCCGAGGTGATCGACGGCCCTCAGTCCGTGGTGTGGGATGAGGCCGAGAACCGTCTGCACGCCCAGAAGGCGCTGATGACGTGGCTGGCCGGCAAGGCTCGTGGAGACGAAAGCCTGCTGGCATGAGCGAAACCTCTCCGTCGTTGCAGCGGCCCGCCACCAGGGCCGCTCGACTGAGCGCCATCGAACAGGCGCTGGCCACGCATATCGTCACATCGCAATCGCAATTGTCCAAAATCCTGATCGATGAGGGCATTGTGGTGACTCAGGCGACACTGAGCCGTGATTTGGACGAGATGCATGCCGTCAAGACGCGTCTCAAGGATGGCACGGTGGCCTACGCGGTTGAGCATGGCGTGACCGCGGGCGAAGGCGAGCCCGTTGTCGGGGAGCGGTCTGAAGCACAGATGTCTCGCGTACTGAGCGGTCTGGTCACTTCGGTGGCCGCCGCCCGTAACCTCATCGTGGTGCACACGCCTTCCGGAGCCGCACAATACGTGGCATCCGTAGTGGATAAGCAGCCGATTGACGGTGTGCTCGGCACCATCGCCGGAGACGATACGGTACTGGTCATCTGTACGGATGACGACACCGCCGCCACCCGAGCCGACTGGCTCCTAGCCCTCGCCTCCAAATAACGCATTTCCCAACACGCCCATGCATAAATATGCATAACTCTGTATATAATTGCATTCAGTTTGTTTTTGATTGTTTAGGAAAGGGAATCAATGGCAGATAACAAGCGCATTGTTCTGGCCTATTCCGGTGGTCTCGATACCTCCGTCGCCATCTCGTACCTGAAGGAGCGCACCGGCAAGGATGTCGTCGCCGTGTCCCTCGATGTCGGTCAGGGCGGCGAAAGCCTGGAGACCATCAAGCAGCGCGCCCTCGCCTGCGGCGCTGTGGAATCCTACGTGGTGGACGCCCGTGACGAGTTCGCCAACGAGTACTGCATGAAGGCCCTGAAGGCCAACGCCATGTACGAAGGCGTGTACCCGCTGGTCTCCGCCATCTCCCGCCCGCTGATCTCCAAGCACCTTGTGCGTGCCGCCCACCAGTTCGGTGCCGACACCATTTCCCACGGCTGCACCGGCAAGGGCAACGACCAGGTTCGTTTCGAGGTGTCCATCGCCGCCATCGACCCGACCCTGAAGGCCATCAGCCCGATTCGCGATCTCGCCCTGACCCGTGACGTGGAAATCGCGTTCGCCAAGGAGCACAAGCTGCCGATTACCCAGACCAAGAAGTCTCCGTACTCCATCGATCAGAACGTGTGGGGTCGCGCCATCGAGACCGGTTTCCTCGAGGATCCGTGGAACGGTCCGACCAAGGACTGCTACTCCTACACCGACGATCCGGCCTTCCCGCCGGTCGAAGATGAAGTGGTCATCGAATTCAAGCAGGGCATTCCGGTCAAGATTGACGGCCGCGACGTCACCCCGCTGCAGGCCATCGAAGAGATGAACCGCCGCGCAGGCGCCCAGGGCATCGGCCGTATCGATCTGATTGAGGATCGTCTGGTCGGCATCAAGTCCCGCGAGCTCTACGAGGCTCCGGGTGCCGTGGCGCTGATCACCGCCCATCAGGAACTCGAAAACTGCTGCCTCGAGCGCGAACAGCACCGCATCAAGCGCGATATCGACAAGCGTTGGGCCGAGCTGGTCTACGATGCGCAGTGGTTCTCCCCGGCAACCCAGTCCCTGAACGCCTTCATCGAAGACACTCAGAAGTACGTCTCCGGTGAGATTCGCATGACCCTGCATGGTGGCCGTGCCGTGGTGACCGGTCGTCGTTCCGATTCCTCGCTGTACGACTACAAGCTTGCCACCTACGATTCCGGCGACAGCTTCGATTCCAAGTCCTCCAACGGCTTCATCGACATCTACGGCCTGCCGTCCCGCGTGGCTGCAGCCCGCGACGTGAAGTTCGGCAACGGCATCGAAGTCCCCACCAACACCGTGGAGTAATTCGAGCTTTATAGCTGAGCCTGACATGAAGCCCCTTCCAGATGGAAGGGGCTTCGTCGTATGTGCGGGTGTACCGGTATCCCTAGTTGGTACAACATCACAATTTAGGAGTAACCGGTATGTCGTACCAAACGATTTTGGCACAATCGGCACGCGGATGCGGAATCGTGGGAATGCGCCAACGAAATCCTTGATTTTTCGATGACGTGGGATTTCGCACAGCAAAGGAGATTGGCGCAATACCGAGGAACGGCTCAAAACCGCATGTTGTACCATGTGATTCCACTCGGTTCAGGCAGTACCGCATCACTCGTGCCCCCGCGTCTGCTTGGGAACAGCGTAAGTTGGGTGAACTCGCCGATATCGTTGGGGGTGGTACGCCAGATACAAATAATGCTGATTA
>NZ_PEBJ01000020.1 GCF_002802915.1 Bifidobacterium felsineum
ATCCGCGCGTTGGGCGTGAAGGCCAGGCGACGCATCCACGACGCCTACTCCTGGGAACACATCGCCAACCAATACAAACAACTCTTCCTGCATAAGAGCTGATTCGTATTCATCAAGTCATTAATCAATTTGTTTTGTTTTTAGGGGGTTTGTATGCGTGGTTTTGCTGATTTGCGTGTTGCGGTTGCCGGTACGGGGTATGT
>NZ_PEBJ01000002.1:0-225166 GCF_002802915.1 Bifidobacterium felsineum
CGAACCCGGAAGCTAAGGCCTGGCACGGCGATGGTACTGCACCCGACAGAGTGTGGGAGAGTAGCACACCGCCGCATACACACGTAACGAGGCCCGGTAGAGCACACGCTCCCGGGCCTCAACCATTATCCAGACCTATAACTTAACCAGATATACAAAAAGCCTTTCAGAGATAATCTGAAAGGCTTTTTGATTAGTCAAACCTAATAATTAGAAAACTAGAAATCGAAGTTGTCAGGATCGGCGCCGTTGCGCTTACCGGTGTTGAGCGCGGTAACGGCGGCCATATCCTCAGGTGCCAGGTTGAAGTCGAATACGTCGAAGTTCTGCTTAATACGCTCGGCGTGGGTGGACTTCGGCAGCACGACGATGCCGCGCTGGATGTGCCAACGAATCACCACTTGAGCGGCGGACTTGCCGTACTTGGCACCGATTTCAGCCAGCACCGGCTCGGCAAGCAGGTTGCCGCCAGTACCGCCCAGCGGGCTCCATGCCTCGGTATGAATGCCCTTACCGGCAAGGAAATCAATCAGCTCTTGGTTGGTGAACTGCGGGGAGGATTCGATTTGATCTACAGCAGGGACCACGTCACTGTTCTTCAACAGCTCTTCAATATGATGCTGCTGGAAATTGCTTACGCCAATGGCCTTGGCACGGCCGGATTGATAAATCTTCTGCAGATCATCCCAAGCCTGCTGCCAACCATCCGCAGGCCAATGAATCAGATACAGGTCCACATAATCCAGTCCCAAACGGTCGAGGCTCTCCTGGAACGCCTCAAGCCCGCGATGCGCGCGAATATCGTCATTCCAGAGCTTGGTGGTCAGGAAGAAATCCTCACGCGGCACACCAGCACGGCGAATACCTTCGCCCACGGAAGCCTCGTTGCGATAGATCATCGCCGTATCAATGTGGCGGTAGCCGTTCTCCAACGCTGTCTGTACGGCGTTGATGGTGGTTTCTCCGTCAGGAGTCTGGAACACGCCCAAACCAACCTGAGGAATCACCGTGCCATTGTTGAGGGTAATCGTCGATTGAAGCGCCATAATGCCTCGCTTACTCGAATCAGTACGTTCCTGAGCTATTCTACGAATCAGAACAGCTGATTATGCGGATTTTGCTTGGTGAGGAATCTCATCGTGGCTTATATAACGGAGCGGACTATGCAGTATGTTGCAGCGTTTGATGCGGGAACCACGGCACTGAAAGGCGCGCTGGTGGCTGAGGACGGGCAGATTGTCGCCAGTGCAAGTTGTGACCTCACACTGATCATCGATGGCGATTTTCGCGAGCAGAATCCTAATGAATGGTGGCAGGCATTCTGCCAAGTATCCCAAACGATGCTTGCTCAAGCGCAAGAGCGCGAACCTGGCTTTACTGCTGCGCAAGTTGCCGGCATTATCTTCAGCGGGCAGATGCAGGACGTCATTGCGTTGGATGCCGAACTCAAGCCTGTATGCAATGCGATCCTGTACTCGGACGGTCGCGCGGATGCCGAAGCCGAACAACTCGGCAATGCATACTTGGGTGGTACAGCACGATTCCTTGAAACCGTAGGCAACCGTTTGGAAGGTTGCCTGCCGCTGCCGAAGCTCATGTGGCTGCGAGATCATGAGCCGGCAACGTTCGAGCGCATGCGTCATGTGCTGATCAGCTCCAAGGATTATCTCATCGCACAGCTGACGGGCACGTGCATTGGCGATGTAGTAGCATGCTCAACAGCCGGTGCAATGAATATTCGCGCCGGGCAGTGGGATAAGGAACTGTGCGAGGCTGCGGGCATCGATATCGCACTGTTGCCTGAGCTGCATAAGCCACAGGATCGCATCGGCACTGTGACTGTGGCAGCTGCAGCGCTTACTGGATTTGCCACCGGCACTGCGGTGCACGCCGGCATTGGCGACGCCGGTGCCACTACATTCGCCAGCGGCGTCGCCAGACCCGGCCAGTACAACATCAATATCGGTACATCCGGTTGGATTGCCACTGTGTCTCCGGAACCATTCGTCAACAAACCGGGGGCCGCGAACCTGAAGTTTGGTGTGGAACCGGGATTCGTAAACGCGGTGCCGTTCCTTAATGCCGGTGACGTGCACAAATGGGCGACCGGTGTATTCGCGAACGGTGATTATGCCGAAGTCCATGAGTTGATTGCAGCATCAGCGCCCGGAGCCAATGGCGTGCTATGCCTGCCGTATTTGGTGGGGGAACGGTTCCCGGTGATGAATCCGACCATTCGCGGCACATACGTTGGCATCACGCCGGATACCACGCAAGCGGATATGGCTCGGGCGGCATTGGAAGGTGTGGCATTTTCGATTCGTCAAGGGATGGAAAGCTTCGATGCCGAGCCGATATCCATATCGTTGATCGGTGGCGGCGCCCGCGAAACCGCATGGTGCCAGATTCTCGCCGGTGTGCTGAACCATCCGATTGACGTATACGCCAACGCTGATATCCTGCCGGCCGTGGCGCTCACTTCATTGGTGTTTGATCAGCCTGACCTCGCTTCAAACATCGCCGAGACCACGACCTATGTGCCAAATCCGAAAGCCGTGCGTGTATATAACGAGCGTTACCCACGGTTCCTCAAGCTATATCCGTCTATATGCACACTGCAAACCGTCTGATATCTCACGATACGGGTGAAAGTGAACGTTTCCGGGCACTTCGTGGCTTCACATTGCTACGATGAGGCGTTATGAGCGAGAACATCATGCGAATCATCGACCTTCGTGGTCAGAAACTGTCCCGTGCCGAACTGCTGGCCGCGATGCCGCGCGCCGCAATGGGCACCTCCGAAGCCACCGATCTGGTGCGCCCGATTCTTGACGATGTCAAGGAGCGCGGTGCGGCAGCCCTGCGTGACTTTGAGGAAAAGTTCGACCATGTGCGCCCCAAGAACCTGCGCGTGCCGGCCGAAGCGATTGCCGATGCGCTCACCACGCTCGACCCTGAAGTCCGTGCAGCCATCGAGGAGTCGGTGCGTCGCGCCCGTGCCGTGGCCAAGAACCAGGTGCCGAAGGACTTCCACACGGATCTGGCTCCCGGTGCTCGCGTCGCCGAACGTTGGATTCCGATTCAACGCGTTGGCCTGTACGTGCCTGGCGGCAAGGCCGTGTACCCATCTTCCGTGATTATGAACGCCGTGCCGGCACAGGCCGCAGGCGTCGAATCCCTGGCCATTGCCACTCCACCCGCACGCGATAACGCGGAAGGCCTGCCGAACAAGACCATTCTCGCCACCTGTGCCATCCTTGGTGTCGACGAAGTGTACGCGGTCGGCGGAGCACAGGCCATCGCCATGTTCGCCTATGGTGCCAAGGGTTCCGAGCCACAGGACGGCGACGTGCTGTGCGATCCGGTCGACAAGATCACCGGTCCGGGCAACATTTTCGTGGCTACCGCCAAGTCCCTGGTTTCCGCATTCGTGGGTATCGATGCCGTGGCCGGCCCGACCGAAATCGGCATCATCGCCGATAAGGACGCCAACCCAAGCCTGCTCGCCGCCGATCTGATCGGCCAGGCCGAGCACGACGAGCTCGCCGGCTCTGTACTGTTCACCGATTCTCCTGAACTAGCCGAAAAAGTGCAGGAGAACCTCAACTACCGTGTGCCGAAGACCGAGCACGCTGAACGCGTGCACACGTCTCTGTCCGGCGCCCAGTCCGCCATCGTGCTGACCGATGGTCTCGACCAGTCCATCGATGCCGCCAACGCGTACGCCGCCGAGCACTTGGAAATCCAGACCAAGGACGCGGACGCCGTGGTCAAGCGCATCAAGAACGCCGGTGCCATCTTCCGCGGCCCGTACTCCCCGGTGCCGCTGGGCGATTACATGTCCGGTTCCAACCACGTGCTGCCCACCGGCGGCACCGCTCGCTTCGCTGCAGGCCTCGGCGTGCACACGTTCATGAAGCCCGTCGAAGTCATCGAATACGACGAGGAAGGTCTGAAGGAACTCGCCGCCCGCATCAACGCGTTCGCAGTTTCCGAAGACCTGCCGGCACACGGTGAATGCGTGCTCTCCCGCTTCGTGGAAGACCCGTATAACAAGGAAACCCTGCGCGAACAGGAAAAGGAAGCTGGTCTGCTGTGAGCACTATTCCCTCCAACCTGCCGCTGCGCAACGACCTGATCGGCGAGGAACCGTATGGAGCCCCGCAGCTCGACGTACCGGTGTGCCTGAATGTCAACGAAAATCCGTACGCTCCGGATCCGGCCGTATGCGACACCATCGCCAAGCGCGTGCGTGAAATCGCACCAACACTGAACCGCTACCCGGATCGCGAACACATTGAGCTTCGCAAGGCATTCAGCGACTATCTGGCCCGCGAATCCGGCACCCGACTGGACGTGGACGAACTCTGGGGCGCGAACGGCTCCAACGAGATCATGCTCCAGTTGTTCCAGGCGTTCGGTGGGCCCGGTCGCACGGCTCTGGGCGCCGACCCCACGTATTCCATGTATCCGGAATATGCGCGTGACACGTTCACCGGCTGGAAGCTCGCTCACCGCAACCCGGACTTCACACTGAACGTGGAGAAGGTCATCGAAGCCATCAACGAGGTCAAGCCCTCGATGGTTTTGCTGACCAGCCCGAACAATCCTACCGGCACCCCGCTGCCGATGGAGGACATCGAGCGTATCCTCGCCGCCTGCGAAACCGCCGAAGTCGCGGGAGCCGGAGAAGGCATGCATCCGATTCTCGTCATCGACGAAGCCTACGTGGAGTTCCGCAAGCCTGGTACTCCGAGTGCTGTCAGCCTGATCAAGGACCATCCGAACCTGGCCGTCAGCCGCACGATGAGCAAGGCATTCGCCTTCGCCGGCGCACGCGTCGGCTATCTCGCAGCCGACAAGGGCATCATCGATTGCGTGCGCATCGTACGCATGCCGTATCATCTGTCCGCTGTGACCCAAGCCGCCGCACTGGCTGCTTTCGAGCACACCGACGAACAGCTGAGCCGTGTGGAACACCTGCGTGAAACCCGCGAAGCCACCGCCGAATGGTTGAAGCAGCAGACTTACAAGGGGCAGCACCTCGAAGTGGCCGAATCCGGCTCCAACTTCCTGCTCTTCGGTGGCCATTTTGACAAGCGTGACGCCATCTTCGACGAGCTGTTGAAGCGCGGAGTCCTGATTCGCGTAGTCGGACCGGACGGTTGGCTGCGCGTATGCATGGGCACCGACGAGGAAATGGAAACCTTCCGTAACGCCCTCGCCGAAGTGCTCCGTGTCGTAGAAGCAGCCTAGGCAACACACTTCCACTTCGGAACTGCGGCAGGGCACCGGTACAATCCGGGCCCTGCCGTGTCCGTTCCATTCGCACATAATCAGGAGACATGATGGCAAGAACCGCACATATTGTTCGCGAAACCAGCGAATCACACATCGACCTTGAGCTGAACCTCGACGGCACCGGTCAGACCGACATCGACACCTCGGTGCCGTTCTACAATCACATGATGAACGCGCTCGGCAAGCATTCGCTGATTGATTTGAAGATTCACGCTCACGGCGACACCGATATCGATGTGCATCACACCGTGGAAGACACCGCCATCGTATTCGGCGAGGCTCTGAAGCAGGCGCTGGGAGACAAGCGCGGTATCCGCCGATTCGCCGACGCCACTGTGCCGCTGGATGAGGCTTTGGCCAAGGCCGTGGTTGATATTTCCGGCCGCCCGTACTGCGTATGCTCCGGCGAGCCGGAAGGCTTCGAATACTGCATGATGGGCGGTCACTTCACCGGCTCGCTGGTCCGGCATGTGATGGAATCCATCGCACTGCACGCCGGTATCTGCCTGCACATGCAGGTGCTCGCCGGCCGTGATCCGCACCACATCGCCGAAGCCGAATTCAAGGCATTGGCCCGTGCGTTGCGTTTCGCCATCGAACCTGACCCGCGTATCGAAGGCTTGATTCCGAGCACCAAGGGAGCTCTGTGATGGCCGACAATACCGACGATAAGAACCAGGATTTGAATTCGGATCCGGATAACGAGTCGCATTTCTCGGACGAAGAACTGGAGGCAGCACTCGCCGGATTCGAAAAGGAATTCGCCGACGAGGATGCGAGTACAGCTGATGCCGCCAATGCCTCTGCCGACACCGACTCCGTTGATGATGCTGATGTGGCCAATGTAGCCGATGCAGTCAATGAGGCAATGGCCGACGTAGTCGATCCCTCAGTTGGTTTCGATAACGAACTTGCCGGATTACTTGGCAACAAGGCGAAAATCGCGCTGATTGTCACGCGTATCGCCGCTGCCGACCTGCTGGCCGCATTCTGCCAGCTTTCCGACATTTCGGCCGAATGCATCGGATCCAATCAGGGTGCCGTCGCCGTCTTGAAGAACCTTGATGGCGATGGCCCGGAGGCTGCTGCCAAGGATTTGACCACCGTGGTATCCGGCATGGCCGTGGTCTTGGCAGTGAATCGTGCCGACAAGCTCGAAGCCACCATGTATATGCAGGGCGAAGCCGGTCAGACGTTTGCTCCGCCGGTGCTGTTCAATTCCACGCCACGATTCGTGGAGGATTTGATGCTCGGCATTGTGCCGCTGGTGCAACTCAAAAGTCAAGGATTCGAAGTCGTGAACTCCGCGGAACTCGACCATGACAAGGCTATGGAAATCATCGCCAAGCACACCAAGCAGGGGCGTGCCGGTCGCGGTTCGCGAATCGAATAAGCATACGGAAATCACAAGGTAGGGGAGAAGCTTATGACCACGGCAGTTGTATTCGACTACGGTTTCGGCAATGTGCGCTCCATGGTGCGCGCATTGGCGAATCTTGGCGTTGATACCACGCTGACGTCCGATTACCGTCAGGCACTTGAAGCGGATGGTCTCGTGGTGCCTGGCGTCGGCGCATTTGCGGCCTGCATGGAAGGCCTGAAGCAAGTGGACGGCGACCGCGTCATCTACGATCGCATCCGCGCCGGCCGCCCGGTGCTCGGCGTATGCGTAGGCGAGCAAATCATGTTCGAACATGGTACCGAGCATGGCGAGCAGGCTGATGGCGTCGGTCTGATCGGCGGTTCCGTGGATCCGTTGGATGCCGATGTGGTGCCGCACATGGGCTGGGATACCATTGAGGCTGCCGAAGGTTCCGTGCTGCTCAAGGGTGTGGAACATGAGCGCTTCTACTTCGTGCACTCCTATGCGGCTATGGGCGTGAGCCCGGCTGACACTTCACGTTTCTCCATTGATTTCGGTGATGAACCCGAGCGTGTGAGCTGGTGCCAATACGATCGCTCTCGATTCGTGGCCGCCTACGAACATGGCCCGCTGTTCGCCACCCAGTTCCATCCGGAGAAATCCGGCGATGCCGGTGCCCAGCTGCTGAAGAACTGGATCGCCACACTGTAACAACTTGGGGCTTAACAACCTGTTGCCAGGTATTTGAAGAAAGGTTTACCACTATGTCGTTGACTCTGCTCCCCGCCGTTGATGTGCGCGATGGCAAGGCCGTGCGCCTGCGCCAAGGCGAATCCGGTTCCGAAACTGATTACGGCTCACCGTTCGAGGCCGCTCGCACGTGGGTTGAAGCCGGTGCCGAATGGATTCACTTGGTTGATTTGGATGCCGCTTTCGGCACGGGCAACAACCGTGACCAGTTGCGCCAAATCGTCCATGAGCTTGGCGACAAGGTGAACATCGAGCTCTCCGGTGGCGTACGCGATGATGATTCGCTGGATGCTGCATTGGAAGCTGGTGCTGCCCGCGTCAACATCGGTACCGCCGCTTTGGAAAACCCGGATTGGACGGCTTCAGTCATCAAGAAGTATGGCGACCGTGTGGCTGTAGGGCTTGATGTGCGTGGCCATACTTTGGCTGCCCGCGGCTGGACCCGCGAGGGCGGCGACCTATTCGAAACCATGAAGTTCTTGGATTCCGTGGGCTGCTCTCGTTACGTGGTGACCGATGTGGCCAAGGACGGCATGATGTCCGGTCCGAACATCGAACTGCTACGTGAAGTGGCCGAACGCACCAACGCCAAGGTGACCGCATCCGGCGGCATCTCCAAGCTGGACGATCTGCGCGCCATCAAAACCCTGGCTGACTTGGGCGTGGACGCCGCAATCCTCGGCAAGTCCCTCTACGCGCGCGCCTTCACCCTCCAGGAAGCACTGGAAGTCGCGAAGTAAGCCACGGATATAGAAACTCATCGCATGATGTGGGGTATTTCAACCGAGATGCCCCACATTTTCATAGGAGGCAACGGGTTACACGGGGAATTGCACTCTTGGCGTCCATAATTCCGATAATTATCCCCATTTTCCCGAATTATGGACACTAAGAAAGTGTTGGCGTCCAGAATTCAGGGAATTAGCCTTGCCTGTCGTAATTTCGGACACTGAGTTCGAGTCAGTGTCCAAAATTCAGGGTGATGGGGATGTTTACCCGAATTATGGACGGTGTAAGTTCGCTGACAGGAGGCTGACTGTCTAGGGTGCGTTGGTTTGTGTGCTTCGGATAGTTGTATGCGTGTATTGACGCGGTTCAAATAGGTACTATTGAAATAAATCGTCAATAACAAATAATGAGGAGGACTTTATGGTGACGATGCAGGATGTGGCTAAAAGAGCGGGGGTATCAAAAGCCACGGTATCGTACGTGCTGTCTAATAGTCCTCTTATCACCGAAAAAACCGCGGCGAAGGTACGTAAAGCGATGGACGAGTTGGGATACTCGGTTAATCACATGGCTCGATCGCTTTCCACATCGCGTACGGATACGATTTGTATTGTTTCGCCGGCGTTGCAGGGCAATGGCTTTTCTCTTTCCATGGGCGCGTATTTATATGCGCTTTCAGCTGCCGCGCATGACATGGGATACGACTCACTGTTACTGACCAATGATTCGCCGCAAGCGCTGAGTAGCGCTATTGATGCGCGGAAATTCGACGGCGTGATATTGCTTGAGGTTCGCGACGATGATCCAAGGGTCAAGGTGCTACAAAAAACACAGTTCCCAGGAGTTCTATTGGGTAAGCCCAAAGAGCTTGGTGGTCTTGATTACGTGGATTCCAATTTTGAAGGCGCCGCGAGCCAGCTGGTGGATGTGTTGGCTGATGCGGGGCATCGTGAGGTGCTGCTGGTGGGGTGGCCTCGGCATACATATGATTCCGGTTTGAACTTCGCGCTAAGGTTTCGTGATGCCGCCATACTCCGTGCACGTGAGCGCGGCATGGATTTGCATATGGTGTACTCGGATAATGAAGTGCTCGGGTCGGATCTAGCGGTGAAACAGGCGTTGCTTGCCTTCCCGGATGCTACGGCGATGATTATTCATAATGATGCCGCGTTGGTATCCGCTCAGCAGGTATTCAAAGACCTTGATGTCGAGGTGCCGGACGATATTTCCGTGGTGACGCTTGCTCCCGATCAGATGGCAACGGGGATGAGGATGCCGTTCACTTCTATGAGCATCAACCTCAATGAAGTGGCGAAGCATGCTGTGGAGGTGCTGGATAGGCGCATCCGAGGCCGTGCCGCAGAGGAGCAGTGCATACTGGTCGATGCGCAGCGCATTGATGCCGGGTCGGTGGACGCACCGGAAAGCAATGAATAAAAAAGTTTTAATTCAATGATTTGACTTTCTTGATTATGATTCTTATACTGTGATTTAACCGGTTCAACAAAGCGCCGCTGCTTTACAACCACTCATTGAACCGGTTAAAAGCTTGCTGGTGCAATCTTCTGAAAGGACAGACAATGAAGTTGAGCAAGATTCGTGCCGCTGTGGCACTGACGGCCGTGGCCGCAATGACGGTAGGAGTTACGGCATGTGGAAGTTCCTCCGCATCCGGATCCTCGGAAAATGACAAAACCATCAATTTCTGGGATCCGTATCCACAGCATAAGGCCGGATCGGACTGGGACAAGCTCGTACAATCCTGCGCGCCTGATGGCTATACGCTGAAGCGCCAGGGTGTGGCCACCGCCGATTTGATTAACAATCTCACCACTGCGGTCAAAGCGGACAATGCTCCGGACGTGGCGATCATCGACAACCCCGCCATGCCATCCGCTGTAGATGCAGGTCTCATCACCGATGTCAAGGATGCTGGAGTGAACACCGATGGTTTTGATGAGAACATCGAAGGCCCAGGCGTGGTGGACGGTACTCAGTATGGTGTGGCATTCGGCACCAACGCATTGGGACTGTATTACAACCCGCAGGTGTTGGAAAAGGCCGGCGTAGATATTTCAACTGTCAAGGATTGGGACTCCTTGAACGAGGCCATCAAGAAGGTCGTTGACTCTGGCGCTAAGGGCATCACTTTCTCTGGCATCACCGGCGAGGAAGGCGTCTTCCAGTTCGAGCCTTGGTTCTGGGGTGTGAACGGCGACCTGAGCAAGCCGGAATCCCAAGCCGCCAAGGATGCACAGGATCTGCTGTCCGGGTGGGTGAAGAACGGTTGGGCTCCAAAGTCCGTGGCCACCGATAACCAGTCCGCCTCCTGGGATTTGTTCCTAACCGGTGAATATGGTTTCGCTGAAAATGGCTCTTGGCAGGCCGCCACCGCACAGGAAAAGGGCTTCAAGTCCATACCGATTCCAGCCAAGGACGGCGGTGTGGCTAACGTGCCGACTGGTGGTGAATTCGCCACCCTACCGTTCCACAAGAAGGCCAATGCAGATAAGACCAAGGCTGCGGCGGATGTGATCAACTGCCTGACCAGCGATGATAACCTCGTCAAGACCAATGAGACCTTGGGCTACCTGGCCGCCAAGAAGGACGTGCGCACCAAGCAGGTGGCAGAAAACCCGCTATGGGAACCGTGGGTCGATTCCGTGGAGAAGGCAGAAGGCCGTACCACGAAAGTCGGCCTCAAGTACGAGGACATCTCCGCCACGCTTTCTAAGAACCTGCAGGCCGCACTGAACTCCTGATAGGCGCGAAGCCGCATTCCTATTCGTTTTCTCCTTCCTCCTACAAGCATGGGAGTCAGAAGCAAAATGCCGTGCAGCACAAGCTGCTGTCTCCCATGCTTTTCCTTTGCCTTTTCCTTTTCTTGACACTGACATACGTCACTCGCTATTTCGAGGTGATTCCTTCATGACAACCGCAGTGCAGCAGGCGGCAGGCACTCAGCCGCGTAAGTGGATGAAAACATCCACTCTGGCCGCCATCGGGTTCGCAGCCCCACTCATTATCTATCTACTGATTTTCTACATCGCGCCACTTGTGCAGAACATTTCCATGAGCTTGCATCGGTACACGCGCAGAACATTTGTCACCGGAGAAGCCCCCTGGTCGGGTTTGGACATTTACAAGGAAGTGGTGGGCTCCCACGAGTTCTGGGTTACGTTCGGCCAGACCATGGTGTTCGTCATCATCTCCATCTTCTTCCAATACTGGATTGGCCTTGCGCTCGCCGTATTCTTCAATCAAAACTTCAAACTCTCAGGTTTACTCCGCGGTGCATTTCTAGTGCCGTGGTTGCTGCCGCCGATGGTATCCGGCACCACATGGCAGTGGATGATGGACGCTGACAACGGCGTGATCAACAAATTCCTCGGATTATTCGGTGTTGATCCCATCTGGTGGCTGCAGGCTGATCATTCGTTGTGGGCGGTGATCATCGCCAACATCTGGCTAGGTATTCCATTCAATCTGGTGATTCTCTACTCCGGATTGCAGAACATCAATGTCGACCTTTACGAGGCGGCTTCGCTGGATGGCTGCAACGCCTGGCAGAAATTCTGGAAGATCACGTTCCCGCTGTTAAAGCCGGTCACCATGATTACGCTCCTGCTCGGCTTCGTCTACACGCTCAAAACCGTGGACATCATCTGGATCATGACCAAAGGTTCCGGCACCTCGCAAACCTTGGCCACATGGTCGTATGCAATGGCCTTCGGCAAGGGGTATTCGTCCACTATCAAATATTCAGAAGCTTCGGTGGTCGGCACCATCCTGATTCTCATCGCCCTGGTATTCGCCTTCATCTACCTGTGGGCGCAGCGCAGTGAAAATCAGGCCAAGAAGACCAAAAAGTCCACGAAGAGGAAGTGACATTATCATGCAACATCGTTCTACGTGGTGGAAGACCCTTATCGGCATCATTCTTACCCTGATCATGCTGTTCCCGGTGTACTGGATGATCAATATATCCTTCACCCAGCGTCGCTCCATACGTTCCGGCGACTTATGGCCGAAGGATTTCACACTTGACAACTTCGCAGCCGTGTTCCGCGATCAAATGCCATATCTGGGCACATCATTGCTGATCGCCTTATGCTGCGTGGCGTTGACACTGCTGATTTCCCTGCCGGCCGCATACGCCATTTCGATTCTTCGACTCGCCGGTGAGAAGACCGTCAACTTCATTCTTGTAGTGGCGCAGATGATTCCAGCTGTGGTTATGGCACTTGGCTTTTACCAGATTTATTCCCAGATTGGCCTGCTCGATACGATTCCCGGCCTGATTCTGGCCGACAGCACTGTTGCAGTGCCGTTTGCCGTAATGCTGCTTTCCAGTTTCATGGCTGGTATGCCGCGCTCGCTGATCGAAGCTGCTGAAATCGATGGCGCATCCAAGTGGACCGTGTTCACCAAGATCGTAGTGCCATTGAGCCGTAACTCGATCGTCACCACATCGCTGTTCGCGTTCCTTTGGGCATGGAGCGACTTCATGTTCGCCTCCACGCTTGACTCCGGTGGCGGCAAACTTCGCCCGATCACCATGGGCATTTACGACTATATCGGCGCGCAAAACCAGGAATGGGGTCCGCTGATGGCTTCAGCCGTGGTGGCTTCCGTGCCAACTGCACTGCTGCTCATCGTTGCTCAGAAATATGTCGCCGCAGGTGTCACTGCAGGCGCGATCAAGGACTGATTATCATGACTCAATTCTCCGCTATTGATAATGGCCACTCATTGGTTTGGACCGGTGATGGTGAATACTTGCGCATCGATCCGTGGGGCAGGGATTCCGTGCGCGTCCGCGCCTCGAAAATGCATGAGCCTCTTGACTTGGACTTCGCTTTGGAACAGCTTCCGGGCGGCTCCGGAGAATCGGCTACCGTTACGATTGATACCGAAAACGACACCGCTCAATTCGTGAACGGTGAGATCACCGTCAAAGCCGAAGCCCGGCATTGGCGGTATGGCTCTTCCGGATATGAGGAGTTCCGTTGCACGCTCAGTTTCTGGAAGACTTCAGATGGTTCTCTGCTGTTCAAGGAGCTGCCCGAAGGTGGTTCATTGAATCTGCAGGCGCGTCGTTATGAACCCATCTCAGGCGGTGATCATGCCATCACGGTGTCGTTCGTGGCTCCGGAAGACGAGCATCTCTATGGCATGGGCGAATATCAACAGCATGTGATGGATCTCAAAGGTTCGACGTTCGAACTTGCGCATCGCAACTCGCAGGCATCCGTGCCGTTCGTGGTCTCTTCCGCCGGATATGGCTTCCTGTGGAACAATCCGGCGGTGGGCGAGGCAACGTTTGCGAAGAACCGTACTGTGTGGAAGGCTGAATCCTCAAAACAAATTGATTATTGGATTACCGTCGGTGCCACACCGGCCGATATCGAACGCAACTATGCGAACGCCACCGGCCATGCGCCAGTGATGCCCGAATGGGGCTTGGGATTCTGGCAGTGCAAACTGCGGTATTGGAACCAGGAACAATTGCTGAATGTCGCACGCGGCTTTAAGAAGCGTGGCATTCCACTGGATTTGATTGTTATTGATTTCTTCCACTGGCCGTATATGGGGGATTACCGCTTTGAACAAGAATTCTGGCCCGATCCCAAAGCCATGTGTGATGAGCTGCATCAGATGTGCGTCAAACTCATGGTGTCCGTATGGCCGCAGGTGTCCATCAACTCCGAAAACTATGTGGAGATGAAATCCAAGAATCTGCTCGTCAAAGCGGAACGTGGCGAAGACCTCGGCATGATGTTCGAAGAGCCGAGCCAGTATTATGATGCGACCAATCCCGCCGCACGCTCCTATGTGTGGGAGAAATGCAAGAAGAACTACGCCGACTACGGTGTGGATGCCTTCTGGCTGGACGAAGCCGAACCTGAATATGGCTCGTACAACTTTGACAACTACCGCTATTACACCGGGCCAAACGTGCAGGTGGGCAACACCTACCCGCGCGATTACAACCGCGGTTTCTATGAAGGCCAGCTGGCATACGGTCGTGAAGGGCAAATCGTCAACCTGACACGTTGCGCATGGGCCGGCTCGCAGAAATACGGCGCACTGGTCTGGTCCGGAGACGTCGGTTCGACGTTCGATGATTTGAAGCATCAGATCACCTGTGCCATCCATATGGGTATGGCCGGCATACCTTGGTTCACCACGGATATGGGCGGATTCCACGACGGTGATATCAACTCTGACTACTTCCACGAAGTGTTTCTGCGCTGGGCCCAGTTCTCCTGCTTCTCACCGGTGATGCGCAATCACGGTGACCGTTCCGCATTGCAGCCGGACGGCACCATGAAGGAAACCATCACCCGTTCCGACGGTTCTCGCTGTTCGCCTTCCGGCGCCGATAACGAACCGTGGAGCATGGGGGAGGACGTCGAGAAGATCCTCGTCAAATTCATCAAACTACGCGAAACCTTGCGGCCTTATACGCGAGAGCTATTTGATGCCGCCCACACCGACGGGCAGCCGTTGGTTCGTGGTCTGTTCTATGAATTCCCCTCGGACACCAAAGCCGCGGATGTAGCTGATGAATACCTATTCGGTCCTGATTTGCTGGTGGCTCCGGTTCTGGAATACGGAGCTCGCGAGCGTGATGTCTACCTGCCGGGCGACGCCAATGTGACTTGGATAGATGTGCGCAATGGCGAATCATACGCAGGCGGAAGCACCATCACGGCTTCCGCTCCGTTGAGTTCGGTTCCGGTCTTTGCCCGCAATGGGCATGATCATGGGTTGACCGGGACGCTATGACGCCTGAGAACAAGATATGCGCTGATGTTCATGGACATCGCTCGGTGAACATCAGCACATACGTTTATTTACTTAGCGCACGGCAGGTCGCCGGATTTGATGAGCTTCTTGAATATGGCGTAATCCTCGTCGTTCTGTTCGGCGTAGCTGACGGCGAACGAGGCAATGGCCTGATCGAATTCGTCGGTGCCGCCCATGTAATTGGCGATGGCGATGGAATCGCCGGTACGGGCGTGTGCGTGTGCCAATGACCATGCGCACATGCGCGACAAATCACTCAAACCGGAAGCGGTGAGATTGTCGATGTCAATCGATCCCTTGCCGTTCCAGAGCTGGCGTACATAGTAATCGCGTTTGCGACCGTCCTCAGCCATGAAGCTGGACCATCCCAGCAGCACGTCGGCGGTGCTCTGAATCAATTTCTGCCCCTGCACCACGCGTTCGCCGTGCGTGGCATAGCGTGAAGCGCCACAGTAGTGCTCAAGCACGGAATAGGTGGCTTCCTTCATCTGCAGCATCATCGGATCATCGATATCGCGGGCGATCCACACGGAGGTCCAAGCACGCTGGCCGACCGAGCCCACACCCACCACCTTGCGAGCGGAATCCTGATAGCGCAGATGGTCGAACACCATGCGTCGATCGTCATACAGCGAATGCTTGTAGCTTTCGAGCAACGTGTTGATACGAGCCTGCAACGCTTCCGGATCGGCATAATCAGCGAGCTCGTTGATCGGTACCAGCTCCGGAGGGTTGGACTTGAAGCGCAGCTTGCCACCCTCATATCGGCACAACTTGGCGGCTGCGGCATCATTATCTTTGAGCAGCGCCTTCATCGCGGCCTCGCGCAGCACCGGGCTGCGCTTGGAGCCGCTGGTCTCGAAACGATCCAGAGTCTCCTCAACATCCAAATGCTCATACCAAGCATCCAGATAATCCATTTCCGAGAACCATTTCATACGTTCGCGATAGGTGCGTACGCATTGCAACACCGCGGCACGGCGATCCTTGGTCTTGAGCTTATTGGCGCGACCACAAATCTCCACGGAAACCGCCAACCGTTTCAAATCCCATTCCCAGGGGCCGATGGCGGTCTCATCGAAATCATTGATATCGAACACCAGACGGGCGGAAGGGGAGCGGAAGATACCGAAATTGCCGATATGCGCATCGCCCACGCACTGCACCGGAATGCCGGTGACCGGCGTAGATGCTAAATCATTGGTCATGATGAGCACAGTGCCACGGTAGAACGTGAAAGGGCTCACGCTCATACGCTTGTAACGCAGAGGAATCAACTCCGGCACGCGAATCGCGGACTGCTCCTCCAACAAACCAATAGCCTCGCGACGCTCCTCACGCACCTGCCAGATGGCATGCGATTCAAGCGGCGCGGCGTTGCGCGCTTTGATGCCGGCACGTGAACGATCGCGAGGATCGACAGCCTGCTTCCAGCTGGTTACATCAACGGGCGGATTGACGGATGGTGTCAGATGGTCTTCGCTCATGGTTCTCTACTCTAACCCAGAGTGAACTTGGGATGTTAACGCGACTCGTAACACGGGTATGGAACACTTGGCCGTTATGGATAAACAGCAGGAGTTTGCACTGCGCACGGTCGAGGAACGCGACGTGCGTTTTATTCGTCTTTGGTTTACGGATGTGCTGGGAACACTGAAATCCGTGGCCATTGCTCCAGCCGAACTTGAAGCCGCATTTGAAGAGGGTCTTGGCTTCGATGGTTCCGCAATCGAGGGCATGACTCGTGTTTCCGAAGACGATATGATCGTTCACCCCGATCCTTCCACTTTCCAAATCCTGCCGTGGCGTGGTGGCCCGCAGGGTACCGCGCGCATGTTCTGCGACATTCTGACTCCGGACGGCGAACCGTCGCTTGGCGATCCACGCCATGTGTTGAAGCGCGCGCTCGCCAAGGCCAAGGACAAGGGCTTCACCTTCTACGTGCACCCGGAAATCGAGTTTTATCTGTTCGAAAGCCAGGACGATTGGTCCAAGGCTCCCACGCCAATCGACGAGGGCGGCTACTTCGACCATGTGCCGCGCAGCCCTGGCATGGACTTCCGCCGCGCCACCGTGAACATGCTTGAGCAGATGGGCATTTCGGTGGAGTATTCGCACCATGAGGCTGGCCCTGGCCAGAACGAAATCGATCTGCGCTACGCCGATGCGTTGACCACGGCGGACAACATCATGACTTTCCGTACGGTGGTCAAGGAGATTTCCTTGGAGCGTGGAATTCACGCCAGCTTCATGCCGAAGCCTCTGGCCGATGCTCCGGGTTCGGGCATGCATACGCACTTGAGCCTGTTCGAGGGCGATTCCAACGCGTTCTACGAGGCCGGTCAGGAGTTCAACATGTCCCTGACCGCACGTCAGTTCGCTGCCGGCATCCTCTACCATGCTGCGGAAATCTGCGCCGTGACCGATCAGTACGTCAACTCGTACAAGCGACTGTGGGGCGGCAATGAGGCTCCGAGCTACATTTGCTGGGGTCACAACAACCGTTCCGCGTTGCTGCGCATCCCGCAGTACAAGCCAGGCAAGGGCAATTCCGCGCGTATGGAGTTCCGTGCGCTCGACCCGGTGGCTAACCCGTACTTGGCCTATTCGGTGCTGTTGGCGGCAGGCCTCGACGGTATCGACAAGCAGATGCAGCTTGGGGAGCCTACCAGCGACGATGTCTGGGAGCTCACTGACGGCGAGCGCCAGGCCATGGGCATCCAGCCGTTGCCTCGTTCGCTTGATGAAGCTCTGAAGATCATGGAGAAGTCCGACTTCGTGGCTGATGTACTCGGCGAACACGCATTCGGCTACTTCCTCGACAACAAGCATCAGGAGTGGGAGGAGTACAACCATCAGGTGACTCCTTACGAGCTGAAGAAGTACCTGCCGAAGCTGTAAGGCGCTGACAGGCGTTCATAGGAAAAGGTCCTTGGATCGTAGACCCAAGGACCTTTTCCTTATTCCATCCGCTTATTTCAGCTGAAATGTCTTGGATTCGGCTTTGCTCCCGGTGCTGTAAGGCGTGAACGTCACCGTGATAGGAGAGGCCTCGTCCCGTAGTTCCACGGCATATTGAACGGTGGCTTTTACTCCGCGTTGACTGTTGAGTGTATAGCTGTCGTCCACGAAGCCCTCAGGGTTCGTAAGATAGTAGGCGCTATCCAGTTTCACTCCGTTTTGCATAATGGATACGTCGCCAAAATAGCTGAGCGAAGCATTGTTGCCTGTGTCGTTGATCCAATCGATTGAGACAATGGCTGATGGGCTGTCCATTGCATCTGTGGGGCCTCGTTTTGCGCCGGCCAAGGCGTAGGAGAATGTGTCATATTCCGTTGTCCCGAGAGTTTTCATGCCTTTGCGGTCATCATCGGTTGCTTGCGGAGCAGGCACCACCGTGTTGGATTTGACCTGTGTCCAAGAGCCATCACCATTCGGCGTGAATGCGGAAACGATCAGAGGGCTTTCCCGGTACCAGGTGGATCGATCACTTTGCACGTATATTGGCGCAGACGCGTCGCGTAACGTAAAGGCCAGTGTCGTATTGAATTCACCGCCAGGCTTAACCTCGGTTTGAGAGGACTCGTAGCTGTATCCAGGCACTTCCGTGCTTTTGGAGAAGGTGATTTCCCTCAGTTGCAAACCGTTCTGATAGACCTCAGGGTGAGTCAGGGTGTCGAACGTTATGGCTTTCTTACTGGTGTTCGACCAATTGAACGTCACGATGACCGTAGGCTGCCCGGTGAAATCATTCGGACCGGCTTTGGCGGAAGCGATGGTGAGCACACCCTGGGGTTTGCCGGAAATGTCGAGCACGTCACTGGTTTTCTCCACAGTGGCTTGGCTGGTGCTGTCATCACTATTGGTGGTATTGCCTTTGTCGTCGCCGTGATAAGGTTCAGGGTTCTCTGGTGCGCCGGTGCCTGAATCTGCCTGTGAGCTTGAACCTGGCGTACGGACGATGGAGCCAAGCCAGTTATTGGTTGTGTTGAGAATCGGGTCGGCGAGTCCCAAAATCACGGTGCACACAATAATCACCCAGAAGAATGCGCGGCGCTTTTTACGCGGCTTAGTGCTGCTCTGCCTGACGACAACTGGATTGGGCCGGCGGGCGGCGCCATGCTTGGAAGAGCCGGATGTGCTCCCCGTCGCAGGGGCAGCTGTACGATTTCCGGAATGCTGGGCGGACTTATGAGACGCTGTACTGGACGTCTTGCTAGACGGCTTTTTGGATGGCTTACGTGATGCGGAAGCCCACTCCTTGGCACGCTGTTCGGCCTGTTCATGCATCTGATGCCTGGTGTCGACGATTTTGGAGAGATATTCGGCACGTTTGGACGGATCAACATATGACGGCAACCCGTCGTCGAATGGGGAAACGTAGTCATCATCGTGATTCGCTAAACCCATGGCATCCCCTTTGGCGCTGTTTCATACTGAAGACCATTCTACGGTGAGCGTGAAGGAACACAAGGGAGAAGAATATGTGAATGATTGCTTCTATGCGTGTCTTAGACCCCGCGATGTAGGGGCGCGCCAATACCATCAACTCGGTAAGAGAAATGCGGGGGAGATGGTAATGGCTGAGAATACCCAAACGGAACAGCTTCAGCATGACGATAGGCAGACGGACAAGAAGGGCGGAGATCGTTTCTTCACGCTGCCTGTCAATATTCTGATTTTCGCCAGCTTCATGTTGGGTATGAGCGAATTCGTGGTGGTCGGCATTCTACCGGATATCGCTTCAGGTCTGAAAGTCTCCGAAGTGACCGTGGGCAATCTGGTGGCCATTTTCGCGTTCGTGTATGCGCCCTGCACGCCGCTAGGCTCCGCCATTTCCGGCCGATTCCCGCGCTTCGCCACCTATCTGACGCTGATGGGCGTGTTTTTGGCCGGCAATATTCTTTGTGCATTTGCCCCGAATTATCCGGTGCTGTTAATTGCACGATTGTTGATTGCCTCGGTCTCCGGTACGCTGGTGGCTATCTCCATGACGTTTGCGCCGGACGTGACCACGGACAAATATCGTACGAAATTCATCGCATGGGTGTTCTCCGGCTTCTCCATTGCATCGGTGGTTGGCGTACCGGTGGGCACGTGGGTCGCGAACACGTTCGGCTGGCGCGTGACGTTCTATCTGATTTCAGCGCTGACGATTGTGCTGCTGGTACTGATGTTTACTGTGTTGCCACGCAACAGCCATATCATCAAGGTCGGCTTCCTCTCCCAATTCCGACTGTTCTTCGACCGGCGTATTCATCTGGGTGTGCTCACCGTGGTGTGCGGCGCCGCATCAAGCTACGTGTTCTACACGTATCTGACCCCGATTCTGCGCGATGAAGTGAAACTGCCCGAGCAATACATCAGCTTGGGACTTGTAGTGTATGGTGTGGCGTGCCTGTGGAGCAACCTGTATGCCGGTAAGCTTGCCGAACATGGCAGGGGAGTGGAGCCGCTCTACCATCTGCGCTGGGTGTTTCTTGCCCATGCCGTACTGCTGGCTTCGCTGGCGATTGCGCATGTGGTGTCTCTGTATGGTGCATTCGTACTAATCGTGCTGGGCATGTTCATGTACCTGTTCAACGCGTCCTCCCAGGTGCTGTACATGGATGTGGCCGCGCAATCGCACCCTGGTTCGATGAACCTTGCCGCTTCACTCAACTCGATGTCGTTCAATATCGGCATCGCCATCGGCTCCGCGGTAGGCGGCCTTGCCAATGATTTCCTGGGGCTGACTTGGCTAGGCCCGGTGGGCGCGATCTTCGCGCTGTTGGCAATGGTGATGTCGATGATGCTCGGCCCGTACGTAGGCAAACGCATCGAACGCTGAGCCAATTATCAATTGACCATCAGCTGCGTGGGGAACCGAACCAGCCTTCGTAGATGATGGAGAAATTGCGGTTGCCGTAGCTGGAACAGGAGTCGCCTTCGCCGACGCCTGCAGCCAGCGCTGCTTCGTTCGGCTGATACGGCGTATAAATATACAGCAGCGCCGTGGCTTTGTTCTTGATATAGACGTTGGTGCCGCCGCATGATTCGTTCGGATGGTATTGCACGTAATTCAATGCGTTGGCATGATAACCGTAGTGATCTTCGTGAGCGGTGTAATACTGGTAGCGTTTGGCGGCGCCATACACCTGTTTGAAGAATCCGGCATATTCCGGATCACAATTCGCGTCATCAGGGCAACTTAAACCCATGGCCGACTTGTATTGAAAGTCCGTGATTTCAGTGGCGGTAATCAGATGCTGCTCTTTTTGCAGAACCGTAAGCAGTACTTTCTGACTGATGCCGCAAGCCTTGGCCGATTTGGTGATGATTGCCGCCGCGGTCTCACCTTTGGAGCCTTTATAGGCATCGCAGTATTCGTCCGCCGGCTCATTGGCGGTGTCGAACGTTTTGGTTTTGAGACACTCGCTGCCGGAGCAGTCAGCTCCCTGTTCGTCAAGGAATGCCTGCACTTCGGATTCGCTCATGGCATTGCCATTGAAGAACTGGCCATCGGAGATGATGTCGCCCGGATCGAAGTCATATTCCTGCGTGAGCTGCAGCTGGCGGGTCTCGGCCTCCTTGACTTCAAGACGCCATTCGACGAAGCGAACCGTGCCCATGGCCAGCGCCATCGCGCAAACCACGGCAATGATGGAAACCAAAACAGCCTTGACTTTCTTTCCAAAGCTCGCATGCAGCCACCATTGTTTAAGATTCAGCGGTTTGCGGTTTGCGTTTTTTCTGCCGCGAGCCTTCCCATTTGCGCTGTTGGTGCGATTGGTGGGCTTTCCCTTGGTCTGCGGGCGCTTTGACTTGTTCGATTGCTTCGCTTGTGTCATCGCACGACATTCTAATAGCCAACAATAGGAGCCCATTACGCTCGCGGTGAATCCGTGAGTTCTCCTAAAAAATATTGCTAATGCGTAGCTGATGGGTTTGGCATGTGTATCTCGACCGTAAGCTTGGCCGAACGGCCTTGAGTGTGTCGAGATACACATGCCAAACCCATCAGCGTCAACCCTTCTAAGCCAGAACCTTTTTGATACGGTTCAGAGAGGCAGGGCCATGAGTGCCGAGTTCTTGAGCCCATAGACTCACATAGAACTCTTCAAGCATCCAACGTGCCTGTTCAGCCTGCTTCATCATCGTCTCATGCTTGGGACCGGCCGGTTCCGCCTTGGCGCGCGCCAAAGCCTTATCCACCAATTGCTTGGCTTCATCGGCCTGCCATGCCCATTTGACGTCGCGATTCTTATCGCTTTTCGCCTTGTTCAAGCGCATCACATCGGCCTTGAGATACCGTTGCAAGGACTTCAGCGCATCCGGGGGAGTGCGGCCGATGAACCCGGGGTACACGAGCGTGGCGATATGGTCGCGAATGGACTGCAATACGGACAGCATCGGCAGATCAGCTTTGCCGGACGTGGCCTTATCCGCTTCGGCATACGCCTTGATGATGGCGATCACGTCATGGGCTACCTGATATACGGTATCCTCATAGACTTCGCGCACATCCAATACGGCGTTCGCGAGCGCCTCGTCATTCGGCAAGGAATCCACGTTCGGCAGCAGACGCTTGACTGTAGCCAATTGCAGATCCTCCACAAGTTCCTTGGTGGACTTGTACGGGGCTGCGGCCAGCATCAGTGCTTCGGCTCCAAGCCAGCGTGACGAGATACGCTCGGCTGGCAGGCGCAGCGCATCCAATGCGCCATGCCACAGCATGTCGGCGCGCGACTGGGTGGTTGCTCCGGCCTTGTGCAGCAGATTCGCCTGAGCGACCAGATTGCCTTGTTTGGCGGCCTGATCGGCTTGCTTCTTCACCATTTGGCGGGCGGAAGCCTGCGCCTGGGCGGCGAATTTGCGCTGTAGGTCTTTGAGACTCTTAGACGTATCCAGCACCTTCACTGCACCACGGGTGCGACGACGCCCGTGCGATTGTTTGGGCGACGGCAGTTGTTGTTCCACCGAGAACGTGACCTTCAAATACGGTTGCAGACGGTCCATGAGTTCAGGCCATAAAACTTCAGGGTGGATCTGTGCACCCACGGTGGCGATGGCCGCCTTGGTGAATACATGGGCCAGATCAGGCCAGCCTACAGTTTCGCCGTCTTCGCCTGCCGGCGCGAGATTCGGCTTCTGCTGTGAGCCGGAACCGGGCAGATCAGGGTAATGCTCATCGATCCATGTGCGAATCGAGCGGGCGGCATCCGGCGCAGGCACGAACTGGACACGCAGTTGCTTGGGCAGTGCCTTGATCATCGCGAGGATCAGCTCATCCAACAGGCCAGGAACATTCCATGTGAACTGGGCCGGCGTGATGCGGGATAGCGCCTTCAGCGGCACATGCACGGTCACACCGTCCAGCGGGTTGCTGGGATCGTACACATAGCTCAGTCGCAGGTCGATTGGCTGGCTGTCGGTGCCGATGGTGTGCCAGTGATCGGGATAATCGTTGAGGCTTACTGATTCGCTGTCTGACAGTCGTTCCACTTTGGACGGGTCGAACGTCAGCAGATCAGGCTGCTTGTCGTGTTCGCCTTTCCACCATTTCGCCAGATCGGCCACTGAAGTCACATCAGCGGGAATCACCGCATTGTAGAAGTCGAACAGATCCTCGTCGGATACGGTATCCGCCAATTGGCGGGTGCGGCTGGCATCCTCGGCGGCATCCTCGAGAATGTCACGGTTCGCGCCAACGAAATCGTCATAACTGAAACGCTGCTGGATATCGCCTTCCACCAAGCCTTGACGAAGCAGGAAATCGCGAGCTTCCAGCGGATTGATACGCCCCCACTGCACGGTGCGATCCTGCACAATCGGCAAACCGTACAACAGCACACGCGCCGTAGCCACCGCAGAGCCACGCGAACCGGACCAATGCGGTTCCGCATACGTGGTGCGGGTCAACTGCCCGGCCAACGGCTCCGCCCACGCCGGATCGATGGCCGCGGAATAACGAGCCCACAGGCGTGAGGTCTCCACCAGTTCCGTGCTCATCACCCACGAGGGTGTTTTCTTCGCCACGGCGGAAGCCGGGAACAAGGCGAAACGGGTGCCGCGGGCACCTTGATAATCATTCTTCGACTGCTTCTGCGCGCGTTTCATCGCACGGGCACGAGCCGCTCCGGTGAGTCCGGCGAAATCGGAGGCCTTGGGAGCGCGAATCACCTGCATACCCATCATCGAAAGCAAGCCGGCCAGCATCGACTTATGAATGCCGTCCGCATCCCAAGCGCAGCACAACGAATGCGCCGGCTGCTGATTCAACGGCAGTTGCCGGATCTCCAACCCCGGGCGAGTGGAAGGCAGCGGATCGCCGACCTTGAACTTGAGCTCCTTGCACATCTGCCTGAGCTGAGAGACCAGATCCTTCCACTGGCGCATCCTCAGCCAGCTGAAATACTCGGTTTTGCAGATACGACGCAGGGCGTTGTTGCTCGGGTCGCCATCCGCCTGGAATACACGATCCCAAATGTTCAACGCGGTCAGGAAGTCCGAAGTCTCATCCGCATACCGGTTATGGATACGGTCAGCTTCCTCGCGCTTGTCATCCGGACGCTCGCGAGGATCCTGCAGACTCAGGAACGAAACCACGACCAGCACTTGGGCCAGAAGATTCGGAGAACCGGATTTCGCGGCCTCAATGACCATGCGGCCCAATCGCACATCAATCGGAATGCGTGCCAACTGGCGGCCAATATGGGTCAGTGTCACCTCGCCGCGTTTACGGCCGATGGCCTTCAGCTCGGTCAGCTCATTGAAACCATCGGACACAGCCTTCATATCCGGCGGATCGATGAATCCGAAGGTGGTCACATCTTCAGCGGTACGAGCCACACCGACCGACAGCATGTGCAATACCACGGCGCCAAGAGAGGTTCGCAGAATCTCCGGCTCGGTGAAACGAGGACGGGTCTCATAATCCTCGCGCGAATACAGACGAATCGCGATGCCGTCCGCCACACGGCCGCATCGGCCGCTTCGCTGGTCGGCACTGGCCTGACTGATCGGTTCGATCGGCAGTCTCTGTACTTTCGCGGTCTTCGAATAGCGGGAGATGCGGGCGGTGCCCGGGTCCACCACATAACGGATGCCCGGTACGGTCAACGAGGTCTCGGCCACATTCGTGGCGATGACGATGCGCTGATGCGTATGCGGCTCGAACACCTTATGCTGGTCGGCGGAGGACAGGCGGGCGAACAGCGGCATGATTTCAATCGCGTCAGGGCGACGCATATCATCGGCACGCGGACCATAATGATGCCGCAGCGCAGCCTCGAACTCGTGGATATCGCGCTCACCGGAAGCAAACACCAGAATATCGCGAGGGCCACGTTCGTGGGAGGAGTGAATGACCAGCTCGGCGCATGCGCGAGCCACGGCGGTGGGCATATCGGTGATGCCGTCATCCTCATAATTGTTCGAGCGTCGTGAGTGCGGGCGATCTGCATCCGATTCGGCGATCGCGCTCGCCAGCTCCTCGTAATCGGCGTCTCCCGGGCGTGCGCCCGTGGCGAAACCGGGAACTTCGCGCATCAGGGCGGGCGCGGTGCCAAGCGGCTCGTACACCACCTGCACCGGGAAGGTGCGTCCGGAGACCTCGATCACCGGCACCTTCTCATGCAGCGCGTGCTCGAAATGCTCCTGGAACTTCACCGAATCGATGGTGGCGGAAGTGATGATGAGCTTCAGATCGCGTCGGCGCGGCAGCAAAGCGGTCAGATAGCCGAGCAGAAAGTCGATATTAAGACTGCGTTCATGAGCTTCATCGATGATGATTGTATCGTATTTGGAAAGATTCGGGTCACGTTGGATCTGAGCCAGCAGAATACCATCGGTCACCACTCTCAAGTGGGTGTTCGGGGAGCTCTCGTCGGTGAAACGAACCTGATAGCCCACTTCGGTGCCGAGCCGCACGCCGAGTTCGGACGCGATACGCTCCGCAACCGTGCGAGCGGCGATACGGCGAGGCTGCGTATGCACGATCTGCTTGCCGTGCGTACCTCGACCCAGCTCGAGCAGAATCTTCGGCAGCTGCGTGGTCTTACCAGAACCGGTCTGGCCCGAAACGATAACGACTTGGTGGTGTTGAACCGCTTCGGCTATCTCTTCACGGGCGCCGGAAACGGGAAGTTCAGCGGGATACTCATATTTCATGACGAACTTCAATAATACGGAAGCCCTTGGAGCTCGCGTATTTGCCCACCGTGAACTCGGCTCCCAACGCCTGAGCAAGCCACTTGATCAGCGAATCGGAACCAAGATTCTTCTGCACCACCAGGTATGCGGCGGCACCCCGCTTCAGCTTCGGCAACCAAGCCATCAGCAGGGTGTGCAGTGCCTCCTTGCCGATGCGAATCGGCGGATTCGACCAGATGGCATCGAATTCGAGATCCTCCGGAATGCCGGTTGCGTTCTTCGGCTGGCGGGCTTGAGGCAGGGGGGTGCTGGATTCATCGACCTGCGTAATGTGGATATTGGCGCATCCATTGTCGGCGGCATTGACCGCCGTCAAATCAAGCGCACGCTCATTGACATCCACCGCCCACACATTGGCGTTCGGCGATTCAAACGCCATGGAAAGCGCGATAGGCCCCCAACCACATCCCAGATCCAGGAAGTCGCCCTCCTCGGGCAATTCGGGAGCGTGGCGCAGCAGCACTGACGTGCCCAAGTCGAGGCGCGAACCGGAGAATACGCCGTTCGACACCTTCACGCTGGCCTCATGGTCGCGCAATGTCATATGCAGTGTGCGGCGCACGTCTTTGGACGAGGGTTCCGCGGAGAAATACTGCTCTGCCATACTGTGACTCCATTTCCGCGGGATTCCCGCATACCGTTGATCGCATTATCCACTGGCATTGTCGTGCTGCACATGATCCCATACCGGGCATGTCACCTCATTTGATGATAATAAGGAACCATAGAAGAATCGTGAACCATTGACTTGAGAGGCGTCTTTGAGCGACAACAACCAGTACACCAACATCGACCATGGCAGCTCCGGCATTACATCTCAGGGCGTGCTTTCCTCACAGTCGGATGTGTTGCTGGACAATAATCAACGACCAGCCGGATGGCGGGAAGACACTAATCAGGAATGGGAAGAGCGCGAGGCGCGCAACGAGTTCAAACACGTGGCCGGTCTCGGCGAACTCGAAGATGTCACCGAAGTCGAATACCGCAAGGTTCGTCTGGAACGTGTCGTACTGGTGGGCGTGTGGTCGTCTGCCGTGACCACCCAGGCCAAGGCGGAGGAATCCTTGCGTGAGCTGGCGGCGCTCGCGGAAACCGCAGGCGCCGTGGTCTGCGATGGTTTGCTGCAGCATCGCCTGAAGCCCGACGCGGCCACGTATGTGGGTTCCGGTAAGGCTCGCGAGATCGCCGATATCGTGGCGCGTGAGGAAGCCGATACCATCATCGTGGACGACGATCTGCCGCCGTCGCAACGCCGTGCCTTGGAAGACGCCGCCAAAGTCAAGGTGGTGGATCGTACGGCCGTGATCCTCGATATTTTCGCCCAGCACGCCACATCCCGCGAGGGCAAGGCGCAGGTGGAGCTCGCCCAGTTGGAATACATGCTGCCGCGTTTGCGTGGTTGGGGTGGATCCCTATCCCGTCAGGCCGGCGGTCGAGCGGCCGGTGCCGATGCGGGTATCGGTTCCCGTGGCCCGGGCGAGACCAAAATTGAGATGGATCGTCGTGTGATTCGCACCCGTATCGCAAGACTCCGCCGTCAGATTCGCGAGATGGCTCCGGCTCGCGAAGTCAAGCGTGGTTCACGCCGTCGCTTCGGACTGCCGACCGTGGCGGTGGTGGGGTACACCAATGCGGGCAAGTCATCGCTCACCAATCGTCTGACCGGTTCCACCGAATTGGTGGAGAACGCACTGTTCGCCACTTTGGATACCGCGGTGAGACGAGCGAAAACCCGTGACGGACGCTACTACGCCTATGTGGATACGGTTGGTTTTGTGCGCCGCCTGCCGACCCAGTTGGTGGAGGCGTTCAAATCCACGCTGGAGGAAGTGGCGGAAGCCGATGTGATCGTGCATGTGGTGGACGGATCGCATCCCGATCCGTTCTCCCAGATCGATGCGGTGAACGACGTGCTGGCGGATATCGAAGGCACCGCGTCCATTCCCCGCATCGTGGTGTTCAACAAGGCCGATCAGATCGACGATGCGACTCGTGAACGCCTTTCGGCTCTTCAACCGGATGCGTATATCGTTTCCGCATACAGCGGTGAAGGAATAGACGAGCTGCGTGAGGCGGTGGAGTCGTTGCTGCCGGTTCCTCATGTGCATGTCAACGCATTGCTGCCGTATACGGCAGGCTCATTGCTCTCCCGCGTTCGTGAATACGGCAAGGTGGGCAGCGTGGAATACCGCGATGACGGTGTGCTGTTGGAGGCCGATGTGGATTCCCATCTGGCGGCCCAGGTCATCGAACAGTCAATCGATTAACGTGAGGAAAGTCACATATATATTGTGAGCGCTAACAACTGTTGAAATTGATGGGTTCCATGATTTTTGCAGTGCGTTATTGAGAGCGCAAACGTCTTAGCGGGTTTATAAAGTGAAACCGTTAGTCACATGGCCTGCCATTCTGCAGACCGCCTTTGAAGAGAGGTTAATCCATCATGGCGGAAACTACCGTTAAGCCCACGAAGCTTGCAATCATCGGTGCTGGTGCTGTTGGCTCCACTCTCGCCTTCGCTGCCGCACAGCGTGGCGTTGCCCGTGAGATCGTGCTTGAGGACATCGCTAAGGAACGCGTGGAGGCCGAGGTGCTCGATATGCAGCACGGCTCCAGCTTCTACCCGACCGTGTCCATCGACGGTTCCGATGATCCTGAGATCTGCCGCGACGCTGACATGATCGTCATCACCGCTGGTCCTCGCCAGAAGCCGGGCCAGTCCCGTCTGGAGCTCGTTGGCGCTACCGTCAACATCCTCAAGGCCATCATGCCGGGCCTCGTCAAGGTTGCTCCGAACGCCATCTACATGCTGATCACCAACCCGGTTGATATCGCAACCCACGTTGCCCAGAAGCTCACCGGCCTGCCGGAGAACCAGGTCTTCGGTTCCGGCACCAACCTGGATTCCGCTCGTCTGCGCTTCCTGATCGCCCAGCAGACCGGCGTCAACGTCAAGAACGTTCACGCCTACATCGCTGGCGAGCACGGCGACTCCGAAGTGCCGCTGTGGTCCTCCGCCACCATCGGTGGCGTCCCGATGTGCGACTGGACCCCGCTGCCGGGCCACGATCCGCTCGACGCCGCCAAGCGTGAAGAGATTCACCAGGAAGTCAAGAACGCCGCCTACAAGATCATCAACGGCAAGGGCGCCACCAACTACGCCATCGGCATGTCCGGCGTTGATATCGTTGAGGCCGTGCTGCACGACACCAACCGCATCCTGCCTGTCTCCTCCATGCTGAAGGACTTCCATGGCATCTCCGACATCTGCATGTCCGTGCCTACCCTGCTCAACCGTCAGGGCGTCAACACCGCCATCAACACCCCGGTGTCTGACAAGGAGCTCGCAGCCCTGAAGCGTTCCGCTGAGACGCTGAAGGAAACTGCCGCTCAGTTTGGCTTCTGATAAATAATTGATTGATGGAGCGTCTTCGTTGTCGCTGCTCGCTCGACGTACCTTCGTACGCCTTCGCTTGCGCTCCTAGAAGCCGCACACATCAATCAATTATTTATAATTAGTACGGTTATAAGTGATCGCCACATGGAATTATCCGTGTGGCGATCACTTTTTTATGGGTGGCTACTTGTGAAGCTCGCCGGCTGAAGGGGTGGTGTAACCTTCCGGCTCGAGCTGGAAGGTGGTGTGGGGCACCGAGACGGGGAAGTGCTCGCGCAGGCAATCCTGCAGTTGGGCCAATACCTGGGCGGCCTGCTCCATCGTGAGGTTCCTGTCCACCACCACATGGGCCATCAGGATCGGCATTCCGGTGGACACCGTGCTGGCGTGAAGATCATGCACGGCGATCACATGCGGCACGCTCTCCAGATGCGTGCGCACGGCGTCCAGGTCGAGACCTTTCGGAGTCTCCTCAAGCAGAACCCTGACGGCATTGTGCAGCAGTTTGATGGCTCGCGGAATCATCAGCAAGGCGATAATCGCGCCGGCCACGGCGTCAAATCCCCTCCAACCGGTGGACATCATCACCAAGGCCGACATGACCACGGCCACCGAGCCGAGCGCATCATTCATGACTTCCAGGAACGCCGCCTTCATGTTCATGTTGTCCTCACGCTGCGAGGCCAGAATGAAAATGGAAATCACATTGGCGCTGAGACCCAAAATTCCCACAAAAAGCAACAGGCCGATATCGTCGATTTGATTATGCGAATTGCCGAACAACCGCATTCCGGCCTCAACCAACGCGTATATGCCGACGATAAGCAGCACCAGAGCGCCAGCTGCCGCGGTGAGTACTTCCAAACGCGCCCAGCCCCAAGTACGTGTGTTGCTGGGTTTTCGCTGCATCAAAATCGCAGTCACCGTGGATGCAATCAGAACGGACATGTCGGTGAGCATATGCCCGGCATCCACGAGCAAGGCCAGGGAGCCAGTGAGAAAAGCGGAAACCACTTCGATAAGAAACACCGAACTGGTGACGGTGAGCGTCGCGATGAGTCGACGCTGATGTGCTTTGGTTCCGACGCCGGATGATGACGTGGATGCATGCGTGTGAGACATGGCTGGTTGCGACTCCTTTACTATCGGTGTCGAGATGAAATCGTTTCTCAATACCATTTGCGATACGGTCATATACGAAGAAACCCCGGTTTGAACCGGGGTCTCTTCAGCTGGTTGACAGTGTAGCATGCTGAGGGATGCATGGCATTGCTGCCGAGGAAAGAAAGCCATGCCGTTTCCTACAGTTTCCTCAATACCGTGACCACTTTGCCCATAATGGTGGCATGGGTGCCGTCGATGGGAGAGTAGGCCGGATTGTGCGGCATAAGCCAAACGTGGCCATTCTCCTTGCGGAAGGTTTTCACCGTGGCCTCATCATCCAGAAGCGCCGCGACGATATCGCCGTTTGTGGCGGAATGCTGTTCGCGAACCACAACGAAATCCCCGTCGCAGATCGCGGCGTCAACCATGGAATCACCGTGGACCTCAAGCATGAACAATTTGCCAGAACCAGTCAGACGTTCGGGAAGACGCATGACGTCATCGACATGCTGCTCGGCAGTGATGGGGGTTCCGGCGGCAATTCGCCCGACCAAAGGCACGTCTCGCGACTCATTGATTGATTCACTGGGGAATTGGAATATCTCCGCGGCGGACTCGCTAGGCTGTTCCTCTTCGGAATCAGATGCGGCGATAGGGGTAGCGGACGCAATCACTTCAATGGCACGACCTTTATTGGCGTTGACCCGAATGAATCCTTTTTCCTCGAGCACTTGAAGTTGGTGCTTGACGGATGATGGGCTTTTCAATCCGGCTGCAGAGCCGATCTCGCGGAATGATGGTGCGAACCCCTGCTCCTCGATATGCGACCTGATGGCGTCCAGAACCTTGCGTTGGCGTTCGGTCAGAGACAACTCGTCCGCAATGGGCTTGGGGGAGAAGGGGATGGTGCTCACGTCGGGCTCCTTTCATGCTTTCTTAAGCATAACGTGACATGAACAATAAATCAAACATCTGTTCGAGTGTCTGCTTGACACGCTCGAACGGATGTGCAACCATAAGAACAGATGTTCGATAGAACACCTGTTCGAGAAGGGTGGTTGTGATGACTGGTTCAATCGCAATGGCTGTTATTCGCGATTCGGCAATGGATGGTGCCACACATCGTCGTGCGGTGTCGAGAGGGAAAGATGATGCTTATGTGCGTATCCGTGAGAATAGGCAGCGCATGCGTGCGCGTCGCCGTGGCATTGTGATGGCGATGATCGTTACTGTGATGCTGACATGGTTCGTCGCAAGCGTATGGACCGTTGAGCCGGCACGTTCGGATACCGGCATGACGAATGTGACAACCTACACGGTCAAGCCCGGGGACACGCTATGGGCGTATGCATCGTCGAATACGCCCCAGGGCCAGGATGTGTCCGAAACGGTCGATGAATTGATTGAGCTGAATGGTTTGGATTCCGGATCATTGCGTGCCGGCCAGCGAATCGTTGTTCCCAATGAATAAGCCAACCCACCAGTATTCGAATTTTTTCTCTGGTCCAGTTATTCTAGGTGGCATGCATTGTCCTTTTTGCCAGAATCCCGATACCAAGGTTATCGATACGCGTATTAGCGAAGATGGTCATTCCATCCGTAGACGGCGCGTATGCCCGAAATGCAACCGTCGTTTTACCACGCTGGAAACCAGCATGCTGCTGGTAACGAAACGTTCAGGTGGGGCTGAGCCATTCAGCCGTGACAAAGTCATCAATGGCGTGCGCAAGGCGTGCCAAGGCCGACCCGTGCGTGAAGAGGATTTGAAGGCTCTTGGGCAGAAAGTTGAAGAGGATCTTCGTTCCCGTGGCCTCGCTGAGGTGACCTCCGACGAGGTGGGCAAAGCGATTTTGAAGCCATTGCGGGATTTGGATGAAGTGGCGTATCTACGCTTCGCAAGCGTATACCAGGATTTCTCTGGATTGGAGGACTTCCAGCACGCCATTGATGAATTGCGCAGTGATAAATAGATAGAAACAGCTTCTACATCGTATGCAAATAATTAAATGGGTTGGGCCGCCCCTGTAATGATCAGGGGGGGCGGCCCAACCCATTTGCCGTTGTGCAACTGTCGTCAGTTGGTGACACGCATGCGAATCGTGCCCTCGATGTTGCGCAGGGCATTCAGGGTATCAGAGCTCGGCTTGGTGGCCACGTCGGTAACCACATAACCAAGTTCGCCTTCCGTAGCCAGCGATTGGAAGGAAATATTGATGTTTTCCTCGCCCAGCACATGGTTGACGCGGGCCAGCACGCCAGGGAGATTATCGTGCAGGTGTGCGATGCGGCAGACACCCTTGCAGGCGCCGAGATTGATTTGCGGCAGGTTCACTGAAAGCGATGTAGAACCGTTGAACCAATAATCCTCAAGACGCTGGGAAACGAAGTGCCCGATGGACTTCTGAGCTTCCAACGTGGAGCCACCGATATGCGGGGTGAGAATCATGTTGTCTTCATCGGCAAGAGGCGTATTGAATGCGTCTCCGCTTTTCTTCGGCTCCACAGGGAAGACGTCAACTGCCGCTCCTGCAAGATGCCCGGAGTCGAGGTGCTGCTTAAGGGCATCCAGGTCGGCGACGAAGCCACGCGACAAATTGATGAAAATGGCGTCCTGCTTCATATGCTCAAACTGGTCTTCTCCGAAGAAGCCGGTATTGGACTTTCGACCATCGACGTGCAACGTCACGGCATCGGACTGCTCCAGCAGCTCGTTAAGGGTGGCGCAACGGTGAGCGTTGCCCAATGCCAACTTTTCCTCGATATCATAGAAAAGCACACGCATACCCAATGCCTCAGCCAGCACGGAAAGCTGAGATCCAATATTGCCGTAGCCGATGATGCCCAGAGTCTTACCTCGCACCTCATGGGAGCCGGCGGCTGATTTATCCCATACTCCATGTTTGATATGGTGCGTGTGCGCGGGAATGCGACGCATCAGGCAGATGATGTCGCAGATGACAAGTTCCACTACGGAACGAGTATTGGAATATGGGGCATTGAATACGGCGATGCCATGCTTGCCGGCATAGTCCAGATCGACTTGGTTGGTGCCGATGCAGAAGCATCCGACAGCGCTGAGTGTTGGACGGGCGGCCAACACACGTGCGGTGACATTGGTTTTTGAACGTACGCCGACGAGGTCGACGCCGTCCAGTGCGTCGATGAGCTCGTCTTCGTTCAAAGCGCCTTTCATGGTTTCGACTTCAAAACCATGATCGCGAAGCGATTGAGCCGCGTCCGGATGAATATTTTCCAGTAGTAATGCTTTCGGCATGCCTCTCACCTTAGATGTTTAGGGACTTTGCGTCCGATGTTGTCCGAACTATAACCAGTTTCTGCGTAGGCCTGGTCATCGCCACATACAAATCGGATGCGGCCACCAAACGGCTGGGGGCGTCATCTTCAATGCGACCGGGTTCCACAACGATCACCGCATCGAATTCAAGGCCTTTGACCGTCTGAGTGCCGCAGACGCTGATCTGCTCATCCCATTCAGGTTGATCGAGCAGACGCTGATATTCCTTGGGATCAAGCAGGCTGGACAGTCGCTTGCGCACGGCCTGGCGCACAGGAGCGATCAGCGAATCCGGGCAGATGATGGCGATGCGGCCTGTACCGTCCGCCGATACGAAATGATTGGCCAGCTTCGCCGCTTGATTGGCGACAGCCCGCAATAGGGAATCCGTATCATCAACAATGTGGCGGGACACCGAATCGGGCAAGTCCCGCACGGCGTGGACGGTGGAAATGTACAGGCCTTCATTCTGGGCGAACCGGGATGCGAGATCGGAAACAGCCTGCGGATTGCGGTAGTTGATCGTCAACTCATTCAGATCCCAGTGGTCTGCCCCGAACAGTCGGTTCATCGTCTTCTCCCAGCGGCGGGTGCCTCCCAGGGCCGAGGTCTGCGCCACGTCTCCGACGATGGTGAATGAACGGGAGGGGCAGCGGCGCATCAGCATGCGCCAATCCATGGCGGTGAGTTCCTGCGCCTCATCGACCACGATGTGCCCGTATGTCCATTCGCGGTCGGCTGCCGCTCGTTGCGAAGTGAGTTCCGCGTCGCTGCCGTTCATCTGGTCGAGCAGCATCTGACTGGAGACGATGCCTTGACCGAGGCCGGTTGCCGCCAACGTGTCTTTGGCATACTGCTCCTCGGCGGCACGACGCGCATCCGCGGCGGATTTCCTGGCGACGACCTTGGGGTCGGGGCCGAGCAGTTCCATGGCCTCGTCGAGTAGGGGGATGTCGGATTGAGTCAGTGGAGAGCCCTTAGGGCGGGCCAGTGCCTGAATGTCATCGTCGCTCAGCCATCCGCCCAGTGACTTCAAGCGTTCCGGGTGCGCGAACAGCTGATCGATCAGCCATGGACCGGTCATCGGCAACCAGCACAGGTTGAGCGTCTTGCGTACCGTGTCGTTCATGCGCAGCAACTGCAAGGCGCGATTGAGCTCGGCCTGGTCCGGAGTGTAATCGAGTTGTTCGGCGTACCGATTCTGCATGCTGGTGAGCATCGAACGGATAAAGGTTTCACGGGCCTTGTTGTGCGCCTGACGTGTGCGCTTGGCATCGGTTTGCGCCTGTTCGATATCCACGGCGAGCATTGGCACCGGAATGCCGCTGATGGTGACTGTCGGCAGATTGGCGGGAACGCGAATGCGTGCGGCGATGGCGTTGGCCACCACTTGAGCCATACGGCGGTCTCCCTTGAGCTTGGCCGCGTATGGGGTATCGACCGCAGTGGCGTTGATGCCGGGGATGAGGTCACTGATGGTGCGGGACACCACGCCGGTCTCACCAAGCGAGGGGAGCACCTGATCGATGTAATGGAGGAACGCGGAGCTTGGGCCGACCACCAGTACGCCGGAGCGCTCCAATGTGCGTCGATGCGTATACAGCAGATATGCGGCTCGGTGGAGTGCCACCGCGGTTTTACCGGTGCCCGGGCCACCCTGCACCACCACGGCGCGGTTCAGCGCGGAGCGGATGATGCGATCCTGTTCGGCCTGGATCGTGGCGACGATGTCGGTCATTTTGCCAGTTCGGCGTGAGCTTAGCGAGGCCAGCAGCGCGCCTTCGCCGGTAAGGGTTCCCGCTGATGAGGCTTCGCCTACCTGATTGGAATGCACATCCAGCACCTCGTCTTCGACACCCACGACATTGCGGAAGCTCAAGGTGATGTGTCGGCGCATCACGATGTCGCCATGATTCGAAGGTGTCGCCTCGTAGAAGGGGCGTGCCGCCTCGGCTCGCCAATCGGTCAGTATCGGCTCGTGATCGGTGCTGGACAATCCGATGCGGCCGATGTAGTGGCGTGTGCCATTTTTGGCGTCGAGCCTGCCGAACACCAGTCGGTCTTCAACGCTGCGCAACTGGGTGAGTCGGTCCTCATACATCGTGGCAAAGGAGTCTCGTTCGGTGCGTTGCGTGGGGGAGCCGTGAGAACCTGCTGCCCGCACGGTGTCCAGACGTTGCCACATTTCGGCGCGTAGGTCATCGAGACGGCCGTAGGCTCGGTCGACGGCCTGCTGCTCCTCGTGCAGTTGTGAGGCATAACTCGACATGCTTTTCTTCGTTTCCATTTCTTCGAGGTCAACACTTTAAGGCACTCAAATTTACCGCACGCCCCCTACCGGGCAGGTGAATGAGACGGATGTGCGGGTGAACTTCGCGTGAATTCGACAAACCGGGGTGGTACCGACACGCACGAAGTCAGGAAAAGTTCCTAAAACGGTGCACAAATTGTGCATGAGTGGGGAAAAATGGGGATTGGTGGGGTAAAGTGGTGAGCCAGTTGGTCGGAGTGTATCCAAATGCGTGCAAAAGGAGGTGGAATCATGGCTGATGGGCAGGCTGCAAACGATGCGCAGACACCTATGCCTGCTTCCACCGGGATCGCCGACCTGCTTACAGGCCTGCCTCCGCTGCTGCTTGGAACATACACTCCGAAGATCGATGCCAAAGGCCGTGTGGCGCTTCCGGCGAAATTCCGTTCCCAACTTGGAGCCGGCTTGGTGATGGCTCGTGGTCAGGAGCGTTGCGTATATCTCCTGCCGTTCGATGAATTCCGTCGCATCGCCGCTCAGATCCAGCGCACATCCGTGGGCAATAAGGCCGCTCGCGAATATCTTCGTGTCTTCCTCTCCGGTGCCGTGGATCAGGAACCCGACAAACAAGGACGAGTGGTTGTGCCGCAAATGCTGCGCGACTACGCCAACCTGGGCTCGGACATCGTGGTGATTGGCGTAGGCACACGAGCCGAGATCTGGAACAAGGATGCATGGGAGTCCTACCTTGCCCAGAAGGAAGAGGATTATTCCGATATCGCCGATGATGTACTGCCGGAGGTTGAATTCTGATGACTGATCTGACCACTATTCACCAGCCGGTGCTGCTTCAGGATTGCGTGGACCTTATGGCTCCCGCACTCGACCATGAAGGTGCCATCGCCGTGGACTGCACACTGGGCATCGCCGGCCACTCCACCGCCTTCCTGAAATCATCGCCGAAGGCGAGGCTTATCGGCATCGACCGCGACAGCGAGGCCCTGGCTCTGGCCACCAAGCGCATGGAGCAGGAGGGGTTGGCCGACCGGTTCACTCCGGTACATGCGGCCTTCGACGAGCTTGAGCGCGTTCTCGAAGATCAGGGAGTGGAGCGAGTGGACGCCGTATTCATGGATTTGGGTCTTTCCAGCCTGCAGATCGATGAGACCGATCGCGGCTTCTCCTACTCCCATGACGCGCCGTTGGATATGCGCATGGACGTAAGCCAGGAGTTGACTGCACAGCGCATCCTCGCCACATATGATGCTCCGCAATTGGTCCGCATCTTCAGGGAATACGGCGAGGAACGTTTTGCCAGGCAAATCGCGCGTGCCATCGTCATGGATAGGGAAAAGGAACCGTTGACCACCACAGGGCAGCTCAATGCGCTGGTTGAACGCGTGGTTCCCAAAGCGCATCGCCCGGCAGGCAACCCCGCCAAGCGTGTATTCCAGGCGCTGCGCATCGAAGTCAACGGGGAACTGGCCAAACTCGCTTCCACATTGCCGCAGGCCGCGAACCATCTGAACGTCGGTGGGCGTTTGGTGGTGGAGTCCTACCATTCGTTGGAAGACAAGACCAGCAAGACGTTCATGGCCAATGGCTTGAAAATCGATGCACCTGCCGATTTGCCGATTATTCCGCCGGATGCGCAGCCGTTTTTCAGAGAGCTCACCCGCGGCGCGGTCAAGGCCGATGAAGAGGAGATTACATCCAATCCCAGGTCGGCATCGGTCAGATTGCGCGCGGTCGAGCTGACCAGACCCATCCCGAACCGGTGGCGCAGCCGTTTCGAGCACATGGCGCAGGATCCAACCGGCGCCGACGATGCCAAACAGCATCACATCAAACGTAACAACACCAATCGCAACAACTCGAGGAGACACTGAATATGGCGGCAACGGCACGTAGCATTCGATCCGGTTCAGTTCCGGCATCGCAGCGTCCTCAAGCCAAGCCCCAGGCGACTTCCCGACCGCAACTGCGACTGATTTCCAATCCGCATGGCGCCGATAAGAACAACGTATTCGGCAAGGTCCTCGAATGGACCCGGACCCGAACCGCACCCATGGTGCATGTGGTCATAGCCGTGGTATTCCTGGTCGCCACGCTGCTCGGCGCGCTGATGCTGCGAACGCAGATGGTGCAGAATTCCTTCGAAGCGGCGGAAGTCAAGCAGCATATCAATGTGTTGACACAGGACATCGAAGATGATCAGGCCAAGCTTGACCAACTAGTCGCGTCCCTGCCTGACAAGGCAAGCGAGATGGGCATGGTTTCCAAGGGTGGCACGGCCACAATCGATCTTCAGGGATATCAGCAGCCGAAGGACTCGGAAGGCGGAACACAGTGAAGACCATTGCGCGGATACTGAAGTTCGCCAAAATGAAGACATTCGCATTCAAATGCATCGCCATCGGCGCCGCGTTGGCTCTGGTGGCTTCGCTGTGCGTGGCCCAACTCGCATCCATCCAGCTCATTGACGGTCGTCAAATGGCTCAGGCGGCCACGGCTTCCCGAACCTCCCGTGTGACGCTCAGCGCCAAGCGCGGCCGCATCCTTGACTCCAACGGCACCGTGCTGGCTCAAAGCGTGGAACGCTACACCATCGTGGCCAATCCCGAGGCTGCGCAGGAATTCACTCCAATCACCTGCAACAAGAACAATCAGGATTACTGCCACCAAATCGACGGCAAGCCTGTGGGCGTCACCGGTGCTGCGGCAGTAGGGCGTCTGCTATCCAAGGAATTGGGCATCAGCGCCATGGAACTTGGAGCGGATCTGTCCATTAGCGGACAGTATGTGGTACTGAAGAAGGACGTGACCCCCCAAGTCAAGCGCAGCATCGATGATTTGAATCTCGGTGGCATAGTCTGGGGTGAACTCAGCAGTGAGCGCATCTATTCCGATGGCGATTTGATGGGATCGTTGCTCGGTGGTGTGAACGATGACGGCACTGGCGTCGCCGGCATCGAACAGATGGAGAACAAGGTGCTCACCGGCACTGATGGGCATCAGACCTACCAGCGCGGCAACTACGGGGGTGAGGAAATCCCGGGTACGATGACCGAGTCCGTGGCCGCAAAGGATGGTTCCGATGTGAACCTCACGATTAATCGAGATGTGCAGTGGTACGTCAAGAAAATCCTGAAAGAAGCCAAATCCTCCTATGGCGCCGCCTGGGCGATTGGTGTGGTACAGAACGTGCAGAACGGCGAAATCGTGGCTCTCGCGGACAGCGACGAAATCGACGCAGGAACGGATGCCGCCAAGATGGGGGCGTCCCGCGCTGTTTCGGAGACATTCGAACCAGGCTCGATCGGTAAAGTGATTTCAGCATCCGGCTATTTGCAGACCGGCGTGCACAAAATGACCGATCGGTTCACCGTGCCGAATTCCGTGACCGAAAATGGTCAGACCTTCAAAGATGCGTTTTCCCACGGTGATGAGCATTGGACCCTTGCCGGTATTCTGCAGCAATCATCGAATAACGGTATGGTGATTGCCGGCAAGAATTACACCGATGACCAGCGCTATGAATTCCTTACGAAGTTTGGAATCGGTCAGTCCACCGGTCTCGATCTGCCAGGTGAGTCCAATGGCGTGTTGACGAATCCTTCATCGTGGGATTTGCGCACCCGTAACACGGTGCTATTCGGCCAGGGCTACACCGTGAATGCACTGCAGCTGACCAATGTGGTGGCGACTCTCGCTAACAAAGGCGTGCGTCAGCAGCAGTCAATTGTCAAATCAACCACGAATGCCGACGGTAAGACCATTGAGGTGAAGCATGGTGATGCTACACGCGTCGTCGACGAACAGGTGGCCGCGGATGTGATCAATGCGATGGAGTCTGTAGCTGAGAACTATAGCAAGTTCGTCAAGGTCGATGGATACCGTATGGCGGCCAAATCCGGTACGGCGGAAGTGGCGGGTGCCAATGGTTCCCTAAGCTCTATCATTTCCGATTACTCCGTGGTGATTCCGGCCGATAACCCACGGTTTGTGGTCACGGTGGTGATGAAGGACCCGCAGGGCTCCTATGGTGGCCTTACGGCGGGCCCGGTCTCCGCCCAGATTTGTGAGTTCCTTATGCAGAAATACGAGGTGCCCGTATCGAGCCCACGTACAGATGCTATCCCAGTCACTTGGTGATATGAGATGACGGTGACTATGGAAGAAAGGCGTTAGCCCATGAGCGCGGTGAGCGAAGCCATATCCCAGCGCATGACGTTGGGGATGCTGGCCGAAAAGTATGGTTTTGACATTGTTCCCGAATTCGCGTCCAATGTCACCATCACTGCATTGAGCGATTCCCTCGACAGTGTGGGGCCGGGGTCGCTATTCGTATGCGGCAGCCGTATATCCGAACTGGCGCATGCCACGCAGGCTGGAGCCTATGCGGCCCTGCTGCCGCGCACATTCCAGCATCAATGTCCGCAGGCCGATATTCCTCTGGTCTTCGGCGAACTGAACGACCATGTGCTGGGTGACATGGCGGTGACGCTAGCCGGCTCCCCAACCAATGCCATGGCGGTATTCGCCGTGACGGGCGGCGACGAAGAGGAAGTCAACGCCAATGTGACACAGCTCGCGGATTTCCTGCACATGCTCGGCAATCCGGTAGCGGTGATCAGCGCGGCCGGTTCGACATCGATGACCCGTGCGCTGAATCTTACCTATCCGTTGGGTGTACTCGATATGCAACGTACGTTGGCCGTATGCGCGGAGGACGGTGTAGCCGCGGTGATCATCGCGCTTGATGCCGCAACGGTGGGCAACCATGCGCTGGAATCGGTGAATGTCGATGTGCTGGGTGTTGAGCATGCCATGCCGGATCAGGACGTTTCCACGTTGAAAACCCGGTATGCATTCGTGTCCGATCGTGATCTTGCGCTTACCACCACCACAAGGGAATCAGACAATCTCGCCGAAGAATCACCGGTGGGTTACGACCGGATTCGCGCCGGCCATATGTCGTTGGCCATCGCCATGGTTCTGGCCGCGGGAGTCCGTAAGAACAATGTGCGCAGCGCGTTGCGCGTGGCCAATAATCTGAGTTGATCATCCGCGATACCAAGCCAATCGCACGGATAATAAGGAGTAGGAAAAAATGGTTCCAATGAGCGCTCAGGAAATCGCTCAGGCCGTCGAGGGACGTCTGATTGCAGGCGGCGATCCGAATGCGCAGGCCACTAGCGCGGTCAGCGATTCGCGGCAGGCGGGCGTGGGCTCGGTGTTCGTGGCCATCAAAGGCGAACGCGTGGATGGTCACGATTTCGTAGCCAAGGTAGGTGAGCAGGGTGCAGTCGCCGCCATTGTGGACCATGAAGTACCTGCCGAAGGACTGGCCCAGATTGTGGTGAACGATACGGTCGAGGCACTCGGCAAGCTCGCCAAGCACAACATCGAACGCCGTCGTGAATTGCCCGGCGACTTCGACATTATCGGTTTGACCGGTTCCGTAGGCAAAACCACCACCAAGGATTTGCTGTCTGCGCTGATGTCGACGCTTGGCCCGACGGTCGCACCCATCGGCTCATTCAACAATGAGATCGGTCTGCCGCTCACCGCGCTGAAGATTGATGCCGGAACACGATTCTTCGTGGCGGAGATGGGCGCGAACCATTTGGGCGAGATCGCACGTTTGACGCGTATCGCCCCGCCGAATACTGCAATAGTGTTGAAGGTCGGCGTGGCACATCTGGGAGAGTTCGGCTCGCGTGAACGTATCGCGCAGGCCAAGAGCGAAATCGTCATGGGTCTGCTGCCAGACGGTGTCGCCGTGCTGAATGGTGACGACGATCATGTGGCGCCGATGGCCTCCCTCGCCCCGGCCGATGTACTGTGGTTCGGCAAGGAAAGCAACCATGAGCATCAGGTAACTGCCACTGACATTACCGCCGACAATGCCGACCATGCCGAGTTCACACTCAATGCGGATGACGGTTCGAGCGTGCGGGTGCATCTGGGCATTCCCGGATTGCACAATGTGATGAATGCGCTTGCAGCCGCCACGGTCGCGTTGCGCTACGGCATGGCTCTGCCGGATATCGCTCAGGTATTGGCCGCACAACACACTATCAGCCCGCATCGCATGGCATTGTCTCGTGTGGAACGTGGATCGGTGAGCTTCACCCTGATCGACGATTCCTTCAACGCCAACCCTGATTCCATGAAGGCGGGCCTGGAAGGACTCAAGGCATGGGAGCCCCAGGACGGTGGCAAGCCGTTCCGCGTGGCACTGCTTGGAGCCATGCTGGAATTGGGCGCAAGTGAAGACGAATTGCACGCCCAGGTGGGCCGTTTCGCCGCCGAACTTGGGCTGGATGCGATTATCGCGGTCGGTTCCGACACCGATACGCATTTGCATGACCTGGCTCGGTCTCTGGCCGATGGCGCTGCAAGCGTGACCGGGGTGTCGGTAGACTGTGTGGAGAACATCGATCGTGCCGAGCAGCTGGTGCTCGGTATGGCCGCCGGCCATACCGATACCGTGGTGTTGCTCAAAGGCTCTCATGCTTCAGGCTTGAGCGCACTGGCGGAACGCTGGTCGAAGAACTAGGCGTCGATAACTCATAAAGAGGAGAAGAACCACCCGTGATTGCTCTGATTATTGGAATGTTGGTGTCGCTGATCGTCACCATGGTGGGCACCCCGATGCTGATTCGTCTGGTGCACAAACTGCATTACGGCCAATACATCCGTCAGGATGGGCCGAAATCCCACTTGGTGAAGCGCGGCACCCCTACCCTGGGCGGTGTGGTCATCAACATCGCCATCCTGCTGGGCTGGTGCTCGTCCGCACTGTATCGGTACCTGCACTCGGGAGATGTGCCATCCTGGTCGGCGGTATTGGTGCTGTTCGCCATGCTGTCGATGGGTGCACTCGGATTCATCGACGACTTTGCCAAAGTGCGTAAGAAGCAGAACGAGGGCCTTACCGTCGGCGGCAAATTCATCGGTCAATTCATCTTCGCGACCATCTACGCGGTGCTTGCCCTGATTATTCCGACCAAAACCGGTTTCCCCAGCGCGCAGGCTGGCATCAGCTTCATTGAAAAACCTTTCTTCAGCTTCGATTTCGCCGGCCGTGCGGTGGCCATCATCCTGTTCGTCATCTGGGTGAACTTCCTGATGACCGCATGGACCAATGCCGTGAATCTCACCGATGGACTGGATGGCTTGGCTGCAGGCTCATCCATGATTTCCTTCACCGGTTTCGGCGTCATCGCGTTTTGGGAAAGTTACCACATCAAGGGCGGTGGACATCAAGGCTACTCCTATGCGGTATCCGATCCGCTTGATTTGACGATTATCGCCATCTGCGCGGCTGTGGCATGCTTCGGATTCCTGTGGTACAACTCGAATCCCGCATCCATCTTCATGGGAGATACCGGTTCCCTGGCCTTGGGCGGTCTGTTCGCAGCGCTCTCCATCGCCACGCACACCGAGTTCCTGGCCGTTATTCTCGGCGGACTGTACGTTATGGAAGCCATGAGCGATGTGATTCAAGTGGGCTATTTCAAGATGACCCACAAGCGTGTGTTCAAGATGGCACCGATACACCATCATTTCGAACTTCTCGGTTGGACCGAAACCAAGGTGGTGGTTCGTTTCTGGATGATCGAACTGATCTTTGTGCTGCTGGCCCTTACCATCTTCTACGGTGACTGGGTCGCCAGGTCCGGTCTGCTCTTCAGCTGACGGAAACCTAAGCGTCCTACTCTCGCCTCTGGGATTGTTCTATCAGGAGGAATAATGCAAGTAGCGAATACAACAGTGGTAATTGCCGGACTCGGCGTGTCCGGCACCTCTCTGGCGGAAGTGCTCAAGGAACGCGGTGCCCATGTAATCGGCGTGGATGAGCACAAACCAGAGGCCGATCTCCATTCCTTCGACCAGATCGATTGGGATCAGGTCGACTACGTGATGTCCTCGCCGGTGTTCAATCCGCGCACCCCGTTTATCCTCGAAGCACAGCGCCGTGGCATTCCGGTGATGAGCGAAGTCGAATTCGCCTGGCGTCTACGTGCAGATAATGAGCGCACGGGCAAGCCCGCACCTTGGATTGGCATCACTGGCACCAATGGCAAGACCTCCACAACCGAAATGACTTCGGAGATGCTGAACGCCTGCGGCATGGATGCACCCACGGCAGGCAACATCGCTTCCGGCGACATGTCGATGAGCCTGTCGCGATGCGCCACCAATCCCAAGCATGACGCGTTGTGCGTGGAGCTGAGCTCCTTCCAGCTGCATTTCACCGATTCGTTGGAACTGGATTGCGCCGCGATCACCAATATCGCCGACGATCATCTGGACTGGCATGGCGGGCGTGAGAATTATGCCGCCGATAAATCCAAAGTGTTCCATAATGCCAAACGCGTCATCGTCTACAATGCCCAGGACGCCACGGTCACCGCTTTGGCACAGGCCGCGCAGACCGCACCTGGATGCCGTAAAGTCGGCTTTACGCTTGAAGCTCCACAGGCCGGCCAAATCGGTATTGACAACGGTTGGATTGTGGATCGCAGCGGAGTCGCGGGAGGGGCTGAAGGCGAACCGGTCAAGCTCTCCGCCATCGCGGACTTCACACATCTGACCGAGCCTGACGGTACCCTGTATCCACATCTGGTGGCTGACGCCCTGACGGCACTCGCCTTGGTACTGGGTCTTGGCGCCGATTGCGAAACTGCGCTCAAGACATTGAAGTCATTCAAGCCAGGTGGTCACCGCATCGAAACCGTCGCCGAAGCCAAGGTGGATGGCGGCTCCATTCGTTTCGTCGATGATTCCAAGGCCACCAATGGGCATGCCGCCAACGCCTCGCTTTCCAGCTTCCCCGCGAAGTCCGTGGTATGGATCGCCGGTGGGCTCGCCAAGGGCAGTCGATTCGAACGACTGATTAGCGATCAGGCGAAGACCATCAAGGCCGCCGTGATCATCGGCAAAGACCAAACCCCGATGCGTGAGGCGTTCGCAAGCCAGGCTCCGGATATTCCCATCACCTTCATAGAGCCCGAGGATAACGCGACGGTCATGACACGTGCCGTTGACGCGTGCGGCGAATACGCCAGTGCCGGTGATGTGGTGCTTATGGCGCCCGCCTGCGCATCCATGGACCAATTCAAGTCATACGCTGATCGCGGCAACCAGTTCGCTCAAGCCGCGAAGACCTGGAGCGAGGTGCATGGCCTCCACTGACCCCATGATGAGACGGACCCGCATTTCCGCTGGTAAACCCGCCTTAGTGGTTAACGACTACACGGGCTGGCGTAGCCTGCTGAACCCTGTATGGTGCTACCACGGTTTCCGCATGGCGGTTGTGGGGCTGACCTGTTTCGGTGTGATTATGGTGTTTTCCAGCTCCACGGTATCGATGGCATCGCAGGGCAGATCCCCGTTTATTCGCTTGCTGACCCAGAGCATGTTCTGCTTGTTGGGTCTGATTATTGGTGCTGTGGCCATGATGATTCCGGCGCGGGCATGGAAACGCTTGTGCGGACCGCTGATGATTGCCTCCATATTGGTGCAAGCGCTCACCTTCACGCCATTGGGCATTGATGTATACGGTAACAGGGGATGGCTGGACTTGAAAGTCGCTACGATCCAGCCGGCCGAATTCATGAAATTCGCTGTGTGCATCTGGCTGCCTGGCGCTCTGTACGTGTGCAAAAAAAGATACATGAAAGAGGGACTCAAGGCTTATACCAAGCCTCTGCTGATCTATGGATCAGGATTGGCGACCGTCATCGGCGGTAAGGATCTCGGCACCGGAATGATTCTGCTGTTCATCGGTTTCGTATCGTTCCTGGTTGCCGGATTCCCCGGTAAATGGATGGGCGTGGGCATGGCCGCCGCTGTCATCATGGTTGCGGTGCTGGCCATCTCCAGTCCCAACCGAATGCGCCGAATCCTGGCGACCTATGGCGATTGTTCCGCTGCGGACGCACAAACCGTCTGCTATCAGTCCATGCACGCCAAATATGCGATAGCCTCCGGAGGATTCCTCGGTGTAGGCATCGGTAATTCTCGTGAGAAATGGAACTACCTGCCTGCCGCCCATAACGACTTCATCTTCGCCATCATCGGGGAGGAAACCGGATTCGTGGGGTGCCTTATCGTCATCGTGTTCTTCGCGATTCTCGCCTGGTGCATGATCGCGGTGGCATTGCAGGTCACCGACCGGTATGTCGCCATGGTGCTGATGTGCGTGACCATGTGGCTCGTAGGACAAGCCATGGTGAATATCGGCGTGGTGGTTGGTGTCTTCCCGGTATTGGGTGTGCCGATGCCATTCGTTTCCGCCGGTGGTTCTTCCATGGTGATGTGTCTTGTCGCAGCAGGCCTTGTCGTGGGTCTGATGCGATGCCAGCCTCAGATCAAGCAATCACGACAGAATGTGTAGAGTACACTCAGTAATCATGACTCAAGGAACACCTCATATCGTTCTGTCCGGCGGTGGCACGGCCGGACATGTCAATCCGCTGTTAGCGGTTGCGGATGCCATTCGCGATATCGAACCCGATGCCCGGATCAGCGTCATCGGCACCGCCGTGGGACTGGAAAAGAACCTGGTTCCCAACGCCGGCTATGAGCTCGATACCATCGAAAAAGTGCCATTCCCGCGTCGGCCCAATCTGTACATGCTGAAATTCCCATTCAAATGGAAGCGTGAGACCGCGAAGGTACGAAGCATTCTTGAAACCCGCCATGCCGATGTGGTGGCCGGTTTCGGCGGATACACCTCCGCTCCCGTGTACGCCACCGCTCATAGCATGGGCATCCCCATTGCCATGCATGAGCAGAACGCGCGTGCCGGCATGGCCAACAAGCTGGGCGCACGTTGGGCCGATTTCATCGGCACGGTATACGAGAACACCGGTCTGAAACCTGGACCCAACACACGTATCCAGCGCGTGGGACTGCCGCTTCGCCCGGCTATCGCCGCACTGGCTGAACGCTTTGAACAGGACAGGCAAGCCGTGCGCCGTGAAGCGGCACAACGGTTGGGAGTCGATCCGAACCGGCCGCTGGTGCTGGTCACCGGAGGTTCTCTTGGCGCGCAAAGCCTTAACCGTGCTATCGCATCTTCGGCGGCTGATTTGTTGGCTCATGCTCAGATCATTCACCTCACCGGCAAAGGGAAAATCGAGGAGGTGCGTGACCTGGTCTCCAAGTCCGCAAGCTCACAGGTGCTTGCCGAACTGGGGGAGAATGCTGCGGGAACGGGCGATTACCATGTGGCCGAATACCTCGAACGCATCGATCTTGCTTTCGCCTGCGCTGATCTGGTGATCTGCCGTGCCGGGGCTGGATCGGTATCCGAGCTGGCGGCACTGGGCCTGCCGGCCATCTACGTGCCACTTCCCATCGGCAACGGTGAACAACGTTTCAATGCGGAGCCCGTCGTTCAGGCCGGAGGTGGCATTTTGGTCGCCGACAAGGATATGACTCCCGCATGGGTGCATGATCACGTGCCGCAGTTGCTGGCCGATCACGATAAGCTCGCGGAGTTCGGCAACAAGGCATGGCAGTATGGTATCCGAGACGCGGCTGCCGTGATGGCCAAAGAGGTTTTGGCACTAGCCCGCAGCGGGCAAACGCGCTGAATACTTCGCAGGGGCAAGAAACTCACGGAACGCAACACAAGGCAAACGGACATGACCACATACCATTTGCCGTATTTCATTTGTTGGTGCGGTATCGGACGGCATAGTATGTGGTCAGGAAAATCCTGTAAAGGAGCGTCAATTGTCTCAAGAACAATCCATTGTGCTTGATCCCACCCATGCCGCGTTTGATGCGCAGGCGACTCCGACCGATCTTGGTCCCACGCATTTCATCGGCATCGGCGGTGCGGGAATGAGTGTGTTGGCTGAGATGCTGCATGCGCAAGGTGTGAGCGTCGACGGTTCGGATCGTGAACGCAGCGCCAAAACGGACCGACTTGAAACACTCGGTATCACTGTCGAGTTCGGCCAGAAAGCCGAGAACGTGGCCAATGCCTCCACCGTGGTCTATTCCAGTGCCATCAAGCCGGATAATCCGGAAATCGTCGCTGCACATGCCGCCGGCGAGTATATTGTGCATCGCAGCGATATTTTGGCTCTGCTGATGAACGGCAAACAGACCGTCACCGTGGCAGGCGCCCATGGCAAGACCACCACCAGTTCCATGCTGGCTCACATTCTGGTGCAGGTGGGGGCCGATCCCAGTTACGCCATCGGTGGCTCGATTCAGGGCCAGGATGGCACCACTTTGGATGGTGGCCATGCCGGAGCCGGTTCTGCATTGGTGGCCGAAGCTGATGAATCGGATGGTAGCTTTGCCAAATACCATCCCACCATTGCCATCATCACCAATGCCGAAGCCGACCATCTCGATCATTACGGCGATGAGGCGCATTACCGGGCCGCTTTCGTCAATCACGCCGAGCATGCCACCGGGCATGTGATCATCTGCGCCGATGATGCGGATGCGCTTGCCGTATTCGAGGCGCTCCCCGATGCGGTGAAGGCACATACCATCGTGTACGGCACAACGCCAAAGGACCAGCTGCCCGATTTGGATGGTGCATCTCTGGTCGCCATCTCTTCCGAAAGCGAGACGGCGGGAAGCGGCACGGAACAGCTGACGTTGGAACTACCCGGTGCCGTCACCGGCGGCGAAACCATCTGCCAAAGCGTCACGTTGAAGGTCCCCGGCATCCATAATGCGCGCAATGCGGCCGCGGCCATCACTGCTGCAGTGCTGTTGGGCGTCAAGCCTGCCGACGCCGCACAGGCTGCGGGCAGCTTCCTCGGAGCCGCACGTCGATTCCAGGTGCGCGGTACGGTCAAACAGGTCACCGTAGTGGACGATTACGCGCATCATCCCACTGAAATCGCGGCCCTATTGGATGCCGCCCGTCGCCGTTACCCGGATTCCGTGATTCGCGTGCTGTTCCAGCCGCACTTGTTCTCTCGCACCAAGTTCTTTGCACGCGAGTTCGCAGAAGCACTGGCCAAAGCCGATGATGTGATTGTTACCGGTATTTTCCCGGCTCGCGAAAAGCAGGCGGATTTTCCGGACGTCGGTCCCGACACCATCGTGGATGCGGCTGAAGGCCTGAAGGATGATTCCGCAGGCACTTGGATTCAGTCGGTGGATGATATGTGCCTGGCGGCCAAGATGATGGCGATGCGCGCCCATCATGGTGATGTGATCTTCACCGTTGGCGCCGGTGACATCACCGATATGGATCAGGTGTTGCTGACCGCGCTGGAGGCCCATCGGGAGAGCTGCGAGTAATGGCCGGCCGCACGGTCAGTTCGTCCGGCTCCTCGGGTTCCTCGGGAGGCAAACGCAAAGCACGTGTCGTTGAATCCCATCAGGCGGATGCGTCCGGACACCCGCGCAAGCGGCGTGCTGTGGCGTCAAAGCCGGAATCCGTTTACCCTCTGGAACAGGATGTTACGGTTGCCAAAGGCAAAGCCGGCGCATTCGTCGATGCGCGTGCGTTGCATAGTGAGGACTATGTCGCCGAGACGTTGCGCCAGACCACGAGTTCGCTGGGTGTAGCCTCCCGGCCGAAAGTGGTAGACTTCACCGCCCGGGCCAAGGAGCGCAGAAAAGCGAGTGCTCGCGTCATCGCCATACGCGCGGCAGTGGCTGCGATTGCGGTGTTGCTGATATCCGCATTGACCTGGCTGCTGCTGTTTTCCTCAGTGTTCCGTCTGGAATCAAAGGCCATCAGCGTTTCTGGTGCAAACGAATGGGTGAGCACAGCCACCATTCGTGCGATAGCGGATAAACAATCGGGAAAGTCACTGTTCCTGGTGTCATCCAGTGACGTGGAACAGCAGTTGAAATCCATCCCCGGCGTAAGCGAAGCCAAGGTATCCAAACATTTCCCTAAATCGATGAGCGTCGTCATCAGATCGCAGAAGCCGACTGCCATGCTCAAAAGCGGCGACACATTGACCGCTGTGGATGATCAGGCGCGCGTGCTCAATTCGGTGAAGAACGCCGACGTTGACGGCATTCCGGTGATTGAAGTCAAGGATGTCGAAACCAGTTTGAAGAACCGTTCCATCAAAGGGGCGTTGACCATTCTCGGAGCGCTGCCGGAATCGATGCGCAAACAGATCACCAAAGTGACCGTTGCGACGCAGGATTCGGTGACCACCACGCTGAATGACGGCGAACATGTGGTGGTATGGGGGGATTCCTCGCAACTGAAGCTCAAGATGGCTGAAGTCGACAAGATTCTGAACGATCCCAATGTGATTGGCAACTACAAGCAGGTTGATGTTTCAGCGCCCAGCAGACCGATTCTGAAGTGAGTCCCTATGCGCACTGCTGACTGATTGGGCGTTGGGCAAAATGTGGGCAATGGATACGACAAAGGCCGCATAATCCAATGATTATGCGGCCTTTGAGTAGTGGAGGCGCGGGGAATTGAACCCCGGTCCGATGACCGAGCCCGCAGTCTTCTACGTGCGTAGTCTGCTGGCCGTGCGGCGGTTTTTCTGCCCCCATCTGTGTCGCAGACAACCGATGGCGAGCATATCCGCAGTTAAAGTCCCGATGCAGCCCTGAGGCTCAACTGCATCAGCAAGTCTTCTTAACGACGCTCAGCATCCTCCCAAAGACGAGGAGGAGTGAACGGAGCGGCTGCTCACTGGTTAATCCTGGCGCGAAGCTCAGGCAGCGAGAGCGAACTCAGTGCGGTTAGATTTAGCACTTATTCTTTTGTCGGGGTCATCCACGAGTGGACCCGACGTTCTCGGCACGCTTCCCTGCAGCGAACAGGTCACCGTCGAAACCGATCGCCCCCAATATTGAGTTATCAAACCCTTCCAGCTTTTCGGCCGGACTTTTCAATATATCCTTTCCTTGAGCGGAATGCAAATCAATCTCGTAAATCAGCTTACGGAGATAGGAAAGGCAATAGATTCATGCCGTTTGCAGGGCATGGAAAAGCCTGCGTGAACCGAAGGGGGAGATTCACGCAGGCTCGTCTTGAATGTTGGTGCTGGAAGCGGCTATTAGGCCTCAGCCTTCTTGCCTTCGAGCACCTTGTAGGCAAAGCCCATCACCAGCACGTACAGGCAGCCGACGGCCATCACGAGGATGCCGCCGAACTGGCCAGCGGCGTCAGCGGCCACACCCATGATCGGCGGGAAGATAGCGCCACCGATGAGGCCCATGAGCATCAGGCCGGAGATCTCGTTCTGACGGTCCGGACGGTACATGAGAGCGTGGGAGAGGAACAGGGAGAACACGTTGGAGTTACCGAAGCCGACCAGGGCGACGGCCAGCCAGAACAGCCAGACCGGCGGGTTGTCCTGCACCAGGGAGAACACGGCGAAGCAGATGGCGGACAGGGTCATGATGACACCGCAGATACGCAGGCCGACCTTGTTGGAGATCTTCTGCAGCACGATGCCGCCGGTGAAGCAGCCAATCATACGGGCGATGAAGTAGACCATGGTTGCGGTGGCGGCGATCTCGGTGAACTGGTCGCCGGTGTGCTCGGTCAGGATTCGCGGAGCCTGGGCGTTGATGCCGACGTCCACACCCACGTGGGCCACGATGCCGAGGAAGCACAGGAAGACGATGCCATCGGAGAACAGGAGCTTGAAGCAACGGCCGATGGTGGTGGTGCCGGCATCCGGGGCGGGCTCTTCGATCTTATCGAAGGCAAGCAGCACGTAGCCGATGATGCCGATGACGAAGTAGATCACGAACAGGATCCACCACATGCCGAGCTTGGTGGCACCCCAGATGGCGATGTACGGGGCGAACAGGGAAGCGAAGGCCTTGACGAACTGACCGGTGGTCAGGGTGGAGGCGAGCTTGTCGCCCTTGACGAACACGGTCAGCAGCGGGTTCAGGGAGACCTGCATCAGGGTGTTGCCGATGCCGAGGAAGGCGAAGGAGATGACGATGAGGACCAGGCGCGGAGTGCCGGAGAGCGCCACATAGGCGATGATCGGCAGGGCCATGGCCACGAGGGTCACGAGGATGGACCACAGCACGGTCTTGCGACGGCCGATCTTGTTCATCAGCATGCCGGTCGGCACGGAGAAGATCAGGAACCAGAAGAACACCATGGTGGTGAACAGGTTGGCGGTACCGTCCGCCAGTGCGAATTCACCCTTGACGTAGTTCGTCGCGGTGCCGACCAAGTCGACGAAGCCCATGACGAAGAAGGCGAACATTACCGGCAGGATCTTGGCGAATCCGGCGTTGCCGGTCTTAGTGGTTTCGTTGCTCATTATTGAATTCCCTTTTTCTTAACTGCAATGAGACAATGAATATTTCGGTTTTCAGTTATGTTTTCCGCGTCTGCAGGTACAGCTCACGCCGGGGAGGCGGTGTTTCTTGTGGAATCCCGGACGTCATTGTCCGGCATGAGCTGTACCCGAAAACGGGAGGAAAGGAGAGTGGTTTCAGCTCAGGACTGTCTGAGCTGAAACGGGATCACTTGCCGGCTTCGGCAAGGTAGTCAGGCATCTCGGTCGGGTAATCCGGCCAAGCGCCAGCCTGGGTGCAGACGAAGGCGGCGGTGTTGACGGCCTTGCGGTGAGCGTCCGTCAGGGAGTCGCCCAGCAGGGTACGTGCGGTGAAGGTGCCGGAGAAGGAATCGCCAGCGCCGACGGTATCCACGACCTCGACGTGCGGGGTGTCCAGGGTGGAGGACTCACCCTTACGGGAGATCACGGTGGAGTATGCGGAGCCTGCGGTCAGGATTACGTAGTCGAGATCGAACTCGTCGAGGAACCAGCGGCAGGCGTCCTCGCCGGAGGTGCCGCGAATGTCGAACATGTCGCGCAGAAGCAGCAGCTCTTCATCGTTGATCTTGAAGACGGTGGCGGCCTTCAGCAGCTCTTCGATGAGTTCCTTGGAGTAGTGGTCACCGCGCAGGTTGATGTCGAAGAACTTCATGGCACCCGGCTTGGTGTGCTTCAGGAGTTCCATGATGGTGGCGTGGGTCTCGGGGGAGCGCAGGGCCAGGGTGCCGAAGCAGATGGCGTCGGCCTTGGAGACCACGTCGATGAGCTGACGGGTGTACAGAATGTGATCCCAGGCGACACCCTTGACGATGGTGTACTCCGGGATGCCGTTCTTCAGGGCGACCTCAACGGTGGAGGTCGGCCATGCGTTGCGCTGGATCACGGTGTTGATGCCGGCTTCGTCGGCCTTGGCAACCAGCTCATCGCCGAGCTCGTCCTCGCCGACGGCGCTGATGGCCCAACCCTCGGCACCATTCTTCATCGCATGGTAGGCGAAGTTCACAGGGGCGCCACCGGCACGCTTGCCGCCAGGCAGCATATCCCAAAGCAGCTCACCGAGGCTCAGGACGATTGGGTTAGTCATGATGGTTCCTTTCCTTATCTTTCTTTGTTGTGCATGTTCCGTATGGAAACTTCACAGTGATGTCTTGATTCGTGGAGGAGTCAGGAGACATCGAAGAACACCGAGGGGTGTTCCAAAAATTGAGTGACCGCCACGGCCGCGGCGCCGGAAACGGCAGCGTCTGCGGACAGCGTGGACAGTGTGATGGATGTGGTGTTGTAGATTTCCGGGATGGACCGTTCCTCCACCGTGCTGAGCACCTCTTCGAGGAACATCGGTCCGGCTTCGGACACGATGTCTCCGATGATGATGTGCTTGGGATTGAAGCCGTTGAAGATGGTGACGCATCCATAGCCCACATAGCGAGCGATGCTGCGAACCATGGCGATGGCCTGTTCGTCGCCTTCCTGTGCTTTGCGGAATAAAGCACGAGCGGCGTCGGTGTGGGTCATATCTGCGGCCCCCGGGACCAGCACACCATCGTCGATAAGCATGTCGTGGATGGCGGGGGTGGAGCAATAACGCTCGAGGCAGCCGATGTTGCCACAGTCGCATGGACGTCCGTTGACGTCCACGGAGATGTGGCCGATTTCCGTGGCGGCACCAAGATAGCCGTTAATGAGACGACCGTTCTCGATAACGCCAAGGCCGACGCCTTCGCCGACAAGATAGTAGGCGAGATTGTCGCTGGTGTGGACGGCTGGGTCGAACAGGTAATGAGCCAGTGCGCCTGCACGTGCATCCTGCTCGATGAACAAGGGAACGCCGAAGGCGGAGGCGAATTCGTTAATGAAGTTGATTTTGCGCCAGCCCTGCATGCTGGAGACCACGGCGGTGCGACCTTCGTTGCGCAGGTAGGGGCCGGGTACTGCCATGCCGATGGCGACGATGGATTTGTCCTCGGCGAGAAGCTGGGTCAGCCGCTGGTGGATGACGACAACGGTATCGTCGATGGTGTTGTCGTACACCGTGGGCAGGGTTTCCAGGCTGAGCGCGTTGCCGCACAGGTCGAAAACGCCGATTTGCACCAAGGAGCGTGCGAATTTCACGCCAATGATGTGGAAGCGTGTGGTGTCCAGTTCAAGACCGATGGAGCGGCGGTTCTTGGAGCCTTCGATGTCCCCGGTCTCTTCAATCACGCCGGCTTCGATCAGTCGGGCGGTGATTTTGGTGATGGCTGCGGGGGTGAGATCCAGTGCCTTTGCGATCTGTGCGCGGGAGCTGATGCCATGATGGTACAGGTGCTGAAGAATGCGCGAACGATTGGATTCGGAAACACTGGCTTGTGAAGTAGCTTGCTTGGCTTCAAGCGCCATGGAGTCCTCCTTGTCCTGCCTCGTTGCGAGTGATCACGTCCGCTCGTCTTTGAATCTGAACTTGATTAAGATATTAACGTCGTTAATTGATTCACGCAATCAACCAAACTGGTCGGCGTGTCGTGTGGCGGTGTCACGGAAACTAATTTGTTAAGAATGTTGTCAATACTCCGGGGCACACTGATATTAGGTCATCGGTTCAAGGAGGAACGAAGGAGTGAACGAATGATGAGCGAGCAAAAGCCTGCCACATTGAGAATCGGCGTTGATGTGGGTGGTACCAAGATCGAAGCGGCTTTGATCGATGAGCTCGGCCGTGTGCTGCGCACCGAAAGAATTCCGGCTCGTCATGGCGAAGAGGCCGTGATTGACGATATCGTCGCCGTCGCGGGGCAGGTTTGCGATGGTGATTTCAACCGGGTGGCAAGTGTCGGCATAGGCACTCCCGGTCAGGTGGATTATGTTTCAGGGCATGTGGACAATATCGTCAATCTTGGGGTGACTTCGCTGGATATGGGCCCGTTGGTCGAGCAGCGCACTGGCGTGCCGGCACATGTCGAGAACGACGTTAATGCGGCGGCCCTTGGTGCAGCCGTGGTGCTGGGAGGGGGAACAAGTCTGCCTGGAGTGGTGGCGTTCCTGAACTTCGGCACCGGTCTTGCGGCGGGCCTGGTACAGGATGGTGTGCTGATGCATGGCGCAAGCGGTGCGGCGGGAGAGGTCGGGCATATTCCCGTGGAACCTCACCGTTTCAAGTGCCCATGCGGGCAATATGGCTGCCTGGAAACCGTATGCTCCGGTGCGTCCGTGGCAAGGCTTTGGCCATCCGCCAATCCTGCGATGCCCGATTTGATTCGTCGTGCCAAGAAGCGTGAGGCGAAGGCTGTGGATGTGCTGGACATGGTGGTGCGTGCCATCGGGGACACCATTCAGATCGTGGCGCAGTCCATGGATCCTTCGGTGATTATCCTGGGTGGAGGTATGGCGAAAACCGGTGATCCGCTGGTGGAGGTCATCACTGCCGAATTGCGGCGTAGGGAATCACAATGCCGATTCCTCGCATCATTGGACCTTCCGAGTCGTTTGCGACTTGCTCCGCTGAATCAGCCCGTCGGCGCGATTGGCGCCGCGGTCGCCGCGTAGGTATCGAATCCTTGGCGCGGATACGCGGGAACGGAACAGGGGTCGGCCCGCATGGGTTGTGCGGGCCGACCCCTGTTCCGTTGTTGGCCTATCGGCCGTTCATTGTCGTGGCTGCGTCTGCGTGGCCATTCGTAGTGCAGGCGCAACGCTGACGGATGTTCACTGACTCAGATAATGTACGAGCACAGCGATTGCCTCGCCTTGCACGGTGATGTCCGACCCGCATTCGCATCGGCGAATGACCGTGTGCTTGTGGAATGTCGAGGAAGTGCTGGCATCAAGATACTGCTGCGCCGCATCGATGAATGTCGCATTGACGATATCCGGCTGTCCGTACACGCAGACGTCCGCCATATCGAGAAGGCCGACCGGCATGGAGAGTGCCTGCCCGAGGTGCTGCCCGGCTCGATCGAGAATCTGTATCTTCTGCTGTTCGTCGGCGTGAATGAGCTGCTTGCGCAGCACATGGTCGGAAATCATGGTTTCCAGGCAGCCGTGCTTGCCGCATGGGCATTCGGGACCGTTGAGATCAATGGAAATATGCCCGATTTCACCTGCTGCATGCATTTCTCCCTTGACGGGAGTGTCGTTGATGAGAATCGCCGAACCGATGCCGCTTTCAATGCGCACGAAGATCATATTTCTATCGCCTTGGCCGAAGAAACGTTCGGTAAGCATCGCGGCGGTGGCGTCGTTGGTCACGGTGACATTGATGCCAAACCGTTCCTGAAGCGGTGTGGAAAGATCCATGTCATGCCAGTCGAGCCAAGTGGACCGTTTGACCACGCCGCCATCCACCACGCCGGGGGAGGCGATGCCGATGCCGATAACCGTGCCGTCGGCCATGCCCATCATTTTCTCGATGAGTTCGCCGATCATGCCCAATGTGACTCGTTCTCCGGCGCCAAGTGTGATTTCCGCGTGGCGCAACGCCTGCCCCAAGAGATTGGTGACCGCCCCGTGCAGCATGTGATCCTGCGTCAGATCAAGGCTGATGATATTCAGCCGGTCGATATCGATGCTGAGCAAGGTGCCGCGCTTGCCTTTGCCGCCGCTCGGCGCCTGACCGGTTTCGCGCAGCAATCCCTCGTCGAGCATTTGGCTGACCACGTCGGAGACCGCCACGCGGCTTAAGCCGGTGAGCCTGCCAAGGTCGGCACGTGAATACTGGTTGGTGGGGAACAGCAGAGAAAAGATCAATTGCCGATTATTGCGTCGCACGTCGGCCGGCGAAGATTTGGCCGACTGATTGTTCGAGGGCGAAGCGGCTCCAAAGAGTGACATTATTCCTCCTGTCTGGATGAACATGCGCTCCGGAGCAGCCTATGCTCGTCGCAGATGTTCTGTTGTTGTTGTGCGTTGAAGCTCATTCATCGTTGAATCTGTTATGATACTTCACTAACATTTTCCAGTGTACCGCAGCTTGGGTCTGAGGTGTTTTGAAAACACCGGATGTGGGCGAAGTCCAAAATTGTAAGTATTATTAACAATTAGTTGGTTCGGTATATCGCATGCGATGTGCCGGCCACGACGCATCGTAGGCCGTGACAAAGAAGTTGCCATCACCCCTCGATGCAATACAACTGCACATAGGCCTGCGCATAACGGGTCACGGATGAAGGAAAGTAACAATGCCTGAGATCATCATTGTGAAGAATGAGGCCGAGGCTGGCGACATCTACGGGCGCTGCGTGGCTGATCTTATCAAGGCCAAGCCGAATGCGGTGTTGGGCCTGGCCACCGGTTCCAGTCCTCTGGCTGCGTACCGTTCACTGGCCCGCATCGTCAAGGACGAATCCATCGACGTTTCCCAGGTTCAAGGCTTTGCGCTGGATGAATACATCGGCCTGCCGCTGACCCATCCCGAGTCCTACCATGCGACCATTCACCGCACCGTGGTGGAGCCACTTGGCCTTGATCCGGCGAAAGTGCATGTTCCCGGCGATGTGTTGAACGGTGCTCCGCTGGAGGATGGCGATAAGGTCGCCGCCGCTGGTCCGGCCTATGATGCTGCCATCGAGGCTGCGGGCGGCATCGACGTGCAGATTCTGGGTATCGGTACGGATGGCCATGTGGGCTTCAACGAGCCGGGTTCTTCGCTGGCTTCCGGTACCCGTGTGAAGACCTTGGCGGAGCAGACCCGCATCGATAACGCGCGCTTCTTCGACAACGACATCAACCAGGTGCCGACTCACTGCATCACGCAGGGCATCGGCACGATCATGAAGGCACGTCATCTGGTGTTGCTGGCGTTTGGCTCAGGCAAGGCCGAGGCCATCGAGGAGACCGTGGAAGGCGGCGTGTCCGCGTTCTGCCCGGCTTCCACATTGCAGATGCACCCGCATGCCACGATTATCGTGGATGAGGAGGCGGCAAGCCGTCTGCGTCACAAGGACTACTACCGTTATGCATACACGCACAAGCCGGCTTGGCAGGGCATCTGATTCGACTGTTGAAGTTCGAGCTCCCCGCATGGAGGCCATGGAGGGGAGCTCTATTATTCGGTGGAACATTGGATCTGCAAGATAATCTGCAGGGATGAATCGAGGAAAGCATACATGGCTGATAGGCAGGAGATCGTATCGCGTGTGACCAAGGCTCTGAAAGGTGAGCCGTCGCCGGTGGCGATTCACAATGCGCGCAAGGTGGACGCACGAGGCGAACAGTCCGGTTATTGGATTGTTTCCGATGCGAATGGTGTTATCACCGCAGCCGGAACCGATGAGCAGGCGTTCGCTAAGGCCTGCGCTGCGGCAGGCATCGCATCGGATAGTGAAGCGGTGCTGGACGCAGCAGGAAGAATCCTCGTTCCAGGCTATGTGGATATTCATGCCCATGGCGCTTGGGAGAAAAGCTTCGACGATGGTCCCGATGGCATCGATGTGGCTCGAGCCGGTCATGCAGTGCATGGCACCACGCGTCAGGTGCTGTCGCTGATCACCAATCCGCTCGACGTGATCTGCCGCAATATCCGTACGGTTCGAGACAAGATGGCTTCCGGCCGGCCGGACATCCTCGGATGCCATTTGGAAGGGCCGTTCCTGGCGCTGGCCCGTAAAGGCGCGCATGACCCGAATTGCCTTAAGGATCCGGTGCCTGAAATCGTCGATGAGATGCTTGAGGCTTCAGACGCCGATGTTGCGCATGGCAAGCGCGGATGCATTCGCCAGATTACGATCGCTCCTGAACTGCCGCATGGTTTGAGCGCGATCAGTCAATTTGCAGATGCCGGTGTGGTGCCGGCGGTCGGTCATTGCGATGCCGATTATGAGACCGCAAAAGCTGGATTCAATGCAGGTGCCGGCATTATGACCCACATGTTCAATGCGATGAACGGTCTGCACCACCGCAACCCGGGTCCGATTCCGGCTGCCGTGGAGGATCCACGCGTCACCATCGAGCTGATCAACGACGGCTTCCACGTGCAGAACCCGATGGTCAAGCTTGGCTTCGGTTTCGCTCCGCATCGCATCGCCTTCGTCACCGATGCCATGGCGGCCACCGATTGCCCGGATGGTGCCTACAAGCTGGGTGCGTTGGATGTGAACGTGATCGACGGCCATGCGCGACTCGTCTCCAATGGGGCTATCGCGGGTTCGACGTTGTTGCTGGAAGTCGCCGTGAGCCGTGCCGTGAACGAGCTTGGCATCAGTCCGGTGGCCGCGGTCGAAGCCGCCACGTTGACGCCGGCCAAGGCGTTCGGCTTCGATAAGCCCAACGAGGTGACCGGCGCGCCTATCGGATTGCTTGCCCCGGGATTCGCCGCTGACCTCAACCTGATCGACCCGGTGAGCTGGAAGGTTGAACGGGTCTGGTGTGCAGGCCGCAATATCAAGTAATGATTGAGCCTATTTGATATGAGGAAGCCTCGGTATGGTCCTTTCCGATGGAGGAGCATACCGAGGCTTTATCATCACATGGAATGCGTTAATCAGTGTTGCACGCCGTCGAAGACGAAGAGCGCGTGTGAATCGCCGTGTTTCTTGTTCTCGAAATAACGGTTGAACAACTGCAGACGCTCGACGGTGCTTGCGGCCAACGGCTGGGGGAGCGCGTCCAAGTCAAACCAACCGACGTTGAGGCTTTCCTCGTCGCCGACGAATGGCTGATCATTGCCGCCAGGTTTCACCTTGCAGAGGAAGGAATGATCCATATACATGGTGTTATCGCCATTGGCGTAGGCCAGGACCTTGTTCGAAGAGGTCACGGCCACCAGGTCGGTGACGATGGCATCCACCCCGGTCTCCTCCTTGATTTCTCGTACCACGGTATCCGCAGGCTGTTCGCCCGGCTCATTGATGCCATAGACCATGGCCCATTCGCCGGTATCCGAGCGCCGGCCTAGCAGCAACTGGCCCTTGTCGTTCAGCACATATCCGGTTACGCCGTTGAGCCACAACAAATCATGGCCAATCTTTTTACGTAGTTCGAGCACGAATTCTGGTGTTGGCATGAAGTCTCCTTTATAAAACAATACGGCTCCCCTCCACGCGGAGAGGAGCCGAAACATCACTTGCCGGCGGCGGCGCGATCGGCCATCCACTGCTCGACTTCGTCGATTTGCTTCGGAATGCCGGCGGAAATCCATTCCGGACCGTTCTCGGTCATCAGCACATCATCCTCGATACGGATGCCGATGCCGCGGTACTCCGGCGGAATCAGCAGATCATCCTCGCGGAAGTACAGGCCGGGCTCAATGGTGAAGATCATGCCCGGGCGAATCGGAGCGCCCTGGTACGCCTCGAATCGAGCCTGGGCGCAATCGTGCACATCAAGACCAAGATGATGGGCAACGCCGCAAGCCAGCCAACGGCGATGCTGCTGGCCTTCGGGAGAGAGCGATTCCTCAACACTTACCGGCAGCAGGCCCCAATCATGCAGACGTTCGGCGATCACGCGCATGCAGGCATGATGGATATCGGAATAGGTGGCACCCGGCTTGGCGGCTTCAAAGCCGGCCTGCTGGGAATCCAGAACTGCCTGGTACAGACGCTTCTGCAGATCGGTGAACTTGCCGTTGGTCGGGAACGTGCGGGTGATATCAGCCGTGTAGAGGGAATCGACTTCCACGCCGGCATCCACAAGCAGCATATCGCCGGTCTTCACCACACCGGTGTTGCGCATCCAGTGCAGAATCGGGGCGTGAGGGCCGGAGGCCACGATGGAGTCATAACCGACAGCGTTGCCGAGCTCACGGGACACCGCGTTGAAAGCGCCTTCGAGAATACGCTCGGAACGCGGCTTATCAATGGCGGCCGGCAGCGTGCTCAGCAGACGGTCGAATCCGTGCTTGGTGGCATCCACAGCCTTGCGCATTTCATTGATTTCATAGGAATCCTTGACCATGCGGGCCTCGGACGTGAACTCATGCAGTTTGTCATCGTTCGCGGCGTTCTTATCGGGGTCCGAGGCGCCATTGGCTTCGCGGATGGATTCGACCAGCGAAGTGATCTGCGGGTCGGTCTCACGCATCACGCGAACGCGAACGGCACCGGCCTCGGAGCCGACATCCTTGCTCAGCGCATCGGCGAGTTGTGCGATGTCATGCGTCTCGATGCCGGTCATGGCCGTCATTTCCTTCAAACCGGCACGCGGACCAACCCAGTACTCGCCGTAATGCGGGTTCATGAAGAAATCGGTGGTGGAGTTATCGGCACGCGGGGCCACGAACAGCTCCGGCGTATGGGTCTTGCCTGCCTTGGCTTCTTCGGAATCCGGGTCGACCGGGTTCAGCACCAGCACGGCGCCGGCCTCGTAATCCACGCCAAGACCGGTGTAGTACGCGAAAGCGGTATCCGGACGGAACATGTAATCGCAGTCATTGTTGCGAACCTTCGGCTGACCGGCCGGAATCACCAGGCGCTCGCCGGGGAAGGCCTTGCCCAAAGCGGCGAGACGTGCCGGAGTGAACTTGGAGGATTCGAGCGGCTTGATTTCCGGCTCATCGTCGGCCCAACCGGACTTCATGAAGTCCTTGAACGCTTCGGAACGCGGGCGTAGCGAACGGTTGTTCACGCGGTCGCTCATGGCCTGATCATTGCCCGGAGCGTTCTTGCGTTCCTCGGCCTCATATTCCTTATCTTTCTCGGTGACTACCTCACCCATCGATACTCCTTATAAATGAAGGCTCATGTTACCGCTCCCATACTAGTCGTTCGAATTCATTTGATGCATGCCGTTCGTGGTTTTGCGGATTTGCAAGTCTGGTGAGAGTTCGCATGTTGCAACAGGCGGAAAATAGGTGTGCAGTCAGTGCGTAGCGTACTGCATGCGATGAGGACTTGCTCGGCTGAGATTCCTTGTGCAAACGCGGAATCGAAGAATGGCAAAGCAAAACGAAAATTGTAGGTACGCGCGCATTCGATGAGTGTGTGAGCTGGAGGTGTGAGCAATAATTCGGTATCTCTACCATTGCATAATGGCATATATCGTGACAGCACACCGTCCTTTGGGCATATCGACATGGCCAGCGAATCCGCTTTTTAGAGGAATTGCGGCAGGCAACAAGCATGCTGTGATTCACCGAGTGCAGAATGAGAGCATGATGGCTGAGTCCTATAGACCCCGGCGATTACTATGGTGGAAGTTTTCGCTTGAAAGTTCATATTCGGCACGGCGGCTGCAGATTATGCTCCTGCTGGTGCCGAAGATGGAACGGGGTAACGCTTCACAAGCCCGGCGGCGGTCAGTACCGAGTCGGGAGTGCAATGCGTCAAAGAATTGAGATGGAGGATGGGTATGTCATTCGAGCATCCGAATAGGAACAACGAGACGATGAGGGACGTCGAGCTGGATATCATGAGCCGGCCTCCTGAGCACAACACCACGAACCTTGATCTGGATCGTATGAATCTGATGCTCGATTTGCTCGGACACCCCGAACAGTCCTTCCGCGTGATTCATGTGACCGGCACCAACGGCAAGGGCTCCACCGCTCGTATGGCCGAGGCCATTTGCCGTGCATACGGCATGCGCACGGGTCTCTACACATCTCCGCATCTGGAGCGCATCAACGAACGCATCTGCATCGATGGCCAGCAGCTTTCCGATGATGATTTCATCGATATTTGGGATCAGACCAAGGACTTGGTGGCTTTGGTTGACGCCAAGATGGAGGAGCAGGGCAAGCCGAAGATGAGCTTCTTCGAAGTGCTCACCGCCATGGCCATTTGGAAGTTCGCCGATGCCCCGGTGGATGTGGCCATCGTGGAGGTTGGTATGGGTGGCGCATGGGATGCCACAAATGTGATTAACGCCGATGCCGCAATCATCGGTCCGGTGGACATGGACCACATGCAGTGGCTGGGGGACACGGTCGAGAAGATCGCCGGTGAGAAGGTCGGCATCATCAAGCCCGGTTGCACCGCGATCATCGGCCCGCAGCCTCATGAGGAAGCAGTCATGCCGATCATCGAGGATGCTGCAGCGCGCAACCACGCCACGCTGGTGCGTGATGGCTATGAGATGACGGTGTCCGACCGTATGCCGGCCGTCGGCGGTCAGGTCGCCACGCTGACCACGCCGAACGGCACATACGAAGGTGTGCCAATCGCCAAGTTTGGCGAACATCAGGCGCATAACGCGCTGGCTGCGCTCGCCGCCGCCGAAGTGGTGATTCCGGTCAATGGACCGTTGGATGGTGATCTGGTGGCCGAGGCGTTGAGCTCGGTTAAGATTCCCGGCCGCATCGAGCAGATCCGCACCTCGCCGACCATCATTCTGGACGGCGGGCACAATGTGAACGCCGCCGAAGCGTTGCGCAAGGCCATCGAGGAAAGCTACGACTTCAAGCAGCTGGTTGGTGTGGTGGCCATGATGCGCGACAAGCAGGTTGAGGAATACCTCGGCGTGCTGGAACCGATCCTGAGCTCCGTGGTGGTCACCGAAAACTCCTGGCGTGACCGTGTGATGTCCGCCGACGATCTTGAGAAGATTGCCGTGGATGTATTCGGCCGTGACCGTGTGATCAAGGAACCGAATCTGCCGGATGCCATTCAGACCGCCGTCAACATGGTCGATGCCGAAGATGAACTGGGCGTTGGCTATGGCCATGGTGTGCTGATCTGCGGCAGCTTTGTCACCGCCGGTGACGCCCGCACGATGCTTGAGGAGCATGCGAGCCCGACCATGAAGCAGGCCATGAACATCCATCAGCCGGTGGTCGATCCTGATGATTCTGATGATTCGAATGCCGATGATGATGCCGCCGATACGCTCGACGACCAGATCAGCCCTGACGACTTCGACGTATTCGATGTGCTTGGCCTTGGCAAATCCGGTCTCGGCGGCAACGCGAACGATACGGATGCTGACGGCACCGATCAGGCTGCAGGTCAGTGACGGGCCTACTCCATGTATCTCAAAGAGCTCACCCTACGCGGCTTCAAATCCTTCGCTTCGGCCACCACCTTGCGGTTCGAGCCTGGGATTACCGCGGTCGTAGGCCCGAACGGGTCAGGTAAGTCGAATATCGTCGACGCGCTGACCTGGGTCATGGGTGAGCAGGGTGCCAAGAACCTGAGGGGCACATCCATGGAGGACGTGATCTTCGCGGGCACGTCCTCCAGACCTCCACTTGGCCGCGCACAGGTGAGCCTGACCATCGATAACTCCGATCACACATTGGATATCGATTACACGGAAGTCACCATCTCCCGCACGATATTCCGCAATGGCGGTTCGGAATACGCCATCAACGGGTCGACATGCCGCCTGCTGGATATCCAGGAGCTGCTTTCAGACACGGGTCTTGGCCAACAAATGCATGTGATTGTCGGCCAAGGACGATTGGACGCGATTCTCAAAGCCGATCCGTCCGGACATCGCGCATTCATCGAGGAAGCCGCAGGCATTCTCAAACATCGCAAGCGCAAGGAACGCGCCTTGCGCAAACTGGCCAATACCGAGACGAATCTGAACCGTTTGGATGACTTGCTCCGAGAATTGCATCGCCAGTTAGGTCCTCTCGGTAGACAGGCCCGCATTTCTCGCAGAGCGGACGCCATTCAGATATCGGTGCGAGACGCGCAGGCCCGACTGTATGCCGAAGATGCGCAGCAGTCGATGACCCGCCGGGAAACCGTGCGCAAGGAACTGGGCGAAGTGCGAATTGATTTGGCTGCCGCCCAACGTGAGCTGGCGCAAGTGAAGGTGCGCATCGAGCAGGTGGAATCCCTGACCTCCCAATCGAGTCCCGCCATCGCGCAAGCCAATCAATACTGGCATGATTTCGCCCAAACCCGGGAACGGCTGCTTGCTCTGGCGCAACTTGCCGACGAACGTGCACAATCGACGGCTCACGGCATCGTCAGCAATATGGGCGAGGATCCCGACTTGCTGCATGCGCGTGCCGATGAGCTTGAGCAACAGGCCGGTGTGCAGAGCCGCATGGTGAGCGATGCCCGACTGGCTTTCGACAAGGCCACGGAACAGCGAGCCGATAATGAAAGACAGTTGGCTTCGGTACGCCAGACGCTGACTGAATTGCGCAAAACCGCGCAGGAGCGCGACTCCGCAATCACCAGGCTTCGTGAATTGATTGCTCGCGAGGAATCCGCAGTGCAATTAGCCCAAAGCAGGGCCAAGGATTATACAGGCCAGCGCAAAACGGCAGTCGAGCAGCGTGACGGCGTACAGCTCCAACTTGATGCCTTGCATAAGGAATCCGAAGCGGTTTCGGACGACAATGGTGCGGCGTTGGATGCCGCCCGTGCAACATTGTCGGAATGCCGCGATGCGCTGAATGATCTGACGGGCACGCAGCGCAATCTGCAATCGCAGATCATCTCCCTGAACGCCAAGGCCGATGCGCTCGCCGACACATTGGCCAGTCGTAACGCATCCGGCGCGTTGGAACATGACGAAGCCGCGCACGTTTTAGGGCGACTCACCGATTTCATCCATGTCGCTGAAGGATGGGAAGAAGCGGTGGCCCATGTGCTCGGCCAATTTTCCAGTGCCATCGTGGTCGCCGAGTCGAGCAACATGCTCCATGCGTTGGAACGTGCCCGCGAAGACAAGCTGGGGAAGGCCGTGATGATTGCGGCAGCGCATGGCTCGACCGCGCGAATGGAACAACATCCGCCAGTGACAGATGCCGACGATGCGGACAGGGGAACCGTTCGTCGGCTTGATTCGCTGGTCACCATCAATCCTCAGGCTGCCAACAACGTTGCGGCACAGGATGTGGTAGCTGCTGTGCGACTGCTGCTGAACGATACGATTGCGGCGGATAGCCTCGAACAGGCACAACATCTGGTGGAATCCGGACAAGCGGAACAGGCAGTGACAGCCCAAGGCGAAATGCTGTGCAGGGGAGTGGCGGCGGTTGGTGGCTCATCGCTCTCCCAATCCGATTTGGCTCTTGCCGCCAAACGCGATAAGGCATTGGCACAGGCATCGCAACTCGAAGTTCAGGAGCAACAGGTTGCCGAACAGGTAGCCCACGCCAAACGGCAGCGGGATGAGGCTGCGCGAGCCGTCGATCAGGAATCCTCCAAGCGCACTGAGCTCAGGCTCAAGATACAGCAAGCGCAGAGAACATTGCAGGCGACGCAACAGCGACTTGCCTCATTGAACAAGCAGGTCGCGCAATTCGATCATCGTATTGCCGAGACGAAATCGCAGGAGCATGACCATCAGCTCAAGCTCGATGATCTCAAGCGTGCTTTGGAATCCGCTCAGCAGTCCGGCGGCACACAGGAACAATGGGATGATCTCGAGGAACGGGAACATGAACTTGAACAGGCATTGTCCCGTGCTCGGGAGCATGAGGTCGAGGCCAAAATCGCTTGGAATGATGCCTCCCGTAAGGCCGAATCATTGCGCAGGCAGGTGGAATTGCTTCGCGATAACGCCAAGGAGGCGACGGAACGACGCATCCGTATCGAAGCATTGAATGCCAAGCGCAGGGTGCAAGTCACACATTTGGAAGGTGTGGCCCAAGATGCGCGCAGTGTGGCTGCGATGGTGGCGGAGACGCTGCAAGGCATAGCAGGCGAGCGTGACCGTCTGCAGGCTGAAGCGTCCAGCCATGATGAAGAGCTGAAGACGTTGCGCGCGCAACGCAATGCCATTGAGCCCCAGGTCACTGATCTGACCGCTCGTGAACACACGTTGGATGTGAATCGTGAACGACTCGCCATGGAGACTGGCCAGCTTACGCAGAAAGTTTCCGACGAACTCGGATTGACGTTGGAGGAATTGGTCCAGGAATATGGTCCTGACCAGCCCGTGCCGGTTCTCGATGATGACGGCAACCCAGTGCCGCTCGACGAGTCGTCGGATGACGATGTTTCACCATCCGGTGACGAGACGGCTTCCGAAGATGAAGCACCGTCGCAACGCTTCCAGACCGTGCCCTATAACCGCGCCGAGCAGAGGAAACGATTGGACAAAGCCCGGCGCGATCTGGCAGCCCTCGGCAAGATCAATCCATTGGCCATGGAAGAATATGAAGCCTTGGAGGAGCGCAATAAATATCTTAACGATCAGCGTAACGATGTGGCGAAGTCCCGTGATGATCTCATGCAATTGATCAAGGACCTTGATTCCACCATGGTCACGGTGTTCAAAGCGGCGTTTGATGATACCGCCAAGGCTTTCGAACAAGTATTCGCGACGTTGTTCCCCGGAGGCACAGGGCGGCTTCGTTTGGAAAACCCGGATGATCTGCTGACCACTGGCGTATTGGTGGAGGCAAGCCCTGCCGGCAAACGCGTCAAACAGCTGAGTCTGCTTTCCGGCGGGGAACGCTCGTTGACGGCATTGGCGCTACTGTTCGCCATCTTCACCGCACGTCCCAGCCCGTTCTATGTGATGGACGAGGTGGAGGCCGCGCTCGATGATGTGAATCTCACCAGATTGATCAATGCGTTGAATGAGCTGCGTGAACATGCGCAGCTCATCATCATCACCCATCAGCAGCGCACGATGAGCATCGCCGATGCGCTCTACGGTGTAACCATGCGCGCCGATGGCGTGACCGCCGTTATCAGCCAGAAACTGAATCGCAAATAAAAATGGCGGGAGACTCGTATGAAGAGCGCTCCCGCCACCGGTATTGTTGCCTTGCTACTTTCGCAGGGACTTGCGCAAATGCTGCAGCATCTGCAGTGCCCAGTAGAAGCTCCTCTTAATCGGAATATCACGAGCTGGAGCTACTGGGGTGATTTCTTCGGTGAACTTGGTCTTGAATTCGTTCAGTCCTTTCAACGAGGGAGCGAAATCCGATCCAATGCCCATCAAATCGTAATCCGTGATGCCCTGTGTGCCGAGGATGCAGCATTCGGAATACAGCAGTTTATCGGTAACATGGAGACGCATAACCTCACTGCGCATTCCCGCATAGTAGCGTACGGCGCGTGAACCATTCACCGTGACGATAGACCAGGCTACGACCTTACCCTCGATGCGTGCGGCAAAGACACGGCAATGATTGGCCCCAAGGGCCTTGATCATATCGGAATAATCGCTCATCGGTGCGGGAGCGAAACCGTCACGTTTGCCGGTCTCGACCATAACGTCGTAGTACTCGGAAAAATCTTTTAGCGCCTGCTGCGTTTCGTCTGCTACCTCAGCCGGGCACTCTCGGAGGGACTTGCGCACATCGCGGCGGCCACGGCGCTTCATGCGGGACAGAATCGCATCATCGCCACCTGTCACGTCAATGACCACAGTAGCATCGTAAGGCACAGTGGACAGCACTGGCTTGGTGCCGGTGCTATACCAAGTGTCTATACGGATGAAGGCTATGTTGCGATCGGTGCGCTTAACCATATCCACGATGGCGGCGATCACCTTCTGTTCATCGGATTCACTTGGTTTGGCAAGCCAAGTCGGGCCGTGAACGGATCGGAGATAGTGATATCCGTGAGTTTCATAATCAATGAACGAAATCACCGCTATGACTGCATCATCTTGAGTGATGAGATAGCTGCCCCACGGTGTGCGGCCATCAATATCCGCCTGATAGTCCGACCAGACTGCCGTCTGCTCAATAGGCAAGGCGATGCCCGCCCGCGCTGCTTCGGATTCGAGTGTGGCTCCATCGACTTTCTTTAAAGTAATCATTGTGATAATCCTATGTTCTCTTGTGCACAAACTGTTGGCGATAAATCAATTGATTGTTGTTCTGATTGCTGATTACTGCGCGATGCCGAGCAGACGGCGTACAACATGCCCGTCTCCTTCGTAGGGAGCGTGCTTGCCTTCCACTTTGATCCACTGCTCCTCGCCCTTGCCGATGACCAGCAGCACGGTCATGCGACCCTCCGCCGCCGTCTGTTCGGCCTCCCGAACGGCCTGTTCGATGGCCTTGGCACGGTCGAGAATGATTTCGCTGGACACATTGGGATTGGTGATGTATCCGCGCATCTCGTTCAAGATATCGAGCATCGGCTCCTTAACGGTGTCTTCCGAGGTTAGGATGATGCGATCGGCTTTTTCCTGAGCTCCGTTGATAATACCCTCGCGACGATCCACGGCTTTGTCTCCGACGGAACCGGTGACCACGATGATGCGGGGATTGCGTTCAGCATACTTATGCGACACGAAATCGATCAGCGTGCGAGTGCTGACGAAATTATGCGCATAATCCACATACGCCACAATCGTGCCATCCTGATTGGCGAAATGCTCCATGCGCCCGGAAATACGGACATGTTCCAGCGCGGCGAATGCGGAGGAATCCTCAGGCACTCCTGCCGCACGGGAAAGCGCGATGGCCGTGGCCGCATTGGCGGCATTGAATCCGCCCTCAAGTTCCAGAGAGAAGTCGCCGATGGCTTGGCCATGTTCTCGGAATATGTATCGCGATGCATTATTCGGGTCAGGCAACGCAATGAAATCGCTGTCTTGCGCGACGCTGCCTGTATCTCCATCACGGAGCGCGAATGTGACGACCGGCACTTGAGCGTTATGGGCGTCTTCGCGAATCAGATCGGCGTGATCGCAATCGGTGCCGAGCACCAGCAACTTGCAGTTATTGGTAATCTGACGCTTGCAGTACAGGTAGTCCTCGAACGTTGGGTGCTCGATGGGGCTGATGTGATCGGGAGAGATGTTCAGGAACGCCGCCACATCGAATGTGAGTCCATAGACTCGGTTGACCTTGTAAGCCTGGGAAGACACCTCCATGACGAGGTATCGCATGCCATTGCTCACGGCCTCATGCATCATGCGGAAGGCGTCGAGGCTTTCCGGGGTGGTCAGGGCCGATTCGACGTAGGTGTGGCCATCGAGACAGTTGTCCACCGAGGAGAACAACGCGCATTTGCCATCGGAATAGGCGTTGAGTACGGCCTGCGTGAAATAGGCGGTCGTGGTCTTGCCTTTGGTGCCGGTGATGCCGATTACCGTGAGCTTGTCTTGCGGGCGGCCGAAGAACTCGGCGGATAGCAGGCTCATGGCCTTGCGCACATCGGTCACGATCAGGCCGGGAGCGGAGGTCTCCTGGCTGTAATCCGTCTGGGCGACGTATGCGGCCAGACCGCGTTCGTCGATGTTCCGAAGGAATGAAGACTTGAAATTGCCTTTGCAGAACAGCAAGGTGCCATCGGCTACTTCACGTGTGTCATAGGTGATGTTGCCGAACGGATGATCGTGTTCGGCGATTCTCCCGGCATCAAGAGTCCAGCAATCGCCTGCGATGATTTCGCGTAACAGATGATGGTGTTCAAGCAGCTGTGCCGCCGAGGCCAAAGTCAAAGCCATAAATCGTTTCTCCCTGTTTCTTACCGAAAGATATTCTACAGTCCGTTTGCGCCACGGCATGGCAGCGGTGGCATCGGCCACGATATGAGCACACGAGTTGGCTACAATGAGCAATCGTGACCACAACGAACCAAGTACCAGATCAAATCGCTCCAGGCGATACGAACACGGGCAAGCACATGGTTTTGGGGGAGACCATGGCGTCCAAACGCGCCCGGTTCGAGCAGCTGGCCATGCCTGCTGTCAATGCGCTGTATCGGCAGGCGATGCGTTTGACCAACAATCCCGAGGATGCCCAGGATTTGGTTCAGGATACCTTCGAGCGTGGTTTCAAGGCCTTCGACACCTTCCAGCCCGGCTCCAATTTCGAGGCGTGGATGACCACCATCGAACGCAATGCCTACTTCAACCAGTACGCCAAAGCCAAGCGTCGCCCTCAGCGCGCCAATGATTCAACCGGCGAATATGATGACTGGGATATCTATGACGCCGCGGAGCATTCATCGGATGGGCTGAAATCCGCTGAAGAGGAATATCTGGACGCTTTCGCTCCTGAAGAGATTATGCAGGCGCTTGCCAAGCTTTCCCCCGAGCGCCGCCAGGTGTTTATCGATGCTGCTATCGATGGCAAGTCATACCAGCAGGTGGCGGATGAGCAGGGGGTAAAAATCGGTACGGTGATGAGTCGTTTGAACCGTGCGCGAGCCCAGCTCAAACGTGAATTGGCAGCATATGCGCGCGAACGTGGGTATGTAGCAGATGAAACGGCGAAATCAGCCGGTTCACCATCCGCGAAGTTGCGGAAAAACGCGAGTGAGCGCCACGAAACCGTTCATAATGGAAATGATGGAAAGGAGATGTGATGATGAACGATCATAGCGTTGAACAGACACGTCATATCTCCATTACCAGTGCGACATCCGATGGTGTGGTGAGCAGAACCGAAGTGCATATCACCACCCGGCAGTGCTGCTCGGGCGATGGGTCTGCGGCATGCAACTGCCAGTCTGAACAAGGCGGGATTGCGCAGGATGCTCAGGAATACGGCCAGTATGGGCGGCCGGAGGATTGCTTTGATCCCTCAACATGCTGCGATGCGCGTGAACAGGCGTTGATTGCGGCGCTACGTGCCTATCTGCGCCCGGATGTTGCTCCGGAATGCCTCATGGCAAAGCTTAAGGCCACGCTCGATCATTGTTGTGGCGAAGATCAGTGACCACGTGACGTGTAGCTCCGGAAACTGAATAGCTACTCTATTGCCGCTGCCGGAATGAGAAGAAAAACAATGAAGCCCGTCTGATTGCTCAGGCGGGCTTCATGCATATTCCAATGGAATACGTCAAGAATCAGGCGTTAGGACGCTTGCCGTGGTTAGCGGCCTTCTTACGACGATCCTTACGCTTACGTCCGCGCATGCCCATGATGGACTCCTTTACTTAAAGAAAAAATAAGCCTTCGGAATTATGCCACATCGCTCCGACGACATGCAACACGTGTGTCATTGTCGTGCATCGCGACGTGGCGTGATTCCGAAGACCTCTGTGACTGATTGGACTCAGTGCTGTTCGGCCTTGATGAACAGCTTCGTGGTGCTGGATTCACCAGGCTTGATCACGATGAGATCCTTACCGGTGTTGAATGCGTTGGCATACGCGGTCTGCGGTTCCACAGCGGTGCCGGCCGGATGCTGGAAGGCAGGGAAGCCGGTGCCGGTGCACACCTGGAAGGAGGTGACGGTTTCGTCGCCGCCGACCTTGATGACCAGGCCATCGGGGCGGGTGAAGATGGCGGTGACGGAGCCGTCGGCGTCGCGCTTCAGGTCGGTCCATGCGTCATCGAACGGCTGGTTGACCAGCAGCGGGTTGTCGTTGAGGTCGTACTTGGTGCCCTCCACCGGCTCGGTGCCGGTTGGAATCAGATTGTCATCCACGGTGACGTGGGTGGCGGCCGGGACGGTCAGACGGCACTGTGCGTTGTGGCCGTCGATTTCGTCGCCGTAGCCGTTGAAGCCATTGTCCAGCCATGGGTGGATGGCCAGGGCCCACGGGGCGTCCACATCGCCATAGTTTTCGGCCTTGACGGTGATTTTCATGCCGTCCTCGGTCAGTTCGTGAGTGGCGTACACCTTGATGGCGAACGGGTAGCCGAGCAGGAACGGAGAGCGCCAGGACTGGGTGACGGAGCTTTCGGTCAAGGACTCGAGCTTCCAGAAGGAGCGGTAGCCATAGCCGTGGATGGCGGTGTTGCGGTCATGCTCATCAATCGGCAGCGTGTAGGTCTTGCCTTCGAACTCGTAAGTGCCTGCGGCGATACGGTTCGGGAACGGGATGAGCAGCTGGCCGTGGCAGCAGGTGATGGGGTCATCGGCGCCGAGCGGCACAATTACATTCTTGCCCTTGTAGGTGATCTTGCGCATATTGGCGCCAAGTTCGGTAATCACGGCTTTGTAATCGCCATAAGAAATGCTGTACTGCTGGCCGGTGCGCGGCGTTGTGTTCGTCATGGAATCACTCCCGTAGTGAGATTGTGTTGGGTTCGATAACCATTGTTATCGCTAACAGTCAGTGTAGCGCGTTTTTTGTGCTTACTCGCCTTATTAGTCCGGGCTTTGCCGAGAACCTGCTCTAGACTGAAGGGCAGTGTGCGAACAAGGAGAAACGAATGACCAAATGTGTGGTGCTGGCCGATCCCCGAGGCTTCTGCGCGGGTGTGGATCGTGCGATTCTTACGGTGCAGACGATTTTGAAGGCGGCTGCATCATCGGGCAAGCTGGTGCGTGACGATGGCTTGCCGCCGGTGTATGTGCGCAGACAAATCGTGCACAACAAGCATGTGGTCGAGGATTTGGCGAATCAGGGTGCCGTATTCGTCCAGGAATTAGGAGAGATTCCTGATGCCGCGGCCGCCGCGGGCATTCCGGTGGTGTTTTCAGCCCATGGTGTGTCTCCGTTGGTCAAAGAGGAAGCCAAACGCCGTGGCATGCATGTGGTGGATGCCACTTGCCCATTGGTGGGCAAGGTGCATCGTGAGGTTCTCCGTTTCGTGCGCGAGGGCTACGAAATCATATATATCGGGCATAAAGGCCATGATGAGGCGGTCGGCGTGGTGGGGGAGAGTCCGGAGCATGTGCATTTGATTGAGCATGCGGACGATGTGGCGTCGCTGGATTTCGCTCCGGAAACGAAGCTTGTGCTGCTTTCGCAGACCACGTTGAGCGTGGATGAGACCGCCGGCACAATCGCCGCGCTGAAGGCTCGATTCCCGTGGATTGAGGAGCCTCCGAGCTCGGATATCTGCTATGCCACTTCGAATCGTCAGGCTGCGGTGAAGTTGGTGGCTCAGCAGTCCGATTGCGTGGTGATTGTGGGCTCTGCGAATTCCTCGAATTCCGTGCGTCTGATGGAAGTGGCGCAGGAAGGTTTGGGGGAGCGAGGCAAGGCCTACCGTGTGGATGATGCCAGTGAATTGAAGCCAGAATGGTTTACCGGTGTTGAGGTCGTGGGGATTTCCTCAGGTGCTTCCGTGCCGGACGAATTGGTATCCGGCGTTATCGAAGCCTTGCAATCCCAAGGTTTTACAGGCATGAAATCCGTGGAGACGATTAAGGAGAACATGCATTTCGTGCTACCCGCAGAGCTCCGCGGGAAGCCGTCGCGAGCATAGCTCGCTCACTTCGCCTATGAAGAGTCCACTGAACTCTTCATTTTACGGCTCAGTCGGCTGAGCTTCGCCGCCGGTAGCTTCGCGAGCCTAGGCTCGGGTTGTTATGGCTCCTCTCGTTGAGGGGAGCCAATACAAATATCGGGAGCCCTGCAATCACCATGTGCCGATCGGTGCCGCAGTACCATCCAGCACCTTCAAAAGGTCGTTTGGATTGACGCCGACGGATAACCCGCGTTTGCCTCCGGAGACCAAAATTTTATCGAATTGTAATGCGCTTTCGTCCAAAACGGTTTTGTGATGGGTCTTTTGGCCCAGCGGGGAGATGCCCCCCACCACATATCCGGATTCACGCATGGCGACCTTCGGATCGGCCATAGTAGCCTTCTTCGCTCCGACCGCCGCAGCCAACGCCTTCAAATCCATGTGGCCGCTGACCGGCACCACGCCGACCACACGTTCGGTGCCCGTGTCGGCCATTAGTGTCTTGAATACCTGATGCTCGTCGAAACCGAGTTTGGTGGCGGCCTCTATACCGTAGCCATCGTCCATATGGTCGTTGGAATGTTCATATTCATAGAGTTGGAATTCCACGCCGGCTTTCTCCAACTGCACTGTGGCAGGAGTGGAGCCAGTACCTTTGCCGTGTTTGTTCTTCTTTGCCATGGTCTCTGTTGTACTACAAAGAAACCCCCGCACACAGCGGGGGTTTCATGAGCTTAGTTCTTAAGCGAACCTATGCGGGTAGACCCGCGCGGATTCACTCGGAGATCTCAGCGAAGTACAGCAGGGTACGGATCATGTTGGAGGTGAAGCCGTACTCGTTGTCGTAGAAGGAGACGGTGCGAGCCAGGGTCAGGCCGTCGATGTTGTTCACATCGGTCTGAGTCGGGTCGAACACACCACCGTGGGTGTCGCCGAGGATATCGGAGGAGACGATGCCCTCATCGTTGTAGCCGTAGTAATCGGTGTTGGAGAAGGCTTCCTTGAAGGCGGCGTTGATCTCGTCAGCGGTGGTTTCCTTGTTCAGAACGGTGGTCAGCTCGGTGACGGAGCCGTCCGGAACCTGAACGCGCTGAGCGTGACCCTGCAGCTTGCCGTTCACGGACGGAACGACCTTGCCGATGGCCTTGGCAGCACCGGTGGAGTGAGCGATGGTGTTGATGCCAGCAGCACGCAGGTTGCGGCCGGACTTGGTGCCACGCGGGCCATCAAGCAGCATCTGGGTGCCGGTGTAAGCGTGGATGGTGGTCATGAAGCCGGCCTTGATGCCGAACTTCTCGTCCAGCAGCTTGACCATGGCGGCCATGGAGTTGGTGGTGCAGGAGCCAGCGGACACGATGTTGTCGGTCGGCTTCAGGATAGTGTGGTTCACGCCGAACACGACGGTCGGGGTGACGTCATCCTTGGCCGGAGCGGAGATCAGAACCTTCTTGGCACCGGCGTTCAGGTGAGCCTGGGACTTCTCAGCGGAGGTGTAGAAGCCGGTGCACTCGAGCACGAACTCAACACCGTCGTTCTTGACCCACGGAATGTTGTTGGCGTCCTTCTCGGCGTAGACCTTGTATTCCTTGCCGTCCACCACGATGGAGTCCTCGGTGGCCTTCACGTCAACCGGGGTGCCGTCGTCGTGACGGAAGGTGCCGTGGGTGGAATCGTACTTCAGCAGGTAAGCCAGGGTGGCCGGAGTGGTCAGATCGTTGATGGCGGCAACTTCGATGTCACCAGCCTGGCCGCCGCGAGCCTGCAGCTCGAAGATGCGACGGAAGGCGAGACGACCAATGCGACCGAAGCCGTTGATACCAATCTTAACTGTCATGTAATTCTCCCTTGTAGGGTGGCGGTAATGTGCCTTGACACACCACGCCATTGTTTACCAACAGTTGTTACTGTAATGCCGACTGTGTACACAAAGCAACGTTTGAACGTGTGTTTTGGGCAAAAAATTCCATTTTTTTGTGAGCGTTCACATCACTGTTTGCATGAGGTTCTTCATTCGTTCATTCGCTGCGAAGCCGGTCTTATGCAAGGCAGTGCGCCAGCCTTGCCTTACGCGGTGCGAAGAAGAGATTGAGCGCTTGCACGCTGTTGCTCGGCGTTGATGTTTCAGCGCACTAGCAGTGCGGAAACTTCAGTATCCAATTCGCCGATGCCTCCCTCGAAATCATGGACATGTTCGATTGAGGGTAATGCCACTTCAATGGGGAATGTGACGATCAGCGTGCCTTGCGCCACACTGATCGAAGCGGGTACGTTATCGCGGAATTCATTGCTCACACCCTGTACCACCGTATTGGTCAAGGTGCCGTGTTCGAGCTCGTATTTAAGCCCCGGTTCGTTCACGTCAAGCGAAACATCAGACAGTGAGAAGACGGAAACCATATGGCCCGCTTCCGGAACCGGATGGGCGGCGAAAGACAGTGACCCATCGCAGATGGCAGTGACCACGGTGCCGTCTCCGAAGAGATAACCGCTTGCGCCATGCTGGGCCAACAGCGCCATCAGCTGAATATTGGAAAGCGTGTGGTCCACCCGGCCGCCAAGACCGCCCCAGATGCGGAACTCGCGGCATCCGGCGGCCCAGCCGATTTTCAGCGCCGAGAGCATATCCGGATCATCCTTCAACGGCGGCAGCACCACGGTTCGCAGTCCATCGGCTGCCGCTGGTCGAGCGCCTTCAAGCGAATCAAAATCACCTACCACCACGTTCGGTGTGATGCCCAGGGCCCGAGTGTGGTCAAGTCCGCCATCGGCGGCTACAACATAAGCGTCTGATGGAATCAATGCCGGATCAGGATCTCCGTAATATTCGCCAGCGCCGAAAATCGCACATACTTTAGTCGTCATGACGTCAACTGTAGCCCGTCTGCTGCTAGGCTGGCTGAGCAGCGCATCACCTGTGAGCGGATGGATGGGAGTAAGACATGGCGCATATCACTGAGGCAAGCGAAAGACCCATCCTCAGATCCAAAGTGTTCCTGTATATCACCGAATTCTTCTCCGGCATGTCCGTGATGGCAGCCGAATTAGGTGCCTCGCGACTGCTGGCACCGTATTTCTCCAGTTCGCAGATCGTGTGGACCATCATCATCGGCACCATCATGATCGCGCTGGCATTGGGCGCTGTCTTCGGCGGGCGCTGGGCGGACAAGGATCCGAACCCGGACAAGCTCTACATGCGCATCATGGTCGCGGCCGTATGGATCGCGCTGATTCCACTGGTCGGTAAATACCTGATTCTGATTATCTCCGGATTGCTGATCGTCACCGTGTCGACGAACTTCTTGATTATCGCCGCGTTCATTTCCTGTGCCATCATCTTCGTGCCGCCGCTGTTCCTGCTAGGCACGGTGACCGCCGGACTCAATAAATTCGCCACCACATCGCTGGAAGACAATGCCTCCGTGGTGGGCAGGCTTTCGGCCTGCAATACCATCGGTTCGATTCTCGGCACCTTCCTGCCCACATTTGTCACGATTCCGGCTGTCGGTACATTTGTCAGCTTCCTGATATTCTCCGGCGCTCTGCTGCTGATTCCGCTGATCTACTTCATCTCCATCAAAGCGCATCGCGTGGCATGCGCGGTGTCCGCAGCGGTTTTCGTAGTCACCAGCTGCGTCTCCCCGCTTACCGGATTCGCATTCTGGGAAACCAACCTGGCCTACGAAGGGGAGTCCATATACAACTATCTGCAGGTCAAAAACCTCTCCGATCGCACGATTCTGTCCACCAATGTGCTGTTCGGTGTGCAATCGGTCACGATGAAGGAACCCGGATTAACCGGCATGTACTACGACACAGCGCTCGCCGCTCCGGCGCTCGCGGACAAGGCGGATTCCGCGCTGATTCTCGGCATGGGCACCGGCACCTACGCACGCCAGCTCAAGCAGTACTATCCAAAGATGAACATCACCGGCGTGGAGATCGATCGGAAGATCACAAACCTCGCCGGGCGATATTTCTCCGAGCCAAGTGATGTGCCGGTCAGCACGTACGATGGCCGTGCATGGCTTGCCGCCTCGCATGATTCCTACGATGTGATCATGGTCGACGCCTATCAGGACATCACTATCCCGTTCCAGATGAGTTCCACCGAATTCTTTTCCATGGTTCGGGAACACCTCAATCCCGGTGGCGTGATGGTGGTCAATATAAATATGGTCTCGGATGGCGAGGGATCCATCAACGAAGCGCTGAGCGGCACGATTGCCAGTGTGTTCGGTGCCGGGAACATGCTCACGGCCGACGTGCCGAATACCACGAATCGTGAACTATTCGCCAAAAAACCGGCCGACAATCAATCGACAAGCGATATGAAGCAGATCGCCCAGGCGGATAGTCTGCGGCAACGGACCTATGCGCGCACTTCTAGCAGCGAGCTGGAATGGTATATGGAAGAGGTAGCCGGTCGATTCACCGCCGTGAGCGAGCCGGATTCCTCCTCGACCATCTTGACCGATGACAAGGCTCCGGTGGAGGTGCTGGGCATGCGCGCCATTGATCAGATCATCGCCCAGGAGGCAGGCCCGTACCGCGAAATCCTGCAGAAGGAAGGCATTGGCGGTCTGCTGCGTGCAGTGCAATAGAACATGCGCTGAGATATGAGTTGCGACACGCTCGAAGGTAATGTCCGGGCGTATGGTACACTTTCCATTTGGCTTGAGAAATCAAGAAAGCGGGGTAACCCCACCTGGAAACCTTTCAAGGTCTCGGGTTCAAGGCAACAGCCTAGTGATTGCGGATGATAAAGCAATCAATGATGTGATGCTATGTGACATGCGTCAGCATTGCGGATGAGCGGCCAGCGTGAGCATGGCTTGTGTTGCTATGAATCCGATGCTTTGTTGGGATTTTCAGTGGACCCGTGTAGGAACATGCAGAGGATTGGAGTCATCATCAGCGACGAACCACGTATTAACGACGAGATTCGCGTCCCGCAGGTGCGCCTGATCGGCCCGAAGGGCGAGCAGGTGGGCGTCATCGCGACCACTGTCGCGCTGAACCTGGCCAAGGAGGCAAACCTCGATCTCGTCGAGGTGGCACCGAACGCGAAGCCTCCGGTCGCCAAGCTCATCGATTACGGCAAGTTCAAGTACAACGAGAAGATCAAGGCTCGTGAAGCTCGCCGCAACCAGAGCACCGCGGAAATCAAGGAGATTCGTTTCCGCCTCAAGATCGACGATCACGACTTCGAAGTGAAGAAGGGTCATGTGACCCGATTCCTGAACGGCGGCGACAAGGTCAAGGTGACCATTATGCTGCGCGGTCGTGAGATCTCCCGCCCGATCGGCGGTGTCGAGCTGCTGCAGCGCTTGGCTGACGATGTCGAGGAATTCGGCACCGTGGAATCCAAGCCGAAGCAGGAGGGGCGCAACATCATCATGACCCTCGCCCCGAAGGGCAAGAAGGTGCACACGCAGTCCGAGCAGCGCCGCCGTGGAGCAGAATCCCGCGCTGAGCGTCAGGCTCGCCAGGCTGCACGTCTTGCCGCCAAGCAGGAGGCTCAGGCACAGGCCGTTGCCGATGCCAAGGCCTCGATTTCTCCCCAGACTTCCGATATGAAGAAGCAAACCAGCAAGGAGGGCAGCAATGCCGAAGATGAAAACTAATTCCGCCGCTTCCAAGCGCGCTCGTATCACCGGCTCCGGCAAGGTGATGCAGGTCGGTTCCGCTATGCGCCACAACCTCGAGCACAAGTCCGCTCGCAAGCGTCGCGCTCTGTCCGCTGACGCTGTGCTGCGCGGTGGCCAGGCCAAGAAGCTGAAGCAGCTTCTGCAGAAGTGAGCTTCAAGGCTTACACGAATAATTAAGACTTTTTAGAAAGCTGAGGAATAGATTATGGCACGTGTCAAGCGCGCAGTGAGCGCCCACAAGAAGCGTCGCGTTGTTCTCGAGAGGGCTTCCGGCTACCGCGGCCAGCGCTCCCGCCTGTACCGCAAGGCCAAGGAACAGCTGCTGCACTCCTTTAACTACAACTTCCGCGACCGCAAGGCTCGCAAGGGTGACTTCCGCAAGCTGTGGATCCAGCGTATCAACGCTGCCGTCCGCGCTGAAGGCATCACCTACAACCGCTTCATCCAGGGCCTGCACCTTGCTGGCATCGAACTGGATCGTCGCGCTCTTGCCGAGCTGGCCGTCTCCGATCCTGAGACCTTCAAGACCATCGTCGAGGCCGCCAAGGCTGCTCTGCCTGAGGACGTCAACGCTCCGGTCGAGGCCTGAGACAGGCAATCCACCGGATTGTCTGCAGCCGAGGTGAGCAGCTGTGCTGCGAAGGACGCGTGAAACAAACGGTCCGTTGGACTGAGATTGTGATGGAAACCCCGCTATTCGGCGGGGTTTCGTCGTTGTACGCCGTTTTTCCGCCCTTTTGTTTTTCATTACACGTACGCTGACTGATGCTCAACGTACGTTTAGCGAGAAAAGAATTGGCTTACGATAGAGCATCATGAATAGTAGCTTCGACAGACTCACCGAGCAGTTCCTTGTGCACATCGGCGTAGAACGAGGACTAGCGAAAGCCACCGTGTCGGCATATGAATCCGACGTCAACAAGTATGTTGACTGGCTTGAGTCCAGAGGCATTGAAAATGCGGATGCCATTACCTCCCGGGACGTCGAGGACTACGTCGTATCTTTGGATGCTGCGGGGGAGTCCGCGCGATCCAAAGCCAGACGGTTGGCTTCCCTTCATGAGTTCCACCGTTTCGCACTGGCCCAGCACGTGGTCGCCAATGATGTTTCCGCGGCAATCAAAGCGCCGAAAGGTGCATCCACATTGCCCGATGTGCTGAATATCGATGAGGTGACCAAGCTCCTGGATGCGGCCGCAGTTGGTGGATCGGACGATCCTGTGGTACTGCGCAACAAAGCATTGCTGGAATTCATGTATGCCACTGGCTGCCGCGTCTCCGAGGCTGCAGGAGCGAATCTTGACGATATCGACTTGGATGAGCACGTGGCACGCCTTATGGGCAAAGGCTCCAAACAGCGTCTGGTGCCGATTGGCAGTTATGCATGCGAGGCATTGACCGCATATCTCAATATGGCTCGAGGTGAGCTTGAGCGCCGGTCGTCGGCTGCCATACCGGAGCGACGGGCGCTGTTCCTCAATAAAAGAGGTCGCCGCATTTCTCGGCAGTCGATTTGGGAAGTGGTCAAGGATGCAGGGAAACGTGCCGGTATCACGCGACCGTTGCATCCGCATACGCTGCGTCATTCGTTCGCCACGCATCTCATTCAAGGCGGCGCTGATGTGCGCACCGTGCAGGAACTGCTGGGGCATGCCAGTGTGACCACCACACAGATTTACACACATGTGAGCCCTGAGCACTTGATTGAAGCGTATCTGTCGTCCCATCCGCGCGCCAGATGAGGCGGGTATCCCTCACAGAGTAGGCTATAGACAGTTGCGATTGCGATGAAGGGTGCGGGCGGCGATGGAAGATTGGCGCGATGACCGGGAAACGGTCAATGGTTTCAAACAAGGAACTTTGCCTATGGCCGGAACGTATGTCGTTGCACCACAGACAGTGGAAGATGTTGATAAGGTAAACAGTATGCCTACCGATCTGCTTGGACGTGAATATGAAACTTTCCCCGCTCCTCAGCCGCTGCAACAGCATGGCCCGGCCAGGGTCATCGCCATGTGCAACCAAAAGGGAGGCGTAGGTAAAACCACCAGTTCGATCAATATCGCAGGAGCACTTGCCCAGTATGGCCGCCGTGTTCTGATCGTGGATTTCGACCCGCAGGGCGCTGCCACCGTGGGCCTCGGCATCAATGCGAACGCGGTGGACAATACGATTTACACGGCACTGTTCGATATTTCCGTGGATCCGCATGACGTAGTCCAGCACACAGCATTTGAAAACATCGACATCATCCCCGCGAACATCGACCTGTCTGCCGCGGAAGTGCAGCTGGTCACCGAAGTGGGGCGTGAACAGATTCTGAACGGTGTATTGCGCAAGCTGAAGAACGAATACGATCTGATCATCGTCGATTGCCAACCGTCGCTCGGCTTGCTGACCGTTAATGCTTTGACCGCTGCGGATGGCGTAATCATCCCTGTGGCTGCCGAATTCTTCGCCCTGCGTGGTGTGGCGTTGTTGATGCAATCCATCGAAAAAGTGCAGTCGCGCATCAATCCAGCTCTTGAAGTCGATGGCGTGCTGGTGACCATGTATACCAACACCTTGCATTGTGAGGAAGTCTGCCAGCGCATCTACGAGGCGTTCAAAGACAAGGTGTTCCACACCTGCATCTCTCGTTCCATCAAACTGCCGGATTCCACAGTGGCCGCAGCTCCGATTGTGATTTATGCACCTGGGCACAAGACCGCGAAAGAATATCGTGAAGTGGCGCGCGAAATGGTGGCGCGCGGCGTGGTGGCATAAACGGACGTCGTACCTCGAACCAGTCGATGATGAGCGATGCCGATTTTGAGACGGCGAGCAATATAGTGCAGGAAACAGCTGCTGCCGTTGATGAAGCTGGTACTGAAGGATTCCATGTGAATCTGGAGGTGTATTCCGGTCCTTTTGATGTGCTGCTTGGACTGATCGCCAATAATAAGCTTGAGCTCACCGAGGTTTCGCTCTCCTCGATTACCGAGGAATTCCTGGCATATGTGCGCGCAATCGACTTCACCGCAAACATGGATGAAGCCAGTGCCTTTCTTGACGTTGCTTCGATATTGGTGGAGGCCAAAAGCGCGGCGATTCTGCCGGGCGCTGACGAAGAAGGCGCTGACGAGCAAAGCCTTGAGGCGCTGCGTGAGCGTGACTTGCTATTCGCTCGATTGATCCAATACCGCGCGTATAAGCAGGCGGCATCCGATTTCCGTGCGCGCTTGGCTGCCAATGCCGGGCGTTTCCCGCATCCGGCATATATGGATGATGCGCTATCGGCTATGCTGCCTGAGCTGGTATGGACGATAACGCCTACTGATCTGGCCCAACTGGCAGCCCGAGTGATTGCCAATGCGCCGGCATCCGAAGTCTTCGTGCACCAACTCCATGTGCCCCTGGTCGATTTGCGCGCGCAATCCGCATTGGTTCGCAATCGTCTGATGAATGCATTGAAGAATAGCGCCAAGCAGTCAATGTCATTCGCCGAATTAACCGAAGACTGTACTTCCAAGCTGGAAGTGGTTGCACGATTCATGGCGATACTGATTTTCTTCAAGCAGGGAGCGTTGCAATACCGGCAGGGCGGACCGTTCGAGGAACTAGAACTGCGTTGGGTTGCCGGTGTTGATGATGCCATGAGCGACGTGAATATATCCGAAGGAGACTTTGCCTGATGAGTGATACAACGCGTCAACCTCAAGACGGTTTTACGGTAGAGGATTTTCCGGGCGGGCTGCCCTCATGCTTGGAAGCGTTATTGATTGTTGCCGATCAGCCGCAGACTACTGCGGACATTGCGCGAATCCTTCATCTTGATATATCAGTAGCCGAACAGGCGCTTCAAGCCTTGCAGTGTGAATATGAAGGGGATGCAGGCGCTGGCATTCGCCCGCGTGGATTCGAGCTGCGCCATACCGCCCGCGGATGGCAATTCACCAGTCGAGCGGTATTCGAATCCATTGCCGCAACGGTTGCGACGGACGGGCAGACCGCTCGTCTCAGCCAAGCCGCTTTGGAGGCGCTTGCCATCGTGGCATACAGGCAGCCGGTCACGCGCGCGCAGGTGGCGGCGATTCGAGGCGTCAACTCGGACGGCGTGATTCGTTCGCTGAGCATTCACGGGCTCATTAAGGAGAGCGGTGCCGATCCTGAAACGCGCGCCGCATTGCTAGTCACCTCTGAACTCTTCCTTGAGCGCATGGGCCTGGATTCGTTGGATCAGTTGCCGTCATTGGCGCCATTCCTGCCATCGGAGGCGGAAGTGGCACATTTGGCCCAATCGGATGAGGCGGATTATTCCGAGGGGTGACCGTTTTTTATTAGTTATAGTCATTCTGACTAAAAGTAGTGCTATGCTGAGCAGCTAGGGGAAGGCTCCTACGGGATTTGCCGATGGCTGCAATCTCTCGATAGTGAAGAAAGAAGCATGGCATGGGATTTGGCAACGTATCAGAACGCCGTAACGCGCCGCCGCAGGTCGGTGTCTCGGTGGTAATTCTTGCGCTTGGTCCCAGAGATGCCGATAACACTGATGGCGAGTCCAATGCCGCGCGTTCGCAACTGTGGATGCCGTTGGTGAAGCGTGTGCGTCAGCCATTCATGGGGTCCTGGGCCTTGCCGGGTGGCCATTTGAGGGCTGACCGTTCTCTGGAGCAGTCGGCGTTCGAAGCATTGGAATCCACGACGGCGCTGCATCCGCGCTATTTGGAACAGCTGTATACGTTCGGCGATCCCGATCGGTCTCACGGTGGATTGCCGATGGTGTCCATCGTGTACTGGGCGCTGGTGGAGCAAAGCGAAGCCGTGGCTTTCGAAGATGGTCACAATGTGCGCTGGTTCCCGGAAGATGATTTGCCTCAATTGGCATTCGATCATCAGACCATCATCGAATATGCATTGGAGCGGTTGCGCTCCAAAATCGAGTATTCCGATGTGGCGACTCGTTTGCTTGGCCCAACGTTCACTTTGCGCCAGCTACATGACGTGTATGAAGCCATCGCCGGGCAGAGCATCGATTTGGCGAACTTCCGCCGCAAGATGCTTGCTTCGGGGGATTTGGAAGACACCGGGTCAAAACGTCGTGAAGGTCGCCAGCGGCCTGCCACGGTATACCGGTATGTTCCCCAAGAGCCGATTGACGATATTGCGCAAGGAACTTTTAGCGTTCCGAGTGCTTATTCCGCCAGCCGATCATCCATCAATGCGGAGCATCAACATGCCGCTACACACGATGATGCGCTGGCTCCGCTTATCCCTTCCGCGCAACGATAACAGGATAGGAAGCGCACATATTTTTTCGATTCACATCGAATGAATCAATGATCAAATCAAGAGAAGAAGGTTCACTATGAGTGATACCAAGGAGAAGAGCTCTGCGCTCTCCGTGGAGGAACAGGGCATCGACACCATTGCCGAGTCCGACCGCCACGGCAGCCCGAAGGACCTGTTCTGGCCCTGGTTCGCCGCCAATATTTCTGTGCTCGCCATGTCGTACGGCGCATGGGCGCTGGGATTCGGCATCTCGTTCTGGCAGGCGACGCTTGCCTCGATCCTGGGCATTGTCGTCTCATTCCTGCTGGTGGGCATCGTATCCATCGCAGGCAAGCGCGCCAACGCCCCGACGATGGTCATCACCCGTGCCACCTTTGGCGTGGAGGGTGCCAAGGTGCCGTCCGTGCTGAGCTGGATTGCTACGCTCGGTTGGGAGATCTCCCTGACCACCACCGCCGTGCTGGCGCTCGCTTCCACCTTCCAGCGTCTTGGCTGGGGCTCCGGTGCCGCGCCGAAGATCATCTCCACCATCATCGTGGTCGGTCTGGTGGTTGTGGCCGGCATCTTCGGCTACGACCTCATCATGAAGGCGCAGCAGGCCATCACCATCATCAGCGGCGTGGTGACCATCGGCTTCCTGATTCTCGGCTGGTCGCACATCGATTTCGCCGCCGTTGGCGCCTCGCAGGCCGGCTCGGCTCCATCCGTACTCGGTGCCTTCCTGTTTGTGATGACCGGTTTCGGCTTGGGCTGGGTGAATGTGGCCGCTGATTACTCCCGCTATCTGCCGCGCAAGTCCTCCAATTCCGGCATCGTGTTCTGGTCCACGTTCGGTGCGTCGCTCGCTCCGGTGCTGCTCGTGATTTACGGTGGTCTGCTCGCCGTCTCCAACCAGAAGCTCTCCGACGCTGTGGGCAATGATCCGATCGGCGCCATGGCTTCCATCCTGCCGACCTGGTATCTCGTGCCATTCACGCTCGTGGCTGTGCTCGGCCTCATGTCCGGCGCCATCATGGACAACTACTCCAACGGTCTGGCGCTGTTGAGCTTCGGCATCAAACTGCCTCGCGTGGCCGCCGCTGGTTTGACCGCAGCCTTGACTGTGCTTGGCGTGGTCTATGTGACCTTCTTCTCCGATACCTTCATCGGCCCGTTCCAAGGCTTCCTGATTACCCTCGGTGTGCCGATGGCCGTGTGGACTGGTCTGTTCATCGCCGATGTGCTGCTGCGCAAGCAGGACTACAACACAGAAGACCTGTACAAGGCTGATGGTCGCTACGGTGCATGGAATGTGAAGTCTCTGGTGATTCTCGTGGTCGGCACGCTGCTCGGCTGGGGTCTCGTGGTCAACACGTCCGCCAGCTGGCTCGAATGGCAGGGCTACTTCCTTGGCCTCTTCGGCGGCAAGGATGGCGCTTGGGCATCCGCCAACCTTGGTGTGATTGTGGCATTGGTCATCGGCTTCGTGGGTGCGCTGATTTTCCAGCGTGGTGACATCGCCGCCCAGGAATCTCAGGACAAGGAGGACTGATTATGACTGTTCCATCTGATGAATGGCTGGTCGTCATCGACCGCCAAAAAGTGTTCGCTGAATCCGATTGGTCCGACTGGGCTTGCCCGGACGGTTCCTTCCATACTACGGATGCGGCGTTTGAGGCATTGGCCAAGGCCTACGGCGACCGTGTGGTATACACCCGTTATGTGGCACCAACGCCTGCCAAGGATGCTTGGGTGGATTACTTCAAGGACTGGCCGCAGTTCCTGGTACCGCCGGACGATCCGATGTACGACCTGACCGAGGATACCGCGGCTCTGGCCGGCGGCCATCCTATTGTCAGCCTTGCCACGTTCGGCAAGTGGGGGAGTGAACTTGCTCAAGCCATTGGCGGTGCCAAGAAAATCGCTGTGTGCGGTGTGGCCACCGATTGCTGCGTGATCACCACTGCGCTTGCCGCAGCCGATGCGGGCATTGCTGTGCGTGTGGCCGCAGACGCCTGCCAAGGCTCCAGCCCGGAGAACCACCAGCGTGCTCTCGACACGATGGCCCTGTTCGCGCCCCTCATCACCATCACCGATTCCGCGGAAATCCTCGGCTGATTAATCGCGCGTGATGATGATTTCAGAGCCTGTACTGCCTATGAGGCAAGTGCAGGCTTTCCTTATGCGTCGGGGATCTCAAGAAAACCAAGAAAGAGGAAGTGCGTAAAGTGCTGGCACTATGCGCAAGGTCAAGCCATGTCGGTACACTCGTGACGGTTTGTGTGTAAGTACAGGGAAAACAAAACCCAATAGATAAGTACATAAGTACGCAAGTACCGAACGATTACGCAAAAGAATCAGTATTAAGAGAGGTTTCGATGGCGGTTCGTGGAGATATCCGTAATGTGGCGATTGTGGCTCACGTCGATCACGGCAAGACCACGCTGGTCAATGCCATGCTTCAGCAGTCCCACGTGTTCAACGAGCGTGAGGAAGTCCCGGATCGTGTGATGGATTCCAACGATCTCGAGCGTGAGAAGGGCATCACCATCCTCGCCAAGAACACGGCCGTGGAATACACCGGTCCGCTGGCTGCCAAGTACGGTCACCCGGACGGCATCACCCTGAACATCATCGACACCCCTGGCCACGCTGACTTCGGTGGCGAGGTGGAGCGCGGCATCTCCATGGTCGATGGCGTCGTGCTACTCGTGGACGCATCCGAAGGCCCGCTGCCGCAGACCCGTTTCGTGCTGCGCAAGGCTCTCGAAGCCAAGCTGCCGGTCATCCTGTGCGTGAACAAGGTCGATCGCCCGGATGCCCGTATCGATGAGGTCGTCTCCGAATCCACCGATCTGCTGCTGGGCCTTGCCCAGGACGTTGTCGAGGAAGGCATCGACCTCGATCTCGACCACCTGCTCGATCTGCCGGTTGTCTACTGCGCCGCCAAGGCCGGCTACGCCTCCACCAACCAGCCGGAGAACGGCGCTCTGCCGGACAACGACAACCTCGAGCCGCTGTTCGAAGACATCATCAAGTACATCCCGGCTCCGGAATATGAGGAAGGCGCACCGCTGCAGGCACACGTGGCCAACATCGACTCCTCCGACTTCCTTGGCCGACTCGGCCTGGTCCGCATCTACAACGGCACCCTCGAGAAGGGCAAGACCTACGGTCTGAGCCGTGTGGACGGCTCCATCGAAAACTTCCGCGTGGCCGAACTGCTGCGCACCCAGGGCCTCGAGCGCACTCCTGTGGCCTCCGCCGGCCCTGGCGACATCGTGGCAGTCGCCGGTGTGAACGACATCATGATCGGCGAAACCATCGTCGACCCCAATGACCCGAAGCCGCTGCCGCTGATTCACGTCGACGATCCGGCCATTTCCATGACCTTCGGCGTCAACGATTCCCCGCTGGCTGGCACTGAGGGCAAGGACCACAAGCTCACCGCTCGTATGATCAAGGACCGTCTGGACCGCGAGCTCATCGGTAACGTGTCCATCAAGGTGCTGCCGACCGACCGTCCTGACGCTTGGGAAGTGCAGGGCCGCGGCGAGCTGGCACTGGCCGTGCTGGCCGAGCAGATGCGCCGCGAAGGCTATGAGCTGACCGTCGGCCGCCCGCAGGTGGTCACCAAGAAGATCGACGGTGTGGTCAACGAGCCTATGGAAAGCACCACCATCGACGTGCCGGAAGAGTACATGGGTACCGTCACTCAGCTCATGGCCGACCGTAAGGGCCGTATGGATTCCATGTCCAACCACGGCTCCGGTTGGGTGCGTCTGCAGTTCACCGTGCCGTCCCGCGGCCTGATCGGCTTCCGTACCGCTCTGCTGTCCGCCACCCGCGGCACCGGCATCGCATCCTCCATCTCCGCCGGCTACGCTCCGTGGGCCGGTCAGATCGTGACCCGCCAGAACGGCTCCATGGTCTCCGACCGTCAGGGTGTCGCCACCCCGTACGCTATGCAGCGTCTGCAGGCTCGTGGCAACTTCTTCGTCGAACCGCAGTCCCCGGTCTACGAAGGCCAGGTTGTGGGCGTGAACAACAAGCCCGATGAGCTGGATGTGAACATCACTCTAGCCAAGCACATGACCAACATGCGTTCTTCCACCGCCGACGTGCTGGAAACCCTGACCCCGCCGATCAAGATGAGCCTCGAGGAGTCCCTGGACTTCGCCAACGAGGACGAGTGCGTGGAAGTGACTCCGGAGTCCATCCGTGTGCGCAAGATTATCCTCGGCCGCGAAGATTGGTACAAGTGGCGCGCCAAGCAGCGTCGCCAGAATAACCAGACTAAGTAGTCTGATTATTCAGCCGACGCTGCCTTCGCGGATGCCCTGTGGTGGCATCCGCTCGCCTCGGCTACGAACAGTCCACTGGACTGTTCGTTTAACGCCTCGGCATCGTCAGAATAACCAAGCTAAGTAGTTTGGTTGTTCTGACGACCTTCGCGGGCGCTTGTGGTGCGCCCGCTCACTTCGCCTATGGAAAGCCCACTGGGCTTTCCATTTAACGGCTCAGCAGAACAATCAGACTAAGTAAGGCAACATGAAACCTTGGTCTCATAGGCAAAGCGCGTTGGTCAGAGCGGTAATTACGATCTTGGCCGGCGCGCTTGCCGCGTTTGTGGGCACGTTCGCGCATCGCATGGGCGCGGACATGAATATTCCATATGGATTGGTGCTGGCCTTCGTGCTGATCATTCTCTCCACATGGTGTGCTCGTGCCCGTATGGGTGTCATCGGATTGGCGTTGCACCTTATTGCCTCCTCGATGACCGCATGGGGGCTTGCCCTGACCACGACATCCGGCAATGCATTGATTGTGGCCGGGTTCCAAGGCGATATGCCATATTTCACACAGCATGCCGGGTACATATGGCTCTATGGTCTGGTTCTGGTGCAAGTGGTCATGCTGATATTGCCTACACGCTGGTTCACCATCCCGGCACAACGCGACGTATAGAGCACTTTTCGCACGAAACGGACGTTCGAGGGCTGAAAATCGGTCCATCCACGTACTTTTCGCGCGAAAAGTGTGTGGAACGCCGCTACGATAGAACGTTATGGCGCGTATACAACTCTTTTACCTCGGTCCGGAAGGCACCTTCACCCATCAGGCGGCAATGACAGCTGCCGAGCAGTTTGCCCCGCTGGGGGATTTTGACCTCGTGCCGTTGCCTGACGTTCCGGCGATTATGAACGCTGTGCAATCGCGTCAAGGTTGGGGAGTAATCGCTTGGGAAAACAATGTCGAAGGCTACGTGGTCCCAAACCTGGATGCTCTAATTGATGCCACTGATGTGGCGGGCTTCGCTAGAGTCAGCGTGGACGTGGCATTCAACGCGTTCACGGTGAAAGGACACGCCATTTACGACTGCACCGGCCAGCCGGTAAGTGCACATCCACATGGCCTTGCCCAATGCACGAAATTCATCACCGAACATCATCTCAGGCCCAAAGCGGCATCATCCAATGCCGCCGCCTGCCGTGACCTGCAACCTGGTCAAGTGGCGCTGGGCCCGAGCATCTGCGGCAAGCTCTACGATCTTGACGTGCTTGGCGAGCGGGTGCAGGATTTCGATGGTGCCAGAACCGATTTTCTGGTTATCGCCCCTCGCGATGTCGTTCAGGAATTGAACGCCCGCGCCCAGCACGGCGACGCCAATGACTTCGAAACCATCATCACATTCATTCCCCTAGCCACAGGACCGGGAGTTGTAGCTAATATTCTCGACATTCTGCGCGTCGCCGGACTGAATATGACCAGCTTCATGTCCCGTCCCATCAAAGGCCATGACGGCACCTATAGCTTCATCGATACCTTGGATGCGGCGCCTTGGGAACCTCGATTCCAAAAAGTATTGGAAATATTGGCTATGAAAGGCATCTGGATGAAGACCTTGGCCGTATACCCCCGCCGTGAACGTCCGAACCCGCCGGTGGACGCATGGATGTTGCCGAAGGGCGGCATCCATATTGATACGGAACATATGTCTGATGGTTGGCAGCACACCGAGAGCGTACGAAAGGAACTGTTGTGGTAGATACGGTTGGCATTGTAGGGCTTGGCCTCATCGGTGGATCGTTGGCCAGGCGTCTAGCCCAACGCGGCATCAAGGTCGTGGCGTGGAATCATCGCCCTCATCCTTATGCTCAGGCCGAAGCGGACGGTATCTATTGCAAGAGCACGATTGCCGAGCTGATGAGCGCTGATCCGGACGTGGTAGTGCTGTGTAATCCGCTCAAAGCCATGCCCGCTATTCTCGCTGAACTGAAGCCGTTGTTGGCCAAATCTCCGCGCACCACACTTACCGACGTTGGTTCGGTCAAAGGTATGGTCCGCGATCAAGTCAAAGCAGCTGGTCTGGGGGAGTGCTATGTGGGCGCCCATCCGATGGCGGGCAATGAGCTTTCCGGTTGGCGGGCCGCCGACCCGCATCTCTATGATGATGCACTCTGGGCCGTGACTGTGGATGAGGATACCGCATACAACCGCTTCTTCAGTGTTGCTTCCATGATTACCCATGACGTAGGCAACAGGATTATTGTGCTCGATGATGAAACACACGACAAAGGTGCTGCGATGATTTCGCACATGCCTCATGTAGTGTCCACCGCGTTGATTAACGAGCTCACCGCCAACCCGGACCGTAACGTCGCCGCAGCGCTTTCCGCAGGCTGCTGGCGAGATATGACTCGTGTGGCGCTCACCGACCCCGACCGCACACGAGCCATGGTTGAGGAAGATGCTTTGAACGTGGAAGTATTGCTCCGCCGCATGGCTTCACGTCTCACCGCCATGGCCGATCAGCTCCACAATGCTGATGCCTCTGCGATTGGGCGGTTCTTCGCTGAGGGGGATCCGTTCCGCCGGTATAAGGCCGAAATGTCCTCAACGGACGCTTTCACACGTCAGGAACTTGAAATTCCGGAACAAGGATGGCAGCAGACGTTGCTGTTCTCGGCCAGGCGTGGTGAAGCCATCACCGGTTTCGTGAATCTGCGGCAGGCGATTATCGAACTACGACCCGCAATCTAACAGCGGTGCATGCCATAAAGGCGTACAGTGGAAATTATTGAGATGACCTGTTTCGCCAAAGAAGACGAAGCACACCACACAGATTTAGGGGATGATTGATATGACGCTACCTCGGCAGATTCCCGTAGGCGCTCGCGTAGTGGTCCGCATCACAGATGGCATCGATCCGGCAGATGGACGTATGAAATTCCGCGATTACGTAGGGCATGTGACCTCATGGGACGGTTACACACTGGAGATGGTGAGAGATGCAGCCGCCAACGGTTCGCGCCCGGCTCAGAACGTGACCATTCACCAGGAGCAGATTGCCACTCTGAAGCCGGTTCCAGAGCGTCCGAAGCACCAGCCTCGCCCCTGACCGCTACCAGCCCGGGATGAGGCTCTACGCGTCACTCCGCTGCCACGGCATCAAGCACTGGTTGTTTCAGCGCGCGGGAAGCGGGGGAGACCGAAGCCACCAGTCCTATCAGAATTGCCAGGGCGAGGAAGACTCCCAACTGGTTCCATGGAATGCTGAGCACCGAAAGTCCATTCGCCTGATAGACCACCCGAATCACCACTCCGGCCGCGACGCCGACCACCATACCCATCATGGTGCCGAACACTGCGATGATGGCCGCCTCGATACCGAGCATGCCGCGCACCTGTGCTCGCGAGGTGCCAATGGCGCGAAGCAATCCGATTTCCTTGGTGCGTTCGGATACCGACAATGCCAGCGTGTTCACAATGCCGAAAATTGCGATCACAATCGACAATGCCAGTAGGGCATACAAGACCAACAGAATTTGATCGACCATCGAACTCATCGTGGACTTGAATTCGTCACGGTCCTGCACATTCACCACATAATATGATTTCACGGCCTTGATCAACCGTGTTTTCAGAGCATCGATATCGGTGCCATGCTTGGCATTGATGAACAACATGATGGTGAACATCGTGTATTGGTTCGCGATCTTGTTCGCGGCATCGTCGTTCATCAGCACCATCGAACGGTAGATGGAATTCTCGATAATCGCGCCGACCTTCATCGTGACGTGCGTGGTTTCGGTCTTGGTCTTCACCAGTGTGGTAGGGTCGACGTTCTTCGCATCTTCGGCGGCCTGTTGCGCTTCAGCGGATTTCGACTGAGCCCCCGATACATCCCCGGAAGCCAGCAACTGCTGCGCTTCAGCGGTAAGACCGTCGATTTTTGCCTTGACCTGCGCTTGATAATCGGTTTGTGCTTTGGCAGTGGCTTCCTCATCGACCACGACTTGCCGGCCATTGACCTTGACGGTATCGCCGACCTTCCAGCCATTGTCTTTCGCCACCTGCAAACCGACGACCAGCTCGCCATTGCGTAACGCTGCGTTTGCATCACCGGAATTGGTCACTGGCGCGAACACCTTCGTGAAGAGCGAGGGTTGCTCGGCGAAGGTCATCGCCGCAGCCGCATCATCGCCGGAGCCATAGGTCACGCCCATAAGCATGCGACTTTGGGAAACCGTATCCACACCATTGGTTTTCCTGATTGCGTTGATTGCCTCATCCGGAATTTGCCCGTTGGATACCGACATGGCAGAGAAGTCAGACTTGAGACCGGAGTCCACGATGCCCGCCACTGAGGCCTTTGCCGAGGCGGCCACTACACCCAAACAGCTGACGATGGCCACGCCTACGAACAGTGCAGCCGCCGTGTTCGCCGTGCGTCGCTTGCTTCGTGAGAGATTACGCGTCGCCAATCGGCCGGTTACCGTGAATACATGTGCGGGAATCCAGCCAAGTACTGCGCTGGTAGGCGTCACCAGGGCAGGAGCAAGGACAATGACACCGATGACCACCAAACCTGCGCCAATGCCTAAAGGCCAGCCCGTGCCCAGCGACTTGAGCCAATCATTGAACCCATTCCAAGGCGATACGGCGACGCCGGTGTCATCGGCCAATGCGATGCGCCAGCATAACAGCCATGCCAATGCACCCAAAATGAGCATGACCGTACCAATGACGCCGCGGGGCCACACCGGCTTCTCAGGATTCACCGTCTCATTCATCGCCTGAATCGGCGGTGCCGTAGCCGCACGGCGAGCCGGCAATGCGGCACCGATAAACGTGACCAGAACGCCTACGATCAAGCCGACCAGCATATCGGACACACTGGGGTCCACCGCTCCGGTCATTGGCGTACCCAGCCGGTCCATCAACATTACGATGCCCCTGACCATGATCCACCCCAGACCTATGCCGATGCCGGAGCCGACAAGGCCTAACAGGATGGCCTGAACAGCCACCGTGACGAACACTTGGACGGGGGATGCGCCGATGGAACGCAGCAATGCATACCCGCGCATCGACTCGCGCACAATCATCGAGAACGTATTCGTGATGATGAACGAACCAACGAATAAGGCGATGACCGCGAAAATGAGAATCAACGGTTGGATGAAGCCCAGAGCCTTCTTGGTGCTTGCGGCATTATCATCGCGCACACTTTGACCGGTTACCGCTACCGCATGAGCATCGGACGGCAGAGCAGCATTGATGCTGTCCGCCAACGTCTGCTGCTGGGCCACAGTCAGCGGTTGGCCATCGGCAGCTGAGCCATATACGGTCAGGTATCGGGCAGTGCCCACCTGACCGGACTGCTGCTGGAAATACTCTTTCGCGGTTTGTGGATTAAGGCCGATGATAATGGCTCCGGCCTGGGATGACGCGGTGGAGAATATGCCGACCACACGCACGTCTGCAGGCCCATCCGGATACACGATTTTCGTGGTGTCGCCGACTTTGAGCCCTGCACTTTGTGCCGCAAATGTGTGCAGTGTGATTTCATCTTTGGCCTTGGCCCAACGCCCTTGTGTAAGCGTGGCCGAGCGCCAAGTGCCTTTCGTCAATCCCATGCCAACGGTCATTCCGCCGGTGGTGGAGACTGCGTTGTCATCTTTGCCGACCAGTACCAGGCCATTCACCTCATACACGGCCTCAGCTGTATCCACACCTTTGACGCCATTGATAGTGTCTACCAGCGATATGTCGATGCGGTTGTAGCTCTTTGACTCCGCTGACGTCGAATCCGAACTCGAGCTCGAACTGAAGCTTGATGAGGAATCCTTTTGCTCCTTATTGCCACGCACATAGACGTCGGCATCGGAATTCGAGGCCATCATCTGATCGACCTGATTGTTCATCATTTCGCGGAAGCAGAACGAACCCACCACAAAGCTCACGCCAAGTGCGATGGCGATGATGGACATGACGAATCGCCCGAAATGCGCCCGGGCATCGCGCAAGCCGATTCTGATCATGCGCTTGGCTCCTCGCCTTCATCCGCGAAGACCTCGAGTATCTGGTCATAGGTGGGGTGCACAAGATCCTGGGTGATATTGCCGTCCGCTAGCACCAGCACGCGGTCGGCATAGGAGGCTGCACGCGGGTCGTGCGTCACCATCACGATGGACTGGCCATATTCATGCACGGATTGCTTCAAAAAGCCGAGGACCTCACGGCTGGAATGCGAATCAAGATTACCGGTCGGCTCGTCGGCGAAGATCACGGACGGGCGTGCCATCATGGCTCGTGCACAGGCTACGCGTTGCTGCTGGCCTCCGGAAAGCTGACTTGGCCGGTGAGTCAGTCGCTGCTCAAGGCCCACGACTTTGACGATTTGCCTAAACCAATCGCGATCGATTGGCTTTTTGGCGATTTGCAATGGTAGGAGGATGTTTTCCTCGGCGGAGAGCGTGGGCACCAGATTAAAGGACTGGAAGATGAACCCGATTTGTTCGCGGCGTAATTTGGTCAGTTGCCGTTGGTTCATAGCCGAGACCTCCAGACCTTCCACGATGACCTGGCCGCTGGTCGGCTGGTCAAGCCCGGCCATGCAATGCATCAATGTGGATTTGCCTGAGCCGGACGGTCCCATGATCGCCGTCATCTGGCCACGCTCGAACTCCACGTTCACATGGTTCAATGCCACGACCTGGTTATCCGCGTCGCCATAGACTTTCGTCAGATCGATGGCCTCGGCCACCACATGATCCGGCTGGTTGCGTTGTTGCGCACCGTTCGTGCCGGCATTCGTGCTGTGCTCGCTATGCTGCCTGATGTTTTGCTTGCTGTGCCGTGCCATAGCACCCCGATCGTCTGCTTCAATTGCCTGCTGGGCTTCGATTCACTGGACTTAGCCTATAGTGTAACGAAAGGTTGATGCAGCGGTAAGGGGAGGCCTGATATATGCAATTCGAGCAGCATGTCGACGCCTTCATCCGCTATTTGAAGGCCAACCGCGGTCTTTCCGAAAATACGCTCAAAGCGTATCGTGGCGATATCGAATCCTGTCTGGCGCTGTTTGCACGCCGCGGCATCGAAGATCTGAATGAAATCACATTGGATGATTTGCGTAGCTGGATGGCTGTGGAATCCCGCGATCATGCCAGGAGTAGCATGGCTCGCAAAACCGTGGCGGTGCGCGGATTCTTTTCGTGGGGATATGAGCATGGAATGGTCCGTACGAACCAGGCCGCAACGTTGCTCACCCCATCCATACCGAATACGCTGCCGGCGGTGCTCACCGAAATTCAGGCCGAACAGCTGATGGATCAAGCTGATGATGATTCGAATGCCACGAGTACTGCAAATAATGCCAATGATGTGGGCGACCATGCGGATGCTCAGAATGAGGATACCGAGAAGGCTTTCGATGATGCCACGCGGCATAGCGAGCATATGGCCGGAAGGATGCATGCCGAGACGCTGCGCAATACGGCTGTTCTTGAATTACTGTATGCCACCGGTATCCGTGTGGCGGAGCTGATTGCCTTGAACATCGACGATATCGATTTTCTCAATCACACCATCAAAGTCACGGGCAAAGGAAATAAACAGCGTGTTGTTCCGTTTGGTATTCCTGCGATGAAGGCACTGCAGGCATGGCTCGAACACGGACGCCCAAAATTGCAGAATCTCAATTCCGCCAACGCCCTGTTTCTCGGCGCGCGTGGCGGTCGGCTCAATCAACGTGTTGCTCGTGAAGTGGTGCATAAGGCCGCGCGTGAGGCAGGTGTGCCGGATATCAGTCCACATGCGTTGCGCCATTCGGCGGCGACGCATATGTTGGACGGGGGAGCAGATCTCAGGGAAGTGCAGGAGCTGCTTGGTCATGCGTCGCTGAAAACCACGCAACGGTACACCCATGTATCAATCGAACAGTTGAAGAACCGGTATACACAGGCATTCCCTCGGGCCTGACCAAAATGTGGACACTACCGAATGAAGCTGTGATAAGGCTGAATGACGGCATAGAGAGGCCTTCGATTTAACACATACGTAACATGGAATTTGCTTCTTGTCTCCAAAGTGCGAGACAATGCAATCAATCAGCAACGGGGTTGGTTTGCCGGCAGACGCGCACAATGCGTCGCTAGTAGCCAACCCCGTTCGCGTGAAAGTAGGGCTTCGGCCCTGCGACCTTATGAATAGGAGAAAACATATGAAGAAGAAAGCTCTTGCTTTCGCTGCCGTGGCTTGCTCCATGGCTATGCTGCTGAGCGCCTGCGGCGGCTCCAGCTCCAACACCGCATCCAGCACTGCTGGTGCGAACATCATCACCGCTTACAACTCCGAGCCGCAGAACCCGCTGATCCCGTCCAACACCAACGAAACCGGTGGCGGCAAGCCGGGCGACCTGCTGTTCTCCCGTCTGGTCTCCTTCGACAAGGATGGCAAGGCTTCCAACGAAGTGGCTGAGTCCATCACCCCGAACGATGACGCCACTCAGTACACCATCAAGCTGAAGTCCGGCTGGAAGTTCACCGATGGCACCCCGGTCACCGCTGAGTCCTTCACCAAGGCTTGGTCCTACGCTGCTAACGCCAAGAACGCTCAGAAGGCTTCTTCCTTCTTCTCCACCATCAAGGGCTACGACGAGCTGCAGGCTGATGGCCTCAAGGGCACTGAGCAGCTTTCCGGCCTGAAGGTTGTGGACGACACCACCTTCACCGTTGATCTGAACCAGTCTGATTCCGTGTTCCCGATCAAGGTCGGCTACCTGGCCTTCGCTCCGCTGCCGGAGTCCTTCTACAAGGATCCGAAGGCCTTTGGCCAGAAGCCGGTCGGTAACGGCCCGTACAAGCTGGATCACTGGGATCACAACAAGGAAATCGCCCTCGTCAAGAACCCTGACTACAAGGGCAACGAGCAGGTCAAGAACGACGGCGTGACCTTCAAGGTCTACACCGACGACTCTGCCGCTTACCGCGACATTCAGGCTGGCAACCTCGACGTGATGGAATCCGTCCCGGCCGCCTTCACCAAGACCTTCAAGACCGACAAGAAGGTCCAGGCTTACTCCGAGGCCGGCTCTGTCATCCAGACCTTCACCATTCCGTCCACCCTTGATCACTTCAAGAACGACGAAGAAGGCCAGCTGCGTCGTCAGGCCATCTCCATGGCCATCGATCGTCAGCAGATCATCGACAAGGTGCTCAACGGCATCGGCACCCCGGCCACCGACTTCACCTCTCCGAAGACCCCGGGCTACTCCGACTCCCTGACTGGCTCCGACAACCTGAAGTTCAACGCCAAGAAGGCCAAGGAACTGTGGGCCAAGGCCGACGCCATCTCCAAGTACGATGGCCCGCTGACCTTCTCCTACAACGCTGATGGTGGTGCCAAGCCGATCTACGACGCTGTTGTGAACCAGCTGAAGAACAACCTCGGCATCGACGCTTCCACCAACCCGATCCCGACCTTCCAGGAATTCCGTGACGCTATCATCAACCGTCAGATGACTGGTGCCTTCCGTACCGGTTGGCAGCCTGATTACCCGTCCGCTGAGAACTACCTGTGGCAGCTGTACTCCTCTGCCGCTGCTGACGGCAAGGGCTCCAACGATGGCGATTACAAGAACCCTGACTTCGACGCCCTGTGCCTGCAGGCCGCCGCTGCCAAGGACACCGACTCTGCAAACAAGCTGTACCAGCAGGCTCAGGAGATTCTCTTGAAGGATCTGCCGGCTATCCCGCTGTACTACTCCAACGCTTCCGGTGTTGCTTCTCTGAATGTCAAGTCCGGCTACGCTTTCGACTGGCAGAACCTCCCGACCTACACTGAGATGTCCAAGAAGTGAGTTGAAACTCACCTGACATCGAGCGAGTAGTTTGGTAATTCAAGGGGCGAGGATCGTATGATCCCCGCCCCTTTTTATACCTTCTTAGACCTTCCCCGCAGGGGAACGGCATCGAAATCGACTGAGGGGCAGTCCTATATACCTATATAACTATGTTGTCGAGCCTTAAAAGCAACACGTATACGGTATTACGTCCAATAATCGGGCGAGTTAACGTGAGTTTACATACTGCCGTCAAGGCATGCGGTAAACTATCGACGTATTTGCCGACCGGCAAGGGCAACGCATACCCTTCCGCAGCCGGTCATGGAATAAGGAGCAACCGTATGGGTAAGTATCTTCTGCGACGCATTCTGCAGATGATCCCCGTGGTTCTCGGCACGACGCTGTTGGTGTACGCGCTTGTCTTCCTGCTGCCTGGCGATCCCGTCAAGGCCATGTTCGGTGACAAGCCCATCAACGAGGCAGTCGCAGCCCAGATCCGCGCAGAGTACCATCTCGATCAGCCGTTCATCGTTCAGTACTTCATCTATCTGAAGAACGCGCTGACCCTCGACTTCGGCAACACCTTCGCCGGCCAGCCTGTTATCGACGAAATCACCCGCGCTTTCCCGGTCACCATCAAGCTGGGCCTGATGGCATTCGCCTTCGAAGCAATTTTCGGTGTGGTATTCGGTATCATTTCCGGTCTCAAGAAGGGCAAGTGGTACGACACGGTTATCCTGATCGTCTCCCTGCTGCTCATCTCCGTGCCGACCTTCGTCACCGGTTTCGTGCTGCAGTACCTGCTCGGCATCCAGTGGTCCATCCTGCCGGTGACCGCAGGTGCCGACCCGACCTTCCTTGACCTGCTCATGCCGGCCATGGTGCTCGGCTCGGTCTCGATGGCATATATCATTCGACTTACCCGCGCTGAAATCTCCTCCAACATCGCCGAGGACTACGTGCGCACCGCACGCGCCAAGGGTATGTCCAACGGCCAGGTGATGCTGCGTCACGTGCTGCGCAACTCCCTCATTCCGGTCGTCACCTACCTGGGCCAGGACATCGGCGCGCTGATGGGTGGCGCAATGATTACCGAACAGATCTTCAACATCCACGGCATCGGCTTCCTCACCTACCAGTCCATTCTGAAGGGTGAAGCAAACCTCGTGGTGTCCATCGTCACGTTGCTCATGCTGATCTTCGTGGTGTGCAACCTCATCGTCGACCTGCTGTACGCGGCTCTCGATCCGCGCATCCGCTACGCGTGATAAGAGAGGAGTGAACAACATGACTAACGAAACGCTTGACAACCAGCTTGATAACTCCGGCGAGCCGACTCCTGACTACTTCATGGAGACGCTGCCTGGCCAGGACCGTTACGTGGCTCCCCTTGATGAGACTCCGTTGCAGGATGTCGACTCCGTGGACGAGTCCGCTCCGGCCACCAGCATGTGGGCCGACGCATGGCGAACCCTGCGCCGCAACCCGCTGTTCATCATCTCCGGCCTCGTCATCATCTTTATTATCGTCGTGGCCATCGCTCCCGGCCTGTTCACCAAGCAGGACCCGAACGCTTGCGATTTGGCCAACTCCTTGAGCCCTGCTTCCAGCGGTCATCCGCTCGGATTCGATCTTCAGGGCTGCGACGTGTACACTCGCGTGGTGTACGGCACCCGCACTTCTCTGTCCGTCGGTGTGCTCTCCACCCTGCTCGTGGTGCTTCTCGGCACCCTGATTGGTGCCATCGCCGGCTTCTGCGGTGGCTGGGTTGATGCCGTACTGAGCCGTATCACCGACATCTTCTTCGCACTGCCGATGCTGCTCGGCGCCATCGTCGTGCTCCAGATGTTCAAGACCTCCAAGTCCATCTGGAAGATTGTGCTCGTGCTGGCGCTCTTCGGCTGGGTCGGTGTCTGCCGTATCGCGCGAAGCGCTGTGCTTGAGGCCAAGAACCTCGAGTTCAACACCGCTTCCACCGCACTGGGCTCCACGCCTATGCGCAACCTGTTCCGCCACATCCTGCCGAACTCCCTGGCTCCGATCATCGTGATCGGCACTACGTCGCTCGCTTCCTACATTGTGGCTGAAGCAACGCTGAGCTTCCTTGGCGTGGGTCTGCCCACCACCACTGTGAGCTGGGGCGGTGACATCTCCAGCGCCCAGACCAACCTGCAGACCGATCCGCTTGTGCTGTTCTACCCGTCTGCCGCACTGGCCATCACCGTGCTCGCATTCATCATGATGGGCGATGCCGTCAAGGATGCCCTTGATCCGAAGAGCCGTACGGCCTGAGCAAGGGAGTAGAGGAATATTATGACTACCAACTCCAACGCACAGATGCTGGCCATGCAGAAGGAGCACGGCCCGCTGCTCGAAGTCAAGAATCTCGCCGTCGACTTCACCACGGACACCGGTAAGCCGGTGCACGCCGTGCGCAACTCCTCCTTTACCGTCTACCCGGGCCAGTGGGTGGCCATCGTGGGCGAGTCCGGTTCCGGTAAGTCCACCTCCGCCATGGCTGTCTTGGGTCTGCTGCCGGGCACTGGTCATGTGGTCGGTGGTTCCATCAAGCTCGACGGCCAGGAGATCGCAGGCGCCAAGCAGTCCGAATTCGACAAGCTGCGCGGCACCAAGATGGGTCTGGTCCCGCAGGACCCGATGAGCAACCTGAACCCGGTGTGGCGTATCGGCACCCAGGTCAAGGAAGCGCTGAAGGCCAACAACATGGACGTGGCCCACGAGAAGCGCTCCGCTCTCGCCAAGGCTCTGGCCGGCGAAGACGCAGCTGTGGAACTCAAGGGCAGCGATGATGAGACCTTCCTCGGTTCCAAGGAGATGCCGGCCCTGATGGACGAAGCCAAGAAGGCTTTGACTGAAGCTGGCGTCACCGGCGAAGCATTCGATAAGGCCGTGGCACGCTTCGAAAGCGAATGGGTTCCGGGCTCCGAAACCCGTTGGCGTGTGGCCGATGACCTCATCAAGGCTGGTGTGTCCGACGATCAGGCTTGGTACCTGGCCAAGAAGTATGTCACCGGTTCCAGCATGGACGATCGCATCGCAGGCCTGCTTTCCGAAGCCGGTCTGCCGGATGCCGCCACCCGTGCCCGTCAGTTCCCGCACGAGTTCTCCGGTGGTATGCGCCAGCGTGCGCTCATCGCCATCGGTCTGGCTTGCCGCCCTGATCTGCTCATCGCCGACGAGCCGACCTCTGCACTGGACGTGACCGTGCAGAAGCGCATCCTCGACCACCTGCACTACCTGACCGACTCTCTCGGCACCGCAGTGCTGTTCATCACCCACGATCTGGGCCTCGCCGCCGAGCGTGCCCAGCACATCGTTGTGATGTACAAGGGTCAGGTCGTCGAGTCCGGTCCGTCTCTGGAAGTGCTCCAGCACCCGCAGCACCCGTACACCAAGCGACTGGTGGCTGCTGCTCCGTCTCTGGCTTCCCAGCGCATCATCTCCGCCAAGGAGCGCGGTGAGAACGCCGATGCTCTGCTGGACCACAAGGTGGCTGATGAGAACGAGCTTGAAAAGAGCGAGCACATCATCACCGTTGACCACCTGACCAAGGAGTTCAAGCTTCCGCGTAAGAAGGAAATGTTCAAGGCTGTCGATGACGTGTCCTTCTCCGTCAAGCGTGGCACCACTCTGGCCATCGTGGGTGAATCCGGTTCCGGTAAGTCCACTGTGGCGAACATGGTGCTCCACCTGCTGAAGCCCACCTCTGGCAAGGTGTTCTACGAAGGCCGCGACACCTCGACGTTCAATGCCAAGGATTTGCTGGACTTCCGCCGCCATGTGCAGCCGGTGTTCCAGAACCCGTACGGCTCCCTGGATCCGATGTACTCCATCTACCGTTCCATCGAAGAGCCGCTGCGTATCCACAAGATCGGCGACCAGAAGTGGCGTGCCAACCGTGTCAAGGAACTGCTTGACATGGTGGAAATGCCGCAGTCGGTGATGGGTCGTTACCCGAACGAGCTTTCCGGTGGCCAGCGCCAGCGTATCGCCATCGCACGTGCTATGGCCCTCGACCCGGATGTCATCGTGTGCGATGAGGCTGTCTCCGCCCTTGACGTGCTGGTTCAGGATCAGGTGCTGCATCTGCTCAACGATCTGCAGGCCGAAAAGGGCTTGAGCTACCTGTTCATCACCCACGATTTGGCTGTGGTTCGTCAGATCGCCGACGAAGTCGTGGTGATGCAGCACGGCAAGCTCGTCGAACACGCCACCACCGATGAAGTGTTCGACCACCCGCAGAAGCAGTACACCCGAGACCTGCTCGACGCCATTCCAGGCGGCAAGCTCCAGCTCGGTCTGGACTGATTGTAAAACTCAAAGCAGTTGCCGGCGAAGCTCGGCATACATAGTGCCCGACACACTCAAGGCCGTTTGGCCAAGCTTACAGTCGGTCACTATGTATGCCGGGCTTCGCCTTATTGAATTACAAAATGCCTCAGTAATTGTTTATATGGTTGATACGGAGGTGATGGTTGGGATATGCGTTGCTGGACCGTAGGCTTGGCCGAACGGCCTTGAGTGTGTCCAGCAACGCATATCCCAACCATCACCGGCCTCACGGCCAGAGTAATTAATCACACGTCATAGGTGATGGTTAGGGGAGCATGGTCGGACCAGCGTAGGTCGTAGGTGGGGGCTTTGTCGATGACGAATCCGCGGGCGGTCTCCGCAAGCTCGGGCGTGGCGAACTGATAATCAATGCGCCAGCCGACATTGTTGTCGAAAGCGCGGCCACGTTGACTCCACCATGTATATGGGCCTTGGATATCGCCGGCAAGGTTGCGCATCACATCAACGAATTCATATTCGTTCAGCCATTTGTCAACGTACGCGCGTTCTTCAGGCAGGAATCCGGCATGCTTCTCGTTGGCCTTGGCGTTCTTGATATCCAACGGCGTATGCGCGATATTGAAGTCGCCGCAAAGCACGGCCTGCTTACCACCACGCGCTGCTTCATCTCGCAGCTCGCCCATACGAATCAGCATCGTGTCCAAGAATCGGTATTTCTGTTCCATCTTGAGCGGGTCATCGGTATTGCCGGCATGCACATACACGCATACCACGGTGATCACATAGCCTTGCGGCGTGCGGATATCCGTTTCAATCCAACGGCCGGAATCCACATCGTCGTTCAATCCCGGCAAACCGTATCGCTGCTCGACAACCGGCAAATCAGAGAGCAACGCCACACCTGCACGACCCTTCACCCGGCAGATTTCATTGGTGAGCGTGAAATCCTCGGCCGATTCTATGACGCCTGCCTGAGCGTATTCAAATGCGAGCTTGCCGTAAATCTTGTCGATATCCGGCTGCGGGGCACGAACCTCCTGCATGCACCAAACATTCGGCGTATGTCTGCCCGCCCATGTGGTAATGCCCTTGCGATCGGCGGCTCGCAAACCATTGACATTGGAAGTGGTAATAGTGATGGTCATGCGGCCATAGTATTCACTTCCGCCTACCAATCCACGTCAATGGATTTGCTGAACGCTGCCGGCAAATCAATAACATCAATGTTCAGCTTTCTTTGAGCCGGGGTGCTAGGCTTAGCAGGGTTGCAACCGTTACATGAAACGAGGAATTATGGGACTGTTCGGATTCGGTAAGAAGAAGGACAAGAAGGAAGCCAAGCCGGCTGAAACCGTCGATGAAGACAAGGTAGCCGCCGAGGCTGCTAATGCCGCGGCCAAGGCGGAGAGCGCCGAAACCGTGCTGGCCGAGCCGTCCAATGAATATGAGGGCCGTGGCGAAGAGCGAGGCCCGTGGGACGTGAACGATGAAGACGTTCCGGATTACGACGATTATCTGGACCTCGGCGCCTACTATCTACCGTTCCTGCAGGGCATCGAACTGCGAATCAAGGCCAGCCGCGCCACCCAGCAGGTGCTGGGTTCCACCATTACCTATGGTGCCTCCAGCTTGGAAATCGAAGCGTTTGCCGCTCCGAAGACCATGGGTTTGTGGGATGATGTGCGCGCTGATCTGCTCGAGGCTAATAAGAACGCTTCTGAGACCGAAGGTGTGTTTGGCACTGAGCTGAAGCTGCCGGTCAACGTCAAGGGCGGCAAGACCGTGAACACTCGTATTGTCGGTGTGGACGGTCCGCGCTGGATGTTGCGTGGCATCTTCTCCGGCAAGGCCGCCGTGGATCCGGACAGCCCGGAGACTCGCGCGCTGAACAAGTTCTTCGCAGACATTGTGGTGGAGCGCGGCGAGGAGCCGCTCGCTCCACGCGATCTCATTCCGATGCACCCGCCGGTCGCCCCGGCGGAGCGCAAGGCCGCCAAGGCTGCTGCCGAGGCCGAAGGCCAGGACGGCAAGGAGCACTTCAAGGACATCCCGGACAACAAGCCGAAGGGCCCGCTGAGCCAGGATCAGACCACCGAGGTTAAGACCACGCTCGCCCGTGGCCCGATGTTCTCCGAAGTCCGCTGACCTTGGCAGAGCAGAAGAAACGCACTGGTCTATCCGCACTGGCCGACGCTGGCAGCGATGCGGAGGATTTCTCCGTTATCGATGCCATCGGCGGTCCGCGCGGAGTCATTGAATCCATGCTGCCCGGCGTGGTGTTCGTCGTGCTGTTCGTGGCTACCAGCAATCTGAACCTGACCATCGCGGTATCCGCGGTGCTAGCAGTATTGCAGGTCATTGTTCGACTGATTCAGCGGCAGTCGGTTATGGGTGCATTGTCTGGCTTGATTGCTGTAGGCGTCTGCCTTGTCTGGGCATGGCAGACGCATGAGGCGCGCAATTATTACGTATTCGGATTCATCACCAATGCTGCTTATGCCGTATTGCTTACGGTTTCGCTGATTGCTCGCGTGCCGGGACTCGGCTTGGTAATCGAATTCATCCGCAGCTTGCCGACCGAACAGTTCAAAGCATGGTTCGATGATTGGATGGGTGATAAGCCGCTCAAACGCGCCTATATGATTGTCACTGGATTGTGGACCGGATTGTTCGTGCTGCGTCTTATTGTGCAGGTTCCTCTGTATGTGACTGATCATGTGGCGGCCCTCGGCATCACACGGTTACTGATGGGCATCCCATTCTGGGCTCTTGCCATTTGGGTAAGCTATCTGATTATCGCCACTCCTATGCATAAACATAAAGCCCTTGCCAGAAAGGACAGTGATGCAAGCTGAGGTTCGCATCGAACGATACGCCGATCAAGGCCGCTGCGTGGCACATATCGATGGCCGCGTGGTATTCGTGCGCTTCGCTCTACCAGGCGAACTGCTGCGCATTGAATTGGATGAGCCTCATGATCGCGACGACCGTTTCTGGACTGGCGAAGTGGTGGAAGTGCTTGAGCCTTCACCTGATCGTGTTGCCCCGGCATGGCCTCTTGCCGGCCCATTGGCTATGGGTGGAGGAGTAGGCGGAGCCGACCTTGTGCATGTGTCGTTGCCCGGGCAGATTCGGTGGAAAGCCATTACCGTTTCCGAGCAGATGAGCCGTCTCGGTCATGTGGATGTTGCGGTTCCTGTGGAGCGTATTGCCGGTGACGAGGAGTTGGGCGGACTTCACTGGCGCACACGCATTGAGATGATTGTCGATGAGCAGGGGCGCCCATCCATGCGTCGCCGTGGCACGCATCATCGTGTGGCCATCGATACCATGCCGTTGGCCAGCCAGGCTCTGTTGCATATTGCCGATCAGGAACATATCTGGGATGGTGGATTCGAGCCGGGCTCGCAAATCAGACTTTCTGTTCCTGAACCTCGCGGTAGTGAGGCGCTACCCAATGATTATGCGGTGCTGGTCGATGGCGAATTGCGTTCGGGCAACCAGCTGCTGACCGAGCAGATGCCGGTCAACGGGTCTATGTTCACCTATCATGTGGATGCCGGCGGATTCTGGCAGATGCATCGTGGAGCGCCAATCGCGCTCGTATCCCATGTGATTGATGTGGCCAATAATCAGCTTCAGGGCAAACTGGACCCGGTGATTTGGGATCTCTACTCCGGTTCCGGCCTGTTTACGTTGCCGCTGGCCACATTGACCGGCGAACATACGCGTATGTTCAGCGTGGAAGGCGCAACCGTGGCTGTTAAGAACGCGCAGCGCAACCTACGCGCCATGGGACTGACCAATGTCGACGCGCGCACCGGCGACGTCTCCCGCACGTTGAATCACGTTCCTGCCAATCTTGCCAAGCCGGATGTGGTAGTGCTAGATCCGCCTCGTGCGGGAGCCAAAGCCAAGGTTTGCCGCCAGATAGCAGCCTCTGGTGCTCCCAATGTGATTTACATTGCCTGTGATCCGACCTCGCTCGCCCGTGATACGGCCACGCTCATCGCCGAAGGTTACCGGTTGCAGGATATTCGAGCATTCGACATCTATCCGATGACCCACCATGTGGAAACCGTGGCCCTGTTCACCCGCTAATATGCGAACCATGAGCCATCGAATCAGAGCGGTCATAAGCGCAGTGATTTGCGCGATGACTGTACTATCGTTGTCCGCCTGCACGCCGGTCAATCGAGCTGTGGGCGACACTCAGGATACGACATCTGAAGTTGCCCATGACTCCGTACATGCCTCAGATGCTGAAGTAGGATTCGTGGGCTCTGAGGATTCCGCTGCGGATAAGCTTGCCATTGATGCACTTGTCGATGCGGATATCAACGTCTATTACGCGGCCTTCAATGCCGCAGATGATGGGGGAGCGAGTACCGCGCAGCAGTCGGTTACCGATTTCGTGGCACGATCCGTCGATTTTATTGTCATCAGCGGATTCAATATTACGGATACGAATCGTGATGCTTGGGTTCAAACGCTTACTAATGCTCGTGAGGCGGGAATACCGGTGGCATTGTTGAACCCCAACAATCTGCCGGACGATAATGTGCTGTACGCGGCCGCATTGACCGTAAATGATCGTGATGCCAATGCCTCGCGCATATCGGATGCGGTGATGACAATCATCCACGATGAACCGCATGAACGCTCCATCGTCGTATCGACGGTTTCATGAAACCTTCTCTTCGCCTTCAGCGCAGGTAAGGCATAACGCGCTAGTCTTGCAACCATGAGTGCAACAGCAACCGTGAACATGCCTGATATCAGCGAAACCGGCCTTAGTGCGCAGGAAGTGTCGCAGCGTATCGAAAGTGGCCAATCGAACGCGGTGAAGACCTCCACGTCGCGATCGGTCAAAGACATCGTTCGAGCCAACGTGTTCACGTTGTTCAATGGTCTTATTTTCGTGGCGATGGTGATGGTGTTGCTCACCGGATCGTGGAAGGATTCGGTATTCGGTTTCGTCATCATCATCAACACCGGCATCGGTATCGTCACTGAGCTGAAGGCCAAGCGAACGTTGGACAAGCTTTCCATTCTGGTGGCCTCGGATTTTTTGGTGCGACGTGACGGCAACGACGTCGAAGTACCGCACAACGAAATCGTGCTCGGCGATCTGCTGTGGATTCGCTCCGGCGAACAAGTGCCCGCAGACGGTCAAATCGTTGAAACTTGGGGATTGGAACTCGATGAATCGATGCTCACCGGCGAATCACGTACGGTGAGGCATAAGGCGGGGGAGCAGGTGTACTCCGGTGCGACCGCCGTCTCCGGCATGGCGTTGGTCAGGGTCAACGCCGTAGGTAGCCATTCGTATGCCGCCACACTTACCGCTCAGGCGAAGGTCTACAAGAAAACCGTGTCTGACCTGAACAAGGGCATCAATACGATCTTGAAATTCATGACCTTTTTGGTGGTGCCGTTATGTGTGCTGCTGATTCTCTCGCAGGTACATGCGGTAGGCGGATGGAATCATGCGATCGCCACGGGAGAATGGCGTGCGGCCGTGGTCGCCGCCGTAGCAGGTGTGGTCGGCATGATTCCCGAAGGTCTGGTGTTGCTGACTTCTCTGAATTTTGCCGTAGCAGCGATGCGACTTGCCCGACACAATACGTTAGTGCAGGAATTGGAATCAGTGGAGACGCTCGCCCGCGTGGATGCATTGAATTTGGATAAAACCGGCACGATTACGAATGGTTCTATAGCTTTCCATCAGCTGATCATGCTTGACGCTACGGCTAATGCGGATGCTGAGAAGGAAACGACGCAGGCACTCTACGATTGCTGCAATGAAGAGCAGCCGAACGGTACTGGCAAGGCGGTACTGGCTGGATTGCAGTCTCAAGGCTATGAGCCAGGGCAAATTACTGATCGAGTGCCATTCTCGTCCGCCCGCAAGTGGAGCGCAGTGGTTAAACCTGATGGCATCTGGACCATGGGTGCTCCGGAAGTGATGATTTCGGCGCTTGACGGGGATTATGCGGATGTGCTGGACCAGGTCAACGCATACGCCAATGATGGCAATCGCGTGCTGCTGGTCGCAAGGTCTCTCCCTCAGTCGGCTACGCCGACAGCTCCCTCATCAGAGGGAGCCGATGAGATGGATTCTCTGGTGAGCGGCAAGGTCTCATCTGAGGGAGCCGATATTGCCGATAGTCTTCGGCTCGACCCACATGCCAAGCCGATTGCATTGGTACTGTGCGCCGAACAGATTCGCGTTGACGCCGAGCAAACACTCGCATGGTTCCGCGAACAGGGCGTGCGTTGCCGCGTGATTTCCGGCGATAATCCAGTTACCGTTGGTGCAATTGCCCGAAAAGTGAAGCTCACTGGCGAGCGTGAACCAGTGGCGATGGACGCGCGCAAACTTCCTGACGATGTGAACGAACTGGCGCGCGTACTGGAAAACGTGGACGTGCTCGGCCGAGTGCTGCCGAATCAGAAGAAGGCGATTGTCGAGGCGTTGCATGCGCAAGGCCATGTGGTGGCCATGACCGGCGACGGCGTCAATGACGCGCTCGCCATCAAAGAGGCCGATCTGGGTATCGCTATGGGCAATGCAGCCCCTGCCACCAAAGCCGTGGCGCAAGTGGTGCTCGTTGATTCCAAATTCTCCCATCTGCCGGATGTGGTGGCTCGGGGCCGTCAGGTGATGGCCAATATGGAGCGTGTGGCCAGCCTGTTTTTGGTCAAAACCGTGTACTCGGCTCTGATTTCGCTCGGCGTGGTGCTGACTCAGATTCCATACCCGTATCTGCCGAGGCATATCACCTACATCGGTGCGCTCACCATTGGTATGCCGGCATTCATTCTGGCGCTGGCGCCTAATACCCGCCGCTATATTCCGGGATTCCTGAAACGCGTGGTGAAATTCGCGTTGCCTGGCGGCATCGCCACCGCACTGTCTGTGCTTATGGCGGCATGGGTGCTCCCGAACATCATGGGGTGGAATGTGATTTCCAATGATGCGGATCTCGCTGCACAGCGAGCCACAAGCGCCATCATTCTATTTGTGATGGGTGTGTTTGTGCTGGCTCGCGTGGCACGGCCGCTCAACAGCTGGCGCGGTGCATTGGTCGCCGTGTTCGCCGCTGCGGGTGTGATTGGCGCGTTCATTCCATTCGTTGCACAGTTCTTCGCACTGATGATTCCAACAGGTGCTACATTGCTGGCCACCGTGATTGCGTTGGCGAGTGCTGCCGTGATTTTCGCGTTGTGCCTGTGGCTGGTCCCGCTTGTCGGTCATGCTGCGGCCAGTATGTTGCGCAGACACGGCTTCACCATCTGAAAAATCGCATATTGTCTCACGTTTTAATCCGACACGCCAGAGGCAAAGTAACGTACCCGTACCATTTGAAGCGGATAATCAGCGGCATCAACAGCCGATACATGATTTCGGAGGCAATATGTCCTTACGTGACGCTCAACTGGCGACGCTCAAAGCCGCTGGCAAGGACTTCGATTACTACAACATCGCCAATCTCGACGGTATCGATCACCTGCCTTACTCGTTGAAGGTACTCGTAGAGAATCTGGTACGTAACATCGATGGTGCGAACATCACCGATGAGCATGTCAAGACCTTGCTGAATTGGGATCCTGCAGCCCAGCCCAGCCACGAGATTCAGTTCACCCCGTCACGAGTCATCATGCAGGACTTCACCGGCGTGCCCTGCATTGTGGATCTTGCCACCATGCGTGATGCGGTGAAGGACCTTGGCGGCGATCCTGAGGTTATCAACCCGCAGGTTCAATCCGACATGGTCATCGATCACTCCGTGCAGATCGACAAGTATGGCATCGCCGACGCCGTGCAGCAGAACATGGATATCGAATACCAGCGCAACGGTGAACGCTACCAGTTCCTGCGTTGGGGCCAGCAGGCGTTCAAGAACTTCCGCGTGGTGCCACCGGGAACCGGTATCATCCACCAGGTCAACATCGAATACCTCGCCAAAGTGGTGATGAGCAAAGACTCCGGCCTGAATGATGGCCGACAGCTCGCCTACCTTGATTCCTGCGTAGGCACCGACTCCCATACCACCACCGAAAACGGTCTCGGCGTACTCGGCTGGGGCGTTGGTGGTATCGAAGCCGAAGCCGCCATGCTCGGACAGCCGATTTCCATGCTTGTGCCGCGCGTGGTCGGTTTCAAGCTCACCGGTTCCATCCCGGAAGGCGTCACCGCCACCGACGTGGTGCTGACCATCACCGATATGCTGCGCAAGCATGGCGTGGTCGGCAAGTTCGTGGAATTCTACGGCGAAGGCATCGCCTCCGTGCCGCTCGCCAACCGTGCCACCATCGGCAACATGGGCCCTGAATTCGGCTCCACTTGCGGCATCTTCCCGATTGACCAGGTTACCCTCGACTACCTGAAGCTCACCGGCCGCTCCGACGAACAGGTGGCCCTTGTCGAAGCCTACGCCAAGGCCAACAAGCTGTGGGGCGACGCCTCCGACCCGGATTACGTCGAGCCGCAGTACTCCGAATACGAGGAGCTCGACCTTTCCACTGTCAAGCCGTCCATCGCCGGCCCGAAGCGCCCGCAGGATCGCATCCTGCTCTCCGAATCCAAGAGCATGTTCGAAAAGACCCTGCCCGCCTACGAAACCGAGAAAACGGTCAAGGAGCCGGTTGCCGTTTCCACCGATTTCCGCGGCGACTTCGATCTGACCAACGGTGATGTGGCCATCGCATCCATCACCTCCTGCACCAACACCTCCAACCCATCCGTGATGATCGCCGCCGGCCTGATCGCCCGCAACGCTCACGCGCTGGGTCTGAAGCCGAAGCCATGGGTCAAGACCTCACTGGCTCCGGGCTCCCAGGTGGTGGCCGACTACCTGAAGGCCGCAGGCCTGCAGGATGATCTCGATGCATTGGGATATCAGTTGGTCGGCTTTGGCTGCGCCACCTGCATCGGCAACTCCGGCCCTCTGCTGCCCGAGATCTCCAAGGCCATCAATGAAAACGACCTGACCGTCACCGCCGTGCTCTCCGGCAACCGCAACTTCGAAGGTCGCATCAGCCCGGACGTCAAGATGAACTATCTGGCATCCCCGCCGCTCGTCATCGCCTATGCGCTCGCCGGCACGATGGACTTCGACTTCGCCACCCAGCCGCTCGGCAAGGATAAGAACGGTAATGATATCTACCTGAAGGACATCTGGCCCACTAACGCCGAAGTCGCAGCCGTGGTGGACGGAACGGTCAGCCGTGAAATGTTCCTGAAGGATTACGCCTCCGTATTCGACGGCGACCACCGTTGGAAGGGTCTGGATGTGCCGGAAGGCGAACTCTTCCAATGGGATGAGAACTCCACCTACGTGCGTAAGCAGACCTTCTTCGATGGCATGAAGGCCCAACCGGATCCGGTCAAGGACATTCATGGCGCCCGTGTGCTGGCTCTGCTCGGCGACTCGGTGACCACCGACCACATCTCCCCGGCAGGCGCATTCAAGGCCTCCAGCCCGGCCGGCAAGTACCTGACCGAGCATGGTGTGGCGCCAAAGAACTTCAACTCCTACGGTTCACGCCGAGGCAACCACGAAGTCATGGTGCGCGGTACGTTCGGCAACATCCGTCTGCGTAACCAGCTGCTTGCTTCTGTTGGCGAGGAGGTCACGCCCGGTGGTTTCACCTACGATTTCACCACTGGCAAGCCATCCACGATTTTCGACGCCTCGCTGAACTACAAGGCCGCGAGCACGCCGCTGGTGGTACTCGCCGGCAAGGAATACGGCACCGGCTCCTCCCGCGACTGGGCGGCTAAGGGCACGCTGATGCTCGGCGTCAAAGCCGTGATTACCGAAAGCTTCGAACGCATCCACCGTTCCAACCTAATCGGCATGGGCGTGCTGCCGCTGCAGTTCCCTGAAGGCGAATCCTACGAGACGCTGGGATTGAACGGCACGGAAACCTATGACATCGATGGGGTGGAGGAGCTGAATTCCGGCAAGACACCGAAGACCGTTCACATCACTGCCACGCACACCGACGGTTCCAAGACCGAGTTCGATGCCGTGGTGCGTATCGACACCCCCGGTGAAGCGGACTACTACCGCAATGGAGGCATCCTCCAATACGTGCTGCGCAACCTGATGAAGTAGGGATATCAGTAGTGTCAAAAGGTCGGCATCCCACTCGAGATGCCGACCTTTTTGCTATCGTCAACGTGTTGTGTCACCGAGTCTGCAAACGGCATTGCTTCCAGATATCGCTGAGCTTTTCTCCGTTGGACGTACGTTTCCATACTTCAAGGCCACCGCTGCGACGGCCGCCCGCAGCCGCGCGTGCGGCCGCAGTCGGCGTCGGATATTCTGAGCCATCATCCAAACGGAACCGTCCGTTTTCAGTAACCGTGGCATACCAACGCTCGCCCTTGCGCGGACGCTCCCAGACCAGTCGCTCGCCCGGCACCAAGAGCCCGGCCTGAATCACCTGGCGGATGGTCACACGCTTCGAGCTGCGGGTGGTGTGAGACACCGAGGACTGCGGAAGAGCCTCAATGTTTTGTGCCGTCAGATCATTGTGATTACGGTCATAGCGAATACCCCAATATTCCACGATAAGACGAATCGTCTCCTCCTGACGCTTCTCCAACAGGGTGGGCGTGCAGGCATTGAAATCCTTCAATTCGTTCGTCAATGGGAAGCGACGGGAATTCGGCCGTAACAGCATGGCATCGCGTCGGGCGGGAAATTCGCTGAATTTATCCAGTTGATTATCCTGACCCTGCACCAATGCCATGTTTCCCAAACGGTACAGCCAAAAGTCATGCTGTTCAGGCGACCAGTCAGCAAATGATTGCGATCGTTCGATATCCAACGGCATGATTGGCAGTGCGCTGAACCGACGCGGCCTATCGAGATGACCGCCTGCCTTCTGCTCATTGGCGCGCAATAACAGCAGACGCACCAGTGCGCTATCCGTTTGCATTTCCCCATGCAAGCGCACAATAGCGTTTTCCCGGTCATCATCGCTGATTTTGAGCCCATTGCTGCGCTCCACCAGATATCCTTTATCAAGGTCGCGGATTGCGGCATTCGCATATCCACGCCGGTCGATGGCATCGGTTCGAAGCAGCGTGCGAATGCCGGTTACCCGTTCAAGGGCTGAAAGAATCTCCAACAGACGTCGCTCATCATGCGGTTCCAACGATGCGAGCGTCACCGAGGATTTCGAAGCCCGGGACGCGCGCTGCACAAACGGTGAGCAGTCAGGGTTGCCAAGCTGACGATACGAGTTGACCAGCGCCCACATGGCCACCGGCTTCCACTCATGATTGCGGTAATCGTTGAGATTTTCCAGCCGATACCGTACTTCGTCCGGCAGTATCGTCTCACTTGGCCGGGTGAGAATCTGCCACGCCATCGCATATGGTGCAAGTACCGTATTGATGAATGTGGGCACCGTGCCGTTGCTGACATACGGCTTAAGCACATTGGCGAGGAAGTCCTCAATCAGCTTGTCGGTATCGGGCTGATGGGCGAGGATGAGATACAGATAAGCGAAGAACTCTTCGCTGTCACGCGGGTCATCGCCGATCGGGTCGATGATGTCATCCCATCGGGCGGTGTACATCTCAAGTTCCGCATCGCTTAGACCGGAGGTTGCACGCGCTTTGAACACATCGGATGGGGTGAGGGGAAGACCACGCATATTCATCACATCGAAGATGCGGTGCGCACCATCGAGATCATCGGTGGTAACGATGACCAAAGTCACTTGGTTGACCAGATATTGCGCGAATTGCTGCCGTGTGGAAGTGCTCCACGTGGATATCTCGTCATATACTTTGCGGATGTTGTTCACCATATTGCGTTGCGCTGCCGTGGCCAAATCATCGTTATCCATGTCGAACACGGATTCGAGATTGTCTTCCTGCACATGTTCGCGAAAGAATGCCGCATCTCGTTCGCGCAACGTCAATCGTGGCTCGTTCGCAATGCCACGCAGCTTGTCACCGGGCTCCACCAGCAGCGCGTCGAGCTGACGCATCAGATCCGCATCCTGCTCCAGATCACGCAGCACGGCGATGATGATGGACAGGGACACCAGACGCTGCTGCCCATCAATCACGTCGTATTGGCTATCGTCTTTGCGCACCAGAATCAACGAACCGAGGAAATACGGCGTATGGGGCGATTTGGAGGCATCCTTCAAATCACTGACCAGCTGCAGAATATTCTCCGGTTTCCATATGTATGCACGCTGGAAGGAGGGGATGGTGAATCGATAATCCGGAGTGAACACCCTGCCCAAAGGAAGTTCTTTTGCACTGATTGCCATACTGCATCCCCCTTAATGATCCTTTATTTCCGCATATGCTTGCGAATCCCCACTGGTGATTAGCCTACCAGCGTTTGCTGGGAGTCGATCGTGCCCTCATACAGGTAGAAGGACATGCTTTCCTGATGGACTCGGGATGCCGGCAGGGTTATGGATTCGATTTGCTTGAGGCCGGTGTGCTCGTAGAAGCCCACGTTGCAAGTGGTATCGGTGTACAGGAAGTACTTGCTGAGACCAGCGGTACGGAAATCGGCAATCATTCTGCGGAACATGCGCTTGCCGAGTCCCAGACCGCGTGCCTCGGGATCGAGCACGAACAGCACCACTTCCGCACCATAATCATGGCCTGATTTGCGTGCTCGGTGCGTAAGCTGATGGTCAATGGCCAGAATGCCAACGATTTCATGGATAGCCTTGATGCCCTCTGGAGCCGTCAGCAAACGACGCAGGCCATTGAGATAGTTGCGCTTATGCCGATTCCACGTGCCGCGCGTGTCGTGAGCATCGATACGGCCGAGAATCAAAGCCACCGGCTTGCCGTCTTTCACAGCGGCATAGGCATTGGTGGTACGCGCCAGACAATTCTCCCAATCGGCTTCCGCGGCAATCAAGCCGGTACACTCATCGAATTCGGCATACCAAGTACGGCGCACCAAATCAATCAATTGAGGGTAGTCATCACGTTGCAAAGGGCGTATGGTCACGGTTTCATTCATGCGTTCCATTATGCCCTGTATGCTTCGTCATCTATAACCGTGATGGTAAATCGGCCCGTTCCACCAATCGAGCCATCTGCACACGTCCCATATTGAGCTTGTCCGCTGCCGAGGAAAGATGCGCCTTTGCGGTACGCTCCGAAATAAACATACGACTGGCTATTTCGGCATTGGTATAGCCTTCCGCTGCCAATAATACGGCTTCGCGCTCGCGTTCAGGAAGCATATTGAGCAGGTCGCGTGCCTCGTCATGACGGTAATGTGGTCGTGACGCGTTGAGATCGGAGATAAGTTGTTTCTGGCTGGCGATATTGAATTGTGGAGCACCCTTACATACCGCGATAATACGTTGAAGAATCTCGTCCGGAGCATCGGTTTTCGAAACAAATCCTTCCGCGCCGGCTTCCACCGCGCGCTCCACTGTGCCGGACGGGCTCAGCGACGTCAGAATCAACACATGCGGGGCAGGGGAGAGGCTGCGCAGCTGGCGGGTTGCCTCGATGCCATCCGTTCCGGGCATAGCGATATCCATCAGCACCACATCAGGATGCTCTTTGCGTGCTCGCTCCACACAGGACGAGCCGTCAAGTGATGTGGAGACCACGGTGATGCGTCCATGCGAATAATCATTGAGGATCAAACTCATGGCTTGACAGATCATAGGGTCATCATCAATGATGCTCACACGAATGGTCGGGGATTCGCCGTCGTTGTTCTTCTCGCTCACGGTAGCCATCTTAGCTGCGCCATGGAAGCAGCACATCGACATGGAACAACCGTCGATCATCCATACCATAACGGCACTGCCCGCCTACGGACTGCACCCGCGCTACCAAACCGGATAGGCCCGCACCGGTTCGAGAAGTGGGCGCATCGTTGGTCAGAGGATTGCTGATATGAATATGCACACCTGATTGTTCGGATACGGTGATCTCCAAAGAAACCGGAGCTCCGGGCGCATGCCTACGTGCGTTGGTCAGTCCTTCTTGAACGGCTCGGTAGGCGATTTTGCTCATAGACTCATCCAGCTCGCTCAGTTGGTGAATATCAATCCAAGTGCTTAATGACGTACCGGAATTACGTACATCCGCGATAAGCGCGTCCAAGGATTCGCGGGTCAGTGAAGTACTGTCGGAAGGCCCCAGTTGCTCCCACGCTTGCTGCGGATTACGCAGCATATCAATGATTGAATGAGCCTCATCCAAAGCTCCAGCCGATTGACGGCGAATGTCTTCGGCCTTATCGGCCAAGGCCTGCGCTTCAGAGGAATCGCCGAGCTTGGATGCTTCCGCTTTAAGTGCACTGGCATTCAGCGCAAGGAGCGATAGGGAATGCGCAAGCGTGTCATGTGCCTCTGCGGCGATGGCGTCAGCCAGTTGTTGATTATTGAGATCGGTTTGCAGATTTTCCGCATGGCTTGTTGCGGCGTTCGCCAAAGCGTTCGCCGTACGTAGACGTGCCCGTGAACGAATATGCAAGCCAAGCAATGTGGCGATGGCTGATGCTGCCAGTGCGGTGATAATTGCGGTGAGGATGATGGTTGGCTCTTCGACCAGCATCACTATCGGTTTGCCTGAATCGCCGCCCGTATACGGCTTGGCGAAGATAAGATGCCAGAGTGAACCTTTTGCGGGTTGAGTGGCATCTCGTAATTGCGACCATAGCGTAATGGCGGTGCCTGCAATTACGGTTCGAATGCTGATGTTGCGCTGGGAGCGTCGTGCCAGAAGAGCGGTCATCGCCATCAAGACAAGCATGGAATCAAATGGAAACACCGCCACCATAATGCAGGCAATCCAGAACGTAGGTTCAGGATATTCGCTTCGAGCTAGCAGAAGAAAACCGGCGGGCAGCGAAATCAGTACGCATACGATGGCGAAAACGTAGCCTGGGGAATCTTCAGTGTAGTTCTGCGCGAAGAAGGCCGTTTGCATAAGACACATCAGACTTGCGAGCGGAATCATGACAACGGAACACCATACGCGAGTATGCACTGGCACATCATCACTGTGAGATGACGGCACAGTCGAGCCTGAGAGCATAGGCATGCGAAAGATGTTCTTCAAGTTCGTCATGACTTTCACTCTATGGCGTGCTTCATTGCCACGCTACTGGACATGCGGCATAGCAAATGATGCAAAACTGCCCGGGTGGGCAATAAGAAATGTCCGTTGGTCCACTGATGGTTACCGTCAAATCCCGGTAGCGTCGAAATAGTCAAAGCAACGTTTCCATTCGGTTTTGACCGATTCGAGCGAAGAGAAAGAAGCATGACATGACCAACAATAATTTCGCGCCTCAGCAGCCGGTGCAACCGACTTCGCAACAACCCATTCAGCCGCCCGCACAGCATAGTAAAAACAAGAAATCGCTATGGAAACGATGGTGGTTCTGGCTTATTATCATACTTGTGGTATTTGCCATTGCTGGTCAAGGAGCGGCAAAGAACAATAGCTCTGCAGGGAATACGCAGTCTTCTTCTTCTACTACTTCACAGCAAAGTTCAGCTGATGCCGATAGTCCAGATGAGAATACGCAGAATCAGCAAAAAGAATCAGAGAAATCTGATGTGCCAGCAGATTACAAATCAGCTTTACGCCAGGCTGATACCTATGCCAATACGATGCATATGTCAAAAGCAGGGGTATATGACCAGCTGACAAGTGAATACGGGGGCAAATTCTCAGCTGAAGCAGCGCAGTATGCAGTGGATAACGTGAAAACGGATTGGAATGCAAATGCGCTGGCAAAGGCGAAGACGTATCAGGAAACTATGGCTATGTCTCCCGAAGCGATTCGTGATCAATTGACGAGCCAGGCCGGTGAAAAATTCACGCCGGAAGAAGCAGACTATGCAATTGAGCACCTTAATGATTGATTAAATCGGTGAACTGACGGCGGATGGACGGTTGACGTATGACTGTCTACCCGCCGTTTCGCTGTTGGCCGAGCATATTCATGGAACGTTCAGGTTATCTCCTCTAGTATTGGTGGTGGAACACAACAAAGGAGCGATTATGACATTCGGTCAGCAGCCCCAGCACAACGGGCAGTACAACCCGCAATACAATACCCCAGACTACAACGCTGCCCAGCAGGCAGGCTACGGTCAGCAGTACATGCAGAACGGATACAACCAGCAGAACTACGGCCAACAGTATGCACAGCAGCCGTATGGGCAGAACCAGAACTTCCAGTACGCACAGCCGCAGGGCGCAGGTGCAGGCACCGCCGCCATCAACACGACGATGACCTACAACTATGAGCAGGCGCAGCGCGTCTCCGTGACGCGGGCCTACGGCGAAATGACCATCGGCCTGATCGTCACCGCAGTGGTGGCCGTACTTGGGCAGGTCACCGGCGCCTACTACAGCTTCCTGATGGCCACCGGCATGATCGGCCTGATTGGCCTGTGCGTGGCTCAGGTGGCGCTCGCCGTGATTCTCGGTGCACGCGTAATGAAGATGAGCACCACATCGGCCCGCGTCATGTTCTACGTGTACGCCGCGCTGATGGGCTTCACCTTGAGCTCTATTTTCATGGTCTATGATCTTGGCTCAATCGGTATGGCGCTTGGCATTACCGCGGCCTTCTTCTTCGCACTCACGATGTTCGGCATGACCACCAAGTTCAACATGCTCAAGGCCGGCCCGATTCTGATGGTCGGTCTGATTGTGCTCATCATCTCGCAGGTGGTGCTGATGTTCATGCAGGTTGATGGCATGACCCAGATCGTGTGCGCGATCGGTCTGATTCTCTTTGCCGGCATGACCATTTACGATGCCCAGTCCACGCGAGCATTGTTCGCCGCATACGAAGCACAGGGACCGGAGATGATCAAGAAGGTCTCCATCCTGTGCGCGCTGAACCTGTACTTGGACTTCGTGAACATGTTCCTGTACATCCTGCAGCTGTTCGGCAACAGGGACTAAGCCTCGATTCTGAGCAATATAATAATTGCCCGACCACATTGTGGCCGGGCTTTTTCATACCCGTCATAAGCGCGCATTAGGCTGGCTCACCGTGAAGAGACAAGAAATCATGGGTATGTTCGCCCTTGTGCTGACCGCATTAATCTGGGGATTCGCGTTTGTGGCGCAGGTGCAGGGCATGGATTCCATGTCTCCGCTGTTCTTCAACGCCTGCCGATTTACGCTTGGCGCGTTGTCTCTGGTGCCTATTCTTATCTGGCAGCGCGGCCAGAAGGCTCGTGGCCGCCAGGGGGGTGATACTACGGAAAGTGTCGCTGCGCAATCTGCTGCTGCATTGGACAATTCTCATGGCCGGCAAGGCGCGACGTCTTTTTGGCGGTCACTGCTCGCAAATCCTGTGGTCATTTCCGTGCTGTGCGGCATCATATTGTTCACCGCAAGCACTTTGCAGCAATACGGCATTCTCTATGGCAAATCAGCCGGTCGTGCCGGATTCCTGACCGCGCTTTACATTGTGATGGTGCCGTTGCTGGCATTTGTGTTCCTGCACCGGCGCATCGGCCTGCCGGTATTTGTCGCGGTGACAATGTCCATCATCGGTTTTTACTTCCTATGCATCACCGATGGTTTCGGCTCCATTGGGCTCGCGGATATTCTGCTGGTATTCACTGCGGCGCTGTTCGCCGCGCACATTCTGGTGATTGATGAATTAGGTGCGAAAGTCGATGCGATTGTGCTGTCATTTGGCCAGTTCTGCACCACCGCAGTACTGAGCTGGGTGGGCTCCCTGATGGAGGGCTCGGTGAACTGGACAGGTGCGCTCCACGCGTGGACGCCAATCGTGTACGCCGGCATCGGTTCGGTGGGCATCGCCTATACATTGCAAGTGGTGGGTCAACAGTGGGTGCCGCCCACCCGAGCCAGCCTGCTAATGAGCTTGGAATCGTTCTTCTCAGCTGTCGGCGGAGCAATATTCTTAGGCGAAATCATGACGCCACGCGGCTACCTTGGTTGCGCGCTGATCTTCTTCGGTACGTTGCTTGCGCAGGCTCCTGCCAAGCTGCCAAAATTCCTGCGCAAAGAATAACGATTCTCGTATAAGAACAGGTGCTGCAAAAAGCTCCCTTCCGGGGAAGGGAGCTGATATTGAGGGTCACGGAGCAAGGCAGTGCTTCCGGTGCGGATGAGTCGCTGCTCTAGTCCGTGGTCTTTGGCGCTTCGCCGACCTGTGGAGCACCATTGATATCACGATGGATGTTTTGCATCTGCACTTCGATGTTCTGCAGGCTGCGCGAGCAATCCAGCAGCGTCTGCGAATGCTCATTGAGCTTGGCATCCGGCAGATCGGTCTTGTAACGCAACGCATGCTCCAGGGAAGCCCAGTAATCCATGGCGATGGTGCGGAACTGTACCTCAACCGGTGTGTAATGCGCGCCAGAAGACAGAAACACCGGCACTGCGTAGATCACATGCAGCGAGCGATAGCCGTTCTGCTTCGGATTCTTGATGTAATCCTTCACGCGCAACACCTGGATATCCGATTGCGAAGACAGATAGTTCGAGACGGAATACACGTCATCGCGGTAATTACAGATCACCCGGATGCCTGCCACGTCGAACAGGTTGTCTTTGATGGAATTCACGCTGATCGGCAGACCCTTGCGCTCGAGTTTGCCGATGATGGAATTCACCGATTTCAGACGGCGCTCCATATGATGAATCGGGTCATGGCTGAATCGCACCTGGAACTCATCGTCGAGAATCTCCAGTTTGGTGCTGATCTCATACATGGCGCCTTCATACACCTGCATCTGATCGATGAATTCGGTAATTTCATCAGCGCTGAAGCGGCCTTCCGGCAAGTCCAGCATCTTCAGACGGGCGTTGAGGTCTGCGGTGTTGAGTCGATTATGTCGGTCAAGTATCACGTCAATTAATATACCCGGCCCATCCTGCCGAAACTGGATGAAGCCGGGGAATCTTCTACAATGCTTCATCGTTCACAGGGCAGCAGATGCCGACGCATGGCTGTAGGCTGTGATGATTGCATGACGCGCCCCATGACGAACCCGGCAGTTAGAATCTAGAACTTATGAACGAAGACATGATGACCGAGGCGGAGCGCGCCTCGATTGAAACCAGCGGAGCTGAAGCCGCAGCAGGGGAGCGAGGCAAGGGCGTATTCCATATCCATACGCTGGGCTGCCAGATGAACGTGCACGATTCCGAACGCATCGCCGGTGTATTGGAAGCGGATGGTTATGTGCCAGCCACACAAGAGCAGATCGACGCCCATGATTTTGATGTGATCGTGCTCAACACCTGCGCTGTACGTGAGAATGCTGCCGAGCGCATGTACGGTACCATCGGTCTGTTTAACCGTATTAAAATGCAGCGCCCGAATCTGCAGATTGCCGTCGGTGGTTGCATGGCACAGCTTGATCGCGAACGCATCGCCAAGCGTAAGCCATGGGTTGCCGCTGTATTCGGCACCAAGAACATCGAGGATTTGCCGAAGCTGCTCGATCAGAATCGCCTCACCGACAAGCCGCAGGTGAGGGTCAGCGACCAGTTGCAGGAGTTCCCGAGCCAGTTGCCTGCGGCTCGTGCCTCCCGCGTGAGCTCATGGGTGGCGATCTCCGTAGGATGCAACAACACGTGCACGTTCTGCATCGTGCCTACCACGCGCGGCAAGGAGAAGGATCGTCGACCGGGCGATGTGCTCGCGGAAATCCGCAAATGTGTGGCCGACGGAGCCAAGGAAGTGACGCTGCTCGGCCAAAACGTGAACTCCTACGGCTACGGTATCGGTGATCGTTATGCGTTCAGCAAACTGCTGCGTGCCTGTGGCGAAATTGAGGGACTGGAGCGTGTGCGATTCACATCGCCGCATCCGGCTGCGTTCACCGATGACGTGATTGCCGCGATGGCCGAAACACCGAACGTGATGCATCAGCTGCATTTCCCTTTGCAATCAGGCTCCGACCGTATTCTGCGTGCGATGCGTCGTTCCTACCGTTCCGCCAAGTTCCTGGATATTCTGGGGCGTATTCGTGCCGCCATGCCGGACGCTCAGATTTCCACCGACATCATCGTCGGTTTCCCCGGTGAGACGGAAGAAGATTTCCAGGCCACGCTGGACGTGGTGCGCAAGGCGCGCTTCTCCACGGCGTTCATGTTCATCTATTCGCCGCGCCCGGGCACTCCGGCCGCATCGATGGAACAGATTCCGCGTGATGTGGTGCAGGAACGATTCGACCGCTTGGTGGCCCTGCAGGAAGAAATCACGCAGGAGAATATGGAAAGCTTTGTTGGTCGTGATGTCGAGGTGATGATCACCGGCAAGCTTGGCAAGAAGGATTCCGATACGCACCGCGTCTCCGGCCGTGAAAAAACCGGCGTACTGGTGCATATCGGTGTGCCGGAAGGGCAGCCGGTGCCGGAGGTCGGTGATTTCGTGACCGTGACCGTGACACATGCCGGCCGTCATAACCTCCTTGCCGACCCGGATATCGCCGCCGGCCAAACCTATTCGGTCCGTCACTGAAGGAAGTCATTATGACTCAACGCGTCGTTTCCATCGTCGGCCCAACCGCATCCGGCAAAACCGGCCTCGGCATCGCCATCGCCAAGCGTTTGGCAGAGCAGGGCGAACGCGCCGAAATCGTGAATGCCGACGCTTACCAGATGTATCGCGGCATGGATATCGGCACTGCCAAGCCAACTGCCGAAGAACAGGCGGCTGTGCCACATCATCTGATCGATATCATCGACCCGGAGGAATCGATGAGCGTGGCCCGCTTCCAGGAGCTGGCTCGTGAAACCATCGCGGATTTGCAGTCGCGTGGCATTCGCCCGATCCTCGTCGGCGGTTCGGGTCTCTACGCGCGTGCGGCCATCGACGATATCTCCTTTCCCGGTACCGATCCTGAAATCCGCAAGAAATACGAGGAGCGGGAAAAAATCGAAGGTGCCGGAGCATTGTTCGAAGAGCTCAAGGCCAAGGATCCCGAAGCTGCCGCCCGTATGGACCCGCATAATCCACGCCGTACCATCCGCGCGCTAGAGGTTATCGAACTGACCGGTCGCCCATATTCGGCAAGCCTGCCACGTTACAAGTATGTGATTCCCTCAGTGCAGATCGGCTTGGATTTAAGCCGCGAGGAATTGGACCATCGCATCGACATACGCACCAAGCAGATGATGACCAACGGTTTCGTTGAAGAGGTGGAACGCCTACGCCCGCGCCTTGGCGCCACAGCCGTGCGTGCGCTCGGCTACCAGCAGATCATTGATCTGTTGGATGGCATCTGGGACGAATATGATGCCTTTGCTGACATTGCGCAGAAAACCAAGCGTCTCGCGCGCAAACAGATGGGATGGTTCGGCCGCGATCCACGCATCCACTGGCTGCAGGCGTTGAATCCGAAGCTGGTGGACAATGCGATGGCCATCATCGCGCACGCGGACGCCGGCGACTACGACCCCATCGACGCCCAAGCTGATGCCTATGTGCAGCATCACCTCGGCGACATCGTCGCAGCGTAAATCAGTGTGCAGGCCCCTGATCCCATCCGGCGATCAGGAACACGCGTGTCGGATTCGCAGGGCGTAGCATCGATTCGAACATGCGCTCGAACGCGGCAATATCCCCGCGATATGCCGTGTGCTTGGCCGTGCGATAGGCTTCACGCGTCACCAAGCCCCAGTCCAGATCCCAGCCGGCATCATGCGCGAGCCGGGAACCGAACATGCGCAGCACCATCGCGTTGCCTCCGCGGAACGGGTGCAAATAGCCAAGTTCGTCATACACAACGGCGAACTTGTGGATGAACACGTCCCTGTCCAACGCATGAAGATTACGGTTCTCCGCCAATTCCATCGCGATGTTATGCGCGCCCGTCTCAATCAAACCCGCTGGGAAGAATGCCTCCGGATTATTGGCTCGCGCCCGATCATTGGTCACTTCACGCGTGGTGTTCGACGTGCGTAGCTTTCCGGCGTCATCGAACACGCCCTCAAACAATCCGCGATGAATCGCCACCAACTCATCCAAGTCGCCGGACGGATTCCAACGGCGCTCAGCCAACAGTACTGTGCGCGCGAATACGGCATCCGCGCGATTCGTGGCGTGATCGTCCAAAGAGCCATCCGAAAGACGATTCTCCCCGGTCGGTCCCACGGCATGAATGCGCATGGAGGTTTGCTCATCGGCGATATCGATGAGCTGGCTTACATCCTGGCTGCCCTGTTCATAAGCCGCCGCGGCTCGCATCGTTGCCTCGCCCGGCGTCATGGCCTCCAGTGCGCAGTTCTTGAGTGCAAATGCGACTGCGCTCGCACGCTCTGCGGGTGTCATGCCACCCATGATAAGCCATGAATCGTGTCTGATGTGGTCATGAGACCCCATACATGTAGAATCAGACGCGATATGGCACGTACAGCATCTTCAAACAGCACTCGATCACGCAAGTCCGCAAACGGCGATTATGGTTCTACACATGATGGAGAAACCAGAATCCAGCCGGAAATTGATCTTGAACCCGAGCCGCTATGGCATAAGGTTCTGCTTGCTATTCCACGCGCATTCGGCTCCGGCGTGCGCGCGGTGACCGGCGTGGGCGAATACGACCCCGCATACCGGCGTGATGGGCTGTGCTTCCTGCTCCTGATACTCGCAATCTTGTTCTGCGCGTCCGAATGGTTCCGGGTGAATGGGCCGTTCGGTCAATTGCTCCACGCCATGGCATCCGGAGTACTCGGAGTCATGAGTGTGGTACTGCCAGTGTTGCTTGCCGCCGTGGCCTTCCGACTGATGCGCAACTCTGGTCGCGGATCCAGCAACCCAAGAGTCATCACCGGCTGGGTGCTGCTCATGTGGTCGATTTGCTCGATCATCGATGTAGCGGTCGCCTCCAGCCACACCACATTCGACATCACCGTTCTGCAATCCGCCGGTGGACTCTTCGGATTCTTTCTGGGCTCTCCACTGGCTTGGGGCCTTTCCGCCGCTTTTGCCATCGTGGTGTTCGTGGTATTCGGTCTGTTTTCGCTGCTTATGATTACCGGCACCCACGTGACCGATTTGCCTGAGGATGCGCACAAACTGATGGCATTCGTACAGCGCAAGCCTTATGCGCCTAAAGGTGAGGCTTCGGATGCTGCCGGTGACGAGCGCTCGCAATTCCCCAATGAGGTGCGTTTGGGCGACGCCACGATTGCGTTCGCCGATGGGGTGCCGGCGCACGATGGCACGGATGATGAGAGCGCTGACGAGGAGCAGGCCAGTGGCAAGCCCAGCTGGCTCTCCCGTCTGTTCGGACATAAGTCCAAGACTGAAGATGATAAGAGGCTTGACCGATATGCCGCCGACGATCCGTTCGACCGCGCGGCAAGCCAGCATGGTGCCACCGCCGAGACGCCGGTGGTGGATTCCTCGACTGGTGAGATTCTTGATGGTACAGATGCCTCTGGCGCAGGCGGACGCACGATTGTCTCATCCTCCTACGATGGCCGCCCGCATGTGGCAGGTAATGCTCCATTCGCCGATGATACGGCTGGTGCCGCCACCACGGCCCTGGGTGGGGGAGCGGGTGCCGTTGCTGGTGCTGCTGGAGCTGGCCTGCCGCGCGTTATCTCCGGCGGAACGACCGTGGCTATGCCTTCAGGATCCGGCCCCGATGGCACTACAGTAATGCCGTCGGGCAATGCCGCCAACGATCCGTGGGCGCCGAGCGCGGCTGCTGCTGCGGCTGCCGTGGCTGGAAATGCCACGGCACCATACGCGGGCGCCGATGCGGACGGCAGCGGTGTAGGCCAGTCCGGAGCGGTCGCTGATGGTGATGCTGACGCTGCGGGTGCCGATGATGATGCGAACCGCCCGTATCAGCTGCCCGACTTGAACCTGTTGACCAAGGGGCAGCCGCATGCGATGCGTACCCCGGCCAATGATCGTGTCATCCGAGCGTTGACCTCCACGTTCGAACAATTCAACGTGGATGCCAAGGTGGTAGGCTTCCTACGCGGCCCGTCCGTCACCCAGTATGAGGTGGAGCTCGGTCCCGGCGTCAAAGTGGAGAAGGTCACCAATTTGCAGCGCAATATCGCGTATGCAGTGGCCAGCTCCGACGTACGAATCCTTTCCCCGATTCCCGGCAAATCCGCCATCGGCATCGAAATTCCGAACGAGGATCGTGAAATCGTGCATTTGGGCGATGTACTGCGTTCCGACAAGGCGGTCAATGACCCGAACCCGATGCTTTCCGGCATCGGCAAGGATGTGGAAGGTCACTTCGTCACCGCTGATCTGACCAAGATGCCGCATCTGCTGGTGGCCGGTGCCACCGGTTCCGGTAAGTCGAGTTTCATCAACTCGATGCTGACCTCCATCATCATGCGCGCCACACCTGAGCAGGTACGTTTGATTATGGTCGATCCGAAGCGCGTGGAACTTTCCGCCTACGCTGGCATTCCACACCTGTTGACGCCGATTATCACCGATCCGAAGAAGGCCGCGCAGGCGCTGGAGTGGGTGGTCAAGGAGATGGATGCCCGCTACTCCGATTTGGAATACTTCGGTTTCCGTCACGTCAAGGATTTCAACGAGGCCGTACGCGCCGGCAAGGTGCATGCGCCGCTCGGCTCCAAGCGCAAGGTGGCTCCATACCCGTACATCCTCGTGGTGGTGGACGAGATGGCTGATTTGATGATGGTGGCCAAGAATGATGTGGAAAGCTCCATCCAGCGCATCACCCAGCTCGCACGAGCCGCAGGCGTGCATCTGGTGCTTGCCACGCAGCGCCCGTCCGTGGACGTGGTGACGGGCCTTATCAAGGCCAACATTCCTTCCCGACTGGCGTTCGCCACCTCTTCGGCCACTGACTCCCGAGTCATTCTGGACACGGTGGGTGCGGAAACCCTGATTGGTCAGGGTGACGCCCTGTTCCTGCCGATGGGCTCAGCGAAGCCAATCCGTGTGCAGGGTTCGTGGGTGTCCGAATCCGAGATTCGTAAGGCTGTGGAATTCGTGCGAACCCAGCGTAAGCCGAAGTATCGCGAAGACATTGAGGAGATGGCCAAGGAAGCCGAAAAGAAGGGTGGCGCCGAGATAGACGAGGAGATCGGTGACGATATGGACGTACTGCTGCAGGCCGCAGAGCTCGTGGTCACCTCGCAATTCGGTTCCACTTCCATGCTGCAGCGCAAGCTCCGTGTCGGTTTCGCCAAGGCCGGCCGCCTCATGGATTTACTGGAATCCCGTGGTGTTGTGGGTCCGTCTGAAGGCTCGAAGGCACGCGAAGTACTCGTCCAGCCGCAGGATCTCCCGCAGGTGCTTGCCTTTATCCGAGGCGAAACCAGCTCGTTGACGCCATCCGCTCCGGCGCAAGGCGAACTCGGTGGGGAATAGACGTTTTTCAGCTGACAGTCAGCTTACTGTTACCCAAGGTAGAAGTGTGGGGGTAACGTGAACAGTATGAGTAGTGAATCAACGGATAAGCAGGCTGAGGTAAAAGCCAATCCCAAGGCATCGATTTTCGATGGTTGGAATGCGCCGCCGAACCTGGTCACATATTCGCGCATCGTACTGGTGATTATTTTCCTGGTGCTGGATGTTATGGCTGGCGAATGGGGAGCAGACAATCTCACACTGCGCTGGGTGGCTGCGGTACTGTTCATCATCGCCGCCTCCACCGATAAGATCGACGGCTGGATGGCACGCAAGTACAATCAGGTCACCGAAATGGGCAAGCTCATGGACCCGATCGCGGACAAGCTGCTGACTTGCGGTGCGATGATCGTATGCTCCGTATTCGGCGAGCTCGGCTGGTGGGTCACTGCCTTGTTCCTGATTCGTGAGATCGGCATCACCGTTATGCGTTTCTTCGTGATGGAGCGTCCGGGCGGCAAAGTGATCGCCGCCGCTTGGCCGGGCAAGCTCAAGACCGTATTCCAGTGTGTGGGCCTTTCGATGCTTCTGCTGCCGATGTGGACGTTGGATAACAGTGCCACCACGCCAATGTGGCTCACAGGTTATTACTTCCTGACCTACACCATCATCTACGTGGCGTTGGTACTGTGCCTATACTCCGGCGGCGTGTATCTATATAACACGTTCGTGGCGCCGAAGAAGGCCGAGCAGTAAAGCGGCAAGGTTCATCTTCGGCTTCAGCCAGAGATGAAATCGGGGTGGGATGCGGCTAAGGTCGCATCCCATTTTCATAACATGATGTTCATGATGTACAGGGATAGGTTGCATGAACGGATTACTTGCGGTGGATGATCGGAAAAGAATCGTTTGAAAGGGTTGTGACAATGTGCGCGGTAAACACTGGGGATATGGATTTGAATCAACTGCGTCAAGCCTGTGATGATGCGGCCGCGCGGATTCTGAAGATCTGCGAGGTTCGTGGGGCGAAGATCTCTTGCGCGGAATCGCTGACCGGGGGATTGCTTGCGGATGCTTTTGTGCGCATTCCCGGTGCTTCGAATGTGTTCCTTGGCTCGGCGGTCACCTATGACATCAAAGCCAAAGCATCCGTGCTCGGCGTCGATCGTGATCTGCTCGCTCGCGAGGGTGCCGTGCATCCCGAGGTCGCGCGGCAGATGGCGGCTGCAACGGCGAGGCTCTACGATCAGCCGGAATATAAGAGTCGTATCATCGGTCTTTCCACCACCGGCGTGGCGGGCCCCGGCCCGGATGGAGATAAACCTGCCGGACTGGTTTATACCGGTTTCCGTATTCCTTCGAGCCTTCGAGCTAACGGCAATGAGCTTATCGAAGCCATTGAATTGCGCCTTTCCGGCACGCGTGAAGCGGTGCGATTGCAAACCGTGTTCAACGTGCTTATCCGTTTGGAACGGCTACTTCATTAGTGCATCAGCCAAACTTGAGTCTATTTTCAGCAACTTTTCAGGAATAAAACCGTGGGTATGTGGTGTTGAACCTTATGGAAACAGTGAACAGGCCTGGAAGGGGGCTAAGGCGATGGAAACGATGACGCCAGTGAATGAGCAAATGGATGTTACCGTCAAGACTCCGATGAGAGTGCAACCAGGTGTTGCACGTATGCGTGAACTCACTCCGGCCCAGCGCCGTGCAGTGGTTTTTGCCCAGCAGCAGGTCTTGAAGGCTCAGGCGGCCAAGCGGGCCAAGGATGAGCGCGAGGCCGCTCGTGCTCGTATGCGTCAGGAAGAAGACAATGAAGTACAGCCGCGTGCGGCTGTGGTGAAGAGCGTGACCGCCGAGGCCGCTCCTCACGATGTGTCTCTGCGCGAGGCAATCGGTCATGTGTTGCGCGACTTGCGCACGCGCGATCGTCGCACATTGCGCGAAGTGTCCGAGAAGGCAGGGGTGTCTTTGGGGTATCTCTCCGAAGTCGAGCGTGGCCAGAAGGAGGCCAGCTCCGAGCTGCTCAGCTCGATCGCGGATTCGCTTGGTGTAAGCACCGCGCAGATGCTGCGTATGGTCGCGGATTACCTCGACTCGGTTGCTGAATAATGATTCTCGGTTGCGCGAATTATGCGCAACGGGTGAGCCTGTAGCTGCTATGGCTACAGGCTCTTTTTGTTGATGCCATCTGCCGTGTTCGCCAGGGTGTGGCACACTGTCGGGTATGCGTGAACGTGAATTTTGGGAGTTGCTGGAAGAAGTGTTCGGCCGCAGCTATGGCCGCTCACTGGCGCAAGATCAGAGGATGCCCAAATTGGCGAATATGACGGCAGTCGAGGCGCTTGATGCCGGTGAGGAACCACGCGTGGTCTGGAATGTGCTGTGCGACCAGATGGAGATACCGGATTCCAGGCGTTGGGGGCATGATCATAATGCGCCTCCGATGCCGGCGGCATGATTCATGTCTGGATACGATGCCGTTTTGCGGCAATTCGGGCGTGTTGTTCGCTGATTTCGAACAAATGTTCGTGTGTTGTTCTATAGTTATCCACAGCGAGATGAAGCCACATACATGGTTGCGGTAGCGCTTTGAACTCGGCAAAGCCTTATGGCAGTAGGGTTTGATGGTGTTCGTGCAGCGTATGAGGGCAAGCTCGAACCACATAGGTCGTTCGAGCTTGCTCCTAGGGGCGATGCCCGCATACGGTGGAATAATCAACCGCACGCGACTTCGATAAGGAGAAGATCATGGCACAGGAAACCAAGTCGGCTCAGAAACCGGCAGGTGCGGCCGAACACGAGCTCGATCCCAAGCGCAAGGCTGCGCTGGACGCCGCATTGGCTCAAGTGGAGAAGAGCTTCGGCAAAGGCTCGGCAATGCGGCTGGGGGACAGGCCGGAGCAGAACGTTGAGGTGATTTCCACTGGGTCCTTGGCGCTGGATATGGCCCTCGGCATTGGTGGTCTGCCCAAGGGACGCATTGTCGAAATCTATGGTCCTGAGTCATCGGGTAAGACCACGCTGGCATTGCATGTGGTGGCCAATGCCCAAAAGAAAGGCGGTGTCGCCGCTTATATCGATGCCGAACATGCGCTGGACCCGGCATATGCGCGAAAGCTCGGCGTGGATACGGATTCGCTGATTGTCTCTCAGCCGGACAATGGCGAACAGGCATTGGAAATCGCCGATATGCTGATTCGCTCGGGTGCCTTGGATGTGATTGTCATTGATTCGGTGGCCGCGCTGGTGCCGAAGGCTGAAATCGATGGCGATATGGGAGACAGTCATGTCGGTCTGCAGGCACGACTGATGAGCCAGGCATTGCGCAAGATGACCGGTGCGTTGGCGCAGGCTGGCACCACTGCGATTTTCATCAACCAGTTGCGTGAGAAGATCGGCGTGTTCTTCGGCAACCCGGAAACCACCACTGGCGGTAAGGCGCTGAAGTTCTATGCGTCCGTGCGAATGGATATTCGCCGCATTCAGACCATCAAGAATGGCGATGAGGCTGTCGGCAACCGAACGCGCGTCAAGGTGGTGAAGAATAAGATGGCTCCGCCGTTCAAATCCGCTGAATTCGACATGCTCTATGGCGAAGGCATCTCCCGCGAGGGCTCGGTTATCGATATGGCCCAGCAAGTCGGTGTGGTCAAGAAGTCTGGTTCCTGGTTCACCTATGAGGGCGATCAGCTTGGCCAAGGCCGTGAGAAGGTCCGCCAGTTCCTGAAAGACAACCCGGCCATCACCGAGGAAATTGAGAACAAAGTCAAGGCCCAATTCGGTCTCATTGCACCGTCCGATCAGTTCGCGGAGGATGAGGAGGCTGCTGCCAAGGCAGCTGCCAGCGAAGCTGCCGCAGCGGATGCAGCCAAAGACAGCAAGGCCGCTGCAGTCAAAACCGCGCGTGCGGCTAAGGCCGAGCCGGTCAAAGATGCCGCTGCTAAGGCCTGAACGTGATTAGTGCGGAAGCATTCCTGCAGCACAATCCGGTTGTGCTGCAGGATGGTGAGAGTCAGGGACCTCAAGATGATCGCCTATCGTATGTCGAGGCCGGTGAGTCCCGGTCTCGGTGCGAGGAACATCCTCACGCCTTCAAACGAGGTGGCAGGACCACGCGCGTGAAGGCAAATAAGGGGAAGACCTCCCTGTGGAATTCACGGTCGGCCGGATCTGCAACCGTTGAAAATCCCGATGATGGTGATGCCTGCCGTGAAGCGGCGTTGCGTTTGCTTGATGCTGCGCCGCGCTCGTCAGGTGCGTTGCGCGATCGTTTGATTGGCAAGGGATATGCTGAGCATACGGTCGATGGTGTAATTGACCGTTTGATTGCGGTACATCTGATCAATGACCTCGATTATGCGCAATCGGTGGTTCGTATATGCGCGAATCGCATGATGGGCCGCCGCGGCACCATGATGGAGCTTGCCCGTAAGGGTGTTGATCATGCGCTAGCTACTCAAGTCGCGGATGAAGCCGAGCGGAACGGTGTGTTTGAGGAAGCCGCATGGGAACTGGGCCGACGTGTGGCACATAAGACCGAGGGCTTGGAACGGCAGGTGCGGCAGCGCCGGTTTTGGTCGGCAGGTGGCCGCAAGGGCCACAATCCTGCAACTCTGCGGGAAGTCGCCGAAGCGTTGCTAGTGTGATTGCCGAGCTTCCTGGTGCTGCTCTTCTCCACACCATATGTATAATTGCACCCTTGAGACCTCTTGATGGCCGCGGCCGTGAACTTCATTGGAATCGGCTGAGGAACTTCCGGGCTCCATAGAGCACGATGGCGGATAACGTCCGCCCAGGGTGACCTGAGAGATAGCGCAGCAGAGAACAGACCGCCCGTCCTCGACGGGTAAGGGTGAAACGGCGGTGTAAGAGACCACCGGGCCTCTGGTAACAGCAGGCCGCATGGCAAGCCTCATCGGGAGCAAGGCCAAGCAGATGGCGGTAAGGGCTGCTCGCCCGTGCCATCGGGTAGGCTGCTAGAGCTTGGCGGTAACGTCAGGTCGAGATGGATGGCCATCCGTGTTGTGCGTTCACGCGCAACACGACAGAACCCGGGGTATAAGAGGTCTCAATCAACTTCTTTCCAAACCCTCAGTCTATGTGCTGTGATGTTTCGTAATCGGGCCAGCAAAGAAACATATTGCTTTAAGCAAGTTACCGGGCGAGTTGCCAAGGATTCACGCATTGTTCGTCTACAATGAAACTTACCCAAGCGGTGATGATGCCGTTTGGACCACATATAGCGGGTAACACCGCTTGAGTCACTAGGAGGTCAACATGGAAATCGTCGTTACCGGACGTCACACGCAGATCAAGCAAAGGTTCCGTGATGTTGTTGAGTCCAAGATGAATCGTGTGACCGCTATCGCCCCGGATGCTCAGCGCGCGCAGATTGTGCTGACCCATGAGGGCAATCCGCGTCAGGCCGATACCGCCAAGCGCGTGGAAATCACCGTTATCGCGGGCCGCACTGTGGTGCGTGCCGAAGCTTCCAGCACGGATGAGTTCAGTGCGCTGGACATGGCGCTCGATAAGCTGACGCTTCGTCTGCGCCGTACCCGCGATCGCCGCAAGGATCATCGTCGTGGATACACCAACCCGGTGCCGGTTGATTTGGGCGTCGCCGCTCCGGAGCCCGAGGTCGAGGAGGCTGAGGAAGAGCCGAACAACAGCCCTGCAGCCGCAGTCGCTTCCGATCTTGGTCCTGGCGAATCCGTGGAGGTCCAGGTTGGCGATACGCCGATCGTCATCCGTCGTAAGCTGCACATCGCGGAGCCGATGAGCATCGACGAGGCCCTGTACGAGATGGAACTCATCGGACATGACTTCTTCCTGTTCGTCAACAAGGAGACCGGTCGCCCGTCCGTCGTCTATCACCGTCATGGTTGGAGCTACGGTGTCTTCGAGATTGATACTCCGGAGAATGTCAAGAAGGATTGATTGATTACCGCTGTAGTGCGCTAATTCAATAGTCGATAGGCCGCTTTCCGAAAAGGGAAGCGGCCTTTTTCATTGCAGATTTCTCATGGCTGTTGATGACTTCTTTATTGCGATTCTATTTTTTCGTAATTTGGTCGAAAAAAACATGCAAGCTGGAAAGGGAGCGGTATTCTGGTACGCGGAACCACCGAAATCAATCAAGGGAGAACCCAGTGGTCGATATTGTTGACAAAGCCCTTCGCATGGGCGAAGGTCGTCAGATCAAGAAACTCGAGAATGTCGCCAAGGCCGTGAACGCCCTGGAGGATGAAATCTCCGCCCTGTCCGACGAGGACCTCAAGGCCCAGACCCCGAAGTTCAAGCAGCAGCTGGACAACGGCAAGAGCCTGGATGAAATCATGCCTGAAGCATTCGCCACTGTGCGTGAAGTCTCCAAGCGCACCCTCGGCCAGCGTCATTTCGACGTGCAGCTCATGGGCGGTGCCGCTCTGCACTGGGGCAACATCGCCGAAATGAAGACCGGTGAAGGCAAGACCCTGGTGGCTACCCTGCCGAGCTACCTGAACGCGCTCGAAGGCAAGGGCGTGCATGTGGTCACCGTCAACGACTACCTGGCCAGCTACCAGAGCGAGCTGATGGGCCGTATCTACCGCTTCCTCGGCATGTCCGTCGGCTGCATCATCACTGAGCAGAAGCCGCCGGAGCGCCGCAAGCAGTACAACGCTGACATCACCTACGGCACCAACAACGAGTTCGGCTTCGACTACCTGCGCGACAACATGGCCTGGGAGAAGGCCGACCTTGTGCAGCGTGGCCATCATTACGCCATCGTCGATGAGGTCGACTCCATCCTGATTGATGAAGCCCGTACCCCGTTGATCATCTCCGGCCCGGCCGAAGGTGACGTGACCCGTTGGTACCGCCAGTTTGCCAAGCTGGTGCTGAAGCTCACCCGTGACGAGGATTACGAGGTCGACGAAAAGAAGAAGGTCGTCGGCATTCTGGACCCGGGCATCACCAAGGTCGAAGACTTCCTCGGCATCGACAACCTGTATGAGCCTGCCAACACCGCCCTGATCGGCTACCTCAACAACGCCATTAAGGCCAAGGAACTGTTCATTAGGGATAAGGATTACGTCGTCACCCAGGGCGAAGTCCTCATCGTCGATGAGCACACCGGCCGTATCCTGCCGGGCCGCCGTTACAATGAGGGCCTGCACCAGGCCATCGAGGCCAAGGAAGGCGTGGAAGTCAAGGCCGAAAACCAGACCTTCGCCACCATCACCTTGCAGAACTACTTCCGCATGTACGACAAGCTCGCGGGCATGACCGGTACCGCAGAAACCGAAGCCGCCGAGTTCATGAACACCTACAAGCTGGGCGTGCTGCCAATTCCGACCAACAAGCCGATGATCCGCAAGGATCAGGACGATCTCATCTTCCGTACGAAGAAGGAAAAGCTCGCCGCCATCGTCAAGGACGTCGCCAAGCGTCACGCCAAGGGCCAGCCGGTGCTGCTCGGTACCGCTTCCGTGGAAAGCTCCGAAGTGGTCTCCACGCTGCTCGATGTGGCCAAGATTCCTCACCAGGTTCTGAACGCCAAGCAGCATGAGAAGGAAGCCGCCGTTGTGGCTGTGGCAGGCCGCAAGGGTGCCGTGACCGTGGCCACCAACATGGCCGGTCGTGGTACCGATATCATGCTCGGCGGCAACGTCGAGTTCCTCGCCGATGCCAAGCTCAAGTCCGAGGGGTATTCGCCGGAAGACACCCCGGAGGAGTACGAGAAGCGTTGGCCGGGCACTCTGAATGAAATCAAGGCCCAGGTCAAGGACGAGCATGAGGAAGTCAAGAAGCTTGGCGGCCTGTACGTGCTCGGCACCGAGCGCCACGAATCCCGCCGTATCGACAACCAGCTGCGTGGTCGTTCCGGCCGTCAGGGTGATCCAGGCGAATCCCGCTTCTACCTGTCCCTCGAAGACGATCTGATGCGTCTGTTCAACACCCAGCTCGTGGCCCAGGTTATGGCCAAGGGTATGGAGGAAGGCCAGCCCATCGAATCCAAGTCCGTGACCAAGGGCGTGCGCACCGCACAGAAGGCCGTGGAATCCCGCAACTACGAGATTCGTAAGAACGTGCTGAAGTACGACGACGTGATGAACAAGCAGCGTACTGTCATCTACTCTGAGCGTCAGGCCGTGCTCAAGGGTGAGGATATTCACGAGGATGTCGAGCGCTTCATCGCCGACACCGTGGAATCCTATGTCAAGGGTGCTGAAAAGGGCTCCGATAAGCCGAAGGATTGGGATTGGGAAGGCCTGTTCAAGGCGCTCAACACCGTGGTGCCCACCAAGGTGACCATCGATGAGGCCAAGGAAGCCGCCGGCAAGCTCAAGGGCGAAAAGGCCGTTGAAGCCGTGCGTGATCTGATCGTCAAGGACGCCAAGGAGAAGTACGACGAGTTGGAGAAGACCATCGGCGAAAAGGGTCTGCGTGACCTCGAGCGTCGTGTGGTGCTCGCCGTGCTCGATCGCAAGTGGCGCGAACACCTCTACGAGATGGACTACCTGAAGGACGGCATCGGTCTGCGTGGCATGGGCCAGCGCGATCCGCTGGTCGAATACCAGCGTGAAGGCTACCAGATGTACAACTCCATGATCGAAGCCATCAAGGAGGAGTCCGTCCAGCTGCTGTTCCACATTGACGTCAAGCAGGTAGCCGCCACCCAGGATGACAGCACCACTGATGATGAGGATGCCGCCGTAGCCGCCGCCGAAGGCGCAACCGGTGTCTCCGAGTCTGCTGACGGTGCTGATTCCGCCGCAACCGTGGCCGCAGGCCCGGATGAAGACGGTGAAAGCGAGGAGGAGGCCGCTGAAGGCGAAACCGAGGAGGAATCCGAGGAAGATGCCGAGGAGAAGCAGGCCATTGCCGATTCAGCCGCTGCATCCGCTGCCGGCGATGCCACCCTTCCGGTGGCGGGCCCGGCTCCAATCAGCCACGCTGAAGGCAAGGTTCCGGTTTCCAAGCGCCCGAAGAGCGACGAGCTGAAGACCCCGTGGGCCGATGGCCGTACCTTCCCGGGTACCAGCAAGAACGCTCCGTGCCCGTGCGGTTCCGGTCGTAAGTACAAGATGTGCCACGGCCAGAACGAGAAGTGATCTGATTCGTCTGCAATAGTTCACTAGCAAATGGGGGACTGCCTGAAGAGGTGGTCCCCCATTGGTGTCTTTGAGCGCGTCTTGTTGTGTTTATTTCACTGCGAACCCTTGGGAGACCGCATAGATCTTCAAACGCCGCTCCCACTCGTCGAACAGGTCTTGACTGCGACCGCCCGGTCGCAATGCCGGAACAATCAGTCGCGCGAATTCCGCATCAAGCTGGCTGTAGAACGGCAGGTTATCCCAATCCCTATTGACGCGTTCTGCTGACTTGGCATAGACGTCATAAATCGGCTGATCGAAATACGGGTCGATGGTACCGCGGCGAGTCAAATCCTCCACATAGCCAGCGGCAGCGGACACGCCACCAGGCGCGCGCAATTCCACTGAAACCGGATCAAGTTGGAACCATTTGAGGAACGTCATCGCGGCTTCCAAACGCTTAGGTGGCAATCCAGCGCTGACCGCCAATGTCGAACCGCCGATTTCCGCCGTGGTCACTTGGCTGGGATCCGCAAATGCCGGCGGCAATGTGACCTTCCATAATCCTCGATCCGCAGGATACGACATCGAAAGAATCTTGCCAAGCCAATTCGCATAGGTCACTGTGAGATAGGTTCCAGATTTGGCACGCATATACCGGTTATCCCACATAGGCTCTGCATTCAACGCGCCATCGTCAATGCACTGCTGAATGAATGTAGCCACGCTGCGTACCAGATCGCTGCGCATATGGAAGATGATGGTGGAGTCATTCTCCACCGTCCACGGTCGGACGCATGCCGAACGGAAGAACGAGAGATAGTGCTGTACGTCTGTGGTGTCAAGAACTCCCATGTACCTGTTGGGATTGCGAGCATGCAGCGCCACGCCGGTCTCGTAGAAGGCGTCCCACGTATCAGGCACCTTGATGTGGTAGTGGTCGAACAAATCAGCCCGATAAAACATGACGGTTTGCGACTGATCGCCCGGAATGCCATAGAGTTTGCCGGCGTAATGGGCCGATTGCCATGCCGCACGATCCACCTTGGGGGCAAGCTCCTGTTCTATCGCCTTGCTGGATAGATCCTGCAACGCACCCGATGCGGCAAGCTGGGGGAGCGCGGTCCGTTCAAGATTGATCAGATCCGGAACCGAACGATGATTGATCACACGCTCCCAGTACAGCGATAGCGTGTTCTCCTGCGTGCGTCCTTCGATGGGATCGATGACGATATGCGGATGCGTACGCATGAACTCGTTGATTCGCGGCATGGTTTCGTTGAACGCATTCGACAGCATGGTCAGCACGATGGTATCGCTTGAGCGTCTGATCTCCGCATATGGGCCCAGTTTCATCGTGGAACGCTTATGGGTGTTCAGCGAATCGCGCTTGACGAATTCGGCGGCTAGTGTGATTGGCTCGGGACGTATGCCAGCTGGGTTGCGGATGGTCTGCACCAATGCATCCGCAGCTCGTTCGGCCACCTGATCGCTCTTCAAATCGATGGTGCTTAATGTAGGCGTCAGCAGCGAAGCCATTTGCGTATTGTCGAAGCCGATTACCGACACATCTTCCGGAATACGCAGTCCATTGCGGCGTGCGGCGATGATGAACCCGGCTGCGAGCGCATCATTGAATGCAAACACGGCATCGGTGGGGCGAATGAGGTACTGTTCCATGGCGGCGCTGCCGCCTGCGACACTGGGCTCGCATTCGCGCACCACACGATAGGTCATGTCATAGCGAAAAGCCGCGGACCGAATATAGCGCCGGCGATATTCATTGGACCATGAACTGGCGGGGCCCGCCAAATAAGTGATGGAGGAATGGCCGCTTTCTTTGAGCGCGTGTACGGCGTCATCGATGGCCCTGGCCACATCCACAACCACACTGTTTAACCCAGGAGCTGTGCGATTGATCAGTATGATCGGTCGCACCATCATGATGCGTCGAATGTCCGGTTCGCTTAACCTCGAGGAGATCAGTACCACGCCGTCCACATTGCGCATCACATATGACATGGCCTTACGCTCCATGGACGGTTTTTGATCGGTGTCCAATGTGATCAGACCGTATCCTCTGGCGTCAAGTTCCCGCTGCAGGGTATTGATGATGCCGGCATACAGCGGGTTGGTCAGCGTCGGCACAATGGCGGCGATCATGCCGGTTGAGGGGAGAGCTTCGCCATCCGACTGCTCCGTCTGCGTCAGATAGCCGAGTTGTTCGGCGATGCGGCGAATGCGGAATTCGGTTTTGGCCGCCACTCTGCCTGGCTGGCTCAGCGCGCGGGATACGGTGGAGGGATTGACTCCGGCCTGTCGGGCGATGTCGTAAATGGTGGCTTTATGCTGCGACTGCGCCATGATTTGACTTCCTTTCAGCGGCATTGCCCAAGCGAACAAGAACGTTCGGCAATATTATGGCAACCTTTGGCAACAAATGCAACGGGCTTGCCGGAATGCACGAATATGAATCATGTCAGCGATGCGCGGCACGTGGAAGCGCCCAACATCGCGGAAAGCAACCAACAGACAAGTTCACCTGGAGGAACCATGTCTATTTCCATCACAGCCACCACAACAGTGACTGGTGCGACGCCATCCAAGTCCGTGGCATACGCGGTCGAGGACATCGAGCGTGATTTGAAAGCCACGGTGACGCCGTCCGATCAGGAGGGTGCGAATATCGTGCTGGTCGAGGGCCCGCACAATCCGGAAACCTATGAAGTGCGTGTGGCGGACGGCAATCTTGAAATCCATGCCGGTGATGACTTCGGTTTTATCTACGGCCTGTACGCGGTCAGCCGTGAAGTGCTTGGCGTCAAGGACTTCTGGTTCTGGAATGACCAGCATTTCGAACCGGTGCCGTCCATCGAAGTCGCCGACGATTTCGCTTTGACCAGCAAGCCGACCGCCGTCAAATACAAGGGCTTCTTCATCAACGATGAGGTACTGCTCGAAGACTGGAAGTACGACAACGATTCCGACAAGACCTGGCGACTGGCCTTCGAAACCGTCTACCGTCTCGGCGGCAACATGGTCATTCCCGGTTCCGGCCAGCGCGGTGAGCCGCACTTGAAGCTCGCTCAGGATATGGGCTTCTATATCAACCAGCATCATGCCTGCCCACTTGGTGCCCGTATGTTCGCGGCAGCCTATCCGGGTGTGCAGCCGAAGTGGCCGGAGGAGGAGCCTCGTTTCGAAGCCCTATGGCGTGAAGCCATCGAAGCGCAGAAGGGCAAGCGCACCGTATGGACCCTCGGCTTCCGTGGGCAGGGCGATCAGCCGTTCTGGAACTTCGATCCGCGGTATGCCACCGATGAGGCGCGTGGCAAGCTGCTCTCCGAAATCATTCAACGGCAGTACGACATGGTGCAGGCCGCCGATCCGGGTGCGCAGTGCTGCATCTACCTGTACGGCGAAGCCATGGAACTCTACCGTGCCGGCGTGCTGACCTACCCGAAGCAGGTGGCCAAGATCTGGGCCGACAACGGATTCGGACGCATGGTTTCCCGCCGTCAGGAAAACAACAATCCGCGCGTGCCCGCCATGCCTACCAACGATGGCGACAACGGCATCTACTACCACGCCAGCTTCTACGACCTGCAGGCCGCCAACCACACCACCGACATCACCAATGACCCACGTCTCGTGGCCAAGGAACTGGAGGATGTGATTGTCAACGGCGGCGACGACGTGTGGATTGTCAACGCCTCCAACATCAAGCCGCATGTCTACTTCCTGAACTTCATCGCCGCCATCTGGCGTGAAGGCAAGATTGACTTCGAGAAGGTAGCCAAGCAGTACATCGCCGACTACTACGGCGAAAGCAATGTGGATGCCGTCTTCGATCTGTACGAGGAGTACTGGAAGTCCGCGGTACAGTACGGCCCCAACTGGGATGACCACGCCGGCGAACAGTACTTCAACCATGTGCCACGCATGCTCATCACCCAGTGGCTGCGCGACAAGCAGGCTCCGGCACAGGATCTGCGCTGGATGCACGACGGCAAGAACCTCAAGGAACAGATTGACTTCTACCGCAATCTCATCGCTCCGGCCGTCAAGCGTTACGCCGATCTGACCGACAAAGTGGAACTTGCCGCCATCTCCGCCGAACTGCGCGGCGAGGAGGATGCCGCCGAACTCATCCGCGACTCCATCGGCGTGGAAGTCGGCATCTACGAGCATTCGGTGGCCGCATCGGTACATGTGTGCGACGCGCTGCTCGCCGGATACGACGAGGACTGGCAGCACGCGTTCTACAATGCCGGACTCGCCTCCGACGAGTTCACCGCCGGCGACCATGCGATGCGCGACCGCGAACACGGCAAGTGGGAAGGCTTCTGGCGTAACGACTGCCTGACCGACATCAAGCAATCCGCCTGGGTGTGCGAGCAGCTCATGGGTTACTTGCGTTGCGTGGGCGATGGTCCGCACTATTTCCAGTGGCTGCGTGACTTCATGTACCCAGCTTGGGAGAAGGACGTGTTCGTGATCATGAACATGGAGAACCACCCAACCGACCGTGAGATTTTCGCCGCCATGAAGGCTAAGTGGGGCAAATAAATCTCAATGTCGTGGCCTCTTCTGAATGAGGAGGCTCCCGCGCAGCGAGTGGGGAAGCGACCCATACAGCAATGTCAGACTTCCCCTAGTCACACTTCTCTCTCCAGCTTCCTGCATACAGAAGCGGAGGGGTAAGAAAAAGAAAAACCGTGCTTGGCTTCCAAGCACGGATGGAGAAAGGAATGCTGTAATGTCACAGCAGACAGCAGCTCCCGAGGCTAAGGTGCCTCAGGGACGCAAAATTACAATGAAGAACGCTTTCGGCTTCGCCTTGGGCGACTTCTATGGTGGTGGCTTCGGCCAGATTGCCACGTACCTGCCGGTGTTCTGGGTTACCTTTGCTGGACTTGCCATCGATCAGTCCACCGCCATCATGGGTATCGCCACGATTCTGTCGGCATTTGCGGCACTGGTCATCGGTTCTTTGTCCGATAACTTCTACCGCTACCGTATCGGACGTAAGTTCGGTCGTCGTCGCTTCTTCCTGATTGCCGGCATCCCAGTATTGCTGGTCACCATGATCGTATGGGTCCCGGGTCTGCCGGTGTGGCTGTACTTCATCGGCTACGCACTGTGGATCATCGCCAACCAGCTGATTATGACCCCGTACTCGACGCTGCCGACCGAGATGACCACCGACTTCAACGGCCGTACCAAGCTGTCGACCGTCCGTATGTTCATCTCCGGTGTGACCACCGCCATCATCCCGCTCATCATGGCCGCTGCGCTTAAGGGCTTCGGTGAGCAGCACTCGTACTCCTACCAGATCTCGATGGTCGGCCTAATCCTCGTCTTCTGCATCGCATTGTTCGTGTGCTACAAGTCCACTTGGGAGCTCACTCCGGAAGAAGCCGGTTTCGACGTTGCCAAGCTTGAGGCGGAAGCTAAGCAGCCGTTCAACTTCGGCAAGTGGCTCAAGGGCTTCGGCCAGGTGTTCGTGGACTACTTCTCCACCCTTCGTATCAAGTCCTTCCGTAAGCACGTGCTCATCTACCTGCTTGGCCAGACCTTCATGGATGTGTTCGGCCAGACCTGGCTGTTCTTCGTGATCTACAACTGGAACAAGACCGCAGCCTTCGCGTCCCTGCTGCTCAGCTGCGCTCTGATCGGCGAGCCGCTCAAGCCGGTGTTCGGCTGGCTGTTCACTAAGTTGGGACCGCGCAAGATGTTCTCCCTGAACTTCGCGGGCGGCATCCTCGGCCTTGTTGGTCTGTTCGGTCTGTGGAAGGCACAAGGCACGATGGCGGACAGCACCTGGACCATTCTGGCCTTCGTGGTGACCATCTGGTGGCTGATCTTCCGCGCTATGGTCTGGTTCATTCCGTGGAACGTGTTCCCGTTCATCCCGGATGTTGATGAAATCGTCACCGGTAAGAACCGCACTGGTGTGTTCGTTGGTTTCCAGCTCTTCCTGCGCAAGCTGACCTCCGGCTTCGCTACCACCTTCATCGGCATGTACCTGGCCTCCACTGGCTTCGTCAAGCCGGCCAAGGATGCCAGCGGCGTGATGCAGTACCCGGACCAGCCGCTTTCCGCACAGAACGGTATTGCCTTCGTGTGCATTGGCTGGGTCATCATTGGTTTGCTTATCGCTTGGGGCATCGCGCTGACCTTCAAGCTTGACAAGCGCACGGACGGCATTCTGCTCGCTGAGATTGAACGTTTGAAGAACGGCGGTAGCAAGGCGGACGTCACGCCTGAAACCAAGAAGGTTGTCGAGCAGCTCACCGGTGTCAAGTACGAGAAGTGCTGGCCGCAAAAGGCTGAGTGATCTGATAGTAGCTCGGCAATGAGAACCGACTCATCGAGAACGGTTCATCGGCGAGAGGCTCCCTTTGTAACAAGGGAGCCTCTCGCGTCATATTCTGCAATATGGAAGTTTGCATCTCATGAAACGCGAGGCCATTACAATGAGCCGCGTTACTAGCTATCGGGCGCAAACGTGCGTCAAGGAGGAACAATGGCAGAGATCACATGGAAGTCGATTCTCACCAAGCTGGTTGGGGGAGACCACCTGAGCGCCGAGGAATCCGAGTGGTTCGTTGATGATTTGATGAAGGGCAACGCGAATCCCGCAGCAGTGGGTGCGGCGCTTGCCATGCAGCAGCAGCTGGGATTGACCGCCGAAGAAGTGTCCGGTGCGGCCAAGGCCATGGTGTCGCACGCAATTCCGCTGAACGTTTCCGGTGAAACCACCGATATCGTGGGCACCGGTGGCGACGGCTTCGCCACTGTGAACCTCTCCACCATGGGTTCCGTGGTTGCAGCCGCTGCCGGTGTGAAGATCGTCAAGCACGGCAATCGTGCCGCATCCTCAAAGTGCGGTGCCGCCGATGTGCTCGAAGCATTGGGCTTGCCGCTCGATTTGAAGCCAGAAGCCGTAGGCGAGGTCGGTGACGAAGTGGGTATCACCTTCGCGTTCGCTCGCACCTTCCATCCAGCCATGCGCTTCGTAGGACCGATTCGTGCGGCCCTCGGCATTCCTTGCGTGTTCAACGTGCTGGGACCGCTGACCAACCCGGCCAAGCCGGCGCACGTGGCCATCGGCTGCGCCAATCGCGCCATGAGTCCGATTATGGCAGGCGCCTATGCTGCTGCAGGCCAGTCCGGCATGGTCTACACCTCGCATGAGGGCATGGATGAGCTCGCTCCCACCGGTCCGGTCTCCGTCTGGGAGATTCGCGACGGCAAGGTCACCGAGACCGACTTCGACCCGACCGTTGATTTGGGCTTGAAGAAGATCGACGTCGCCGATCTGAAGGGCGGTGAGCCGGAGGTCAACGCCGCCGCCTTCCGTGACTTCGTGGCCGGCAAGGACGTTCCGTCCCGCTCCACCGCATTGCTCAACGCCGCTTCCGCCATCGTGGCAGACGGTCATCTGGTGGGCAATGGCTCGCTGGCCGAGCGCTTCGCTGAAGCCTACAAGATCGCCGAGGATGCCGTTGATTCCGGCAAGGCCGAGACCCTGCTGAACAAGTGGATCGAAACCGCCAAGTCCAAGGCGTGATTGACCAGCTAAGACATTGACAGGCTTATTCCTGCACATGAGATGTAGGAATAAGCCTGTTTCGTTTCGTGGCTATGGAGTGTCCACGTCGCACTGTCTGACGCTGATGCCAGCGTGCTTGTACTCATGGCTTTGTGGCGTGGACGCTGCCACGCTCGATGAACATCGCTTGCTCCATCACGGTTTGTGCCCCACCCATGTTGGAGCGTCGTATTCTATGTAGCAGTAACTGGGCGGCGTTGTGGGCGTTCTGCTCCACCGGCAGATGGATCGTGGACAATGTTGGATTGGTGAATGCGGACATAGGAATGTCGTCGAATCCAATCACTTTTACATCGGCTGGTATATGAATGTCATTGCCTTGCGCGGCAGCCATGAATCCGATGGCCATGATGTCGTTGAAAGCGAACAATGCGTCTGTGGGATGTCTGAGGAATTTGCCGATGGCTTTGAATCCGCTTTCCATGGTGGGTTGAGTTGCTCGAATCTGCGTTACCGACATGCCGAGCCGTTTCGCCTCATGAACGATAAGGCTATGTCGATTGCTGTCGGACCAGGACGATGAGGGCCCGGCCAGATATGTAATGGTGGATACGCCTGCAACCTGCAGAGAAAGCACCGCCTGGCGTACGGCATTCCGCGTATCGGAAAGCACCTGATCGATGCCTGGCACGGATCTGTTGATTATCGCCAGCGGCATGGTATCGGCGATTTTGCGCAGTTCCGCTTCTCCAGTTCTTGGGGCGATGAGCACGGCTCCGTCGATCTGTTGCATCCACACGTTGCTCAGAAGTTTATGCGCAAGCATGTTCTCCATGGTGTCCGAAACGATGACTGTGTATCCATGGGAAGCCATTACGTTCTGCACCACTTTGATGCAGGTTGATTGGAATGGATTGGCGATATCCGGTGCAACGACCGCGACCAAACCGGTACGTTGCGTTGATATGGTTGCGGCGGCCGACTCATCGAGTTGCCTGATTTTCTTAGGCATGTCGTATCCAAGCTGTTCCGCGACCGATCGGACGTTCGCGATGGTGACGGAGGATACGAGTCCCGGTCTGGATAATGCCCGTGATACAGTCGCCGGACTGACCCCGGCTTCCTTGGCGATGTCGTATATTGTCACTTTCTTGTGCATCACTGATTGATTATGATTCGTAATGAAACTTTTTGCAACAAGAATTGCAGGTGTGCGATTCTTGCGAGACTAATCGTGTTCTGATTCACAGATGATTCCACACAGTGTCAATGGAGTTGTGGGGAATCGAAAAAGAAAGAAGCAATCATGTCTCAGGCAATAAGTGCGACCTTAACGCGAAAGCGCAAGGTCACTATCGGTAGCGCACTCGGATACGCCATCGGCGATTTCTACGGCGGCGGTTCCACCACCCTTACCGGTACGTATCTGGCCTTGTTCTGGACCACATTCGCCGGATTGGACATCGCCCAGGCTCAGAGCATCATCGGTGTCGCCACCATCGTCAGCGCCGTGTCTTCCATCATCTTCGGATCCCTGTCCGATAACTTCTACCGTTACAAGCTTGGACGCAAGTTCGGCCGTCGTCGTTTCTTCCTGCTGCTCGCCTCCCCGCTGGTGCTGATCACCTCGCTGATGTGGATTCCGAGCCTGCCGTTCGTGGTGTACTTCGCGCTGTACACGCTGTTCATTGTCGTGCTGCAGATGTTCCTGGTCTCCTACTCGTCGCTGCCTACTGAGATGACCAGCGATTACAATGGACGCACACTGCTCTCCACCGTGCGTATGATCGTATCCGGCGTGTCCACCGTGGCCATTCCTGCTGTCGGCGGTTGGATGCTGTCAACGATTGGCGAAGACAAGGCCATTTCCTATCAGTCTTTCGCCATCGGCATCACGGTTCTGTTCGCCATCGTCCTGTTCATCGTCTCCCGCACCACGTGGGAGATGACCCCGGAGGAAGCCGGATACGATGTGAACAAGATTGAGGCAGAGCAGAAGCAGCCGTTCAGCTTCTCCCGCTGGTGCAAGAACGTTGGCAAACTCGCTGCGGACTACATCTCCACCTTCCGCATCTCCTCGTTCCGCAAGTTCATGGGCATCTACCTGCTGAGCCACTGCATGATGGACATCTTCGGACAGACCTTCGTGTTCTTCGCGATCTTCTGCTGGGGCAAGAACACGGCTTTCGCCTCCATGCTGCTGTCGTTCGCCGTCATCGCGGAATTCTTCAAGCCGGTGTGGGGCCTGCTGTTCGCCAAGATCGGACCGCGCAATATCTTCCAGCTCGCCTTCGGACTGGGCATTCTCGCACTCGGTGGGCTGTTCGTCACATGGAAGTTGCAGCCCACAATGGATGACGGACAGTTCGTCATGGTGGCAATCGCCGCCTGCATCTTCTGGTTCATCGCCCGTGGCCTCATCTGGTTCCCTTGCTGGACGGTCTTCCCGTTCATCCCGGATGTCGATGAGCTCGTTTCCGGCAAGAACCGCACCTCCATTTTCACTGGCTCCACCTACTTCATCGCTCGTATCCTGAAGGGATTCGTGTCCATGGCCATCGGTGCCTACCTGGCATATGTAGGTTTCGATTCCAAGGCCGCCACCGCCAGCGCCGGTGTACAGAACGGCATCGTGTTCGTGATGATCGGTTGGACCGTCATCGGCCTCGTGCTCTCCTGGATCATCGCCCTGACCTTCAAACTTGACAAGCGCACCGACGGCATTCTGAACGACGAGATCAACCGTCTCAAGAACGGCGGTAACAAGGCTGACGTCACCAGTGAGACCAAGAAGGTTGTGGAAAGCCTCACCGGCGTGCCGTACGAGAAGTGCTGGCCCCAGGCACAGGCCTGATCCGATATTCAGGTGACGGGACCTTTGAGCCTTGGCGGTATATCCCTCAGAGCAGATGGTCCCGCCACCTTCCTTGTATGATTGACCGCTTGTGATGAAGGAATGAAATCATGACAATCAATACCCATGAATTTGACCACGACGTACTGGTCACGGACACCACGCTGACCATTTGGTGGCTACTGCCCGACGACGCCACTCCTGTCCGTCGTTTCCGTGTGTCTCTCGACGGCGGCAAACCGGTGGAACTTACTTTGACCCATTACACATTTGAGGATCTCGAACCTTCCAGCACGCATACGGTGGAGGTCGACTACGACGCCGACGGCTCCGGAGAATTCGTGCCGCTGCTGACGGAGCACGCCGCCACCGCTCCGGTGAAGAAGCGCCTCGATGTGAGCTTGCCGCCATACAATGCCGTGGGCGATGGAGCCACGCTTAACACCGATGCCATCCAACGTGCACTGGACGACTGCGATGCCGATCATCAGGTCGTCATTCCCAAGGGTGTCTTTCTCTCCGGCGCCCTTCGTCTGCACTCCAATACCGAACTGGTCATCGAACATGGGGGCGTGCTGCAGGGCAGCTCCAAGCCGGCTGACTATGAGCCGCGTATATGGAGCCGATTCGAGGGCATAGAGGGCGAACGGTATTCCAGTCTGCTCAACATTGGCGAGCTTGACCATTCCTCGTCATTCAACTGCGAGAACATCGTCATTCGCGGGCATGGTTCCATCCTCGGAGGCGGCGTGGAACTCATGCAATCCACCATCGACCAGGAGATGGAGCGGCTCAAGGACAAGTTGATTGCGTTGGGCGACAGGATCGCGGAGTTCGAGAAGCCCACCACGTTGGCCGGTCGAGTTCGAGGACGACTGATCAACGTGTCCAACGGGCGCAACATCGTCATCAGTGGTCTGACCGTCGGCATGGGACCGGCATGGAATCTGCATTTTGTATACAGCGATCACGTCACGGTTTCGGATTGCACCTTCGTGTCGCGAGCTGTTTGGAATGGTGATGGCTGCGATCCTGATTCATCCACGAACGTCGCCGTATTCGGCTGCGCGTTCGAAACCGGCGATGATATGGTGGCCATCAAGTCGGGCCGTAACCCGGAGGGGAACGTCATCAACCGGCCTACTGAACACGTACGCATCTTTGACTGCAATTCGTTGTTCGGCTGGGGCATTGCCATCGGTAGTGAAATGTCCGGTGGCGTGAGCGATGTTGAAGTATGGGACTGCGACATGTCTCGCACCGCCTATGGTCTGGAAGTCAAAGCTACGAAGAAGCGTGGCGGATACGTGCGTGATGTGCGTATGCGCCAATGCAAGACATCCCGCATTATGATTCATTCGGTGGGATACAACGATGACGGCGAAGGCTCCGACGTGCCGCCGGTGTTCGAGAACATGGAGTTTCGTGATGTGCGTCTTATCGATCGGTTCGATCCGAGCACGGTATCCGGTGGTTCGATAGGCGATATCGATTGTGACATCGACGTGCAGGGCTTCGACGTGCCTGGATATGAAGTGCGTGATGTTGCATTCCATAACATCGGCTTCACCATCGCGCCGGATCGCAAGACGTCGGATGAGGATCATATGAGTATCCGTCTTCGTCATACCCGGAATGTTGTGTTTGATGGCATTGAGTCATGAATAGTGAAGCGAAGCCGCTTTAGATCAAATGCCAACGATGCCATGATTGTAGGGGAAGCGATCATGGCATCGTTGGCATGGCCATATGAATGCAACTTTGGCAACAAGTGGCAACGACAGGTCGCACGCCGATATGCTGGGGCATATATCCGACCGATGAAGGTCTGAAATCATTGGAGGAACACTGTGAGTTCGTTTGCGGAATTCGGCACGCTGGTCAAAAACCGGCATAAACCGAAAGACAAGCCGAAGGATACCAAGGTGGCACTGGGATTTCTTGCCCCTTGGCTGGTCGGTGCCATATTCCTAAGTCTGATTCCAATGCTGTACTCGTTGGGCATCTCATTCACCAAGTACAACATGATCAAGCCGCCGCAGTTCGTAGGGCTTATGAATTACCGGCATATGCTCGCCGATCCCAGATTCATCAATTCTCTTACTGTCACGCTGACTTACGTGGTCGTCTCCGTGCCATTGCAGCTTGTTGCCGCCCTTGCACTTGCGGTGATGCTGGACCACGGCATGAGAGGACTTGCCTTCTATCGCTCCGCTTTCTACCTGCCTTCCATGCTTGGCGGCTCGGTGGCTGTAGCCGTACTGTGGAAAATGGTGTTTGGCTCGGACGGCTTGTTCAATGCGTTCCTCGGCCTGTTCGGCATCGACACCTCTATGAGCTGGATAGCGAACCCCGACACCGCTAATTGGACGTTGATGGCCCTGCACATCTGGCAGTTCGGCTCGCCGATGGTCATCTTCCTCGCCGGTCTTCGCCAGATTCCACGTGAATTATACGAGGCGGCCAGTGTGGACGGCGCCGGCAAATGGCGCCAGTTCCGTTCCATCACTTTGCCGATGCTTTCGCCGATCATCTTCTTCAACCTCGTGATGAGCGTGATCAACTCGTTCCAGACCTTCACGCAGGCATACGTGGTCTCTGGCGGCACCGGCGGCCCGTCCGACTCCACGTTGTTCTACACGTTGTATCTCTACCAGCAGGGTTTCGCGTCCCTTCGCATGGGATACGCCTCCGCATTGGCATGGGTCATGGTGCTGATTGTGGCCTTGCTGACCGGTATCAACTTCGCTCTTTCCAAGTTCTGGGTGCATTACGATGATTGATGTTTCGATGAAGAACGCCGCGACCAATCCCGGCGAATCCCTGAAAGATCGCACTGCAAGCGAAATGCGTGCCGTTTACCGCAGACAGGCCTATGATGAGCTCGGTTCCGGTGCGGGCATGCAGGCCAATCGCGGTCGACGTATCGGCCGTGTGATTGTAGCCGTGGTCAAACAGATTGTGGTGTTGCTGCTGGCGATCCTCATGCTGTATCCGATTCTGTGGATGATTGCCAGCTCTTTGCGCCCGCAAAGCGAGATTTTCACCAATATGGGACTGGTGGTCACCCATCCGGTTTGGCAGAACTACGTGGCCGGATGGAACGCGCTGAGCTACCCGTTCGGCCGGTATATCCTCAACTCGCTGATCATCGTGGTGTTCGCCATCATCGGTAACATCCTCACCTGCTCGATGGCCGCCTATGCCTTCGCCCGGCTCAACTTCCGGTTCCGTGGAGTGCTGTTCGGATTCATGCTCCTGATGTTGATGATTCCAATTCATGTGATTGTGATTCCGCAGTACATCATGTGGAACTCTCTGCACATGATCAACACCTTCGTGCCTCTGATTGTGCCGAAGTTCCTCGCCATGGACGGGTTCTTCACCTTCCTGTTCTATCAGTTCCTGCGTGGTTTGCCTCATGATCTCGATGAGGCGGCCAAGCTGGATGGTGCCGGCCACGTGCGCATCTTCTTCCAGATCTTGCTGCCGTTGATGAAACCCGCCATCGGCACCTGTGCGGTGTTCACGTTCATCTGGACGTGGAACGACTTCTTCAGCCAGCTGCTCTATCTCACCAAGCCGGATATGGCCACTGTGCCGATAGCGTTGCGTACGTTTATCGACTCGCAATCCCAGTCCAGCTACGGTCCGATGTTCGCGATGAGCGTGGTCTCGCTTATTCCATTATTCCTGGTATTCACGTTCGGACAGAAGTACTTGGTGCAAGGCATCGCCACCACCGGCGGCAAGTGATGACGGAAAACATGGATGGAGCGTTATCTGCTCCCATACAGAGGAAGAACTGATATGAAGCGTATATGGAAGAAAGCCATGGCAGCTGGATTGGCTGCGATGACGCTATGGACGACCGCTGCGTGCGGCAGCTCGGTCGGTGCCTCCAACGTGCCAGTCGAGCCCGCCGACAGTGACGTGACGATCCGTCTGAGCTGGTGGGGTGGCGACGCCCGTATCAAGGCCACCGAGGAGGCGATTGCCGGGTTCGAAAAGGAACACCCAAACATCCATGTGGAGACCGAATACTCCGATTGGACCGGCTACTGGGACAAGCTCGCCGTGCAATCCGCTGGCGGCAACGCGCCGGATGTCATGCAGATGGATGAGCTGTATCTGGCATTCTATGGGTCAATGGATGCATTGCTCGACCTGAACAAAGCTTCGGACTATCTGGATCTCAGTACGATGGACCCGTCGTTGAAGGCCATGGGACAGGTGGACGGCAAACAGGTGGCCGCGCCGATGGCGACTTCGCAGTATGGCGTCATTATCAATAACGATGTGCTGAACGACTTGGGACTTACGCTGCCGAACACCGATACATGGACTTGGGATGAGTTTTCGGCCTTCGCTAAGCAGGTCACCCATAAGTCAGACGGCAAGACAATAGGCGCCATTGCGCCGAACAATGGATACGGCCTGCAATTGTGGGCTCGCCAACATGGGGAGAATCTGTTCAAGGACAATGCTGTTACCATCTCGCCTGAGACATTGGCCTCGTTCCTCCAACTGCCTGCGGATTGGGCCAAGAACGGCATTGAAGGCAATGCCGAGCGATGGAGCGAGAATACCGCGGCCACGTTGAACGACACTGATTTCGGCAAAGGCAGGCAGGCGATGATGATCACGCAGGCCACGCAAATCACCCCTTACGCGCAGGCGGCCGGCACGACCAATATGACGTTGGCGCCAATGCCGCAAGTAACGCCGGGGGAGAAGACCATGTATCTGAAGCCCGGTATGTATTGGGCGGTGTCTTCCGGTAGCCAGCACCCAGCCGAAGCGGCCATGTTGGTGGATTATCTGGTCAACGACAAGAACGCCGGCACGATTCTGGGCACCGAGCGTGGCATCCCCGCCAACAACGATATCCGCAGGATGCTCGCCAAGGATGCGGCCGGCACCGACCGCACGGCATTGGACTTCATGGACAAGATTCAGCCAACATTGGGGAATCCGCCGTCGATCACGCCCAACGGCGCCTCCGAACTGGACAAGATCATCGTGCGATATCAGCAGGATGTGGTCTTCGGCAAGCGTAAGGCTTTGGACGCCGCCAAGGACATGATTGCCGAATTGCAGGAGTCCATCGACTTCGCGTCATGATGCCGTTTTCTGGCTTTCCTTGCCCAAGAAAGCCAGAAAACTACACCCTTGCGCCATCGTCGTAATAGCCGCCCTTATCGCCGGGATGGTTCTTTCGATTGAGGATTTTTACCACCAGGCCGCCTAATCCGAGCACTGTGCACGTGCCGAACGCAATGTTCAGTATCGAGCTCAACACAGGAATGCTGTATAGCGCAGGCACCAGAATCATGGCCAGTGTGCCTACCAGACCAATGATCAATAGCGCAGTCAGCAGAACGGTCGAAGCGTGTATCGGGCCCAAATCCGGATTCGGGGGAGTGAAGCCGCCGTCATCGTAACGGTCCATCACATCGTCGGTGTCCAGCCAGCTGGAGCCGGTGAAATCCCGCGGGCCATGGCTTTTCTTCGTGCGTTCGTGGAATGGGCGCACGCCATCGGTGAAGGCGGCGGCATCCAAATCATCTACGGAAAGCAACGCCTCCTTCTCGCGCTTCTTGGCCTGCTTCTCGAATTTCTTGGCTTGCCGAGACGAGGCCACATCATTGAGATCCTCTTTGTGCTCGGCTTCAAATGCTGCCCAAGCGGCGTCGAGATCGTTGGTTTTGCCGTTATCATCCGGCGTGGGTGTTGTCGGCTCGTCGGCTGCGTTGGTATTGTTGAGGTCAGTCATATAGTCCACTTTAATCTGATGCCCCAAACCGCGTAGGGAGGGAAACGCCAAGTGCTGTACTGGTTCTTCGTTAAAGTCTTTGGTCCCATTGCTCGCCATCGTCTCGGTCCCACCGTTTCCGGTCTGAACAATGTGCCACGTTCCGGCGGTGCCATTATCGCCGCCAATCATCTGGCGGTGATCGATGATGCGTTGATTCCGATTACCTGCCCGCGCATGGTGCATTTCATGGGCAAAGCCGAATATTTTGAAGGCAAGGGATTGAAGGGCAAGTTCAAGAAGTGGTGGTTCACGTCCGTGGGTGTGTTCCCGGTGGATCGCTCCGGCGGCAACAAGTCGCTTGGTGCGCTTGAGCATGCGCGCGAGATCATCGAGGATGGTCACCTGTTCGGCATTCATATCGAAGGCACACGCAGTCCGGACGGCCGCATGTACAAGGGGCACACCGGTGTGGCGCGTCTTGCTTTGGAAACCGGCTGCCCGATTGTGCCCGTTGCCCTGATCGGATCGGATCTGCTGCAGCCCATCGGCACTACGATCCCGAAAAAGGGCAGGACCCAGGTCAAGTATGGCAAGCCGATCGAGGTCACCAAGAAGTCTGCTGACGAGATCACGCACGCCGAACTTCGTGAACTGACCGATCGTGTGTCCGCTGCCATCCGTGAGATGAGTGGCCAGGAATACGTGGATGAATACGCGCAGAAGGTCAAGGCCGAGCTGAAAGCCGCCAAGGAAGCTGAGGCCGCTAAAATCGCTGAATAATTAGCGAGGCAAGCTTTACATAATAAGCCGGGAATGATTCTTACCGATGGAATCATTCCCGGCTTTGTTGTACGCGCAATTCATGCTGAGCACGATCACACCACAGTCAATGTGATGACGGTAGGAGTGCCGTTTTCGTCGCGCAAACGCACGGTCTCGCCAGCCTTGGGGCTCTGGATGCGAACCTCATGGGTCAAGTCCCCGAGGGGAGCGGATTTCTTGACGGTGAAGCCGAGCTTTTCCAGTTGCTTGGCCGCATCATCGTAGGTCATCCCAACCACATTGGGCAGCACAGTGGTTTCCGGCCCTTTGGAAATCACTACATCCACGCTATCGCCCCACTTCAACTGCGTACCGGCTTTCTGAGACGCGGACATTACGGTGCCGGCCGCAATCTTATCGTCGTACTCCTCGGTGATATTGGCGGTGAGTTTGAGCTGATCGAACGATTCGAGCATCTCATCCTTGGTTTTACCGACGATATCCGGCATGCTTACCGGCATCGGCCCCTTGCTCAAGGTGATGGTCACTTCGGCGTCATGCTTCATCGTGGTGCCGGGATCAGGGGAGATGGTCAAGGCTGCGCCCTCGGGGACATCCATCGAATACTGATCCTGGGATTCGTCATGCGTGATTTTGCTGAAACCGGCGTTCTTCAGCGCGGCGAGCGGATCCTTGCCGTTCGCGGATGACGAGTCCAGGATGTCATCCGGAATAGTGACCATCTGCGTGCCCTTGGATACCGTGATCTCCAGTTGCTGGTTGTTGCGCTTACCTACATGGGTATTGACGAATGCTTCAGCCTTATCGAGGGATGCGGAGATGATCTTGCCCTTGGCGACATTATCGTTGTATTCCTGCTTGACCTGATATGGAATGCCTGCGGCCTTCAGCAGGCTCTCATAGGTGGACCAGTCCGCTCCGGAAAGCGAGCACTGGGTATCGTTTTCCGCGCAAGAGACATCCTCAGGCTGTGGCACACTCCAATAGCTGCCGGGACCCGCATACCACCACCATCCGAACCCGCCACCTACACTGGCCAGCAGTAGCGCCACGACCAGCGCGATGATGAGTCCGGTTTTGGTTCGCTTCGACATGCCATGAGGCTGTTGCATCGCAGCCGTGGCTGCTTCGGTATCCTCAGCTGCGGAAACGGTCCCATTATTGGTGTGAAGCGCCTGTGTAGGCTCACCAGCCATTGCCGGCAAGGCCTGAGTCTGATCGTCCGTGGCCCCCGATGGTTGAGGCATTACTCTGGTTCGCCCATAATCCTGCCCATAATTAAGAGCGCCGGCAGTCGTAGAAGACGACGAATCAATGGCGGTGGTGGGCGCATTGGACTCGTCTTCCGCAGACGCCGCAGGCGGCTCAGGAGGAGCGGGTGGTGCCGGTTGTGTGGCTGTCAGACGTTCTGCGGCTTTGCCGATCGTACCCACTAAGGCCGGGGCCGTGGCATCATTGCGATTGACATTTGTCGGCTCGGCATGCAGACGATACTGCCATGCGTCCAACGGCAATCGCGCCCCCAACTGGCGAAGCTCAGAGGCGGCTTCAAAACCATCTTTCGGCCGGGCATCGACGGATCGCGCGGTCAGATGTGAGATGAATGCCGCCACAGCTGGATTGATGCCGGGGCAGACCGTGGTGAGGGAAGGCACGTCCTCGTGAACATGCTTGAATACAAGAGTGACCGGATTATCGGAGTCGAATGGCACTTTGCCTGCCAGCATCTCCCACGCCATAATGCCCACGGAATACAAGTCACCCTGCGGGGTGGCCAGATTGTTTTCAATCATTTCCGGCGCGAGATAGGCGGCCGTGCCCAGCAACATGCCGGTGGAGCTTAACGTGGCTTGGCTGGCGGCCTTGGCCAGACCGAAATCGGTGATCTGTACATGGCCGCGATCATTGATGAGAATGTTCTCCGGCTTGATATCGCGATGCACCACGCCGGCTCTATGTGCCGAAGACAGCCCATCCAGCGTCTCCGCCACGATGCGCAGCGTCTCACGCACCGAAAACGTGCCTTGTACGTTCATTTCATGGCGCAGATTGATGCCATGAACATACTCCATGACCAGAAAATCAAGCCCGTTGAATTCGCCGGTGTCATATACCTGCACGATATGCGGGTTGGCGATGGCGGCGGCGGAATTGGCCTCGCGGCGGAATCGTTCCACGAATTGAGCACGATGTGGTCCTTGCGCCAACTGCGTGTGCATCACCTTAATGGCCACAGTGCGGCCCAGACGCTCATCAACCGCCTCATACACCGTGGCCATGCCGCCTTCGGCGATGTTGCGCACAATGCGGTAGCGTCCCTCAATCATCTGTGCGGGCTCGTTCTCACTCATCAACTCGTACGGTTCCTTTGAATTCAGCTGAACATGGTTCAGTGTACCTTGCCCGGGCTACGCGCGGGGGGCGGCGGAAAAGCCGGCTAGCGCAAATCAGCTGGAATGAATCGTGCGCATGCATCCACAAGACGCTGCTCATACTGATCGGGCAGCCCTAACGTCGAAATCGCCGTTTGGGATTGCCGCCACAAAGCTGTGATGCGCTCGCGGGAACGATCAATGGCTCCAGTACTCTCGAACAGTGCGATGGCTCGCATCACTTGTTGCTCATCGCGATGAGGAGCCTCGAACATACCGCGCAATTCCCGCTGTTCATCGGCATTCGCGGACTGCAGGGCGTCGGCCAATAGTACGGTCCGTTTGCCCTCGCGGATATCGCCTCCCACGGGTTTGCCAGTGTTGCGGCTGGAACCGATGACATCCAGCAAATCGTCCGCAAGCTGGAACGCCAAGCCCAGCGGTTCACCTACCGCGAGCGCCTGCTGCTTCGCCGTGGCCGGTTCGGTGCCGGCAGCCAACAATGCGAACAGCAGGGGAGCGATGGTGGTGTAACTGGCGGTTTTCCAACGGAATACGTTCAATGAGGCTTCTGCGAGCGCCTGCGGGTCATTCAACGGCGTCATCTCCACGCCCAAATCCAGCACCTGACCGATTTCCACTTCGCGTTGCATGGTAAGGAAGGCTTCGACGATGGCGTCGCCGTTATTGAGTTGTTTGGCGGCTCTACGTGCGATTTCAATGCATGCTGTGGCTAGGATGTCTCCCAACATCAGGCCCAGGCCGCGGCCGATGGAAGCATTATGCACAGTGGCTTCCAACGCCCGATGGGCAGATGGCTTGCCGCGGCGCAGATCGGATTCGTCGATGATGTCGTCGTGCACCAATGCCGCGGTCTGGAATACTTCGATGGCACATGCCAGGTCGAGCATGGCTTCGCGTCGGCTCTCCGCATATTGGGCGGGGGCCAGCAGGCCGAAAGCATCAAGACTGAGGAGCGCACGCAGTCGTTTGCCGCCCTGACTTGAGGTGACTGCCTGATCGACCACTTCCGCCATCACTGGTTTCAGGGCGTTGGCCACCTTGCCGGTGGAAGGAGCATCGGTCAGTTCTCGAACCAGCTTACTGATGCGCGGTTCGATGGTGGAAAGGTCATTCGCGGTTGTGCACATGCCTAATAACTTATCCACAGGTTGTGATGAATACAAGAACGTTGGAAACATTGGGTTTTGAAGCTCGAACCACATAAGTGGATTTTCGGCTGATTTCCAACGGGTTTCATGCATAGTAGACACACGCCCATCCCGGAACCGGTTCTGGGTGGTGAAAGGCATTGAATCTTCAACGACGAGGAGGAACCCATGGCAAACAAAGATGATACGCGTAGCAGAAAAGAGGGTCGCGCAAAGGGCCGGCGTCGTACACCCGCCTCGCAAGGCCGGAGCGATGTACGGCCCGACAGCCGGCGCGACGGGCGATCCGGTCATAAGGCTTATGACAAAGCCAGGAATCGTGGCAAACACAGCGTTCGTGAATCTGATGTTTCTCAGAACGGCATCTTCGAGAACATATATGACTATGACGATGTGTTCGATGAGCAATGCTGTGACGTCTTCGGCGACATCTGCGTTGACGCATTCGATATGGAGGATCTGGAGATGATGGCCAATGCGTTCCACGCCGACCGGCGTGAGCGTGGGCCTCAGCAAGCCAATGCGGATTGGGTGTGCGATCCGTTGGATGAATGGCTAGCCTCGCTGGATGATGGCATTGCGGTTCTGGATGCCGAGACCATGGCGGCATTCGCTGTGGGCATGAATGAGACATTGTCTATCCGTGACGCTCTGATCTTGTCGCTTATTGCGGATGAACGGGAGTGTCCGAAATCGTTGCTGATGGAATTCGCATCCAAACCGCATAGCGGAAAGGCGAAACGGAGAATGAGCGAGCTGCTGACCCGCGCATTCGAAGACGAGCGGATAACGCCTGATGAGGAACGATGCCGAACAGGGGTGACCATGCTGCTGAATATTGCCACGGTATCGCCGGTCCCTTACTGCATCCAGCCACTGGCCGTGGCTGCCTATACGCTGTGGTGGCTTGGAGATGTCAGCTCCGCCGCGCTGGCCATGCAATGCCTGGTCCTTGATGAGGATTGTTCGCTGGCGGCGATGGTGTTTTCCGCAGCCGACCGAGGCGTATTCCCCGCATGGTGCGCATGCAAGAACCGGGAAACGGCGTCATAGCAGGGTTTCCGGCCGATGCGAAAGAACATGGTTGTGCAAGCGTGCATCCATGAGCCATTCATGGATGCAACACATTTTCCTCGCGAATGGGAATAATCGTCCGTGGAAGGTGATTTACTCTCATAGTTGACGATTTGCCCTTGCCAGAAGTGTGCCCATGTGGTATGAGAGCTTCCGGCGAGAGATCAGGAGGAGCAGTTTTGGCCACGAAGGAAACGACGGCAACCAAGCAAACGGAAGACTCCGGCGAGGAGACCGAGACCAAGAAGAAGGCCAGCTCTACGACCACCGCCCGCAAGACCTCTACGCGTAAACCCCGCGCCGCGAAGTCCGCCAAGGCCGCCGCGGAGGAGAGCGGTGAAAAGACCCCGAAGAAGACGACGCGTCGTACCTCGGCCAAGAAGAAGGCCGCCGCGAAGAGCGTTGAAGACGAGGATTCGACCCAGAACGCAGACGATCAGAACGATGATCTCGACGACGTGGTGGATGACGACGATCTGGACGTCGACGATCTGGATGAGGACCTGGATGACGTTGACGCAGATGGCTCTGATGACCTCGATGATGATCTCGATGAAGACGACGTCGATGATGAGGATGACGAAGATGACGAGGACGCCAAGCCCAAGGCTCCGGAAAAGCCGAAGGAAAAGGGTGCCTACGTGGTTTCCGACACCGATGACGATGATGAGAACATCATCCCGGCCGGTAATCCGAAGCGTCGTGTGATCGCCGCAGGCGCCACCGCCGATCCGGTCAAGGACTACTTGAAGCAGATCGGCCGTGTGAGCCTGCTGAACGCCGAGCAGGAAGTCGACCTGTCCGAACGTATCGAAGCCGGTTTGTATGCCCAGCACTTGCTGGATACCCAGTCTGAAGGCATGGAGTTCAAGCGTAAGCGTGAGCTCAAGTGGGCCGCCGCCGATGGCAAGAAGGCCAAGGACCATCTGCTGGAGGCCAACCTGAGACTCGTGGTCTCGCTCGCCAAGCGCTACACGGGCCGTGGCATGCTGTTCCTTGATTTGATTCAGGAAGGCAACCTGGGTCTTATCCGCGCCGTGGAGAAGTTCGACTGGAAGAAGGGCTTCAAGTTCTCCACCTACGCCACGTGGTGGATTCGCCAGGCCATCACCCGCGCCATGGCCGATCAGGCCCGTACGATTCGTGTGCCTGTGCACATGGTGGAAGTCATCAACAAGCTTTCCCGCGTGCAGCGCCAGATGTTGCAGGATCTGGGCCGTGAACCTACGCCGGACGAACTGGCTCGCGAGCTGGATATGCCGGTGGAGAAGGTGCAGGAAGTGCAGAAGTACGGCCGCGAGCCGATTTCCCTGCACACCCCGCTGGGCGAGGACGGCGATTCCGAGTTCGGCGATCTGATTGAGGATACCGATGCTATTGCGCCGTCCGACGCCGTGGCCTTCTCCCTGCTGCAGGAACAGTTCAAGCAGGTGCTTGAGACACTGTCCCCGCGTGAAGCAGGCGTGATCAAGATGCGTTATGGCCTCGAAGACGGCCAGCCCAAGACCTTGGACGATATTGGACGCGTCTACGGTGTGACCCGTGAACGCATCCGTCAGATTGAGTCGAAGACCATGTCCAAGCTGCGCCACCCGTCTCGTTCCCAGACGCTGCGCGACTTCCTGGATCAGTGATCGATCACTTGGCTCTCCTCGCTGCGAGGGGAGCCAAGTTGTAAGAGAGAAATAAAGGATTTATGGCCACAGAAGAATATGGCGCGAAGGATCTTGCCGTCCTTGAAGGCCTTGACGCGGTACGCAAGCGTCCGGGCATGTACATCGGCACCACCGACTCGCAAGGCCTCATGCACTGCTTGTGGGAGATCATCGATAACTCCGTCGACGAGGCTCTGGCCGGGTTCTGCACAGATATCACGGTGACGCTGCACGCCGACGGCTCGGTGGAGGTAGCGGATAACGGCCGAGGCATTCCTGTTGATAAAGAGCCGAAAACCGGCCTTTCTGGTGTGGAAGTAGTGCTCACCAAGCTGCACGCCGGTGCAAAATTCGGTAATTCCTCCTACAACGCCGTCGGCGGTCTGCATGGTGTGGGCTCCTCCGTGGTGAATGCGTTGAGCTCCCGATTGGATGTGGAAGTCGACCGCGATGGCAAAACCCATCACATGGCCTTCCATCAAGGCCATCCCGGCGTCTACGCCGATGCCGATCCCGCGAACCCGTCGCCGGACGCACCGTTCAAGCGCACCCGTAAGAACAGACCCACCGAGTTGGAGATCATCGGCAAAGTAAGCCCGAAGACCACCGGTACACGAATTCGTTATTGGGCGGATCCGGAGATTTTCAATAAGACCGCGGAATTCTCCTATGAACAGCTGGTGGATCGTGTCCGCCAGACCAGTTTCCTGGTGCCTGGACTCAAAATCACCATTGTTGATGAGAATGTGCCGGAAAACCCGGATACCGCATCCGGCACGCTTGGCCTACCTACGGCATCGAAACTGAAAGAGGATTCCGCACACGAGGATAATTCCCTGTTGGCAGGTTTTGCCGAGTTCTCTACGGACACTGCGGATGGCGCTGATTCCGAAAGCGACGCGTTGACCGTAAGTGACCGGGATCGTGATGCGGACTTCTCACTGAGCGCATCGGACGAGGTTTTGGATGGCGCGTTCGGCGAGCAGCCGGCGCATCCCCGCGTGGTCGAATTCCGCCATACCGGCGGTGTCAAGGATTTCGTGGACTTCCTCTCTAAAGGCGAGCCGGTTTCCGACATTTGGCGTATTCAAGGTGAAGGCACCTACAAGGAGGAAACCCAGGCGGTATGCGAGGGCGGCGAATTGCACGCCCAGGAAATCGAACGCACCTGCGGCATCGACATCGCGCTTCGCTGGGTGAACGGTTACGACACCACGATCCGCAGCTTCGTGAACATCGTGGAGACGCCGGGCGGCGGCACCCACGTTGATGGTTTCATGAACGGTATCACCAAGCAGATTCGCAAAGCCGTGGAAGACAACGCCCGCAAACTCAAGGTGAATCTCAAAGACTCCGCCATGAAGGTGGAGCGCGATGACATCCAGGCCGGTCTCGTGGCCGTGGTCACCGCCCGCGTGGCCGAACCACAGTTCCAGGGCCAGACCAAGGATGTGCTCGGCACCGCACAGGTCAAGCCGATCGTCACCAGACTCACGGATAAGCAGTTCGGCGAGATGATCACCGGCTCCAAGCGCGGCTACAAGGAGCAATCCGGCCGCGTACTGGAGAAAATCGTGGGGGAGATGCATGCCCGCATCCAATCCCGCAAGGCCAAGGAAGTCACCCGTCGCAAGAACGCGTTGGAATCCGCTTCGATGCCGGCCAAGCTCTCCGACTGCCAGCCAGGCAATGACGACATCGCCGAACTGTTCATCGTGGAGGGCGATTCCGCACTCGGTACCGCCAAAGCCGCGCGCAACGCTGGATTCCAGGCGCTACTGCCGATTCGAGGCAAGATCCTCAACGTGCAGAAGGCATCGATCACGCAGATGCTTTCCAATAAGGAATGTGCCGCGATCATTCAGGTGGTCGGCGCCGGCTCCGGCCAGAGTTTCGACATCGAGCAATCCCGGTACCACAAGATCATCATGATGACGGATGCCGATGTGGATGGCGCGCACATCCGTATCCTGCTGCTCACCCTCTTCTACCGGTATATGCGCCCGCTGATCGAACATGGCTACGTGTATGCGGCCGTGCCGCCACTGCATCGCATTGCTCTGACCGGTTCGCATAAGGGCGAATACATCTACACGTATTCCGACGACGAGCTGGCCGGTAAACTTGCCGACCTGGACAAGAAGCACATCGGCTACAACGACGACATCCAGCGCTACAAGGGTTTGGGTGAGATGGACGCCGACCAGCTGGCCGACACCACCATGGATCCACGCACCCGTATGTTGCGCCGCATTCGCATGGAGGACGCCGCACAGGCTTCCGAGATCTTCAGCCTGCTGATGGGCGATGACGTGCCGCCGCGCAAGCAGTTCATCGTGGATAACGCCGACGATTTCGATCGCTCCAAGATCGACACCTGATGGATTACTCCGATGCCTTTAATTACCCCTTGCCGAGCCAACATCATTTCGGTTCGGCAAGGGGTAATTTATTGGAGCCGTTTGAAGAGCGATTACCAATCACTGACTACAGTTCCGAAATACGTATTCCACGTATTGACTACCCGATCCGGATTGCTTAATCCCAAAGCCAGCCACCACAGCAGGAGCAATATTAAGGCCGCGGTCATCAATGGCAATCGAGCGACGAACAGTCGGATCAGCGACAGCATAAGCACCGCTGCCAGCAGGACGATGAAGGTCAACGACAACCATCTGAGCCACGTCAGACCATAGGCGTCGATATACAGCCATAGACGCATGGCTGACGATGCGAGCATAACGCCGGTTGCGGCGAGGAGACCGATCTGCAGCGCCACGATGAGCTTGGTGCGTGACGTGAACGTAAGCACGAGACCAAAGCCGGCGAGATTCAATGTGGCTACAAACAGAAGTTGGAAGAATCCCTGTCGCGCATATTCGGCATATGTATATCCTGCGGGCAGACCGGCGCCGGCGAAAAGGAATGTGAACTGTACGGTGCAGAAGACGGCATACAGCGCCAGAACGATCATCATCACCGTAGTGGTAATGGTGGGGTCGAAGGCTCCTCGCTTCTCCGCATTGCGAAGAGTGGTGAGTTCCGGCTCTGTATTGCGCATCTCCACGCTGGCCAATAGTGAGGCTAGGAACGGAAATGGAATAAGTACAACTATCGTATGCCAAAGCATCACAGTGAGATCGATGTGGTCGAACATATGTGTCACCCCGTAGGAGAATATTGCATCCGCCTGCATAAGCAGAGGGATCAGCAGACACAGAATCGGCAGACTGATAAGCAGCGCTATGCCTATTTTCCGTAAGACGCCGTTTCTCGCGGCGATGACATCGTTGTCAGCATCGTGTGGGCTGTGCAGGTATTGCGAACAAGTCTGTGCCAACATGCGCCAATGGGTGAACAGGTTGATGGTCCAACCTTGCAGCCAGCGAAGAACGATATTGGCTGGTCGGTGCACCGCGAAATTCGTGGCGGACAATTGCAATGTCAGCATCAACAGCGCGGGGAGCACGATGGTGCTGGTCAACGTCGCATACCAATAATTAGGTGACGGCAGTGCAATGAACATATTGCTGTGATTGGGAACGTCATAGGTGAAGGAATCGTCGTTGACGATGAGCCATATGCTGAGCACACCGATGACGGATGCGCTGAGCCACCAAACCGGATTGCGATACGCGCGTTTGACGAATAATGCAACGATTGCGGTCAGGCAGATGATGCACAGGAGTGACCAGCGAGCCCATATTGATAACCATATGGGCAGAACGTGCGAAAGCGCCTTTGGCCATGTATCGCAAAGCATGAGACGATCGAAGGCGAAGGGAATGAGCAGCGCGACGGTGAGCAGTGTGAGGCGACGTTTGATTGGAGGCAGTGTGCGCGATTGGGGCATGGGGTGTGTAGGCGGCGCGAGTTGCGTGGCAGGGTGTTCGGTGTTCATACCCGCATCGTAAGATATCGAAAAACAATATATCTATATCGAAATACAATTCTTCACTGATTGTGCATATTGATATTCGATATGCGGGTTTGCCGCATGGGGGTCGGCTCTGCGGTGTTCGGCGTGTTGTTTACTTACCGTTCGGTAAGCTGGATGACATCGTTATCACAAACAATGTCGTTTCGATGCTTTGAAAGGTGGTCATTGATGGCCAGTCTGTTGCTTGCCGTGATTTATGTGGCGTTCGTCAGCCTCGGATTGCCTGATGCGTTGCTTGGTGCCGCCTGGCCTACGATGAGCCAGGATCTGGCAGTGCCGGTCTCGTGGGCTGGCGGCATTTCGGCGGTGATCTCCATGTTCACCATCGTGTCCGCTTTGATGTCGGATCGCATGACTTTGAAATTCGGTGCCGGGCGCGTCACGGCGGTCTCCGTGGCGTTGACCGCAGCGGCATTGGCGGGCTTCTCCCTCGCGCCGAATTATTGGGTGTTGATGTTGATCGCAATCCCTTATGGTCTCGGCGCAGGCGGTGTGGATGCCGCACTGAACAACTACGTGGCCGTGCATTACGAAAGCCGCCACATGAGCTGGCTGCACTGCATGTGGGGTGTTGGCGCATCCATCGGCCCCTACATCATGGGCTTCGCTCTCTCCCGCGGACAAGGCTGGCCTTGGGGATACCGGTACATCGCCATTCTGCAGGTGGTGCTCACCGTGATTCTGGTGATGAGCCTGCCGTTGTGGAAATCCCGCAAGCGCACCGCAGCCGAGCGGAAGGCGGTCGATGGCTATGCTTCATCTGAAGCCGCCGAACATAAGCCCCTGGGCGTTGCCGGCGTACTGGCCATTCGCGGCGCCAAGGAAATCCTCATCATGTTCTTCTGCTATTGCGCCATCGAAACCACAGCCGGCTTATGGGCCTCAAGCTACATGGTGCTGCATGGCGGCGTGGATAAGATCACCGCCGCAAGCTGGGCAAGCCTGTTCTACGTGGGTATCACCGTGGGGCGTGGGTTGTCCGGATTCATCACCATGAAGCTTTCCGATCCCGCGATGATCCGTCTGGGGCAGGTTCTGGTTTTGACTGGCATCGTTGTCATGTTTGTGCCATTGCCGCAGCATTTGGGCATTGTCATCGGTCTCGTGGTCGTTGGCCTCGGCTGTGCGCCGATCTATCCGTGCGTCATCCATTCCACGCCCACATACTTCGGCGAAGAGAACTCCCAAGCCATCGTCGGTGTGCAGATGGCATGCGCATACATGGGTTCACTGCTGATGCCGCCGGTATTCGGTGTTATCGCGCAATACATCAGCATCTCGCTCTACCCGTGGTATCTGCTGTTGTTCCTGGTTCTGATGACGGTGATGCACGAGCGCCTGCGCAAAATCCGCGGATAGCCATTTGCATCGATATCCCGGTATGTTAACGGCTGTATTGAGATGCTTGTAATGGCGGAATGTAGCCGTTTCGTTACCTTGCACGCTCTCTTGATTCGACCTTTGGGCCGTGGGCCTACTATGCTGTGCAACCATGGAGAAAAGTGAAGAACATGAGCAGATGCCCGAACCGGTGCGTGATCGACTGGAAGCATTGGGTAAGGCGCAGGGTTCTGTGATCGTAGTCGGTTCCATGAATGCCGATTACACGGTAAGCACGAAACGACTGCCCAAGCCGGGCGAAACCGTCAACGGCGGCGCCATGAAGGTGCTGCCGGGCGGTAAGGGAGCGAATCAAGCGTCCGCTGCGGCGCGACTGGGCGCCAACGTCCAGCTGCTGGGCGCAGTGGGAGAAGACGCCAACGCGGATTTCCTACTGAGCAAGTTGGATGAGGCTGGAGTCGATACCGCCGATATCCTTCATGTGGAAGGTCCGAGCGGCACCACGCTGATTACCGTAAGCGCCGAAGGTGAGAACACCATCGTCTACTCGCCGGGTTCCAACTCCAAGGCGAGTGCCGGATATGTGCAATCGCATCGTGATACCATCGCACAATGTGCGGTGCTGGGTCTATGCCTGGAAAGCCCGATCTCCACTGTCATCGCCGCCGCGCAAACCGCGCATGACGCTGGCGTGACCGTGCTGCTCAACGATTCGCCGTTTATGGACGAATTGCCGCACGAGCTGGTGGAAGCCACCGACATTCTGCTCGTCAACCAGCATGAAGTCGCCCAGCTGCTGGGATTGCCCGATGACGGTGCCGCTGAATACGACTGGTATGAAGTGGTGTCCCGCTTCACCGATTACGGGTTCGATCGCGCCATCGTGACGCTCGGAGCTTCCGGATCCATCGTGATCGAAGACGGCCGTTGGCATCGTGTGTCCGCCGCCCAAGTGGATGCCGTGGATACCACCGGTTGTGGCGACTCCTTCATGGGTACCGTGCTTGCTGGTCTGGCCGCGAAGTTCACGCTATTGCAGTCCGCTCAGATCGGCTCCTATGTGTCCGCATATGCGGCCACCAAGCTCGGTGCGCAAAGCGCCTATGGTACGGCTGAAGAGGTTATCGAATACTTCAGCTGATGATGCTTATGTGCGGGATTGCGGTGTTGCCGCGTTAGTGCCTGCTGATTTCAGTACTGGTCTCTGCTGTCTCAGTGCGGCAAATCCTCGAATGACCCGATAATGCGCCCTACTGACAACCCGTCAGTGGGGTGCATTTGCTATTGGTTCGAGGATTTGCCCCGCTGGCGGTCCGTTAGTGTGGCGAATTGCCGGTCGAACCGAGGATTTGCTCCGTTGAGGTGCTAATAGCCGGGCAAAAACACGAGTGGCCCGAGATTTTGCCCCGCTGAGCAGTGTCTTGCCATTGTTCACGTACCCGACTAGGCTCGAACATATGTGCGAAAGTCTGAATCTGTTTGCCGAACCCACCCGACAATGGTTCACGCACGCGTTCGGAAACCCCACCGAGGCACAGAATCAGGCTTGGCCAGCCATCAAATCCGGCAAGAATGTACTCGTCATCGCGCCCACCGGTTCCGGCAAAACGCTGGCGGCATTCCTGGCCGCCATTGACCGGCTCATGGGACACGGTGAACAGCGCACGCAGTCGAAACGCGCCGGTGTACGCGTATTGTATATTTCGCCGCTGAAGGCGCTCGCCGTCGATGTCGCCAAAAACCTTGAACGACCACTTGAAGGCATCGCTGCGCAATGCGAAGCGGAGGGGCTCTCCGCTCCCACAATCACCATCGCCAATCGTTCGGGAGATACGACTGCTCAGGAACGCCGACGCATTGCCTCCCATCCGCCGGATATTCTGGTCACGACCCCGGAATCCCTTTATCTGTTGTTGACTTCGAAGGCTGGTCGCATTCTCTCCACGGTGGAGACGGTAATCGTGGATGAGATTCATGCCATGGCCGGCACGAAACGTGGCGCACATCTGGCGTTGAGTCTCGAACGTCTGGAGAATCTGGTCGCGGAAAGCCATAAGCGCGAGACGATGGATACTGCGGATTCCAGCATCGAGAATAGCGATCAAGGTGTTCATATCCAACGCATCGGGCTTTCCGCCACGGTGAATCCGCCGGAAGAAGCAGCCCGATTTCTAGGCGGTGGCAGGCCCGTGACCATCATCAATCCCGGCGGCAGACCGGCTATGGATTTGAAAATGGTCGAACCGCTGGAAAACATGCGGGATTTGCAGTCCGTAAACGCCAAGCATCGTGCCGGTGGCGTAGATGCCGAACCCATGTCGCATATCAGTGGCGTCACTCCAGCCATGCAACGGTTGGCCGAACACAAGGGGATCGTCGAATCCGATTCGACTGCGATTACTGGCGCTCGTGGCGATCGCACGTCCGGCTCGATATGGCCCGTGGTGGAGCGCAGCATATTGGATGAGATTCTGGCGCATCACACCACACTGGTGTTTGTAAACTCGCGTGGCGTTGCTGAAAAGCTTACGGCCCGGCTGAATGATATGTATGCCGAACAGCGAAGCGGTGCGCCGACACAGCACAATGCCGCCGATGATGATTCATGGGCCGTAGGCCCTGGTTCTCCTGAAGGGCGTGAAGGATTCTCTGCGCATTATGACGCCGTAGTGGGTTCCACCACCATGCTGGTCGGTTCGCATGATGGTGACGATGTAATCGCCATGGCTCATCATGGCTCGGTTTCCAAAGACCGCCGCAAAATGATCGAGGAACGGTTGAAGCGTGGCGAACTTCGTTGTGTGGTGGCCACCTCCAGCTTGGAACTCGGTATTGATATGGGTTCCGTGGATTTGGTGATCCAAGTGGATACGCCGCTATCCGTTTCCTCGGGGTTACAGCGTGTGGGGCGTGCCGACCATCAGGTCGGGGGAGTCTCTCATGCATTGTTCTACCCTCTGACCCGCCAACAGATCGTCACGTCGGCGGCGAGCTTGGAATCGATGATGGCCGGAGATATCGAGCCTCTTTCCATACCGCGTAATCCGCTCGATGTCCTCGCTCAGCAGACGGTGGCCGAAGCATCCATGCATAATCTCAAAGTGGATGAATGGTATGCCACAGTATGTCGCAGCGCGCCGTTCGCCGAGCTGCCGCGCGACATGTTCGACGCGGTGATTGGCATGATGTCCGGTGCGTACAACACTGAGGAATTTTCCGCATTCAAGCCGCGACTCATGTGGAATAAGGAAGCAGGCGTGATTTCCGCCCGCCCAGGAGCGCAAAAGATCGCCGTAACCTCAGGAGGCACAATCCCCGACCGCGGACTCTACACCGTGGTGCTGCCTGAAGCGGACGCCGGCAAAGGGCAGCGGCGTGTAGGCGAACTGGACGAGGAGATGGTCTACGAGTCGCGCGTCGGAGACGTGATCACACTTGGTACCTCGTCTTGGCAGATTCAGGAGATTACACGCGACCGTGTGGTGGTGACGCCTGCCCCGGGACGTACGGCACGACTGCCATTCTGGCATGGCGAAGGCGCCGGACGTGATTATGGCTTCAGTGCAACCATAGGCCGATTCCTGCGCGAAACTGCCGCCGGATTAGAACTGCCTTCCGGGGCACCTCTGGAGGGAAATTGTCGTCATACCGCGACAGAGGAGAGATTCCAGCCGTATTTCGCCCCAGCCATCATGCACCGTCTCCAACATGACGGTCTCGACGCGAACGCTATCGCCAACCTTGCGGGCCTGCTCTCCGAACAGCAAGCTGCTACTGGCGTAGTCCCAGATGACAAGACGCTCATAGTGGAGCGTACGCGTGACGAGGATGGCGGTTGGCGCATCGTATTGCTGAGTCCTTTTGGCCGCCGCGTGCACGAACCATGGGCCATGGCCATCAGCCGTAGACTTGCCACTCGATATGGATTCGATGGTCAGGCCTATGCCGCGGACGATGGCATTGTGATTCAACTGCCGGACGGCGAAGGCCATATTCCGGTAGCCGACCTGTTTCTGTTCGACCCCGAGGATTTGAGGTCGGATGTGGAACGGCAGGTAGGCGAATCCGTGCTGTTTGCCGCACGATTCCGCGAATGCGCGGCGCGTTCCCTGTTCATGCCACGCTCCGAACCCGGTCGCCGTGTTCCTCTATGGCAGCAGCGACTGCGGGCCGCGCAACTATTGCAATCGGCACGGATCGCGAAGAACTTCCCATTGTTACTGGAGACCGCACGTGAATGCCTGCAGGATGTCTACGACATGCCTGCTTTGCATGAGGTGATGACAGGAATCAATGCCGGCGACATCGTCATCAAGGATGTGGAAACCGAGACACCTTCGCCGTTTGCGGAGAACATCCTGTTCGGTTTTGTGGGCGCGGTGATGTACCAGTATGACCAACCCCAGGCCGAACGCAATGCGCAACTACTGTCGCTTGACCCGCAAGTACTTGAACGCTTGCTCGGTGGCACGAATATGGCCCAGATCTTGGATCCTGAAGTCATTCGTACTATGGAACGGGAACTGAGTGAGCGCACATTCTGGAACGAGCTTGCCGCAGATGATATCACTGGCAGAGTCACCCGATATGCGAAAACCCATGGTCCTTTCACCACTGGGCAAATCATCGATGACCTCGCCATTAATGCAGATGATGCGGTACATGAACTGGACAGAATGGCCAATGCCGGTGAACTGCTCAAAGGGCATTTCATTGATAACGATTCCACTGCCGATTCGGCTTCTGGTGCTCGAAACGACGCCCATGCTCCCGAACAATGGCTGCATAAGGACGTATTCCGCCGCATCCGCCAGCGTTCGCTTGCCAAAGCGCGCAAGGCCATCAAACCGGTGGAACCTGCTGCCTATCAGATGTTCCTCATCGACCGTCAAGGCGTAGGCCTTGTTGGTGGTGAACTATATGAGGGCGTGGACGGTTTGATGCGTGTTATCGAACAGTTGGAAGGCTTGGCTTTGCCTGCCGCGTTATGGGAATCATCCATATTCCCTGCTCGCGTGCGCGATTATCAGCCAGCGCTATTGGATGAACTACTCACCTCAGGGGATGCGATATGGGTGGGCTCCAAAGCCGGTGCGACAAGTGCAATGGAGGCAGGGGAGATCAGTTTCCATCCAGCGGATTCAGTGCTGTTGCCGGCTGAATCAGATGTTTCGAGTTCCATGCAGGGTGATGACACTACTGGCGAGTCGGCCACGATGCCGCAAGCAGTTCTTTCGGCTCTTTCGACAGGAGGTGCGTTCCACGCGCGTCAGATGATGGATGCCGCCAAACGTATCTGGAATGAAACCGCCGAACCGGATATCAATCCGGAAACCGGCGAAATCATTCCTCAGGAATGGAGCGAACAACAGTTCAAGGATGCGTTGTGGAGCCTGGTTTGGCAAGGCCGAATTACCAATTCAAGTTTCGCTCCTGTGCGTGCACTGACATCGGTGGGGCAGAGCGGCCGGCGCAAAACAACGGTCTCTCGCAGGCGGGGCAGGGTTGCGCCGATACGCCGCGCGACCACCGATATGGCATTGTCTGGACTGTGGTCTCTGACAGCTGCGGAGATGAATGCTGATGATGCCCAAGTGCCGGAACTCATGCAATCCATGCAAACGGAGCGTGCGCTCGTCACGGTGGAAGTATTGTTTGACCGATACGGTATTATTGCGCAGCCGCTGGTGGATCAGGAGAAATTGCCGGGTGGATTCTCGGCGTTGTATCCGGTGTTGAAACGCATGGAGGAACATGGCCGACTGGTTCGTGGCATGTTCGTACGCGGATTTGGCGCAGCCCAATTCGCCGAACGGGAGACCGTGGATGCATTGCGTCACCCGTTGGAGAGCCGCGAACAAACCGTAGTGGCGCTCAGCGTATTGGATCCCGCGAACTTGAGCGGCGCGGCAGTCGACTGGCCCGAAGTGAGTCATACGGCTACAAAACCGATACGGCGAGCCGGTTCGCTTGTGGTGCTGGGTGCGCAAGGGCCACTGCTGTATGCCGCGGTGAAGTCCAAGCATCTGACGGCGTTCCGAAAAACATGGTCGCAAACCGCGGCTTCACATGATGAGCAAAGCGCCGATACCGGCATAGCCGATATGTCAACCGACGTCATGATGCGCAAAGCCGCCTCAGAACTGGCCTATGCACTGCAGCGCGCAAGCAACGGCGCAGGATTTGGCGTCGGCAGCGGGCAAGCAACGGTGACGTTCAGCGATGTGAATGGCGAACCATTAAACGCCCGTCATCCGTTCGCGCGCACGCTTCATCAAGCCGGCTTCGTGCCAGTGCCCCAAGGTATGCGATTGTATTAGCGCCATTAACGGCGTCGTGAAATTCGTGACGCTGGGAAAAAGAGGCAGGCCTGTCTCCGTAGGTGAAACTGGAGACAGGCCTGCGTAGCGTATGACTTTATGTTTTGCGGCTCAGTACAGCTCTTCGAAGATCTTGCGCACGCGGGCGGCGTCAAGCGGCACGAAATTGTTGCGCATCAGTCGCGCCTGCGTGGTCATCACGCGCTCGGTGAACTCCGGCAGATCCTCACGCGTCACGCCATACTCGTGCAGCGCCTTCTTCGGCAACAACTGGTTGATGAGTGCTTCCAGCTCGTCGTACACGTTAGCCACGTCGCAGTCAAGTAAATCGGCGAGCACGGCGTTCAACTTTGCGATTTCACCATCCGACTTGATCTCCATATAGTTGCGCAGCACGCCGGTGAACATCGCATAGTTCGATTCGCCATGCGGCACATGATATTTGCCGCCCAGCTGGTAGCTCAGCGCGTGCACGGCCGCACAGCCGCCGGTATCGAAGCTGATGCCCGCGTAATCGGAAGCGATGAGGAAGTCGTTCATCAGTTCGTTGCGCTTGGCGCGGCGCTCGCTGCTGCCGGTCGGGCCCGCTGCGACGATGGCCTTGTAGCCGTTGACAATCATCTTCATGGCCTCATAGCCGAACAGACGTGTGTACGGCGTGGAGTTGGGGGAGAGCGTGGATTCAACCGAATGCACCAGCGCATCCAGAGAGCTCGTCATAAAGACATGATCCGGCAGACCATAGAGCAGTTCGGGAATGAGCACGGCGTGGTCGGCGAACATCTCCGGGCCAGCAATGCCTGCCTTGCAGCCGAGACGTGTGCGATTGATGGCGGCGATTTCGGTGACCTCGCTGCCGGTGCCGCAGGTGGTGGGCACCAGCACGAGCCCAACCTTGCGCTTGAAGTCCGGCAGGTTGTCGATCACATCGTCGATGCTGGCGCCGCCGGCCACGGCCACGATTTTCGACATGTCCATCACCGCGCCGCCGCCGATGGCGACGATACGGTCGTAATCGAACTGGCCGGCATCCTGGATAATCGCGTCGATCATCACATCGGTTGGCTCTTGATTGCCGTACTTGTCCACCAACAGCACGTTCGCACCATTGAGATACGGCTTCAAGAATGCGTCATGAATCATGCCGATGCTGACCACCAGGTCGTTCGGGCCAAGCTCGAACGCTTCAGTGAATTCCTTGACCGTGGCGAACTGATAGATGTCTTTTGGCCCTACGGTGAGCATCTTCATGGTGCGATCCTCCGTTGTCTGGATGATGTTCGGATATTGCGCCCGATGCTAATCCCGGTTCATGTCAGTGATGTTGCCTGTTGTCGTGATTACAGAAGAGCGGAAACAATGAGGAAGACAAGGGAAAGGGCTGGCAGAGTGAACTGTTTGACGGCGGCTGCGCGCTTGTCCGGACTGCCGGTGAACAGTACCATTGCGGCGAGCACCATTGATGCTGTGCCAGTTGCCATCAGTGTGATACCGATGGTCTGTTGAGTCTGCTGACCGAGCAGGGTGACTACTGCGCCGGCTACAGCCATAATGCCGAGGAACAAATTGTAAAACCCTTGATTGTAGGCCATCTCCTTGGTCGCTTCGGCTTCTTCGGCCGAGGTGATGGAGAAGGTTTTCATGGTGCTCGGTTTAGTCCATCGGAATGATTCCAAAACGAAAATCAACACATGCAGCAGGCCTGCCAGCACAGCGAAAACACAGGATGCGATAAGCACGATGATATTTCTCCTCTCTCAATTTGAACGGCATAAGTCTAGCAATGATGCACACTGGGATAGACTAAGAAATGCTCATCAAACACATGGGATTGGAAGAAAAAAGAAGGTCAATTCCATTGTGGATTTCTTGTCATCAGTTCGTTGACTGCAGCAGATGTGGGAACTTTCAGTGCTGCCATGAAAATGTCGAATGATGCGGAGTCCAATTGCAAGGTTGTCTCATTGTTGATTTCGTAGCGCGCTGCATCAATAAGATGTTGTGCGGCCCATTGAGAGAGTGTCAAATCGGTCAGTGAGGCGGCGTGTGCGATTAGCGCATATCGTTCATCGGTGAGAGGAATGCTTAATTGCGATGTTTGTTGTTGGTCTGTTGTCATCACGTTCTCCATTATGCAGTGAAATTGGTAAATGGTGATGTTCCTTTCAAACTAGGCAATAGTTGCTTAGTTTGAAAGGTGTGGTAAATCCGTTAGCCATGATTGCTTCCCTAGTTAGAATGTGCAGGTCGTCGATGGCACGCTCAAGTCAGTTGACTTGGGAGAAGTGCATCAAGATGCAACATTGTGAAAGCCATTACGTCAATTAATTAATGATTCTGATTCGACTGTTTGGGATGACTGAGTAGCCCCTTGTTATTTTGAAGGGTTGATTCGCTGGTTTTCGAGGACTTCATTAGGTGTGTTTTCGTTGCAATGACGCCGTTTAGACGACTTTCGTGAGATTTCGCTGATTGCTGCTGATTTCGTTGTTTTCCGCGGTCGCTGTGTCCCGGTTGTGTCTGCATCGGTTCCAGTGCTCCCCAGTCGAATGCGACATAATGACTGAGGAGCACTGGAGCCGGCGGCGACAACGGCGGCGACCTGGCTGTCGCCCTTCAGCAGCACGGGGATGAGCAGTCCCATGACGATACCGACAAGCTGGAAGACCGCCAGATGCCAGCCGGTCCGGTCGGCGGACACGCCGAAGGAGACCTCGATGGTGGGCAGCCAGGTGACGCACACGTAATAGTTCACGGATTGCAGCCCCATGATGAGAGTATCCGTGTGATGATGCCGTTGATTCGTATAGGGGGTGTTCGTTATCGTCCGTCGGGGATCTGAGCGGCGATGGCGTTGAGGTTTTCGGCGACCGCCGCGATGATCTCGTCGTCGCTTTGTCCGCCCTCCAGCTTGAGCAGTCCGAGCGAGTGGAGCGTCCCGGCGATGGAGAAGACGGCGGCGATGCGCTCGCGCTCGTTCGCCGCATGGGCGGAATACCGTTCGACGAGCATCGACTCGATCTTGCGGAACATGACTTCGGGGCGGTCGCCGAACAGGATGCGCAAATCGTCGATCTGGCTGTCGACGTCCGGTCTCCAGCCGTTGAGGAACGCGAGCGGATCGGACAGGATCTTGTCCTTGGCGGGGTAATGCTCCAGCATCGCGTCGATGGTTTCGTCCTCGAGTTTGTCGTTCAGGTCGTAGACGTCGAGGTAATGCTTGTAGAACGTGCTCGGGTTGACAAGCGCAAGGTCGCAGATGTCCTTGACCTTGACCTTCGATACCGGAACTCCCGATGCCCGCAGGCGCAGAAACGCCTCGCGGATCGCCTTGCGGGTCTTGACGATGCGTAGATCGGTCATCATGCCCCTTTCGTCTGTTCGTTTGCCGGTGGCGTCATTCCCTCGCCGACCATAAGCCGAGTGTTATGCGACGATTCGGGCAAATCGTCGCATAAGCGAGGAATGTCGCATATCGGTGGTTGCCGTCCGTTGCGTTTCGATGATAATTGATGCTCGTTGAATAATCAACAACTATTGTTTATCGGAGTGTTATTGTGAAACTTGGCATCAACAGGAAACAATGGATCATGGTCATCGTGCTGCTCATGGGCACGTTGCTGGCCGTGCTCAACATGTCGGTGGTCACGCCGGCGTTGCCGTCCATCATGAAGGACCTCGGCGTGGACTCCACCACCGTGCAGTGGCTGTCCAGCGGCTATTCGCTGGTCGAGGCGATGGTCATCCCGCTCGCCGCGTTCCTCATGGGACGCTTCTCCACCCGCAGGCTGTTCATCGGCTGCATCTCATTGTTCGCGGCCGGCAGTCTCGTCGCCGCGTTCGCACCGACCTTCCCCCTGCTCATGGTCGGCCGTGTGTTGCAGGCCCTGTGCACCGGCGCCATCATGCCGATGGTCACCGCGGTGATCCTGCTCGTGTTCCCCAAGGAAAGCCGAGGAACGGCGATGGGCATCACCGGACTGGTCGTCGGCTTCGCCCCGGCGCTCGGCCCGTCCATCTCCGGCGTGATCATCGACTCGTTCGGCTGGCGCACGCTGTTCGTCATCATGGCGGCAGTCTCGCTGATCGTCATCGCATTGGCCGCCGTCTACCTGCGCAACTTCGACGGATTCCAGCCGGGCGCGTTCGACCCCGTCTCCGTGCTGCTCTCCTCGGTCGGCCTGGCATGCCTGCTGTACGGACTGTCCACGTTCACATCCACCGGCAACATGGCGCTCACCGTCGCGCTGATCGTCATCGGCGTACTGCTCGTCGCCGTGTTCGTACGCCGACAGCTCAAGGCGAAGGAACCGATGCTGCGCGTCGGCATCCTCGACAACCGCACCTACGCGCATTCGGTGATCATCGTGGCATGCATGCAGGCGGCCCTCATGGGATGCAACGTCATGGTGCCGATGTTCATCCAGACCGTGCTCGGCGCATCCGCCACCGCCAGTGGGCTCGCCATGCTCCCCGGCGCCCTCATCGGCGCATGCTGCGGCATCGTCTCGGGCCGCATGTTCGACAAATACGGTATCCGCAAGGTCGCCCTGCCCGGCCTGACGGTCATGACCATCGGCGGCGTGCTCATGGCTCTGCTCGGCGCGGACGCCTCGGTCATCCTCACGGCATGCGCCTACACCGTGCTCTACGCGGGACTCATGTTCGCCATGACCCCGGTGAACACCTGGGGCATCAACGCGCTCGACAACGAAAACATCGGACACGCGCAAAGCGTCACCAACACCGTCGGACAGATCGCCTCCTCGATGGGCACAGCCCTCATCGTATCCATCTCCGCACTGTCCACTACCCTCGCGCCCACCGCCACCGGACACGCGCAATCCATACTCGGCTCGACGCTGGCATTCGCCGCCATCGCGGTTATCCTCGCGGCCGCCCTCGTCGCGGCACTTCTGGCGACTCGAACGCACCGAGGCACGACGAAACGGACTCTCGTCGGACAGTGACCGAAACGACAACGCATCAACAGACACGGAACCAAAACGAAACGAGACATGATGAACACCACGAACAACTCGCTGACCCACAACATCCGCACCTTCCACCACGGCACCGAACCGCTGGTGGACCCCATCCGGGACACTTTCATCCGCACTGACAAAGCCGGCAACTCATGGTTCTGGGTCGGCCATTTCGAGACGGGCGGCCACACCCTTGACTTCATGTACCACGTCAGCGTCCTGCAGCTCTCCAAATACCTGCCGGTGCGCATGATCAACAGCGTGCTGTCCATCACCGATGAGACCGGACGCATCTACCGCCACGAAGACCGCTTCTACAAGGTCAGGCGAGGACAGGTCGCAGGTCAGGGACTGCACATCCACACCGACAAGGACGTCATCGAAGGCGACCTCGACAACATGCGCATCGCATCGGCCATGCCGGACGGATCCATCTACCTCGACCTGCACGGCACCGGATACCCACTCTACAGCCTCGGCACCGGCTACTTCCAGATCGCCGGGGTACCCAACTACCAACACTCGTTCCCGCACATGGCGGCCAAAGGCGTCATCACCCTCGACGGCCAACGACACGAGGTGGAGGGAATGGTATGGATGGACCGTCAGTTCGCCGGCATGCCCAAAGGCAGAAGCCTCAAGGACGGCTACAACTGCAAATGGCTGTGGATGAACCTCTGTTTCGACAACGATCCCGACGTGATCAGCCTATGGGGTGTAACCGAACTGGCCACCGGCAGCGAACATTGCTGGGCCAGCGTCCTGCACCAAGACGGCACCCAATCTTCCGCCGGCGTCGATCCGATGGCCGGAGACTCCTTCAACGTGTGGGAAAGCCCCGTGACCGGCATGAAATACCCGACCGGATGGAATATCTCCATACCCGAATGGGACGCAAAACTCACCGTCACGTCCATCATGGACGAACAGGAAATCGCCTCGCCGAACCCCTCCGGCCGCAAATACGAAGGAGCAAGCCAAATAATCGGCACCTACCGAGGACACTCGGTGACGGGCCACTGCTGCCTCGAACTCGTCGGCGGATGGAACTGACAACACCAGCTTGCCTTCCTGAATCAACCAGCATCGGACCAACTCCGTCGACCCGCCGAAGAAAAAACCGACGATCCTGTGAACAAGGGATTCGGGATGGATACTAAATAACCTTTAGGTTGGTTCCCACACAAGAAAAAGCCCGTCTCGTGCATGGCAACACGAGGCGGGCTTAAATCATTGAGTGTATTCGGCTTCATGGTCTTTGCTAAGCTTGCCGCTGAGCGCAGGGGGCTGATGTTGGCCAGTTTTCTTAGAGTCCCTACAGCTCAATATCCTGCGCGAGGATGTTGACGGCGTCGGTTTTGTGCTCGATCCACCAGGCGGCGTCATCGCGGCGAAGCACCTGTTTGCGCAGTTCGGCGAAAGCGTCGCGGTCCTCAAAACGGGCATGGGCGGCGAGAATATCCACTTGGTTCAGCGCTCGCCGGCGAATCGGTTCGGCGCGATCGCATTGCGCTTTGCTGCCCCATAATGTGCAGAAACCATCCATCCTGTTGTCCTGCCGGCTGGCGTTGCCGATGCATGCCGCGCATAGTGATTGCTCCACCTTGCGCACACGCTGTTCCACGATTACATATGGGCCGTCCACGTTGATACGTTCCTGATGTCCGCATGCATGCGTAATCAATCTCCAAGCCATAACGCCACCTCAACTTTCAGGCAACCATTCACTTTCATAGGTATAGAACATATGTTCTATACCTATATGGACATTTGTTCGAATGAGTTTAATGGTGCGGTCTGAAGATGTTGCGCGTGCCGCTCGGCTATCATGAAGAGAAGTTCGGGCCGTAGAGGGCTCGGAGAACTCGGCAATTGCAATGAAGCAGGAAGGTAAGCGTATGAGCGTGCCGCAGGAAGTCTTGGATGTGCTGCATTCGGGCGAGGTGTATCTGTGGAACAGCGAACTGATGGATGCTGCGCAGCAGGAGCAGCGGGATATGCTGCGTAGAACCAATGAATTGCCGGCTACTTCGCCGGAACGAGACAAGCTGCTGCACGAGTATTTCGCCGAAATGGGGAAGGATACGTGGATTGAGCCGCCGCTTCGCGCCAACTGGGGTTGCTCCACTCACTTGGGTAGCTTCGTGTATGCGAACTTCAATCTGACGCTGGTGGATGATGGCGAAATCTTCATCGGCGACCATACGATGATTGGTCCGAACGTCACGCTCGTCACCACCGGCCACCCGATTCGCCCTGACCTTCGAGAGAAGCTTGCGCAGTTCTCCGAGCCGATTCATATCGGTCGCAACGTATGGATTGGAGCAAACGTCACCGTGCTGCCGGGAGTCACCATTGGAGACAATTCCGTCATCGGAGCGTGCAGCGTGGTCACCAAGGACATTCCCGCCAACTCGGTGGCGGTTGGCGCCCCGTGCCGTGTTATGCGCGAAATCAACGAACATGACCAGGAATACTACTGGCGCGATAAGCGCATTCCGGAAGGGATGTAGCGTGTTTTCGTAGGTGTTGATGCGGCGTTCTGCAGGGCAATCGGACTAATGTAACCAAGTGAAGGCATTCCCTCATCACAAAGGAGTTATGACAATGTCCGAACCAACCATCCCCGCAGAAGGCCGTGTCGCTGTATTAACGGAGCCCAAGCACATTGACGTGCGCACGCTCCCACTGCCGCAAATCAACGATGACGAAGTGCTCGTCCGCGTTGAAGGCTGCGGCATCTGCGGCACCGACCAGTCCGAATACCGTGCCGACCCGTTCGGATTCGCTCCCATCGTGCTCGGCCACGAAGCCACCGGCGAAGTCGTGAAAATCGGCAAGAACGTCATCACGGATTACTCCGGCAAACCGCTTAAGGTAGGCGACAAGATCGTCACCGGCCTGCGCCCATGCGGCCACTGCGCCATCTGCAAGCGTCGCGCCGACATGATCCATTTGTGTGAAAACGGCGAAATCCACGGACTCATGCCCGGCGAAGACCACTTCTTCAACGGCTGGTATTCCGACTACATGAAGTGCAATCCGGGCGCTGTAATCTTCAACGTGAACGACATGCCCGACCGCGACCTGCGCATCCTAATCGAACCAGCCGCCGTAATCGTGCACGCAGTGGAGGAGGCCAAGAAGATCTACGATTTCAAGCATGGCTCCCATGTGCTGGTCCAAGGCTGCGGCCCGATTGGCCTGCTGCTGGTCGCTTTGCTCAAGACCTACGGCATTCGCAACATCGTAGCCGTGGATGCCAAGGAAGCCCGCCTTGAGATGGCCAAGAAGCTCGGCGCCACCGCCACCGTGAACTTCTCCGACTATGATTCCGTGGACGCCGCAGCCGATGCCGTGCGTGAAGTCACTGAAGGTCTCGGCGCGGAAATGGGCTTCCAGTGCACCGGTTCGCCCGCGGCCGCGGCAGCTTTGTTCAAGTACATTCGCCGTGGGGGCTCTTACTGCGAGGTCGGTTTCTTCACCAACACCGGCGATGCTACCTACAATCCGCATCTGGACGTATGCCAGAAGGAGATCAAGCTCACCGGTTCCTGGACCTATCAGGCCGGCGACTGGCTGGAGGCGCAGGAATTCCTCAAGGAAGCCAAGGACCGTGGCTTGCCCGTCATGGATCTGGTGACTAACGTGTTCCCGCTCGACCAAATCAACGAAGCGATGGAATACGCACTCAGCATGCAAGGCCTCAAGATTGAGGTCGTGCCCGAGCTGTGAGGCAGTAGCACTACCTTCAGCGTGACGATGGCGTCTCGCGATTAAGTTATTCATAAGCAACTTGATCGCAAGCACGCCATCGTATTCAGCGGCGAAAATCAGCTGCAACCGCTACCGAATGCGGTAATTGGAACCACGCTGGGTCATGATGAGGCCCGCGCGCGTGAGCTTCTTATCCAACGTATACAAAGCATTACGCAGTAAGCCCTGCTGCTCAAAATACGGTCCGCCAACAAGCCCTACAAGTTCCTTGGTATTCACGAACTTGCCATCGGCCTTGACCAACGCTTCCAGCAGGCTGTATTCCAAACGGGAGAGCGTGATCGGACTATGTGTGGACGCATAGTAGGCCCGGCGATGGGTGGTGTCCAGTGTGAGATTGCCGCGAATGATCATTGCGGGGGAGTCGGCTGCGAGTGCATTTACATACGAGAGCAGTTCGGTATCGGAGAACGGTTTGCGCAGCACGGCATCCGGTTGATTATCGTTAGTGTGCCCGGCGCTGCCGCTGGATTCACTGGATTGATTGGATGCAGATGATTCGGTCGATTCGGTTGACGTATCCGGCTCAATCGGCGCGTACTCATGTGGTAGCGCTCGCCAACGGTTACCCTCACCGGTTGCGCGGCTCAGCGGGGTAGTGGCAAGCAGCAGAATTTTCAGCGAAGGATCGGTTGTGCGCAGTTCCGCAACGAAATCGTCGTGTGGCGGTTCGACCAGATCCTCGTCGAGCACAATCGCATCATAAGGGATTACGGGTGCTGCATCGGCATCGTTTGCGGCTTGGAATTGCGTTGGGGCAGCGTTCTGGACAGGAGTGCCAGTTTGCGCAGTCTGAGTCTGATTGTCGGCCGGCGCTTCGGTGTCGATTTCGGCCTCGGCTACAACCTGCCCTTGCTGTGCTGCGATAATCGCATGCAATGTCGCTTCCTGGGTGCCGGTTTGGTCAACCTCATGCTGTGCGCCTAGCAATGTGCCGCGAATGGCGCGGGCAAGCGGCTCATTCGATGCGGCGACCAGTAACTTCATAAGACACCTCCTATGTCGCCCAGTGTAAGCCGAGGTATGGCAGAGGTTCCGGATGCCGATATCATCCAGAACCCCTTGCCTAGTCTAGGCCGGAATGTGGTTGATCAGAGAAGCGTGATTACAGAATGGGCCGCAACGTCATAGGATAGCGGCGATGTGTGGAAACAATGGTGAGTGAAGCGGCAAGGATGCCGAATGCAACCAGCATGATGAGCGCCCAAGTCGCAGACGTCATCAGCGTCACAATCATGAATACCAGCATTGGCACAGAAGAAACTAGTGAGATTACCGAGAATGAGCCGACCGATGCCGCATGCGAGGCGAGCAATATTTGCTCCCCTGCGAAAGCAATTACAGCTGGGGTAAGAACAATACACACGATTTTAGGGATTGCATTGTTATTCCAATGAACCAATCCGCCCCAAGCCAGATAACCGAAAATACTCAGCGACATGACTTCGGCAATGAGCATCGGCAACAGGCTTTTGGCGACGCAATACTGCAGCATCGGTCGGCCGGAAGCGCGCCATGTCTCCATAGTGCCATCATTTTCCACTGCAGCCGACAAATCCATCTCATTGGGATTGGCCATCAGCGTGCATATTGCCAATTCACTGCCCAAAAACCCATACCACGGCGCGAGCGTCTGTGCCGCGGATAATCCATCTATGGTGGCGGGGTCCGCTGGGGCACTCATGGAGAGCACGGCGAGCGTCACCGGAATAAACAGCCAAAGACCGATGCCGAACGCCTCATACAGTGGGTTCTTGCGTAACAAGGTCCAATCTTTCCAAAACATTGCTTTCATAAAAAAGACCTCCTTGATGACTATTTGCTGATGCCAAAGTTCACATTGCTACGTTCGTGGCCAAGTGTGGCGGCCTGTTTGAATGCGTCGATGTTTGGGAAATCGCTGATATCGCAATCTTTGACGAGGTGCTTGTTATCGAGGATGATGATGCGGTCGGTGACTTCCCAGCAGTATTCCAAATCGTGCGTGATGGTCAATATCGTGCGGCCATTCGCCTTGAGCTGCTTCATCAAGTCGATAAGTAGTTGGCGGGTGATCGGGTCCACTGCATTGGTTGGCTCATCCAGCAGGATCAGCTTCGGGTTGAACAGCATGCCTGCCACGATGCCTGCGCGTTTCCTCAGGCCGCTGGAAAGATCTTTGACCTTCTTATCGAGATGCTCGCCCAATTCAAACGCCTGTACCATCGGGAGTTCCTCAAGATGCTGCATGTCGAGAGGATGCGGGTTCTCGTGCGTGGCGTAAAGCATCGAACGGAACTTGAGATTTTCGCGAATGGTCATCGTAGGGGAGAGGTTGCCGGAATCGCTCAACTGAAACACTTCGTGCATCGAATGAAATACGTTGCTGTTGATTGCCGCGGACCCATGCCACGGTCGCAACAGACCGGTGATAATGCCGAACAATGTGGTTTTGCCCACGCCGTTATATCCCAGAATGCCCAGCGATTGGCCGGCCGGCACGTCGAGATTGATGTGTTCCAGCACAGGTTTGCGGCGCTTGTAACCGAACGTCATATCCGTGACGCGGATGGCTGATGGATGATTGGCATCGGTAGCGTTGTTACTCGGTGTGAGGGTGGAGCTGGTCATGAATAGAACCTTTCCTTTGATGCAAATGGACCAGAGATAGAGTGCGAATGCCATCAGTGTGGGCGTGAATGCGCTCGCCATTGCTTGCGGAGTAAGGATTGTTGGGTGCAGCGCCGGAGCGATGGCATAGGTGAATGCAGTGAGTATTGCGCTCGCTGCGGTGATGGGGATGAGCGCCCACACCAGTTGCGCGATGATGTATTGGCATAGCGGCCGACCGCAGGCTCGCACGGTGAGAATGGTGCCATTGGCGAGGTCGCTGCGAATGGCATCGATGGAAAGTGTAGGTGCCAGGCAGATGCCTAATGTTGCGACGGCGAATTGGTACATGGCAGTCGCCGCTTTGCCTTGCATGCCGAGCAAGGGGATTATGGTAATGCACAGCATTGGCATGGCAATGGCGATGATGATGACGACTAACATTGCGGTGTTGTGGCGGAGCTGTTGGAAATCCTTGTAGAAGATGGCTTGCATAGGTGCCTCGAATTGGTGTAATAGACCGCACTTGGGTGATTTTGAGTAAGCTTGCGCCCGGCCACGCGTGCAATGGTGTTTTTTGGGGTATGGCTTGCGCTGAGTACTTAGCTTCTCTCCCTCCGGCACTGCGTGCTCATGGGCTCGCCGTCGCTCGTTACATCGACTACAAACAGTCCACTGGACTGTTTGCTTAACGCCGATGTCCTATCAGAAGGAGGCAGAAGGGAAACTAAGAAAAGAACTATTGGCCGGCGACGATTTGGCGTAAGGCGGCTACATGGGATTGGAACGCCTGCTCGCCCTCTTGGGTGAGTTTCACCCAAGTGACCTTGTAGGCTTTGCCGCCCTCTCCAGTCCTCTTATTGAGCTGAACGTAACCATGCTCGGCCAGTGTTTTGAGGTGTTTGGAGCACGTGGCATCGCTGATTTCGAGCGTATCGCGCAGCACATCGAATCGCATCGTGCCATAGGTGTCAAGTAGGCCACAGATACGCAATCGAATCGGAGCATGAATGACTTCGTTGAATACCGGTTGCGGATTATCCGATGTCATGATGCGCTTCCGTTGAAGAATCGAGGGCAGGTAACTCGGGAGCAGTGCGCTGTTGCAATGCGCGGACGGTTTCGTCACATTCCCATGCTTCCATAGCGCCATTGATAACCGCACCAACCAATGTGACTGCCACGGCTGACCACCATGCGGTGGTGGCGAATCCTACGGCAAGTGCCAAAATCGGTGGAATGAAATTGACGAAGAAATGCACGGCAATCGCAATCTTATAGCGGTGGCTCCGCATCGCAGGTTTTGGCGCCTGCCATTGTGGGGCGATGCCTTGGCGACGGCTATTGAGCAGGATGGCCGTAGTGAGAAGCAGCAGACTTATCGCCAGCAGAGCGGCCACAATCCATATGGGATTCCATGGCAGATTGAATCGGTTGAACCATGCTTGTGGGATGAGCCAATACGTGAATGTGAGCAGACCGAATACGATGGCGATCCAAACGATGTTGGATGTGCGACGGGCCGCATAGCCGGTTGCGATTTTCGCGCGATCGGTATCGAGCGCTTGCAAGGCATCAAGTGCGTCCATCGCTTGCTGCTGATTGCGGGCATGGTTGCTAGAGCGTATTTGTTGCGGCTGTTGCGTCTTCTGCGTGTTCGCCATAATGACCCCTCTCACGCGGATTGTGGTTGGCAGGAATAGCCAAACCTCTTTCCGCTACGGAAAACAGTATCACTTTCCATGATGGAAAGAGGTTTGTGCGTGTCGGGGTATATGGGTCTATTGTGAGGACTCCTCTTAGTCAGCTACGCTGACAGCTCCCCTCAGGGGAGGGGAGCCAAGAAGAAATGGTTATTCGGGAAATCAGCCGATAAAGGCGATGGAAGCGGCGAGATCCACGCCGGAGCCATCGCGACGCATATCCGGCTTCGGCAGTTCCACTGCGGTTCCGGACGAGGTGGCCGCGTTGAGCGGGTAGAGGCCCACCCATGCCAGAATCAGCGTGTTCTGCCCCTTGAGGAAGCGCTGCGAGCGTACGCCGCCTGTGGCGCGACCCTTGGTCGGATACATTTCGAGCGGCGTCACCTTGGCGGCGCCATTTTCGGTACCAGGCAGGGCATCCTCGTCGCCGGCCACGGTGAGCACCACCGCACCGGAGGCCGAACTCAAGCCGTTCTCGCCTTCCTCATACGTCCATGCCACCTTGCCGGCCGGCACCACGTTGAACGCCATCACTTGCGCACCGGCAGCCAGTTTGATGCCTGCCATACCGCCTGCGGTACGACCCTGTGGACGCACATTCTTCGCCTCAAACGTCAGAAGCGAAGAATCAGAGGAAATGAACACCAGACGATCATCGTCCTCGGCGGTGGCGGCGAACACCACTTCATCGCCTTCCTTCAGGTCGATGACCGGCCAGGAATCCATCGTGGTGGGCGCTTCGCGGTTCCAACGCTTGACCACACCGTTGCGCGTACCAATGGCCAGCGAGGGGAGTGGAGCGGACTCCGTGGAATCACTGCCGTTATCATCGTCGCTCTTCGGCTGCTCCATGGCGATGGCGGTCACCACATGCTCGCCTGGAATCGGATCGGTGGATTCGGTCATGCCAATCAGCTCGTCGGCCTGAACGCCACCAGTCAGCGTCAATGTTTCCGAAGCGGGCAGCGCTGGCAAATCGACCACATGAGCCAGCACCAAGCGACCTGCGGAAGTGATCAGCGCAAACGTTGCCTGCGTGGAGGTCGGGAAGATCGTGGTGATCTGATCGTTCGGCTGGCGCTTATCGGATGCGGAACGCGCATGATACACATCCAGCGCGCTCGGTGTGGTGCGGGCTATCAGACCAGTGGCGCTCATCATCACCACACAGGGCTCATCATCGATCTTCAATGCGCCGGCCAGCGCGTTCTCTTCACCGCTCTTCTTCGTGGCCTTGGTGGCGGCGGCCACATCGGCTGCGGCGGAGGAGATCGTGGCCGCGGACTTGGCAGCCTCAAGAGCGGACTGGGCAAGTTCGGACGTGCCGGAACCATGTGCGGCAACCGGGGTCAGCGTACCATCCGGGTCCACGTCCAGCAGCACCGTGCGGCGCGGGGAACCCCACTTGGCCACGGCCTGGTCCATCTCATCGGTCACCACCTGATCCAACGCTTCGGCGGAAGCGAGAATGCGGGTGAGCTCCTCGATGCTTTTCTTGAGGTCATCGCGTTCGGCCTCAAGCTCGATACGATTCATCTTGGTCAAGCGGCGCAAACGCAAATCCAGGATGTACTGGGCCTGCACATCGTCCAAATCGAATACGGCCATCAAACGAGTCTTGGCGGCATCCGCATCATCCGAAGTGCGGATTACCTGAATCACCTCATCGATGTCCAGCATGGCCAAGAGCAGGCCTTCGACCAGATGCAGACGCTCCTGAGCCTTCTTCTTGCGGTATTCACTGCGGCGACGAATCACCACGCGGCGGTGGTCGATCCATACCTGCAGCATTTCCTTTAAGCCCATCGTGTGCGGGCGGCCATTCACCAACGCCACATTGTTCATGGCGAAGTTATCCTGCAGCGGCGTGTGCTTGAACAACTGCACCAGCACGGCATGCGGGTCGAAACCGGTTTTGATCTCAATCACCAAACGCGTACCGTTATGGCGATCAGAAAGATCGAACGCGCCGGAAATGCCTTCCAGCTTGCGGTTCTTCACACCATCGGAAATACGCTCGATCACCTTCTCTGGGCCCACCATGTACGGCAGTTCGGTCACCACAATCGCCTGCTTGCGGGCGGTCACATGCTCCACATGCGTGGTGGCGCGCGTAGTCAGCGTGCCACGGCCGGTCTCATAGGCTTCGCGAATGCCGTTGCGGCCCAAAATCGTGCCGCCGGTGGGCCAATCCGGGCCTGGCACATAGCGCATCAGCTGTTCGAGCGTGGCTTCAGGATGAGCCATCAGGAATTTGGCGGCGTTCACCACTTCGCCCAGATTATGCGTGGCAAGATTCGTGGCCATGCCGACGGCAATGCCTGAACCGCCGTTGACCAGCAGATTCGGAATCGCAGCCGGCAGCACGGTCGGTTCCTTGAGCTTGTTGTCGTAATTTGGCGTGAAATCAACCGTATCCTCATCGATATCGGCGTTCATGCCGAGCGCGGCCGGAGCAAGACGGGCCTCGGTGTAACGGGAGGCTGCCGGACCATCATCAAGCGAGCCGAAGTTGCCGTGTCCATCTACCAGTGGCAGACGCATCGCGAACGGTTGGGCCAAGCGCACCATCGCCTCGTAGATAGCAGAATCGCCGTGCGGGTGCAGCTTACCCATCACCTCGCCAACCACGCGGGCTGACTTCATATACGGGCGGTCCGGGTTCAGATTCATCTGACCCATCTGGTAGACGATACGGCGTTGCACCGGCTTCATACCATCGCGTGCATCCGGCAAAGCGCGCGCATAAATCACCGAATACGCGTACTCGAGGAATGATTTGCTCATTTCCTCATTGAGCGGCGTCTCGACGATATGCTCCTTGATCTTGCGCGGATCATAAGTCTGCACGGACGGTTTGCGGTGTGATGCCATGAAACTCCCTTTCAAACTCGCCCTATATTAGCAGTGCCCCTCGCATTGCTCATGACGATACCGCAGCGAATCATTCTCAATAAGAACAGTGCGGGGATTATTGCCGGCAAACCGCACATGATGATCAGTAGAAATGTTGAAATATAGCCGATTAAAGCCATGTGCGGATGGAGAGACTTTGTGCGGTTTCCCTACACGCTTCTTATTGAGAACCGTTCGTTGCGGGGGCGGTGGGGTTACGATAAACCTTATGACTGTCGAAACGCCGGATATGGATGAGCTGCTGCGCCTGATACCCACCGTGACCTATGGAGATGACGCCACAGGCTCACGCGGAGGAGCCCTGCACCTTTCCGCCGTGCTGCCCGCCCTATCCAGCGCCATAGGCCATCCGACCGCCACGCCGGTGCATGCTAATCCCAAAGCTTGCCAGCAGGCGCTGGGCTTCCCGGACGTCACCTCCGCCATTGTGGTGCTTGTGGATGGCCTCGGTTACTGGAATCTGGCCATGCGGCTCGGCCATGCACCGTATCTGCGCTCATTGATGAATGACACCGCCAACCAGCGTCCTATCGCCACTTGCGCGCCCAGCACCACAGTGGCCGCCATGGCCGCGTTCGGCACCGGTACCTGCCCGGGATTGACCGGCATGGCCGGCTACACGCAGCTGGAGCCGGAGCATCATACGCTGATTCAGCTCATCCAGTTCAAGGACGCGTTGGCTCCGAAGCCCGCCAACCCACATATTCCAGTACCGCCGATGATCGATCCGCTCACTTTGCAACGGGAACCCACGGTTTTTGAACGTTTGGGCGCCCAAGGAGTGCGCGTCACCAGTTCGGGACTCCCTAAATTCGCTGGTTCGCCACTCACCGAAGCGGCTCTGCGCGGCACCGATTATCGAGGCAATGTGACGCCGCGCGATCGCGTCCTGGCCGCCGCCCGTGCCGCCCGCGAACCGGGATTGACCTACCTGTACATCCGTGATGCCGACAAGGTCGGTCATAATTATGGATGGGATTCCGAGAATTGGGTGGCAGCATTCGAACATATCGATGCCCAGCTCGCGCTGTTGCACCGCAGTGCACCTCACGGTACGTTGATCGTAATCGTGGCCGATCACGGCATGGTGCAGACCGACATGAGCCAGCGCGTAGACATAGCCGAAGACCCACAGCTCACGCAAGGCGTGGAATTCGTAGGTGGCGAGCCTCGTTCGCTGATGCTCTATGCCGAAGCCGGCGAGAATCCGGAGACTATCGCCGAACGTTGGCGTAATCGTCTGGGGGAGACGGCTCTGATCAGGACCAAGACGGAAGCGTTCGCCGATGGATTGTTCGGCCCGGTGGATGAGCGGGTGAAGCCGATGATCGGTGATGTGATTGTACAGGCCTCCGGTGCCGCGACCTTTGTGGATTCGCGTACACAGAACGATAAGGCCACGCATCTGCCGAGTGTGCATGGTTCGCAGACGCAGTTGGAAATGGAAATACCCTGCTTGATTGATATGGCGTGATCATTACCGCAGCTGCCGGGTGGCATCGAGCATTGTATTTGATTCGCTTGATGCCACCCCCGACAATTACCGGTTACTCGGTCGTATCAGTCGCCGAACAGAATCTCGTCCCAACTGGGCACGGCGGAACGGCCTGAACGTCGCTTTGCGGGCTTGCTGGCGGCCGCAGCATGCGACGTGGCCGTGGATGAGGCGTCTTTGGCGCCGCTGTCGTCGATGGCATCGCCTTGGGTCCCGGATTGCGGAGCAGAAGCAGCGTCCGTAGAACCTGTTTGCTGACCTGCCAATTTCACAGGGCGCAACGGATTGATCATGCCCGCGCCCGCAGGAGCGGAGCCTGAAAGCGCAGTGTTGCCGGTGGCAGGCTCGCCGCTGCTTGTTTCAGAGACGGCAGGGGCCGCCGCTCCGGGAATCTTGACCGGTGGCATCGAACCGGAAACGGAGAAATCAGGCGTGCTCACTCTAGTGGATTCCGCAGTGGCCGCGGCCTGCGGCAGGGCCGCCGGAATCGACGGCTTAGGTGCCGCCCAGGCGCTCACCGCGCGTTCGATACGTGCCGAACGCACTGAATCGCCGGGCAATGCCGGTGTCGGCAATACGCGGGCGGCCGACTTGGAATCATCGGCGGAACTATGCTCGCCAAGCAGCTTACGAGCCGCGTTATTGAGACACACCACCGAATTGTCATGCATGTTCCATGTCCATTCGGCATGAATCTCACGGCCGGCCGAGGTGAAGATAGCCACGATGCGCCATGGCTCAAGACCGCGACGAGTGGACTTCCAAGTCACGGATTCCATACCGATCGAGGCGGAAGCCAAAGTGCGTTCCACCAGTTCGTTGATGGTGCGTACACGGCTATCCTTCGGTGCCGGCACGGTGAGGAACTGTTCGATGGCATACTGCTTTTCGGTTTCCACGGCCGCGGAGAACCGACGCACCAACGTTTCGCTCAAACCGTAGCGTTCGGCGACGCGGGAAGGGTCAGCGCCAGCACGAATCAGCGACTGAATCTGAGAAATGGGCAACGTGGTCTGCTCATGAGGCTGAGTGGGCTTCTGCGTTTCGCTCTTGACCTGTTTGGCCTCGAGAATCGCACGTTCAAGCGTGTCGTCAAGGCTGATGGCCACATAGCGGTCACCTACAGAGAACACAAGATCCCCCGTATCGCTGACACGCTCAAAATGGGCCTTTTCAAGCCGATTCTCAGGCATATGCACACCACTTTCCTTGGCAAAGACATTGCTATATTCCAGTATGCCCCACGTGTCGAACTTTACATGTATTTCAAATCGTGTACCCTATGGCCGAGTACAGCGCGGTAATACGCGCGGTAAATAGATGTAAGACGAAAGGACCATGATGGCTCAGGATTATGATTCCCCACGTAACAAGGACGAGGACGAGGAATCGCTGCAGGCTCTGGGAAAGTCCGCGCAGAACTCCTCGAGCGATATCGACGATGACGAGAACGCCATCGCCGAAGACTATGAGCTGCCGGGTGCCGATCTGAGCAATGAGGACTCTTCGGTGACCGTCATCCCGATGCAGGGCGACGAGTTCATCTGCTCTCAGTGCTTCCTGGTCAAGCACCGCAGCCAGCTCGCCTACATGGACGAGGATGGCCAGCCGGTGTGTGAGGAGTGCGCCGCCTGATGGGGTTCGACGCAGCTTACAACGAGCCCGAAAACACCGAGGTGCTGGTCAAGTCGCTTGATCTGGAGCATCCGGCGGATTTGAACTATGCGCATGCCGGCGATGCCGGAGCGGACTTGATCACTACGGTTGATGTGACGTTGAAGCCGTTTGAACGTGCGCTGGTACCGACTGGTGTGGCCATCGCATTGCCGGCTGGCTATGTGGCTCTCGTGCATCCGCGCTCTGGCTTGGCCGTCAAGCAAGGCGTCACCGTACTGAACGCTCCGGGCACCGTGGATGCGGGCTACCGCGGCGAAATCAAAGTGCCGCTGATTAACCTTGATCCGGAACATACTGTTGAATTCCATCCGGGTGACCGCATCGCCCAGCTGGTGATTCAGCGGTATGTGGAAGCCAAGTTCATCCCGGCCGAGACATTGCCCGGTTCCGATCGCGCCGAACGCGGTTTCGGTTCGACTGGCGTGGCCTCCAAGAGCTGAACGTTAGGCGGAGCCGAAGAAGGCTGAATAGCTGAATCAGGCTGAGATAGGTAAGACCTCGCCGCGGAATATATGACGTGGCGAGGCCCGATGCGTGGCTACAATGTAAGTCACATTGGGAGGTGGTTGGCATGTCGGAAAACGAAAGCGAGCAGTATGCCGCCCGCAAATTGGGCTGCGAGATCAGCGCCGATCCATTGAACCCGCTTGAGCCGATCAAGCAGGTCTGCAAGGCCCATCATCCCGGTGAGGACCTATCCATCCTCGATCGCGCCTACAAGCGCGCGGTGATTCAGCACTCCACACAGCGCCGCAAGTCCGGTGAACCCTACATCATCCACCCTCTCGCGGTCTCCCAGATTCTTGCCGATCTCGGCATGGGACCCTTGGTGGTGGCCGCGGGCCTGTTGCATGACACGGTGGAAGACACTGATTACACGTTGGATCAGTGCCGTGCCGAATTCGGCGATACGGTGGCGGGTCTGGTCGACGGTGTCACCAAGTTGAGCCAGCTTGAAGTGGGTGATTCCGCACAGGCGGAGACCATCCGCAAGCTTGTGGTGGCCATGAGCCGCGATGTACGCACTCTGGTGGTCAAGTTGGCGGACCGCGTGCATAACGCCCGCACCTGGCGCTATGTGAAGACCTCCTCCGCGCAGAAGAAGGCTCGTGAAACTCTTGACGTGTACGCGCCGCTCGCCAACCGTCTCGGCATGAACGCCATCAAGACCGAGCTGGAAGAGCTGAGCTTCAAGGTGCTTTATCCGAAGATCTACAACGAGATCGTGGTGTTGGTGGCACGCCGAGCTGGTCAGCGCGACGTCTATCTGAAGCAGATTCTCGCCGAAATCAACGAGGATCTCTCCGAACAGCACATCAAGGCCTATGTGACTGGCCGTCCGAAGGATTACTTCTCCATTTATCAGAAGATGATTGTGCGCGGCCATGATTTCGCCAACATCTATGATTTGGTGGGTGTTCGCATCATCGTCGACACCATTCAGGACTGCTATGCGGCGCTTGGTGCCGTGCACGCGCGGTGGAACCCGGTCCCCGGTCGGTTCAAGGACTACATCGCCATGCCGAAGCTCAACATGTACCAGTCGCTGCATACCACCGTGGTGGGGCCCGGCGGCAAGCCTGTCGAGATTCAGATTCGCACGTGGGACATGCATCGTCGTGCCGAATTCGGTATCGCCGCCCACTGGAAGTACAAGGAGAACGGTCAGGCAGGACGTGCGTTGAGCTCTCCGGACAAATCCGATCGCAAGCGTGGCGAGAGCGGGCAGGAGCTTTCCGAAGCCGACAATCTGAAGTGGATTCAGCAGCTCGCCGACTGGACGTCCGAGACCCCGGACTCCAATGAATTCCTTGGCTCGCTCAAGGAAGACCTTGGTTCCGCGGAAGTTTACGTGTTCACGCCGAAGGGCAAAATCGTGTCCCTGCCGGCCAAGGCCACGCCAGTCGATTTCGCTTATGCCGTGCACACCGAAGTGGGCCATCGTACGATGGGCGCACGCGTCAACGGACGTCTGGTGCCGCTCGACACCACACTCGACAACGGCGACACTGTAGAGATTCTGACTTCCAAGTCCGATACCGCAGGTCCTTCCCGTGACTGGCTGAGTTTCGTCAAAAGCCCGAAGGCCCGCAATAAGATTCGTCAATGGTTCTCGAAGGAACGCCGAACCGAGGCCATCGAGGAAGGCCGCGACGAGCTGACACGCGCCATGCGCAAGCGTAACCTGCCGGTCAACGCCCTGCTGACTCCTGAAGCATTGGTGGGTGTGGCCGTCGACCTGAACTTCCCGAACGCCGACGCTGTGTTCGCCGCAATCGGCGATGGGCAGATCTCCACGCAAAACGTCATCTCGCATCTGGTCAAGGATGCTGGCGCCGACGAGGTGGATGAGGAGGTGGAGCAGGAGGTCCTGCCGCTGAAGCCTGTCGAGCGCAAGACCTCGTCCAGCTCCACCGGCGTGTCCGTCAAAGGCGTGGGTGATGTATGGATCAAACTGGCACGCTGCTGCATGCCGGTGCCGGGTGATCAGATCATCGGTTTCATCACCCGCAACCAGGGTGTGTCCGTGCATCGCACCGACTGCCAGAACATGATCGATTTGAAGGCCAAGCAGCCCGAACGCGTGGTGGAGGTCGAATGGACCAGCACCAAGGGTCTGTTCATGGTCAAGATTCAGGTCGAGGCGTTGGACCGCCGCAACCTGCTTTCCGACGTGACACGCGTGCTTTCCGACCATGGTGTGAACATCATCTCCGGCACGATCGCCACCGGTTCCGATCGTGTGGCCACTAGCCAGTTCAGCTTCGAAATGGCCGATCCGCAGCATCTCAACACGCTGCTTGCCGCAGTGCGCAAGATCGACGGCGTTTTCGACGTCTACCGTCTGACCGGTGCCAAGGAATCCGCGGAACCGCGTTTGCGCAAGATGAAGTAAGGAAACGCAAAAGCATAGAGAAAAGCCTGTGACTGATTCACATTCAGCCACAGGCTTTTTATGTTGCTCTTAGTCGTGCAGGTCAGTGAGGAGCGTCACTCGGCCACGTCCACGGACAGGATCACGGCCGGCTCCAGCGGACGATCCATCGGATCGGTATCCAGAGCCTCAAGCGCATCCACGACCTTCTTGGAAGCCTCATCAGCGACCTCGCCGAAGATGGTGTGGTGACCGTCCAGCCACGGGGTCGGCACGGTGGTGATGAAGAACTGGGAGCCGTTGGTGCCGTGAATCTGGCCGTCGCGACCGCGACGCAGACCGGCGTTCGCCATGGCCAGCAGATACGGCTTGTCGAACTTCAGGCTCGGGTCGATCTCATCGTCGAACTCGTAGCCCGGGCCACCGGTTCCGGTGCCCAACGGGCAACCGCCCTGGATCATGAAGTCCTTGATGATGCGGTGGAAGGTCAGGCCGTTGTAGAACTTGCCGTGAGACGGCTGACCGGTGTACGGATCAGCCCATTCCTTCTCGCCGGTGGCGAGACCAAGGAAGTTGGCCACGGTGTTCGGGGCCTTGTCGTCGAACAGGTTGATGGTGATATCGCCCTCAGAGGTGCGCATAATAATTTGTGTCATAAGTTCCTATGGTACATTGCCCCACACCAATGCGCGCGGAGCATAGGGCCCCTGGCCGGTTCTTGGCTATATCACGCGCATCACTTGACCGTGCTGAAGCTCGTATCTTCCGCGCTGCCGGTATTCGATGTACCGGTGGAGCCTGAAGTCGTGCCGGAGGAGCTGGACGACGATGACGATGACGATGAGGAGGAGCCTGAGGACGAGCCGCTTCCCGTGGAACCGGAGTTAGTGCTATCAGTGGTGTTGCCGGAGGAGCTGGAACCGCCTGTGGAGCCCGAAGCGGAGCCGGAGTTGCTTGAGCCATTGGAATTCGTCGAATTGCTGGAATCGGATTCGCCTGTGGTGTCGGAGCCTGTAGAGCTGCCGGTGGAATCCGAGCCGGTGGAATCCGAAGCGCTTCCGCTGATATCGGTTGATGTACCGCCATTAGAGCTGGTAGTGTCTGATTCGTTGTCGCTGCTACCGTATTGCGGCTTTACGGGACCATTGTTTCCGCTCTGCGTATTGGAGCCGGAGTCGCTGCCGGAATTATCGGTGTTCTCGGATGATGTGGTGGGGGAGACCAGGTCGGAGACCACGGTATCGGTGCCATGACCTTGCGTGACGAGCATCACGATGCCGGCCGTCACTGCAACCGTCAGCAAACCAGAAACCAGGGTGACGATCACGGCGACGCGCTTCGGGTCACGGCGGCGCTTGCGTAATTCGCTGATTGAATACGTATGTCCATCAGCCGGACGGGATACGATCTCACGTGGCTTGCGGGACGGGACCGCATCAGACATGTCAGAGTGTGTTATGCGAGGCTCGCTCGTGCTTTCGGCATCGTTGGGATCATTGCCTTCCTCGGAAGAGGATTCATCGGTTGCGTCAACGTCACCAGATGCATGTCCGGGAGCGGTTTCTTTCGATTCGTCGGTCTCGATGCCATTGCCATCGCTTTCGGAACCGGAAATGGTTTGCTGGAATTTCTCGCTGGAGGCTTTGATGATGTTCTGATAGATGTTCGTAGCCACCACGGAGACGATATAACTGGCTGCGGCGCCGATCACTGAGCCGGCGACACCGATTTTCGCAGCCAGCAGGAACGAGGTGACAGCGGCAAGCGTGCCTGCCACTATCGAGGAAAAGGAAAGACCTTGGAAAAACTTCTTCACAACCTAAGACCGTAGGCTATTGCGCTGAAGTATTGCTGGAGGCGCGGTGAAAGCCGCAAAATACTTACATGAGAACCCAAAATCTTCACATGTGAGCCATTCGACCATATGTCAGGATATATGTCATGCCCAAGTGAAGTGCTCGGTTCCTGCTCCAAGCTCAAAATGCAGTTTGGCGATGCCGAGACAAATGCGTGACTGCACGCCGTCCAATGCCTCGGCCTTCACGGTGCATCCGTCTTCCAACAGTGTGAACCGTACCGGCTGCTTGCCGAGCGCGCTAGGGGCAAGTGCGACAGCTTCAATGCCATTATGGAACCATACGGGAGCTCCGGCATAGGTGCCAATGGCATCGGCTACCGGACCGAGCTCCTCCGCCGGTTTGCTGCGATGCGCACGGCCAGGGCGTGCTCCGTGGCCGAGCGCGATTGCGGCCGGCATGCGTTGACCCTTTTCAAGGGTCCAAAGTCCCTCATGTTCGGTGGCTTCATGCAATACCACCCATGAGGTGTCTAAGCCGAACGCCACGGCATGCAACGCCAGAAGTTCACCTGCATAGCCGATCATTTCGTCTAAATCATCAGGTGCATCCGCGTCATCAGGTCCAATGAGCGCAATGAGATTGTGCACCCCGGCAAAACGGCCGTAATGAGTCGGGCAACCGCCGAACGCGTCATCGGCATCATGGATCAATTGGATGGACAGCCCATGAGTTGCATTCAGTTCATCGATAATGCCGGACAGTACGCCGATTTGTTCCGCCGTCATTGGCTCATCGGTGAAGTTGCGAACGGCGTGGCGTTCCTTCATGGCCTCAAGCAGATTCATGATGTTCCTTTCGATGCGTGCCACTAATGCTGCGACGGACATGTTCATCATAGATGAACAGATGATATTGCCTGACGCTCAGGAATCGTGAACACTAGCCGGCAACCATGGTTTGGAGTCGGATTAATTGCGGTGCAGCGAATGCTTGGTCGGTTTGATTACGGACATCAGCACTGCCGCGAAAATCAGCGCGAAGCCGACCAGGGAACTCCACATGATGCGTTCTCCCCAGAACAGCGCGGAAAACGAGACCGCAAACAGGCTTTCGGTGCACATGATGATGGAGGCCTGCGAAGCGGGCACATGCGCCAATCCGATGTTCTGCATGATCTGCGCGCTCATCGTGGCGCCGAGGAACAGATACAGCACGCTGGCCACCACCGAAGGGGCGAGCCAGCCGCTGTCGGGTGCCGGTTCGGTGATGATCGCGCCAATAAAGAACAATACGCCGGCCACCGCGAATTGCACGAAGGTCAGTGCTATCGGATCGAATCGCTTGGCATATACGCCAAGGTAGGTGAGATTGAAGGAGAAGATGATCGCCGTGGCGATGGTCAGCCAATCGCCCACACCGAGCGAAAGCGAACCACCCGGTTTGAGGGAAACGAATCCCACGCCGATCAGGCATACGATGCCGGCGATCAGATTGATGATTTTCGGCTGGTTTTTGGACACGATCCAAGTGACAAATGGGGTCAGCACACAATAGGCGGCGGTAAGGAACGCGCTGCGACCGGGATCGATGGTCTGCAGGCCGGTGGTCTGGGTAACCATCGTGCCCCAATAGGTGACTCCCACCACCAACGCCGGCACAATGATCTTCGGCGTGAGATTAGGAATGATGTGCTTATGGAACAGTGCGAGCATGCACATGCAGGCGCCGAACATACGTATGGCCATCAGCCATTGCGGCGGTATGGCCTCCATGGCGAATTTGGCGAGCAGATAGCTGCCGCCCCACAAGGCGGCGCAGGCAAGTAGCATCAGACGTGCCAGATTCGGCGGGAACGAACGAGACCAGCGGCTTTGCAGCTTGCTGAAACGCTCAACCAAACCCATGACGCACCTCTGTCTGACTCCGTGTCTCCCCGGGTCATAGTACGGGCATGACCAGCCAAAATCGAAGGGTATGACACCCAACCAGAGTGTTTGGGGAAAGATACCGCTTCTGACGCGATATGAGGAGACTTGTTATGCAAGGTGAGGTTACTCACAGCGAACATCCGGGCGGTTGGCGTGCCGGTTCGCTAATCTTGGAAAAGGTATTACACGCTGTTAGGAAAGGACTTGCCATGGCAGTCATTACCCCGGAAATCAAGGAATTCGTGGCCAACAACCTCGGCTTCGTCTCCACCATCTCCAAGGACGGTGAGCTGGATCTCGGCCCGAAGATGTCTCTGTTCGTGCTGGACGACACCCACATCGCCTACCATGAGCGCACCGCAGGCCAGACCTACGAGAACCTGAAGAACGGCTCTCCGCTGGTCATCGCCTTCGCCAACCTGGAGAAGAAGCAGGGCTACCGCTTCCGTGGCAACGTGACCCTGCACTCCGATGATGACATCTATGAGGCCCAGGTCAAGGTTGCCGAGGAGAAGGGCACCAAGAAGCCGGCCGTGATTCCGGTGCTTGAAGTCACCGAGATCCAGAACCTTGCCTCCGGTCCGAATGCCGGTAAGACCATCGTCAAGGACTGAAATCCGACCGCCACTACTCAGAACCGCGTTGGCAATATGATGTAAAGCCGCCTTGCCTTATCGGGCAGGCGGCTTTTTCGTCAGGCTTTCACCGTGACGATGACGATGTGGCGTCCGGTTTCATCGGTGGTGGCGAACAGGTATGACTTGCCGCCGTCCTTGAGCTTGAGTTTTTTGCGCAACGTGTTGACCGACATCGGGAAGTTGCGCACGGCGATATTGGCATGGGTCAGTCCGGCGAGTGAGGATTTCAATTCCTTCTTATTCATGCTGGCCACGGATTCAATGGCGAATGACCGACCGGGAAAATCTTCAACACGTTGTTCACTGATGAACAGGTGGCTGTTGGGGGCAATCATGGTGACCGGGAAGCGCTGCGCAATCACGTCAAAACAGCCGGCCTTCATGATCGAGGCGTTCGGCTCATAGAGGTATTGGGCCTCATCGACAACGATGCCGCCGGTTTCCGAAGTCTGAGCAAGATTCGCGGGCGATGCGGAAGCATCGTTGTCATCTGGCGCGTCATACTCCAAAATCTGTTCATCATTAATGCAGAACAGATGCGGTGCCGGGCAAATGCCTCGCCGAAGCACCAACAGCAATTCCTTGCATTCGTTGCCGGTGGATACAATATGCACCTCATGCACGGAGCCGGCGAAATCATCCACCGTTTTGTGCCAATCCAACATGGGGGAGAGTTTTACCATCACCACAGGAGCCTTCAACAGCAGCTGGCTCTTCAACGCCAAAACATCCGGTGTACAGTCGGCGATTGCATACGTGCGTGAGCCATGACTGTCACGACGCGCAGGGTCAAGGAAAATCAACGAAACGGAATCAAGGCTGCCCAATACCTCAGTGGAATCGCCATTGACGACTCTCGCCGATTCCAGGCCGAGTAGCGGGAAATTATGGCGTGCGAGATCGCAGAGATTCGACTGGCGCTCCACATAGGTGGCATTATCGAATACCCGTGCCATATAGGAGAAGTCCACGCCGAACCCACCGGTCAGATCGACGAGCGACGTGTGCTGCCGGGGCATGGACGCCTCCAATGAGGCTGATTCGCAGGAACCACCCGCAGCTTGCGCGAGCAATCGTGTGGCCAATCGCGCCTTGTATTGGGCGGTGAATTGGGAGGAACATTGCTCCATCGGCACCTGAGGCGGGAAAATCAGCCTTTCGCGCTCCGCCCATTCCGAGAGCTTCACGCGTGCGCGCTGCCAGCCGGAAATCTGCTCCAATGCGAATGGCAGGTCCACCTCGCCGCCGCGTTTGGCATGCAATGCCAATTCACGCACATCCTCATCACGATGCTCGGCGATGAACGCCCACGTCTGTTCGGTAATCTCCACGTACGCCATTGTACGGGTGATTGCTCGTCTCCATAGGTCATGATGTGATGAGTATTAGTCGAAGGAGGCTCACATGATCGACGAAGTAGTGATGCTGCGCCACGGACGTACGCAATACAATCTCCAACATCGACTGCAAGGCCAGATCGATGTGCCGCTCGATATCGTGGGCCAATGGCAGGCGGATCAAAGCGGTTATGCGCTTGCCAGCCGATTCTATTGGGCGAAAGTCAACCGTCTGGCCACCCATCCCGAGTCGATTGCCCAGCCTCCGGCAGCCGCAGCCGAACGCACTGATATCAACCAGTATTGTGAAGCGCCAGCCGCCGCACGCCGCATGGTGGTGATCTCCTCCGACCTGTTCCGCGCCCAGCAGACGGCCCATGCATTCGCCGATCTGCTAGGTCTTGAGGTTACCTGCGACGCCCGTCTGCGCGAGCGGAGTTTCGGACAGTGGGAAGGACTGACCCGGGAGCAGATCAAAGCCATCGATGCTGAAGCCTACGCCTCATGGAAACGGCATACGGGTGGTGAAACCCGATATGGCGTGGAAAGCCGCGCCCAAGTGGGCGAACGCGGTGCCAAAGCCGTGCGGGAGCTGATTCAGGACCCGCGATACGCCGATGACGAAACCTCCACCACAATGATGCTGGTCGGCCACGGTTCATGGATCACGGCCACCATCGCCAATTTGCTTGAACTCGACCCAGATGGCATGAATGCACTTGGCGGCATGCGCAACGCCTGCTGGTGTCGACTCAAGGTACGCCACACCATCAACGGGCAACCAGCCGATCGGCCATTGTTCGAGCTCGAGGAATACAACAAAGCACCTGCCATCGCGGACAGTGCGGACTGGGAGAACGGACCGGCCGACCTGCGCGGCTCCAGCATGCCTGATTGGTGTCCCATCATCTGGTAAACGTGTTTGAACAGACGCGCGGCCAGTCCCGCAAACCGCGCCGCGGCGCAAATTCGCATGGTGGGTCTAGACTAATCACGGTTTTGAACCGTACAGCGATAGAACATAGGAAAGCGCGGAAGGCGGGTGAGACGGCATGCTGAGAATCTTCAGCTCAATCAACAACCAAGTGGAGCAGATCGAAAAACCGGAGAACGGATCCTGGTTATGTTTGAGCGAACCGACCGATGTCGAGCTCGCCACCGTCGCCTCGCAAACCGGTATCGACCTCGCCGATTTGCGCGCCCCTCTGGATGATGAGGAACGTTCTCGTGTGGATGTGGAAGACGATTACACGATGATCATCGTCGACATCCCCACCGTGGAGGAACGCGGTGGACGCGACTGGTATGAGACCATCCCGTTGTCGATCATCGTGACCGAAAACCTCATCATCACCGTCTGCATGCAGGACACGCCCGTGCTGCACCCGTTCATGGAAGGCACGATTCGAGGATTCAACACGTATATGCGCTCGCGCTTCATCTTGCAGATCCTCTACCGCAACGCCACGATGTATTTGCGATACCTTCGTATCATCGATCGCGAAAGCGACAAGCTGGAACTGAAGCTCCGACACTCCATGCAGAACCGTGAGATTGTAATGCTCATGGAGCTTTCCAAGACCTTGGTGTATTTCACCACATCACTGAAGTCAAACGAAATCGTGATGGAAAAGCTCACCACCCTGCAGCGCATCAAGCAGTATCCGGACGATGAGGACCTGCTGGACGACGTGATCACCGAAAACAAGCAGGCAATCGAGATGGCCAACATCTACAGCGGCGTTCTTGCGAACATGACCGATGCCTTCGCTTCGATCGTGTCCAATAACCTGAACAACGTGATGCGTATCTTCACGATTATCTCCATCACGCTGTCTATCCCAACATTGATTTTCTCCATGTATGGCATGAACTTCCAGGAAGGCATGCTTGGCATGCCGTTGAGTGATAAGCCGTGGGGTTTTGCGGCCATCATCATCATCTCCATTGCGCTATCCGTGGCGGTCACCTGGTTCCTGACCCGTTCGCGCATGTTCAAGTAAAGCCCAATGCGAATCAAGCGCACGTGTGCAGCAGTGGCAGCCATTGCGATTTCAGCAATGTCGTTGGCCTCCTGCGGCCAGATTCAGGTCACTACAGTGTCCGGTTCCCCGGAAGGTCCGACGATTGCCGTCGGCGTGTCTGCTGACGAGCCAGGCATAGGAGTGTGGCATGACGGCACATATGAAGGATTCGATGTGACTGTGGCCAAATATGTGGCTGCTCGTCTGGGCTATGCGAACAAGCAGATCGTTTTCAAACAGGTGCGGCCGGAAAGCCGGCAATCCATGCTGAATAGTGGGCAGGTTGATATGGTGGTCGCCTCATGGCCGATCACTGAAACTTCCAAGAACGTTGTGGACTTCGCGGGCCCATATCTGATTACGGGCACAGGCCTGTTGGTGCGTTCCCGGGATAGTCGCGTATTTGCGGACTCAGTAAAGCCGGATACCGTCGGCGATGTGGGCCAACACAGTATTTGCGCAGTGCAGGGTGATGAAACCGTTGATTTGTTCCGCGTGCGGCACCCTGATGCCGTGATTCAGCAGCGGGACAGTTACGCGCAATGTGTCACCGCATTGCAGGCCGGTTCCGCGGATGCCATCGCCTCCGATCTGGCGATACTGGGTGGGCTGCAACAGGCCAACGGTTCACGATATACCACTGTGCTCGAAGACGCCGGCACCGTGCAATCGGGTATTGTGCAATATGGCATAGCGGTCGGCAAAGGCACTGAAGAACTCGCTGGAAAGATCGCGCAGTCGTTGCAGGACATGATTGCTGATGGCAGTTGGGATGCCGCACGAGCGGTTCTGAAGAAGCAGACCCAAGTCGACATCAAGCTCAATGGCAGTCCTGCGGCCATTGTCTCGGATGCTGAATGATGTCGACGAACGTGTCCAGTTACGCGGCTACCTTGCTGATTTATGAGTGACAACGAGAAGAGCACGCAAACTCAAGAGCCCAGCTTCCGCTATAACGCTGAACTGGCGCAAACCATCGAAAACAAGTGGCAGAAGATCTGGGATGAACGAGGCACCTTCTGGGCAGCCAACGTCAACGGCGATCTGAAGGACGGTAAGGGCCGCAACGCCGAAGGCCGCACCGCCTACTTCGCCATGGACATGTTCCCTTACCCATCCGGCAAGGGCCTGCATGTGGGCCATCCGCTCGGTTATCTGGCCTCCGACGTGGTGAGCCGCTACCACCGCATGAAGGGTGAGAACGTGCTGCACGCCATGGGCTATGACGCCTTTGGTCTGCCCGCCGAACAGTACGCCGTGCAGACCGGCCAGCATCCGCGCGTAACCACCGAGGCGAACATCGCCAACATGTCCCGCCAGCTGCATCGTATGGGTTTGAGCTTCGATAACCGTCGTACGTTTGCCACCATCGATCCCGGTTATGTGCGCTGGACCCAGTGGATCTTCTCGCGTATCTACGAATCCTGGTACGACGATGAGGCCACCAACCCGTCCGGTACCAAGGGCTCCGCACGCCCGATTAGCGAGCTGATCGCCAAATTCGAATCTGGCGAGAAGACCATCCCCGGCCATGAGACCGACGGCAAGGCGTGGGGAGACCTTACCGAAGCCGAGCAGCAGGATATTCTGAACGACTTCCGCCTGGCCTATATCTCCAAGTCCCCGGTCAACTGGTGCCCGGGCCTGGGCACCGTGCTCGCCAACGAAGAGGTCACCGCCGAAGGCAAGTCCGAGCGTGGCAACTTCCCGGTGTTCCAGCGTGAACTGCGTCAGTGGTCGATGCGCATCACCAAGTACGGTCACCGTCTGATCGAAGACCTTGATGGCATCAACTGGCCTGAAAAGGTCAAGCTCATGCAGCGCAACTGGATCGGCGAATCCCATGGCGCATCCGTGCATTTCGAGGTACCCACTGCCGACGGCGTCAAGGACATGGAGATCTACACCACCCGTCCCGACACCTTGTTCGGCACCACGTTCGCCGTGGTATCCCCGGAGCATGACCTGCTCCAGTACGTGCCCGCCGAGTGGCCTGCTGACGTGCCGGAAGCCTGGAAGGGCGGTTACGCCACCCCTGCCGAAGGCATGAAGGCCTACCGTATCGCAGCTGAATCCAAGACCGCTAAGGACCGTGTGGATGAAGGCGGCGAAAAGACTGGTCTGTTCACTGGTCTGTATGCCATCAATCCGATCACCGGCGCAAAGCTGCCGCTGTTCACTGCAGACTACGTGCTGATGGACTACGGCACCGGTGCCATTATGGCTGTGCCTGGCGGCGATCAGCGCGATTACGATTTTGCTGTGAAGTTCGGCCTGCCGGTCATTTATACCGTACAGCCGCTGCCGGAATCCGGCGATGATTTGGCCAACTATGAGGGCAAGGCTCCGTTCGTCTCCCACGACGGCATCGTCATCAACTCTTCTGTGGATGCCACCAAGGCCAAGGGCGACGCCCTGAGCTTGAACGGTTTGCGTGTGGATGATGCCATTGCCAAGGTCAACGCATGGCTTGAATCTGCGGGCGTGGGCAAGGGCACCGTGTCCTATCGTCTGCGTGACTGGCTGTTCTCCCGCCAGCGTTATTGGGGCGAACCGTTCCCGATCGTTTACGGCGAGGACGGCACCCCGCATCTGCTGCCGGATTCCGCACTGCCGATCAACCTGCCGGACGTGCCGGACTACGAGCCGCGCACCTTCGACCCGATGGATGCCGAATCCAACCCGGAAGCTCCGCTGAGTCGCAACGAGGACTGGGTCAAGGTCGAGCTCGACCTGGGCGACGGCAAGAAGACCTACTATCGCGACACCAACACCATGCCGAACTGGGCCGGCTCCTGCTGGTACTACATGCGTTACATCGATCCGACCGACACTGCTCACATGGTGGAGAAGGACGAGTTCGACTACTGGATGGGTCCGAACCACAACAAGTACTCTGGTGACGAAGGCGGCGTGGACCTGTACATCGGCGGTGTGGAGCATGCCGTGCTGCACCTGCTGTACTCCCGCTTCTGGCACAAGATCCTCTTCGATCTGGGCTACGTGGACTCCGCCGAACCGTTCCACAAGCTGTTCAACCAAGGTATGATCCAGGCTTACGCCTACACCGACGATCGCGGCCAGTACGTGCCAGCCGATGAGGTTGTCGAAGGCCCGGCCGACGCTTCTGGCGAACCAACGTTCACATGGAACGGCGAGCATGCCAACCGTGAATTCGGCAAGATGGGCAAGAGCCTTAAGAACATCGTGACCCCGGACTTCATGTACGAGAACTACGGTGCCGACACCTTCCGTCTGTATGAGATGAGCATGGGTCCGCTGGACGAATCCCGCCCGTGGAACACCCGCAACGTGGTCGGCGGCATGCGCTTCCTGCAGCGTCTGTGGCGCAACGTGATCGACGAGACCACCGGCGAAGCCCATGTATCCGAAGACACGCCGGATGAGAAGACCCTGAAGCTGCTCAACAACACGATTGCCGAAGTGACCGCGGAAATGGAAGGCATGCGCCCGAACACCGCCATCGCCAAGCTCATCGTGCTCAACAACCATCTGACCTCGCTGAAGTCGGTGCCTCGTGCCGCTGTCGAGCCGCTGATTCTGATGCTCGCTCCGATCGCCCCGCACATCTGCGAGGAGATGTGGAACAAGCTCGGACACCCTGAGTCCCTGTCTGCTGAGCCATGGCCGGTGGCTGATGAACGCTACGTGGGCCACGACACCGTGACCGCCGTAGTGCAGATCAAGGGCAAGGTGCGTGCCAAGCTCGAAGTGCCGGTGGACATCGACCCGGCCGAATTGGAGAAGAAGGCGCTGGAGGCCGTGGCCGAACGTCTTGGTGGCAAGGAGCCTCGCAAGGTCATCGTCAAGGCACCAAAGATCGTCTCCATCGTGCCTGCCGAATAAGACGGATACGGGGAATGTGGATAACTTCATAAGCTAGAACCACATACCCCGTTTCAGCTGGACAAATGCCCATGAATCCCTCAGCGTGGATTCATGGGCATTTTCCGTATCAGACGCGTATCGTCCCCCTCCACGGACAGCAGACTGCGTAGACTCGCAGATCTGGACGTCGCCATGCCTGAAATCCGGAACGAATCTCCCGCCCGGATTGATAATGCAGCTGTCCTACCGCCTCCGCCACCGGGACATGACGCTATTGAGCCGCCAATGAGCCAGACGAAACAGAGCATCGAGAACAATCAGCGCAAACAGGCATTGTCTTCGCTGATTGGTGTGCGGCCTGCCGACAGCGTTATGGAAACCGATCGTCCTCATAAGCTCAGAGACCGGCCTCGATTGGCGTTGACCACCGGCCATACACTGGTGATCATACTGTTGCTGGTGGCGGTATTGGGATTGAGCTTCACGCTCATCGTGCAGCAATCCATGAACCTGACGGCACTTGCTCAGGGCGAGCATCCCAACGCATTGTCATCAACCAATACGGAGAATATCGACGGCGAATCGATCGACAACAGCGATGACCGGCTGCCGGATTCCTCCTCCAATGCCGTGCCATCGCCTGAGCAGTCGCATCCTGAAGACACGAGCGATGCCGATCAGCCAGCTCAACAGGAATCCGATTCGCGCATCAATATCAATACTGCGTCGCTGGACGAGCTTCAAACCATTACTGGTATCGGACCGGTCACCGCACAACGCATCATCGACCACCGCAAGTCAATCGGACGATATACATCAGTGGATCAGCTGTTGGACGTTACCGGTATCGGATCGAAAACGTTGGAGAAAATCCGCGGACAGGTGCGTGTCGAATGAGCGCGGATCAAATACTGCGGGAGCAGGGAAGTCGCGACTGGCGCTTACTGTCGGTCGCCGCTACAGTATGGTTTTCCAGCCTGGCCTCCCATCAAGCGTTTGCGGTATGGGCAGGCGGCGGCATGCCGGCAATCATCATAGTAATGATGACGATTGCGGTAGCCGTATCGTTGATTGCCTCATATCTCATGCTGCGCGGTAGACGATGGTGGGCTGGGTCACTCACTGTATGCTGCGTAGCCGCTAGTGTGGCCGGCATGTCGGCGGTTACGGCAGACACCGTAGCGTGGTTCGATCCCGTGTCAGTCCAATCCAGAGTAGTTGATCAATCACCGATTCAAGTGGAAGGCATGGTCACCACACCGATACTGGTATCAGACCAACGCTCATATGACTGCCAAGTCGACATGCGACTGGCACTCATACAAACATCTCGCGGCGAGCTGAAAACCTCCGCTCGCGTACGCGCCTACGCAACGCACGATGATTGCAACGTTTTGCATCGGGGAGGCACCTACCGATTCCTCGGTATGCTCCGGCAAGCGGAATACGGTCGTATGCCACTGTGGATAATGATGAACAGCACAGACGATTCCGCGCGGCATACAATAACGGCATCACGTGCGCCACCTTGGCATTGGCGGATCATAACGCATATGCAGCAGTCGTTCTTCCGCGTCACCAAACGGCTCTCTGAACAGGGACGCGTGCTCGTGCCCGGATTGACGATGGGCGTGCTTGGCCAGGATTATTTCGACGCCGAATCGGAAGGCATCTCACCCATCGACGGCACCTATGCGAACATGATGGAAGAACGTTTCCGCATATCCGGCATCATGCATCTTATGGCCGTCTCTGGCGGACATTTCGTATTACTGGCTGCACTGGTGCGTCGCATATGCAGATGGATGCTCGTCGACAGACGTGTCTGCGCCCTGCTGGTAGGCGGCGCGTATGTAGGCCTGGCGCTTATCGTGTTCCCTGGCGACTCGGTCACGCGGGCGCTCATCATGGGGATTATGAATTCCGCCGCTTATGCAATGGGGCGTAGGCCGCAAGCGTTGAGCGCCTTATGCTGCACGGTTATCGGATCAATCATTCTGATGCCCGATATGTCGCACAGTTATGGTTTCGCCTTGTCTACTGCGGCCGTCCTAGGCATCGTTGTATGCGCGAATCATGTTGAGCGGGTACTCAATTACGCAATGCCGTCAGTTCTGGCGCGGACTATGGCCATGACCATATCGGCGCAACTGTTCACCTTACCTATACAGGTATTGATGGAGCCACAGCTGCCGCTGCTTTCAATTCCGGCGAATCTGCTTGTGGCGCCATTCGTCTCCCTAGCCACCATCGCCGGTCTGCTGGCGTTGAGCTGTGCATGGTGCGCTCCATGGCTGGCGGTGCAGTTGGCGCGGGTCGCTTCGGTGGGAACCTTGATTATGGAGCGCGTCTCCATATGGGTGGGTGACTCGAACGTGGCCGTCATGCCTTGGATGGATGGCATATTCGGTGCGATACTCATTGCGCTCACAGAAGCCGCAATGACGATTGCATTCGTGCTGTTCTCCCGTTGGCTACGACGTCTGCGCATCGAATCGGGCATGCCGGGCGAGCGGTTCGGCTCATATGCCAGCCACAAAGTACGCATCAGCCTATGGTGGAAGGAAACGCTCACCATGTTGTTGAAGTGAGCTTGTCCAACCTGTGTGGGGAGATGGAGCCTATGGCCAGATCAGCAGCACATGCAACGGTAACCGTGGTTCCCGGAGGAGACTCGTACCTGAACACCTCACGAGTCAAGGAACTCTGCGCCCAAGCACTGAAAGCACGCCCTGACGCCGAACTCATCGAACTGGACGCCACCAATGCCGACCAATACGCCTTCGACGAGGCGGTTAGCCCATCCCTACTTTCCGACGTATCCGTGGTGCGCATCGACAACCTGCAGAACGCGGACGAGAAATTCGCCGAAGCGCTGATTTCCTACACCAAGCAGTCCGTGAAGGACCCTGCATCAGCCAGCGTGGTGATTTGCCAGCATGAAGGCGGGGCAAAAGGCAAACGTGTACTCGATCAGCTCGTCAAAGCCGGCGCTCGCAAAGAGGATGTGCCTGATCTGAAGAAGCCTGACGCTCAGCTGAACTTCGTCTATAAGGAGTTCGAGAAGCGTAAGCGCCGGGTTGACCCTGCGGCTGCGCAGCAACTCATCGCCGTACTTGGTGGCAAAACCGGTGAACTGGCCGCCATGTGTGAGCAATTATGCTTCGATTTCGATGACAATCCCGTTGGGCTGGAGCGCGTCAACCAATATCTGACGGCCAATCCGCAGGTCACCGGTTTCGCCGTGGCGGATAAGGCTATGGAAGGACGCACCGCGCAGGCGATCGTCATGATGCGTTCCGCAGTGGAACAGGGCACCGACCCCATTGCGCTTATCGGCGCATTGGCCATGAAATTGCGTACTCTGGCCAAAGCCGCCGCCGTTAGATCCGGAACAATCTCCCAAGCGGAAGCTAAAACCAATCCATGGGTGCTGCGTAATGCCACCAAGCAGCTCGGCGGCTGGACCTCTGCTGGATTATCCCACTGCATCCGCATGCTCGCATGGGCGGATGAGCAGAGCAAAACCAATGGTGGCGACCCGCTTTATGCATTGGAACGCTGCATCGAAGACATCAGTCACAAAGGACGATAGGATCCGTTATCTATGAACAAGCAAGTCATTGAAGCTCCCACTAGCGAAGCCATGCAGGAGCTCGGTAAACGAGTCGCCTCACAGATGCAAGGTGGTGATGTACTGCTCCTGTCCGGCCCGCTCGGCGCCGGCAAAACCACGTTCGCCCAAGGATTCGGCGCAGGACTTGGCATTACCGAACCCATTGTCTCGCCAACGTTCACCATTGCGCGTGAGCTGAATGGACGGTTTGCGAATGGTGAGCCGGCGCATCTCATCCATGTGGACGCCTACCGTTTGGGAGGCTCCTCCTATGCTCCAGGGCAGGATGCCATTGGTCGGCTTCTTGATGAACTTGAATCGCTGGGATTGGATGAGGAACTCGAGGATCCCAGCGAAAACACGGTGATTCTTATGGAGTGGGGCGAACAGATGGCCACCGCATTGGCCAGCGAACGTCTCGAAATCCATATCGACCGCCCGTTGGAACATGCACAGGATGAACCGTCGGCAGAGCTCACCAGCAACGGCATGCGCACCGTCACTTTCGTGCCGGTCGGCGCGCGATGGAAGAACTTCAACCTGTAAACCGGTCAGTGCTTGACATGTAGTGAGCGGATGGCGTGAGTGAAGCATGCGTGTCATCCTAAGCCGGCTGCGTCCATAGACTCCTCGATGTACACTCTCTAAAGGTTTCACTGAGAAGTTCATGCATACGAGGAGAGCACATGGGTTGCACGCTGGTGATTGACACGTCATTCGGCTCAACGGTAGGCGTTGTAGGGCATAAGCCCATCGTTGAAACGGATTCTCGCACCCATGTGGAAAAGTTGCAGGTCAACATCGCGCGAGCGGTGAACGAGGCAGGCTATCAGCCATCGGATATCAGCACCATCGTGGCAGGTGTGGGGCCTGCCCCCTTCACCGGATTGCGAGCAGGTATCGTAGCCGCCAAGGCGCTGGCGTTCGCCACTGGAGCCAAACTATTGGGACAGAATGTTCTGGAACCACAAGCGCAATGGAACCTTATCCGCCGAGGCAAGGCCGGTACACTCGGCGATTCGTGCGACCTCCATGTGCTCACGCTGGCGGTCAATGATGCACGCCGCAAACAGCTGTATTTCGAACTGTGTGCGGTTCCGCTTACCGGAGAAAAAACTGATGGGACGATGCTTGCCGAGCCACTTATCGCAATGGATATCGATTACCCGGAATCCATTGTTGAGCGTGTCAATCAAGCCGCTCGGGAATACCAGCAGGCCGTTGCCGGCCATATTGTGGTTGATGTCGTCGGCCACGGTGCGCATAAATATGCCTCCATTCTCGAACATATCGAGCATTTAGGCGATATCGAGGAATCTTCCGTACTCGATCAAGGCGAGCAGGGCCTGTCCATTTTCGCGAGTGAAGCCCTGCTGAACGCCGAACGCAAACCTGACGCTCTAGTCGAGCCGTTGTACTTGCGTCGTCCGGACGCCGAGATTCCAGCTCCGCTCAAGCACGTACTTGGGCATGAAGGTGCGGAGCGTACCAACTGATGTTGATTGACGCGAACGAACTTGGCCATGAACGCGCCATCGCCGCTATGCGGTCTTTGGAAGTGGAACTCTTCGGCAATCATGCGTGGAGTGAAGCCTCGGTACGTCAGGAAATAGAAGGCGAAGGCCGCACCTACATCTTTGATGCGGATAGCAAAGCCAATACGATTCGAGGCTTCGCCGGCTATTGGTATGACGGCGAAGACGCGGAAATCATGGATGTCGGCGTCGGCAAGACATATCAACGGCAAGGCATCGCGCGCGCTCTGATGACTGAGCTCATTGCACGGGCACGTCAGCGGGGCGCGCGGCGCATGCTGCTCGAGGTCAGCGTCATCAATGAGCCGGCCATCGCTTTATACAAAGGCTTCGGTTTTGAACGTATAGGACTACGCAAACGGTACTACCAGCCTGAAGGTATCGATGCCTACGTCATGGCATTGGACTTTGAACCGCGCATTATTGGCTTCCAAAGCGCAAGCGGCGGCCCAGATAATGACGCAGCGGATAACGAACGTACAGACGAACCATACGGAACAGAACGGTAAGGAATCATGAGCGAACCAATCGTACTGGGCATCGAATCAACCTGTGACGAAACCGCAGCTGCCATCGTGCAAGGGCGCACGCTGCTGTCCAACGTCGTGGCCTCCTCGATGGAGGAACACGCGCGTTATGGCGGTGTGATTCCCGAAATCGCATCCCGCGCACATGCTGAAGCATTCGTGCCATGTGTATCCAAAGCACTTGCCGATGCCAACATGACCTTGGCAGATATTGACGCTATTGCCGTTTCCGCGGGACCGGGTCTTGCGGGGTGCCTTGCTGTGGGTGTTTCCGGAGCCAAATCGCTGGCCTGGGCGGCGAATAAGCCAATCTACGGCATCAACCATGTGATTGGGCATATTGCGGTCACCCAACTGCAGTTCGGTGCGTTCCCGCCGGATACTCTGGCGCTGATCGTCTCCGGCGGCCATACATCACTGTTGCATGTGGAGGATATGCCTCGCAAGATTGACGTGGTGGGCACCACGCTGGATGACGCGGCAGGGGAGTGCTTCGACAAGGTCGCGCGCCTGCTGGGCTTCCCGTATCCAGGTGGGCCGCATATCGACCGTCATGCCCAGAACGGCGATCCGCATGCCATCAAGGTGCCGATGGGATTGACGCAAGGCAAGGCCGGGGCTGCGCACCCCTATGATTTCAGTTTCTCAGGTGTCAAGACGGCTGTGGCACGCTGGGTTGAGGGCGAGCAAGCCGCAGGCCATGAGATTCCAGTGGATGACGTATGCGCATCGCTGGCCGATTCAGTGGCCACCGTACTGGCGCGTAAGGCTATGAAAGGCTGCGAACAGTACGGTTCCAACACGTTGATTGTTGGTGGTGGTTTCTCCGCCAACTCGCAGCTCAGGGCCAAGTTGCTGGAATACGGTGAGCGTTACGACGTCGACGTGCGCATCCCGCAGATTAAGCTCTGCACCGACAACGGTGCTATGGTGGCCATGCTCGGCGTGAACTTGGTCGAAGCTGGTATAGCGCCTAGTGCTCCCGACTTCCCAATCAACTCTGCCATGCCATTGACCCAGGTATCGATGTAGGTGGGAGGCCGAGGTCATCGTGTGGATTTTCGAATGATGACCTCGGATTGAGTAGTAAGTAGCTCCGGTGAGCTGACGGTGCCGCGGATACGGCCAATCAGGCGCTCCACTGCCGTGGAAGCCACCCAGCCTAAACGTGAATCCATGCTTGTCAAAGGGATCTGCAGATATGCGTCCTCTTCGATATTGTCGAATCCTATTATCTGGATGTCGTCTGGGATGGAAATTCCGTTGATGCATGACACGGATATTGCGCCGATTGCTAATTGGTCGTTCAGCGCGATTATTCCGTCAAATGGGATTTGGGTATCAAGTAGGCGTTGCATGGTGCGGGCTCCCATGCCGATTGTCCAATTCTGCCCAGTAATGCCGATCAGTTGAGGATTGAGAGTAAGACCACGCTTCCTGCTTTCTGTTATGATGCCGCGCATACGAAGTTGGTAATTGCCTTCTTCTGCTTGCAACAATGTGGTTTCGTCATAGGCAGCACGAGCGCCTATAACGGCAAGTCTGGTGGAACCATGATCATACAAGTATCCCGCCGCTTTGGCGGCTGCCTGCATATCATTCGGTGTAATGTGGTCGACAATGCCCCATGTGGTGCGCGCGCCAACCACAGCAAGAGGAAAATCCACCTGCAAATCTTCCGGAGAAATATCTTCGACTTCGCTCATGGAGAGGATCATGCCGTCGGACACGGTGGAATTGAAACTGCGCAGTAGATCGCGTGCGCTGCCTGACGACCCGTGCTCATAGGTGGAAACGTACACGGAATAACCGTGTTGCCGTGCAGCATCGATAACCCTGTTGGCAAGCTCGGCTAGATATGGTGGAGTGAGCGTGGGGATGGCAAGAGTGATGAATCCTGTGCGCCCGCGACTCATATTGCGTGCCGCCATATTGACCTTGTATCCCAGTTCTTTAATGACTGCTTCAACATGTGTTCGAGTCTTCTCGGACATGCGCCCAGTGCCATTGATGACATTCGAAGCGGTTTTGAGTGAAACTCCGGAGGCTTGAGCTACTTCGCGTAAAGTCACTCGATTCCTGTTTGTGCGCGCAGCCATGTTGTGCTCCTTGGGAGAATAAGAATTCGGTTCTATAGCCAACCGTTCAACGGTTGGCTATAGAACTTTGCTGGTTTACCAGCGCTTAAGCGTGTACTCGTATATCGGTGTGATGCCGACGGAGTGGATTTCGCTGGTCTCCTTGTCGACTTTCTCGCTTCGAGCCGCCATCGGGGAGTCCACGTCCACACTCACACCTTCCTTGAGTGGTGTGATGTAGAGGGTCATTGGTCCTTCGGCAAGCTGTTGTGTGAACTCATGCAGACCGATTTGCCAGACGTCTCCGTTAGCGAAGTTGTCGTGAACCATATCGCCATTGAAGAAGGCGGAACCGATATCTCCGGTGTACTTCACGTCCACCCAGGCGTTCTTGAGACCGTCAAGATCCTTTGGATTGATGCTTAGCGTCCAGCGAGTCTGGGATTTGCGTTCGAGCTTGAACGGGACCTTGGCCTCCGCGCCGCCGATCGAGTATATGCCGAAGCCGGATTCATCCGTGCGTAGGGGTTGCAAGCCATTGCCGGTCAGCACGTCCGCTGGCAGCGCATATACATTGCTCTTAGCTTCGGTGGTCTCAAAGCGTATGCCGTGCTCATCAGGAATCACCGCGCCTTGGGCAATGATGAGTGCTTGCTCGCAACCATCTTCGCCAGGCATACCGCCCGCCAAATTCACGACGAACAGTTCGTCCGCGTGCGCGCGGTCGAGCACGATAATGTCGACCTTGGACCCGTCCTGCGTCACCGTAAAGCGCTCAATCGGGGCCATGGGGTCGCAACGGTATTCGTTGCTACCTTGAGATGTGATTGCACCATAGGCGAACGTGAAGGTTGATTCCGGCATGCCAGTTGGCTTGACGAATACATAGAGAGTTTCGCCATCCACGGTTGCGCGAGTGACGGGCTGTGCGGTTGCCTTGGTGAGCGTTACTCTACGGAGAGACATATTGAACGGTAGTATGCAGTTTTCATCCGCGGCAATACCTATATTGTCGAACGTCACAGGAGCTGCACCGTCAGAGAATTCAATGGTGATGGTTTCATCACTGCGGGGCGGCATATGCACATGATCCTGGAAGTTGTCGATGAACACGAACCCGGAGTGATTCGCCGCCCGCACTGACCAACGCAATGGCTTGGTATCGGTGGGGTCGATTTGGTTTTGGCCGATCGGCAGGGCGGGAATCATTGGTGTGAGTTCACTTTCGAACGAATGAACGAAGGTGTGGAGCACTTTGAGGCGGTTATAGGACTCACGGGTCTGAGCAAATTCGCCGAGCGGCGCTTGAAAGTCGTAGGAGATCTTCGGACACTGGCCTTCATTCATGAACCCACCCTCACGCTTAGGGTTCGTGCCTCCTTTGATGACGTAGTAGCCCAGGAAGTTGCAGCCAGATGCGGTTTTAATGTTGGCCATTGCGTCCACGGACTTCCATGGCAAGATGAATCGATAATTGTATGAGCAGAACATGCCGCCGCCCATCTCACAGCAGACGTAGGGATAGCTTTCGGGCGTGTAATTCATCTCAAACATATCGTACTTGGACTCTGCCATATGCTTGGAGGAGTGGAAATCCTGGTAATCGTATTCCAGGGTAGCCGGATGTTCGCCGCTGTTCGGCCCATAAAACAGCCATGGGCGGTACGGGTAGCCGCCCCACATCGGGATGGCGGAATCAGTGGTCACCGCATTGCCCCATGCGGTGGCCGTGTAAAACGGAGTGTCGAAACCGTACTTCAAAGCCAATGTCTTGAGAGCATTGAGATATGCTTCGCCGCTGGTGCCGCTATTCACCCATTCGTTGGCCACTCCGGTGGTGCACTCCCATGGTGCGGATGAATGCTCGTACTCGTTATCGAGCTGGGTGGCGATGATTGGGCCTCCATCCTTGAACATGAGGCCTCTAAGCTGCTCGCCGACATGGGCGTAATAGTCATCCACCGCTGCAAGGAATCCAGGGTCATTCTCACGCACTTCGTATGGCTGGCCATATAGCCAATCAGGCAAACCGCCATTACGAGTTTCGGAATGCACGAACGGTCCGATACGAGCTACGCACCACAAACCATGCTTGGCGCATAGTTGTACGAAACGACGTAGGTCGCGTTGGCCGGTGAAGTTCCATTCGCCCTGATGTTCCTCATGATGAATCCAGTACACGTAAAAGGAAATGACGTTTACGCCCATCATCTTGAGTTTGATCAGTTCATCCTCCCACTGCCATGCTTCCACGCGGGAGAACTCGAATTCGCCCATAACCACGAATCGTGGTTCGCCGTTCACGGTCATGTAGTAGTTGGTGAAACGGATTTCATTGCCTTGTGGATCTCTGTTGGCGCCGTAATAGCGTTCCGGAATACCGGTGAATGGAGGTGTTGTTACGTCGACGGTTACAGTATGCGCAGACATGGCTGTCTCCTTATTTGATGTAGATAATGCCGGAGAACCGTAATCGATATCATGCTTGTTCTCCGGCGCTAGAATCTTTTATTCCTTGACGGCGCCTGCGGCGAGGCCGGATTGCCAGTACTTCTGCAGGCACAGGAAGGCGATCACCAAGGGGATGATCGTGATCAGGGAGCCGGTGATCACCAGGTTCTGGATCGCCTGGCCGCCGGCCGTGCTGGCTTGGTCCTTCCACTGGTTCAGGCCGATGGTCAACGGATACCAGTCGGCGTCCTTCAGCATGATCAACGGCAGGAAGTAGTTGTTCCACGTTGCCACGATCGTGAACAGGGCGGTGGTCACGATGCCGGGGGCCAAGAGGGGCAGGCTGATGGTCCAGAACGTGCGGAACTCGGACGCGCCGTCCACGCGCGCCGCCTCCAGGAGTTCGGTGGGCACGGCCTGCTCGCTGAAGATCCACATCAAGTAGAGGCCGAACGGGCTGATCAGCGACGGGATGATCATGGCCCACGGCGTGTTCGTCAATCCGAGCTTGGCGAACAGGAGGAACTGCGGGACCGCCAGGGCGATGCCCGGCACGCTGATGGAGCCGATGATCACCGCGAACACGGCCTTGCGGCCCGGGAAACGGAACTTCGCCAACGCGTAGCCGCCCATGATCGCCAGGAGGGTCGCGCCGCCGGCGCCGACGACCACGTAGATCAGCGTGTTGACCAGCCAACGGCCGAAGATCCCGTTCTGATACGTGAACACGGTGGCGATGTTGTCCCACAGGGCGAACGTCTTGCCGAAGCCCAAACCGAACGTGCTGGTGAAGTCGGCCTGGGTCTTGGTGGCGTTGATCGCCAGGTAGACGAACGGGAACAGGCAGTAGACGGCGAAGATCGCGCACAGGATCGTCATCAGGGTCGAGCGGCGCGGGTTGTTCACGTTCGCGAACCCGGCCTTCTCGCTGCGCTTCCTCTCGGCCGCCTCGTCACGGGCGATCCTCTTCTGACGCTCCCTCTCGGCCCTCCTGGCCGCCTTCTCCTGAGCCCTCAACTCCGCCTCAGTCAAACGGGCACTCGTTGCTGCACTCATCAGATACGCTCCTTCACAATCACAGTCTCAGTCATTCCATCAATCAACGTCAGGCGCGTCACTTCATCTGCTCCTTCATGCTGTTGAGCTGGACCGCGTAGGCGATGGCCATGGTGATCACGGCCATGACGATGGCCAGGGCCGCGGCGTAGTTCGACTGGTTACCGGAGAAGCTCAGGTTGTACGCGTACATGTTCGGCGTGTAATACGTGGTGATCGCATTGCCCGGCACCATGTTCTGCAAAATGGAAGGCTCATTGAACAGCTGGAACGAACCGATGATCGAGAAGATCACCGTGATCGCCAGCGACCCCTTCAACTCCGGCAGCTTGATCGACTTGACGATCTGCCACTCGGAAGCGCCATCGATCGAAGCCGCCTCATACAGGGAATGCGGGATCGTGGAAAGGGAGCTGTAGAAGATCAGCATGTTATAGCCAACGAATTCCCATGTCACTATGTTGCCGATAGAGATCAGCAGCACCGAGGGGACCATGACGTCAAGATTCGTGCCGAATAGGTCGTTGAAGCTTCTCACCAGGCCATATTTGGCGCCATACATGAATCCCCAGATCAGGGTGGAGACCACGGCCGGCACCGCGTACGGCAGGAACGTGGAAATGCGGAAGAACTTCGTGCCATGCAGTTTCATCGAATCGATGGCCAACGCCATCGCGGCCGCGAGGAACAGCATGATCGGCACCTGCACCACTGTGAACAAAGCCACACGACCCACCGAGCTCCAGAATTGCATGTCACTCATCAGTTTTGCGTAGTTGTCGAATCCGACGAACTTAGTGCCACCGATCATCTGCTTTTTGAAGAAACTGATGTACACCGCATATACGATTGGGATGATGAACACGAACACGAACACCGCGGCGAATGGCCACATGAACTTCCATCCACGCCAATCCGCCTTATGCTTGTTGTCTCTTGCCGTCTTGGAATGCTGATTTATTGTCTTGAAAGAGATAGCTGATGATGTAGCGGTCTTGCCCGATATCATTGGTTGTGCGGAGATTATCTGCGGTGACATGCTTGCTTCTTCCTTAAGGATTGGGAATCGTTCAGTGCCTGGTCCGTGTCTGCGGAGGGGCATCAAACATACAAAGAGCGGGGATACTGGGGCAGCATCCCCGCTCATAATCGATTGATATCTATGAACCAAGTATTGCTATATCGCCATGAATCACTGGTTGCTGACGGTATATCCCTGATCGGTGCCGTAATCGGCCAGGGTCTTCGCGTACTTGGCAAGCGCATCCTTCAACGTCGTCTTACCTTGGAATGCTGGAACCACGTCGTCTCCGTACTTGGACTGGGCGAAGGAGTTGTATGGCAGATACTGGAACTTGCTTACCTTGCGTTCCGCAGCCTCGGCAAGTACCTTGTTGACTTCCTGCCTGCCAAAGTACTCATTCTTTTCGGATTGGAAGGAAGGATCCTCGAGCAGCTTTTTTGTGGCCGGGAACGTACCATGATCCGCCATAACCTTGGCGCCGTCACCGTGGGTCAGGAACTCCGCAAACTTGTAGGCGGCGGCGGTGTTCTTGGACTGTGCTGTGATGGCGAGAGAAGATCCTCCGTCCTCGGAAGAGGCCTCTTCGCCATCAGTCCATTGAGGCAACTGTGCGACTCGCCAGTTACCTTTGCCTGCGGCGGCACCGGTCTCAAGATCGGTGGGCATCCAGGCGCCGATGCTCAGCGTTGCAGTGGTGCCATCGCCGAGCGAGCGATACCAGTCATCGGACCAGTTGGTGATCTTCGGATTGATGAGATCCTCATCGATGAGCTTCTGCTGGAATGCAACATATTGTTGCAGTCCCTTGTCGTTCATGTTGATGGTGATGTTCTCGCCGTCGACTTTGAATGGTTGCGCTCCGGCCTGCCATGCCTGGGCGAGGAACGGCTGGTAATCGATACTGTTGGTGATGTAATAATCGCCACCAAGTGCGCGCACCTTCTTGGCGGCCTCGTAATAGTCGTCCCAGGTCTTTATGGATTCGCCGTCTACGCCTGCTTTGTCGAATGTGGCCTTGTTGTAGAAGAACACTTCCGGGCTGGAGTCGATTGGTAAGGCGTAGGGCTTACCCTCCTGCAGCATCTTAGCCCACGGGCCGGCTGCGAAATCGTCTGCGAACTTATCGGCGCCAAACTGCGAAAGATCAATGACGCTACCATCCACCACGAATTGTGGCACAGTGGCATCTTCGAGCATGATGACATCGGGGGCACCCTTGCCGGCGGCTATGGCGTTCTGCAGTGCGGTGGCCGTGTCAGCGGCGGTACCGGTGCTGCTGTACTTGACAGTGATGTTCGGATTGGCCTTCTCAAAGGCGTCGATGGTCTCCTTGATGCCGTTGCCCCAGCCCCAGAACACAATCTCGCCTTTGGCGTTCGCAGTATCGGTATCCACCTTGGCTGTGCTGCTATTGCCGCATGCGGCAAGTCCTACAAGTGTAGTGATGGCCGCCATTGCCGCAACTGCCTTTTTCGCATTACGCATTATGCGTCTCCTTCTGTACCTTCCGTAAAGACCGTTCTTTACGGGCGTTGCTCGGGTACGTACCGTTTGGTACACCGCCGTACCAACGTCTCAAACGATATACCGCTGTACCAATGAGGACAAAATCCCTTAAAACGCCTGATTTTGCAACGTTTTTCCGACTTTTTCTCTATGCGATAAGGCTTCAAAAAAACGACATATATCACATATAAACCGACAATAGGTGATATCCTTCAGGCAGGAATAATCATCTAGCACCGGTCCGCAAATATCTGTGGAATTTGAAAGGTCTTGGTTACGCAACGTTTTACTCTGCACAGGCGCCACGTCGTTCCCGCCATTATTCATCCAGTTGAAAAGGACGTCATTTCTGAGGAGTCGACGTTATTGATCACTGCTCCATCCTCCGACGCACGGAGTAATTTGCTTGTTCCGTTGCGCATAGGACGGTTCGCCTACACGTCAGAGTTCCGCCTCGAACGGCAGCGGTTCGACAGTTTTCTGTTGGGGGTCGTGACTGAAGGTACGCTTCATGCGACGATTTGGGATGATGGGGAGGCTTTGCGATATGACGTGCACCCGGGTGATGTCTTTTTGTTCGACACCTATCGTCGGCATGAGGGAAGCACAAGTGCCATAACCAGAACCAGCATGATTCATTTCGACGGCATTTCCGCGCGCATGTACTACGAGTGTATCGTTGCCGCGGCGGGCAATGTATTTCCTCTCGGCAACATTTCGTACATGGAAAATGCCGTCGATATGCTGATGGATGCCTACACGCAGAACAGTCCGCAGTCGGACATCATCGGAGCTCGCATACTCACCGATCTATTGACCGATTTGGCGCTTCTCCCTACATTTCACGGTAATGACGATCTACTAGCGGTTAGGGAAAGCGTCAGGTTCATTGATGGGCATTTTGCTGAGCGAATCACCGTTTCCGCGCTTGCTCAGCGTGCGATGATGAGCGAGCGTCAGTATCTGCGCAAATTCAGAACAGTGACTGGTGCCACACCATATGCGTATCTTGTCGCACGCAGAATCGATGAGGCGAAACGCCTGCTGCTTTCGTCATTCATGCCGGTTCAGGAAGTGGCTCATGCTGTGGGGTATCCCAATGCCAACGCGTTCGCCTCGGCATTTAGAAGCAGAACCGGCGTGACACCAATTGACTTCCGCGGCAACGCGAAGTCTGGCCTCGCGCTCGATCGGCGCGGCGGGTCAGCGTGCTGATTGAGCGCGGTGCAAAAATGTATGTACGGGCCGGAATAGCTCCTTGTGACTCAGGGCAGCGTTTCGATATTGCGCTGAATGTGCTCGACAAACCGTCGGGAAGCGAGTGGCAGACGATTCCAATCAGCATAAGCGATGGCCATGGTCCGTTGCACTGGTGGATCAGTGGGCTTGAGCGCAAGTCGGTAATTAGTGCGGTGCAAAATGAGCTCGGCGAGAATGCTCACGCCCAGTCCGGCCTCGACCATGGTCATGATGGAGTAGTCATCGTGGATTCGTAGTCGGACGTTCGGCTTGAGTCCCACGGATGCGAATGCTTCCAATGGTTCCGAATAATGACCTTCCTCAAGCAAAATCATCGGTTCGCGCGCAAGAGCCTTCAACGGCACGCAGTCGAGTTGGGCGAGCGGATGATCGAGGGGGAGCACGGCGAGCATTTCACCTTGTTTGATGGTGATGGTCTTGACTTCACGCGAAGCGGCAGGATTGATGAATCCGAAGTCGATGGTGCCGTTGTGGATCCATTCTTGGATGGTGGTGTAGTCGCCTTGGTGGAGCGTGAATCGTACGTTCGGATAACGCTGCTGGAAGCTACTGATCAAGCCGGGTAACCAGTGGGCCGAAATGCTGGCGATGGTACCCATGCGAATCACGCCGGTGTCGAGCCCGAGTATCTCGGCGGTCTTTTCTCTGATGCGCAACCCGTCTTCGACATACCGTTCGATAAGCGGGTAGAGTTGTCGGCTTTCCTCGGTGAGTGTGCAGCCATTGCGTTGGCGGTTGATGAGTGTGATGCCGAGTTCTTTTTCCAGCGAGGAGATCATTTGACTGATGGCGGATTGGCTGCAGTGCAGCTCATCCGCGGCCGCTGAAAAACTGCCATATTCGACGATGTGCTGCAAGGCGAGATACCGATTATCCATAGAGTATAAGAATACCTTATGAATGTATAAGATATTCTTGTTTTACTTATCGTACTTAGTACGCTTACAATTCCTGCCATCGTTCGCTCGGAAGATGCGCGGACGGTTGGGAGGAAAGCGCATCGTGAATGTTGGCATGGAACCACATAGGGAAGCAGCAGTGCTAGCCGTGGCGTTCAAGGCCGCGCTTCCCTTAACTTCGCCGATTGCAGTAGGATTCCTGTTCCTTGGCGGCTCATACGGGTTGCTTGCACACGCCAAGGGATTCTCGCTGTGGTATCCGCTCGCCATGGCGTTCTTCATTTTCGCGGGGTCCATGGAATTCATCACCATCAACCTTCTGCTTTCCGCATTTGCGCCGGTGTCTGCGTTCCTGCTCACGCTCATGGTCAATGCCCGTCATCTGTTCTATGGGCTGTCGATGCTGGGTAGGTTCCGCGGGCTCGGCTGGAAGAAGCCTTATCTGATTTTCACGATGATCGATGAGACGTTCGCCATCAATTCCAGTACACAAGTGCCGCTAGGGGTGGATCGTGGATGGTTTATGATGTTCGTCTCGATGCTCAGCCGTGCATATTGGCTCGGTGGAACTACTTTGGGCTGGCTGGTCGGCGGTCTACTGCCGTTCAGTACTCACGGTATCGAATTCGTGCTTACTGCGCTGTTCCTTTCAATTTTTCTTGATCAATGGATGGGAGAGAAGCATGGGGAAGGGGCTTCGGCAACTGTTGATTCCGCCTCTTCCGACTTGCGTGAAGGTGGGAATTCGTCGTTACGGGTTCGGTCTCCGGAACCTGTTGGTGCATCGTTGATGCCGGATTCTGTTCGCCGCCATCTGCTGGCGCTTATCGGTGTGATGGTCTCGGCGACATGTTTGATGATGTTCGGCCCGGAACGATTTATGATTCCGGCCATGGGCGGAATGTTGGCGCTGTTTCTGGTATTGCGAACATGGCTGGATGTCTCGGCAAGTGGTGTCGGTCCGGACGAAGGCTTGCATTCCGGGGATATACAGGAGAAGAGTGTCTGATGACCATGGCTGTTTGGCAGGCCGTTGTCACCATCGGCGTGGTGTCACTGGGCACTCTGATTACTCGGTTCTTGCCGTTCATCGTATTTCCCGACTCAAAGCAGCCGCCGCAAACCATCGAATATCTTGGCCGAGTGCTGCCATATGCGATGACTGGTCTGTTAGTCGTGTACTCGTTGAAGGACATGACGCTGTTTGTCGGTGCGCACGGCGTTCCCGAGGTCATATCGGTTCTCGCGATCGTGGTGTTGCACTGGTGGAAGCGTGACATGCTGCTGTCTATCGCCGGGGGCACGGTGCTGTACATGGTGCTTGTGCAGCTGGTGTTCGTGTGAGGATCTGGATATCGGATGTCAGGTGGAAAAATGAGAGGAATATTGTTGTGGCAATAAAACAGTATGTGGTGGATGCTTTCACTGATGAGGTGTTCAAGGGGAATCCTGCGGCGGTATGTTTGCCGGAAGCGTGGCCATCCGATGAACTGATGACGCATATCGCTTTGGAGAACCGGTTCTCCGAAACCGCGTTTATCGTGCGTGAGCCGCAAGGCTACCATCTGCGATGGTTTACGCCCGGCGGTGAGATTGACCTCTGCGGCCATGCCACGCTGGCCTCGGCCTATGTGGTCATGCATTTTGTGGAGCCGGATGCTGACGAAGTGGTATTCCATACGCTCAGTGGCGACTTGACGGTGACTCGTCGGCAGGATGCGATTGGCGGTGAGGTATTCGTCATGGACTTCCCAGCTTATGATTTGGAGCCGGTGTCGGTTACTGATGCCATGGAGCGAGCCTTGGGCGTGCGACCTGTTGAGGCGTGGCTCGGCCGTGACTTATTGTGCGTGCTGGATGATGAGCAAACTGTGCGCAATCTTCATCCCGATATGGCGGCGCTGCGCAAGCTCGACGGACTGCTCGTGAACGTCACCGCCAAAGCCGACTCAGATACGGGTTTTGACTGCGTGTCCCGTTCCTTTGCTCCGAAGCTCAACGTTGTAGAAGACCCCGTTTGCGGGTCTGGGCACTGTCATGTTCTACCTTACTGGAGTCGTCGTCTTGGCAAAACCCATCTCACCGCATACCAAGCGTCCCGGCGTGGCGGTGTCATCCACGCTTCCGTCGGCATGGGCCGTGTCAATCTGGGCGGGAGCGCCGCATTGTTTTCCATTGGGGAGATATTGCCCGGTGCCTGATGCGTTTCATTCAGATAAGTTGGTGATTTACGGGGAACTCTGATTCCGCGAAATTCCGCGCGACATGCCTACATGCGTGTAATTTGCATTATTATGAAATGCATGTAAGATATGTGACTTGTGCGCGAGAGAAATCTCAAACACAACAGCCATTCCTGCGTAGCTCAGTTGGCAGAGCATCCGACTGTTAATCGGACGGTCGCTGGTTCAAGCCCAGCCGCAGGAGCTCACCTGATTGGGTAACTCCGGTTGGGATGAAAATTGAATATTCCTGCGTAGCTCAGTTGGCAGAGCATCCGACTGTTAATCGGACGGTCGCTGGTTCAAGCCCAGCCGCAGGAGCTCACCTGATTGGGTAACTCCGGTTGGGATGAAAATTGAATATTCCTGCGTAGCTCAGTTGGCAGAGCATCCGACTGTTAATCGGACGGTCGCTGGTTCAAGCCCAGCCGCAGGAGCCA